>DASCQM010000021.1:0-15671 GCA_036013055.1 Dehalococcoidia bacterium | reverse complement strand
ACGGTGGAAGAGGCCGCGGAGCTGCCCGTCTTCCAGCTCGTCAACGCGATCGAGGTCTCGAACGCCAGCAACACGCCGCAGGAGAACGAGTTCGCCTACGAGGTGGCGATGGTCAACGGGCTGCCGCGCACGGGCGGCTCCGACGCGCATTCCAAGAGCGGCGTCGGCAACTTCGCGACCGGATTCGAGCGGGAGTTCAAGAGCTCGGCAGAACTGCTCGAAGAGCTGCACGCGGGGCGCTTCGAGGCCGTGCACCGCACCCCTTCCGGCCGCGTCGTGCGCTTCCAGACCGGGAGCGTGGACGCGGCGCAGGCTGAAGGCTAACAGCACACCCTCCCCGGGCTAGCAGGGCGGGCGCATGCCCGACACCCCCGACATCGGCACACTCTTCGCAACCGCCTCGCGGGAGGAGTTCGTTGCGATCGACCTCGAGACGACCGGGCTCAACGCCTCCACTGATCGCATCACGGAGGTCGGCGCGACGCGCTTCACGCTCGAGGGTGAGACGAAGAGCTTCAGCTCGTTCGTCAATCCTGGCATGCCGATCCCACTGATGATCCAGGACCTCACTGGGATCTCCGAGGACGACGTGGGAGGCGCGCCGACGATTACCTCTGTCGGTGCTGAACTGGCGACGTTCTGCGGCGACCGGGCGGTGGTCGGCCAGAACATCCGCTTCGACATCTCCTTCCTGCACGCGGCCGGGGTTGAACTCGCGGGTGCTTCCCTCGACACGCTCGATCTCGCCTCGGTGTTGCTACCGACGGCGGCGCGGCTCGACCTCGCGACACTGGCGGAGCTACTCGGCGTCGACCCGGGTACGCACCACCGCGCGCTCGCCGACGCGGAGACAGCTCGCGATGTCTTCCTGCGACTGCTGACGCTGATCGACCGGCTGCCGCGTACGACGCTGCTTGATGTGCTGGCGTTTCTGCAGCGCGGGGCCTCGGCGCTCGCTCCGCTCTTCGCCGCCGCACTGAGCGCGGCGGACGGGCAAGGCGGCGAGGGGCCATCGCTCTCTCGCGTGGCGGCGAGGTCGGCCCCGCAGGTACTGGTGCCCCGTGAGTCGCTGCGTGCGGTGACGGCCGAGGACTCGGCGCGGCTCTTCGAGACGGCGACGCGGCAGACAGAGCTGATCGAGGGCTTCGAGACGCGCCCCGGGCAGGTGCAGATGGCGCAGGCGGTCGGCCGCGCGACCGTCGACAGCGCGCACCTCGCCGTCGAAGCGGGCACGGGTACCGGCAAGTCGCTCGCGTACCTGCTGCCCTCGCTGCTGCACGCCTACCGCAACGACGACCGGGTGCTCGTCTCGACGCACACGCTCAACCTCCAGGAGCAGCTCACGTCGCACGACATCCCGGCCGCCGCCCGGCTGGTCGAGCAGCACGAAGGTGGAGGCGAGGGCACGCTGCGAGCCGCGATGCTCAAGGGACGCGGCAACTACCTCTGCATCGAGCGCTACGCGGAGGCGCGTGAGGAGCAGCGCGAGCTGACGCCGCCGCAGGCACGATTGCTCTCGCGCATCGCCACGTGGCTGCCGCAGACCGAGACCGGGGACTCCGGCGAGCTCTACATGCCGTTCGATGACCGCAGCGCGTGGGACGGGCTTTCGGCCGACTCGAACGATTGTCTCGCACGTCAATGTGAGTACGTCCGCGAGGGGTCATGTTTCCTCGTACGCGCGCGGCAGGACGCGGCCGCCGCACATGTCGCGGTCGTCAACCACGCGCTGCTGATGGCCGCCAGCGCGGGGGCGACGCAGGCGGTTCCGCCGTTCCGTCACCTGGTGATCGACGAGGCGCACCGGCTGGAGGAGGTCGCGACCGACCAGTACGGCGCGACACTCTCGTTACAGGAACTGACCGCCCTGCTGCGGGACTTCGCGTCGAGCAAGGGCGCGGCCGGCCGCATGCGCGCGGCCGTAAGAGACGGCTCGCCGCTCTCGCCCGCGGCCGGACTGGCGGCGATCGCGGATACGGTCGCGTCCGCCGCGAAGAGCGCGATCGACCGCATCGAGCCGCTGGCAGAGGCGCTGCGGTCATACGCTGAGGAGCGCCGCGAGACCGGATCCGACGGCGGGCCGGACGGCGAACTCGCACTCGGCACTGCTCGCCACTCGCAGCCGCTCTGGGCGGACGTCGAAGAGACGGCGATGCAACTCGATGTCACGCTGCACTACCTCGGTGAACAAGTCGCGCAGGCGCGCGACGCGGTCAGTTCGATGCCGGACTCGGCCGCTCCCGGCCTCGATCGCTTGCGCACGGACCTGGGCAGGGAGAGCGAGTTCTACGCTCGTGCCCGCGAGACGCTGCTGGATGTCGCGCTGCGTAGCGACCCCGGCCTGATCATCTGGATGCGAGCCGACGACCGCGACGTGCGACTTAGCGTCGCTCCGCTGGAGGTGGCTGGTCGTCTCGCCGATAACCTCTACGCCGCGTGCGACTCGGTGGTCGCCACCTCCGCCACGCTCACGACCGGCGGCAGCTTCGACTACATCACGGAACACCTGGGGCTGATCGAGCCGGACACGTTGCAGGTGCCGTCGCCGTTCGACTACCGCAAGGCCGTGCTGGCGATCACGGTCGATGACATCCCCGAGCCGAATTCCGCGGGCTACGGCACCGAGATGCACCGCGCGCTCGCTGCCGCCGCTCGCGCCGCGGACGGCCGCACGCTCGCGCTCTTCACATCCCGCAATGCGGTACGCGCGGCGGCCGGCGCGCTGCGCGAGACACTGGCCGGCGATGGCATCACCGTGCTCGCGCAGGGCATCGATGGGTCGCCCGCGCGCCTGCTGCGCACGCTCGCGGATCGGCCTCGCGCGCTCGTGTTCGGCACGGCGGCGTTCTGGGAGGGGATCGATGTGCGCGGGCAGGCGCTCTCGCAGATCGTCGTCGCGCGACTGCCGTTCCCGGTGCCGACCGACCCAATCTATGCGGCACGCGCCGGTCAGTACGAGGACCCCTTCAACGAGTACGCCCTGCCGCGGGCCGTGCTGCGCTTCCGACAGGGCTTCGGTCGCCTGATCCGCGGCTCCGACGAGCGCGGCGTCTTCGTCGTGCTCGACAGCCGCATCGCCACCCGTCGCTACGGGGAAGCATTCGTCGAGGGGCTGCCCGACTGCGAGGTGCGGCGGCTGCCATCGTCCTCGCTCTCACAGGCGGTCGCGGACTGGCTGGCATGACGGCGTCGGGCAGGGTGCGCGGAGGCGTCTGGGCGCGGGGGCACGGCGTCACGCTTTCGCCGTTCGACGGCGCGCTTAGCGACGGGCTCGCACAGGCGTTGCGTGATGGCGTCGAGCGTGGCTACGAGGGTGATCTGCCGGCCTCACCGCCGGGCACGGTCTGCATGGTCGTCCGCGTCGATGGTGCCGATGTGGGGCTGCTGGCCTTCGAGGTTGATTTGCCTTTGGAAGGCGCGGCCACCGTGCACGCGATCGCGATCGATCCGGATCAGCGCGGCCACGCCTATGGCACGCACGCGCTGTTCGCCGCCGAGCGCCGACTGCGACGGGACGGCGCGGACGCCTTCTTCGCTCGAGTGCCACGCACGAACGGACGCGGCCTCTACTTCATGCTGCGCGCGAGCTACGCACCGATCACCGCGCCGGCTGCCCTGCCCGACGACGACGCGACGTGGTTCCGGCGTTTCGAGGACTAGCGAGTCACGAGCCTCGTTGTTCGCGGCGTCGTCGTAGCTGTTCTCGCGCCCAGCGACGGTAGGAGCGTGCGACGAGGAAGGCGAGGCCGAGGAAAAACAGCGCGTCGAACGACTGGCGCACCACCTCCGGCGCGTCGACGACGATGCGGCCGACCAGTAGTCCGATCGCCAGCGCCCACCAGCGAGAGGCACCGCCGATTCTCGACCGCAGCCCTCGGCGACCTGCGGGTTCGGGCGGTGGGGGAGGGGTCGCGCTGCGGACGCGGCGGCCGTCGCTCACGGCAGGTTGATGCGGCGGTACCGTCGGCGCGGCGCATCGCGCACCGGACGCGGCGGCGGAGCACCCTCGGCGGGCTGCGACGGTGCGGAAGGGGTGGGCGACAGTGCCGCGCCGAGCTGTCCGGCCATCAGTTGAGCCGCGGCCTGCGCGGGATCACCGGCCTGCGTGCGCTCCTGCGCGTCCATCGCATCGATGCAGGTGCTGCAGTAGAAGACGACGCCGAGTGTGGGCCCGATCCACGCGTCGCCGTGGTCGAGGCCATCGACGTCGTTGCGGGGGTTGAGGTGGAACGGGTTGTCGCAGCTGAAGCACCGTTCGAGCAGCCGTTCGTTCGGCTCGACCTGCTCGCAGACGACGCAGCGCTGTCCCTCGCCGGTCTGCCCGTCGCCACTCTGTTCAGCCACGTTTGCCTCGCCTCGTCGTGCCGCAGAGTGCCGTTTGCACGCTGCGCCGGGCCTCTGCCGCGCTGCTCAGGGTGCCGAGGTAGCGTTCCCGACGCAACCGCCGCAGCGTCTCGCCGATCGCGGGGCCGGCTGCCACACCGAGCCGACCGAGCGCTCCGGCATCCAGGGGCGAGTGCGTCCGCTCCCACCTCCGTAGCTCACGCTGGAGCGGGCGTTGCGGGCCGGGGGCGAACCAGAGGGCGGCCAGGCGCGCTCGTGCGTCGTACCCCTCAAGAGTCGTGAGCAGCTCCGGCGCCGGCTTTCCGGCAGCCAACAATGCCGCGGCCTGCTCCACGACCGAGCGCACCTCGCCCGAGACCGCGAAACGATCGAGCGCGTCTTCGTGGCCGGTCGAGCCGCCCACCAGTACCGCCAGTAGCAGGGTGGGGTTGTGCGGGCCGGGGCGATGGCGCAACGCCCGCACCGCAGGCGGCGAGAGTGCGAGCGCCGGGGCTGTTGCCGCGAGCACGCCCCACCGATCGAGTTGCCGCAGCGTGCGGTAGGCGCCTCGATCCGCCGCCGTGCGCACGAACTCCGCCCAGAGGCGACGGCCGGAGATGTGGGTCAGCGACCTGGTGCCGTCCGCGATCAACACCGCCGTCGCTCGGTCGGGCCGCAGCCGCAGCCGGGCCGCGTAGCGCGCCCCGCGCCAGAGCCGCGTCGCGTCGTCCGCGAACGCGCGATTATGCAGCACGCGCAGGCGGCGATCAGCGAGGTCCGTGAGGCCGTCGAACGGGTCAACAAGCTCGTCGCGGTTCGCCGCGGTCAGCCCGATCGCGATCGCGTTGACGGTGAAATCGCGGCGAGCAAGGTCGCGTTCGAGCGTCGCTCTGAGGCGTACGTCGGGCAGCGCGCCGTCGCGCGCGTAGCGTTCGCTGCGCAGCGCGGCAATGTCGATCGCCGCGTCGTTGTGGCTCACCGTGGCGGTCGCGAAGCGAGGAAAGTGCTGCACCGTGACGTCGAGCGATTCCGCGATCTCGGTCGCCAGCGCGGCTGCATCACCATCGACAGAGACATCAACATTCCGTACGGAAAGGCCCGCCGCATAGTCACGAACGGCCCCGCCGACGAGCCACAGCGCTTCGCCGCGTGCCTCGGCTGTGGCGACCGCAGCGTCGAGTAACAACCGGCTCTGCGAGGGCAGCGAGGGTAGGATTGCGTTGATGCTTGGGTGCATAAGCGAGTGAGCGGTTCTTGACATTCGCGGGCCACGCTCTCTAGGCTCCTAGTATCACTGTCCTGGCCGACGACGGCCTGATCACATCGTACGCGCGACGGGGGGGCGTGCGATGCGAGAGGTGACCACTTGGCCCCCGGCTCCCCGGAAGAATTCGTCGCGCTCCAGGAGCGCATCTGCATCCAGTTCCGGGATGAGGCGCTCTTGCGCACGGCCATCACCCATCCGTCCTACTCCAACGAGCACCCCGACGAGGATGGTCGGGACAACGAACGCTTGGAGTTCCTGGGCGACGCTGCGCTTGGCCTCGTGGTCGCCGAAGCGCTCTACCAGAGCTTCCCCGACGAAGAAGAGGGGCACCTGACGGAGTGGCGCTCGCAGCTGGTGAGGGGCACAACACTCGCTCGCCTCGCGGGGGAGATCGACCTCGGCTCCGCGCTGCTGCTTGGTGCGGGCGAAGAGGCGACCGGCGGGCGCGAGCGGTCGCGCAATCTCGAACGGGTTTACGAGGCGCTCGTCGGCGCGATCCTGCTCGATCAGGGGCTCGAAGTGGCGCGCGACTTCATCCATCGCACGATGGCCGACGAGTTCGATGCGGTGCACGCCGACTCCGCCGTGATCAACCCCAAGGGTGCGCTTCAGCAGCTCGCCCAGGGGCTGCACGGCCGGCCCGACTACGTGCTGATCGAAGAGCGTGGCCCGGAGCACCAGCCCGAATTCACCGTCGAAGTGCAGATCGGCGGCGAGATGCTGGGGCAGGGGGCAGGGGCAAGCAAACAGCTCGCCGAGAAACGAGCAGCGCGTCAGGCGCTGGAGATATTGCGTAGCCGAATGCCAGAGAGCAGCAGCACACGAGAGGCGCTGAACTAGATGCATCTGAGGAAGCTCGAGGTTCAGGGTTTTAAGGCCTTCGCCGACCGCCAGACGTTTGAGTTGGGTACCGGCATGACCGTCGTCGCGGGCCCCAACGGCTCCGGCAAGTCGAATGTCCATGACGCGATCCGCTGGGCGCTCGGAGGCGTCTCGCGGCAGATCCGTGCCCGCAAGACGGAGGACGTGATCTTCTCCGGCTCCGACCAGCGACGGCAACTCGGCACAGCCGAGGTGACGATCACGCTGGACAACAGCGAAGGCTGGATGCCGATCGACTACAGTGAGGTCGCTGTCACGCGCCGTGCCCATCGCTCCGGAGAGAACGAGTACCTGATCAATGGCCAGAAGGTGCGGCTGGTCGACGTCAAGGACCTCTTCCGTCGCGCCCGCGTCGGCCAGAACTCCTACGCGATGATGTCGCAGGGCCTTGTCGACGAGGTGCTGGCGATGCGCCCGCAGGAGCGACGTGGGCTGATCGAGGAGGCCGCGGACGTCAAGGGCCACCGCGAGCAGCTCCAGCTCTCCGAGCGGCGGCTGACCGAGACGCGCGACAACCTAGGCCGCGTGCGGCTGCTGATCCGTGAGGTCGAGCCGCGGCTGCGCCAACTCGAACGCCAGTCGAAGAAGGCGGAGCGCCACCGCGAGATCCAGCGCCAGCTACACGACGCGCTGCGCACCTATTACGAGCAGGAGCTGCGCAAGGGCGCGGAGGCCGTGACGGCGGCCCGCGCACGCAACGACCAGCAAACGCGGGCGTTCCAGCAGGCGGATGCTGCGCTCAAGGGGCATGGCAAGCGCGCGAACGAGCTCGACGGCATCGTCAAACAGCGCACGGAGGCGCTCGCGACGTTGCAGGCGGAGGAGCGACGACTGGCGGAAGAGGGTCTGCGACTCAATCAGGAGATCGCGCTCTCGGAACAGCGACTGGAACTGCTCGTTCGCCGCATCGAGGACATCGACGGTGAACTCGAAGCCTCGGACGGGCATGTCCCGGAGACCGTCGACGAGACCGCAGAGCGAGTCGAGGCACTCATACTGGAAGCCGAGCGGGCACGCACCGCGCTCGAAGACGAGCGGCAGGCGATGCAGGCGACCGATGAGCGCGCACGCCTCGCGCTCCGCTCGATCGCGGAGGCTGAGGCGCGCCGCGCCCGCCTCGAAGCGGAGCGCGAGGACGCGATCCGTCGAATCGAGGAGCACGAGCGTCGTTTCGCTGAGCTGGGCACGGAGCAAGAGGCGGCGCGCAGCCGGCGCGGCGAACTGGTCGACGGCCTGCGCGATCTCGGTGCACACGCGCTCGACCTGCAGCGTCGGGGACGCGCACTGGACGAAGCGGTGGCGGAGGCGAAGCGTCGTCGCGGCCAGGCGGAAGCGGACCTCGAGCGTCAGCTGCGCGCGCTGACCGAGGCGCGCGACGGCGTACGCACCGCGGAGACGCGACTGCGTCAGCTGGGCGAGCGCGGCGAGATGCTGGAGCAGCTCGCGGAACAGAGCGACGGTGGCAGTGCCGGCTCACAGGCGTTGCTGGACGCCTCGCACGACGACTCGACCGAGGATGAACCGCTCACCGGCGTGATCGGTGCGGTCAGCCGTCTGATCTCCGTGCCGGACGGGCTCGAAGCCGCGATCGAGACGGCGCTCGCCGAGCAGTTCGCCGCGATCGTCGTGGAACGTGCCGATGACGCGATCGCCGCGATCGAGTACCTGCGAACGAACAGCGCGGGCACGGCGACGCTGCTGCCGCTGGAATCGGTCGACCACAACTCCCCGCTCAACCTCTTCAACGAACGCGGTGTCGTCGGTGTGGCCGCGCGGCTCGTGCGTGTCGATCAACGCTACCGCCCGCTGGTCGACACACTGCTCGGCCGCACGATCGTCGTCGAGAACCTCGATGTTGCGCGCAAGATGATCGAGCGCGGTCTCGGTTCCGTGGTCACACGCGACGGCACGCTGCTGCGGCCGAACGGTGCCTACTACGGCGGCCAGGGCGGCGGCGCGACGCAGCAGTTCGCGTTGCAGGGCGAGATCGAGGCTCTACCCGCGCAGATCGTCGAGGCGGAGGCGACCGTGGCGAGTGCCCGCGAGGAGCTGGCCGTCGCGGAGCGCACGCTGACGGAGGCGCACGCCGTCGTCGAGCGCGCCCGAGGCGGCGTCGATGAAGCGACCGAGCTGTCGCGATCGCACGACCACCAGGTAGCGGAGTTCCGGCGCCGCCAGACCACGCTCTCCGCAGAGATGGGGGTCGTGCGTGCGACGCTGGCCGCGGCGAGCGATGCCGCCGCCGCCCTGACCGCCGGTGAGGCTCGCAGCGAGGCGGAGCAGGGCATGGAGGCCGTGGAACGCGACCTCACTGAGCTTCGTGACCGCTCAGATGCCGTGATCGCGGAGCGCGATAGCGGGTCGGAACAGATCACGACCGCCGCCACCGCACTCGCCGCAGCCGTCGGCGCGCACCGTGCGGCCGTTGAGGAGCGCGAGCGGCAGACCGATGCACAACGGCGCGGGATCGAACGTTACGAGCGGCTGCGTGTGGAGCAGGTCAGTTCGCGCAAAGAGATACAGGACCTCGAACTCTCGCTGCGCGGCCTGCGTGAGCAGACGGCGAACAACCGCAGCGCGCTGACGCAGGCGCAGGATGCGATAGGACCCTCCCACGCCTCGCTGGCGGAGTCCACGGAGGAGCAGCGCGAGCTGGCCGCCGCTCGGGGCGACCGACAGGGGCGGCTGATGGCAGCGGAGCGGAACGCGCTACAGGCGGAGAACGATCTGAATCAGAGTGCGACCGCACTGAGAGCGCTGAAGCGTCAGCTCGTCGACGAGGGCCTGCGCCTCGGTGCCGATGGCACCGTCCGTGCCCCGCCCGCGACGGAGGCCGCCGAGGTCCCGCGTGAGCCCGCGAGCGAGTTCGACGACGCGGAAGAGACCGGAGCCGAGACGCCGCAGACCGTGCAGCTGCGTGGTGCTGCAGAGATCGACCCGGTGATGTTGCGTGACCGCATCAGCGAGCTGCGAGGCGAGCTGCGAGCGCTTGGCGCGGTCAACGTGGAGGCTGTCGAGGACCTGAGCGAGGAGCGTGAGCGCCACGACTATCTTGTGGAGCAGGTGGATGACCTCGAGTCGGCAGAGGTCGAATTGCGGCTCGCGATCCGGGACCTGCGCAAGCTGATCCGCGATCGCTTCGACGAGACGTTCAAGCTTGTGGACGTGGCGTTTGCGGACTACTTCACCCGCTTCTTCGGCGGCGGTACGGCGAACCTCACGCTCGTCGAACCACCCGAGGACGATGAAGACGCCGACCCCGGCGTGGACATTACCGCGCAGCCGCCGGGCAAGCGCATCGCATCGCTCGCCGTACTCTCCGGTGGTGAGCGAGCGCTGACCTCCGTCGCGCTGCTGTTCGCATTGCTCTCGGTGAACCCCGCGCCCGTCTGTGTGCTCGACGAGGTCGATGCCGCGCTCGATGAGGCGAACGTCGGGCGCTTCGCCGACACGCTGCGTGAGCTCTGCGACCGATCGCAATTCATCGTGGTCAGCCACAGCCGGCGTACGATCGAGGCCGCCGACGCGATCTACGGCATCTCAATGGGCGAGGATTCTGTCTCACGAGTGCTGTCGATGAGGCTCGAGGACCTGCCCCAGGCGTCGTAACCCGCCCGTCCGTCGTACGATCTCCGCTCCCACATCGCGGCTACGGCCGTCTCACGTGATCTGACGGAGCGACATGAGGCTGTTCGGACGCCGAGGCACGGAGCAAGACGACGACGCGACCGAGCAGGCGCTCGCGTCGACACGCCGCTCGCTCTTCCGCCGGTTCGGCGACGCTTTCCGCTCTTCCGACGTCACCGAGCAGCTCTGGGAGTCGCTCGAAGAGGTGCTGATCGGCGCCGACACCGGTGTCACGACCACGATGGAGGTGCTCGACCGCGTCCGTGCCACGAACCCCCGCACGGCCGACGATCTACAGGCGCGGCTGCGCGACGAACTGATCGCCGTGCTCACGACTGCCGATGGCGACACCGACGAAGTCGAGGATGACGGCGAACCGTCCTCGCCGGCGGTCGTGCTCGTCGTCGGTGTGAACGGTAGCGGTAAGACCACGGCAATCGCGCGGCTCGCGCACGCCTCGCAGCAGCAGGGCAGCGCGGTGCTCTGCGCGGCCGGAGACACGTACCGCGCGGCGGCGATCGAACAGCTCGAGGACTGGGGGCGGCGCCTCGACTTCGAGGTGATCGCGCACCAGCAGGGCGGCGACGCCGCCGCGGTCGCCTTCGACGCGATCGAGGCGGCGAAGGCACGCGCCATCGACATCGTCTTCGTCGACACGGCAGGGCGGCTGCAGAATCGCAAGAACCTGATGGACGAACTCTCCAAGATCGGCCGCATCATCGAGCGAGGGCTCGGCCGCACGGCGGACGAGGTGCTGCTGGTGATGGACGCGACGACGGGGCAGAACGGGCTGCCGCAGGCGCGCGCGTTTATCGAGGCGGTCGATGTCACCGGGGTGGTGCTGACAAAGCTCGACGGCACCGCGAAGGGCGGCATCGTCTTCGCGATCGCCTCGGAACTCGGCCTCCCGGTGCGCTTCGTCGGCACGGGGCAGGGCAAGGACGACCTGGCGCCCTTCGACGCGGAGCGATTCGTCGACACACTGCTCGCCCCTGCGGGCGACTCCGGGTAACGCCAGCGCGATGTTCGAAGCCGCCCGTTGGTATCTCGCACTGAGCGTCGCCGGTGCAGGCGGGCTGCTGCCGGCGATGATCCTCTTTGGGCGGTTGCGCTCCGGTGGGATGCTCTACGCCCGCCCGCTTGGCCTGCTGGCGGTCGCGTACGTCGCGTGGGTGACCTCCGCGCTCGGCATCGCACCGTACGGCACGGGACTCGTCGTCGCGGTAGCGGTGGCGCTGTGGGCAGCGAGTGGCGCTATCGGCTGGCGACGACCCGAGCTGCTGCCCGCGATCTGGGAGCGTCGTAGGCTGCTGCTGGTTGGCGAACTGCTCTTTGTCGCCCTCTTCGCCCTGATCCTCTTCGTGCGTGTGCAGGCGCCCGAGGCCCAGTACACCGAGAAACCGACCGACCTGATGGTGCTCACGGCCGTACACCGTGCCGAGCAGATGCCTCCGCAGGACCCGTGGTTCTCCGGCGAGGCGCTCTCCTACTACCACCTGGGGCACACCGCCGTGGACGCTACCTCGCGACTGAGCGGCATCGGCGTCGGCAGTGCCTTCGTGCTCGGTGTCGCGGCGGCCGGGGCGCTCGCGGGGACGGCCGTCTTCGCGCTCGGTGGCGACCTGCTCACGCTCTCCTCGCTGCGGCGACGCGCAAGCCCATGGCTCGCGGGGACACTGGCGATGACCAGCCTGCTCGTGGTCACCACCCTCGAGGGCGGATTCGAGTTGCTGGCGGCGAACGGCGTCGGTGGCGAGGCGGTGTGGGGCTGGCTCGAGATCGACGGGCTGCCGCCGCCCGTGGGGGCGACGGGTGGCGTGCCCGACAGCTTCTGGTGGTGGTGGCACGCAACGCGAGTCGTGCCGGGCACGATCATGGAGTTCCCAGCCTTCTCGCTGATCCTCGGCGATCTGCACGCGCACCTGCTCGCGCTGCCGTTGGCCGTGCTCGCCCTCGCGGTGGCGGCGACCGCGTTCGAGGGCGAGCAACCGTTGACCTGGCGGAGCTGGCTGAAGCGGCCGGGGGCGCTGGCGTTGAGCGGGCTGCTGTTCGCCGGGCTGGCGATGACGAACAGCCTCGATGCCGCGATCTACGGCGCGGTCTGGTTCGCAGCGGCCGTCGCTGTCTTCATGCGCAGTGGGTGGGGACCGGGCGGAGCTACCTTCGGCGCGATTCGCTATCTGCTGCTGCCGACGATTGTCGCGCTGATCGCTGCCGCACCGTTCCTTCTCACGATCGAGGGTGGCACGCGAGGCATCGAGTTCGTCACGGAGTCGGCCGCCGGTCCCGTTCATATGGCAGTCGTCTGGCTCCCGCTGGCACTCCCGCTGGTCGCGTCGACGGTGCTGCAGCGCCCGCGAGTAACGTTGCGGCTGGCCGCGGTTGGCCTGCTCGTCACCGGCTCGCTGCTGGGCCTCTGGGCGCTGCTCGCGGTGATGACCGCCGACCGCGCGACATTGGAGTTCCGCGGAGAAGCGTGGATCACGCTCGTTGCGCTGGTGCTGCTCGCTGGCCTCCCGGGGGCGCTGGCCGCCGCGGCCTACCGCGACGGGGATCGGGGACGTGCGGCGTGGCTGGGGCTCGTCGCGCTCGCGGTCACGTTGTTGCTCGTCACAGAACTGTTCCAACTCGCGATCGCCTTCGGGGCTCGCTGGAACATGGTCTTCAAGAGCTGGTACGTGGCGTGGCTGCTACTGGCGCTCGCCGGCGGCGTGGCGGTCGGCGAGGCCTTTGATCGACTGCCTCGCGTACGGCCGTCCGCACTGGTGCTCGTGGCGGTCGCGGGTTGCGCACTGCTCTACGGCGGATCGCTGCTGTACTCGCCCGCAGCGGCGATCAGTCGGGCGCGCGAGGGTCAGACACCGGGCGTCGACTCGCTTGCCTACCTCGAACGTTCGGGCGACCCGCGAGCGCTGGCGATCGAGTGGGTGCTGTCGAATCTACGACCGTCCGATACCCTGCTCGAGGCGGTGGGCGAGATCTACTCGGCTGGCAACTTCGTATCCGCAGCAAGCGGTGTACCGACACTGCTGGGCTGGCCGCAGCACGAGTGCCAGTGGCGCGGTGACGTCACAGCCTGCCGGGAGGTTGGGGAGACCACCGAGATCACTGCGCGGCGAGCGGTCGTCGCTCGTATCTACAATGAGGGCGCGACGGAAGAGGTCGGGGAACTGGCGACGGCGAATGGCATCACGCATATCTACCTCGGCAGCGAGGAACGGCGGCAGTTCGGCCCGGACGTAGCGGCGCGCTTCAAGGCGTGGCCCGCGCGCTTCGAGACCGGCGGCGTGCGCATCGTCGAGGTGCCACGATGATCCGCTCGACACGTTCCCCCCGCATCGACGGCGTAGTGATGGTGGTGATTGGACTGACCGCAGCCGCGCTGCTGCTGCGAATCTGGGACGTCGGCGTCCGCGCGATGCACCACGACGAGTCGCTGCACGCGACCTACTCCTGGTACATGTCCGTTGGGCGCGGCTACTTCCACGACCCGCTGATGCACGGACCGCTGCAGTTCCACCTGATCGCCGGCTTTTTCCGCGTGCTCGACGACACGGAGGCCGTCGCCCGCCTGCCTGCGGTACTGGCTGGCACGGCGCTCGTGGCCTCGCCGCTGCTCTTGCGTCGCTGGCTCGGCGGCGTCGGCACGATGACCGCCGCGCTGCTGCTGACGATCTCGCCGTCGCTGCTCTATTTCTCGCGCTTCGCCCGCAACGACCTGCTGATGGCGGTCTGGGCGGTGCTGATGGTGGCGGCGGTGTGGCGATATCGAGAACACGGTGGGCAGCGCTGGCTGTTGCTGCTCGCGGGCGCGCTCGGGCTCTCATTCGCGACGAAGGAGACGAGCTACATCACCGTTGCGATGTTGCTGCTGTACCTCAACGTGGCGCTCACCGTCCTGATCGTCTCGCGTGGAGGAGGGGGGAGACTGAAGCGCGTGGTTTGCACCATCGCAGTCTTTCCCTACGCGTGGCTGGTCGCGGCGACGTGGTGGTCGGGGAACTGGCACAGGCTGGGACCACGTCCTCGCGAGGCCGACCTGCTGATCGTGCTCGGCACACTGACCTTGCCCTTCCTGGCCGCCCTCGTGCGTGTCCCGCTGGAGGCGATCGATGGGCCGTTGGGCAGTGATCGCGAGTTCACGGTGGCGCTGCTCACGGTGCTCGCGCTCTTCGCGGGCAGTGCTGCGGTCGGGCTGACGTGGAACTGGCGCTGGTGGGCGCCGCTGATGGCGCTCGTGCTCGTCGTGACGGTGCCGCTCTACACGAACGGCTTCACCCACATCGATGGCACCGGCGGAGCGTTCTGGAGTTCGCTCGATTACTGGCTCGACCAGCAGGATGTACAGCGCGGGACGCAGCCCGGCTTCTACTATTTCATGATGGTGCCGCTGTACGAGTTCTTGGCGTTGATCCCGGCGATCGGCGGGCTGTGGCTCCTGCGGCGCGGCGACCGGCTAACGGCGCTGCTGGTGTGGTGGTTTGCCGGCACCTTCCTCGCTCTCTCGCTCGCCGGCGAGAAGATGCCCTGGCTGACCGTGCACTTCGCGCTGCCGCTGATCCTGCTCGCTGCGCGCTCGATCGACGCGGCCGCGCCGGCGATCTGGCGAGGCGTTCGCGGGCAGTACGGCTTCCTCGCGTCGACCGCCGCCGCGGTGGCACTGGTCGTGAGTGTGCTGCTGCTGGGCGGCTCGCTGAACACCGCGACCGGCGTCGCTTTCGGGCATCCGGACACGCCGATCGAACCGCTGATCTATACGCAAACATCGCCGGACGTCCCGCTGTGGATGGCTCAGATTACGGCTCTCCGGTCGGAGACGCTCGAACCGCTCAAAGTAACGGTCGATACCTCGTCGTCGTTCAGTTGGCCGTGGGCGTGGTACCTGCGCGAGTACCCGACCGTGCTCTACGCCGGAGCGGAGACGATTGCCGCGGACATCCCTTCCGAAGGCATTCTGATCGCGACGGATTCCACGTTGCGGGAC
This sequence comes from Dehalococcoidia bacterium, assembly GCA_036013055.1. GTDB lineage: Bacteria > Chloroflexota > Dehalococcoidia > UBA2979 > UBA2979 > SHYR01. The sequence continues at coordinate 588 of DASCQM010000021.1, read as the reverse complement.
AATCCGAAGATCTGGGCCGAATTCGCCCGTGCTGAGCCGTATCAGCACCGCTGGTGGTTCCCGGAGAGTGGCTATCGCTCGCTCACTCCCGGCTCGCTGCTCTCGGGCATACGCAATGGCTCGTTGCTCAATGACTGGCAGCAGTTCTACGTCGACCGCATCGAGCAGTCGGAGATCGGCTCGATTGACGGCGTCGTGCTCTTCCCGCGGACCGCAGCGCCGTGATCAGGGCGTGGCGTGCTGCGTAACCGCCGTGTGCTCTTCGGTCTCGCGGTCAGCGCGATCTTCCTGGTCCTCCTGCTATGGCAGATCGATCTCAGTGAGATCGGCACGGCACTGAAGAACGCGGAACCGGGATGGATCCTGCTCGCGACGCCGGTCTATCTGCTCGGCCTCTGGCTACGAGCGTGGCGCTGGCAGCTCGTGCTGCGGTCGACGCTCCCGATCTCTATCGGTGAGGCGTTCGCGATGATGATGGTCGGCTTCGCGGCCAACAATCTGCTGCCGATACGGGCCGGAGAGGTTGTGCGCGCCGGGATGTTACGACAGGCTCACGGTGTCGGCTGGACGATCGGCTTCGGCACGATC
>DASCQM010000020.1:0-221790 GCA_036013055.1 Dehalococcoidia bacterium | reverse complement strand
CACACTGAGCGATGCAACTCTCCGGTGGAACTCTGATGCGAAGAGTGCGATTCGCATTCGGAGCGATTGGAGTGGACGGCTTGCGCGACGCAAGTCGCTTGTGGGAGCCGGGCGCAAGCCCTCCGTACCGGTGTCCAACCGCCCGAGGCCGCGCGCTCGACCCATGTGCCGCCAGAAGCATCACTCGCACGCTGTCCGACACGTGCCTTAAGCGCAGCGAATGACTGCCTAATTCTCCGGTGTCGTTGGTTCTCAGCGTTGGGTGCTTGCAGGATCTTCGCTCAGATTCCGGCCCTTCTCCGAGCGTTTCCCAGTTTAGGTTCAAACGTTTCCTTCGAGTTAGTGACCGGACCCGGCAAGCCGGTTGCCGTAAGATCACCGAGAGCGGCCGGTCAGGACCGCTCTCGGATTTGCGTCATATGGTGCGCCCGGTAGGAATCGAACCTACGACCTCTGCCTCCGCAGGGCAGCGCTCTATCCGCTGAGCTACGAGCGCACGCTGTGTTGCCGTTCCAGATTCTTCATGCGGGATGTTGCCATCCCGAGTTTGCCAACCCAAGTTTGCTGGTGCCGAAGGCGAGACTCGAACTCGCACGAGGTTGCCCCCACAGCGTCCTGAACGCTGCGCGTCTGCCAATTCCGCCACTTCGGCACTGCGTCGAGCGGGGTCGCTCCTTTGGTTGGTGGGCGGTACTGGACTTGAACCAGTGACCTCTCGCGTGTGAAGCGAGCGCTCGTACCAACTGAGCTAACCGCCCGGATCTGAACCGGCAAGTTAGCGTAGCCCCGGTCGTGCTGCGGTTCAACTTGCGAGCGCTGCGGTCACCCCATCGACGCGCCCGTCGCTGCGTCGGTATAGCATCAAGTGCGGTGCGGCAGGCGCACCACCGAGGAATGCGAACGAGGGGCACGATGGCGATGAAAATCGGAGTTCACACCGGCCAGCAGGACATCGAGATGGACGAGCTGCGCCGGCTCTGGCGGTTCGTCGACTCAAACGGGTTCGACTTCGTCTCGATCTGGGACCACTTCTACGAGGCCCCGCCGATCGATGGCACTTCGCCGGAGTTTGAGGCCGTGGCGTGCATGGCCGCGATCGCCGTCGAGACGGAGAACGTGCGCATCGGCTGCCACGTCTTCTGCATGGGCTATCGCAACCCGGCGCTGCTCGCGAACTCGCTGATGACGGTCGACCACCTGAGCCACGGGCGCGTCGAGGCGGGCATCGGCGCTGGCTGGCACGTGCAGGAGCACGAGGCGTACGGCTTCCGCTTCCCGCCGGTGAAGGAGCGCATGGATCGGCTGGAGGAGGGCATGCAGGCGCTGCGCATGCTGCTCACCGAGGAGCGATCCAACTTCGATGGCGAGTACTACCAGCTCAAGGACGCGCTGCTCTACCCGCGGCCGGTGCAGGAGCGGATGCCGATCGTGATCGGCGGTCGGGGCGAACGTCGCACGCTGCGCATCGCCGCGCGGTACGCCGACGGCTGGAACGTGCCCTACATCAACGTGGAGGAGTACGAGCGGCTGAACGGCGTGCTCGATCACTGGTGCGAGGTCGAGGACCGCGACCCGACGACGATCGAGCGGTCGATCAACCTGCACATGCAGATGGGCGTGAACGAGACGGATGCGGACCGCATCGCCAGCGATCGCGGCCAGGCGCTGGAGAGTGGCGGACGTGCCGCAGCGACCGGCGCGCTGCGTGGCGGGCCGCAGCAGGCGATCGAGACGCTGAAGATCTACGAGGAGGCAGGGGCGTCGCGCGTCAGCATCGCGATTCGCCCACCCGTTGAATGGGACGCGCTACAGGCGTTCGCGGAAGAGGTGATCCCGGCGGTGACATCATGACGTCGGCGGAGGAGCGAGGCGGGCCATACGCGCTGCGGCTGAACATCGATTACCCGGGACAGCTCGACCGCGTGTCGACGGCGTTCCGCATCCTCTGGCTGATCCCGATCGCGATCCTCGCGGCAACGCTCGGTGCGACGTTCAGTCCGGGCCCCGCCGATGCGGCAGTGGGTGGCGGCCTGCTGGCTGGTGCCCCGGGGCTGATGATTCTCTTCCGCCGCAAGTACCCGCGCTGGTGGCTCGAGTGGAATGTCGAACTGCTGCGCTTCACGAATCGCATCGGCGCGTACGCGGCGCTGATGACCGACCAGTACCCCGCGACCGACGAGGAGCAGTCGGTACACCTCGAGATCGACTATCCGGACGTCGAAGCGGACCTCAACCGTTGGCTGCCGCTGGTGAAGTGGCTGCTGGCGATTCCGCACTACATCGTGCTGTTCTTCCTCTTCATCGCGGAGTTCGTCGTCGTGGTGATCGTGTGGTTCGCGATCCTCTTCACGGGGCGCTATCCACGGACGCTCTTCAACTTCATGGTTGGCGTCGCGCGGTGGCAGAATCGGGTGCTGGCATACGCGTTCCTGATGGTGACCGACGAGTACCCGCCGCTGACGCTCGAGGAGTAGCTGCGCATACGTGAGGGAGCAGGGTCCGGGACCAAGGTCCCGAGGAAGTCATGACTCCGGTCTCTACGGAGATCGCCGCGTGATGCCCATGATCTGATTAAGGGTCCCCTCCCTGGGGGTATGTAGCTGACACAACGTCGAGCCGCATACCACGTAGGCCGACGTCAGAATCTTTTCTGGCGTCGGCCTCTTTCTATGCGGAGACTTCTTCCTCGCACGGTCGGTTCAGGTTCGCCGCCTGACTGTCATGACGGCTCGCTGTCGCCTGACTCCAGCTTCGCTATACTGCGCAACGAACGTATGTGCTGACCGAGGCTGAGTTGCGATGACCCTACCCGATGACCACGTTCGTTGCCCGTGGCCCGGCGACGACGCATTGATGCTCGAGTACCACGATCGCGAGTGGGGCGTGCCGCAGCACGACGATCAGCGGCTCTTCGAGTTTCTGATCCTCGAAGGCGCGCAGGCGGGGCTGAGCTGGTCCACGATCCTGAACCGACGCGAGGGCTACCGCGCGGCCTTCGACGGCTTCGACTATGAGCAGGTGGCGCGGTACGGCGAGGCCGATGTGGCGCGCCTGCTGGCCGACGAGGGCATCATTCGCAACCGACTGAAGGTGCGCTCGGCGATTCAGAACGCTCAAGCGCTGATCGCGGTGCGCGAGGAGTGGGGCACGTTCGACGCGTTCATCTGGAGCTTCGTCGATGGCGAGCCGCAGCGGAACGCCGTCACGTCGCTGGAAGAAATCCCTGCGGAGACGGCGCAGTCGCTGGCGATGAGCAAGGAGCTGAAGCGGCTCGGCTTCAACTTCGTGGGGCCGACGATCTGCTACGCGCTGATGCAGGCGACCGGGATGGTCAACGACCACGTCGTGAGCTGCTTCCGCCACAGCGAGGTATGACGCCCCGCCCGCAGGTACTTCCTTCAGCCGCCGCTTCAGATACGATGAGCATCGACGCGGATACGAGCGCAGAGGCGGGACCGGATGGCTGAATCACTCGATAGTTTTGGTGCGCGGTCGACCCTTGAGGTCGGCGGGACGACGCACGAGGTGTTCCGGCTCGATGTCGCCGCCGAGGCGCTTGGTCTCGACCTCAACCGGCTGCCGATGACGCTGCGGGTGCTGCTGGAGAACTTGCTGCGCAATGAGGATGGTCGTGGCGTCACGCGCGACCAGATCGAGGCCGTGGCGGCATGGGACCCGGCAGCGACGCCGGACGCGGAAGTCGCCTTCACGCCGGCGCGCGTGCTGCTGCAGGACTTCACCGGCGTGCCGGTGATCGTCGATCTGGCGGCGATGCGCGATGTCTTTGCGGAGCTCGGAGGCGACCCGAAGGTGATCAACCCACAGCAGCCCGTCGACCTGGTGATCGACCACTCGGTGCAGGTCGACCAGTTCGGCTCCAACGTCGCCTTCGTCGCCAACACCGAGCGCGAGTACGAGCGCAACGAGGAGCGCTACAAGTTCCTGCGCTGGGGGCAGGGCGCCTTCGACGGCCTGCGAGTCGTTCCGCCGGGGGTTGGCATCGTGCATCAGGTGAACCTGGAGTACCTCGGCTCGGTCGTGATGCAGCGCGATGGCCGGGCCTACCCTGACAGCGTCGTCGGCACCGACTCGCACACGACGATGATCAACGGCCTCGGCGTCTTTGGCTGGGGCGTCGGCGGCATCGAGGCGGAGGCGGCGATGCTCGGCCAGCCGGTCTCGATGCTGGTGCCGCAGGTCGTTGGCGTGCGGCTCACGGGCCGCCTGCCGGAGGGCACGACCGGCACCGACCTGGTGCTGCGCGTGACCGAGATGCTCCGCGAGCGTGAGGTCGTCGGCAAGTTCGTCGAGTACTTCGGCGAAGGCATCGCCGACCTGCCGCTGGCGGCGCGGGCGACGATCGCGAACATGTGCCCGGAGTACGGCGCGACGGTCGGCTTCTTCCCGGTCGACGACGAGACGCTGGCCTACATGCGCTTCAGCGGGCGCGACGAAGAGCATGTCGCGCTCGTCGAGGCCTACAACAAGATGCAGAACCTCTTCCGCGTCGATGACGCGCCCGACCCGCAGTACAGCGAGGTTGTCGAGCTTGACCTCGGCACGATCGAGCCTGCGATCGCCGGACCGAAGCGCCCGCAGGACCGCATCGTCCTCAGCGAGGCCCCGGCCGCCGCGCGAGCGATGCTTGCGGAGGAGACCGCCGAGGCGGGTGCGGACGCGGTGTCGATCACCGAGGACGGCGAGACATACGAGCTCTCGAGCGGCGCGATCGTGATCGCGGCGATCACGTCATGCACGAACACCTCAAACCCCGAGCTGATGGTGGGCGCTGGCCTGCTGGCGAAGAAGGCGGTTGCGGCCGGGCTGAAGACCCCCCCGTGGGTGAAGACGAGTCTCGCACCCGGCTCCAAGGTGGTAACGGATTACCTCAACGAGGCCGACCTCAGTCGCTCGCTTGACGCGCTCGGCTTCAACCTCGTCGGCTATGGCTGCACGAGCTGCATCGGCAACTCCGGCCCGCTGCCGGACCTGATCGCCCACGCCGTGGAGCAGTCGCACCTCGCTGTCGGCGCGGTGCTCTCGGGCAACCGGAACTTCGAGGCGCGCGTCCATAACGCCGTGCGCGCGAACTACCTCGCCTCGCCGCCGCTCGTCGTCGCCTACGCTCTTGCGGGGCGCGTCGATGCCGACCTCACCAACGATCCGCTCGGCGAGGGTGCCGACGGCCCCGTCTTCCTGCGCGACATCTGGCCGACGCAGGACGAGGTGAGCGCGGTCGTCCGCGACTCCGTGCACTCCGAGATGTTCCGCAGCGAGTACGCGAACGCCTTTGACGGCGACGAGCGCTGGCAGGAACTCGATGTGCCGACCGGCGACCGCTACGCCTGGGATGAAGCGTCGATGTACGTGCGGCGGCCGTCGTTCCTCGAGAACATCGGGCGCGAGCCCACGCCGCTCGTCGATGTCGAGGGTGCGCGAGCGCTCGCGGTCTTCGGCGATTCGGTGACCACAGACCACATCTCGCCTGCGGGCGCGATCGTCGCTGACGCGCCGGCCGGGAAGTACCTGCTTGAGAACGAGGTGCAGGAGAACCGCTTCAATACCTACGGATCACGTCGTGGCAACCACGAGGTGATGATGCGCGGCACGTTCGCCAACGTGCGCGTACGCAACCAGCTCGTCGACCGCGAGGGCGGCTGGGCGATGCACCTGCCGGACGGTGAGGTGATGGCGATGTCCGAGGCGGCGGAGAAGTACGCCGATGAGGGCGTGCCGCTGATCCTGCTCGCCGGTCGCGAGTACGGCACGGGCTCGTCGCGCGACTGGGCGGCGAAGGGGCCAATGCTGCTCGGCGTACGCGCCGTGATCGCTGAAAGCTACGAGCGTATCCACCGTAGCAACCTGATCGGCATGGGCATCCTGCCGACGCAGTATCGCGAAGGGGAGAGCGCCGCATCGATCGGTCTCACTGGTCGTGAGCGCTTCTACATCGAAGGTTCTGCAGACGCGGTGCCGGGGCAGGAACTGGGCGTGCGCGCGATCGCGGAGGATGGCTCGGAGACGTCGTTCACGGTGCTCTGCCGCATCGATACGCCGGTGGAGGTGGAGTACTACCGCCACGGGGGCATCTTGCCGTTCGTCTTGCGCGACCTGCTCGAGGGATAGCGCCGAACTCCGGCACCCCAGCGCTGCTGCCGTCGAAGCGACTACGCGCGTGGTGGTCAAGGTTCTCTGACGAACGTAGTATCCGCGCGTACTGGAAGAGGGGTGCGCGATGGCTGCTGATGTGGGGAAGGGGCCGCTCGACGGCATCCGCGTGCTTGAGTTCTCCCAGATCGTTGCGGCACCGGTCTGCGGGATCTGTCTTTCGGACCTCGGTGCGGACGTAATTAAGGTCGAACCCCTCGATGGCGAACAGACCCGCAAGAGCGGCGCGATCGTGCCGGAGAACGGTAAGGGCTTCCAGGCGCTGAACCGCGGCAAGCGCAGTCTCGCCCTCAACGCGCAGGACACGCGCGCGACGGAGGCGATTCACCGCCTGATCCCGACGATCGACGTGGTCACGATCAACTACCGGCTCGGCGTCGCGGAACGACTGGGGATCGATTACCAGACGCTCTCCGCGATCAAGCCGGACCTGATCTACTGGCAGAACACGGGCTTCGGGAAGGACGGGCCGGAGGCCTACCGAGCGGGGTCAGACATCGCCGCGCAGGCGTACTCGGGCCTGATCGCGTCTGACGCGAAGATGGACGACGCCGGTGCGCCGATTCAGGTCTCGATGCCGCTGGCGGATCAGGGCACCGGGATCGGTGCCGCGATGGGTATCTGCGCCGCGCTCTTCCACCGCGAGCGCACCGGCGAGGGGCAGGAGCTGGGCACGTCGCTACTGCGCACGGGGCTCTTCCTGCAGGCCGGGACGGTGATGCGTGAGCCGGTGCATGACGCGGCGATTCGCGACCCGATGATGGCGGAGATCGCGGACGTGCGCGCCTCCGGTGGCTCGTATGACTCGATCCTCGAAGTGCGCGACGCGCTGCGGGCCTCTCGCGTGGCGTTCCTCCTCTACTACCGCGGCTACCGGACGAAGGACGGCGCGATCGTGCTTGGCGCGCTCACCGCCGCGAATCGCGACGCGATGCGCAAGGTGCTCGGTGCCGAGGATGAACCGAGCGATCAGCCCGACTACGACATGCGCGACCCCGACAACCTGGCGGCGGCATCGAACCAGCTTCAGGTCTATCGCACGCTGATGCTGACACGTACGTCGGACGAGTGGGTGGCGGACTTTGATGCGGCCGGCGTGCCGGTTTCGACCGTGCATCTTGCCGAGGAGATGGCGGACGATGCGCAGGTGCTCGCCGACGGCATGATCTGGGATCTCGAACACGAGATCACCGGCCCGCAGAAGGTCGCCGGGCCGATCGTCACGATGTCGCTCACGCCGACGGCCGCGTCGAGCGCAGCGCCCGCGCTTGGCTCGAACAACGACGAGGTGCTGGCAGAGGCCGGGATGGACGAGGGTGAGATCGCCGCGCTGCGTGAATCGGGCGTGATCCGCTGAGCGCTGGTTCATCCCCGGCTGACGCGATCGATCGACGCTGGCAGCCGGGCGAGACGGTCGTCCTGCGCTACATCACGCGCGATGGCCGTCCGGGGATGGCGTGGCCGTACCACGTGGTCGCAGACCGCGATGACCTGCTGGCGCTGCACATCCCTCGCGGCTCGATCTACAAGCGCTGGGCGCGTGGGGCGGCCGGGCGCGAACTCGTCGATGACGTCTGGCGTCGCGATGTGCTGCGGCTGATGTTCCCGGGGCAACACCACTCCATCTGGCTGTTCTGGAGCGACGACGACGAGCGCGCGTTCTCGGCGTACTACGTGAACATGGAGGAGCCCTTCCGGCGCACGCCGCTTGGCGTCGATACGAACGACCACACGCTCGACGTCATGGTTACGCCCGAGCATGAGTGGCGCTGGAAGGATGCCGAGCAGATGGCGGAGCGCGTGGAGCAGGGTGTCTTCAGCGCTGAGTTCGCCGCGGCGGTGCAGGCCGAGGGCGAGCGTGTGATCGAGGTGATCGAGCGTCGTGGGTCGCCCTTCTCGGACGGCTGGGAGCAGTGGCAGCCCGATGAGGCGTGGGGCACGCCGGTGCTGCTCGAAGGCTGGAATACGCTACCGGCGACGCTCTGGGAGCGTCGGGTGTGGGCGTACGGCGATATCGCTCGCTAGCTGGCTCGCAGCCTAGGAGCCGCCGCCAGCCGTCGTGCTGACGGGTGACGGCGAGGGGTCGGGTAGGCGTTCCGAGGCGGGTGGGTCGTCGTCTGGCCGCTGCGGTGGCGGCGGCGGCGAGGCGAGGATGAAGAAGACCGAGCCGATGCCCGCGAGCACCGCGAGAATCGTGAACCCGCCGACGTAGCTGCCTGTCTGGTCACGCAGGATCCCGGCGAGCAGCGGTCCGGCGATCATGCCGAGCATCACGATCATCGACGAGAAGCCCATGATCGTTCCGTAGTTCGTGCGGCCGAAGTAGTCGGCGCGCATCGCCTGCATCAGCGGCCCTCGTGCGCCCCATGCGAGCCCGTGGATCGGCACGAACGCCCACACCATCCACGCGGAGGTCGCGTTGGCGAGCAGCAGCAGCCCGACCATGTGCCCGATCATCGCGGCCGTGACGATCAGCTGCTTGTTGATGCGGTCGCCGAGGAAGCCGCCGACGAGCTGGCCGACGAGCTGCATCATCGGCAGTGCGCCACCGACGAAGCTCGCCTCCTGGAGCGTGAACTCGCGCTGCTCCGTGAGGTAGAGCGAGAGGTGCACCATCACCGCGCCCACGACGAGCAGCGCCGCACCGTGGCCGATCGAGATGTACCAGAAGGTCCTCGTCGTCAGCGCCTCGCGGACGGTGAAGTCTGTCTGCAGGCGGTTGTCGTCATCGTCATCGTCGAGCGACGCAGGGTCGATGCCGTCGACGTGCTCGCCCACGTCCTCCGGTCGGTGATGGATCAGTTGCGCGAGTGGCAGGCCGACGACGAGCACGATCACGCCGGATGCGAACGCCGTCTCGCGCCAGCCAGCGTTCGTCAACGCGTAGACGACCAGCGGCGTCGTCAGGCCGCCGACGGCGAAGCCGATCTGCGAGAGCGCGAGCGCCCGCGACCGCTTGCGGTCGAACCAGTTGACGATCGCCGTCGTGATCGAGAGGAACCCGCCGAGGCTGGCACCGAGCGCGACGAGAAAATAGAAGGCGAAGAACTCCAGCGGTGAATTGAGCTGGCTGAAGAGCATGAAGCCGACGCCAAAGAGCACCGTGCCGATGCGCATCACCGCGCGCGGACCGAAGCGGTCGATCGCCCAGCCCTGGAACGGGCCAAGGATGCCGCTCTCCGCGCGCGTCAGTGAGAACGCCGCCGCGAGCATCGTGGTGCTCCAGCCGAACTCCTGTCGCAGCAGCACGGAGTAGTTCGCGAAGGCCTGCATCAGCAGCCCGGACTGCATCGCCTGGATCACCGCGCCGGCGGCGACGATGCGCCAGCCGTAGAACTCCGGAAAGCGCAGCAGGCGATTCATCGCGGCGTGCCGTTGCACGCGCGAGCATTCGTCGAGGTGTGGCTGGCGGTGATCACAGCGGCGATCGCCACTACGAGACGGCCACTACGAGGCAGCGAACTTGCGACAGGCGATCGCCCGGCTCAGTTCGTCGTTCGCCTCCCGCAGGGAGCGCGTGAGCACGGGCAGGCTGTCGCCGATCTCGCGGATCACGCTCTCGCCGCGCTCAAGCGTGTCGTCGATCGCGCGGTACCCGGGGTAGAGGCCACCAAAGAAGGCGCGCGCAAACTCGTTGTCGTGCTCCTGGAAGATGCGCTCCAGCTCGTTGAAGTACGGCTCTACATACGGCTCCAGCAGGTCCCGTTGCACCCACCAGTGGAAACCACTCATGGCGGCACCGGTCATGTGCAGCGAGCCGTAGGCGTTCTGCCCGTCCTCGGTGAACCGTTTCCACGCGGCGGTCTTCACGGCGGCGTCCGGCACGGAGACCTCCGCGCGGTGCATCGCTCGCGCGCCGCGGTCGGACGGATCGCGCTCGTGCTCGGCCTGCAGTCGCGCCTGCGCGCCGTCGAGCCCGTAGCCGACGTGCCGCAGCGCGAGGTCCCAGCGCATGTCCTGGTCGATTTCGAGACCGGCGATGTTGTCCACTCCGTCGGCGAGGCGCGTGGCCCGGACGATGTCTTCCTCGTTGACCGCCAGCCCGAAGACCGTGCGTGCCCAGATGATCTGGAGGTCGCCCTGTGCGGCGGCGTTGAGCGATTCCCACGCGACCTCGAAGAAGTCGTGAGCGACAGCGAGGCGGCGGTCGTCCGGCACGTAGCGCGCGATCGCACCCTGCACGTTGATCAGCAGCGAGCTGATCAATTCCTGGTCGGTCTCGGTGCGGACCTTGTCCGCCGCCAGTTCGATGTACTCCGTCGACTTCAGGTGCTGGCTGCGAACCATCTGCCACAGCGACTGCCAGATCACCTGCCGCAGTAGCGGGTCGTTCACGCGCTGGAGATTGCCGCGCAGGTACTCCAGCGTGGCGTCATCGAGCGCGATGTTCACGAAGTCGCTGTCGCCGTGGTTCGGCACAACGAAGGCCGGGGCGGGTCGCCCGACGGCGTCGTCGAGTGTCGCCTCGGCGCCATCGATCGTCGCCTGCAGCGACTCGATCACGAGCTTGCCGTCTTCCTCGTGTCCGAGCGCGATGTCGATGTGGTGCGGGCGGATCGTCGGATATTCTTCCGGCGCCGTCTGCGTCAGTGTCATCGCGCTGATGCGTTCGCCGTCCTGTTCCCAGTCGACGGCGAGCGTGTTCAGCGAGGGGGTCTCGAGCCAGAGGCTCGACCACTCGTTGAGATCCCGTTCGGCACTCTGCTGCAGCGCGGCAAGGAAGTCGGAGAGGCGCGTGTTGCTGAAGGCGTGCAGTCGGAAGTAGCGCTGCATGGCGTCGCGGAATCCGTCCATGCCGAGCACGGCGACGAGCTGCTGGATCGCGGAAGCGCCCTTGGCGTAGGTGATGCCGTCGAAGTTGAGGAAGACCTCATCCGTATCGTTCACCGGCCCGGCGATCGGGTGAGTGGTGATCAGCTGATCCTGCCGGTAGGCCCACGACTTGCGACGGTTGAAGGCCTGCCAGGCGGTCTTGAATTTCGTTGCCTCGTGCGATGAGAGGTGGGCCATGAACTCGGCGAAGCTCTCGTTCAGCCAGATGTCATTCCACCAGCGCATGGTGACCAGGTTGCCGAACCACATGTGCGCCATCTCATGCAGGATCACGTTCGCGCGTTCCGCGCGCTGCGGTTCCGTCGGTGGGTCGCGGAAGATGATGAACTCGTGGTGGGTGACGGCACCCACGTTCTCCATCGCCCCCGCGTTGAACTCTGGCACTGCGATCTGGTCGTACTTCGTGAACGGGTAGGCGTAGTCGAAGAATGAGGAGAAGAAGTCGAGCCCCTGCTTCGTGACCTCCCAGATCTCGTCGATGTCGACGTATTCGACGAGCGACTTGCGGCAGAAGAAGCCGAGCGGGATGTCACCGTGCTGCTCGTGGAACGCGTGGTAGGGACCGGCGATCAGCGCGAAGAGGTAGGTGCTGAAGGGCTCCGTGGTCTCGAACTCGTGGCAGATGCGGCCGTCATCGAGGCGCTCGACGGAGCTCTCGCGGCCGTTCGCGATCAGTTCCCACTCGGCCGGCGCGGTCGCGGTCAGGGCGTATGAGGCCTTGATGTCTGGCTGGTCGAAGCAGGGGAAGACGCGGTGGGCGGCGTACGTCTCAAGGTTGGAGTAGAGGTACTCCTCGCCGTCCTGCGGATCCTCGAACTTGTGCAATCCCTCGCCGCCGTGGTCGTACTCGGTCTCGTAGACGATCGTGACGGTGTTGTGCGCTGACAGGGAGCTTCCCGGCAGCATCATGCGGTAGCCATCGACATCGAGGTCGATCGCATTGCCGTTGATCTCGACGTGCTCGATCGTGTCGATGCGGGCATCGAGGAAGACGTCGTCGCCACCGGTGAGCTGGAAACGGATCGTGACGGAGCCGCGGAAGGTCTCGGCGCGCGCGTGGAGGTCGATCTCGATTTCGTAGCTGACGTGGCTGACGCGTGACGCGCGTGCCTCAGCTTCCTGCTGGGTGATGACGTCGCGGATCGTGGGCGGAGGTGCGGTCATGAAGGCCGTCCCTTCAGGTGTAAGGGCGGGTTTGCGCAGACGTGCATCTTATCGAACCGGGGCTTTGGGAACAGTAGGCAACAGGGATGTTCGTGCGGGGGGATGCCTTACCCACCTCAAGTGAGGTAGAGTACGCGCGCCCGTCAGGGGAATGAGCACTGGTGTCTAACAGGAGTGGCAATGGCTTCCGCAGAAGAACTCAGGACAGAAATCAAGACCGGCTACGATGAGCTGAAAGAAGCGATCTCCGGTGCCGAGTCGAAGTGGGACTCCGCGCGACTGGGCATCGAGAGCGTGCTCCGCAGCGAGCTCGACCTCGCCGTAACCGTCGCCGAGACGATGGAGGCGCTGAAGCTTCCGGACCGTCAGCAGTTCGAGCTGACGACCGTCGCCGACGCGCTGACCGCCTTCGAGGATGTCTCAGGGACATGCATCAAGGTGTTCGGCTACGTCGAGGACCGCGACATGGTGAAGCGCACCCCGGTGATGGACGACATCGGCGGCGTGATGCAGGCCGCGGCCGACCAGGCCAAGGGTTCTGCCGCCACGATCAAGGCCGGTTCCTAGCTCCGCCTCCCGGTTCGTTAGCGGATCGTCGCTGATGGCATCGATCGAAGAGCTTCGGGCGAAGCTCGACGCCGCTCGTGACGATCTGAGTGCTGCGATCACCGCCGCCGGCGCAGTGTGGGAGCAATCCCCGCCCGATGCCGACGAGAACGATGACGAGGAGCACTGGTCGCCCCGCAAGGTCGCTGAGCACGTGGTGGGTGGCGAGTTCTACTACGCCGGCCGCCTGGCCAGCGGGCTGGGGCAGCCGGAGCCGCTGCGACCGGACTTCCAGTTCGCCGATCCCGCAGAGGCCCTCCCGGGCTGGCGACGACCGTCGAGACGCTGAGTCCGATCTACGCGGCCATCACCGCCGACGATCTCGCGCGTGAAGCGGGAAGCGGCACGGTCGAGGCGTTGTGGGACTTCGTTGCGCATCACTGTGACGACCACGCCCAGCAGATCAGAGCCGCCACGTAGAGAGTTGCCACGCAAAGGGCTGCCACGTAACCGGCAAGCGAGCATGAAGAGAGAGGGCACCCATTGGGTGCCCTCTCCTGATCTGTCCGTCTGTGGTATCAGACGGGGTCGCTCTCGATTGCCCGGACTACATCTCCATCTTCTTCTCGCCGGAGAGGTACCCCTTCGGGTCTTCGGCGAACTCGAGACGGCATCCGGTGCCGCAGAAGTAGTAGGTGGTGCCCTCGTGGTCGTGGGTGCCGCCGTTGGGGTTCTTCGTGTCGACGGTCATGCCGCAGACGGGGTCAATTGCCGAGGACGAGCCTCGGAATACGTTCAGCAGGTTGCCAACCATTGATCTCTCCTTCAATACGTAGCGGGATCATACACCCCCCCCGGGGGGGTGGGCTAGTGGGGCGCGCGAGGTTCGGAGACGGATCGTGGCGGTAACGGCCAGCGCGATCGCGAGGCCGAACCACGTCAGCGCGTACTCGAGGTGCGTGACGGTGTCGTCGAACGCGACGTAGTCCTGCGCAGGCAGCGTTCCGGGAGGCGTCAGCGGTTGCCGTTCGACGAGCTGACCCTCGACCACGCCCCACGGCTGCGCACCGTAGGAGAGCGAACCGGCGAGGGATCGGGGATGGAAACGCGTCCAGACGCCGGGCGACGTCTCGTTCGCGGAGCCTGAAGCGAAGTAGCGGATCAGGCCCTCGATGTTGGACGCGTTCTCTGCGGCGAGGGTGGCGCGCGTGGCCTCGCGCTCGGTCGTCGGATACCAGCCGCGGTTGACGAGGATGGCGTCGCCACCGCCCGCGGGCAGCAGCGGCACGATGATCTCCTCGCCTGAGATGCCGAAGCGGAAGCGGCCCCGGATCGTGAGCGCGGCGTCGAAGTCCCAGCGGCCATCGAGGACGACGCGACGGTAGTCGAGGTCGTCGAGCGGCAGCCGGGTCGCTGCTGAGGCGGTGAGCGGCTCGGCAGCGATGCGGTCGCCGAGCTGCTGCTCGAGGTCGCGCTTGTCGTTCATGCGCGTGATCTGCCAGAGACCGAGGCCGACGAAGGTGACGACGGCGATCGCCACGAGTGGCAGCATCAGCGCCGGGCGCAGCTGAAGGCTCGCGGGAGCGTCGGTGGGGGGAGTTGCGGTCATGGAGCGATGGTCACGCTTCGGCTGCCCTGTGTCTTGCTCACGCCGCCGCTAGTCAACGGAAGCGGCGTGTGCGAGGGCGTCGTCCCAGCCGATGCCCTCGCCGATCATCGCGCGGTAGGCCATGACGTGGCGCGCCCAGTTGAAGCCGATAGCGGCGACGAGTCTGCCGCCGCGTCCATAGAGCGCCACGAACCTGCCGTCGCCGGGGCCGCTGTCGTCGACGCTGCCATGGACGACGCGCACCTCGTCGTCGGGTCTGGCGTGGCCGACGAACTGGATCTTGGTCTCGTACTGGTCCGACCAGAAGTAGGGCACGGACGAGAACGGGCTGGCGTGTTCGCTGCTCGTGAGCACGTTGAGGGCGGCCGCGCGGCCCTGTTCGACCGCGTTCGTCCAGTGCTCCGCACGCATGCGCTCACCGAACTGCGGGTTGAGCCAGTTCGCGACATCGCCCGCCGCGTAGACGTCCGGCGCGCTGGTGGCGAGCGTGGCGTCGCACGTGATGCCGTTGTCGACGGCGATGCCGCTGCCATCGAGCCAGCCGACGTTGGGCGCGACACCGACGCCTACGACGACGACATCCGCTGCCAGCGTCGACCCATCGGCGAGCCGCACGCGCTCGACGCGCTGCGCGCCATCGAAACCCTCGACGCCGGTGCCGAGCCGCAGGTCGACGCCGTGGGCCGTCTGAAGCGCGGCGCAGACCCGCCCCATCTCTGCGCCGACAGCGCGCTCCAGCGGGACCGGGGCGGCTTCGAGCACGGTGACGTCGAGCCCTCGCGCACGCGCGCTCGATGCGACCTCACCGCCGATGAAGCCGGCACCGACGACGACGACGCGCGCGCCGGCCTCGAACTCGCGTCGCAGGGCGATGCAGTCGTCGATCGTGCGCAGCGTGTAGGTGCCGTCGAGCGGTGGCGTGCCGGGGAGCGACCGGGGCGAGGCGCCGGTGGCGATGATCAGGCGGTCGTAGGCGAGCACCGCGCTGCCCGTGCCGCTATCGAGCGTGACCTCGTGTGCCGCCGGACCGAGCGCCGTCGCACGCGTGCCGAGTCGGAGATCGAGGTCGAGTTCGTCGTAGCGCTCGTCCGTGCGCAGGGCGGTGGAGTTCGGATCACGCTCGCCGGTCAGCACTTGCTTGGAGAGCGGCGGGCGGTCGTACGGGAGCCGATCTTCCGCGCCAACGAGCGTGATCGTGCCGCCGTAGCCCTCGGCTCGCAGCGTCTCGGCCGCGCTTAAGCCCGCCAGCGACGCGCCGATCACGGCGATGCGATCGACGCCGCGGCCGGTCACGGCAACACGTCGGGACTCGTCGGAGGCCGCGCCTCGCGGCTAGTCGTCCTCGATAGAGATTGCGCCCGTCGGGCAGTTGCGGACCGCCTCCTCAAGCCGCGCGCGCTGATCTTCGCCGGGCGTCTCGTTGAGGACGTACAGGAAGTTGTCATCCCGCACCTCGAAGAGCGCGGGGGCGGCAGCGACGCAGAGCGCGTTGCTGTCGCATTTGTCGAAGTCGACGACGATGTTCACAGGACCCCTCCTTGATGTGATGGCGGGGAGGGTACTCGCGCGCACTCCCACCCGTACAGACGCACGATCCGCAGCGCGGTCGCCCCACCGTGTGACCACGATCACGCCGCGCGCGCAACGACTGCGCTTCAGTGGCTGGTAGATCGCAACAGCAGCCGGGAGCCACCGTGCCAACATCCCGAAGCAAGAAGCGTCAGCGCCAGTCGCGACGGCGCGACGCCGAACAGCGGGGCGATCGACGCCGCGGACGCGGCCTGCGCTGGCAGCCGCTGCTCGGCTGGTCGGTCGCTGCGCTGGTGATCGCGGGCGCGGCGGCGCTGGTGATCATCGGCCCCCCGGAGTCGACGGCGGACGCCGCCATCGAGACGCTGGCCGCAGAGGCCAGCGGGGGGTCGATCCAGGTGCTGACCGGCAGCGCTCACACCGTCTACCACTCGACGCGGCCGCTACCATCGGCGGAGACGCCCGGGTCGCCCGATCAGCCGACGCTGATCTGGTTCTCGGGTACGTGGTGCGAGTTCTGCGAGCGGATGGAGCCGTGGATCTACCAGACGATCCAGCAGTTCAGCGGACGGCTGACGTTCGTCGAGAAGTCGGTTGACCACGATCGGCCGGGGGCGGCGCGCTACGCGGTGCGCGGGACGCCGACGTTCGTACTGGTGGATCAGGTCGGTACGGAGATCGTGCGCTTCCACTACCTGGGCGATTCCTCCTCGTTTGCTGCGACGGTCTCCGCCGCGCTCGACCGCGCCGAGGGATAGCCCCCACGGCGCGCGTGCGGCAGCGGTCTACTATCGTGACTGCCAGTCGAATCCGTCACCGATCGCGCTCGGTTAGCCCGCAGAGGACGCTCCGCTGAAGCTCTACCTGCTCGCCGCCGTGATGCTCGCCGCCGCAGCCTGCGGCGGTGGTGTCGACGAGCCCGCGCCAACGGCGACGTCCGCGCCCGCCGCACCCTCGACGGCTACGGCAATATCGACGGCCGCCGCGACCGCTGCACCGACTCCAGTGCCGACGGCACAGGCACCGCTCGCAACCGCGACGCCGCGCGTGCCGGTGCTGCTCGGCACGCCGGTCCCGCAGCCGACCGCGACGCCGACGCCGACAGCGACGCCAGCCGCAACCGCCGCTCCCACGGCCGCACCGACAGCGACGCCGGTGGCGACCGTCGTGCCGGCTGAACCATCGATCGCGTCGACGCCGCCGCAGCTCAAGTTCAGCCTCGCCTTCGGTGAGTCGTTCTTCGATAATCCCGTCGATCTCGGGCCATACCCCGGTGATCGCGTCTACGTCGTCGAGCAGGGTGGGCGAGTGCTGCTGCAGCGCCCCGGCGTCGAGGGCCAGAGCGTGCTGCTCGACATCCGCGATCTGGTGCTGCGCCAGGGATTCGAGGAGGGGCTGCTCAGCGTCACGCTCGACCCCGCGTTCACGTCGAACGGCTACATCTACGCGTACTACAGCGCGCCGGGGCCACGCCGCTCCGTGCTCGCGCGTTTCACGGTGACGTCGGACGTCGCGAGCGTTGCCAGCAGGCTCGTGATCGTCGAGGTGGCGCAGCCGTACCAGAACCACAACGGGGGCACTGTGCGCTTCGGTCCGGATGGGATGCTCTACCTCGGCCTTGGTGACGGCGGCTCCGGCGGCGACCCCGACGGCAACGGACAGGATCCGTCGACGCTGCTCGGCACGATCATCCGCCTCGATGTCTCGGGTGCCACGGCGTCGCAGCCGTACGCGACTCCCTCGGACAATCCGCAGTTCGCGGATTCGCTCGGCGCGCGACCGGAGGTCTGGGCCTACGGCCTGCGTAATCCGTGGCGGATGTCGTTCGACCCGGCGACGGGCAGCCTCTGGGTTGGCGATGTCGGCCAGGGCAGCGTCGAGGAGATCGACATCGTCGACGGCGGTGGCAACTACGGCTGGAAGCGCCTCGAGGGTGACCGCTGCTTCTCGCCGAGCAGCGGCTGCTCGACGGCGGGCGCGGTCGCACCGGTGGCGACGTACACCCATGCCGCGGGGAACTGTTCGGTGGCCGGTGGGGTCGTCTACCGTGGCAGCGAGATGCCTGCCCTGCGCGGGTACTACATCTACGGAGACTTCTGCAGCGGCACGATCTGGGCGCTGCACTCCGATCTCGCGAGCGGTCCCATCGTGATCGCCGAGACCGGCGACAGCATCCTCTCGTTCGGCGTCGATGGTGACGGCGAGCTGTACATGCTCGGCTTCGGGCCCGTGTTCCGTGCGAGCGCGGCCGACTGACGCGGACTGGCTTGCCGCCGCTCGATGGTGGCGCACGTGAGCGAGCGTCGGCGGCGACGTAGGATGGCCGCATGCTTCCTGCGCTGATCGCCATCTTCGCGCTCTACGCGCTGCTCGTGACGGTGCAGATGCGCCGCGCGCTTTCGTCGACGAATCCGACGCAGCGATCGAAGGAGGCGGTGCGACTGCTGCTGTTCGTCTCGGCGGGCGTGCCGCTCTCGGGGATCCTGATCTTCGTGGCACTCTAGGGTCGTCGCAGCGGCGTCGTGGTGGGAACGTGGTTGACCACGGCGGGCGAGCGGTTCGATACTCAAGTCGTCATGGATACCAGTACAGACGTCGAACGCCGGACTCGCGGCGACCGCTCTGTATCACACGGTGCGTCGCGCGCCCTTCGACGTGCCCCCAGCTCGCTCCTTCTCCTCCTCGCCTAGGCGACCTTTCGCAGAAAGGTCGCCCCGCCCGCGTGTCGGGCGTCACTCTGTTTCACGAGACGAAGTAGCCGCGCGCGGTCCTCGCGGACCGCAGGGCGCAGGCGAGAGCAGGAGCGAACGATGGCGAGCGATTCACCCGCCGAGACTGACTTAGACCGTTACGACCACACAACCATCGAGGAGCGCTGGCAGCAGCGCTGGGAGCAGGACGACATCTACCGCATTCCGGATCGCGTTGACGGGCGCGAGAACTGGTACGCGGTGACGATGCTGCCGTACACGTCGGGCGACCTCCACGTTGGGCACTGGTTCGCGATGTCGCCCTCGGACGCGCTGGCTCGCTTCCGTCGCATGCAGGGCTACAACGTCACGTTCCCGATGGGGTTCGATGCGTTCGGGCTGCCTGCCGAGAACGCGGCGATCAATGCCGGCGTCCATCCGCGCGATTGGACGAACGACAACATCAACCGCATGCGCGACCAGTTGAAGCGCATGGGCACGATGTTCGACTGGGATCGCGAGATCATCACCTCCGACCCGGACTACTACCGTTGGACGCAGTGGTGGTTCCTGCAGCTGCACAAGCAGGGGCTGGCCTACCGCGACGAGGCGCCGGTGAACTGGTGCACGTCCTGCAACACCACGTTGGCGAACGAGCAGGTCGTCGATGGGCGCTGCGAGCGCTGCGGGACGCTGGTTGAGCAACGTCGCATGGAGCAATGGTTCTTCCGCATCACGCAGTACGCGGACGAGCTGCTGGCGAACGAGGACATCGAATGGCCCGAGCCGGTGAAGCTGATGCAGCGCAACTGGATCGGCCGCTCAGAGGGCGCGGAGATCGCGTTCCCGCTGGAGCAGCCAACCGCCGACGGCAGCGACGAGATCCGCGTCTTCACGACGCGACCCGACACGATCTATGGCGTCACAGCGATGGTGCTCGCCCCCGAGCACCCGCTGGTCGCGCAAATTACAAGCGAGGAGGAGCAGCACGCGGTCCACGAGTACATCGAGGCTGCGCGGCTGGCGACGGAGATCGAGCGCCAGGCGTCGGACCGCGAGAAGACTGGTGTCTTCACCGGCGCGTACTGCATCAACCAGTTCAACGGCGACCGCGTGCCGATCTGGATCGCCGACTACGCACTGCTCACCTACGGCACCGGGGCGGTGATGTCCGTACCGGCGCACGACCAGCGCGACTTCGAGTTCGCGACGAAGTTCGGCATGGAGATCAAAGTCGTGATCTCACCATCTGATTGGGGTGGAGAGGCGCTGACCGAGGCCTTCACGGACGAGGGCCCGATGATCAACTCGGCGCACTTCGACGGTACTTCGAACGTCGACGGCATCGCGGCGGTCGCTGGGTTCGCGGCGGAGCAGGGCTGGGGCGAGCAGAAGGTCGTCTACCGCCTGCGCGACTGGCTGATCTCGCGTCAGCGCTACTGGGGCGCGCCGATCCCGATGGTGGAGTGCCCGGACTGCGGCATGGTGCCGGTGCCGGAGGCTCAGTTGCCGGTTGAACTGCCGTACGACGTCGAATTCCTGCCGACGGGGGAGTCGCCGCTCGCGTTGTCTGAGGACTTCGTGAAGACGACCTGCCCCGACTGTGGCAAGGCCGCACAGCGCGCCACCGAGACGATGGACACGTTCATGTGCTCGTCCTGGTACTTCATGCGCTACGCGGATGCGCACAACACGGAAGAGGCGATCTCACGCGAGATCGCGGACGCCTGGTTGCCCGTCGATCAGTACACGGGCGGTGCCGAGCATGCCGTGATGCACCTGCTCTACGCGCGTTTCTTCTACAAGGCCGCCCGCGACGCTGGCCTCGTGCCCGGTGATGAGCCCTTCGACCGCGTCTTCAACCAGGGCCAGATCATGGGCCCGGATGGGCAGCGGATGTCGAAGTCACGCGGCAACGTGGTCGCCCCGGACGGTCAGGTGGCGCAGTGGGGCGCGGATACGTTCCGCGCCTACCTGATGTTCCTCGGGCCGTGGGAGCAGGGTGGGCCGTACGACGTCGATGGCATCGTCGGTGTCTCGCGCTGGCTGCACCGCGCGTGGGGGCTGGTGACGGCGCCTGTGGAGCGCACGGACGATGCGGACGGCGAGCGCACCCGCGAGCTACGGCGCGTCTCCCACTCGACGCTGGAACGCGTCACCCGCGACTTCGAGCGCTACCAGCTCAATACGATGGTGGCGGCGCTGATGGAGATGGTGAATGCGATGCAGCGTCTGCGGGATGGCGGTGCCGTCGACGGTGCCGCGTGGGACGAGGCGGTCGAGTTCCTGCTGCTGATGATGGCGCCCGCATGTCCGCACGTCGCGGAGGAGCTGTGGGAGCGCGCCGGTCACGAGTTTTCGATCCACCAGCAGCCATGGCCGGAGCTGGAGGCCGATCGCGCGCGCAGCGAGACGGTCGAGGTCGCTGTGCAAGTGAACGGCAAGATGCGCGCTCGCATTCAAGTGGCCGCAGACGCCGACGAGGCGACGGTGCGCGCCGAGGCTGAGGCCCAGACCGCGGTCGCCCAGCAGATCGAGGGCAAGGCGGTACAGCGCGTGATCTTCGTGCCCGGGCGGTTGCTGAACATCGTCGTCGGCTAAGACGACGGCGCTCTCGAAGCGGAGAGCGTGACGGAGGTCGCCCGCGACCTCCGTCCGAGCAGGGTCAGTCGGGGCGCGGCCGTCCCTCGTCGTCGAGCCACGGCTCGGCGAGGTCATCGATCACCGTGACGTCGCCGGTATCGACTTCCGCCTGCGGCGGCGGAGCGATGCCGGGGATCGAGGGCCGTGCGAGCAGGTTCTCCAGCTCGCCTTCCGGCTCACCGTCATCGATGTCGTCACTGGCGGAGTCGTCGTCGTCAGCGTCGTCGGCCGCCTCGGCGGCTTCGGCGAACGCGTCGTCGAGCGTCAGTGCGCCGCTATCGACGTCGTCCTCAGCCGCCGGCTCGTCGTCCGTCGCCTCTGCGCTCTCGTCGACGTCCTCGATGCTCGACATCGCGTCGAAACGGATCGGGATCGGCGTGACTTCCGGCAGGGGAGCCGGCGCGAGTACCGCGCGGGCCTCCGCGATGGGGTCGGCGACTGACTCGGTGGCCGGGACAGCAGCAGCGACGGCGCCTGCGCCGACGGGTACCCGCTCTGCTTCGACCGTCGGCGGAGCCTCGATCTCGTTACGTATCTCAGTGCGCTGTTCTGCGCCCGCCGGTTGGACCGGCAGCTCGAACGAATCGAGGTCGCCATCGGGCTCCGGTTCGAGTTGTGAGAGCCCCGCGCGCACGGAACGGACGAAGGCTTCGAGCTGACGTTCGAGCCGGCGTAGCAATTCGGTTGAGTAGGCGTCCGCGTCGGTCATCTGCCGCTCGGCGGCGCGCCGTGAGTCGTCGATGCGGAACTGGATGTCCGCATTCGCCGTCTCGATGCGTTCCTCGAGGCGCGAGTTCGCGTCCTGCTCAAGGTGCCGCGCGTTCGCGTGGGCGGCGGTCGTGACCTCGTGCTCATCGACGAGCAAGCGTGCCTGCTCCTCGGCACGGGCGACGATGATGCGCGCCTCCTCCTCGGCCTGCCGCCGCAGCTCGTCGTCGCGCTGGACGATTGCCTGCGCCTCCCGCACCTCCTGCGGGATCACGACGCGCATCTGATCGATCACATCGAGCAGCTTGCGCCGGTCGGTGATGATGCGACTGCCGATTGGCATCTTCTGCGATTCTGAGACCAGCTCTTCGAGCCGGGTCACGAGATGCAATAGGTCCATTGGGTGCTCCCTCTCCGTGAAACTCTCTGCGTAGAATCCCGCTCTCGATCAGCTCATGAGCCGGGGAATTTCTCTTGTAGCGCCTCCCAGACGACGGGATGCACGAGGTCGCTGACATCCCGCCCGAAGCCCGCGAGTTCGCGAATTCGCGAGGCGCTCACGTACAGGTGCTCGACCGACGTCATGAGAAACGCGGACTCGATCTCCGGCGCCATGCTTCGATTCATTAACGCCATGTCGAACTCGGTCGTGAAGTCGGTGATCGCGCGCAATCCGCGTACCAGCACCTGCGCACCAACGTCATGTGCGGCCTCCACGGTGAGCACTGAGAACGAGGCGACGCGGACAGTGGGCATGTCAGCAGTGACGCGTTCGATTAGCGCGACGCGTTCCTCGGTGGTGAACAGGGTCGAAGAGCTCTGGGCGGGTGCGACGACGACTTCGTCGTAGATTCGACTGGCGCGCTCGATGATGTCCATGTGTCCGTTACTGACCGGGTCGAATCTCCCCGGATACATCGCGATGGTCATGCAGCATCTTCCCTTTCCAAGGAGCGATAGACGGCGATGGCACCGTCACCCTGGCGCCGATCGCGCCACATTGAACGTCCTAGCAACGCCACGGGAGGATGCTCCCGGGCTGAGTGCTCAATCATGAGGAAGGCATCCGGCGTCAGCGCGCCGTCGATGCTCTGCTTGATCTCTTCCCAGCTTCCCGCGTGGGCGTATGGCGGGTCGGCGAGCACCAGCGTGAATCGCGTCGCCTCCTGCGGATGCCAGCGTCCGACGCGGTCGCGTACCACGGAGGCCCGCTCGGCCATTCGCACGCGCTTCAGATTCTCGTCGATGGCGCGACAGGCGGCGGCATCCGATTCGACGAAGGTGCAACGGTCCGCACCGCGCGAGAGCGCCTCGATGCCGAGCGCGCCGGTGCCGGCGTAAAGGTCGACGACCTCCGTCATGTCGACGTCGGCGGCATCGAGCATGCCGAAGAGCGATTCACGGAGGCGGCCCGAGGTCGGGCGCAGGTCGCCACCGACCGGGCCGCGCAGCACGCTGCCGCGAGCGGAGCCGCCGGTGATGCGGATCGAGAGCTGCTTTCGCGCCACGGCTAGTTCCCTGCCGGGCCAGGTGGGCCGGTTGGCGTCGCGGTCGGTACAGGCGTCGGCTCGGGGGTGGGAGCGACGGTTGGTTCCGGCGTCGGTGCCACGGTTGGCTGCGGCGTCGGCTCAGGCGTGGGAGCGACGGTCGGCTCCGGCGTCGCGACCACGATCGGCACCTCAGTCGGTGCGGGCGTCGCGGTGGCCTGCGGCGTCGCGGTCGGCTCAGGCGTCGATACCGGCGCCGGGTTGGGCTCCTGCTGCCCCTCGGTGACGCGGAGCGAGATCTCCTGACCGATGAAGACGACGCCGTCGGAGACGATCAGCGTGATCGGGTAGACACCAATCTCGTTCGGTGCGCGCCAGACGGCGACGCCGCTGTCGCCCCCTTCGATAATTCCGGACGGGCTGATCCAGCGCGGGCTGAGGTACGGGCCGAACGGGAGTTCACGATGCACTGCGCCGTCCTCGACGAAGCTGGCGACGGTGTTCCAGACATCCGGCAGTGTCTCGTCCTGCGCCGCCGGCGCGACGGTGACGCCGCCGAGGCCGAAGCGGCGGGCGAGGTCGAGGCGGAACGCGAACGAGAAGCGATTCTCGACCCAGACGGTGCGCGGGCCGCCGCGTGCGCCGTAGTCGAAGGTGACCGATTGGGAGGTCTCGTCCCAGCGCATGCCGCTGTCGTCATCGTTCTCATTGATGTTTACGCCGGTGATGGTGACCGGGGAGTCGGGCGTGATGCCCTCGTCGAATCGAGCGCGCAGGCTGCTGGCGCGGGTCAGCGCGTCGCGCAGTGTGATCGCGGCGATGCCCTCCGGGGTGCGCTCGCGGGAGTGGCGGTCGAGCACGAGCCAGACGGCGCTGAGGTCGGTGCCGTTGTCGCGCTGCGCGGCCAGCGCAGCCTCAAGCTGGTCGTAGTAGCCATCAGGGTCAGACGGAGCGCGCAACCAGAGCGCGTCAGCGAGCGCCGCCAGCGCGGGCCAGTCGTAGGCGCTCGCCACCGCCGTGGACGATGCGCTCGCCGACGGTGCCGGCACGGTGACGACGAGTCCCAGCCCCTCGGCCGTCAGCGCCGCGTCGAGCTGCCCGACGAAGGCTGTGAAGGCGTCGCGGCGGGGGACGTCGATGCTGGCGTAGTCAAGATGCACGCCTGCCGCCTGTGCGCGCAGCGCCTCATCGACGATCTCGCCGATGTGTGTCTCGACGCGCGCCGGGGTGCCGAGGATCAGGTCGACCAGTTCGCTAGCGGCGGAGGTCGGCGTCGTCACGCCGAGGTAGACACCGGCGACCGTGTCGGCGCGCGCGGCGTCGAGCGCCAGTGGGTCGGCGATGAGTAGCCCGGCCTCGTTGGTGTCGGTGAGCGGCGAGACGGCGAGCACGCTGACGATGCTGATACCGGTGATCGCGGCATCCGGAACCTCGCCGGGGCTGAGGATCAGTCCGAGCGAGCGAGCGAGTGCGGCGCGGTGAAGCACGGCGATCGTGGCGGGCACCGTCTCCACCTCGCCGCGGGCAACGCGGCTGCCGTTGTCGACGCTCGCCGAGCCGAGGCGCTGCCAGCGGTCATCGTCGAACGTGTAGAGCGCCAGATTCTCGCCCGGCGGGTCGTCGACGGAGAGACGAACGCTGAGCGTCGCGGCTCCTCGTAGCTCGTCGGCGACCTCGATGTCGTAGAGCGCGCTCATCGCGACGAGGCCGTCGGGGAGGTCGGGCATAGAGTCGCGTGCCTTCGTGACAATGCCCGAGCCGCCGTCGCTGCCGCCGAAGTCGAGGATCGAGACGGGCGGCAGCAGCAGTACCGCGAGCAGGATGCCGAGCACGGCGATGATGCCGACGGTGCGCAGCAGCCCGCTGTCGAACTGCACGTCGTCCGGCGATCCGAACCCCGTGTCGCCGTCATCGCTGTCGATGACGGGGGCGAAGCGCGGGATGTTGGCCCGCTCTGGAAGCTGGTTGCCTGGCTCTTTCATCGTGTTACTCCAGCCATGGGGAGACCGGGATCAAGAGTTCGCGTCCATTGCGAAGGACGAAGAAGTCGGCCGTCGCGCCCGGCGAGAGGCGCTTCAGCAGGTTGGGTAGCGGGTTGTCGAAGTCGACCGCGATGCCGTTCATGCCGACGACGATGTCGCCCGCTCGGATGCCGGCGGCCTCCGCCGGACTGCCCGCGCGGGGCTCAATGATCAGCGCGCCGAACGTGACCGGCAGACCTTCGGTAGCGGCGAGCTCAGGCGAGATCTCGATGTGCTGGAGATTCGGGCGCTCGATGCCGGGTCTGGGGCGCAGGAAGCTGCCACGGGCCGCGATGCTCTCGACGATCATCCGCAGCGAGTTCGCTGACTGCGCGAACGCGACGCCCTGCACGGCAAGGCCGCTGGGGTCGCTACGCACGACGGTGGTGAGCAGACCGATCACGTCGCCGTGGACATCGATCAGCGCGCCACCGGAGTCGCCATGATTGACGGCGACGTTCGTCTGCACGAGGTCCTCGAGGATCACGCCGTTGCGCGGCCACGAGCGCCCGAGCGCCGAGACGACGCCGGTGCTCACCGAGGGGTCGAAGGTGGTGCCGAGCAGCGTGCCGCTGACGGCAGCGACGACATCGCCCATCACGAGCGCGTCGGAGTCCCCGAAGCGCGCCGAGCGCAGTCCCTGTGAGGCGATCTGGAGCACCGCGAGATCGGTGAATGGCGAATCGTGGCCGGCGATCACCGCCGGGCGCTCCTCGCCGGTGCCGAGGATCACGGTGATCGCCTGCGCGCCGTCGATCACGTGGAAGTTGGTGACAATGTGGCCGAGGTCGTTGATCACGAACCCGGAGCCAACGCTCCGCCGCTCGCGGATGCGACCGTCCTCAAGCAACTCGGGAGCGAAATCGACGAGCACCGTGACGACTGCGGGGAGCGCGCTCTGGATGGCGGTGCGGATGTCGTCGGCAGGTGCCTCAGTCGCGATCGCGGTCGGCGCAGCGGGAGTGACGACGGCTGCCGGCTCGTCGCTGTCGAACTGCACGGCGACCAGCCCGCCGACGAACCCGGCACCGAGGCCGAGCGCCAACGCGAGTACCACCGTCAGGGTGTTGCGGGTGAGTAGGGCCGGGCGAATGGCGAGCGCTCCCTGCCGGACAAGTTCCGGCGCGCCCCACCACGACCGTCATTCTACCACCGGAACGGCCTCAACCCAATCTAGAAGGGCAGTTTTGTTTATATGCGTTAGCGAGTACCCTGATCACCTCGATCTGGTTGCGACTGACGCGGTCAGCGGATAACATATCGGGCCGTTCAGCAGTGAACGGTGTGGCGGACTGGCCCAGGTGGCGAGTCCGCTATGACGTTTGTGGAGTAGCGCCGGGTTGGATGGCCCCGGGCGCGGAGTCAGACGAGGATCACATGTCCGAAGAGCAGGTTCTGATCACAAAGCAGGGACTGAAGAAGCTCGAGGCCGAGCTGCTTGAGCTGCGCACGACGAAGCGCGCCGAGGTTGCCGAACAGATCCGTGAGGCGCAGGAACTCGGCATGGCCCAGGTTGATGGCCAGTACGAGGACGCCAAGAACCAGCAAGCGTTTCTCGAGGGCCGCATCCAGGAGATCGAGAAGATGCTGGAGTCGGCCGAGCTGATCGACGAGAAGGCGGCCAAAGGCTCCAAGGAGATCCGCGTCGGCTCGACCGTCTCGCTGAAGACCAAGGGTGGCAAGTCGCAGACCTACCAGCTGGTCGGACCGGCGGAAGCCGACCCGACGCAGGGGCGGATCAGCCACAAGTCTCCGGTCGGCGAGGCGCTGATTGGCCGCAAGCGCGGCGACAAGGTGAAGGTGGCGGCTCCCGCGGGGAACGTCGAGATGACCGTCGTCTCGGTGAAGTAGCCCATACGGCTGGGTCACATCGAGAGGCGGGGCCGGGTGGTCCCGCTATTTGTTTGAGCCGGGGCACCGGTACAGTGCAGCGGCGAGGTTGGAGCGAGGCCAGCGATGCCCTCTGAAGAGGAACTGTTCGCACAGCGCATCGAGAAGCGTGAGCAACTGCTGACGCGCGGCGACCCGTACCCCGCTCGCCTCGAGCGCACGCACGATGCCGAGGCAGCCGTCGCGCTCTTCGACGCCGCCGAGGCTGATGGCGAGGAGGAGGCCGGACCGGTCTCGGTCGTCGGACGGCTGACGGCGCAGCGGGTGATGGGGAAGATGGCCTTCCTCGACCTCACCGACGGTTCCGGCCGCATTCAGCTCCACCTGCAACGCGACGTGCTTGGCGAGGCGTTCGAGCAGCTCCCGCTCGCCGACCTCGGCGACTTCATCTCGGCCAGCGGGGTGCTCTTCCGCACTCGTACCGGCGAGGTCACCGTGCGCGTCAGCGAATGGCAGATCGTGACCAAGGCACTGAGGCCGATGCCCGAGAAGTGGCACGGCATCACGGACACCGAGACCCGCTACCGTCAGCGTTACCTCGACCTGATGTCGAACGAGCGGTCGCGCGAACTCGCGCGGATCTCCTCGAAGGTCGTCTCTTCGGTGCGACGCTTCTTCGAGGATCGCGACTTCATGGAGGTGGCGACACCGGTGTTGCAGGTCGAGGCCGGTGGCGCGGCCGCGCGGCCCTTCGTCACGCACCACAACGCGCTCAGTCGCGATCTCAGCCTGCGCATCGCGCTAGAGCTGCACCTCAAGCGTCTGCTCGTCGGCGGCTTCGAGAAGGTCTTCGAGATCGGGCGCGTCTTTCGTAACGAGGGCATCTCGACCCGCCACAATCCCGAGTTCCTGATGCTCGAATCCTACGAGGCGTACGCCGACTACGAGGACGTGGCGCGGATGGTGGAGGAGCTCTACCGCCACATCGCGCAGACGGTCGTCGGAACGCTGCACGTCGAGCACGGCGATCACACGATCGACCTCGAATCGCCGTTCGCGCGGACGACGTTCCGCGAGGCGCTGATCGAGCACGGTGGCATCGACTACACGCAGTACCGCGAGTTGGCGTCGCTGCGGCAGGTCGCGAGCGAGCACAACGTCTCGTTCGAGGACGACGCATCGTGGAACTCGCTGCTCGACCGCTGCTGGTCGGTGCTGGTCGAGCCACACCTCGTTCAGCCGACCTTCGTCTTCGACTACCCGGTCGAGATCTCGCCGCTGGCGAAGCGCAAGACCGACGACCCGGAGGTCGTCGAGCGCTTCGAGTTGTTCGCGCTCGGTTACGAGATGGCGAACGCGTACTCGGAGCTGAACGACCCCGTCGACCAGCGCGCGCGCATGGAGCAGCAGGTCGCGATCGCGGCGGGCGGCGACGACGAGGCCGAACTGATGGACGAGGAGTTCTTGCTGGCGCTTGAGCACGGCATGCCGCCCGCCGGTGGGCTCGGGTTCGGCCTCGAGCGCATGATCATGCTGCTGACGGGGGAGCAATCGATCCGCGAGGTGATCCTCTTTCCGGCGATGCGCGACCGCCAGGGCGACTGACCAACGAGCCGATCGCCATGAACCAGCTACGAGAAGATGTCCACATTCACGCCACACCGGAGACGATCTTCGGGCGGCTGCGTGCGCCAGACGAGGGCGATTGGTTCGCGCGCGCGTTCGGCGACCGGGGCGGCAACGGCGCTGGCCTGAGCTACGAATTGCGCCTGCCGCTGCGTCGCGAGCGCGCCCGGCTTTCGACGACGGCCGAGGAGGCGCCGACGCTACTGGTGATGGAGCGCCTCGACGATGACGCATCGCTGGCCTCGCTGAGCTGGGCGCTGCACCCGGAGGCGGACGGCGAGGTGCACGTCACCGTCGAGGCGCAGTACCGGCCCGCCGGCGGGCTGCTCGGCCTGCTGCTCGAGCCGCTGCTCTACGACGGCCTGCGCCGGCAGGCCTACCGCGACGCCCTCTGGCGACTGAAGCACCTGATCGAGGACGGCGAGTGAGCGCCACCCCGCCCGCCACGCCGCCGACCGTAGTGACCGGGGTCGTCTTCGACCTCGACGGCGTGCTCGTCGACACCGAGCCGGTGCACTTCGCCGCGACGCAGGCGATGCTCGCGCCGGAGACGATCACGATCGAGCAGGTCGAGCCGTTCATCGGCACCGGCGGCATGAACGAGTGGATGGCGGAGCACTACTCGATCACGCTGGACGAGATCAAAGCGAATTACAGCGGTCACTTCTTCGACGAGCTGGAGCGCGCACCGCTCGAACCGCTCGACGGCGTGATCGAACTGCTCGAAGCGATCGGCGGGCGCGGTCTTGGCCTCGCGGTCGCGTCGCAGTCCTCGCGCCCATGGGTCGAGGCGACGCTGGCCTCCGCCGGTCTCGACCAGTACTTCGCGCTGATCGCGACGGCGAGGGAGGCGGGGGCCGACAAGCCGGCTCCGGACGTCTACCTGTACGCAGTCACGCAGCTCGGCCTGCAGCCGGGCGAATGCATCGGCGTCGAGGACTCGATCCACGGCATCGAGTCGGCCAGCGCCGCCGGGCTCTGGGTGGTGCAGTCGACGCAGGCGAGCTTCACCCCGCCGCCGCAGCCGAGCGCCGACGTCACAGTGGCCTCGCTGCGCGACTTCGACCCTCAGTGGCTCGACGGGCACGCGGGCGGCTAGTCGCGCCAGACGCCGCTTCGCATCGTCGCCCTTGCGGGATTCGTGACCTTTACGAAATTCCTTCCGCTGTGTGGGGGGCGCTGATAGTCTCGGATGATGGAACGACACTTCACCGTCAGCGGGTTCGTGTCCGATGGTGAGCGCACCGCGCTGCACTGGCACCGCATCCAGAAGTGGCTGCCAGCGGGCGGGCACGTGGAAGCGAATGAGGATCCGATCGAGGCGGTCGTGCGGGAGGTGAAGGAAGAGACCGGCATCGACGTCGAGGTGCTGGCGACAGTGCCGCGCTTCGGGCACGAGGCTCCGCCGCAGCTGCCGCCGCCAGCGACGATCGGCATCTACGACCTCGGGCCGGATAGCCACGCGGACGGCGCGCACCAGCACATCGACTTCGTCTATTTCACGCGGCCGGCCGATGGAGCTTCACTGACCCTGCCGGACGGCATGGAGGCGTGGGTCTGGGTGCACGAGACGACGCTGCGCACGAACCCGCAGATCCCGCTCGCGTCGTGTGGCGCGGACATGCCGATCGAGGAAGATGTGCGGCTGCTTGCGCTGGCGTCGATCGAGGCTGTTCGTGATGCGGGAGAGGCGGGCTAGCGATGCTCTCGCTACAGACCTTGCGCGAAGAGACCGATCGCGTGCGCGAGTCCTGCGCGCTGCGCGGTGTCGATGTCTCGATCGACCGCGTGCTGGAACTCGACGACGAGCGTCGGTCGGTGCTCGCCGACGTCGAACGCATGCGCGCGGATCGCAACCAGGCAGGCAAGTTGATCGGCGCGGCGAAGGACGATGAGGAGCGGCAGCGGCTGATCGACGCGCAGCGCGCGGTTGCCGACGAGCTGGACACGCTGGAAGAGCGGTTGCGCGAGACGCAGAGCGCGCTCGACGAGCTGCTGCTGGAGATTCCGAACCTGCCGCACGCCGACGTGCCGCGCGGCGACTACGAGGACGGCGTGATCGTGATCGAAGGCGATGGCGAAAGCGGTGAGGAGACGAGGGTCGATCCACCTCGCAGCCTGCGTCAGGAGAATCAGCCGCCCGCGGACACGACGAAGCAGCCACACTGGGACGTCGGCGAGGCACTCGGCATCATCGACTTCGAGCGCGGCGTGAAGGTCTCCGGCTCGCAGTTCTACATCCTGCGCGACCACGGGGCGCGGATGCAGCGCGCACTGATCACGTGGATGCTCGACGTGCACCGCGAGCAGGGCTACAGCGAGGTCTACCCGCCGGCCCTCGTGCTCTCGGAGAGCCTCGTCGGCACTGGCAACCTGCCGAAGTTCGCCGACACGATGTTTCACGCGGAAGGCACCGACCTCTGGATGATCCCGACGGCCGAGGTGCCGGTGACGAACATGTACCGCGACGAGATCCTCGATGCTGCTGACTTGCCGGTGCACCACGCGGCGTACACGCCGAACTTCCGACGTGAGCAGTTCAGCGCCGGGCGCGACGTACGTGGCATCAAGCGCGGCTACCAGTTCGACAAGGTCGAAATGGTGCGCTTCGAGCACCCTGACGCCTCGTGGGCGGCGCTGGACACGCTGCTGGAGCATGCGCTTGAGATCGTGCGCGCCCTTGGATTCCGCTACCGCGTGATCCGGCTGGCGATGGGCGACCTCACCTTCTCGTCGTCGATGACCTACGACATCGAGATCTGGGCGGCGGGCTCCGAGGAGTGGCTAGAGGTCTCGTCGGTCTCTAACTTCGTCGACTTTCAGGCACGCCGCACCAACCTCCGCTATCGCGACGGCGAGGGCAGGGTGCAACACCTGCATACGCTGAACGGCTCCGGTCTCGCCCTGCCGCGCACGCTGGCGACGGTGCTTGAGCAGTACCAGCGCGAGGACGGCTCCGTCGAGGTGCCGGAGGTGCTGCGCCCCTATCTCGGCGGGCTCGAAGCGATCGAGGCGGGCAGCTAGCGCACTCCGGCGGGGGGCAGTGGTGGCGGGCGACGTACAGATCGTGAGCCTGCGAACGCGCGAGCATGAAGTCGCCGTGGCCGTGCTGCTCGGCGTCGCGCAGATCCATCGGACGTCGGCGGATGCGCGAGCGCGCGGACCCGGGATCGCCGCGACATACGCACGCGACGACCGGTTGCAGCTGTGGGGAGCGGAAGAGGGTGGTGCGTTGGTGGGGATCGCCGGTGTGGAGCCACTCTCAGAACTGCTGGAACTCCACGACCTCGCGGTCGACCCCGCTCGACAACGAGAGGGGATTGGACGAGCCCTGATCGCGTTTCTCCGCGCCGAGTATGACGGCTCCGCGATCGTCGGTGCGACGCTGGCACAGGCTGCTGGTTTCTATGATCGCGCCGGGTTCGAACTAGCGGAGGATGGGACGATGGCTTCAGGAGAAGCTCGGCTGCGGTTCACGCTAGCCACTTGACGTCATCAGAACGACTGTTCTATGTTTCTTTCTGTCCAAAGCACAAACGTTCTAATGCCGGTCAGGGGTGGCGGCACGAGTAGGCGGAGGGTGCCTGCATGTTGTTGACGCTCGTAATCGGAGTTCTGTTCGGAGGCGCTGCCGCGACGCTGCTGCGGCAGTTCAGTGAGCAGGCGCTCGTGCCGGGTCACGTCGAATCGCTGGCAGAACGTCGGCCGTCCGAGCGACGGACCGATCGTCGCCTGGCACGATCGACGCAGGTGACTGCGCGCGGCGGGCTCGTCTTCGTACCGCAGGACGGCCGACGCGCCGCCTGAGGGTTGCCGCGCAGGCCCGATCATGTTCGGCGCGCTGGCCTAGTCGAGGTAGCCCGTCGGGCTGCCCTGGCTAAACTGCTGTGGTCGAACTGCCATAGAATGGCGCGATGACCGCGCCGCTTGTCGCTCGCATGGTGATCGATGCCCAGTCGGAGTTCGCGCGCGCGATCGCGCACGTGCCGCCTGCCGGGCGCGGGCCGCGTCTCGGGCGGCTGAATACCGCTGCGTGGGCGATCGCGCATACCGCCTCGATCCACGACCTCTGGCTCAACGCGTTCTGCCGTGGTCGTGACCGAGACCCGTGGCTGCAGGCGTGGGGCAAGGCGCAGCAGGCACTGCCCGAGGGCGACGCCCTCGATACGTCGTTCAGCGAGGCGCTGGCGGCCTACGAACGCATCGCGCCCGAGCTGGCTGCCTACCTCGATGCACTCTCCGACGCCGACCTGGCGCCGGTAATTGAGCTGTTCGCCGGGAGCGAGTGGGAGGGGCGAACCGTCGGCTACCTGGTCGCGCGGGCTTCGGCGCATCTCTTCGCGCACGCCGGCGAGATGTCCGTGATCGCCTCGCTCGTGCTGACGGAGGACCGCGATCTCGGACTGCCGGGGCGAATGAAGCACTCGCTCGGCGAGGGTGGCGAGGCGAGAGACCTGGCCGATGGCCCGCCGATCATCGTGCCGTTGCTGTTCGACGCACGCGGCGAGTTCCGCCGCGTCGCGGCAGCGACGCCGGTGCCATCGCAGGTCGGCGCGTTTCGTCGTCTCAGCGCCGGAAGCTGGATCGTCGCGCACATCGCGGCGCAGGACGACCAGCTCTGGAACGTCGGCGCTCTTGAGGGGGACGCCGACCCGTGGCTCGCGGCGCTCGACGTCGGCTACGGCTCTCCACCGTCGGAGCCCGACTACGCGCAGGCGCTGGCGGCCCTCGATCGCTCGTTCGAGCGCAGTCTGGCGTTCCTTGAGGGGCTCGACGAGACGCAGTTCGAGCGTGTGTTCCGCAAGTCCTCGACGGCGGCTCGGGCCAACCAGACGGTTGGCGACATGGTTGTGCGACAGACGGCACATCTCGTCGCGCTCACCGGCGAGTTGGCCGCGATCAGCTCGCTGGCGGGCGCGCACGATCCGGGGCTGCCGGGCGCGCTGGACCACGTTGCCGCACTCTGGCAGGTGTCGAGCGATTGACTGCCGCACAACTGAACATCGCGCTCGGGTCGGTCTACGACCCGCCTGCTGACCCCTACCGACGGTTGCTCGTGATGCGTCGCTGGCCGCGCGGTGTACCGAAGGATGCCGTCGACGACTGGGAGCGCGCACTCGGGCCGAGCAATGAGCTACTCGATGCCTACAACGACGGCGGCGTCCCATGGGACGACTTCGCGAGGCGCTACCGCGAGGAGATGACGGAGCGTTCGGTGTTGATCGCGTGGGTCGCGCGAATCGCGTCGCTGAACGGCATCACGCTGCTCTGCGGGTCGCATCCGGACACGGAATGCCATCGCTCGCTGCTGGCGGAACTCGTTCAGGAGCACGCGGCGAACGCGTCGTAGCGGTCGGTCTGTACCTCGGAGGCAAGACTGTGAGGTTCTAGACCTCGCGGACGGAGACTCCGTTAGGGCTGTGCGTCCAGGTGCGGAACCGGACGTGCTTCATGCCCGCGGCACGAGCGTAGTCCTTCGCCTGAGCGGCCAGCCCGGCCGGGACGTATACGTCGAGCGGAGCTTCCTTCATCTCAAGCCGCTTCCAGACGCGCTCCGCTTGCTCGCGGGTGAGCGTCTCGCGGGTCTCGACCTGCGCGACCATCACCGGGTAGTTGCCGGGGTACTCGACGACGAGGATGTCCGGGAACGCCTGATCCTTGCCCGCCCCGCCGAACTCCACGGCCATCCTCGGTTCCGGCAGGTTGACGTGTGTCTGGAAGCCGGGGTTGTCGTCGTTCGGGTAGGCGAAGCGTGTGCGTGCGATCTCCTGGACAGCGCGGGTCAGCTCGTGCCTTCGCATCTCCTCACTGCGTCGCCAGTCGGAGGTCACGTCTCGCCACTTGCCCGTGGCGCGAGGGCGGCTGGCGGCGAAACGACCGAGGTCGCGCGTCTGGCTGCGGATCAGGACGAGCAACGAGAGCAGCAACGGAACGATCGCGACCATGCCGAGCTTCGAGGGGCCACGCAGGCCACGGAAGCCATCGAAGTAGGGGTCGGGGCCCATCCAGATTGCGAAGAACGACACCGCGAGCACGACCGACGCGATCAGCGCGACCGGCGAGGGCTGTGAGTACTTGGGTACGACGATCCCGCCGTGGTCGCCCTCAAGCGCCTCGACCTGCGTCTGGTGGACTGGTTCGGCGACGGTCTCGGCTTCTGCGGCTGGAGCATCGTCTGCCGGAGCGTCGTCAGCGGGCGCATCGCTGGAAGCGGCGGGTGCTGCTGCTGGAGCGGCTGGTGCTGCACCGGCACCACCCTCGGCCTGCGCGCGGGCAGCAGCGCGATCCTGGAACCAGAGCGCATTGATCTCGACGAAATGAGTCCGGTCGTCCGGAACCTCGATGTCGGGGAAGATCGCGTCCACCGGGCAGGCCGGCTGGCAGGCACCGCAGTCGATGCACTCGACCGGGTCGACGTAGAGCATCCGGTCGACGCCCTCTTCGAACTGGATGCAGTCCACCGGGCAGACTTCAACGCAGGATTGATCCTGCTCATCGATGCATGGCTGCGTGATGACGAATGTCACGGTATCCCCGAGGCTCTGCACGCGGGTCGTGTTTGATCCACCAAGGGACGCTCGATGAACCGCGGCAATCGTAGCGGCGCGCCGGTTGAGCGTCCATTGGGGGCGAACACTGCGGTCGCGGCCGGACGATGCGCGATACCATGCGGGCGGAAGCGGAGAGTGACGATGAACGCGACCGAACGAGTGGTGAAATTCATCTGCGAGACCGGGGGCGCGGCGATCGCGCCCGAGGCCCGCGAGTTCGGGCGTCGCGCGCTGCTCGACACGATCGGCGTCGCACTGGCGGGCGTCGACGAACCTGCCGCGAGGCTGGCGCGGCGCATCGTCGAGGCCGACGGCGGGCAAGCGCAGGCGGCGGTAATCGGGACATCGATGCGAGCGCCACTCGGCGCGGCCGCGCTCGCGAACGGGACCGCCGGCCACGCGCTCGACTACGACGACGTGACGTCATCGGTGAACGGTCACCCCTCGATTCCGCTCGTGCCCGCCGTGCTGGCCGTCGGCGAGGCGGAGGGCGCGAGCGGCGCGGATGTGGTCACCGCTTTCGTCGTGGGCTTCGAGGTCGAGGGCAAGATCGGCCGCGCCCTCGGTCGTTCGCACTACCTGCGCGGGTTCCACCAGACGACGACGGTTGGGGCGCTCGGTGCCGCCGCGGCCGCCGCGCGGCTGATGCGACTGACCGCCGAGGAGACGGCAAACGCGCTGGGCATCGCGGCCTCGATGTCCGGCGGCATGCAGGCGAACTTTGGGTCGATGACGAAGCCGCTGCAGGCGGGGAACGCCGCCCGTGGCGGCGTGGTCGCCGCGCAACTCGCCCGCGAGGGCTTCACGGGCGGCACCGACATCCTCGACGGCCCATTCGGGTTCATCGGGCTGTTCGCGCCCGACAGCGACGGCGACGCGGAACTGATCGACGGTTTCGGTGATCCGTGGGAGGTGCTCGACCCGGGTATCGCCGTGAAGAAGTACCCGTGCTGCTTTGTCTCGCATCGACCGGCCGACGCCGCGCTGACGCTGGCCGAGCGCCACTCACTGACACCAGAACTCGTCGAGCGCGTCGTCGTGCATGTGCCGGAGGGTGCGATCAGTCCGACGGGGAACATTGGGCCGCTGATCCACTCGCGCCCGCAGACGGGTCTCGAGGGGAAGTTCAGCCTTGAGTACGTCGTCGCGGCCGCGCTCTTCGACGGCGAGCTGCGCTTCGCCAACTTCGATGACGCGGCGGTGCAGCGGCCGGAGCTGCAGGCCTTCCTCTCGCGCGTCACGGCACAGGGCGAAGAGGCACCGCGCACCGACGACGACGCGCTCGGTGGTGCGTACAACACCATCGAGGTGCACACGACCGATGGGCGCGTGCTGACCGAGACGCTCGAGGAGCCGCGTGGCGGTCCCGCCGCCCCGCTCGACTGGGACGAGCTACTGGCGAAGTACCGCGACTGCGCCACGCGCGTGCTCGACGCGGACTCGACCGCGCAGACGGCCGAGATGATCGTCAGCATGGACGAACTCGCCGACGTGCGCGCGCTGACGGCGGCGCTGAGTACGGCCGCGACGTCGGTGGCATCGGGTACGCCAGCCTAGGCGGCACGCCTCGTCCCCACCTGAGTCGTCACTTTGCGACCGTTGTTTGCAGCGGTCGCCGGGGGCCAGCGCCCCGTCACAGCGGCGTTGCACGCCCTCCATCCATCCCACAGTTGTCCGCGGTCAGCCGGTCTCCCGCCCGCAGCGTTTCGTTCTGAACGGAGTAGTGGCCGCACGTGGCTCGCGCCGACGCAGATCGAGATCCGCGCGAAGCGGCTAGCCGTCGAGGGCGTTGCGGACGGCCGGAAGCACGTCGCGAGCGAAGATCTCCATGTAGTGCGGGCCGCCGGGAGCATCGGGTGCTGGCGGGTTGGGTACCGGGTGCGGCACGACGATTTCGAAGTTGAAGCCGAGTTCGAGGATTGCGATCAGCTCGCGCGTGACATCGGCTGCGTCCCCGCGCAGGCAGAAGGCGTCCGCCGCTTCCGTGGGCAGAAAGTCGACGAGCCTGCCGGACTGTTCCAGGTCGGGAGCGTGATGGAAATCGGGGTGCACCTGCTGCTGTAGCTCGTGGACCGGTGGCCCGTCCCAGCCCAGTCCCGGCGCGTCGAAGAGGGCCGACGAGTATTCGTAGTAGCCTGCCGCCAGCGACTTGCCGATCAGCAGCGCGCGGTCGGGGTCGTCGACGAGCACCGTGTGCAGCACGAGGCCGAGCTTCACTGCGTCCGGGTCGCGCCCGGCATCGATCGCGCCAGCGCGCACCGCGCCGACGGCCGCGCGGATATTCGGCGTGTTCGTGCCGACGCGAATGAAGACGCCATCGGCGACCGCACCCGCCATACGCAGCGTTCGGGGGCCACCGGCGGCGAGCCAGACCGGCACGTTGCGCGGGTGCGGCAGGCGGGCCGATTCGCGCGCGCCGACATCGACGGCGTCGCCCGCGAGCAGGCTGCGGATCGTGCGCGTGGTACTCTCCAGTTCGCCGACCCGAGCCGGGCGCAGTCCGGCCAGCCGCACCGCCGTGTCGCCAATGCCGAGCGCGAAGAGCGTGCGGCCGGGCGCGGTCTCATCGACGGTGGCGAACGCGGAGGCGGTGACGGTCGGGTGGCGGGTCACGGGGTTGGCGAGCAGCGTGCCGAGACCGATGCGCGAGGTTTCGTGCGCGGCTGCGGCAAGCATCACGTAGACGTCACCACGTCGAAGCTGCGAGTCCGGGATGAAGGCGTGGTCCCAGCCGAGATCTTCGGCGCGTCGCACGTCGGCGGCGAAGTGGCTCACCGACGAGAAGTCGAAACGATTGAGGCCGAAGGCGGGTACGGGCATCGTCGTGGTCAGTTCGTGAAGCGCGAGTCGGAGATGATCGCCAGCACCTTGAAGACGACCTGGCCGACGGGCACGAGACAGGCGTCCACGGTGTCGGTGCTGTCGCCCTTGGTGCGGAACGAGATCTGGCCGACGTCGCTGCGTGAGATCTCGACGATGCGGTGCAGGATCGTGGCGCTGTTGCTGAAGCCGAGGCAGCCGGGGATCGGCGCGCGGAAGACGATCACATCGCCGACGTCGAGATCCTGGATCGATGGCGGGAAGGCGATCAGCGTGTCGTCGCAGGTGATCGTCGGCTCCATGCTGCCGGTGCAGATCGCGCGCAGCACCGTCGCCTCACTCCCAGCGTCGAAGTAGAGCGCGTTCGTCGCGAGTGGGAGCGAGTCGATCTCGGCGACGGTCGACCAGCGCATCGTGAGCGTGACCAGCTCCTCCTGCACCGTCGCGAAGATCGCGTTCAGATCCTCGAACTGGGTCGCTAGTGACTGGTATTCGGTGACCGACTGGAGCGAGGCCGCTTCCAGTTCGGCGTACGTGGTGGCGGCAGCCTCCAGCTCGCCCTCGCGCGCCGTCAGTTGCCCTTCGAGCTCCTCGATCGCCCCGGCCTGCACGCGGGCGTCGGTGGTCGCGACTGCCAGCTCACCGGCGAGTCGATCGACGTTTGCGTCGGCTGTTGCAAGCTCGGCAGTGGTCGTCGTCAGCGTCTCCTCGACGGCGTTGAGGTCGGAGGTGCGCAGCAGGTAGGCCACGCCACCACCGAGGACGATGCCCACGACGAGTGCCCCGGCAACCACGGCGAGGCTGCGGCCCTTGAAGTATTCCCAGAACGTGGCGTCCATCGTTCTACAGTGTCACATGGCTGCGGCAAGCACCCGACGCCGTCACGACGTGGCTAGCCCTCGGTCGCTGCCACGCTCTCCGTCGCGGCACGCTCCGGCTTGCGCAGGAACTGCACCAGGATCGCGGCGGTCACGCTGAGCGCGGCGACCGTGAGGAAGGCGCCGTTGTAGTCGCCGACGACGTCGAAGTAGACGGACGCAGCCAGCGGTCCGCCCGCCTGCAGCACTAGCGCGAAAGGGAGTCCGGCGCTGCGTACGGCTCCGAGATAGCGGCGGCCGAAGTAAGTCGCCCAGATCACCTCCTGCAGCGGGATCAGGCCTCCCCAGCCAAAGCCGAGCAGGATGAAGCTGCCGAAGACGATCGCGTCGCTCGCTCCGGCGCGCACGGCAACAACGATCGTTACCAGCGCGATCGCGTTGACGACGAACCCGAAGGTCGCCATGCGGCTCGGCGAGGCATGGTCGAGCAGGTAGCCCCACACCGGCTTTGAGAGCATCGAGGGGATCGAGGTGAGCACGATCATGTAGGACGCCGTGGCGGACGAGTATCCGGCGTCCGTCATGAACGGGATCGTCTGGAGCAGCATCACGCCGATCGAGAGTCCCCCGAACCCGAAGGCGAGCACGATCAGGTAGAAGGTGGGCGTACGCAGCGCCTGACCGCGTGTGAGCGAGGTGGCGTAGTCCTCCTCGGCCGCCTCACCGGCCCCGGCTGCGATCTGCTCGTCCGAGTGGCCGTCGGGGTGGAGGCCGTGGTCCTCCGGCGAGCGCCGCATCAGCGCGGCGACGGGGAAGAGGATCGCGGCAACGACCAGCCCGATCGCGACCCACGTGCCGCGCCAGCCCCAGGCGTCGACGCCGGCCGTCGTCAGCGGCGGGATCGCCACCCCGGCGAACGAGACGCCCATCGAGGCGAACGCGACGGCCCGCCCGCGACGTTCGACGAACCACTTCGCGAGTGTGACGTTGACGACAAGGCCGCCGGCCATCGCCGCGCCTGCAGTGACGATCACGCCGTTCAGCAGCATCCACTGCCAGAGCGAGTCGATCTGGCTGACGAGCATCAGCGAGAGCGAGAGTACCGTTGCCCCGGCGAACATCAGCCGTCGACCGCCGTGCCGATCGACGTGGCTGCCGATATAGAGGCCGGCAAACGCGAAGATGAAAAGGCCGAGCGTGCGTGCGAGCGTGAATTCGGTGCGCGACCAGTCGAGGTCCTCGGACATCGGCTTGAGCAGGATGCCGCCGACGTAGTTGCGCGCGCCGACCGTCGCAAACTGCGCTATAAATGCGCCGCCGACGAGCCAGTAGCCGTAGAAGATGCGCGGCGTGGCACGGGCTGTCTGTTGCGGTTGCGGGGGCTCGTTCGCCAACAGTCGCAGTCCTTCGCCGCGTGTTCGACTGTAGCCGTCGGTCACAGCGGCGACCATCGATGGTCGCGTACCGCCGCATCGCCACGATCGGCTACCGTAGCGGCCACGCGAGCGAAGGGACCCCACAGATGAGCGACGAGAAGCTACAGGCAGCACTGCAGGATCTGAAGGCGACGGCGGTCTTCGACCACCGCCATCCGATCACATACGAGGACTCGATCCCCGAGGCCGTCGCCGTCGCGACGCGCTACTTCGCGGCTCTCGTCCGTCGTGACCTCGACGGCATGGCCGCGCAATTGCACTTCCCGCACGCCGCGATCGAGGGCAGCGAGGTGGTGCTCATCGAGAGCGCCGAGGCGTTGAAGGAGAACCCGCCGCCCTCGATGGACGTCTCACAGCTCGATGGTCTGTTCGACGTGCTCGACGGCGTGCAGACGCATACGTCGGATGCGGTGAGTGCGGGGGTCACGCTCTCGTACAGCCGCTACCGCGCGGACGGCAAGAAGATGTCGGTCTGCGACGGCGTCTACGTGGTCACGAATAACAACGGCCGCTGGGCGCTGGAAGTGACGTCCACGATCTTCACCCCGGCCGATCAGGTTGGCGTCGTCTACGAGGAGACGATCGCATCCGTGCTCAAGCGTGGCCGCGACTGGATGGAGGGCTGGTCGCTCAACGACGGCAAGCTGCTCGACAGCACGCGCAAGCTGCTCGGCACCTCGGTGGGGCTCTATCCGCCGGTCGGTCGCCGCATGCGCGGTGCGCGCGAAGGTAACCTTGACTACGTCTTCCGCTCGGACGGCATCGACACCCGTCTGCGCGTGTCGGAGACGACCGAGTTGACCGACGGCTACTACAACTACGAGTGGTTCAACGACAACGCCGGTCACGGCGTCGGCGGCTACGCGTACACGCTCTACCTGCCGGACGCGCAGGTGCTGCACCAGTCGAACAATAAGGCGCACGTCCACGGCGGATACATCCGCTATCAGGCGGACGGCTCGATCATTTCGATCACGCACAGCCTCGGCGTACACGTGAAGCGCAATTTCGAGTGGGGCAGCGCCGCCGGGTCGGGCGCGGTGATCCACTACGACGCGACGAACGACGACCGAGGCTAGGGGATAGCGAGAGGCCCCGGCTGCCGATGTGCAGCCGGGGCCTCGTCGTTGAGTCGAATCTCGCTAGGAGCCGTCGGCCTCGACGTATGCCGGGGCAGGCGTTGCGCCCGCCGGCACGTCGACTGCAACGGTGCCGTCGACGAGGTCATCCAGCTCCACCTGCACCTCGCGTGGTCGCCACGGGATCAGGGTCGCAGAGGTGACGATCGCCAGTCCGACGAAGACGATGCCAACGAGCGCGCCGATGCCCATCGCATCGACGTAGGCCGCGTCCGCCGCCTGCGCGACCGCTGATGCAACGTCCGGCGGCAACGACTGCGCCGTCACCTTCGCAACGCCGATGCTGTCACGCGCGGCCTCAACGACCTGCGGCGGCGCGACGCCGGTCAGCGACTCATCAATCCTCGAGCGGTAGACGCCGTTCAGCACGCTGCCGAGGACGGCGATACCGAGTGCGCCACCGAGTTCGCGACTGACGTCGTTCAGCGCTGAGCCGACGCCGGCGTCCTCGACGGGTACCGCAGCCATCACGGTGTCCGTGGTGACCGGCATGATGAAGCCCATCGTCAAACCAAGGCCGAACATCCAACCGATCTCGATCGGCAGTGCGACGGTCGCAGTGAACTGTGTCAGCGCCAGCAACAGCGCCACCTGCACGCCCGATGCGATCAGGAAGATGACGCGGGGGCCGATCGCCTTCACGACCGGTGCGGCCGTACCGCCGCCGATCATCATTCCCGCGGCTGCGGGCAGGATCAGCATTCCGGCGTGTAGCGCCGAGCGCCCCTGCACGAGCTGGTAGAAGAGCCCGAGCGAGAAGAAGACCGCGAACATCGTGAACATGGTGAGCGTGATGATGATCAGCGACCCGCTGAGGTCGCGCTCCTTGAAGAGCTGCAACTGAAGCATCGGCGCCTTCGACTGCAATTCGACGAGCACGAACGCCGCGAGCAGCAGTCCGCCGACGGCGAAGCTGGTGAGGATCGTGGCGGAGGACCATCCGGCCTCGTTGCCCTCGATCACGGCGAAGACGATGGCCAGCGACGCGCCCGTCGCCAGCAGCGCGCCGGGGACGTCGAGCGGTCGGTTGCGAGGGTCGCGAGACTCCGGAACGACCTTCAGACCGGCGAGCGTGAGGGCAACGATCGGGAGGTGGAGCCAGAAGACCGCGCTCCACGAGACCTCGTCGACGAGATAGCCACCGATCGTCGGACCGGCAACCAGCCCCATCGAGCCGACGGCCGTCCAGATGCCGATCGCCTTCACGCGCTCTTCGCGCGGGAAAACCGTGGTGATGATCGACAGCGTCGCCGGCATCACCAGCGCCGCTCCGAGGCCCTGGAGGGCGCGGTACGCGATCAGCATCTCAGGCGACGTCGACAGCGCGGCTCCGACGGCCCCGCCGGCGAAGACCACCATGCCGATTCCGAGCCAGCGCCGGCGGCCATACTTGTCGCCAACGGTGCCGCTCGCGAGCACGAGGCCGGCGAGCACGAGGCTGTAACTATCGACGATCCACTGCAACTGCGCGGTGGTCGCGCCAAGCTCACGAGTGATCGTCGGCAGGGCGGTGTTCACCACCGTGGCATCGACGAAGATCGTGAAGATGGAGAGGGACATCACCGCCAGGATCCACCAGCGGCGACTCGAACGAACGGTCAATTCAGATTCAACGGAGCCCATGGCATCCTCGACTTCTACATGCGTTTGGAATGGCTAGGGACGGTAGTCTGGACTTGCGTCCAAACAATGTCAAGACTATACTTCAAACATGAAACAGCCGCCTGCCGACATCACCAAGTGCCTGCTCGATTGTTCCGACCAGCTCCAGGGGACGGGGTTCGATGTCGGTGTTGACGAGATCGCGAAGCTCTCGGGTGTCCCGCGCGCGACGCTCTACTACTACTTCTCGGGCAAGGACGATTTGATCGCGTTCTTCCTCGCGAACAAGCTCGACACCGTGCAGACGGCGCTCGTCGAGACTGCGGCAATTGCCGGGACGCCGGCGGAGCGACTGGCGCGGGTGCTGAAGGCGCTCCTCACCTCAATGTCGGAGCATCCGGTGATCTGCACCGACCTGCCGGTCGCGCTGCATCGCGCGGGGACATACGCCGAGGTCGCGGCGCGCATGGAACAGGTCGTACTTGCGCCACTGCGCGAGGTGCTGATCGAGGGCCGCGCAACCGGTGACTTCACGGTCGCGGAGCCGGCGATCGTCTCGGTCTCATTCGTCGGCGCGTTGATGCAGGCGTCACTCGCCCAGTTCACGGCAAGCGGCGCGATCGACGCGGACGGTCTGGCGGATGAACTCGTCCCGATCATGGTCAGCGGCCTGACGCGCAACGCGACGGTGGCCGCCGGGTAGGGCACACTCCGCCCATGACGACTCCACCGAGCGATCCAGCAACCAACGACGTCGTGATCTGCGGCGGCGGCGTGATCGGTACGGCGATCGCCTACTACCTCGGCAAGCGCGGCGTGCGCTCGACGATCATCGAGGCTGATGCCGTGGCGTCCGGCGCAAGCGGTGCCGCCGCTGGCCTGCTCTCACCGCCGCCA
This sequence comes from Dehalococcoidia bacterium, assembly GCA_036013055.1. Lineage (GTDB taxonomy): Bacteria > Chloroflexota > Dehalococcoidia > UBA2979 > UBA2979 > SHYR01. The sequence continues at coordinate 177,672 of DASCQM010000020.1, read as the reverse complement.
CTGGCAACGACGACGGAGCCCCCGTACGAGTTGCGGGTGCGCGGCTTCGAGATGCACGACGAACTCGCCGAGACGCTGCCCGCTGAGTCGGGCGTCGACTACTCTTTCTCGCGCGACCGTCGCGTGCAGCTCGCCACGACCGAGGAAGAAGAGCGCCGACTCCGTGACGCCGCTGACACCGCGCGGGCCGCCGGCCGCAGCATCGAGTGGTTCGATGCCGCCGGCGTGACGCAACTCTGTCCGTGGATCGACCGTCCGGGGCGCGGTGGCGTCGTTGGCGAGCCCGTCGGACAGCTCGACCCCTACCGCTACACGCTCGCGCTCGTTGCTGCGGCGGAACAGATGGGCGCGACCCTGCGCAGCGGCAGCGTCAGCGGGATCGCGCAGGCCGACGGTCGCGTCGCCGGTGTCGTCGTTGGCGGCGCGGTGATCCCCGCCGATGTGGTCGTCGTCGCGATGGGGCCGTGGTCGATCGATGCGGGGTCATGGCTCGGCTTCGACGTGCCGGTCGAGCCACTGAAGGGCCAGATCGTGCGTGTGAAGCCGTCCGACGACCTCGTCCCGTTCGGTTTCGGCTACGACAGCAATTACGTCACGACGAAGGAAGGCGGCCTCGTCTTCATCGGCACTACCGAGGAGCGCGCTGGTTTCGACGTCGCGACGACCAACGAAGCTCGCGACGAGATTCTCAGGTTCGGCATGACGTTCTCGTCGGTGCTCGGTGAGGCGGAGTTGGTGGAGCAGACGGCGTGCCTGCGCCCGCTCTCGTCGGACGGGTTGCCGATCATGGGCCGGGTGCCGGGCCTCGCGGGGGCCTACCTCGCCACCGGCCACGGGCGGCAGGGCATCCTGATGTCGCCGCCATCCGGGCAGGCGATGGCGGACCTGATCGTCGACGGTGCGACGGACTGTATCGACCTCGCGGCGTTCGATCCGGCGAGGTTCGCGAGCTAGCGGCGCCGACTAATTTCGACGGCTAGCCGAGCACACCGCTCGCGCGCAGTTCCTCGATCTCCTGATCGCTGAAGCCGCCCTGCCGCAGCACCGCGTCGCTGTCGCTGCCGAGCGCCGGGGCGGCCAGCGTCGCGTTCGGAGGCGTCTTCGACATGCGCAGGATCGGGCCGACGAAGCGCTGCGGGCCAGTCACCTCGTGGTCGAGCTCGACCGTCATGCCCATCGCCTGCACCTGCGGGTCGTCGGCCATCTGCTCCGGGAAGTGCACGACCGTCGCCGGAACGCCCGCCGCGTCGAAGGCGGCGACCCACTCCTCGGCGCCGCGCGTGAGCATCGTCTGCTCCACCCGCGCGCGCCATTGCAACGTCGCTTCCTGCGTCGCGGGGTCGAGCGCGTCGAAGTCGGGGCTATCGCTCGGTTCGTCCTCGATGCCGAGTACGCGTCGCGCGCCGTCGCGGTTCGGCTTCGTCAGCGCGCCCAGCACCACCGCGCCGTCTGCGGTGTTGTAGCCCCCGTAGTAGAGCCGGTGCGTGGCCCACGCCTGGAGGTGAGTACGGCGCTGCTCGACCAGCTCCTCGTACGATGCACCGTCACCCCTCATCTGCTCGATGCTCTCGATCATCGGATCGCGCGTCGCCTGGTCGTGGATCGGCTCCCGCGCGACGTGGCGGGCGAGCAGTTGCAGCGCGGTCTGTAGCAGCGAAACCTTGATCAGTTGCCCTTCGCCGCTGCGCTCGCGGTGGAAGAGCGCGGCGCTGACGCCCATGCCGGCGGCCAGCGCGGAGGCGTGATCGGCATACGGCGAGGAGCTGATCAGTTGCGGTGCGCCGTGCTCGTCGGACTTGCCTTCGGCCGCCATCATCCCGGAGTAGCCCTGCGCGACGATGTCGGAGCCGGGCCGTCCGGCCTCCGGACCCTCGTCGCCGAAGCCGGTGATCTCGACGTAGATCAGGTCGGGGCGAATCTGGGAGAGCGTCTCGTAGTCGATCTCAAGCCGCTTCGCCACGCCGACGCGGTAGTTGATCGTGACGATGTCGAAGCCGGGGATGATGCGGTGGATCAGCTCGCGGCCCTGCGGCTGCTGAAGGTCGACGACGAGGCTGCGCTTGCCGCGGTTCAGCGACTGGAAGTACTTGCCCTCGTTCGGGACGACCGCGCCGGTATTGCGACGCGACTCGCCGCCCGGCGGCTCGACCTTGACGACATCCGCACCGAGGTCGGAGAGGTAGATGCCCGAGACGGGGCCGGCGACGATCTGTGAGAACTCGAGCACGCGGGTGCCCTTGAGCGGCCCCGTGGCTGCGTCTGCTGCGCCATTCGAGGCGTCACTCAGGCCGTCGCTGCTCGGCATCTCGTCACTGCTTCCGTCGGCACGTCTGGAGCGCATCTTAGTGCGCTCGGCGGCGAGCGTGCGCACGCGCAGGTTACAGGCACCCTGCGGGAGGCTATGTTTGCTGGGTACGAAGCCGCGTGTACGGGGCAGGGCGAGGAGCTGACGATGGACTGGAGCGACACGAACGAGCAGGCGACGTTCCGCACAGAGGTTCGCTCGATGATCGCCGACCGGCTGCCGGAGCGGTACCGGCTGGCAGCCCAGGCGACGCACGGCGGCGAGCGCACGTGGCAGTTCGATCGCGTCTCCGAGGAGGATGGCGTGCGCGAGGCGGCGTTCGAGTGGGCCGATGCGCTCTCGGAGCGCGGCTGGGTCGCGCCGCACTGGCCGCAGGAGTACGGCGGGGCTGGGCTCTCGCCGATGGAGCAGTTCATCTTCAACCAGGAGATGGCGGAGGCTGGCGCTCCCGGCGTCGGCGGTTCCGGCGTCTCGCTGCTCGGCCCGACGCTGATCGTGCACGGCACCGATGAGCAGAAGGCGGAGCACCTGCCGAAGATCCTTTCCGGCGAGGTGGCGTGGGCGCAGGGCTACTCCGAGCCTGCCGCCGGCTCCGACCTCGCCTCGCTGCAGACGCGCGCCGTGCGCGATGGCGATGACTTCGTGCTCAACGGGCAGAAGATCTGGACCTCCGGCGCGCATGCCGCCGATGCGATCTTCGCGCTGGTGCGCACCGACCCTGACGCGCCGAAGCATCGAGGGATCTCGTTCCTGATGATGGAGATGGACACGCCCGGCCTCTCCGTGCGCCCGCTGATCGACATGGGCTGGAAGCACTACTTCAACGAGACGTTCTTCGAGGACGTGCGTGTCCCGGCGGCGAACCTGATCGGCGATGAGAACCGCGGCTGGTACGTGGGCATGACGCTGCTCGACTACGAGCGCTCCAACATCAGTGGGGCGGTTGCGGCACGTCGCACGCTCGGCAAGCTGATCGACTTCCTCGGCACCGACGACGGGCAGGCGCGCTCACGCGTCGCTGAGTCGGATCTGCTGAAGATGGAGATCGCCGACCGGTACATCGAGACCGAGGTGATGTACCAGTTCTCGTTCCGCGTGATCTCGATCCAGAACGCCGGCCAGTTGCCGAACTACGAGGCATCGACATCCAAGCTCTACAACTCGGAGCTGGGCCAGCGGCTCGCGCTCAGCGGCACGCACATGTTCGGTCTGCACGCGAATCTCTGGGAAGACGGCACGCCCGTCTCCTCGTTCTCGCGCGCATACGTCGGCCAGGTGCCGGCGACGATCCGTGGCGGCACGTCCGAGGTGCAGCGCAACATCATCGCCACGCGCGGGCTCGGGCTGCCGCGTGGCTAGCGCGCACTCGATGGACGCACCGTCCGTCTAGTACGCCCGCACCAAAGATGGGGTGAACATCGCGTACTCCGTTGCACGCGGTCGTGGGGGGCGGTGAGTCGAGCGCGTGGATTGCTGTTAGCGGCAGCGGCGGCGATGGTAATAATCGGTGTCGCATGCGGCGGCATGCGAACAGGCGGAGGTTCGAGTGGCGGCGAAAGATGGCGGCGCCTCTGCACGCGGTCGTGGGGGGGCGGTGAGTCGAGCGCGTGGATTGCTGTTAGCGGCAGCGGCGGCGATGGTAATAATCGGTGTCGCATGCGGCGGCGGCGAACAGGCGGAGGTTCGAGTGGCGGCGAAAGATGGCGATGCGGTTCAGGTGCACTACCACGGCACGCTCGACGATGAGACAGTTTTCGACTCTTCGCGTGGGAGAGAGCCGTTAAGTTTCACGATCGGTGCTGGCGGCGTGATCCCGGGGTTTGAGGATGCCGTGAAGGGCCTAGCGGTCGGCGACAGCGTGACGGTGCGACTCGTGCCGGACGACGCCTACGGCGAGTCTTCTGAGGGCATGATCATCGACGTCGAAAAGAATCAGGTGCCGCAAGACGTGGTCGTTGGCTCGATGCTGCAACTTTCGAACGGCGCGACCGCGCGCGTGATCGAGGTGTCCGAGGACACGGTGAAGCTGGATGCGAATCACCCTCTCGCAGGCGAAGCGTTGACGTTCGAGATCGAACTGCTCGCGATCGAGGACTAGCCCGCCACTAGAGTTTTGCCTGTCCGCAGAGACCCGTTAGTCGGGCTGGGTGGGGCACGGCTGGCTAGCGGCCCGAGTCAGCATCGGTTGGAGCAGGCCCGCGCTGAGAGAGGCTCAGCCTGGCCGTCGTCCTCGCAGTCCGCAGTGGACTCGACCTTGATCTCCGGAGTTGCTCAGCGTGCAGGCATAGTTCATCGGCGCGACACCGGCCGGAGCACGGCAGGCAACGACTGCCGCGGATAGACTGCGACCGCAGTAACTATGCGGAGGACGCGATGGCGCTCGTACAGGCCGGTTACACCCTCAGCCCGACGACATGATGTAGCGGATACATACGTGATTTTTTAACCATCGATTAGTGCACGTGTACCAATGGGCACAGCTTGCGAGGCCACGCTACCGGCACCGCGAAGATCTACGCGCACGTGATGCCGGATCTCCGCCAGGAGGCGGCAGAGCGAATGGACGAAGTGCTTCACAGCTAGTGCGCCGCGTGGCTGTCCACTTGGCCGTCCAGAGGTCATTGAGGCGGGTGCCGCAGGGCGACATCAACGACTTTTGAACCTAGAATCGAAGGTGGAGGGGTGCCCGAGTGGTTTAAGGGAACGGTCTTGAAAACCGTCGTGCGTTTCGGCGTACCGTGGGTTCGAATCCCACCCCCTCCGCCAATTTGAACCTACTCGGGCCGGATTGCACGCGCGTTCGTCGCGCTGGTGGCTTCAGGGAAGCCGCCGCCTGCCTGGCTGCGGTCGAGTTGAGTCGGCGCCCGTGATCGACGGCGCCTGCGCCGCCTCCGTCGTGTGCAATGCCGACGCTGCCAGTGCTGTCCCGGTTCGCACGCGCGCTCAGGCTACGACGATGACGCGACCAGCCGAGAGAAAGCCGTCCCGCTCAGTGACGTCCACCGCGACCTCGGCCGCGAGCTTGCCCTGACGAGCCCGGGTCTTCCGGATCCGGTCCCGCTCCGGGCGGGTCCTCGGGCGCGGGGTCGGCGGGCGGGTCAGGCGCAGACGCCGCCTGGGCCAGTCCGGCCGCGCTTCCGCCCGAATCGCTTCCGGGGCCAGCATCCGAGTTGCCGATCGCGCCGCCGCCGGGGTTTACCCCCGAGTTTCCATTGCCGCCGTCGTTACCGTTGTTGCCGTTCGACCGCGCGTGCGGGTTATTCGGTGCGATTCTGACCGTGTCGTCGGCTTCGAATGTCGTGCCGTCCAGCCAGCTGCCGGTCAGCGACAGGGTTAGCACCGTCTCGCCGGGGACGCTCGGGTCGATGCCGAGATCACCCTCGCGGAAGTGGAAGACGATGTCGTCGATGCCGTCGTCGTTGGCGTCCCCGATGTGGCCGTCGTGGACCGGTGCGGCGTCATCGCCGTTGAGCCCAAACAGCACCGTACCGGGGTCGACCTCAGCGACGTCGAAGCCCGCGCTGCCGAGCAGCGTCACGGGAACCACACCGTTGCCGTTGAGGCTCAGCGTGCCCGGCCCGATATCAATCGCCGTATCGCAACCCCGCAGAGTGACGCTCAGCAGGTCGAACGTAACGACGCCCTCGTTTGCATCGGTGTAGGTGATCGAGTCATGCAGCGCGAGCGTGCCAGACGGGCCCTGGTCGCATGAAACCGTAATGTCGTAGGCGAGGGTGGCAGCCTCAATCGGCACGGTAGCCGAACTGAGTTCATCGATTTCCCAGAGCAGTTCCTGCCCCGAGATCGTCGCTGTGCCTTTGCTGGCGCTCACGTTGCTCGCCGGGCCGAAGCGGCTGGCAACCGTTGCCAGCACCTCGATATCCACTGCGCCGCTCCGTGTCACGGGCTCCGTCAGCACCGCCGCGAAGGGGTCGGCGAGGTCACCGAGGGTGCCGAAGTCTTCCGCAAAGACGAGATGCTCTTCTACCGGGTCGCTGACGAGGGCGTCGAAGTCATCGAGTCTAATCCCCTGGCCGATTGCGACGGCGAAGCGCTCGATGCCGGCGAACTCCGCGGTCGCGGCGGCGGCGGCCGCAGACTGGAGGCTGTTAGGCCGTCCGTCCGTGATCAGAATCATGATCCGGTGGCTGCCTGGCGGTGAATCGCTGTTGAATTCTGCCGTCGCCTGCGTGATGGCGCAGGTCGCGCAGGTCCCGCCCCTTGTGTACGGGGTCCCCAGAATCGCGGTTCTCACCGTGATTTCGTCCGAATTCAGGCTCAGCATGACTGTCGAGGAGCTGGCGAATCGGATGATGCCGACGCGGCCTCCGTTCGCGAACAGCCCCGCATCACCGAGCGATGCGACGAGTGCCTCGGCAGAGTCCTTCTCCAGTGCGAAGTTGGTGGAGCCGACGCTTCCGGATGCGTCCAGGAGGATGAAGATGTCGGTGGGTGCGACGGCGGTCACTGACGTCGCATTGAGCTCAAGCTCGACGGTGGCGATCCCGTCGCCCGTCACTTCGGCGCCGCTGGTCACGCTTGAGGAGCCGCCGACGGCGGCCAACGCGGAGCCGGTGATCGCGAGGGCGAGAAGCAGCGCTGCGAGCAGCACGCCGAGCCGAACCGTGATTCGCTGACTGGTCACGGCGCGAAGTCCTCCTCAGGAGCGCGCCTGCAATGACACGACAACTCTATGGAGGGGTCGTGACTCTCGCAACTCGGTTCCTCTCGATCTAGCTGGCATTTGGACGTGACGTACGACGTCTGATCTGAGTGCCGGGACCGCCTTTGCTGTCCGGATCACCTCGCGGTGTCCCGCCGCTACTACGGCACTGCGCTTACCCCCACGACTTGCCGCTGGGCATGCGCATCGCCTGCTCCGGCACGATTTCGCGCATCGATGCAGCGACGAGTGTGCGTTGCTCGCCTGCACGATGTTCGAGCACGCCTCGGACGTGGATGAAGGCCGCCGTGCGAACCTCTTCACGGTAGCGTTCCGAGAGCTCTTTGCTGACGAGCACGTTGACGAGCCCGAATTCGTCTTCCAGTAGCAGGAAGATGATGCCTTTCGCCGTCAGCGGCCTCTGCCGACAGACGACGAGGCCCGCGATGTCGACCGTCTCGCCGCCGCCGATCGAGCGCAGATGGAGGCTGGAGGCGACGCCTTCGCCGAGCGCCGGGCGCAGGAACTGCATTGGGTGGCTGTCCGGTGAGAGCGAGAGCAACTCGTAGTCGGCGGCCATGCGCTGGTAGTCGTTGAAGTCGTCCAGCGCGACTTCGTCCTGCGCGGTCGGCAGTGCCAGCCGCAGTTGCCGTTCCTGCGGGCGGTCGAGGACGGCGCGCTGCAGCCCCCCGGCGAACAGCCCGAGTTGCCAGATCAATTCGCGGCGGTTCATGCCGAAGGCATCGAAGGCGCCGACCTGGATTAGGTTTGTCGTCGCCTCGCGGCTGAGGCCTGTGCGCTGGACGAAGTCGAAGAGCGAGAGGAACGACCCGGCCTGCGCGCGCACCTCGTCGATCCGTCGCCCGCCCGCCTCGCCGACGCCGCGCACGTAGCCGAGGCCGACGCGCACCGCACCCTGGCCCGCCCCCGACGTTTCGACGGTGCATCGAGCCGCGCTGATGTTGATGTCCGGACGGCGCACCTCGATCTGGTGCCGTCGGGCGTCGTTCGTGAGCACGTGGGGCGGGTAGAAGCCCATCGGCTGGTTGTTGAAGAGCCCGCAGTAGAAGGGGGCCGGGTAGTACCGCCGCAGCCATGTCGTCTGGTAGGCGAGCAGCGCGAAGGCCGAGCCGTGGCTCTTCGGGAAGCCGAACTCGGCGAATCCGAGCAGGTTCTCGAAGACGGTCTCCGCAGTGCCGGCGGGCACCCCTCGCTCGCGAGCGCCTGCCATGAAGCGCTCGCGGTAGCGCTCCATCGCCTCATGGGAGCGCTTGCGGCTCATCGCGCGTCGGAACTGGTCGGCGTCGCCCGGGGTGAAGCCACCAAGCTTCTCGGCGACCAGCAGCACCTGCTCCTGGTAGATCACGACGCCCAGCGTCTCTTCCAGCACGGGGCGCAGCAGTTCGTGGGGCATCTGCGCGACGTAGTGCGGGTTGCGTCGTTGTTGCTCGCGTCGCCTGACGTAGGGGTTCACGGCCCCGCCGACGATCGGGCCGGGCCGCACGATCGAGACCTGCACCGCGAGATCCTCGAGGTTGCGCGGCTGCGTGCGCGGCAGCATGGCGATCTGCGCGCGGGACTCGATCTGGAAGACGCCAACGGTGTCGCCCGCGCAGATGCCGTCGTAGACGTCCGTGTCCTCGAAGTCGATGCGCGTGAGGTCGAGGGCCACGCCATCGTGCCGTTCGACGAGGTCCACGGTCTCTTCGACGACTGAGAGCATGCCCAGCGCGAGGAAGTCGATCTTGACCATGCGTGCGTCGTCGATCGAGTCCTTGTCCCAGTGGCAGAGGTAGCGGTTCTTCCACGCCGCGGGCTGGCACGGCACGTAATCGATCAGCGGCTCGGAGGAGATCACCATCCCGCCGACGTGCTGCGACATGTGACGGGGGAAGCCGGCGAGCTGCGTCGATAGCTCCGCCAGCTCGCGCCACCCGGGTGCGTCCGCGCGGTCCGCGGAGCCGGGGAAACGGCGCATCTCCTCGCCGGTATCGCCCGCGTGGCTGTACGGCCCGACGCGTTTCGCGATGCGGTCGAGTTCCACGGCGGGCAGGCCCAGCGCCTTGCCGATATCGCGCACGGCGCTGCGCAGACGGTAGGTGGGGAAGGTCGCGACCAGCGCAGCGTGCTCCTTGCCCCAGACCGTGTAGACGCGCTCGATCAGCTCCGCCCGGATATCGCGGGCGAAGTCGAGGTCGATGTCGGGGAAGCTGTGCATCTCTTCGTTGAGGAATCGCCCGACGAAGAGCTTGTTCTTGATCGGGTCGATATGGGAGAGCCCGACGAGGTAGCAGATGATCGAGGAGACCGATGAGCCCCGCCCTCGCCCGGGGGGTAGATTCGCCTGATTGCGTCCGGCGCTGGGGCCACGGATCTCCGTCGCGACCTCTTTCGCGAGCTGGAAGATCTGGTGGTAGATGAGGAAGAATCCCGCCAGGTCGTGCTTCGCGACGAGCGTGATCTCATCCGCAAGCCGCTGCTCCGCCTCCCGGCGCTCCGCCGGCGGCGACGCGGCGTAGCGCTCCGCCAGCCGCTCGCGGCAGATGTGCTCTAGCTGTTGCAGCGGCGTCCGATCGTCATCCTCAAGTTGCGGCGAGGGCAGCCGGTAGCCGAGGTCTGCGGTGAGATCGAAGTTGCATCGACGTGCGATGCGGACGGAGTTCGCCGCCGCCTGCGGGTGGGTGGCGGCGAAACGCCGCGCCTGCTGCTGTGGCGACCGCAGGTAGAACTCCGCGTTCGGGCGTCGCTCGCGGTGGCACTCGTCGAGCGTCTTACGATGGCGGATCGCCACCATCACGTCCTGCAGTCGGTGCCGCTCTTGCTCGTGGTAGTGCACGTTGCCGGTGCCGACGACCCCAACCCCGACCTGCTCCGCCAGTGCGATCAGCGCGCGATTGCGCGGCCGGTCGCCGAAGACGAGGTTGTCCTGCAATTCAACGAAGACGTTGTCAGCGCCGAACCATCCGACGAGCCGCAGCAGTGCCTGCTCAGCGCGGGCAGGCTGCGCCTCCTCGATCAGCTGCCCCACCGCACCCTCGCGGCAGCCGGTGAGCGCGATCAGCCCCTCGGCGTGTGCTTCGAGGAGAGCGATGTCGACGCAGGGGTCGAGCCGTCGCTCTTCCTTGCCCTCGTCGCTCTCCTCCTGCAGGCCGGAGGCGATGCTGGAGAGGCGGCAGAGGTTGGAGTAGCCCCGCCGTGACTGCGCGAGCAGCGTGATGTGGGAGCGCGCGCCGCCTGTGCCATCTGTGCCGTCCTCGCTGTCTGCCTCAGCAAGGGTGAGTTCGAGCCCGATGATCGGGCGCAGGCCGGACTCTTTCGCGGTGCGAGCGAACTCCATCGCGCCGTAGAGGCCGTTGTGGTCGGTGAGCGCGAGCGCGCGGTGGCCCTGCTCGCGAGCGGTGGTGACCAGTTCATCGAGGCTCGATGCGCCCTCCAGCAGCGAGTAGTTGGAGTGCATGTGCAGTTCGACGTAGGGCGTCTCGTCCAGCACATCGACCGGCACGGGCAACGTCGGGTCGCGTGGCGCGAACGAGCGAGGGGTGTCCTCCGCCACTACCTGCTCGGCCTCCCGACGGCGGGCCTCGAATTCATCCCAGCGTTCCATGAAGCCGGGCCGCTCCTGCCCTCTCAGTCCGCGCGCCACTGTGCCGGCCTTCCTAGTACCGCTGCTGGTACCAGCCCCCATCAGGGTCGGTGCCAGCAGCGGCGGCGAGGTCGTCGTGGAAGAGCGTGATCGGGCGTCCGCCGTCCACGATCACGCGGTAATAGGTGCGACCGAGCGGCGTCTCTCGCCACCACTCCTCGGCGATGCGCCACGCCTCGTCCACCTGCGCCACCGCGAGCGGCGTGCCGCCCTGTGCGGCGAGCGCGACCGACGATGGCATCCCCGCCTCGTCGGTCGTCACGCGCACTGGCCTCGGCAGTGCGAGCGGGCGCAGGCCGTCTACCCGTTGCTGTCTGTCAGTCATCGCGGCGCATTCGGTGTCCTTCGACAGGCTCAGGACGAGCGGGGGGATTGCAATCTCAGGAAGTAAGCAGAACCCCCTGCCGGAGCCTTCCACTCCGGGTATGAAAGGGGCCTCGCCCCGCCCCCTCAGGGGTCGTAGTCGAGCAGTGCGTGGCGTCGTTCCGGGATGCGGCTCCACGGCTCGACCGCTACGACGCGCGCCAGCGGCGGCTGCCCGTAACGCACCTTCAGGTGCCGCACCATCTCGTCCAGTTGTTCACGCACACGCGTGTGATCGGCAAAGAGTTCGTGCTGGCGACCGCTCTCCGCCGTCAGTCCGCCGAGCTCCAGATCCAGCTCCGCGATCGGGCCGGGATAGTCCGCGTATTCGAGCAGCGGACGGATCGATGTCCACAGTCGGTCGCGGTCGCCGGTTGGCTCCTTCATCGTCTGTGTGCGCTCCCAGAGGTGGCCGTCTTCCGTGGCCGCCCGCAACCGCATCACGCGCACGAAGCGTTGCGATGCCTGCGGCTGCCGCAGCGCGCGGCTCAAGAGCTGCTGGGCCGTCACCTGCACCGCCTCACGGCTGACCAGCGGTGGCTGCGCCTCGGCGTGTTCCAGCACCCGCTCAAGGCCGAACGGACGAGGGCGTAGCGGGGCGGGGTCCTCGCCGCGTGCCGCCAGCCAGGCGCGGCCGCCGGCGATACCGCACTGCGCTTCCACGGCGTGGCGAGGCAGCGCGGTGAATTCGCCCAGCGTTGTGATCCCGAGCAGGCGTAGCCACGCGTGCCGCTCTGCATCGAGCGGTAGCCATTCCGTGGGCTGTGGCGCGAGGAATGCGCTTGCCTCGTCTGGTGCGATGTGCAGCGCTTCGCCCGCCGCCACGCTGCGCGCTGCCACGTACGCCGTGAAGCGGTGCTCAGCGACGCCGAGTTGTGGTGCGAGTGCCGCGGGCGCGGCTGCGAGGATTGCGTGCTCGATTGATGCCGGTTCGAGGTAGAGGCCCTGCAGCCCATCGAGGTCTGCAAAGACGGTGCCCGGCTCCGCCTCTTCGACCAGCGGACTGACCGATGCCATGGCATCGGCCAATGCGCCTGCCATGCGAGCGGTACGGGCGGGGTGCGGCTCCAGCACCGTGAGTGGTGGGCAGAATGCGGTCGCCTCGCGCAGCGTCATCCCGGGCCGCACACCTCGCTGCTGCGCCTCGGGCGTCGCGTCCTCGACCCGCATGCCTGCGACGTCGGCGAGCGCGGTGGGCCGTCCGTGGAGCGCGGGGCGCTCTGCCAGCTCGCAGGCAAGCGCGAAAGAGGGAACCAGTAGGCAGGCAATTGACATCATTACCCCCGCCGAGAGGTGCGGGGATAGTAATTAGAACAGACGTTCTAAGTCAAGTGCGGGGCAAGGGACGGGGGCTAGTCCCCGGTTGAGGGCTCCACGTCTGCAAGGGCGTCTGCGGCGAGGAAGCGAATTCTGTAGTCGCCGTGGAGGCCGGGGAGGTTAATCTCATCGCCGGCATTGACGATCGTGAACTGGTCGGGCTGTGGAACGTTGGTGGCGAGCGGCCTCAGCGAGGGACCGGCGAGGCCGTGAACACGGAATTCGTTGATGTGATCAGATGTGATGCGCACGTGGATCGGCTGGAAGCCCTCATCGCCCAGCACGACATCGGCCAGTTGCTCTGAGCTGCCAAGCGAGAGCGGCCGGAAGGTCATCACGGCCAGGGACTCCTCGCCGTTCGGGTGGATGACCAGTACGTGCCCCAGCGTCTCTGACGAGTCGGGAACGTCAGGTGACGCACTGCGTCGGGTGGGGATGTTGTGGGGGACGCGCTCTGAAAGTGCCACGAATTTCTCCTGATTGAGTGTTGCAGCACTCCGGTGGAGTATCCGCGCACGATTCAAGGTAGTGACGCGTCAGAAAGTTGGCCATCACATTCGCGTGACAGTTCGTGTCGACGAGCGTGCGATCGGGCGCTACTGAATTTACGGCGATTCTGTCTCACAGCCGGCAAACGAGTCTGTCCCGGACTCACCGAAGCACAGATCGGTGCGTTTTCCACCATCGAGGCTGTCGTCGCCGTCTCCGCCGTAAAGCGAGTCGTTGCCGTTGCCGCCGGTGAGCGTGTCCGCCCCGGCAGCGCCAAAGATGACGTCGTTGCCGTTGCCGCCGTCGATGTTGTCATCGCCCGCACCGCCGAGGATGCAGTCGTTGCCACCGGCACCACTGATGCTCTGTGCTGAGGGCCCGCCGACTATCAGGTCGCCCGAGTTCGACCCGCTGAGGTCGCCGTCGCCCGCGACGATGCTGGTGAGATTGAGTCCGCCGCACGTCGCCGGCTTGAGGGCGTTCGCGTCGATGCTCTGCGCGAAGAGGCCGGCACCGCTGACAGCGACGCTGTTCGAGGCGGTGAACGCACTGTTGATCGTGATCGTCGTGACCACGAAGAGCACCGACAGGGAGACGCCAATCCACCGCCGTCGGGTCATGCCGGTGCGTGTTCATCGCCGGCACCACCCCGCCGATCGGCGGTCCCGGAGACGCGGCGGTCGCCTTCCCCGGAGGCTCGGCGGTCCTGGTGGGCAACGCGGCGGTCTCGGCGCGGTGCGTCCGCGACTGGGGCATCGGCTGCCGGCACCGCAGGCGCTGCGGGAGGCGATTCGCTCGCAGGCTTGTCGCCGGGTTCGCCGGCCGGGTGGCGCGTGCTGAAGCTGGTGCCGGTCGTGGTGCGATAGCGGTAGAGCGTCTCGCCATCGCGTACCTCGTAGTTGTGAACCGGTCCCACCACGGCATGCACGATCAACCGCTGCTCGCGCTCGGCGATGCGCACGAGGTCGTCGATCGTGCCGAGTTCGACGACGCGCGTGCCGCTAGCGGCGTCGGCGCTGCCATCGACGAGCAACGGCCCGTAGCGCGCCTGGATGCGCGCGGGTTCGCTGCCACGGTGCGCCAGCACCATCAGCGCCGCGATGGCTGCGGCTGCGAGCGTCGCCAGCATCGAGCCGACGAGCGCGGCGGTGCGGACGGCGGTGACGCGGTAGCTGCGGCCGAGTACGGAGTAGGTGGCGGGCTGCGTGGTCATCACATCGACACGTGCGCTGCGCGTCGCGGTGAGCGCGTTGCTGATGCCTTCCTCGACGGTGCCCGAGGTCGGGGAGAAGTAGAGCTGAATCGAGTCCATCTGGAATTCGAGCGGGATGCGGAACTGATCCGAGATCGACGCTCCCGCGACGGTTCCGCTGACCTCGATCGCGGCGCTCGCCGTGACCGCGTACGAGTCCCGGCGCAGCCCGGTGGCGGCCTCCAGCTCGTCGATCAGCGCCTGCACCGCAGCGAGATCGAGCTGCCCGCGCACGCCCGCGGTGGGGCCGCTGAACGACGCCGGCGGCGAGAGGTCGAACGTGCGGCTCCAGCCGCGGATGTCGGAGACTTCGACGTCGAGTGCGATCACGCCGCCGATGTTCGCCACCGCCTCGGTCGCGAAGTCGTACTGGAAGTCGATGTCGACGAGCGTGGAGACGCTGGTGAACACCGGCTGTCCGGTGCGCGCCTCCGCGCCGTCGTAGACGCCGCTGGCGCTGACCGATGAGCCGTAGCTGAACGCGGTGTGCTGCTCGTACGGCACCGATTGTGGCGCGACGGTTGTCGTGGGTGAGCGGTAGCCGACGATCGCGAGCGCGGCGAGACCGGCCGCAAGCAGCACGGTCGAGCCGAGTAGCGCCTGGCCGTTCGGTCCGAGCAGCGAGCCGAATGCCGGATCGCCGGCCGGGGTCTGACTGCCTGTGACGGGCTTTCGACGGTGACGTCGCGCGGCAAGGCCAGCCGATCCGCCGCCCATCGTGATTGCGACGAGCACGGCACTCACGATCGCGGCGTGCTGCGGGTCGGTGATCCAGCGCAGGCGGGCACCCCATCCGGGGAGCGTGATCCAGAGCCGGCCGATCACCTCATCGGCGGTCGGTTCGTAGCTGTCAGTCCACGCGTTGTTGTCGCCGCGTAGCACGAATCCGTTTGCGGTGACATCGATGACGCGATGCAGCACGACCTTGCCGACGGCGGCGTTGTGGTAGGCGACGGCGTCGCCTATGCGGTATTCGTCCCGCGCGCGGAGCACCGTCAGATCGCCCTGCTGCAGATCCGGCTCCATGCTGACGCCGACGATGCTGATGTAGGTGACGGGGCCGTAGAGCTGTTGGGCGCGAACGCGAACCAGAAGAGGGCGGTGGTGAGCAGTACGGTCGCGCCGATCACCCTGACCCTGGTTCGTTTCACGGCTCGTTCCGTCTCTGTTGTCGCTGGCCGGTCCTCGTTGGGCTCTTGCTACGGCCGACTGGCGCGGGCGGCGCTAGTCCGCGACGACCACGCTGAGCTGATCCACGGTTGCGACAGTGGCTCCGCTGGTGGTGCAGGTGGCGTGGGTGCTGGCGCTGATCGTGCAGGCGTACCAGGTCGATCCCGAGGCAACGAGCTTCGCCTTCACGTCGGCCGAGGCCGGGGGCGCGGCACCGAGGTCGAATTCGACCTTATCGACGTTGGCGGGGTTTGACGCATTCAGCGTGTAGTCGACGTTGGTCACGGTGTAGCCACTGATCGTGTTGGCACCCTCACCGGCGGCGGACGTGGGGACGGTGTTGCTGGCCGTGAATGCGTACGTCGCAAGCGCGACGAGCAGCGGTACGGCGAGCACGCTGAGGAACTTGGCGGGCAGACTCCGGCTCATCGGTCGTTCCATCCATCTCGCGGGTAGATCGAAGCGAGCGGCAGGGGTCTGCCGCCTGATCAACCACGGGTTCTCCCTGATCTTCGACGTGGCGTGGACGTTTCAACAGCGCCCCGCGGATCTGGCGGAAGGGGCTGCGAATGCGCGGCGAGACGACGCAGGTTTGCGCGTGTCGCCGGCAGAGGCTGAAGCGATCAGCGGTAGCGAACGGTCTAGGCGGGCTCGCCGAAGGCACCCGCGTCACGGAACGCGGAGATGTCGTCCCACGAATAGCCGGCGCCGAGCAGTAGCTCCTCGGTGTGCTCGCCGAACTGCGGTCCCAGCTTCTCGATCTTTGCAGGGGTCTTGGAGAGGTTGACCGGGGAGCCGACGACCGGCCAGTCGCGTCCCTCGTCGTCCTTCACGTTCACCAGGTAGCCGTTGGCCCACGCCTGCTCATCCTGGCCGATCTCGATGTAGTCGAGCACCGGCTGCGCGAGCACGTTGTTCGCGTGGAAGAGCTCCATCCATTCGTCGCGCGTCTTCGTCTGGAATATCGCATCGACCTGCTCGACGACCTCGGCGTGGATCGGGAGTCGATCGGCGGCCGTCGCGTACTTGCCCTGCGCCAGTTCCGGCGCGCCGATCACTTCGCAGATCTGCGGCCACCACTTATCCGGGGGGAGCGCGCCGATCATGAACCACTTGCCGTCGCCGGCCTCGTAGTGCGTCCACGTTGGGCTGCGATCCTGGCGGCGGGTCGGGCCGCGCGACTCGCCGTTCCAGATCGCGGCGGTGATGCCAAACGTCTGGATGCACATCTGCGAGCCGTAGAGCGAGGTGTTGACCTCCTGCCCCTCGCCGAAGCGCTCGCGGCCGAGCAGCGCGAGCGCGATGCCGTAGCCCGAGATCACGGCGCCCACGTGGTCGGCCTGCGGGAATCCGGCGGGCTGAGGCTGGCTGTCGGGCCCCTCGCCGGTGACCGACATGAAGCCGCCGCGCGCCTGCGCCAGCGTGTCCATCGCTCCGACGTGGCGCTCAGGGCCGAGGTGGCCCCAGCCGCTGGCTGAGGAGTAGATGATGTCCGGGTTGCGCTCGGTCAGCGTCTCGTAGGTGATGCCGAGGCGCTCCATCGCGCCACCGCGCAGGTTGTTGTGGAAGACATCGGAACTTTCGGCCAGCTTCCAGAAGATCTCCATGCCCTGCTCGGTGCGCAGTTCGAGCGTGATCGACTTCTTGCCGCGGTTGAGGGTGTCGAAGTAGGCGTTGAAGGGCGCGTCGTTGGGTGCCAGCGCACCGAGACCGCGACCGGGGTCGGGGTTCGAGTACGCCTCGATCTTGATCACCTCCGCGCCCATGTCGGCGAGTTGCGCGGTCGCGGCGGTTCCCTGCTGCCACATCGTCACCTCGAGGATTCGATAGCCTTCGAGTGGTAGTGGCATGGGCGTACTCCTGATGCTGCGCTGCGATCGTGCGGAGTCTAGCGAGCTTCGAGCGTCGATGACAGCGAGCGTATCGGTTGCAGGCCTCGACTACGGGTAACGGTAGTCGCGGATCGCCGGGATCGCGCGCCAGATCGCGGTCGTGGCAGCGAGCGCGATCGCACCGCCCACGAGCATCGTGGCGCGCGCGCCAATGGCGCCGGACATCAGCCCGACCTCGAGCGTGCCGACGTTATTCGCTGTCTGTGCCGCCGCCGACTGCACGCTGCTGGCGCGCCCGAGCATCTGATCGGGCGTCGTCAGTTGCACCGTCGCCTGGCGAACGGTCACGGTGACGGCGTCGGCGGCCCCGAGCCCGGCGATCACGATCGTGCCGGCGATCAGCGAGGTGCTGAAGCCGAAGACGAGGATCAGCGCGCCGTAGATGAACGTCGCGTAGAGCACGAGCATGCCCTTCGCCGGGTAGCGCGCGAGGAAGAGCACGAGGATGCCGCCGGCGATCGCACCAACCGAGTTCGAGGCGGTGAGGATGCCGACGGCCGTCGCACCCCCGCCGAAGAGCTGGAACGCGAGCACCGGCAGGATCTGGCGGTAGAAGGTGACGACGGTGACGCCGACATCGAGCGCGTAGATGCCGGGCAGCAGGGCGTGCCCGCGCACGAAGCGCAGCCCCTCCCACGTCTCGCGCATCATCGAGCGTCGCTCGCCCGTCGTCTCGGGCCGGCCGTTCGTGCGGATCATCAGCGGCAGCAGCACGCTCGGACCGCCGACGATCGCCGTGGCGACGAAGGCGGCGGTGAGGCCGAGCGTGGCGGCGACGAGCGCGAAGAGCAGGGGCGCGATCACGGCGGCGACCTGCTGCATCACGTTGTTCGTGGTCACGGCCTGCAGGATGTGCGTCCGCGGCACGACCATCGGCGTCAGCGCCACGCGCGCGGGCTGGCCGAGCACGGCGCTGACGGCGGTGACTGCGGTCGCGAGGTAGATATGCAGCGGCCGGAGCTGACCGCCGAGCGCGAGCAGCGCGAGCCCCGTGACCATGACGAAGGTGATCGCCTCCATCCCCGCCATCAGCCGCTTGCGGTCGACGCGGTCGGCAAGCGTGCCGCCGTAGAGCAGCGAGGGGAGCTGCATCAGTAGCTGGACGCCGCCGAGCAGCCCGACCTGTTCGGCGGAGCCGGTCTCCTCGAAGAGCCAGACGCCGGTGACGAGGATGCGGAGCTGGCGCGTGCTGAACGAGCCGAGCGAGGCGAGCCAGAGCAGACGGTAGTCGCGAAACTCGAATGCCGCCCACGGGCGGACGTCTGCCGCCGCAGACTCGTCGGGTAGATTCGCGCTCAGGACGCCTCCGTCGATGCTGGCGCATCGTCGCATCTGCCGCATGACGGGGCGACCCGGGCGACCCGGCGCGGTGTGGGAGCGGCTATCATCGCCGGGCTGCCCGCGCGATTCGCGGTCGGGTGGCGCGAGCTGAGGAGCGACCCATGGCCGAAAGCGGAAGCCTGCCCTTCGACGATCTGATCGTGCTCGACCTGACGCGCGTGCGCGCCGGCCCGACCGCGGTCCGCCAGTTTGGCGACTGGGGCGCGGACGTGATCAAGATCGAGGCACCGGAGAACCCGGACGCCCCGGAGGCCGCCGGCGGCGCCCGCCACGGGCCCGATTTCCAGAACATCCAGCGCAACAAGCGCAGCATCACGCTGAATCTGAAGGCGGACGAGGGTCGGGCGATCTTCTTCAAGCTCGTCGAGACCGCCGACATCGTGATCGAGAACTACCGGCCGGACGTGAAGCATCGCCTCGGCATCGATTATGAGGCCGTGAAGGCCGTGAACCCGCGCATCATCTATGGCTCGATCTCGGGCTTCGGCCAGGACGGGCCGTATGTCTCTCGTCCCGGCGTCGATCAGATCGCGCAGGGCATGGGCGGCCTGATGTCCGTGACGGGCGAGCCGGGACAGGGGCCGATGCGCGTCGGCACGGCGATCGCGGACCTGACAACGGGCCTGCAGATGGCGAAGGGGATCATGATCGCGCTCTACGAGCGCGAGCGATCCGGCGAGGGGCAGTGGGTCCACACCTCGCTGCTGGAATCGCAGATCATGATGCTCGACTTCCAGGCGGCGCGCTGGCTGATCGCGAACGAGATCGCACCGCAGGCCGGCAACAACCATCCGACGGCGATCCCGACCGGCGTCTACAAGTCGTCGGACGGCTACTTCAACATCGCCGCATCGGGCGGTGTGATGTTCGGGCGGCTCTGTGGCGTGCTCGGTACGCCAGAGATCGCGGAGAACCCGGATTACGCCGGCGCGGGGCAGCGCTCGAAGAATCGCGACGCGCTGCACGAGGCAATCGAGGCGGTGACGGTCACGCGCACGAGCAGCGACTGGATCGACGATCTGAACGAGGCCGGTGTGCCATGCGGCCCGATCAACAACATCGAGGAGACGTTCGCCGACGAGCAGGTGCAGCATCTCGGCATCGCGCTCCCGATGGAGAGCCCGGCGCTCGGCGCGACGCATGTCGTCGGGCAGGCGGTGAACCTCACCCGTACGCCCTCGCCGGACCACGTGACACAGCCGACGCCCGAGATCGGGCAGCACACCGACGAGATCCTCGCCGGTCTCGGCTACGACGCCGATGGCATCGCAGCACTGCGCGAGCAGGGCGCCATCTAGGACGGCACCGTACAGGACGAGTTCACGAGAGACCGGACGAGGGCAAGGGCAGGCAGCACTGATGGAACTGAAGACCGACCGGATGCTCGCGCGCACGGAGGGCGGCATCGGCTGGATGACGTTCAACAACCCGGAGCAGCGCAACGCGATGAAGCTGGAGATGCAGGAGGCGGTGCCGGAGATCCTCGGCGCGTTCGCCGCCGACGATGACGTGCGCGTGGTCGTGATGCATGGCGTGGGCGGTAAGGCCTTCGTCTCAGGTGCCGACATCTCCGAGTTCGAGGAGCGCCGCTCGTCGCCGGAGGCGATCGCGGAGTACGACGCGATCGGTGCGCGGGCGGGAGCGGCCTACGCGAAGCTCGGCAAGCCGTTGATCGCGATGATCGAGGGTTTCGCGATGGGTGGCGGGCTGCTGACGGCGATGCGCGCCGACCTGCGCATCGCGTCGGACAACTCGACCTTCGGCGTGCCGGCAGCGCGGCTCGGCCTCGGCTACTCGTTCGAGAGCGTCGACCATCTCGTCAACCTCGTCGGTGCGGCGCACGCGCGCGAGATCTTGATCACCGGCGGACGTTTCGACGCCGCCGACGCGATGCGGATGGGACTGGTGAACCGTGTCGTGCCAGCGGAAGAGCTGGAATCAACCGTGCGCGAGCTGGCGGGCACGATCGCCGAGAACGCGCCACTGACCCTGAAGTCGGTGCGCGTCTCCATCGGCCAGGCGCTGAACGACGAGGCCACGCGCGACCGCGCGCTCGTCGACCGGCTGATCGAGGAGTGCTTCGCCAGTGAGGACTACATCGAGGGCCGGCACGCCTTCATGGAGAAGCGCACGCCGCAGTTCAGGGGGCACTAGCGAGGCCGCTAGAAGCCGAGTTCCTTGTCGATCAGACCATCGAGCGCTTCGCCACGCTGTAGCCGGCCGAGGTTGTCGCAGAAGCGGTCGATGTTGCGCTGTGCGCGGAGTTGGCTCGCGCCCGCGATATGCGGCGTCATGACGATGCGGTCGAGACCCCAGAAGGCGTGATCGCGCGGTAGCGGCTCCTCCGGCTGCACATCCAGACCGGCTCCTGAGATCTGCTCGCTGCGGATCGCCGTTGCCAGCGCGTCGCCGTTGATGATCGGGCCGCGCGTGACGTTGACAATGATGCTCGTCGGCTTCATGTGGGAGAACGCCTCGTCGTCGAAGAGGTCGAGCGTCTCGTCCGTGAGCGGGCAGCAGACGGCGACCACATCGGAGGCTTCGAGCAGCTCGTGGAAGGCGGTCATCGGCCGCACCTCGGAGATCTCGGGCGTCGTTGTCACCTCGTCGCGATCAACGGCGATGCAGTCCATGCCGAAGGCGGCGGCCCGCTTCGCGATCGCGCGACCCGTGCCACCGAAGCCGACGATGCCCATCGTCAGGCCCTCCAGCTCGATGTTGTCGCGGCGGAACTCCATGCGGTGATCCCAGACGTCATCGCCCAGCCGCGTCGCCTTCGCCAGCCCGCGCGTCAGCGAGAGCAGCAGCGCGAAGGCGTGATCAGCGAGGTGGCTGCCGACCAGTCCCTTCTCGCCGGTCAGGACGGCGTCGCTCGCCTTGAACTCGGGGAAGAGGTAGTGGTCGACGCCGGACGCGATCGCGTGTACCCAGCGCAGCTTCGGGGCCGCGGCGAAGATCTCCGGCGTGATCTGGCCGATCATCGCCTCGATGTCAGCGGCGGCCGCGAGTGCCTCCTCGGCGGTCGTGGTGACCGTGAGCTGCGCGTCCGCGCCAGCTGCCGCCTGGATCTGCGCGACCTGCTCGTCGGAGATCGAGGGCAGGGTGAGGCCGGTGCGGATCAGGATGTTCATGCGCGGAGAATAGCGGCGAGCACGCCCGCTGTCGCGCTACTCGTCGTCGTCGTCGTCGTCGGTTCCGGTGCCCGGACGATCGCCGAGCAGGAAGCGGGCGCCCGCACCGCGTTCCGCGATGCGGTCACCGCTGTTGAAGAGCGCGCAACCGGTCAGCGAGAGGCAGCCGCAGCCGATACAGCTCGCGAGGCTGTCGCGGAGCTGCTCGAGTTCTGCGATGCGGTCGTCGAGTTGACCGCGCCACGAGCGCGAGAGCCGGGTCCAGTCGCGGGCGGTCGGAGTGCGCTCGTCGGGCAGCGTGGCCAGCGACTGCTGAATCTCGTCGAGCGAGAGCCCGATCGTCTGCGCCGCGCGGATCACGGCGACGCGACGAAGCGTGGCGCGCGGGAAGCGGCGCTGGTTGCCCTCCGTGCGCTGCGCCCCGATCAGGCCCTTCGACTCGTAGAAGCGCAGCGTGGAGGTGGCGACGCCCGCACGCTGAGCGAGTTCGCCGACGGTGAGGTGATCGGTGAGCGCCATGGTTGTCATGGCCGTCAGGTTACAGGCTTGACTTGAAGTGCGCTTGAAGTTCTATCTTGGCGCAACACAACGAAAGTGATGCGATGCAATCGACCGATCGAACAGCCGGTGGCGCGGTGCGCGCATTCCTCGACGAGTATCTGTCGAAGACGCGGCAGTTCAGCCGCAACGCGAATCTCTACGTCCTGCACGTGATCGGCATGGACATGATCCACGGGTCGTGGGAGATCCTGTTCAATCTGTATCTGCTGGCGATCGGGTTCGATATCAAGTTCATCGGCCTGCGTCTTGTGGTGCAGGGGATTGCGCGTGCGGCGACGGCCGTGCCCGCCGGACTGGCCTCCGACCGCTGGGGGCGGAAGACCTCGTTCATCCTCGGCGATGGCATGGGCGCGATCCTCGGGCTGGTGCAGATCAGCACCCGTAGCGAAGCGATGTTGCTCGCCGTCCCGGCGTTCGGCGCGTTCTTCGGAAACCTGCACCACACCGCCGAGCCCGCCTTCATGGCGGAGAACAGCAAGCGCGAGGAGCGCGTGCACCTCTTCGCGGTCGCCGGCAGTCTGCGCACGTTCTCGGCGATGACCGGGGCGCTGCTTGCAGGGCTGATTCCCGCACTGCTGATCGATTCCGTCGGCAAGGTCGACGCTTACCGCATCGCCACCTATGCGGGGCTCGCGCTCTGGTTCCTCTCGCTGATCCCGGCGTTCATGCTGCGTACCTTCGAGGCGGAAGAGCGCCCCGACGAGGACCTCGCGCGGGTGAGCCCACCGGATACCGGGCAGTCGCGTGTCGCGCAGTGGCGTCCGGGCCGATTGATGGCGGGTGTCACGCATCGGCGGCGCATTGCGTTCTTCGTGCTCACCAGCGGGATCGTCTCCTTCGGCTATGGCGCGGTCGGGCCGCTCTTCGCGGTCGCGTTCCACGAGGGCCATCTGCATATCGAGGAGACGGGGCTCAGCTTCATGTTCGCCGCCGGCGAGCTGGGTCTTGCAGCGGCGACGTTGCTGGTTCCGCTGCTCGCATCACGCATGCTGAAGGTCGATGCGATCGTCGCGACCCGGCTGCTCGCCGTGCCGTTTGTGATCGGCATGGGCGTGCTGCCGCTCTGGATGGGCGAGGGGCAGCTCGTGATCCTTCTGGTCGGTGCCTCCTACGTCGGACGGACCACGATCTTCCGCATGAGCGGCCCGCTCGATGATGCCTTCAACATGGAGGTGCTCGACGCGCGAGAGCGTGCGACGAACACTGGCATCGAGATCGCCGTCGGCGGCGCGATGAGCGCGATCGCGATCTGGATCGGGTCGCGACTGCTCGACAGCGGTGACTTCACGACGCCGTTCCTGATCATGGCGGGCTGCTACGTGATCTCCACGATGATCTATCGGGACGCGTTCCAGTCGCTCGAGATCTCCGAGGAGCGAGCGAGAGCGGATGCGGCGGCGGCCGACATCGTCGCGGGCGGCGGCAGTTAGCGGCGGTCTGGCTGGCCGTCGAGCGTCGCGCGAATCGCGCCTTCGACCTTGAGCGCGTCGGCGATGACTTCGACGTCATGCACACGCACGACGTGCGCGCCATGCCGGGCGGCGAGCACATTGAAGGCGACTGTGGCTTCGAGGATGCCGGCAGCCTGCTGGTCGTCGCCGCGCCCGAGCAGCTCGCCGAGGAAGCCTTTGCGCGAGGCCGAGACGAGCACCGGGTAGCCGGTCGCCACGAGCGCCGGCAGGCCATCGAGCAGGCGCACGTTGTCCTGCGCCGACTTCGCGAACGCGAAACCGGGGTCGAGCCAGACCTGGCCGCTGCCCGTCGCCTCAAGCGCCGAGGCGCGGTCGATCAGGTAGGCGCGCACCTCGGTCGCGATGTCGTCGTAGTGCTGATCGACCTCGGCGTTGCGCTTCGGGTCGCCGCGCATGTGCATCACGACGGCGGGTAACTGGTGATCGACGGCGACCGCCGCCATCGCGGGGTCGGCGAAGCCGGTGACGTCGTTCAGCAGGTTCACGCCAGATTCGGCGGCGGCACGCGCGACCTCGGCGCTCCACGTGTCGATGGAGGTGGCGATGCCCGCCGCGCTCAACGCCTCGATCACCGGGCAGACGCGCTCAATCTCCTCCTGCGCGCTGAGCTCACGCGCGCCCGCTGCCGTCGAGTGCGCGCCGACATCGATGATCTCCGCGCCCTGCCGCTGCAGCTCGATACCGCGATCGCGTGCGGCTGACGCATCGACGATCGCGGCGGCGACCGGCGAGTCGTCGGAGACGTTGAGGATGCCCATGATCGCGGCGCGGTTGGTGCAGTCGATCACGTGCTCACCGAGCTGGAGTCTCACGACGCGTCCGGCTTCATGAAGCGCCGAGCAGCGAGCGCAGACGTTCCAGCACGTCGGGCGCATGGCCGAGCTCAAGCCTAAGCAGTTCGCTGCCGAGCTGTCGGTAGAGCCGGCCCAGCTCGGCACCAGCGTCCGCGCCGGCGTCGAGTGCATCGAGGGCGCTGAGCTGCCGTTCGACGGTGGCGATGTCGCCGCGTGCGATCGGGCCGGTGAGCGCATCGACGAGATCGTTGCCCGCGACGTTGCGTGAGGCGGCGAGCTGGAGCGGCGAGAGCGCGGACTGCGCCTGCTCCGTCGGCAGACCGGCGAGCGTCCACGCACGCTGCGCGGCGGCAGCGACGGCGACCGTGTAGTTGCTGCTGAAGACCGCCGCGGCGTGGTAGAGGCCGCGGTCGACACCCTCCAGCCGCACGACGCTGGCCCCGAGGTCGCCCGCGAGCAGCTCCAGCGCCGCACCGAGCGGGTCGGCACCCTCGATGCCGCAGGCGACATCTTCGAACCGCCACGACTCACCATCGCGCGAGGGGAACGTCTGCAGCGGGTGGAAGCAGCCGGCGATCGCGCCTGCCTCGGTGGCGGGTGCGAGCACGTCGAGGCCGAGCGCGCCGCTGCAATGCACGACCGCTTGGCCCTTCCGCCACGACAGGGAGGCGACCAGCGGCGCGATCTCCGCGTCCGGAACAGTGAGGAAGACGAGGTCACTCGCCTCGACTGCCTCGGCGGACGTCATCGCGTTCGCCCAGTCGCCGAGCCGGCCCGCGAGCGCCTCCGCCGACGCCGGATCGCGGCTGGCGATCGCGTGTGTCGGGTAGGCCGCCGCATCGAGCGCCACGGCGAGCGAACTGCCGAGGCGGCCGGCGCCGATCACGGCGATCGAGTCGATTTGTCCGTTCATCCCGTCACCTTGCCACACCGCAGCACCGGCTGCGTTTTGCGCGAGCGCGTTCGGGTCTCGTACGCTCGCGCCCATGCTGATTCGAATGAGACAAGCCCGATGAGTGACGCGCTCGCGATCGATGGTGGCTCGCCCGTGCGCGACACTCCGTACCCGCAGTACGTCGCGCCCGCTGCAGCCGACGATGCCGCCCCCATCGAGGCCTTCGAGGCGGAGCTGACCGCCGCCTACGGTGGCCAGCGCATCGCGATCGCCTGCGGCGGCCGGCTTGATGCACTGGCGCTCGCGCTCGCGGCCGTGCGCATCAGCGAGGGCGAGATCGTGGTGCCGACGCTGCGCGGCGAGACTGCCGCCGAGGCGGTGATCGCGGCGGGCCTGACGGCGGTGCCCGGCGATGTTGACCCGGAAGCCGTGAACCTCTCGGCGCGCGGCTTCGCGCGGGCGAAGTCGGAGGCGACGAAGGGCGTGATCGTCACGCACGCCTTCGGGCACGCGACGACGATGACCGACATCGTGCGACTGACCGAGAACGAGAGCCTGGCGATCATCGAGGACATGAGCGAGTCGCTCGGCGCGTCGTTCGCCGGAAATCCCGTCGGCGGGCTCGGTCATGCGGCGGCAATGGGCTTCGGCGACGGTCACATCCTGACCGGCGGCGGCGCGACTGGCGGTGTCGTGCTCGTCGGTGAGGCCGTGGCCGACGAGGTGCGGGCCGCCCGGGATGCGCAGGCGAGCGCGCTCGATCCGCAAGCGTTCGCCGTGGCGGTCTCGGAGCTGCGACAGTCCGATCATTCGCTGCAAGTGCGCCGCGAGGCGGCATGGCAGCTCACGGAGCAGCTACGCGGGATCAAGGGTGTGCAGAAGATGAGCCACGGGCGCTGGATCCGGCATGGCTACGACTCCTATGTGGTCCGCCTGCGTTCGATGCTGTGGCATCGCTCCATCGCGGAGACCGTCGCGGCGTTGCAGGCGGAGGGCATCCCCTGTGAGCAGGTGCTGGGGCCTTCGTTGCATCGCGACCCGCGTATCCGTCAGTCGCTCGGCGACGAGGACGCGCGGCTGACCGACCGTGACTTCGCGACGACCGCAAAACTGCCCGAGGAGCTGATCGCGATCCCGCTGGCGGGGGTCGAGCATCCCTCGGACGTGGGCGACATCGCCGCCGCGTTGCGTAAGATCGAAGCTGCGAGCGAGGCTGAGCCGACGGAACGGACCGCCTGATGGCCGCAGAGCCAGTATTCGTCGCGATCGACTTCACCGCGGACACGCTGCGTCTGCTGATCGCCGAGCAGGGCGGCGAGCAGGCGCTGCAGCGCGAGGAATGGCCGCTGCCGGAGCTGGCCGATGAGGACGCGTGGTCGTGGGAGGTAGGCGGTCGCATCGCGACGCTCTTCGCGCAGGATGGTGCACGCCGTTCCGCGATCGGCATCGGCATCGCCGCCCCCGGCACGATCGACGCGATCAGCGGCACGCTCGTACGCAGCACCGGGCAGCCGCAGTGGGACGGCCTCGCGGTCGTCGAAGCGCTGCGCCGTCACATCGACGCGCCGATCGTCGCGGAGAGCCGCACGGTCGCGGCGCTGACCGGCGAGCGCTGGCAGGGTGCCGCGGGCGGGGCGAGCGACGCGCTCTACATCTCGCTGCGTGGTGAGCCCTCGGCGGCGGTCTTCGCCGGCGGGCGGCCGGTGCGCGGCGCGCATGGATTCGCGGGCGCACTTCCGGCAGCGCCAGCGCTGCATGATGCAGCCGACGCGATCGAGACGGCGGTCGGCGTGATCGCGGACGCGACCGCGCTGCTCGACCCCGAGGTCGTGGTGCTCGACGCCCCCGACGACGAACTCGCGCGGCTGGTGCCGCTGGTACAGCGGGTCGTCGAAGAGATCGCACCCGGACCACAGGTCGTCCCGGCCGCCCTTGGTGAGCGCGGCGCGCTGGTCGGGGCGCTGCTGCTGGCGGAGACCGTCGCGTACGAGGGCGGGCTGGGCCAGTGACGTCGTCGGACGGTCGCCACCTCGCGCTGCGCTTCGACGGCGAGGAGGTCGGGACGGTGCTGGGCACCGTCGCGTGGGTGATGGGGTCGCTCGAAATCATGAAGGACCGCGGGCACGCGGAAGGCGACGAGCAGTTTCACGACCTCTACGAGGCGCTGCAACCGAAGCTGGAGGCGCTGCTCGCGAAGATCTCGGGTGCCCGCATGGCGGCAGGTGACAATCAGGCGCTGCAGGACGAGATCGAGACTGCCTACGCGCCGGTCCGCGAGGCCTTCGAGACGTGGATCCAGAAGACCGCCGCCGACACCTTCAGCGTGGCGCTCGGCCAGCGCATGTCGAACCTGATCGACGAGAGCGCGGCGCAAGACGGCGATGCTTCTGACGGCGGCGCGGACGCCGAGGGTGGTTAGCTGCGGCGGAGGCGCGAGGGCTCGGCTCAGTAGCCGCGATAGCGGCTGGCGAGCGGCAAACGTCGATCGCGGCCGAAGTTGCGCGTGCTGATCTTCACGCCGGGCGGCGACTGCCGCCGCTTGTACTCGTTGCGATTCACCAGGTCGATGATGCGGTGCACCGTCTCCGCCTCGAAGCCCAGCTCAACGATTGCATCGGCGGGCAAGTCGTTCTCGACGTAGGCCTCGAGGATCGGGTCGAGCACGTCGTATTCGGGCAGCGAGTCGGTGTCGAGCTGGTCGGGGCGCAGTTCGGCGGACGGCGGCTTTTCGATGCTCTGCTGGGGGATCACCGCGCTGACCGTGTTGCGATAGCGCGCCAGCTCGTAGACGAGCGTCTTCGGCACGTCCTTGATCACCGCGAACCCGCCCGCCATATCGCCGTAGAGCGTGGCGTAGCCGCACGCGTATTCCGACTTGTTGCCGGTCGTCAGCACCATTGAGCGCGGCTCGCTGTTGGACATCGCCATCGTCATCAGGCCACGCAGGCGAGACTGCAGGTTCTCCTCCGCCGTCCCGGCGTCGCGGCCATCGAACTCGCGCTCGAGCGTCTCGATGGCGGCCTGGTGTGCGGCTTCGATCGGGAACGTGACGAGACGCATGCCGAGCCGCTCCGCGAGGTCCACCGCGTCCGCAATCGAGCCTTCCGAGGAGTACCGCGAGGGCAACGAGATCGCGGTCACCTGGTCCGGCCCGAGCGCGTCGACGGCGATCGCCGCGACGATCGCAGAGTCGATGCCGCCCGAGACGGCGACGAAGGCGCTCTCGAAGCCCGTCTTGCGGATGTAGTCGCGGGTGCCGAGCACCAGCGCTTCGTAGGTCTCGGCGTGGCCGGTGAGCGGCGTCTCGTCGCTGACCGGTAGCGGCGTACGCGGCTCATCGACGGCATCAGTGACGTCGATCGGTGCGACCTCGTGCGCTACGGTGCGGTTGCGCCGCACGCGCGGGTCATGAAGCTGCGTCTGCACGACCTGTTCGAGTGGTACGTCGGAGATCACGAGGTCTTCGGCCATCGATGCCCCGCGCGCGATCGGCTCGCCGGCCGGGTCGAAGATGACGGAGTGGCCGTCGAAGACCAGTTCGTCCTGGCCACCGACCTGGTTCACATAGGCCACGGCCACGGCGTTGTCGGTGGCGCGCGTGGCGATCATGCGCTCGCGCTGGGTGGTCTTGCCGAGGTGGTAGGGCGAGGCGTTGATGTTGACGATCAACTGCGCGCCCGCGAGCGCCTGCTCACGCATCGGGCCGCCGGGGAACCAGATGTCCTCGCAGATTGTGACGCCGACGGTCGTGCCGCCGATGCGGAAGGTGGTCGCCTCGGTGCCGGGCTGGAAGTAGCGGACCTCGTCGAAGACGCCGTAGTTCGGCAGTTCGTGCTTGTGGTAGCGCCCCACGATCTCGCCGCCGTGGAGCACCGCCGCGCTGTTGTAGAGGTGGCGATCGAAGTGAATCGAGCCGACGATCAGTGGCGGCAGGCCGGCTGCGGCGCTCGCGAGATCATCGAGGGCGCGCTCGGCATCGTCGATGAAGGCGGCGCGGATCAGCAGATCCTCGGGTGGGTAGCCCGTGATCGCGAGCTCGGGGAAGGCGACGAGGTCCGCGCCCGCGTCTGTCGCTCGGCGCGCGGCGTCGAGGATCAGCTCGCTGTTGCCATTGAGGTCACCGATCGTGGTGTTGATCTGCGCCAGCGCGACCCGCAGCGGTTGCATGCGCCCCTCCGTGATGCCATCCAATGCTTTGTGTACTCAGTACGCAAAGTCTGTACGTGATCGTACGAGAGACGGTCGAGAGCAGTCAACGTGCCGCTGTTGGCCCGTCTGCGGCGCGCAGGATGCGCGCCAGCGAGGTGCAGCGCACACTTGAGCCGCGAGTGAGCGAGCATCGATGACCGCGAGTCCCGTTCTTCGGCTGCTGACCGAATCCGCGCCGGCGCACGGTGATCCGGAGGCGGTCGATGTCTGGTGGCAGGCGTGGAGTTTCGACCTCACGGTCCTGATCCCGGTCGCGATCGCGGCGCTTTTCTACCTCGATGGTCTCTCGCGCTGGAGAGATCGCAGCCGCCTCCACTCGCGCTGGCGGACGACCTCGTACTTCAGCGGCCTGCTGATCCTTGTGCTGGCGCTTGAGTCGCCGCTCGACTATCTCTCGGCGCACCATTTCACGTTCCACATGGTGCAGCACGAGGTGCTGATGATGGTGGCTCTTCCGCTGATCCTGCTTGGCGCGCCAACGACGCCGAGCCTGCTCGGGATGCCTCGCTGGCTGCGTATGGGCGTCGTACGTCGTGTCGTCGGGCAAGGCCTCGTGCGGGCGATCTTCCGCTTCGTGACGCACCCGCTCGTCGCCGTGATCGTGCTGACGGTGCTGATGTATGCATGGCACCTCGCGCCGGGCTGGTACGACGCCGCGCTGCGCAACGAGTGGATCCACGCGCTACAGCACGGCTCGTTCATCCTCGCGGCGCTGCTCTTCTGGTGGAACGTGATCGACCCGATGCCGCTGCGGGCGCGCATGTCGTACCCGCTGCGCATGGTCTACCTGCTCGTCGGCAGCACGCCGAAGCACTTCCTCGCCGCGCTGCTCGCGTTCGGCGATGAGCCGCTCTACGACGTCTACGCGGAGGTGGAGCGGATTATCGACATGAGCCTGCTCACCGACCAGGCGCTCGGCGGCATGCTGATGTGGGCGCCGAGCCAGATGATGCACCTGGCCGGCATCGGCATCATCTTCTTCATCTGGGCCAACCGGTCCGAGGAGGAGACGCGCCGCGAAGAGGAAGCAGCACGCGCGCTCGCGGCTGCCGAGGAGGCGTAAGCGGGCAGCAAAAGACCCGCCGAGGCGGGCCTTCCGAGTGTGCTGCGCGATATGGTCAGTTCGTGAGCGTGATGTCGCTCCAGAAGAGCGCCGTCACCATCGTCAGCACCGCGGCCCCGAGCAGGAACGACAGCAGGAAGAGCCGCGTGAAGAGCGGGCTGTCGAACTTCAGGTGCATGAAGAACGCGACAACGATCGCGAACTTGATGCCCGAGAGCACGAACAGGATCGGGATCAGCAGGTCGCTGACGGCATCCCAGTAGGAGACGGCGAGTTCCAGCACCGTGATCGCCGTGAGCAGCACGCCGATCTTGACGTACTGCATCGGCTGCAGTCCGTGGTGTTCTTCGTGGTGTTCAGCTTCAGAGGCCATCGGTCGCTCCGGGGCTATGCAGGGATCAGGTAGATGACCGTGAAGAGCACGATCCAGACGATGTCAACGAAGTGCCAGTAGAGGCCGGCAAGTTCCACATGGACGCCGGCTTCCGGTCCCAGCCCGCTGCGCCGGAATGACGCGAGCAGCAGCGACCCGAGGTAGAGCACGCCGATGCCGACGTGCGCGCCGTGGAAGCCCGTCAGCATGAAGAACGACGCCCCGAACTGGTTTGTGCTCAGGTTCAGACCCTCGTTCCCGAAGGTGGTGAATTCGAAGACCTGGTAGCCGAGGAAGACGAGGCCGAGCAGCATCGTCGCGAGCAGCCAGAGCTTCATCATCTTCAGGCGGTTCGTCTGCGCGCCGTACACGGCAAGCACCATCGTCAGCGAGCTCATCAGCAGGACGAAGGTGCTCTGCGACGTGATCGGGATATCGAGGATGTTCGCCGGGATCATCAGCAGGCCGTGATCGTTCGTCGCCGTCGTTGGCTCGCCCTTGAAAATCAGGTACGTCGCCAGCAGGGAGCCGAAGAAGAGGCATTCAGAGCCGAGGAAGATCCACATCAGGAGCTTCCGGTTATCGGTGCCAGTCGAACTGGCGTGGTGTTCTATCTGCGCGGCTGCAGCCATCGTTTCGCTCCCTTCCTAGTCCGTGGGCTCGAGGGCCCAGCCCCAGATCGAATAGATGATCACCGGGATGCCGAGCGCGGTGATCGCCAGATGTGTCATCGGTCCGACGGCGAGCAGCAGGGTGCCGAGCGCCATCAGGATCGGGTAGTACGAGGGCGGCGGCAGGTGAATGTGCGTGCCCGACACCGGTTCGGCGGGAGTGTGGCCGTTGTCGCGGTCGTACCAGAGCGGGTCGCGGTCTCGCACCTCTGGGATCACGTCGAAATCGTGCTCCGGCGGCGGCGACGTGGTGGCCCACTCCAGCCCCGGCGCGTCCCACGGGTTGTTCGGCGCGTTCTGCTCCGTCCGCATCGAGCGGAAGAAGTTGAGGATGAAGACCAGCAGCGCGACCGTGATCACGAGCGAACCGATCGTCGCGAACATGTTCCAGAAGTCCCAGCCGAGGCCGGAGTCGTAGGTGTAGATGCGTCGCGGCATCCCGGCGGTGCCGAGGAAGTGCATCGGGAAGAACGTCATGTTGATGCCGATGAAGAAGAGCCAGAAGTGCAGCTTGCCCAGACCCTCATCGAGGAAGCGGCCGGTCATCTTCGGGAACCAGTAGTAGATGCCGGAGAAGATGCCCATCACCGCGCCGCCCATCAGCACGTAGTGGATGTGCGCGACGATCCAGTAGGTGTCCTGCTGCTGAGTGTCGATCGGGGGCGAGGCGTGCATCACGCCGGAGATGCCACCGATGGTGAACGTCGCAAGGAACGCGACGGCGAAGTACATCGATGTCGTGAAGCGGATGCTGCCGCCGTACATCGTCGCCAGCCAGTTGAAGATCTTGATGCCGGTCGGGATGCCGATCGTCATCGTCGTGCCCGCGAAGATCGATCGCTGCACTGGGCCGAGCCCGGTCGTGTACATGTGGTGCGCCCAGACGGCCCAGCCGAGGAACCCAATCGCCATCCCGCTGAAGACGATTGCGCGGTAGCCGAAGAGCGGCTTCTTCGAGAAGACCGGGAGCGTCTCCGAGACGATGCCCATCGCCGGCAGGATCAGGACGTAGACCTCCGGGTGACCGAACGTCCAGAAGAGATGCTGCCAGAGCAGCGGGTCGCCGCCACCGTTCGGGTCGAGGAAGTGCGTCGTGTAGTGGCGGTCGAAGAGCAGTTGCAGCAGCGCCACGGTCAGCGGCGGTAGCGCGAGGATCAGCAGGAACGAGATGACGAGCGTCATCCAGACGAAGACCGGTAACCGCATCATCGTCATGCCGGGCGCGCGCATGTTGATGATCGTGACCGCGAAGTTCAGCGCCGCGGCCATCGACGAGACACCGAGCATCAGAATGCCCAGCACGTAGAAGTCCATATTGTGTCCCGGCGAGAACTGTTCTGAGGTGAGCGGGGCGTAGGCGAACCAGCCGGAATCCGGTGCGCCGCCGAAGAGGAAGCTGCTGGAGAGCAGCAGGGCGCCGAAGAGGAAGATCCAGTAGGAGAGCGCGTTCAGCCGCGGGAAGGCGACGTCACGTGCGCCGATCATCAGCGGGATCATGTAGTTGAAGAAGCCGGCGCCCATGGGCATCACGGCGAGGAAGATCATCGTCAGCGCGTGCACGCCGAAGAGCTGGTTGAAGAGCGAGGCATCGATCACCGTGCCGTTCGGCACCGCGAGCTGGGCGCGGATCAGCAGCGCCTCGAAGCCGCCGACGAGGAAGAAGATGAATCCCGTAATCGCGTACAGCGTGCCGATGCGCTTGTGGTCGACGGTCGTGATCCATGACCAGATGCCGGAATCGGAATCTGACTCAGCGGGGAGAGCGATGGTTTCAGCAGCAGTTGCCATGTCGCGATGCCTCCGCGGCTCTATTGCAGGCTGAGCAGGTAGTCCGCGACGGACTCAATCTGCTCCGGCGTCATCTGGTTCTCGAAGGCGGGCATCAAGACGACGCCGGGCTTTTCGCTCTCAGGATTCGAGATCCAGGCGATCAGGTTTTCGCGGCTGTTCTCCATCATCCCGGCAGCGAGGGTCTCGCGACCGCCGAAGTGCGAGAGGTCGGGGCCAATGCGTCCGGCGGCGGCGGTGCCGTTGACGGTGTGACAGCCGATGCACGCGCCGGCGAGGAAGAGCTCTTCTCCCCCGATCAGTGCGTCGGTCGAGGGTGCCGTGCGGTCGGCCTTCTGGGCCGCGATCCAGGCACGGTAGTCGTCGGGCGTGTCGACGAACACGCGGAAGCGCATGTTCGCGTGCGAGAGGCCGCAGAACTCGGCGCACTGGCCGAGGTAGGCCTCGCTGCGGGCTGCGTCGTCGTTTGCCGTGAACCAGACGTCGTTGGTGTGACCCGGGACCAGGTCGACCTTGCCAACGAGCTGCGGAACCCAGAAGGAATGGATCACGTCGTCCGACTCCAGCTGGAAGGCGACGGGCTGCCCGGTCGGGATGTGGATCTCGTTCGCGGTGATCAGGTCTTCGCCCGCGTAGTTGAACTCGAACCACCACTGGTGGCCGGTCACCTCGATCATGATCGCGTTGTCGGGGGGCGGGTCGGTGGTGTCGGCGATCGCGAAGAACGTCGGGACGGCGATGATCGCGACGATCGCCACGGGGATGATCGTCCAGACGATCTCCAGGCGTGTGCTGCCGTGGAATTGGCGTGCCTCACGCCCCGGTCGCTCGCGGAAAGCGATGGCGAAGATCAGGACCAACGCCAGCACGCCGACGAAGACGATGGCGGCCAGGATCGTGACGATCACATAGACGCCGTGAACGGTCTCCGTGAAATCGGACTGCGGATCGGTCGTCGTCATGCCGTCCGAGCAGGCGGCTACGAAGATCGCGAGGAACGGCAGAATACCAAAGAGGATGCGCCGCGATACGCGGCGATTTAGATGCACCTGAGAGTCCCCTATAAACTCGTCGTCCCACCTGTGCTTGGCGGAATTGGCGAGGCCGAGTGGCCGGGCCAATAGACCATCCGCGTTCGCAGGGGTCAAGCAGCCGATGCTTCGTTAATCGTCGCTGGCACTCGATCCGACCGTGCTCCGGCGCGCATCGCCCGCGTTGCGCAGTCGTGCGATCGATCGCTCGATTGATCGCGAACCGGGCGCGCGCGTAGCCTCGATCGTGGATGCCCGACATTCGACAATTGCTCCGTGGACGCTTGCTGATCATCGTGGTCGGCGCACTGGCGCTCGCGCTGTCCGGCGTGATGGCGATCGGCATGTCGCGAGGCGTCGGCGACGCGGAGCTCGGCGAGGTCGACGCAGGGTTTTCGACGGCGACCGACTTCACGATGCTGACGTTCGACGGCGAGCCGTTGACGCTCTCGGACTTCGCGGACAGGCCCGTCTTCATCTACTTCTGGGCGTCGTGGTGTGGCCCCTGTTACCGCGAGGCACCGCTAATTGAGCGACTCTGGCCGGAGTACCGGGACGCGGGGTACACCTTCATCGGCGTGAATATGCTGGACGGGGAGCTGGACGCGCGGGAATTCATCGAGGCGTTCGAACTGACGTTCCCGGCCGTGATCGACGAGAACGATGTCTATCTCCAGTACGGGGTATACGGTCTTCCGGAGGCGTTCTTTCTCCGACCGGGCTTGAGCGTCAGCCGCAAGTTCATCGGCGAACTCACGGAGCCGGAGTTCCGCGAGATGCTGGCGAAGCTGGTTCAGCCGGTCGAGTAACAGGCGAGTAGCAGGCCGCGAGCAGGGAGAGAGGAGAGCCGAGTGCGAACGCTGTTTGCCAGCCGTCGATCCCGCCTGACCGCGTTCCTCGTGATCGCGACAGCCGCCGTGAGCGTGCTGGTCGTCGCCGCGGCAGGTTCTTCGCTCTCCTACTACGTCACGCCCGAGGAATACCAGGCACGCGCCGACGGCGACGAGACCCGCTGGCGGGTCGCGGGACGTGTGATCGGCGAGTCGGTCGTCGAACGCGACGGCAGCCCGATCGCGTTCTCGATCCTCGGCTACGAAGGCGCGACCGTGGATGTGGTCTACGACGGCAGCTACCCGAGCCTCTTTGGGCCAAACACGCTGGTGATCGTTGAGGGGCAAGAGGGCGAGGGTGGCCGCATCGATGCCGTCTCGGTGATCGTCAAGCACGAGAACGAGTTCGTGACCGACGCGGACGACACGCCAGCGTTCGCG
Organism: Dehalococcoidia bacterium; assembly: GCA_036013055.1. GTDB lineage: Bacteria > Chloroflexota > Dehalococcoidia > UBA2979 > UBA2979 > SHYR01. The sequence continues at coordinate 141,978 of DASCQM010000020.1, read as the reverse complement.
CCTCCGCGCGAGTGAGGCCACGGTGAACGTCCTCGCCTCGATCGGTGCAGCCTCGCTGCTGACGGCGCTGGCCACGGCCGTCTTCGCCACCGGCGCGTCGATCGCCGGCCATCGCATCTCAAGCGCCGCACTGACGACCGCCGGCCGGCGCGGCATTGTCGTCGTCGCGGTCTTCACGACGTTGGCGACCGCGACGCTCGCCACCGCGCTGCTGCGCGACGACTTCTCGCTCGCCTACGTCGCCTCCGTCTCCTCCTCGGACATGCTCGTGCACATGAAGTGGGCGGCGATCTACAGCAGCCAGGCGGGGTCGATGCTGTTCTGGACGTGGACGATGTCGCTCTTCCTGGCGACGTTCACGCTGATCACCGTGCCTCGCATCCCGTGGGGGGCGGCACACGCGATGGCAGTGGCGGGCGCGGTACTCACCGCCTTCCTCGTCGCGCTCGTCTTCCTCGCCTCGCCGTTCGAGGTCAGCGAGTTCGCTCGCGCCGACGGCGTGGGGCTGAACCCGCTGCTCGTCGACAAGGGCATGCTCGTGCACCCGCCGCTGCTGCTGATGGGGCTGACGAGCACTGCGGTGCCGTTCGTGCTCGGCATGGCAGCGCTGCTCTCCGGGCGGGTCGATTCCGCGTGGTTGCGCGCCACACGCCACTGGGCGCTCCTCGCGTGGCTGGTGCTGAGCGTCGGCAACATCCTCGGCGGGTGGTGGGCGTACACCGTGCTCGGCTGGGGCGGCTACTGGGGCTGGGATCCCGTCGAAAACTCCGCGCTGCTGCCGCTGTTGCCGCTGACCGCCTTCCTGCATTCGGCGATGGTGCAGGAACGTCGGGGGATGCTGAAGCCGTGGAACCTCGGGCTCGTGCTGGCGGCGTTCTCGCTCGCGGTTTTCGGCACGTTCAACGTGCGCAGCGGGCTGGTGGCGTCCGTCCACTCGTTCTCGCAGTCGGACGTCGGGCAGTACTTCCTCGTGCTGGTGGCGCTGACCGTCGGCGTCTCGATCGTCCTGCTGGCGTGGCGAGCGCCACGGATGCGACCGGAGCATGACTTCGACTCGCTGCTCTCGCGCGAGACCACGCTGATCCTGAACAACTACGTGCTGACAGCGATCGCGCTGATCGTGCTCGGTGGCACGCTCTTCCCCGTCTTCTCGGAGCTGATCCGCGGCGTCCGCATCACCGTCGGGCCGCCGTTCTACAACGACGTCGTCGGTCCGCTGCTGATCGTGCTCGTCGCGCTGATCGGGCTCGGCACCGTGACGCCGTGGCGACGCGCGTCGCAGGAGACGATGAGCCGACGGCTGCGCGCACCGCTGGCCGTGACCGTGGTCGTGACGGCGGCGCTCGCTGTGGCCGGCATGCGCGACCCATTCGCGGTGCTCGGCGTCGGTGCTGCCGTCTTCACGCTGTACGCGACGCTGCGCGAGTTCGCGCTGGGCACGCGCGGTGCGCAGCGGGCGAGGGCGGCGGGCGGCGTCGGAAGCTGGCTCGCCGCGCTGAGCGGGCTCTTCGATCGCGACCGCCGACGTTACGGCGGCTATCTCGTACACATCGGCGTCGCGGTGATGGCGATCGCGATCGTCGGTTCGAATATCTACCAGACGCACGTGCGCGCGATCGTTGCGCCGGGCGAGTCGTTCGAGCTCGGACGCTACAGCGTCGTGTACGCGGGGCTCACGCAGACCCCCGGCACCGCCAACGGCGTCGAGTCCGAGACGGTTGCGATCCTCGATGTGCGCCGCGGTGAGCGTTCGGTCGCGGCGCTGGCGCCCGGTCGTCGCATCTTCGGCAACTTCCCGCAGCAGCCGCTGGCGATCGTCGCCGTGGACAGCGGCTGGCGCGAGGACGTGTACGTCTTCGTGCAGGGCTGGGACGAGAACGGCGTGGCCGAGTTCCAGGCGTTCATCAATCCGTTGATGCTCTGGCTCTGGCTCGGGGCGGCCGTCTACACCGTCGGCGGGCTGATCGCGTTTGCGCCGGTGGGCGCGACCGTCGCCGTCAGGCGCGAGCTGCCAGATGGCGCGGCGCAGGCATGAGCGAGCGAGCGTCGCAGTCGATGTCGCGATCGAAACGCTCGAAGCTGCGGCGACTCGTGCCGATCGTCGTCGCTGCCACGGTGATCGCGCTCGCGCTGCTCATTGCGATCGACGTTGGCGGGGCGGGGCCGAGCCCGGCGCGAGCCCAGGACTTCGAGGCACAGGCGCAGCAGATCGAGAGCCAATTGCTGTGCCCGCAGTGCACGAACAAGCGGCTCGATATCTGCGAGCTGGCGATCTGCGTCGATATGCGCGAGCTGATCCGCGAGCGGCTGGCGGCGGGCGATGCGCCGGACGACATCATCCTCTTCTTCTCGAACCGCTACGGAGAGCGCGTGCTCGCCGACCTGCCGAAGTCCGGGTTCAACCTGGTGCTCTTCGGCTGGGTTGGCGGATCGCTGCTGCTGGTCGCCGCGCTCGGGACCGCCGCGCTGCTGAGGCTGCGTCGGACGGCCGCCCCGGCGGCGGTTGCGGCGCTCGACGCCGAGGGCGAGCGGTGGCTCGACGAGCAGACCGCCGACGACACGTCTGATGACACCTCGGACGGCAGCGCTTGATGGAGTGGGTGCTGCTCGTCGCGTTCGCGCTTGCCGCGGCATCGATGGTCGCGCTGCCGTTGCGCGCCGGCATCGAACCGTCCGCGACTGATCGCGCGTCGAATGCCGCCGAGCGGATGCGGTTGCTCGCTGAGCTACGTGAGCTCGACGATGATCTGGCTGCGGGCCGCATCTCCGACGACGACCGACAGGCCGGCCGCCGCGCGATCGCACCGCAGCTCCGCGCGGTGACGGAGCTGCTCCGTGACGCAGGCGATCTCCCGGTCGAGCGCTCGTGAGACATCTGATGTCCGCGCTCGTGCAGTCGGTGCTCCTGTTCGCTGCCCTCGTCGCTGCGACGCTCACGGTCGCACCCACCCATGCGCAGCAGGCCACGGGTACGATCTCCGGCGAGGTCGTGATGGGCACGGCCGGCGTCGCGGTGCCTGACGGCCTCGTCGTTGAACTGATCGCCGTCGATGTCGATGGCGAGCTGTCGACGGCGGAGGTCGCCAGCGAGGGCGGGCGCTTCACCATCGATGTCGCGGCGGACCCCGATTTCGCCTACCTCGTGAACGTGCTGTACGACGGCGTGCGCTACTTCTCGGAGCAGCCGCTGCTGCTGTCGAGCGAGCTACCGACGGCCGAGACGAGCGTCACCGTATACGCGACAACCGCCGACCCGCCGCAGCTACGCGTCGCCGAGTCGACGATGACCGTCGTCGCGCTCGACGGCGCGGTCGGGCAGATTCTCCTGCTGCGTGAGGACCGCCTGCTGAACCCATCGGACCGCACCTATACCGGCGACGGGCGCGGGGTCTCGCTGCGGCTACCGGTGCCTGATCGCACGCTCGATGCGGGTGGCGTCAGCGAGGAAGGTACGTTCAGCCTCGAAGGCGGGCAGCTTGCGGTCTCCGTTCCGCTACGCCCCGGCGAGACGATGGTCGTCACCCGCTATCTCGTCGGATACGATCCCGGTGAGGATTCCTACCGCATGCGCGCAACGACGTCACTCCCGGCAGACCGCATCGAACTGCACGTACCCGAGTCGTTCGTCGGCTCCGTGAGCGCGCTCGACGAGAGCAGTCGCGGTGATGCGATCGCCGTCGATGACGACCGCCTGATCGTCGTTGAACGCGCGGGCGACCTCGCCCCCGGCGCGAGCGCTGTCGCCGAACTACGAGGGCTCTCCGGGCGCACTACGCCGAATCCGCTCACGGAACGCACCGGCGCGGTCGCCGGAGCTGCACTCGCGCTTGTCGCACTCGTCGCTGGCTTCGCGGCGATCCAGGCTGGCGCGCGGCGCAGCGATGGCGCGTCGGCATGATCGAGGCACGCGGCCTGACGAAGCGCTTCGGCGGCGTGATCGCCGTCGATGGGGCGAGCTTCCACCTGAAGAAGGGCTCGCGTACGGCGTTGCTCGGCGCGAACGCGGCGGGGAAATCGACGCTGCTCTCGGTGCTCTCGACGCTCGCGAAGCCGACCAGCGGTGAGGCGCGCATCGACAGCTTCGACGTCGCGTCCGCGCCCGCCGCGCTACGCCAGCGGCTGGGCGTGATGGGCCACCTGCCGATGCTCTACGAGGAGCTGACGGCGGTCGAGAACCTGCAGTTCTTCGCGCGGCTTTACGGGCTGCGAGATGCTGGCGCGCGCGTCGAAGAGCTGCTGCGCGCAGTCGGACTGTGGCTACGACGTGACGAGCCGGCCGGCGTTCTCTCGCGCGGCGCGCACCAGCGCCTCGCGATCGCGCGCACCGTGGTGCACGCACCGGATGTGCTGCTGCTCGATGAGCCGGAGACCGGGCTCGACGAGAGCGGTCTGCAGTTGCTCGACGAGCTGACGCTCGCCACCGACGACACCGCGATCACCGTGGTCGCCGCGACGCATCGGCGGGAGCGAGTCTCGTCGTGGGCCGACGGGACGCTGGTGCTCGAGCGCGGCCGCGTCGTCGAAGACACGACCGCGCCGGTCACTGAGCCCGCGGCGCTGAGGGTTGTGCAGTGAGCGCCGGCATCGCGGTCTTCGAGAAGGACATGCGCCTGATCTGGCGGCAGCGCGGTGGCTGGTTCTCGGCGGCCGCTTTCGCACTGATCAGCGTGCTCGTCTACTCGTTCGCGCTCGACCTCGCGGTCACCGAGGTGCGTCCGCTGCTGCCGGGCGTGCTCTGGGTCACGTTCCTCTTCGCCGGCATCATCGCCAGCGGCCAGACGTTCGCCGCCGAGGCCGAGGAAGGGACGTTCGACGCGATGCTGCTCGCGCCTGTCTCATCGACGACGCTCTATCTGGCGAAGGTCGTGAGCAATCTCACGGTGCTGCTGGCGATCGAAGTTGCCGTACTCGGACTCGGCACTATCCTGTTCAACATCTCGCTGATCTCATTTGAACTGGCGCTCATCGTGGTCGTTGGCACCCTCGGCTACGTCGCACTCTCGACGTTGCTCTCGACGTTGGACGCCCGCGTGCGCGCGCGCGGCGTGCTGATCCCGGTGCTGGCGCTGCCGCTGCTCGTACCGCTGCTGATCGCGGCTGTGCGCGCGACCGGTGGCGCGCTCGGCGAGCCAGTGGGCACCGCGCCCTGGTTGCTGCTGCTCTCCGTGTTCACGCTCTGGGCGACACTCGGCAGCGCGCTGCTCTTTCCGATGGTGGCGGAACGATGAGCCTCGCCGCATCGATGACCGCGCGCGCCTACGGCCTGCGCTGGGTGGTCCTGCCGCCGCTGACCGGCGTGATGATGATGGCGATGCTGCTCGGTGCCGTGCTCGTCGCCCCTCGCGAGGTCGTGGAGGGCGAGGTGCAGCGCCTCTTCTACATCCACGTACCATCGATTCTCGCGGCCTACCTCTCCTTCTTCATCGTCTTCGTGGCATCGATCCTCGTACTCGTGCGGCGCGACATGCGGTTTGACCCGGTCGCGCGCTCGGCGGCCGGCGTCGGCGTGCTCTTCACGGCACTCGGGCTGGTGACGGGGGCGATCTGGGGCAAGCCGATCTGGGGCGTCTACTGGACGTGGGACGCTCGGCTCACGAGTACGCTGGTGCTGCTGCTGATCTACTCCGGCTACCTGCTGGCGCGTGGCATCGCGGGACGTGCCGACGAGCAGTCGGCGCGCTACGCGGCGGTCTTCGCAATCATCGGCTTTGTCGATGTGCCGCTGATCCATTTCGCTGTCGACTGGTGGCGTACGCTGCACCCGCAGCCGATCGTGGCGCGCGGGGCGCTCCCGGGCGAGATGATGCTCGTCTTCCTGATCGGTACGGTCGCGATCACACTGCTGGCGCTGTGGCTGATCGTGCTGCGTACCGCACTGGAGTCGATGTCCGCGCGAACCGAATCTCTGAGTGCTGAACTTGATCGTTTCGAGGTGGGTTAGTGGACGCTCTTGAGTTTCTCTTCGCGGGCTTCGCCGTCTTCTGGGCGGGGCTCTTCGTGTACGTGCTGACGTTGCAGGGCCGCATCCGCTCGCTCTCGCGCGAGCTCGATCGATTGCAGGAGCGCTTGCAGGAACGGGATCGAAGCTCAGGTGAGGACAGCCAGACGTGAACATCGGTTCGATGACGGGATATCAGAAGCTCACGGTGATCACGGCGGTTGCGACGCTGGTGCTGATCGGCGTCGGCGCGCTGGTGCGGACGACCGGCTCCGGCCTCGGCTGCCCCGACTGGCCGCTCTGCCACGGACAGATCATTCCCCCGGCGGAGAAGACGGCGATCATCGAGTACTCGCACCGCACGCTGGCGATGGTCGTCGGCTTCCTGATAATGGGCACCGCCTGGGTCACGCTGCGCAGTCACTCCGACGACCGCCCCGCCCGCATGCTGGCGATCATCTCGCTGCCACTGCTCTTCGTGCAGGCGTGGCTCGGCAAGGTCACCGTGGAGCGGGAGTTGCCCGCCGAGGCCGTGATGATCCACCTCGGCACGGCGCTGACGCTGCTCGCCATACTCGCGGTGATCGCGGCATTTTCGATCCTCGGATCGGGGCGGCGACGCGTCGAGTCGGCTGAGCGCGCGTCGGTGCTGCGGATCGCGCATATCGCGACGATCGTGACGGCGGGCGTGCTGATGATCGGTGCCTACACCGTCGGCTCCCACGCGGGCGTGGCGTGCACGAGCTGGCCGGGCTGCGCGGAGGGCTCGATCCCGTTCGTCGACGGCGGGCGTCTGCAGCACATCCACTGGATCCACCGCATCACCGTGGTCGCCGGGCTGGCCGCGATCGGCGTGCTGGCGATGGCCGCGACGAACATGCGAGAGCGGGTACCTGCCCTCGAACGCGCCGTCTGGGCGGCGCTGGCGCTCTACGGCCTCCAGATCGCGATCGGCGCGCTGAACATCTGGAGCGACTTCGCCGAGATCGTGCTCGTGGCGCATCTCGCTGTCGGCAGCGCGATCTGGGCGCTGCTGGTGCTGATCCTCGTCGTCGGGCGCTTCGAGTTCGAGACGGACCGGGCCGCGTACACGACGGACACCCTGCGCACCCCAGCGGCGGATCCCGGTGCCTGACTTTGGCGCCGTAGCGGCACCGCACCCAGCCGTCGGTGTGGTGCAGACGCTACGTGCATACGTCGCGCTGACGAAGCCGAACATCATCTGGCTGCTGCTGATCACGACCGTGCCGGCGATGGTCGTCGCTGAGCGCGCGTGGCCCTCGACGTGGCTCGTCGCGGCGACGCTGATCGGCGGCTCACTGGCAGCCGGCGGCGCCAACGCGCTCAACCAGTACCTGGAGCGGGACATCGATGCGCGCATGGAGCGCACGAGCCAGCGGCCGCTTCCGCAGGGCAGCATCGCCCCGCGCAACGCCGCGATCTTCGGCCTGCTGCTCGGTGTCATTGCAGCGGTCTGGCTGACGCTGACGGTGAACGCGATCTCGGCCGCACTCGCAATCGGTGCGCTGGTGTTCTACGCCGGCATCTACACGTACTACCTGAAGCGGGCCACCGTGCAGAACATCGTGATCGGTGGTGCCGCAGGCGCCGCGCCGCCGTTGATCGGCTGGGCTGCGGTCACCGGTTCCGTCGAGGTGGAGGCGGTGCTGCTCTTCCTGGTCGTCTTCTACTGGACGCCACCGCACTTCTGGGCACTGGCGCTCTTTTCCAGCGACGACTACCGCGCGGCGGGCGTGCCGATGCTCCCCGTCGTACACGGCGTCCGCGAGACGAAGCGCCAGATCCTGCTCTATAGCTGGTTGCTTGTGCCGGTGACGGTGATCTTCGGCGCGGTCGCCGAGCTACAGGCGATCTACGTCGGCGTTGCGCTCACCGGTGGCGTGATCTTCCTGCTGCTGGCCTACCGGCTGCGTTTCAGCGAAGGCATCGAAGGCGCGCGGCGGCTCTTCCGCTACTCGATCCTCTATCTCGCGGTGCTCTTTGGCGCGATGGCGCTCGACCAACTCGTCCTCGGATAGGTCGCGCAGCTAGCGGTGCGGCTCCCACGAGAAGTGGCGGAGCGCGGCGACGAGCCCGAACACGCCCCAGCCCGCGACCACCGCCAGATCGAACGGTTCGAAGCCGCTACCCGTCTCGAACGGGTTGAACGCAGTCTGGATCGCGAGCGAGAGATGCCGGATCGGGAAGATGTCTGCGACGTCGATCAGCCACGCCGGTGCGTCGCCTGAGGGGACGAAGACGTCTGAGATGAAGAGTAGCGGCAGGGTCGAGAGATTGAGGATTGCGGTCGCGGCGTTCTCGTTCGGGATGATCGACGTCATCGCCAGCCCCATGCTCGAGAACGCGGCAGTGCCGACGACCAGCGCGAACACGAACGCGGGCATCGTTCGCAGGCTGACGTCGACGCCATAGAAGAGCACGCCCGCCGCGACGACGATCGAGACCAGCAGCATCATCACCAGCGTCATCTGCACGACGCGCCCGAAGAGGAACGCCCAAGCGGGAAGCGGCGTGCCACGGGTGCGCTTGAGCAGGCCCTGCTCGCGCGCGATCGTGACGCTCATCGCCAGGCCGATGTAACCGGTATAGACGACGGAGAGCGCAGCGATTCCGGAGACGTAGAACGTTGAGAAGCGTGTCGTGCCACCGTTCACCTCCAGCTCGTAGTTGCCGAAGAGCAGATTGAAGATCACGAGCAGGATCAGCGGGAATGCGAAGGTGAAGAACGCTGCAGCCGGGTTCCGCCAGAAGGCGCGGTTCTCGTACTTCACCTGCCGCAGCGCCAGCGCGAGGTCGCTCATTCGTCGCTCGCCTCGCTGGATGCGCTGCCGTCGCCGGCGGTCAGCGAGAGGTAGATCTCTTCGAGGGTGGCGCGGGTCACGCTCAGCTCATCGAGTTCGATCTGCCGCTCGGCCGCCCGCCGCGTCAGCTCGTGCAGCGTGGCCGTTGGCGTCGCCGCGCGAATCGTCGCGCGGCCGTCGGCGGTCTCGACGTCGGGCAGCCCCGCCAGCAGTTCGCCGTGTCCGTCCGGCAGCGCGAAGCTGATCGTCGTCATCTCGTCGTGCGCGAGCAGTTGATCGAGCGTGCCGCGCGCGACGATCTCGCCACCAGCGAGGATCGCGACACGGTCGGCGAGCGCCTGTGCCTCGTCCATGTAGTGCGTGGTGAGCAGCACCGTCTTGCCACGGACGCGCAGGTTGCGCACCATCTCCCACGCGCTGCGCCGCGCTGAGGGGTCAAAGCCCGTTGTTGGCTCATCGAGGAAGAGCAGTTCGGGGTCACCGCAGAGGCCGATCGCGACATCGAGCCGTCGCCGCTGGCCGCCCGAGAGGCGGCGCACGCGCTCGTCGCGCTGGGCGCTGAGGCCGACGACGTCGAGCACGTCATCGAGCGGCAGGGGAGCGCGGTAGTAGCCGCGATGTAGTTCGACGGTCTCGGCGACGCTGAGGTATGGCTCGACGCCGGTCTCTTGCAGCACGATGCCGACCCGCTCGCGCATCGCGCGTTCGCCGTCGGCCGGGTCGTGGCCGAGCACCGAGACATCGCCACCGTCCCGGCTGCGGTGGCCTTCGAGGATCTCGACGGTCGTGGTCTTGCCCGCGCCGTTCGGGCCGAGCAGCGCGAAGATCTCGCCGCGTTCCACTGAGAGGTCGACGCTGCGCACGGCCTCATTCGCGCCGTACGACTTGCGCAATCCGCTGACGGAGATCGCGGCGTCGGTCGCCGTCGATGGAGCGGCAGACGATGTCATTGGCGTGGCTCCGAGCCGGGCGTGGGCGTGGCGGTCGGGTTAGCCGACGACCTCGATCACCTCGAAGCGCACCTTGCCCGAGGGGGCATCGACGGTCACTTCGTCGCCGACAGCGTGATCCATCACGGCCGAGCCGAAAGGCGACTCGATCGAGATCTTGCCGCTGGAGGGATCGACCTCGGACGGGCTCACGAGCTGGAAGTTCTGCTCGCCGTTGGACTCGAGGCTGCGCACGGTCACGTGCGAGCCGACGTTCGCGCGGCCGCCTTTCGTCTCCTCGTCGATGATCACCGCGCGGCGGAGTTGATCCTCGATCTCACGGATGCGCGCTTCCAGGTGCGCCTGCTCGTCGCGGGCGGCATCCAGCGGAGCGTTCTCGCGGAAGTCCTTGTCCTGCATCGCGGTGCGCAGCGCCTCGGCCATCTCGGGGCGACGCCCCTTCAATTCTTCGACCTGCTGTTCGAGGTGGGCGAGGCCCTCGATCGTGACGAGGTACGCCTCCGGCGAGTCCGGAGTCAGGCCCAGCCCGCCGGGGCTGCTCCCGAGCTTGAGCTGCGAGACGAGATCGGCTTCGGTGAACGCCATGCGCTTGCTGTATGCGAGGAAGGCGCGGATCGGCTCAAGGGCGGCGTCGGCCCCCTCCATCGAGCGTGCGTATTCGCCGACGCGATCTGCGTCGAGCTCGGTCATGTTCAGGTCGCCGCCGATCGACTCGACGAAGCGCTCGATCGCGGGGCGCTCGTCGCGCGCCTTGTCCGGGTCGAGGCTGCTGAGGAAATGGGTACTCGCGTCGGTCGCGTTCATAGACTCCGCCATGGCGGGAGCCCTCCGCTCTGGGCTGCTGCAGGTCGCCGTATTCGGGCTGAGCTGGGGTGTGGGTAGGCCTATTCAGTCTAGAAGATTGTGGGCTGAATGTGTCAATTGTCAGACGGCGGCCGCAGGTGGCGCGCCAGCGCTGATTTCACGGCAGAATGTGGGTGTGACCAACGACCACCCGCCGCTCGCCACGCTCGAGGCAGAAGCCACCCGCCTCGGCGTCACGCTCGACGCCGAGGCGCTGCAGCGCTTCGCTCGCTATCTCGCGCTGATCATCGCGTGGTCGCGACGCGCCGGCCTGACGTCGGTGAGCGACCCGGACGAGATCCAGCGCCGCCACCTCGCCGAATCGCTCGCGTTGCTGGTGCTACTGCGCGACGCCGGCGCGATCCGTGCCGGCGCGGCCGCCGATGACCGCGGGACGAAGCTCGTCGATATCGGCGCGGGGGCGGGGTTCCCGGGGCTGCCGATGTTGATCGCGGACCCGTCACTACAGCTGACGCTCGTTGAGTCGAACGGTCGACGTTGCGACTTCCTGCGCGAGGTCGTGCGCGATCTCGCACTCGATGGCGTGGACGTCGTCAACGCGCGTGCGGAGGATGCCGGACGCGATCCGGTACTGCGCGAGCAAGTCGACCTCGTGGTCGCGCGTGCCGTCGCGCCGATGCCGGTGCTCGTCGAGTACGCGCTGCCGCTGCTGCGCAAGGGCGGGCTGCTGGCGACGCCGAAGGGGAGCCGGGCGATCGATGACCTCGCGCAGGCGGAGGCGGCGATCGCTGCGCTCGGCGGGGTCGCGGAGCCCTCGCTGCCGCTATCGCTACCCGAGGGCGTGCCACCGCAGACGGTGCTGCTGGTGCGACGCACGGGCAAGCTCAAAGAGCGCTATCCGCGTCGGGCAGGGACTCCAGCGAAGAGTCCGATCGAGTAGCAGTTCGGGCAGATCGGGTAAGCTGGCGCCAATCCCCGGCCGGGAGGCCACTCTGCCCACGACGATCGTTCGGCTACGCCGCCTCGCGCGGCTCGACCTCGATGTCTTTGACGATATCGGACACGACTCCAGTGCCACCGTCTGGGCGATCGTGGTCGCCGTTGGCGCGATGGCGATGCTCTCCGTCGGCGGCTGGCTCTGGTGGCTCTTCAGCGGCTTCGGGAGCGCCGAGAGCGTCTTCGTCAAGACGGTGGTCTTCGGCACACTCGCCTCGCTCATGCTCTGGCTCGTCTGGCTGCTGGTCGTCTATGGGCTGCTCCAGCGGCTCGCCGGGGTCACGGCGCCGGTGGAGCAACTGCTGCGAGCGGCTGGATTCGCGACCTTCCCGCTCGCGCTCGGCATCCTGATGGCGATCCCGGCGATCTCGTTCGGCGTCGGACTCGTCGCGCTCGGTGCCTGGCTGCTGACGACGCAGGCCGCGATCGAGCGCACGACGCGCGCGCAGCCGGGCATCGTGCTCGTGGCAAACCTCGCCGGGTTCGCCACCTTCGTCGTGCTGATGTCGCTGCTCACCACCGCCTCAAACCAACTCGGGCCCGGCCCGCTGCTTGCCGAGTCGCTCTGGGAGTCGATCTCCGGCTACGAGGCCAGCCGAGGACTGATCGGCAACTAGTCGAATTCGAGCGCGCAGGCGCTAAGCGACAACCCCAGACGCGCGCAGCTCCTCGATCGCCGCACCCGCGAACCCTGCCGACGCGAGCACGTCGTCGGTGTCCGCGCCGGGCTGCGGGGTGGTGCTCTTCACCTCGCCGGGCGTCTCGGAGAACTTCGGTCCGATGCCGATCTGGTTGATCGTGCCGAGCTGCGGGTCGTCGACGGCGACGACCATGTTGCGAGCGACGTTGTGCGGGTCCTCGAGCGCCTCATCGAGCGCGTAGACCGGCGCGACGCAGATGTCGATCGTCTGTAGTTCGGCGAACCACTCGTCGCGCGTCTTCGCGCGGAACGTCTGCTCGAAGTGCTCGCGGATCTCGGGGTGGCGTGAGCGGTCGTACTCCAGTTCCTTGAAGTCCTCCCGCCCGACGACCTCGCAGAGCGCCGCCCAGAAGTGCGGCTCGAGCGAGCCGAGCGAGAGCCACTTGCCGTCGGAACACTCGTACGTGTCGTAGTGCGGCGAAGCGCCGGAGAGCGTCTCTTCCCCTCGCTGCGGCGCGTTGCCGCCCGCAAGCACGCCGGATGCGGCGCTGGCGAGCAGGTAGAGCACGCCATCGGACATCGCGATATCGACGAATTGCCCTCGGCCGGTGCGCTCGCGCGCCAGCAACGCGCTGGTGATCGAGAAGGCGGCCATCAGCCCGCCGCCCGCGAAGTCCGCGATCACGTTTTGCGGGATCGCCGGCGGCTGTCCCGGTCGCCCGATCAGGCCGAGCGCGCCGCCGATCGAGATGTAGTTGATGTCGTGGCCGACGATGTCGCGGTAGGGCCCGGTCTGCCCGTAGCCGGAGAGCGAGCAGTAGACGATGCCGGGATTGATCTTCGACACCGTCTCGTAATCGACGCCGAGCCGATCGACGACGCCGGGGCGAAAGCCTTCGAGCACCACGTCGGCGTCCTCGCAGAGCTTGTAGAAGACGTCGCGGCCCTGCTCTTCGCGCAGGTTGATCACGATCGAGCGCTTGTTGCGGCCGAGCGCATTGTGCGCCCGACGCCGTCGCGTCGCCTCGTCGTCCGGGGGTGGGGCGGGCGTGCCGGTCCGCGTCACGAACTGCGGCGGCGCCTCGACGAGCAGGATGTCGGCACCCATGTCGCCGAGCAGCATCGTGCAGTACGGCCCCGGCGCGAGCCGTGAGAGGTCGAGTACGCGGATTCCCTGCAGTGATGTCATCGATGGGTCGCTTTCCTGGTCGCGTGCTTCTGCCGTCGGACGGTCTCTGTGCCGTTCGGCGGCGCAAGTGTAGAGGACGCCGCCGCTGCCCGGTCGGCCTTCCCGCGGCGCGTGTAGCGGTGGGCCTCCGTATGCTTCCCAGTCAGGCACCGAGGGTGGCGACGGGTGGCGACGCTGAACCGAGAACACGACGAGCACGACTACTGGCGCGGGCGTCGGCTGAGCCGTCGCGCGCTACTGCGCGGGGGTGGGCGCGCCGCCGTCGGCCTCGCCGGGGCCGCGCTGATCGGCTGCGACGTCGAGCCGCGCAGCACTGTGCGCTTCCAGCGCCCGCCGCCGACGCTCACGCCGGGCGTCGCGACGCCCGCTCCGCCGCCGCCGCGAGGGTTTGGCGGGCCACTTCCGACGCGCGCCGCCGAACTGGATCCGGTCGCGAACGCGAAGCGCGGTGGCACGCTGAGGGCGCGGTATCTCGACCCGCCGCACTTCGACATCAATCGCACGCTCTCGTGTGCGACCTACCACCCGCTCAGCTACACGCAGAGCAAGTTGACGCGAGCCCGCCTCGGTGCGACCGCCGACCCATTTGGCATCGAGATCGAACCCGATCTCGCGTGGTTCTGGGAGGCGAACGACGCGGCGACGCGTTTCACGTTCCACCTGCGGCCCGGCGTGATGACGCACGAGGTCGAGCCGACGCTTGGCCGCGAGTTCACCGCCGAGGACGCGCGGCTCTCGCTCGAGCGGTACCGCGCGGGCGGCACGCAGCGCGATGTCTTCGCTGCCGTCGACGATATCGCGACGCCGGACGACTACACGCTCGTCGTCAGCCTCAGCGAGCCGATCGTCGACTTCGCTGCCTCGGTTGGATCCTGGTCGTACCTCTGGCCGCGCGAACTGATCGATCAGCCGGAGCGGATGGACGCGGCGGCGGCCGGGACCGGCCCCTTCGTGTTCGAGACGTGGCAGCCCGGCGAGCGGGCGACCTTCAGACGCAACCCCGCGTACTTCGAGGACGGCCTGCCGTACGTCGACGACGTAGTCGCGGAGGTTCACGACGGTCAGGCGGCACTCGATCGCTTCGTGCGCGGCGAACTGCATGACATCGACATCGAGAGCGACGCCGAGATGATCGCGATGCTGGGGTTGGCCGGGCCCGGCGTCACGGGGTTCAAGTTCCCGCGATCGCGTGGGTCGAACGTCAATGGCTGGCACTTCCAGATGGTGAATCCGCAGTTCCAGGACGAGCGCGTACGGCGGGCGATCTCACTCGCCTTCGACCGCTCCGCCTACGACGCCGCGCGCAACCATGGCGACAACATCCGTGACGGCGACGGCGACGCTGGCCCATTCTCGAACGCCCCGTTGCCGTGGCCGTTCCTCTTTGACCAGCCGCCGGACGGCTCCGCGAACGGCGCGTGGTACCGCCACGACCCGGCGCTCGCTTCCTCGCTGATGCAGGCGGCGGGCTACAGCGCCGACGCGCCGCTGACGTTCGAGCTGGAGAGCTACTACGTGACCGGCTCGTTCCCGGAGCAAGTGATTCCCGGCATCAACGCCAGCCTGCCCGAGGCGAATATCAGCTACCGCCAGCTTGAGCAGCGCGAGTACATCGACGTGCTCTCCGACCGCACATTCGAGTCTGCCGTCGGCTTCGTCTGGGGGCCCCCGGGATATGCCGTCGACCAGTGGATCATGCCGTGGTGGCACTCGCGCGGGACGCTCAACTACAACAGCGTTGCCGACGTGGACCTCGATCGCTGGCTGGAGCAGCAGCGCGCCGAGACCAACCCGCTGGCACGTCGCGAGATCTTGCAGCAGATCTGGGACCGCGTGCACGACGCCGTATACGACGTGTGGTGGCCGGAGGCACACGTCCGAGGGGCGCAGCGCGACGAGCTGATGAACATGCGCTGGCACGGGCTCGCCGGCAGCTATCGCTGCTTCGCCAGCGACCAGGCGCGCGCCGTCTGGCTGGACGCTGCCGCGCCTGCCTTCGACGAGTGACGGCGACTAGCCGCGACAGCTAGCGCAGGGCGTCCTCGTAGAACCGTCGCGTGGCATCGTCGAAGCAGACGAAGGTGACGTGCGTCGGTATCTCGTGCGCCTGCAAGAAGTCCACCGTCGTCGCGACCGAAATAGTCGTAGCCCGGTCGAGCGGGAAGCCGTAGGCGCCGGTACTGATCGCCGGGAACGCGACCGTCTTCGCGCCCAGCTCGGCCGCGAGCGCCAGCGAGTTGCGATAGCAATCGTTGAGTAGCGCTTCCTCGCGCTCATCGCCGCCGCGCCAGATCGGTCCGACGGTGTGGATCACCCACTTCGCCGGTAGCAGATAGCCGGCGGTCGCCTTCGCCTCGCCGGTCGCGCAACCGTCGAGGGTGCGGCATTCCGCGAGGAGCTGCGGGCCCGCCGCGCGGTGGATCGCGCCGTCGACGCCGCCACCGCCGAGCAGCGAACTGTTCGCGGCGTTGACGATCGCGTCGACGTGCTGGCGCGTGATGTCACCTGCGACGACCGAGATGCGATCTGCCATCGGCTGCTCCTCGGGCCGCAGCGTATCAGCGGACTGGTGGAGGTTCGTCCGCCCGCGCCCGCTATACTGCGGCTCGCATCGGAGGTGCGCTTTGGAATACGAGAATCTGACGTTCGAACGTCGCGGCGAGGACGGGCGGATCGCGCTCGTCACGCTGAACCGGCCGGAGAAGCTGAACGCGCTCAGCCGCGGCCTGCAGGAGGACACGCGGGCGGCCTGCGCGGAAGTTGGCGCCGACGACAGCATCCGCGCCATGGTCGTGACCGGTGCCGGGCGCGGCTTCTGCTCCGGCGCCGATCTTACCGGGCCGCGCGTCGAGCGTGACGGCGTGCCGCCGCAGAACGAGCGCCTCGATGAGATGGGCTGGGTCGGCAAACAGGCGCTGGCCTTCTACAACCTCGACAAACCGACGATCGCCGCCGTGAACGGCGTCGCCGCCGGAGCGGGCATGAGCCTCTCGCTGGCCTGCGACATGCGCGTTGGCTCTGAGCACTCGCGCTTCCGTGCGATGTTCGTGGAGCGCAGCCTCTCGCCGGACTCCGGCATGAGCTTCTTCCTGCCGAACATCATCGGCTACTCACGCGCCTTCGACCTGATCACGACCGCCCGTGGCGTCGACGCGGACGAGGCGCACCGCATCGGTCTGCTCGACCGGCTCGTTGCTGCCGACGACCTCGTCGACGAGGCCGTCACGCTCGCCGACCAGATCGCGTTCTGGCCACCGATGGCGATCCGCTCCGCCAAGCGCACGATCCAGCGCAACCTCAGCGTCACACTTGAGCAGGCGCTGCTCAACGAGCGGCTGGGTCTGATCACATCGCGCATCGCGCCGCACGACGCGAAGGAATCGGGCCTCAGCTTCCGCGAGAAGCGCCCGCCGAAGTTCACCGGGGAGTAGCCCTCGACGCCCCGCTCGCGGTGAAGCTGGCGGGCAGCGATAATGGTCGCCGCGGGCCTGTAGCTCAGCTGGGAGAGCGCCACACTGGCAGTGTGGAAGTCGGGGGTTCGAGTCCCCCCAGGTCCACCATCGATCTCTGTACTGAGGTGGCCGTTCCGGAGTGATCCGGGGCGGCCACCTTGGCGTCCGGAGCGCTCCGACGGCGTGCGGATGCGGGGTGAAGCGGCTTGTTGATGTGCTTGACGGCGGACGGCGCGTGCGTGTTCAGTCTCGGCGTCGGCGAGATTGAGGTGGGCGCGGAGCGTGATGCTGCTACTCGTGATCCCGTTGGTCTTGCTCGCGGTGGCGATCGGTCTTCATTTGCTGAGCGCAGGGCTGGACGAGGGGATCCCGCTCGCGGTCGCCGCCGGTCTCGCGGAGCTGGCTGCTGGCGCTCTGCTCGCCGTGGCCTACGGCGTGACGCGGCGCGCGGAGGACGGCAATCTCAGCTCGGCTGACTGGCGGGATGAACTGACGCGTCGTCACCGTCGTCGCCTCTCGCCGATCATCGCGCCGCTCGTGATCATTCTTGTGCCTGTCGTGATCGTTGTGACCGGTCTCTGCACCTACGACTCGCAGTTCGTTCCGGAGTACTACCGCTGAGCGGGCAGAAGCAGACCTGAGAGCCGACCGCTGTTGGCGCCGCGTTGGTCGTTCTCGCAGTGCCTTCGCTGCGGGCCGGCAGCTACTGCGCTTGCGCGGTGAATCCCGGGCCGCGGCCCGGCTCCCAGACGTGCGCGCGGGCCACGTCCTCGTTGAAGTCGAGTCCCCAGCCAGGGCCGTCCGGAATCGCGAGCGTGCCCGCGTCGAACTCGAGCGCGCCGCCCGTCAGGTCGTCCTTCCAGGGGACGTCGTCGATGTCGATCTCGAGGATGCGCACGTTGGGCACGATGGCGCAGAGGTGGAGCGCGATGTGCGTCGAGAGGTGGGAGTAGTAGTTGTGCGGCGCGACGTTCAGCTCGTAGCTCTCCGCCAGCAGCGCGATGTCGCGGGAGCGGGAGAAGCCGTTCCACGGGACATCGATCATCACGTTGTCCATGGAGCGCGCCTCGAAATAGGGGCGGTAGTCGCGCAGCCCGTAGAGGTTCTCGCCGGACGTGATCGGCACGGTCGTACCGTCGTGGATCTGGCGCAGCGCGTGCGGGTCGTACATGTCGATCTCGACCCATAGCATCGTGAACTGTTCGGCGATGCGGCAGATCTTCACGGCGGCTTCCGGCTTGAAGTGGAAGTTGAGGTCGATCGCCAACTCGAAGTCCGGGCCAACGCCATCCGCGAACGCAGCGAGCTGGCGCTCGATGTGGCGCAGGATCTCAACGGGTACGTCCTGATCGGTCGCGCCGGCGCCGAAGCCGCCGCCATAGGTGCGGGCCGGGTCGCCGGGGATCACGATGTTTGTCTTGAGCGCGGTGAACCCCTTCGAGACGACCTCTTCGCCGAGACGGGTGATCGCCTCGTACGAGTCGATCGGCGGCGTGCCGATCAGCTCGTGGCCGCGTACGCGCGACGTCCCGCAGTGCGACCAGTAGACGCGCTGGCGCTCTCTGATCGGCCCGCCGAACAGTTCGTAGACGGGCACGCCGAGCGCCTTCGCCTTGAGGTCCCAGAGCGCGAGTTCGATGCCCGCGATCGCCTTTGCCGCGATGCCGCCAGGGCTCTGCCGCGTGACGCGGTACATGTCCCAGTACAGCGCCTCGACGGCCCGCGGGTCGCGTCCGAGCAGGATCGGTTCGAGGTCGGTAACCGTTCCGACGATCCCGAACGGATTGCGCCCGTCTGAGCACTCGCCGTAGCCGGTGATGCCCTCATCAGTGCGCACCGCGACGAACTGCCACGGTCGCCAACCGGCATCGACGACGAACGTCTCGATCTCGGTGATCTTCATCGGTGCCCCATCTCGCGCGGTGCGAATCCGCCATTCGCAGGCAGTCTAGCGCGGGCCATGCAGCGAGGCGTGCGGATCTCCCGCGACGGCGACCCGTGAGGGCGTCGACTCAGCGCCACACGTCGGTAGCCACGCGCAGGAAGTTGCCGTTGCAGATGCGTTCGAGGCGGTCGTCCGAGTAGCCACGCGCCTGCAACGCCCGCAGCACGACAGGCAGGCCAGCGGCATCGGCCACGACCTCCGGGATCTCGGTACCGTCGAAGTCAGTGCCGAACGAGACATGCTCGTCACCGACGAGGTTCACCACGTGGTCGAAGTGTTCGACGATCGTCTCCAGCGGAGTATCCGTGTCGCGCTTCATGTCGCTGCGCAGGAATGAGGTCGCGAAGTTGATCCCCATCGTCCCGCCCTGCTCGGCCAGCGCCCGAATCTGGTCATCATCGAGATTGCGCACGTGGGGTGAGAGCGCCTGCACGCTCGAATGGGTCGCGATCACCGGCGAGGTCGACGCCTCCAGCATGTCCGCGAAGCCCGCGCGGTTGATGTGCGAGACATCGAGGATGATGCCGAGCCGGTTGCATTCCGCGACGAGCTCCCGTCCGAGGTCGGTCAGTCCCGTCTCCGGCAGCGACCCCGCGAACGCGACGCCGTGGGCGAAGATCGTCGACCGACTCCATGTCGGCGCCAGGCAACGCAGCCCCGCTTCGTAGAAGACGCGCAGTTCGTTCAGGCTCCACGAAATCGGGTCGGCGCCCTCGAACATGAACACCGACGCGAATGCACCATCCGCGAAAGCCGCGCGGACCTCATCGACGGTGCGGCAGACACGGAAGCGGCTCTCCGAGCGGTCAGCAATCTGGAACACGTCGTTCATCTCGCGCAGGGCGTACGAGAGTGCGTTCGCCTCCGCTCGTTCGTTCGAGAGGTAGATCGAGGTGAAGCAGCCGCCCAGGCCGCCTCGCATTGCCCTCGGCAGGTCGACGTGGCCCTCGGCCGACTCTTCGAGGAAGTCACGGGCTTCCCACGGCGGCGGCGAACCGGCACCGCGCGGAATCTGAGTGATGAAGTCCTCGTGGCCGTCGAAGACGGGTGGAAATTCGCGGTTCAGCTCAGTGGTCATGACGCTCCTCTCAACAACTCACCTGCGCGGCATACGGCGCTACCGGCTCATCGAAGCCCTTGAGCATCCCGTCGCCTGCCGGCGTGAACGCGCTCATGCTGCCGTGCGCATCACGATCGTGCCAGCGGCGACGAATGCGACACCAACTACTCGTTCCGTCGTCACTCTTCGACGCTCGGAGCCGAAGGCCCCCACGTGATCGACGATCAGCGTCGCGCTCAATGTGCCGAGCGTGAATGCGGCGAAGACCGCAGCGACGCCGATCCGCGGCACAAGGAACGCGCTCCCGATGAGACCCGCCGTGGCGAACAGTCCGGTCCCGGCGAAGTACAGCGGCACGGCGCGCGCCAGACTGAGCAGCAGCACGATCCCGAGCGCGGCCGCCACCGCCATTACCGCGGTTTCGTCGAACGGTGTCGGGAGTGCTGACCCCTCGCCCACGATCATGGCGAACCCCAGCGCGGCCGCCACACCGGCGTACGACCCATTCGCCGAGATCCACGCCGCCGCCTGAGGATTCAGCGCCTGCCCCATCGCCGCGACCATCTGAAGTTGAACCGCGGTGCCGGTGCCAAGGGCGAAGGCCAGCGCCAGGTATGCCCACTCCGTCACTTCGCGCGCCTCACGATGACCGTGCCCACCGCGACCAGACCGACCCCGAGGGCGCGACCCAGGCTGGCATCCTTCGGTGTCGTCCCAAACGCTCCGAGGTCGTCCATCACCAGTGCGCCGCCGACGGTCCCGAGAGTGACGGCCGCGAAGAACAGGGCGAGCCCGAGACGTGGCACGAGCACGCCAGTCAGGATCAGGAACACCGTCGCGATCGTCCCCGTGAGCGCGAAGTACAGCGGAATGTCGCGCGCAGAGACCAGCAGTGCCGCCACGAGGACGACTGCCAGCCCCGCGACGACCCAGCGTCGGTTGAGCGGACTCGGAAGCGAGGTGTGGCGCTGTCGCCCGGCCTGCACGACGACGACGATCGCCAGGCCCGAGAGCGTCCCGAGAATCGAGACCCAGGTCGCCTCGCGAGCGCCGAGCCTTGAGGACGGCCTCGCGCCAGCGATGCAGCCGTGCCTCATATTCGCCGGAGACCAGGACCCCGTTCATGATTTCGCCCAGCGAGCTGCTGAGCAGATACCGAACGGGAGCTTCGTCTCGCTGCCGGGTCTCGCTCACCTCGCGGGGTTCCAGCGCAGTGACGTCGTGCTGCCGCACGTCACCGAGTTCCTCGCGAGCGTGGCCGCCTCGCCGTGAGGTTGCCGCCGCGTGATAGCGTTCGCTTCGACGTGCAAAGGAGCGACCGATGAGTGAGATGTACCACGACGGCCATCGCGATCTGCAGCAGCGATTCGATACGGGGCGTCTCGCCCAGCGCTTCGAGGATCTCGCGCAGGATGTGATCAACGACGACCGCCGCGAATTCATCGAGGGGCTCGACATGTTCTTCCTCGCGACCGTCGATCCGGACGGGCGGCCGAACTGCTCGTACAAGGGTGGCGCGCCGGGCTTCATCCGCGTCGTCGATGAGCGCACCGTGGCGTTCCCGAGCTTCGACGGCAACGGCATGTACCTCTCGATGGGCAACATCGCGGAGACCGCCGAGGTCGGGATGCTCTTCATCGACTTCACCGGCCAGCAGCGGCTGCGGCTGAACGGCACGGCGACGATCGACCGCGACGACGCGCTGCTGGTGGAGTACCCGGAGGCGCAGTTGATCGTGCGCGTGCGGGTCCGCGAGGTCTTCGGCAACTGCGCTCGCTACATTCATAAGATGGAACTCGTCGAACGTTCCGTCTTCGTGCCGGATGCGGACAGCACGACGCCGGTCGTCGCGTGGAAGGCGAACACGATCGAGGGCGGCCGTGGCGAGATGCTGCCCGAGGGTGACGCGGCCTTCGACGCGGACCGCGAGGTGCGTGCGCGCTAGCGCGCGAACCGTCCGTCGGGCGTTGTTGTCGCTGTGTGCGACCGCCACGGCCTAACCGGGGGGCGCTTCGCCTAGCCCTCGGCGGTCACCCGCGTCAGGAACTCCGTCACGTGTGGCAGCGCCACGTCGCTATGTCCCGGCAACAACATGCCGTCGAGGTCAGGCACCGAGACGAAGGTCGCGTTTGGCATTTCCCCAGCAGCCTCCTTTACGCGGTCGTGGGCGATGCCTTCAGAGCCGGCGAACATCAGACATGGCAACGACGCAGTCGCGAGACTGTCCGCGAAGCCCGTCATCTCGCCGATGGCGAGGCTGTGTGCGGCGAGCGCCTCTGTGTCGTTTTCCATGACCCATGAACGGTACGGCTCCGGCGTGGGCTCGCCTGCCCTCTGCTCGATGTCGGCCCAGTACGCTTCCATCCCGTCACGCGACTGCTCTGCTACGCCCTTCCATACATCCGCCCGGGTCGCGTAGGGAAACATGCCGTGAATGATCAGCGACGCTAGCCTGTCTGGTGCGTGCTGTAGCATCCCGAAACATGATTGGCCGCCGCCTAACGTCGAGCCGAACACATGCGCTTGAGCGATGCCCAGTCCGTCCAAAGCCGACGTGACATCCGAGACCTGAAGCTCCATCGAATAGGCTTTAGGCTCATGCGGCTTTCCGCTCTGGCCGTGGCCCCGTGCGTCGATGAGAACCAGATGGTAGTCCGCGCTGAGGGCATCGACGTACCCCGCCTCACGCCACATCTCCAGACGTTCGGAGAAGCCGTGGAGCAGCACAAGAGGCGGTCCTGCCCCTTCAACTTCATAGTGGATCTTCACACCATCGGTCGGATTGGTGGCTTGGGGCATTGGCGGGCTCTCCTTCGATGCAGACCGCGCTCGGGTGCCCCTCGTCGCGCGCATGATAGCGCCTGGGCGACTCAGGTTCGGTACAACACCTGATTCTGCGCTAGGCGAACGGGTGCTACGGTTAATGCTCAGTATTTCAACCCGCCGCCTCCCGGAGACCGCATGGAACCCTCGTCTACGATCGCGCCTGAGCCGTCCGCCGCGCTGACACGCCGCGAGGACCTGCGCAACGTCGCGATCATCGCGCACGTCGACCACGGCAAGACCACGCTCGTCGACGCCATGCTCCAGCAGTCGGGACAGCTCGACGCACGCGTCCAATTGCCGGATCGCGTGATGGACTCGACCGACCTCGAGCGCGAGAAGGGGATCACGATCCTCGCGAAGAACACGGCCGTCCGTCACGAGGGCGTGAAGATCAACATCGTCGACACGCCCGGCCACGCTGATTTCGGTGGCGAGGTCGAGCGCGCGCTGACGATGGTCGATGGCGCGCTGCTGCTCGTCGACGCCAGCGAGGGGCCGCTGCCGCAGACGCGCTTCGTGCTGCGCAAGGCGCTGGAGCTCGGGCTGCCGATCATCCTCGTGATCAACAAGGTCGACCGCCCGGGCGCCCGCATCCAGGCCGTCGTCGACGAGGTCTACGAGCTGTTTCTCGACCTCGACGCCAGCGAGGAGCAGTTCGACTTCCCGATCGTCTACTGCAACGCGCGCAGCGGCCTCGCCTCGATGGACCCGGAGACGACCGGGACCGACCTCAAGCCGCTCGTCGACCTGCTACTGACGCGGATTCCCGCGCCGGCCCACATTGAGGGTCACGGCCTGCAGGCGCTGGTCACGAACCTCGACGCCTCGCCCTACTTCGGGCGCATCGCGATCTGCCGCGTGATCCAGGGCACGATCCGGCGCGGCGAAGACGTCGCGTGGTGCCGCAGCGACGGCACGGTCGAGCCGATGAAGATTAGCGAGCTGTTCGTCACCGAGGCGCTCGACCGGGTCGAGGCCGCCGAGGCCGGGCCGGGCGAGATCATCGCCGTCGCCGGCATCGAGGACGTGACGATCGGTGAGACGCTCGCGACGCTCGATGACCCGATCGCGCTGCCCGTGATCAGCGTCGACGAGCCGAGCCTCTCGGTCACGATCGGTATCAATACGTCGCCGCTCGCCGGGCGCGAGGGCACGCAACTGACAGCGCGTCTGCTGAAGAGTCGGCTCGACAGTGAGCAGGTGGGCAACGTCTCGATCCGCGTGCTGCCGTCTGAGCGCCCAGACGCGTGGACGGTGCAGGGTCGCGGCGAACTGCAACTCGCTGTCCTCGTCGAGACGCTGCGTCGCGAGGGGTTCGAGCTGACCGTCGGGCGGCCGGAGGTTGTCACACGCCAGATCGATGGCCGGCTGCATGAGCCGGTCGATGCGCTGGCCGTGGACATTCCCGAAGAGTTCGTCGGCGTCATCACCCAGTTGCTGGCACCTCGCAAGGGGCGCTCGGTGCAGATGGTGAACCACGGCACCGGCCGCGTGCGCATGGACTACGTGGTGCCATCGCGCGGCCTGCTGGGCTTCCACACCGAGTTCAAGACGGAGACGCGCGGCAACGGCCTGCTGCATCAGGTCTTCGACGGTTACGAGCCGTGGCA
The DNA here is from genome assembly GCA_036013055.1 of Dehalococcoidia bacterium. Taxonomy (GTDB): domain Bacteria; phylum Chloroflexota; class Dehalococcoidia; order UBA2979; family UBA2979; genus SHYR01. The sequence goes on along the minus strand of DASCQM010000020.1, from coordinate 117,746 downwards.
CGGTGAGCTGCGCGCACGCCCGAACGGCAGCATGATCGCCGACCGCCGAGGGCCGACGACCGCCTACGCGCTGCAGAACCTGCAGGAGCGCGGCACGCTCTTTGTCGGGCCGGGCGTCGACGTGTACGAGGGCATGATCATCGGCGAGAACGCTCGCGCCGATGACATGGACGTCAATCCGACGCGCGAGAAGAAGCAGACGAACGTCCGCGCCGCAGCCTCCGACAACACGGAGCGGCTGACGCCTCCGCAAGAGTTCTCGCTCGAACAGGCGCTGGAGATGCTGATGGCGGATGAGTGCCTGGAGGTCACGCCAACCTCGCTACGCCCGCGCAAGGTCGTGCTCGCCGCCAACCTGCGCGCGCGCCAGAAGTCGAAGGCGCGCGGCTAGCCGCTCGCTCCTCAGGACGCCTGCTGCGTCCCCAACTGAGGCCACGAGACGACTCGCTCGCTATACTGCGTGCTCCGGGCGACCGGCGGCGAACCGCGCCGCGGCGCCCAGGCGCGGAGAGGGTACCCACATGGAATACAGGCATCTTGGACGATCAGGACTCGAGGTCTCGGTCGTCGGACTTGGGACGAACAACTTCGGCGGTCGCATCGACATGGCCGCGACGCAGGCCGTCGTCGATCAGTCGATCGAGGAGGGCATCAACCTCTTCGATACCGCCGACGTCTACGGCGGGCAGGGGGCGTCCGAGGAGTTCCTCGGCAAGGCGCTCGGCAACCGTCGGCAGGACGTCGTGGTCGCGACGAAGTTTGCGAGCCCGATGGGCGAGGGTCCGATGAAGGCCGGTGGTTCGCGCCACTGGATCATGAACGCGGTCGAGGACTCGCTGCGCCGTCTCGACACGGACTACATCGACCTCTATCAGGTGCATCGGCCGGACGCGAACACGCCGCTCGATGAGACGATCCGCGCGCTCGACGACCTCGTCACGTCGGGGAAGGTTCGATACCTCGGCAACTCGAACTTCGCGAGCTGGCAGATTGCTGAGTCGCACCACCTCGCGAAGAACAACGGCTGGGCGCCTTTCATCTCGGCGCAGCCGCAGTACAGCCTGCTCGACCGCAGCATCGAGCCGGAGATCGTGCCCGCCTGCAACGAGTACGGACTCGGCGTGCTGCCGTTCTTCCCGCTCGCCAGTGGGCTGCTCACCGGCAAGTACAAGCGTGGCTCGGACGCCCCCGAGGGCACGCGGCTGGCGGCCGGTCCGATGGGCGAGCGCATGCTCACCGACCGCAACTTCGACAAGGTCGAGGCGCTGGAGACGTTCGCGCAGGGGCGTGGACACACGCTGCTCGAACTCGCCTTTAGCTGGCTCGCCTCGCAGTCGCACGTCGGCAGCGTGATCGCCGGCGCGACGAAGCCGGAGCAGGTGACGGCCAATGCCGCTGCGGCGTCGTGGCGGCTCGACGAGGAAGAGATGGCAGAGGTCGACCAGATCACCCGTCGCTGACGCCTAGCCGACGTCTGTCGGCCAGAAGACCGCAAGAGACCCCTCGATGAGGGGTCTCTTCGTGTCGGCAACGCCCGTAGCGCATCGGCAGGGTCGCCATGTCAGCGTGCGCGCGCTACGATGCGCGCTCGCTCGCGGGGGAGTCTCGCAGCGAACTGCCTGAGGGGGCCAAACATGACACAAGCAGGACCGATCCCGGTTCCACCCGGATTCAACGTTGAGTGGGGCGATCCGCAAGACGAGCGGATGTTCTGGATGCAGGACCGCATGCATCTACCAAACGCGCTGACGCCGCTGGACGCCACGATGGTGCAGGCATCGTTTGCAGTGGGCGCGTCGCAACAGATCGAACAGATGTCGATGCCAATCACGGGTCTCCGGACGGCTGTGCAGGACGGCTACGCGTACCTCGGGCCGACGCCGTTCATGGGCACGCCGGAGGAGGCCGAGGCTCGTTTCGAGGAAATGAAGCGCATCACCGGCGAACTCGGTATGACCGTGCTCAAGGACTGGCGCGAGACGTACGAGCCACAGGTACTCGCGGAGTGCGACGAGATCCTGAGCTACGACTACGAGACGCCTTCGACGTCTGAGGTGGCAGGCTTCGTTGCCGGCTTCTACGACCGGCTCGTCAAGATGTGGAACATCCACATGCGCGTGAACATCCCGCCGATGAACGCGGTGTTCGGCCTCGAGGACTTTCTCGGCCACGTCGTTGGTGAGGACGCAGTCGAACAGGCGCGTCTCACGCTGCAGGGCTTCGAGAATAAGTCGGTTGAAACCGGGCGCGTGATGTGGGAGCTCTCCCGCTGGGTGCGTCAGGACGAGTCGTTTGCCGCGGTGATCGGTGCCGCGACGACCGCGGATGGCACCGTCAGCGTGGGCGATCACGAGGGCACGGCGGAGTTCGAGCAGCGCTGACAGGCGTTCCTTGACGACTACGGCTGGCGCAGTAACCGCTTCATCGAGATCGGCTTCTCCTCGTGGCGCGAGGATCAGGCGACGCCGCTGAAGCAGCTCCAGAACTACGTGGAGAAGCCCGACAGCGAGGACCCGTTCAACGAGCACCGACGTCAGGGTGAGGAGCGCGAGCGGCTGGTGGCGGAGTTGCGCGAGCGCGTGCCGGAGCCGGCGCGCGGCGACTTCGATGGCCTGCTGATGATGGCGCAGCAGTACATCCCGATCGCGGAGGACCACAACTTCACGATCGATCAGAAGGCTCACGCGGTGATCCGATCCGGCGTGCAGGGACTCGGTCGGCGCCTCGTCGCGGACGGTGTGCTGAGCGACGTCGACGACGTCTTCTTCCTCGAACTGAACGAGATCTCATCGCTCGCTGATGGGGCCGATGGGGCCGGCTTCTCGGCGCTCGTCGCGGAGCGTCGGACGGAGCACGCGCGGCAGGAGCAGGTGGAGCCGCCGCCCGCGCTGGGCACGCCGCCGCCCCACGACGCGCCGCCGGATCCGCTTGTGACGAAGTTCTTCGGCCTCGGCGTTCCGCTGGAGCACGAGGAGAAGGTGCTCAAGGGCCTCGCCTGTTCAGCCGGGACGTACGTCGGCACGGCACGGGTGCTGATGAGCCTGGATGAGGCCGACAAGCTGGAGCACGGCGACGTCATGGTCTGCAAGGCGACGATGCCAGCGTGGACGCCGCTCTTCGGCGTTGCCGGCGCGATCGTCGCGGATGCGGGTGGTCCGCTCTCGCACTGCGCGATCGTGGCACGCGAGTACGGCATCCCCTGCGTCGCCGGAACGCAGGTCGCCACGCGCGAGCTGAAAGACGGCATGCGATTGCGTGTCGACGGCAGTGCAGGGACCGTCGAGATCCTCGACTGAATCGACCGGGCGAGAACTGAAAGTGCCCCTCACGTGAGGGGCACTTTCATGTGCGCAGCTCGTCTCGGCGGCGGTTCGTCTTGTCGGCGGCTGGCGTTCGTGATTTGCTGAACGGAGCGGGAGTGATGCCATGTCTGAGACGATTGTTCAGCTGTTGAGCGTGGGCGAAGACGACGCTCCGGCGATCGGCTCGCCCGGTCGCGACGCGGTCAGCTACGCCCAGCTACGCGCCGAGGTGCGGCGGCTCGCCGGACAACTGAACGCGCTCGGCATCGGTCGTAACGACCGCGTCGCACTCGTGCTGCCGAACGGGCCGGAGATGGCGGCCACCTTCCTCGCGGTTGCGAGTTGTTCGACGTCGGCGCCGCTCAACCCCGACTACCGCGAGCAGGAGTTCCGCTTCTACCTCGACGACCTCAACGCGAAGGCGCTCGTGACGCGCCCCGGCGAGGGCGCGGAAGCCCACGCCGCAGCGCCGGACGGCACGCAGCGGCTGGCGCTGGAGGGCGAACTCGGCTCGCTGAACCTGACGGTCGATGGCGAGGTCGTCGAAGGCGTCGATCCGACGTTCGCGCAGCCCGACGACGTGGCGCTCGTGCTGCACACCTCCGGCACGACCTCGCGTCCGAAGATCGTGCCGCTCGCGCAGCGCAACGTCACCGCCTCGGCCGGCAACATCTCGGCGTCGCTGGCGCTCACGCCGGTCGACCGCTGCCTGAACGTGATGCCGCTCTTCCACATTCACGGGCTGATGTCTGCGGTGCTCGGCTCACTGAACGCGGGCGCGTCCGTGCACTGCTCGCCGGGCTTCGATGCCTTCAAGTTCTTCGACTGGTTCGGCGAGGTGAACCCGACGTGGTACACCGCCGTGCCGACGATGCATCAACTGATCCTCGGGCGCGCGGGCAGGCAGGCCGACGTGATCGCCGCCAACCCGCTGCGCTTCCTGCGCTCCTCGTCGGCCTCGCTGCCACCCTCGGTGATGGCCGAGCTCGAATCGACGTTCGGCGCGCCGATGATCGAGGCCTACGGCATGACGGAAGCCTCGCACCAGATGGCGTGCAACCCACTGCCACCGGCCGACCGCAAGCCGGGCTCCGTCGGCAGGGGGACGGGCGTCGAGGTCGCGATCATGGACGATGACGGCGCGTTCCAGCCTGCCGGCACCACCTCAGAGGTCGTGATCAAAGGGCCGAACGTAACGAGCGGCTACGAGAACAACCCGGAGGCGAACGCGGGCGCGTTCACCGACGGCTGGTTCCGCACCGGCGACCAGGGCTACCTCGACGACGACGGCTACCTCTATCTCACCGGGCGGCTGAAAGAGATCATCAATCGCGGCGGCGAGAAGGTCAGCCCGCGCGAGGTGGACGAGGTGCTGTTGCAGCATCCCGCCATCGAGCAGGCCGTCGCCTTCGCTCTGCCGCACAAGACGCTCGGTGAGGAGGTCGCGGCCGCGATCGTGCTCGTCGATGGTGCCGAGGCGACCGAGCGCGATCTGCGCGACTTCGCCAGCGAACAACTCGCGCCGTTCAAGGTGCCGCGCAAGTGGGTCTTTGTCGACGAAGTGCCGAAGGGCGCGACCGGCAAGCTCCAGCGCATCGGCCTGCACGAGAAGCTCGGTCTCTAGGCTGCACGACGGCCGGTGTCAGCGACGACTGTGCGATGACTACCCCGTGACTGCGCGATGAGGATCGCGATCTACGGTGCCGGTGCGATCGGCGGGTACCTCGGCGCGCGCCTCTCGCTCGCGGGCGAGGACGTGACGTTGATCGCGCGCGGGCCGCACCTCGCGGCGATGCAGGAGCACGGACTGCGGCTGCGCAACAGCGACGGCAGCGAGGAGGTCGCGCATCCGCGCGCGGTCGAAGCACCCGAGGACGCCGGCCCGCAGGATTACGTCTTCCTCACGTTGAAGGCGCATCAACTGCCGGAGGTCGCCGCTCGTCTACCGTCGCTGATCGGCGAAGAGACGACGGTGGTGACTGCGCAGAACGGGGTGCCGTGGTGGTACTTCCACGGCATCAAGGTGCCGCTTGCGGGGTGGCGATTGGAGACCGTCGATCCGGGGGGCACCGTCTGGGAGGCGATTGGGCCGCAGCGCGTGATCGCGTGCGTGGTCTACCCCGCGACTGAGATCGAGGAGCCGGGCGTCGTGCGCCACATCGAGGGCAATCGCTTCTCGCTCGGCGAACTCGACGGATCGAAGTCGGAGCGAGCGTCGAAGCTGGCGCAGGTGCTGATCGGCGCGGGGCTGCGTGCGCCGGTGCGTCCGCGCATCCGCAACGAGTTGTGGGTGAAGCTGTGGGGCAACGTCGCCTTCAATCCGATCAGCGCGATCACGGGGCGGACGCTCGCCGCGATCTGCGCCGACCCCGAGACACGCGCCCAGGCGCGCGAGGCGATGGTCGAGGCGCAGCAGGTCGCGATCGCGCTCGGCGAGAAGTTCCGCATCGACGTCGATCAGCGCATCGAGGGTGCTGCGGCCGTCGGCGAACACAAGACCTCGATGTTGCAGGACGTGGAGCGGGGGCGGCGCACGGAGGTGGACGCGGTCGTCGGTGCCGTCGCGGAGCTGGGGCGCATCGTCGACGTCGCCACGCCGCAGATCGACTCGCTCTACGCGCAGGTGCAGGCAATCGACGAGCGAGCGGGCGTTCGCTAGCCCGCCCTCTGGCTATACTGCGCCTCCGACGATCTCGACCGACCGCGGGACCGACACGACACGCATCACAGGCATGGAGCGCGCATGAGCCGCATCTACGAGATTGCCGACGACTACGTCGAACGCTACGCCGCGCTGCACCCGGTCGCCGCGACGGGCATGGGCGTGCCCGGCCATGACGCGGAGATGCCGGATTACTCGCCAGACGGCGCTGCGGCGATCGACGTGCTGCAACGCGAGACCCGTGACGCGCTGAACGCGGCCGGCATCGAGGATGAGCGCGACCGCGTGGCGCGCGACGCGATGCTCGAACGCATCGACCTCAGCATCGACCGCTTCGACGCCGGCGAGCACCTGCGCGACCTGCGCATCCTCGGCAGTTCGCTGCAGAGCATCCGCGGCACGTTCGACCTGATGGCGCGCGACACCGACGAGCACTGGAACAACATCGCGGCACGGCTGCGGCTCGTGCCGGGGGCGCTCTCCGGCTACCGCCAGACGCTGCGCGAGGGGCTGGAGAGCGGCACCTACAGCACGCAGCGGCAGGCGGAGGAGTGCGCGAAGCAGTGTGAGGCGTGGAGCGGCCAGAACGAGGGTACGCCGCCGTTCTTCGACGGCCTGCTGACCGCATTCGACGCTTCCGACGTCGATGACGCCGCGCTGCGCGCTGACCTCGAGGCCGGCGTGGCACTCGCGACCGGCGCGTACGCCGAGATGGGCACCTACCTCCGCGACCAGTACCACGCTGCTGCCGAGCCGGCCGACGCGGTGGGGCGTGAGCGATACGAGTTCGGCGTGCGCACGTTCCTCGGTGCCGCACTCGACCTCGAAGAGACCTACGCGTGGGGCTGGGAGGAGTTGCGCCGCATCGAGCGCGAGATGCGCGAGACTGCCGAGCGCATCACGCCCGGCGCGGGGCTCGACGCCGTGAAGGAGCTGCTCTCAACCGACCCGGCGCGCGCTATCGAGGGCGAGGACGAGTTCCGCCAGTGGATGCAGGACCTGCAGGAGACCACGATCGCCGAGATGAAGGACAAGCACTTCGATATCCCGGAGCGTGTGCAGCGCATCGAGGCGATGATCGCCCCGCCCGGCGGCGCGCTGGCGATGTACTACACCGGCCCGTCCGAGGACTTCAGCCGTCCGGGTCGCACCTGGTACCCGACCGGCGGCAAGACGCGCTTCCCGCTCTGGGTCGAGGTCTCGGTCGCGTACCACGAGGGCGTGCCGGGCCATCACCTCCAGATCGCGACGACGAAACACCTTGGCGACGACCTCTCCCGCTTCCAGCGGCTGATGGGCGGCACGTCGGGCTACGTCGAGGGCTGGGCGCTCTACGCCGAGCACCTGATGGCGGAACTCGGCTACCTGGAGAACCCGGACTACTACCTCGGCATGCTCACCTCGCAGGCGTTCCGCGCCGGTCGCGTTGTCGTCGACATCGGCATGCACCTCGAACTGGCGATCCCGGGCGACGCGGACTTCCACCCCGGCGAGACGTGGACGCCGGAGCTGGCGCTCGAGCTGATGAAGCCACTGATGCCGTTCGACGAGGCGTTCACCGTGAGCGAGATCGACCGCTACCTCGGCATGCCAGGGCAGGCGATCAGCTACAAGGTTGGCGAGCGGCACTGGCTCGACGCTCGCGCGCAGGCCACCGAGGCGGCTGGCAGCGGCTTCGACCTCAAGGACTGGCACGCGAAGGCATTCACGCTCGGCCCGATGGGGCTGGCGCAGATGCAGCGCGAGATGGGCAGCGCGTGACCGCGCCAGCCAGCAGCGATGCCGGTGCGGCCGTGATCGCGGCCCTCGACGCCCTCGGCGTGGCGTACGAGGTGATGGAGTGCGACCCGGAGTTCGCCGACACCGCTGCGTTCTGTGAGCGCTACGGCGTGCCACCGGAGCAGTCGGCGAACACGATCATCGTCGCGTCGAAGCGGGGCGAGCAGCAGTACGTCGCCTGCGTCGTCGCGGCGACATCGCGGCTCGACGTGAACCGCAAGGTGCGCGAGCTGATGGGCGTGCGTAAGGCGTCGTTCGCGTCAGCCGATGAGACGGCGGAGCTGACCGGCATGCTGATCGGCGGAGTCACCGTCTTCGCGTTGCCGTCGGAGGTGCCGATCTACGTCGACCGGGCGCTGATGGCTGAGAGCGAGGTCGTGCTCGGGGGCGGCAGCCGCTCGCAGAAGATCCGCCTCGCGCCAGCGGCGCTGGAGCAGGTGCCGAACCTCACCGTCGTCGAAGGGCTCGGGCTGGCGAGGCCTACCGAGTAGGCGCTGCCGAGCGGGCTCTACTTCGCGGGGTCGAACTCGACGATTTCCGCGCTCGCCACGCCGTCCTCGATCGTAATCCACGCGACCGTGCCCGGCACGAGGAACGACGAGTAGCCCTGCCCGCCGTTGACGAAGAGCACGCCTTCGACGGTGTCCACGAGCGGGATGTGCAGGTGCCCGTAGCAGATCACGTCGGCCGTGCGTTCGCCGTCTTTCGTGAAGTCGGGCAGCAGCGCGGGCGGCTCGAACTCGATCGTGCCCCAGATCGGGTGCGTGGCACCGATGCGGACGCCATCGACCTCGAAGATCTCGTGCGTCGGCAGCGCCTTCCACAGTTCGGGCGGGTCGGAGTTGCCGCTGACGACGATTGCGCGCTTCGCCGTCTCGCGGAAGGCGTCGACGACTTCCATGCGCACGATGTCGCCGCAGTGAACGGCGATGTCGGCCTCCGCGACCGCCTCGCGGACGGCGGGGTGCACCTCGTCCCAGGCGCGCGCGTGCGTGTCGCCGACAACGAGGATGCGGGTGGTGGCCATCGAGGGATGATGGCTGCTGCTTCGCTCAGGGGCAAAGCAGCAGCCGCTGCGGGCGGGGCGCGGTATCGTGGGCGGCCCACCACACGACGCACGAGCTACGAGTTCGCCATGACGCACGAACCGCCCGCTGACCTCCCCGACGTCGATCGACGCGAGCTCGATGCGACCGAGGAGGCGATGCACGCGCTGCCCTACGGCATCTATGTGATCGGCTCCGTGGAGCAGGGCGACGATGGCGAGCCGCAGCCCAACGGCATGATCGCCGACTGGGTGATGCAGGTCTCGTTCGAGCCTCGGCTGATCGCCGTGGCCTTCGAGAGAGACTCCAGCAGCCTCGCGCGCATCCGCAAGAACGACGCCTTCACCGTCAATCTGCTGATCGCGGAGCAGGATGGGCTCGAACTCGCGCGCCGCTTCGTGCAGCCCTCCGACGGCTCGAAGGTGAAGGGCCGCAGCGCCGAGGCACAGGCGCAGCGCCACGACAAGCTCGCCGGCGTCGACTACTCGACGACCGAGGCGGGCTGTCCCGTGCTCGACGACGCGCTGGCGTGGCTCTCCTGCGAGGCGCAGCAGTTCATCGATGCTGGCGACCACACGCTCGTGATCGGGCGCGTGCTGGAGGGCGACCTCTCGGGCGAGGGCGAGCCGATGACCACGCCATACACAAGTTGGACCTACTCCGGATGACTGAGCCGCGATGACCGAGTCCTTCGGACACACCGAGGCGAAGTATCCGCCCGGCTCGCTCACGGGCCGGCTGCTCGTCGCCACGCCCGACCTTACCGACCCGAACTTCAGCCGCACCGTGATCTTCATGGCCGCGCACGAGGCCGAGGGCTCGCTGGGGCTCGTGCTCAACCGTCCGACGGAGGAGGACCTGCTCGACCACGTGCCGGAGTGGCGTCACCTCGCTGCCTCGCCGGCCGTGATCTTCGTCGGCGGGCCGGTGGAGCCGGATGGCGCGATGGCGCTCGGGCGTCGCGCCGAGGGCGCAGCGCCGCTGCCGACGTCGGGCGCGGGCAAGGCGGGCGAGGTCGGCGACCCCGACGACGACGGCTGGACGCCCGTCACTTCGGCGGTCGGCCTGATCGCGCTGGCGCGTGAGCCGGGCGAGATCGAGGCGCTGGGCCAGATGCGACTCTACGGCGGCCACTCCGGCTGGGGGCCGGGCCAGCTCGAAGGCGAGATCGCGGAAGAGGGCTGGTTTGTCGTCGACTACGAGCCGGACGACATCTTCACGCGCGACCCCGACCAGCTCTGGCGCAACGTCCTACGTCGACAGCCCGGCCGCCTCGCGATGTACGCGAATTACCCCGTCGATCCGGCGGTGAATTAGGGCGCTGTTTGACTGGCATGGAACGCTGCCTTGGCCACCGCCTTGGAGAAGATCTGGGTGTGGAGCTCAGTTCGCAGCCCGAATTCGCGTCCGATGGCCATGCTCACTTCGATCCACTCATCACTCGTGACGTTGATCCGGGCAGGGCGAGAGAGATCGCCCGGAATCACGGAGGAGTCTCTCTGGGCGATCGGTAGACCGTGGGTGGTCGCATACGCCCCCCCCACTCGTCGAAATCGAAGAAGGGCACCGCCCGCCACATGCCAGAAATTCCGATCGCGACATCAACTTCGGTCGACGCCGATTTGCTCGTGAGCCACGTCCGATAGAGCGCCAGTAGCGTAGCGACGACCAGACTCAACTGACCCATGTCAAAGAAGCGCAATAGGTAGCGCGAGTCGTCATGAATAGCCAGTATCGCTTCCTTCGCAGCGTCTGATTCAAGCGAATCAAGCCCGTCAGACACGATCCAGTCAGCAAAGAAGAGGACGGGGACGTGCAGTTTTGCGCTTCCGTCGCTGAACAGCTCGAAGGACAGCGAACTGAACGCCGCACGTTCTGCTTCCACGTATCGGAGCACGACGGAATTCGAAGTGGGATGGATACTGTTGAACCCGATGCGGCTCGTGATCGGGGACTCTTCGAGTTCGAGCAGCGTCGAAAGTTCTCGGCTATGTGCGACGAGTTGGTCGATCTGATCGTCGTCCCCGGGGTCGAGCAACGCTGTGCCGAGCTCGCGCGGGTATGGCCGAAGATAGACGCTGACCCAGCAGTCGTCCTCTTCTCCCTTACTGAACTGGCGCTCGTCCACACAGAATTCCTGGAATCGCTCACCCGCCCGCTTGCCAGCATCGACTAGCCTGTCGAACGCGCCACAGTCGTTCTCTGGGATAGGGTCACTGGAGTCCGCGACTCTTCGATAGACTCTTCCATCGCTTGTGACGAATGGAGTGTCCTGTTCCCCGGGCACATAGACCGCGAGTACGTAGGCGTTATCGGCCACGCTCACAAGCTGGGAATAGAACACGGGGATCGGATCGATTCGACTCCTCGCAATATCTCGAACCTTTGCGATCGGATCCGGGTTCTCATCGATCGAAAAGCCGCGGATGTCAGTTGCAACTCCTCGATCCTCTGTGGTTCCCACGAAATACCATCCGCCGTTGGTGTTGGCGAGTGACGCAATGCTGTGAGCGATCTTCGCGTTGCCCGGGAATTCTGACATGTACTCTACGTAGTAGCCCTCGGCGACTTGGTGAGTGATGAGCGCAGCCAAGTCCGCTGAATCCAACGGATCGAGCAGCGTCTTGTCGAACGGGTTGAATGCCATGGATGCTCGGGGTTCTGGGGGAGATTGCTGCTGAGCAGGATAGCTGATCGCGTTCTTCGCGGGTCGCCAACCCTTGCCCCCAGATACCCCCGTGCTAGCATTCCTCGCGCTGCGTGCGTGCGGGCTGTGAGTCCGTCGCGCGGCAGATTCGACGTCTGAGCGCTGCCCGCCAAGGGCCCACCCGCGAGGGGCTACACCATGAAGCTGCACGAATACCAGGCCAAGGAGCTGCTGGCGCGTTACGGCGTGCCGGTACCGCAGGGCCGCGTCGCCACGACGCCCGATGAGGCCGCCACGATCGCCGAGGAGCTGGGCGGCGGCTGCGTCGTCAAGGCGCAGGCGCACACCGGCGGACGCGGCAAGGGCGGCGGCGTGAAGGTCGTCGGTAGCGTCGACGAGGCGAAGGCGGCTGCGGGCGAGATCATCGGCATGCAGCTCGTCACCAACCAGACCGGCCCGGCCGGGCTGCCGGTGGCCTCGGTGCTCGTCGAGGAGCTGGTCGACATCGACCGCGAGCTGTACATGAGCGTGACGATCGACAACGCGATCGGGATGCCGATCGTGATTGCCTCCGCCGCTGGTGGCATGGACATCGAGACCGTCGCCGACGAGACCCCGGAGCAGATCTTCCGCGCCGCCGTTGACCCGACCGTCGGCTTTCAGGCGCACCAGGGCAGGGAGCTGGCGTTCGCCGTCGGCCTCGATGGTGACCTGCTGCGCCCGGCGGTCGCGCTGATGACATCGATGGTCGAGGCCTTCGAGCGGAGCGACGGCTCGCTGGTCGAGATCAACCCGGTGGCCGTGACGAAGGACGGCAAGCTGCTGGCCGCCGACGCCAAGTTCTCCACCGATGACAGCGCCGACTACCGCCAGCAGGAGCTGGCCGCGATGCGCGACACCGCGCAGGAGGACCCGCGTGAGGTGACGGCCAACGAGGCCGGGCTCGGCAACTACGTGAAGCTGGACGGCAACATCGGCTGCCTCGTCAACGGCGCGGGCCTCGCGATGGCGACGATGGACGCAATCAAGTTCGAGGGCGGCATGCCAGCCAACTTCCTCGACATCGGCACGGCGAACAGCCCGGACGCGATCGTGGACGCGCTGCGCCTGATCGGTTCCGACCCGGACGTGGAGGCCGTGCTGGTCAACATCTTCGGCGGGCTCGCGCGCACGGACGTGATCGCAGAGGGCGTGGTGATTGCGAAGAAGGAAGGCCTGATCCCGCAGCCGACGGTGGTGCGGCTGGCCGGCACGAACGTCGAAGAGGGCCTGCAAATCCTCGAGGATTCGGGCGAGGAACTCGAACGCGCCGACGGCTTCGCGGAAGCCGCGAAGAAGGCCGTCGAGGCCACCGGCTAGCAGACATAACGACGAAGAGAACGACGAAGAGCACTCCAAGAGACACGACGGATAGGGGCAAATCATGGGCGTCCTGCTCAACGAACAGACGCGGCTGATGATCCAGGGCATGGGAGCGGCCGGAGCGCGTGAAGCGCGCACCAGCATCGACTTCGGCACGAACGTCGTCGTCGGTGTCACGCCCGGCAGGGGTGGGCAGGAGATCGAGGGCATCCCGGTGCGCGACACCGTCGCTGCCGCGGTTGCCGAGTTCAGCCCCAACGCCTCGCTGATCTTCGTCCCGGCGCCCTTCGCGGCGGACGCCATCATCGAGGCCGTGAGCGCGGAGATCCCCGTCGTTATCTGCATCACCGAGGGCATCCCCGTGATGGACATGGTGCGGGTGAAGCGCTACATGCGCGGCTCGGACAGCGTGCTGATTGGCCCCAACTGCCCCGGCGTGATCACCCCGGGCGCACAGTCGCGAGCGGGCATCATGCCTGTCGATGTCTACCTCCCCGGCAACGTTGGCGTGATCTCGCGCTCCGGCACGCTGGTCTACGAGACCGTCGACCAGCTCACGCGACTCGGCATCGGCCAGTCGTCGAGCGTCGGCGTGGGCGGTGACCCGATCATCGGCACGACCCAGCAGCAGGCGCTCGAACTCTTCGAGCAGGACGACGAGACCGCCGCCGTGGTCATGATCGGCGAGATCGGCGGCACCGCCGAGCAAGAGGCCGCCGAGTACATCAAGCAGATGTCGAAGCCGGTCGTCGCCTTCATCGCCGGCGCAACGGCCCCGCCGGGACGTCGCATGGGCCACGCGGGCGCGATCATCGCGGGCCGGGCGGGCACGGCGCAGGCGAAGCAGACGGCGCTGATGGACGCAGGCGCGACGGTGGTGCAGGCACCCTCGGCGATCGGCAGCACGATGAAAGAAGTGCTGGAAGCAGGCGGGCTGCTCTAGGGGCCACACGCGTGGGCCGCGCCTCACGCGCGAGCCTGTGAGACACTAGCTGCGGCGGGTTGGAGGGCGGATCTCCGTGCCTGATCACCGACCGATCGACCGCAGACGCTTCATCAAGGGCGTGACTGGCGCTGCCGGTGCCTTCGCACTCGACCCTCGCTCGATGTGGCGAGCCACCGCGCCGCCCGCTCGCGACTCGCAACCATCAACGCCCACGCAACCCTCGATGCCGCTCGCCGCGGGCAGCGGGCCGACGCACCTGGCGTGGGTCTGGCAGTTCGCGCAGGACGGCGACAAAGAGCACATCCGCGACGTGCTCGCGGAGCACGGACTCGGCGTCGTCGTGAAGACGCACGACGGACTCGACTGGATGGCCGAGTTCGACCGTTCCGTCGATGCCATCGATGGCCCCTCGCAGGTCGCCGAGCTGGCTGCGTTCTTCGAGGGTGGCGGCGTGCCGTTCCATGCCTGGTCGGTCGTCCACGGCACCGACCCGCTGCGCGAGGCGGAGATGAACGCGGAAGTGTTGGCCGCCGGCGCGCGCAGCATGGTGCTCGACGTCGAATCGCACAGCGGCTTCTGGCGCGGCGACGCGCAGGCAGCCGTCGACTTCGGCCGCGAACTGCGACGGCTGCGCCCGGCCTCGTGGCTCTCGATGTCGATCGACCCGCGGCCGTGGGAGATCGAGCGCATTCCGATCGGCGAGTTCTCGAACTTCGTCAGCGAGATCTCGCCGCAGATCTACTGGCGCGCCTTCGAGTCCAGCGACAACATCGAAAGGTTCGCCGAGGCCGGTTACGCGCCGGGCGTTGAAGGGGTGACGCCTCGCTTCGTGCTCGATGCCGCGATCGACGGCCTCGACCCGTTCGGCCTGCCGGTGCATCCGATCGGCGAGGGCCAGAACGTCGAGATGAGCGAGTGGGGCGAGTTCATCGACCATGCCTACGCCAACTCTGCGGAAGCAGTCTCGGTCTGGCGCTTCGGCGTCACCGACGACGGTGTCTGGTCGCTGCTGCGCGACCGTCCGCCGCAGGCGCTCGCGCACATCGTGCAGGCGGGCGATTCGCTCTCGATGCTCGCCGACCGCTGGAACACCACCGTGGACGAGATCGCGGACGCGAACGGCATCGCGAACGCGAACATGATCCAGATCGGGATGCGCATTCAGTCACCGAGCCGCGGCTCTGCGCTGCCACCGCTCGAGTACACCGTCGAAGCTGGCGACACGCTCGGCGCGATCGCTGAACGCTACGAGGTCAGCACGCAGACGCTCGTCGACTTCAACGAAATCGGCAACGCGAACCTGCTGAGCATCGGCGATGTGATCCTCGTACCGCGCGCAGGCGCCGGGCCGATCGTGCTGCCGCCGCTGTACCACACCGTGCAGCCCGGCGACTCGCTGACGGCGATCGCGAGCGGGAACAGCACCTCGATCGACGCGATCATGCAGTTGAACGGTCTCTTTGACGCGAACCGCATCTTCATCGGGCAGGAACTGCGCGTCCGTTAGGCCCTTCGCTTCTTGCCCGCGGCGCACCGCCCCATCTAGGCTGATCCGTGGAGGGGTCGCATAGTGGCCTAGTGCGGGCGCCTGCTAAGCGCTTACTCCGTTGATTCGGGGTCGTGGGTTCGAATCCCACCCCCTCCGCCACTCCGCCCCCACCTGCACGCAGTCGAGGAGTCGGATGTGCCTTCCTTCCACATTTGGACGCTCGGCTGCCAGATGAACAAAGCCGACTCGCTGAAGCTGGCTGCCGGACTGGGGCGGCTCGGCTACAGCGAATCGACCGACGACTCCACTGCCGACCTCTTCGTGATCAACACGTGTTCCGTGCGCCAGCACGCCGAAGACCGCGCCTACAGCCGGCTTGGCGTACTGCGTAAGCGTCGTGAGGGCGGTGAGCAGTTCAAGCTCGCCGTCATGGGCTGCATGGTCGGCCCGAAGACCGACGATCTGGAGCGCCGCTTCCCGTGGGTCGATGCGTGGGCGCGACCGCAAGAATTCGACCCGATCATCGAGATCGCCGACGCCGGGCGCGACGTTTCCGAGGGCGAGTTCTGGACCGAGACGTTTGGCACGCCGGACGGCCCGACGGCGTTCGTGCCGGTCGTCCACGGCTGCGACAAGTTCTGCACCTTCTGCATCGTGCCGTTCCGGCGCGGGCGCGAGCGATCGAGACCCGTCGATGATGTGCTTTCGGAGGTGCGCCACCTCGCTGCGCGCGGCGTGCGTGAAGTCACGCTGCTGGGACAGACCGTCGAGGCGTACGGCCACGACCTCGATGGTGACGCCGACCTGGCTACGCTCTTCGAGGCGATCGAGGGCGTCGACGGCATCCTGCGCACGCGATTCCTCACCTCCTACCCGAAGGACATGACGGACCGCGTCATCGACGCCGTCGCGGACCTGCCGAAGGTCTGTGAGCACTTCAACATCCCCGTGCAGTCCGGCGATGACGGCGTGCTCGCGCGGATGAAGCGCGGCTACACGCTCGCGGAGTACGAGGAACGGGTCGAGCGCATCCGCAGTCGCATGCCGGACGCATCGATCGCGACCGATGTGATCGTCGGCTTCCCCGGCGAGACGGACGAGGAGTTCGCGAATACTGTCGCGCTGCTCGAGCGCACCAGCTTCGACGTGATCCACGTGGCGACGTACTCGGAGCGACCCGGCACCTTCGCCACGCGCAACCAGGCCGACGACGTACCGCCGGCGGTGAAGAAGGAGCGCCTGCAGGTGATCGAGGCGATCCACGAGCAGTCGGCGGTCGCGATCAACCGTCGTTCGCTTGGCGGTAGCGTCGAGGTGCTCGTCGAGCGCGCCGACGAGGGCCGCTCGACCGGGCGTGCGCGGGGCGGCCAGCTCGTGCACTTCACCGGCACGACCGATGTCGGCGAGCTCTCGACGGTGACGATCGACCGCGTGACGGCGTGGTCGCTGCAGGGTCGCGTGGCGGATGGCGTCACGCTGGCAGTCGTCTAGAGCCGCGATGTCGTCGAACACGCTCGAATTCGCCGTTCATCAGCTTGCTGGATACCGCTTGCTCGCCCGCACATCGCCGGGCGACCACGAGCACATCGGCGAACTCTGGGACCACATCGCCGTCGACCGCGAGGCCGGGCACCTGACGAGCAACGAGGACGGCATCGAGGGCGTCGGCGCGATGCTGCTCGTCGGCGACGAGCAGATCTACTTCGGCGGAGCGCCGTCGTCCGAGCAGGCGAGCGCCGAGGGCTACGCACCCGTCGACGTGCCCGGCGGCGCGTACGCGATGGTCACGTACTCCGGCGGCACGGAGCACATCGCGCAGGTGATGGATGCGCTGCGAGACGCGGTTGCCGATGCCGGCGAGGCGATCACCGGCGACTCGATCGAGGTCTATCGCCGCGGCGAGGGCGACGAGATCGTCGCCGACCTCGGGCTGCGGTTCGCCGCGCCCTCCGGGGAGGCCGCCGGATGAGCGGGGGGTCGCTGGTCGCCACCGTCGTCGTGATCTTCGCGATCATCGATGAGGCACTGCAGGTGTTGCTCGTGCATCGCACCGGCGACCCGGAGCGCGGCAAATGGGCACTGCCGGGCGGGCTCTGGCGCGGCGATGAGCCGCTCGATGGCACCGCCGCCCGCAAGCTGGCGGAGGAGACCGGCGCTGCCGACCTCTACCTCGAACAGCTCTTCACCACGTCAGGACTCGACGTCGGCCAGCCCGGCGTTGCCGTCGCGTACTTCGCGCTCGTCGATGCCAGTGCCGTGCGCCTGCGCACCGGCGACGAGTGGCCGCCGGAGTGGCACCGCGTCGATGATCTGGGGCCGCTCGCCTTCGACAACAACAGCGTGATCGCGCAGGCGCTGGAGCGGGCACGCGCGAAGCTGGACTACACGAACATCGCCTTCGGCCTGCTGCCCGATGAATTCACGATCCGCGATCTGCAGGGCACGTACGAGGCGATCCTCGGCCGCGACCTCGATCGGCGGAACTTCCGCAAGCGCATGCTCAGTAACGGCATCATCGAATCGACGGAGACGCGACGGCACGAGGGCGCGCACCGTCCGGCACTGATCTACCGCTTTGTCAGCCGCGAGCCGGTCTTCCTGTGAGCATCCGATGACTGATGGCCTGACCTTCGGCGTCCTGCCCGGTGGTTCGACGCCGCAGGAGTTCCTCGCCTCGGCGCAGACCGCGGAGGCGATGGGCTACGACTCCGTGTGGGTCGGCGACCATGTGCTCTGGCACGTCTTCTGGCCGGAGCCGCTCTCACTGCTCTCGGCCGCCTCGGCGGTCACGGAGAACGTCGCGCTCGGCTCCGGGGTGCTGCTCGCGGCGCTGCGTAAGCCTGCCGCTCTCGCGAAACAGACAGCGACGTTGCAATGGCTCTCGGAGGGCCGCTTTCGGCTCGGTGTCGGCAGTGGCGGCGAGTTTGCCAAGGAGTTCGAGGCATCCGGCGTGCCGCTCGCGGAGCGGGGCGCACGGCTCGACGCGACGCTCGAGGCGCTACGCGCGCTCTGGTCCGGCAACCCGACGACGCTGCACTCCGATGTGATCGACGTCGATGAGGCGATCCTCGACCTTGTGCCCGAGCCGCAGATCCCGATTTGGGTCGGAGGCCGCGCCGCTCCAGCGCAGCGTCGGGCGGGCCGCTTCGGCGACGCGTGGATGCCGTTCGTGATCACGCCGGAACGCTTTGCCGAGGGCCTGGCGGTCGTGCGCGAGGAGGCGGAGCGCCACGGGCGCGACCCGGATGCGATCCGCCCCGCGCTGCAGCTCTGGGGGCAGTTTGACGACGACCTCGCTGAGGCGCTGGGCACGATCGCGGCGCGCATGGAGGCGACGTACCAGACGCCCTTCGACCGCTTCGAGCGCTACACCGTCTACGGCGACGCGGAGATGTGGGTGGAGCGCCTGAGCGCCTTCATCGATGCCGGCGTGCGGCACTTCAACTTCGTCTTCGCGGGCGGCGACCGGCTGCTGCAGCTGACGCGCGTCGCGACCGAGGTCGTACCGCGTCTGAAGTAGTCTGACCGCCGTCGGACTGGCTAGGCCGCAAGTCCGTTCCCGATGAGCCCGGGCGCGAGTGCGGTCATCGATCCGATGTTGCTCGCGTAGCCACGTGCGTCGCGTGTTCGCCGTCGAAACCCTTCAGCGCGACCGGAGCGCCAGCGTCGAAGTTGAACATCTCGCGAGGCTCCAGTAGCTCGCGGAGGCGTTCGGAGACCAGCACCTCACCGCCCGCGGCGTGATCGGCGATGCGGGCTGCGAGATTTACGTCTCGGCCGAAGAAGTCCGCAGCTTCATAGACCGGACGCCCGGTGTGTAGCCCGATGCGAACTCGTATCGGCGTCTCTCGGAGCAGATTCCAGGCCGCGAGTGAGCGCTGGATCTCGATCGCGGCAAGTACCGCATCCTCCGGCGCCGCGAACGCGACCATGAATCCATCGCCACGACTCTTCACGACGGTCCCTCGGTAATTGCCGACCTCGCGACGCAAGATCTCGTTGTGCTCTCGAAGCAATTCCACCCACGCTCGGTCCCCGAGCTGAAGCATCAGCTCCGTCGATGCTTCGATGTCGGTGAATCCGACCGTGACGCTGCCGTCGGCTGCGCAGCACGAGGAGAGGTCGAGCTCCTCGTTGCGAATGCTCGCTGCGAGGCGACCGATGGACGAACGCGGCTCGGCGTCTCCGTGGCGAGGGCAATCCGCGTCGACCACGTGTTGATCACGCACCGCGACGCCCGTGTCCGATGTCTGATTCTGCATTGCGCCTCCGCTGGCATTCGCGACTGGCGTGACAGCGAGGTGGAGCCGCCTGACTCCACCTCGCTGCCGTTGGCGACTGGCCGGTCGTCGCCGGGGGCTACTCGGGCCTGAATGCCGTCACATACGCGCTGACGGTACCGCCGTCCGCACCACCCTTGTATTCGGCATTCACGTCCACGAAGCCGGCATCACGAACGGCTGCAACGTATTCCTCGATCGGCAGGGCACCGGTGACACAAGCCGCCCATTGCTCCGTGTCACCGTCCTGCTGCTCGGCCGGCTCCCCGGTGACCACGATGTCCGAGACGCGCAGCCGGCCGCCCGGCTTCAGCACGCGGAACGTCTCGCGGAAGACCTGCGGCTTGTCCACCGAGAGGTTGATCACGCAATTCGAAATCACGGTGTCGAACTGCGCCGCTTCGAACGGCAGGTCCTCGATCTCGCCGAGGCGGAAGTGAACGTTCGTTGCTTCAACCTTCTCGGCGTTGGTGCGTGCGAGCTGGACCATGTCGGGCGTCATGTCCACGCCCCACACTTCTCCGCTCTGGCCGACCTGCTTCCCGGCGAGGAAGCAATCGATGCCCCCACCTGAGCCGAGATCGAGAACCGACTCCCCGGCCTGCAACTCCGCGATGGCGACCGGATTCCCACAGCCAGCCGCAGCCAGCTGTGCTGCTTTCGGTACGTCGCTGAGCTCTCCGCCGCTGTAGAGCGTGGATGCGAGTTCACCGGGCTGCCCGCAGCCGCAGCCATCGTCACTCGCCTGCTGCGAACCGGATGGCCCACAACAGCTCGCCGTCGCTCCGACCTCGGTGCCCGCATCGGCGAGAGCGGCCCGAGCCCGTGCCCCGTACTGTTCCGTGACGGCTTGCTTGATTTCGCGGTCGCTTGTCCCTTGCTGAGTCATTGGCGTCCTCCTGCCAGCATCTATTGCATTGCTATACATTGGTATCCGATATATCGGCGTACAATATGTTTCCTACCGAGGTATGTTGTCAAGTGCCCGGATTGGAATCATGAAACTGCTGGCGTGCGGCACTTCAACTTCGTCTTTGCGGGCGGCGACCGGCTGCCGCAACTGACGTGCCTGGCGACGGAAGTTGTACCACGCCTGAAATAACGTAGACCGCAGGGGTCACAGGCGGGGCTGATCGGAGAGGACGCCGATGTCAGCCGAGCCCGGGATCACCGGAACACCATTCGCACGAGAAATCCGGACATTGCTCCAGGTCGCGCTCGTGATCTTCATCTACACAGTCAGTGTGGGAATCCTCAACGGGACGGATCTCGTTGACTTTGAGGGCCAGCAGGGGCGTCAGGTGCTGCTGGCGCACGTCCACGGTGGCACGATCGGCTGGCTCACGTTGGCCGTCTTTGCCGCTTCGCTCTGGCTCTTCGGTGGCGGCAACATGTCCGATAGTCAGAGGAAGCTGGGCAGCTGGCTCAGCTACCTGTCTGCCGCGTCTGTCGTTGTCTACATACTGGTCTTTCTGACGACGATGAACGAGGTTCGTCCCGCAGTTGGCGCGGTGGTGACGGCCATCTTCATCGCCTTTCTTGGTTGGGTTGGCATGCGCGCGCGCCGTCGAGTTGACGACGCCCCATCTCGCCATCCTCGCTGCCGTCGCGACATCAGGCGTCGGTGCCGTGATGGGTGTGCTCTGGGGCATCGAGATTGCAACCGGCAATGAGATATTCATCGAGGGCGGCGAAGGTTCGCACCCGGCGACCATGGTCGTTGGCTTCCTGATTCCGGTCAGCATGGGGCTCACCGAGTGGGGGCTGCGCTACGGTCGTGTTCCGCTTGCGACCCGTTGGGGCAAGGTGCAGGTCGCGCTTCCGTTCTTCGGCGGGTTGTCGCTCATGCTCGGCTTGCTCACGGGTATTCTTCCGCTGGTGATGATCAGCTTGCCGTTCGAGATCCTCGGGACGGTCGTCTACATCGCGCGCATGTGGCCTGAGATCCGGTCGACAAAGTGGCTGCAAGACTCGCACGAGCGCTTCCTCGGTCTGGCCATGCTTGCGCTGCCGATCGACGTCGGTTACCTCGTCTACCTGATCAGCAACTATGCGGACGACTTCGACCTCGCCCCGGTCCACCTGCTTCTCGCGATGGATCATCTGATGTTCATTGGTGTCGTCACGAATCCGATTCTGGCGCTACTGACACTGAACACTAGAGACCGCCGCAACGTCTGGCCGTGGGCCAACACGCTGATCTTCGCTGGTGTGAACATCGGCATCGCCGGGTTCGTTCTTGGCCTGACGCTCGATGAGGCCGCGCTGAAGCAGAGCTTCACGCCGATCCTCGGCGCCGGGCTGCTGCTTGCCGTCGCCACGTTCATGAGGAGGCTCCAGTCGAAGGGAGATGTCGCCGAGGTCGCGTAGCCGACCCCGATTGACCCGCCGAGGAGAGTAAGCGTAGGATGTACGCAAAGGACTTAGTGTACTAAGTACGCTAAGTCGCTTCCCCGAGTAGCCTCATCCCTGAGGCGAAGAGATGGGTTCCGTCATGGCGCTTCAGATCGTCGGTACGTCGATCCCTCAGCTCCAGTGCGAAACCGACAGCGGAATTGAGACCATCCCGCTCTCGGAGGAAGTCTCCTTCGGCTCCTGGCAGCAGACGATCCCCGACGAATACTGGTCGCTCGACGCCGATCAACTGAATGAGCGGGTGCGTGCGGCGCGAGCGGCGCTGGGCGACGACGTGATCGTGCTCGGCCATCACTACCAGCGCGAGGACATCATCGAATTCGCCGACGAGCGCGGCGACTCGTTCGTGCTGGCGCAGTACGCGGCCGAGCGCCCGGAGTCGAAGTACATCGTCTTCTGCGGCGTGCACTTCATGGCGGAGGCGGCCGACATTCTCTCCGGCGACCACCAGCAGGTCGTGCTGCCAAACATGGAGGCCGGCTGCTCGATGGCGGATATGGCCTCCGCGCCGGATGTCTACGCCGCGTGGCGCGAACTTGGCGAGCACTTTGGTGGCACGGACGACATCATCCCCGTGACCTACATGAACTCCGCCGCCTCGCTCAAGGCGTTCTGTGGCGAGAACGGCGGCGTGGTTTGCACATCGTCGAACGCCGAGAGCGTGCTGGGGTGGGCGTTCGAGCAGGGCAAGCGGGTCTTCTTCTTCCCGGACCAGCACCTCGGTCGCAACACCGGCCACGCGATGGGCATCCCGCTCGACGAGATGGTGCTGTGGAACTGGCGTCAGCCGTCCGGGGCGCTCGGTGGACTGAGCACGGACGCGCTCGACCAGTCGCGCATCATCCTCTGGCAGGGCCACTGTTCCGTGCATCAGCGCTTCTCCGTGACGCAGATCGAGGCCGCGCGCGAGCAGTATCCGGACGTGCAGATCGTCGTCCATCCCGAGTCACGATTCGAGGTCGTACAGGCCGCCGACGCGAGCGGCTCCACCGCGTTCATCGCGCGCTACGTCGAGGCTGCCGCCCCCGGCGCCGTGATCGGCATCGGGACGGAGATCAACCTCGTCTCGCGGCTCGCCAAGGAGCACCCGGACAAGACGATCTTTTGCCTCGACCCCATCGTCTGCCCCTGCAGCACGATGTACCGCGTTCACCCGGCCTACATGGCGTGGGTGATGGAGTCGCTGGTGCGCGGCGAAGTCGTCAACCAGCTTGTGGTGCCGGACGACCAGAAGCAGCACGCCCGCGTCGCGCTTGAGCGCATGCTGGCGCTGAAGTAGCGGTGTCGGGCGCAGCACGGCTGTCCTTCGACGGGCTCAGGACGAGCGGGATCGCCATCGAGGGCTACGACACCGACGTGGAGCGGCTCGAGTGACTGCAGAGGCCTCGAGCGGACGCACTGCCGGTCGGTTCGACCTCGTCGTCGTTGGCTCCGGCATCGCTGGGCTCTACGCCGCGTTGCAGGCGCACGAGCACGGCGCAACGGTGCTTGTTGTGACCAAGGGCTCGATCGACGAGGCGAGCACGCGCTACGCGCAGGGCGGTATCGCCGCCGCCGTCGGCCCCGGCGACTCGGCCGAGGCGCATCTGCAGGACACCATCGAGGCGGGCGCGGGGCTCGTCGACGAGGAGACCGCGAGCATCCTCACGTCGGCGGCCGCGGACCGTGTCGCTGACCTCGTCCGCTACGGCGTGAACTTCGACGACTCGGACGGCGAGGTTGCGCTGGGCCGCGAAGGCGCACACTCCGCGCCGCGCATCCTGCACGCCGGCGGCGACTCGACCGGCCTTGAGATCGAGCTCTCGCTCTCCTCGCTGGCCCGCCGCGAAGGCGTGACGATCCTTGAGCACACGTTTGGCGACCGCATCGTCGTCGAGAACGGCCGCGCCGTCGGCATCGATGTCTATGACGTGCGCGCAGATGAGCCCGCCCGCTACGACGCCGGCAACATCGTGCTCGCGACGGGCGGGGCAGGGCAGACCTTCCGCGTCACGACCAACCCGGACGTCTCGACCGGCGACGGCGTTGCGCTCGCCTACGGTGCTGGCGCGGAGGTGATGGATCTCGAGTTCACGCAGTTCCACCCGACGGCGTTGCGCATCCCCGACAGGCCGGTGTTCCTGATCTCGGAGGCACTGCGCGGTGAGGGCGCGCTGCTCTTCAACACGGCGGGTGAGCGTTTCATGCCGCGCTACCACGAGCAGGCGGAGCTGGCACCACGTGACGTCGTGGCCCGCGCCGAGCACCGCGAGATCGCCGAGACGGGGAGCGATCATGTGCTGCTCGACATCACCAGCCGCGATGCGGGATGGCTCGCGGCGCGCTTCCCGCAGATCTACCGCACGTGCATGGATGCGGGGCTCGACCTCAGCCGCGACCGCATTCCGGTCTCGCCCGCTGCGCACTACACGATGGGCGGCGTGCGCACGAACAGCTACGGCGAGACCACCGTCGAGGGGTTGTTCGCGATCGGAGAGGTCGCCTGCACGGGCGTCCACGGCGCGAACCGGCTCGCGAGCAACTCGCTGCTCGAGACCGTGGTCTTTGCCAAGCGCATGATCGAGCGGCTCTTCGAGCCGGGCGATCCCGCGCCAGCGCCCGAGCCGACCTCCGACGCCCTCGCGCTACCGAGCCGCGACGCCTGTTCCGCTGAGGGCGGTGTCACTGAGGCGGGTGCCGCTGAGGCTGGCGAGCTGCGCGAGTTGATGTGGTCGCACGCGGGGATTGTCCGGGATGGCGAAGGTCTGACCGAGGCGGCCTCCCGCCTCGCCCGCTGGGAGACGCTGATGCAGCCGGCCACGGATCGTGCTTCGCTGGAGATGCGATCGATGATCGTCTGTGGCCGTCTGATGACGGAGGCAGCGTTGCTGCGGGAGGAGTCGCGTGGCGCGCACTACCGCAGCGACTTCCCCGAGTCGCAGGACGAGTGGCTGCGCCACTTGGTCTATCGCAAGCCGTGACGAACCCAGCACCAGACGAGGACAGATCACATGACGACTGACGCACGCGGAATCGACGCGCAGACGGTGCGCGACGCCGTCGCACGGGCGCTCGACGAGGACCGCGCCCGCCACGACATCACGACGCTGGCGACCGTCGACCCGACGCAGCGCGCCCGTGGGGGGTTCCTGCTGAAGGAGGCGGGCGTCGTCTGCGGCATGGACCTCGTAAAGGCGGCGTTCACGCAGCTCTCATCGGAACTCGCCGTCGACGTAATCGTGCCGGACGGCTCCGTCGCCGAGAGCGGGCAGCTGTTGGCGGAGGTGAGCGGCCCACTTGCGCCGATGCTCTCCGCTGAGCGCATCGCGCTGAACTTTCTGCAGCGGCTCTCCGGCATCGCGACGATCACCGAGGAGTACGTACGCGAGGCCGCCGAGGGTGGCAGCGCCGACGTGCTCGACACGCGCAAGACGACGCCGGGGATGCGCGAGCTGGAACGCTACGCGGTGCGCATCGGCGGTGCCCGCAACCACCGCAACACGCTCGAGGACGGCGTGCTGATCAAGGACAACCACATCGCCG
This sequence comes from Dehalococcoidia bacterium, assembly GCA_036013055.1. Classification (GTDB taxonomy): domain Bacteria; phylum Chloroflexota; class Dehalococcoidia; order UBA2979; family UBA2979; genus SHYR01. Next base: position 92,296 of record DASCQM010000020.1, on the reverse strand, counting down.
CCGGGGTGCTGCGCGGCGTCGATATCGCCGCGCTCGTGCAGGAGGCGCGATGGCGCGTCCCGCACACGCTGAGGGTGGAGGTCGAGGTCGACACGGGGGAGCAGGCACGCACTGCCGTCGCCGCCGGGGCGGACATCGTGCTGCTCGACAACATGAAGCCGGAGTTGATGGCGTCGATCGTGCAGGCGCACCAGCAGGGCGTGCTCTTCGAGGCCTCGGGAGGAGTCACGCTGGACACGATCCGCGCGGTCGCGGCTTCCGGCGTGCACCTGATCTCCGTCGGAGCGCTCACGCACTCTGCCCCCTCGCTGGACATCTCGCTCGAGATCGAGGCGTCGAGGTGACCCCGTGAGCGAGGCGGCACTGTGAACCAGGTGATCCTGCTCACCGGCCCGGCTGGCGCAGGCAAGTCGAGCGTCGCGGAGGCGATCTGCGAGCGGTTCGACCGCATGCTGCATGTCTCGATGGATGACATCCGGCACTGGGTGAAGGCAGGCTACCGGCATCCGTGGCTCGACAGCCCGCAGGCCGCCGAGCAGCGGGAGCTCGCGACCCGCAACGCCGCGTCGGTCGCAAGCAACGCGATTGCGCTGCGCTACGCGGTCGTGATCGACGACGTCATCCTCGCGGATGACGCGGAACGGTATCGTGAACAACTGGCCGGGCTCGACTGCAACGTCCATTTCGTGTTGCTGCTGCCGACGCTGGAGACCGCTGTGGCGCGGGACCGCGATCGCGCGGCCGACGTCAGCGCGCCGGACCGCGTGCGTCCGCTCCACGAGCAGTTCGCGCGTGAGTCGCAGGCCGGGGCGCTGCCCGGCGCGGTGATCGACTCCACCGGCGACGCGAATGCTGCTATGACCGCCGACCGCGTGCAGGACGTCGTCGCCTCCGGTGAGGCGCTCTTCATCGCAGGGAGCATCTAGCCGCGACGCCGTCTAGCCACGGCGAGAGCGTTCGCGATCGTCGCTGTCGAGCATGATCGTGACCGGTCCATCGTTCTCGCTTGTCACCATCATGTGCGCGCCGAAGCGGCCGCCCTCGACGCCGACCCCCAGCGCTCGCAGCTCGTCCGCGAGCAGATCGACGAGCGGCGCGGCGACCTCTGGTGGTGCGGCAGCCGTGAACGATGGCCGGCGACCGCGTCGCGTGTCGGCGAGCAGCGTGAACTGCGAGACGATCAGTGCAGCGCCACCGCTATCGATCAGCGAGCGAGCGAAGCGCCCTTCGTCGTCGAGGAAGATGCGGAGCTGGGCGATCTTCATCGCCAGCCAGCGCGCCTCATCCTCGCCGTCGCCGTCGGCCACACCGACGTAGGCGAGCAGGCCCGCGCCGATCTCGCCGACGGTCTCGGTATCCCCGGATGGATCATCGACAGTGACGCGGGCGCGGGTGACGCGCTGGAGCACGGCTCGCATCGGCCGTCAATCCGACTTCGCGCCCTTCTTGGCGCTGGAGCTCGAATTCGCGCTCTTCGTCTCGGATTTGGCCTTGGACGTGCCGGTCGCCGATCGCTTCGCGGACGACGAATCTGAACCCGGAGTGACGACTTCGGGCTTTGGCTTCTTCTTGCGGTCGGTGCCGATGTTGTCGCTGTTGCGCGAGTCGGTCTTGTACCAGCCGGATCCCTTGAACGCGATCGCGGGGGCGTTTAGCTGACGGGACGCGGGTTCGCCACACTTCTCGCACTCGTGCTCACGAGGAGAGCCAAACGGCTCGCGACGTTCGTAGCGATGGCCCTTCTTGCACCTGTATTCGTAGTTCGGCACTCAAACCTCCGCGCTCAGCGTGCAGCAGCGCGATCCCCTGCGCGCTGGCCTCGACTGAGAAGCATAAAGTGTAGGGGAGAGTCCGTCAGACAGGCAACGTTGGGCGGTGGCTCAAGAGCGCGCACGGGGTCTATACTCGTGACACGGCGAAGCTCAGCGGTTCGCATGCCCTCGCTCTGGTGAGGGCATCTGTGCGACTGCGGAGCTCTGGAAGATGCTCTGGAGACGTCCTGGACGGGGCCCTGATTGGCCCTCCGGATAGCACTCCAAACCGTAACCTGAGCCAGCGACGCTAGAGCGATAATTCAGTCAGACGATCGGGGACAGACGTGGCAGATGCCAGCACGATGCGCGAGATGCTAGAGGCGGGCGTCCACTTTGGACACCAGACCCGTCGCTGGAATCCGCACATGCGTCGGTACATCTATACCGAGAGCAATGGGATCCACATCCTCGACCTCGGGCAGACGGTACCGCTCCTCGAGCGCGCACTCGACAAGCTGCGTGAGGTCGTCTCCGCCGGCCAGTCGGTGCTCTTCGTCGGCACCAAGCGGCAGGCGCGCGAAATCCTCGAGGCTGAGGCAGCGCGCTGCGGTATGCCGTACGTCACGCTGCGATGGCTCGGCGGCACGCTCACCAACTTCACTACGATCTCGAAGCGCATCACGCACCTCCAGGAGCTGGAGGAGCAGATGGCGACGCTTGAGGAGTCGACGCTCTCGAAGAAGGAGCGCATCGACCTCACCCGTCAGTACAACCGCATGGTTCGCGGATTCGGTGGCTTGCGCGACATGGCCCGGCTGCCTGGCGCGGTCTTCATCGTCGACCCGACGATGGACGCGATCGCGGTCAAGGAAGCGAACCGCATGAAGATTCCGATCATCGCGATGTGCGACACCAACTCGGACCCCGACCTGATCGACTTCCCGATCCCCTCGAACGACGACGCGCTGCGCGCGATCCGGCTGATGACCAGCCGCGTCTCCGGCGCGATCCTCGAGGGCATGGCCTACGGCGAGGTGGAGCAGGAGCTCGCCGCGCGCGACGCGGCAGCAGCCGCGGCCGCACCCGCCGCAGATGCAGCACCCGTCGCAGCGCCAGCAGCCGAGGCAGCGGCACCCGCCGCAGCGCCCACGGCAGCGCCGGCAGCCGAGGCGGCAGCACCCGCCGCAGCGCCGCCAGCCGAGGCGGCAGCACCCGCCGCAGCGCCGCCAGCCGAGGCACCTGCCGCGGAGACACCCGCTACCGAGACACCAACTGCGCCCGCGGGTGCAGCGGAGGCTCCGACGGCCGGATAGCGCCGATCGAGCCTCGAACAGATACGAGCCAAGTTCATTCGGAGGAACCGCTGTGGTTACGGCTGATGACGTAAAGCGTCTGCGCGATGAGACCAGCGCTGGTGTGATGGATTGCAAGCGCGCACTCGAAGAGGCTGGCGGCGATTTCGCTCAGGCGAAGGAACTGCTGCGAGAGCGCGGCGTTGCCGCCGCAGCCAAGCGGACGGAGCGCGAGACCGGGCAGGGACTGGTCGAGGCATACATCCACGGCGAGGGTCGCATCGGCGCGCTTGTCGAGATCAACTGTGAGACGGACTTCGTCGCCCGCACGGACGCGTTCCGCGAGCTCGCGCGTGACGTCGCGATGCAGGTCGCGGCGATGAACCCGCTGGCGCTCAATCCCGAGGATGTCCCGGACGATGCCCCCGGCCAGAAGGATGAGCACGCGCTACTGACGCAGCCGTTCATCAAGGATGCCGGCCGCACGATCGCCGATCTCGTGCAGGACACGATCGCGACGACCGGCGAGAACGTGCGCATCACGAACTTCTCGCGCTTCGAACTGGGCAGCTAGCCAGCCCCCTCCACGCCGCACGGATCAGCACGGCCGAGCGGCGGCATCCGAGCCGACACTTCAAGTGTTCGCCCCGGCGCGGTATCGTTGGCGCCAGAGACCACCTGATCCGAGTTGCGCCGCACGCACCGGAGCCGCGCGAACGGTGGAGGGGCATGACCGACGAAATCCTGCTTGAGACCGAAGACATGATGGACAAGGCGGTGGGCGCGTTCGAGCGCGATCTCGCCACGATCCGCACCGGTAGGGCATCGACGGCACTCGTCGAGCACATCATGGTCGAGCACTACGGCCAGACGATGCCGCTCAACCAGCTCGCGACGCTGGGCGCGCCCGACGCGCAGTTGATCACCGTGCAGCCCTGGGACCAGGGCGCGATCGACTCGATCATGAAGGCGATCCAGACCAGCGACCTCGGCATCAACCCCTCGAACGACGGCGTGCTCGTACGGCTGCCGATCCCCCCGCTCACCGAGGAGCGCAGGCGCGAACTCGTGAAGCAGGTCGGGGCACGCACCGAGGAAGCGCGCGTCTCCGTCCGCAACGTGCGCCGGCATGGCATCGACGAACTGCGCAAGTCGCTCAAGGAGAAGGACATCTCCGAGGACGAGGAGCACCGCGCACAGGACGAGGTCGAGAAGCTCACCAGCGCGCACCAGGAACGGGTCGAAGGGCTGATGAAGCAGAAAGAGCAGCAGCTTCTTGAGGTCTAGCCTGCCCGTACTCGAACTGCCCGGCGTCGACCGTCAGCGGACTGTTCGTTGGTCGTAGAGAAGGCCCTCGCGCCCCCGCTCCCTCAGATTCAGCCGCTGCCGGAACACGTGGCGATCATCATGGACGGCAACGGCCGCTGGGCGGAGGAGCGCAGTCTCTCCCGCGGCGAGGGACATCGCGCGGGCGCCGACAACGTACGCACCGTGATCGAACGCTTCGCCGAGCACGGCGTGCCGATGCTTACTCTGTTCGCCTTCTCCACGGAGAACTGGGGTCGCCCGCCGGACGAGGTCGAGGGTCTGATGCGCCTCGGCAGCGACTTCATCGATGGTCATCTCGACGAACTCGACGCCGAGGGTGTGCGGGTCTGCCACATCGGCGACACCGACGGGCTGCCGGAAGCGCTGTGCAAGCGCGTCGAGCGAGCCGTGGAGCAGACGGCCGGCAATGACCGCGTCACGGTCAACATCGCGTTCAACTACGGCGGCCGGGCGGACATCGTGCGCGCGGTGCAGCGGCTGATCAGCGACGGCGTCCCCGCCGATGAGGTAACCGACGATGCGATCGCGCAGCGGCTCTGGACGGCGGACATCCCCGATCCCGACCTGCTGATCCGCACCGGTGCTGCTCGCCGCATCTCCAACTTCCTGATCTGGCAGGGTGCCTACTCCGAGTTCTACTTCTTCGACGGGATGTGGCCGCAGTTCGATGCCGCTGAGGTGGATCGGGCGTTGCAGGACTACAGCAGGCGGCAACGCCGGTTCGGCTTGGTTCCGGAGAATCTGGTGCCGGAGAATGCTGACGGCAACGACTAGCCTCCCGAACGGGCGCGTATGCTGAGGGCTCGCCTGACCGTCGCCGGGATCGGACTGCCGCTGCTGGCAGCCGTCGTGCTCGCCCCGGAGTCAGTCTTTCGCGTGCTCGCTGCGTTGCTCTTTGCGGCGGCGACCTTCGAGCTGATGCGCGTCGCCGTGCCCGCTGTCGGTCGTGTCTACGGGCTCTCAGGCGGACTGATCGTCGCGATGGTCGTGGTCGCGCCACCCGTGGAAGAGCGCTTCCTGATCCGCATCTTGATCCTGCTGACCGCGACCGCAGTCGTGCAGCTGCTCTCCCGGCTGTTGCGCTGGCCGCGCGAGATGAGCTGGTTCGTGCTCGGGCTGCTCTACCTCGCCGTCCCCGGCGGCCACTGGGTGCTCCTGCGAGATCTGACTGACGGCGTAGAGTGGGTCGCCGTCGCGATCGTCGCGACCTTCGCGACCGACACTGGCGCTTATGTGGCTGGCCGCACCCTCGGTCGCCACAGACTCGCGCCCACGCTCTCGCCGAACAAGACATGGGAGGGTGCCGTGGGTGGTGTGCTGGGCGGCGCGGCCGGGTCGATGATCACGATGCAGGTGCTTGGTCTCGATCCCGGTGCCGCGCTGATCGTCGCTGCCGCTCTGGGTCTACCCGTCGCGGCGATCGCTGGCGACCTGCTCGAATCGGCGATCAAGCGTCGGATCGGAGTGAAGGACATGTCACAGTTGCTGCCCGGCCACGGCGGCCTGCTCGACCGCATGGACTCGCTGCTGCTGACGGGGCCGTTGCTATACTGGTTGGTGCGATGGCTTCCGACATAATCCGCCTGGCGATCCTGGGTTCAACCGGATCGGTAGGACGGCAGGCACTTGATGTGGTCCGGGCACTCCCGGGCCGTTTTCGTATCATCGGCCTCGCCGCCGGCTCGAATATCGCGCTGCTCCGCTCACAGATCGATGAGTTCGCCCCCGACACCGCATGGGCGCTGCCCGGCGCTGAGTCCGACGTACTCGCGAGCGAGCTGGGGCGCGACCGCTGGCAGCCGCTGGAGGCGATGGCAAGCGCACCCGACGTCGATGTCGTGCTGGTCGCGACCGTCGGTACCGCCGGATTGCAGCCGACGCTGGCCGCGCTGCGGGCGAAGAAGGCCGTCGCGCTCGCGAACAAGGAAGTGCTGGTCGTCGGCGGGCACGTCGTGCGTGCGGCGCTGGCCGACGGCGGCGAACTGCGGCCGGTCGACTCGGAACACTCCGCGATCTGGCAGTGCCTCTGGGGCGAGCCCGCGGGGGCGATCGACCGCCTCACGATCACCGCGTCCGGCGGGGCATTCCGTGACCTCGACGTCGACGCGCTCGACCGCGTCACGCCCGAGCAGGCGCTCGACCATCCGACGTGGGACATGGGCCCGAAGATCACGATCGACAGCGCGACACTCTTCAACAAGGGCCTTGAGGTGATCGAGGCGCACTGGCTCTTCGACGTCCCACTCGACCGCATCGACGTGCTGATGCACCGCGAGAGCGTCGTGCACTCCCTCGTCACTTTCGCGGATGGCTCGGTGAAGGCGCAGCTCGGCGAGCCGGACATGCGGCTGCCGATCCAGTGCGCGCTGACCTACCCGGACCGCGCGGCAGCTCAACTCTCCGCCCCGCTCGACCTCGCGGCGCGCGGTTCGCTCAACTTCGGCACCGTCGATGACTCGCTCTTTCCCTCGCTCGGTCTCGCGCTTGAGGCGGGTCGCCGCGAGGGCACGTTCGCCGCCGCGCTCGCCGGCGCCGACGAGATGGCGGTGAGCCATTTCCTTGCCGGGCGCTGTCGCTTCACCGACATCGGCAAGGTGCTCGGCCGCGCGCTTGAGGAGCACCGCTCACACGACGATCCGACGCTCGACGATCTCGTTGCCGCCGAGCAATGGGGACAGCAGCTCGCCGATCAGTTGATCGCGGCGGGCGTGCGATGAGCAGCGCTCGACGCTACGGCAACACGATGACCGCGGTCTCCGTCGTGATCGCGATCGCGGTTGCCTACGTCCTCGCCACCGACGCGGTGACGGCGGGGCTGATCTTCGCCTTCATGCTCGTCGGGCTGGTCGTCGCGCACGAGTTCGCGCACTTCGTCACGGCGAAAATGTTCGGCGTCTACGTACATGAGTTCGGCATCGGCTTCCCGCCACGCGTCTGGGGCAAGCGCTTCGGCGAGACCGAATACACGCTGAACTGGCTGCCGCTCGGCGGCTTCGTGCGGCTGATGGGCGAGGAAGATCCCTCCGACCCGCGCTCGCTGGCGGCGAAGCCACGATGGCAGCGCCTGATCATCCTCGCGTCGGGCGGCGTCGCCAACCTGATCCTGCCGACATTCCTCTTCGCCATCGCCTTCACGATCCCGCACGAGGAAGGCGTAGGCCGCGCCGTCGTGACGAGCGTGATCGTGGGCGCGCCGGCCGACGAGGCGGGGATGCGACCGGGCGACGTGATCTACGAGATCGCCGGTCGCGACTCGAGGAACCTCAACGAGGCCGGACGGCTCGTACGGCTGAACGTCGGCAAGGAGTTCGACATCGTCGTCAAGCGCGGCGAGGACTTCCTCGCGCTGCCGGTCTACGCGCGTTGGACGCCGCCCGCCGGACAGGGCCCGACGGGGATCACGATCGGCTCGCAGTACGACTTCACGGAGACCGTCTCACTGCCGCCGTGGGAGTCGATCCCGATGGGATTCCGCCAGACGTTCGACACGATCATCCTCGCCCGCAACGAGCTGATCATCCGCGTGAAGGGCGGCGGCGATAGCGGACCGGCGGTGCGCGGTCCCGTTGGGCTGGCGCAGGCGACCGGCGAGATCGCGAGGGCCGGCGGCGCACCTCCGCTCTTCGAATTGGCGGCGCTGCTCTCGATCAACCTCGGTGTCCTCAACCTGCTGCCGCTGCCGATGCTCGATGGTGGCCGCATCGCGTTCCTGCTGCTCGAGGTCGTGCGGCGAGGGAAGCGCGTGGCCCCCGAGCGTGAGGCGCTGGTCCATCTCGTTGGCCTTGTGCTCTTCGTTCTGCTCTTCGTCGCCGTCACCTTCGCCGACATCAGCCGCATCGCCAGCGGCGAGAGCGCGTTCCGCTAAGGCGCGTCTATCGACGTGGCCCCACTAACTTGAGACGCCGCCGCGCGATACCCTGTGGCGCGAGTTCGGAATCGCTCAAGTCGCAAGCAGAGTCTCGGGGGACACGTGGCGGATAGGCAGACGCGCGAGGTTACGGTCGGGCCGCTCACCATCGGTGGCGGCGCGCCGATCGTCGTGCAGTCGATGGCTGCGACGAAGACGCAGGACATCGACGCCACGGTGCGGCAGGTGAACCTGATCCAGGCTGCCGGCGGCGACCTCGTACGCATCGCCGTCGACTCGCGCCGCGACGTCGAGGCGCTGGCCGAGGTGCGCGCGCGCACCGACGCGACGCTTTCCGTCGACCTGCAGGAGAACTACCGGCTGGCCAGCACGGTCGCGCCGCACGTCGACAAGATTCGCTACAACCCCGGCCACCTCTACCACCACGAGCGCGACAGGCCGATCAAAGACAAGGTCGCGTTCATCGCGCAGACCGCCGTCGACCACGACTGTGCGCTGCGCGTCGGCGTGAATTGCGGCTCGGTGGACCCGGAGATGGCAGTGAAGTATCCCGGCGACGACGTGGGCGCGATGGTCGCCAGCGCCCTCGAACATTGCGCGATGCTCGACGACCTCGGCTTCACGAGCTTTGTCGTCTCGCTGAAGGACTCGGACTGGCGCAAGGTCGTCGCGGGCAACCGTCGCTTCGCCGCCGAGCGGCCGGACATCCCGCTGCACCTCGGCGTGACCGAAGCCGGCATGCCACCGGACGGCGTGATCAAGACGCGCGTCGCCTTCGAGCAACTGATCCCGCAGGGCATCGGCGACACGATCCGCGTCTCGCTGACGCTGCCCTTCGAGCGCAAGGGCGAGGAGATCGACGCCGGGCGAGAGATCTTGACCGATATCGCCGCCGGTCGCTTCCGCTCGGTGCCTGCGTCGCTCGACCAGGGTCTGAACATCATCTCCTGCCCCTCGTGCTCTCGCGTCGAGAACGAGGCGTTCATCGAGCTGGCGCAGGACGTCAAAGAGATGTCGACGTACGCCGAGAAGCACGACATCACGATCGCGGTCATGGGCTGTCGCGTGAACGGTCCCGGCGAGACCGACGACGCCGACCTCGGCCTCTGGTGCGGTCCCGCGGCTGTGAACCTCAAGCGCGGCTCGGTCTCGCTTGGTGCCTATCCCTACGACGAGGTGCTCGGTCGCCTCCGCACCGCGCTCGATGCCGTGATCGCGGAGCAGCAAGCAGCGAAGTGACCGCTCCTCTCCCCGATCCTCCCGCCGGCCTGAGCACGATGTGGGCGATGCAGCCCCGCTTTGAGCACGACCTGTCTGCCTTCATCGACCGCGCGACAGAACTCGGCTTTGGCGCGATCGAGATCAACCATTCGATGCAGCCCGACCAGATCGCTGCGATCCGCTCGCACTCCTCGGTCGACGTCACCTCGGTGCATGCCCCGGCGCCGCTGGAGCAGCACTCGCGACGTGGCTGGAACCGCGACCTCAACCTCGCGTCGACGGACGAGAACGAACGCTCGATCGCCGTGCAGTACTCGAAGCGCTCGATCGAGCTGGCCGCCGAGGTCGGTGCCGGAGCGGTTGTCGTCCACCTCGGGCAGATCGGCAACGCGATGATCGCGGGCGAGACCTCCCGCCGTCAGTCGTACGAGCGAGGCGAGCAGGGGGGCCCGGTCTGGCGTCAGGCGGGCATCGAGGCGACCACGCTGCGCGCTCAGCTCGCGGGTCCGTACTACGTGCAGGCACGGCACTCGCTCGACGAGCTTGCCGTCGCTGCCGACGCCGCCGGCGTTACGATCGGACTCGAGACGCGGGCGGCCTACCACCAGTTCCCGCTGCCGCGAGAGTGTGCCGAGCTGATCAGCGGCTACCCGCCGGACGTCGTTGGCTACTGGCACGACACCGGTCACGCGGAACTGCTCGACCGCCTCGGTTTCGTCGCGCTCGACCGCTGGTTCGATCTGCTCGGCGAGCGCATCGTCGGCACGCACATCACCGACGTGGCGGGGCTCGTCGACCATCGCGCGCCCGGCAACGGCGACGCCGACCTTGCGGCCCTCGCCTCGCGCATCCCCGCCGCCGCCGTGCGCACCTTCGAGATCGACCAGCACGAGCCCGACGACGACGTCGCAGCCGGCCTGCAAGCGATGCGCGACGCCGGGCTGGTGCCTGCGTGATCCTCGAAGCCGTCGTGCTGCCGGTGAAGCTCGGGCAGACGGCAGAGTTCGAGCGTGCGTTCGACGATGCGCAGTCGATCATCGCCTCGATCGACGGCTACATCTCGCACGAGCTGCATCGCGGCATCGAGACGCCGAACCACTACCTGCTGCTCGTGCAGTGGGAGACGTTGGAGGCGCACACCGTCGGCTTTCGCGGCTCAGCGCAGTACGAGCAGTGGTCGGCGGCGCTGCACCACTTCTACGATCCGTTTCCGACCGTGGAGCACTACGAACCGGTCGGCTGAACGCAGCCATCGCACGCCCGTCTCGCCCTCGTCCGGCTGCGCCTCGCTCGGTCGTGGCCTAGACTCGCCTCATGCGGATGTCACGAATGTTCGGCCACACGCTGCGCGAGACACCGGCCGAGGCGGAGACGCCCAGCCACTACCTGCTGCTGCGCGCGGGCTTCATCGACCAGCTGATGGCCGGCGTCTACTCGTACATGCCGCTCGGCAATCGCACGAAGCGCCGCGTCGAGGAGATCGTGCGCGAGGAGATGGACGCCGCCGGCGCGCAGGAGACGCAGCTCCCGGCGATTCACCCGCTCGAGCTGTGGGAGCAGAGCGGCCGCGATCGCTCGATGGCCGACGTACTTTTCCCGCTGACCGACCGACGCGAGCGCAAACTCGTGCTTGGCCCCACGCATGAAGAGGTGATGACGAAGCTCTTCCGCGACCACGCTCGCTCCTACCGCGACCTCCCGGCGACGCTCTACCAGATTCAAACGAAGTTCCGCGACGAGGTGCGACCGCGCGCCGGGCTCCAGCGGCTGCGCGAGTTCACGATGAAGGACGCCTACTCCTTCGACATGGACGAGCAGGGCCTCGACGCGTCGTACGGCGCGATGTTCGACGCCTACAAGCGCATCTTCGAGCGCTGCGGCGTGCCGATCGTTGCCGTCGAGGCGGACTCCGGCGCGATTGGTGGCAAGGGTTCGCAGGAGTTCGTCTTCGTCACGCCGTCCGGCGAGGACACGATCGTGCTCTGTGACCAGTGCGACTACGCCGCCAACACTGAAAAGGCCGAGTTTGTGCGGCCCGTCGGCGATGTAGCTCTCGGTGCCGCCGACGCACTGCCGATCGAAGACGTGGCGACCCCGGACACGATCACGATCGAGGATCTCGTGAAGTTCCTCGACATCACGCCGCAGCAGACCGCGAAGGCAGTTTTCTACATGGCGCGCGAACTGGGTGCGCACGGCGCCGGCGAACCCGTCTTCGTCGTCGTACGCGGCGACCTGCAGGTGAACGAAGTGAAGGTCAGCAACGCGCTCGGCGGGCGCGAGCTGACGCCGATGACCGACGCCGAGGCACAGGCGGTCGGCATCGTGCCCGGCTACGCCTCGCCGATCGGGATCGCGGACCGTGTACGCGTGATCGCCGACAGCTCGATCGCCGAGACACCGAACCTGGTCGCCGGCGCAAACCGCGAGGGCGTCCACCTGCGCAACGTGAACTACGGGCGCGACTGGGAGGCGGAGGCCGTCGCCGACATCGCGCTCGCCGAGGAGGGCCACGCCTGCGTGCGTTGCGACGGCGGAACGCTGGCGATGGACCGCGCGATCGAGATGGGCCACGTCTTCCGCCTCGGGCTCACCTACTCGGAGCCGCTCAAGGTCGAGGTGCTCGACGCCGACGGCGAGCGGCAGATGCCGACGATGGGCTGCTACGGCATCGGCATCGACCGCATCGTCGCCGCAGCGGTGGAGGCGAACCACGACGACGAGGGCATCAAGTGGCCGGCTGAGATCGCACCCTACGATGTACACATGGTCGGCCTCGGCCTCGACCGCGACGAGGACCTGGCCGCCGACGCCGACGCGCTCTACGAGGAGTTGACGGCAGCCGGGCTCTCCGTGCTCTTCGACGACCGCGATGAGTCGCCCGGCGTGAAGTTCAACGACGCGGATCTGATCGGGCTGCCCGTGCGCGTCACCGTCTCCGCTCGCAACCACAAGGCCGGCGTGGTGGAGATGCAGCGACGTGGTGGCGAAGCCGAACAGCCAGAGCGCTCCGCGTCCGTGGAGCGCGTGCTCGCGTTGCGCGCGGGTGTCTAGAACCGGCGTATCGCGCGAATCACCGAACCTGTCTTGAGGGGTGTGGCGGGGCGTGCTACGATCGGTTGCACCACTCGCCTCCAACTCGTGAGACGTGGGCCGCGGCCCACGTTTTTTGTTGGGCAGAGCTTTCGATGGACAACGCCGACACCGGCAATCCGATTTAGCTTCAGGCACCGCACTCCATGGGAGTTCAAATATGACGATGGCAACAGAGGACTTCATCACGGCGATCACTCAGCTCTCGGCTGAGAAGAACCTCGATGCTGACACCGTCTTCGAAGCTGTCGAAGCCGCGATGGCTTCCGCGCTGAAGAAGGACGAACTCCAGTACGCCGAACTCGAAGTCAAGATCGACAAGGCGAGCAGCGACATCACCACATGGCGTCTCTACGACGTGATGCTCGACGACGACATCGAGGACGACGAGATCCAGGTCTCGCCTGAGCGCGCCGCCGACATGGGCTTCAAGAGCGCCAGCATCGGCGACGTCGTCCGCGAGGAGATCGAGCAGACCCCGAGCACAGGACGCATCGCTGCCCAGACCGCGAAGCAGGTCGTGTTGCAGCGGCTACGAGAAGCCGAGCGCGAATCGGTCTTCGGCGAGTTCACCGGCAAGGAAGGCGAACTCGTCTCCGGCACCGTACTGCGCGTCGAGGGTGCTCATCGCCAGGTCGTGATCGACCTCGGACGCACCGAGGCCGTGCTACCGGCCTCTGAGCAGGTGCGACCGGAGCACTACCGTGTCGGCCAGCGGCTGCGCGTCTACGTGAAAGAGGTCTATCGAGCGTCGAAGGGGCCGCAGGTCGTGGTCTCGCGCTCGCACCCGGAACTGCTGCGCCGGCTCTTCGAGCTGGAGGTGCCGGAAGTCTCGCGCGCCGTCGTCGAAATCATGGGCATCGTCCGTGACCCTGGCTACCGCGCGAAGGTCGCGGTGATCTCGCGGCAGGACGGCATCGACCCGATCGGCGCATGCGTCGGTGTGCGCGGCGCGCGCATCCAGAACATCGTCAACGAACTCGGCGGCGAGCGGGTCGACCTGATCCGCTGGGATCCGAACGAGGTCGCCTACATCGCGAATGCGCTGAGCCCAGCCGAGGTGGTTTCGATCCGCCTCGAAGAAGAGACGAACACAGCGTTCATCGCCGTCCCGGACAAGCAGATCAGCCTCGCGATCGGCAAGGAGGGCCAGAACGCCCGCCTCGCCGCCAAGCTGACCGGGCGTCGCATCGACATCCAGGGCGAGGGCGCGATCATCGAGGCCGGCGATGACCTCTACCCGCCGCCGGAGCCGAACATGTCCGCCGTCCCGCTCGCGGAGCGGTCGGACCTGCCGACCCTGCCGGGCACCGGGGCAGCCGCACCGCTTGACACCGACTACACGCGTCCCGGGCTTCCCGGTGAGCGCCCGGCGGCCGAGGCTGCCGAGGCTGAGCACGCGTTGACGCCGGATCAGGAGATCGTCGCCGAGTTCGACGAGGAAGCCCCGGAAGCGCCTGCGGAAGCACCCGCCGAGACGGCGGACGCTACCGAACCAGAGGCCGCTCCCACGCGACGGGCGGAGCCCGCCGTGGGTGGCCTGCGATTCGCCGAGGACATCGGCGGGGAGCGCGACATCGAGGACGAGGGCGGCGCGCCGCAACAGCGCCAGCGGCGCGGTCGTCGCGGTCGCGGTGCCCAGCAGCCGCAGCAGGGCGCGCGATCGGCGCCCGCACCGCGACGGGAGAGCCGGCGGTTCGAGGTTGACGAAGACGACATCGAGGCTGGACTCGGATTCGAAGACGAAGAAGAGCTCGGCGACATGTTCGAGGACGAGAACGAGGACAAGAACGACGACGAGTAGGCGCGACAGAGAGAGCGGAACGCACCGCGAAGGGTGGAGACGATGACGGCAGCGCGGACGAGGCACGTCCCGACGCGTCGCTGTGTCGCCTGTCGCTCTGAGCGCGAGAAGCAGGATCTGATCCGGCTCGTGCGCACCGCTGACGGGCACGTGCAGGTCGACGAGGGCGGACGGAGCCCCGGGCGGGGCGCCTACCTCTGCTCCGAGACGGCGTGCTGGGATCAGGCGCTGGACAGTCCGGCGCTGTCGAGCGCGTTGCGCGTGAAGCTCGTCGCCGCCGATCAAGAAGCATTGCGCGAGTTCGCCCGCACCTCGGTGCGACTCGCAGTTACCGCAGGAGGGACGGGCGCATGACACAGGCACCCGAAACAGGACAGCCAGCAGAACCGGTTGCCGCGCAGGCCGCGGAGCCGACCGTTCGCATCCCCCAGGCGATCGTCGTCAACGACCTCGCCGACCTGCTCGATGTGACGGCGATCGACATCATCAAGGAGCTGATGAAGAACGGCGTGATGGCCACGATCAACCAGGTCGTGGACTTCGACACCGCTGCCGTGGTCGCTGCCGACCTCGGCTTCGTGCCGGAAGAAGAGAGCTCCGTGCCCGCCGCCGACGCGGCAGAGCCTGCGTCCGACGATGGCGCAGAGGTGCAGGCCACCTCGATGCGCGTCGAGGAGGCGGAAGGTGCGGTGCTTGAGACGCGCGCGCCTGTCGTCACCGTGCTTGGCCACGTCGACCACGGTAAGACGACGCTGCTGGACAGCATCCGTCACGCCAGCGTCGTCGATGGCGAGGCTGGCGGCATCACGCAGCACATCGGCGCCTACCAGGCTGCCGCACCGGACGGCCGACTGGTCACCTTCGTCGACACACCGGGCCACGAGGCGTTCACGGAGATGCGCGCCCGCGGGGCGCAGGTCACCGACGTCGCGATCATCGTCGTGGCAGCGGATGACGGTGTGATGCCGCAGACGCGAGAGGCGATCGACCACGTTCGCGCAGCTGGCGTGCCACTGGTCGTCGCGCTGAACAAGATCGATGTCGAGAACGCCAACCCCGACCGCGCGAAGCAGCAATTGATGGAAGTGCAGCTCGTGCCGGAGGAGTACGGCGGCGACATCGTCGTCGTGCCCGTCTCCGCGCTCAAGGGCGAGGGCGTCGACCTGTTGCTGGAGAGCGTGCTGCTCGTCAGCGACCTCGATGAGCCGAAGGCCGACCCGGCGCGCGACGCCGTCGGCATCGTGCTCGAGGCGGCGACGGACCGTCATCGTGGCGTGGTTGCCACCGTGCTCGTGCAGACGGGGACGCTGAACCAGAGCGATGCGGTGATCGCCGGCATGGCGTACGGGCGCGTGAAGGCGATGGAAGACCAGGACGGCAAGCGCATCAAGACCGCCGGGCCATCGACGCCTGTCGCGCTGCTAGGGCTCTCGGAAGTGCCGCTGGCTGGCGAGCGTGTGACCGTGATGGCGAGCGAGAAGGTCGCGCGCCGCGAGGCCGATACGCGGCGTCGCGCGAGCGAGGCGACCGGCGGCGACAAGCCGCGCATCACGCTGGAGACGCTCTTCGGCGAGATCCACTCGGGCACGGTGAAGGACTTCAACCTCGTGCTGAAGACCGACGTGCAGGGTTCGATCGAACCGCTGGTACGCGCGCTGGAGGAACTCGGTCTCGACGAGGTGAACGTGAAGGTGATCCACGCTGCGGCCGGATCGGTCAACGAGTCCGATGTGAACCTGGCGGTCGCCGCCCAGGGTGTGATCCTCGGATTCAACACCCCGACCGAGGCGGGCGCGCAGCGTCTCGCCACGTCCGAGCACATCGAGATCACCAACTACGACGTGATCTACGACGTGATCGAGGATGTTGAGAAGGCCGTACAGGGCCTGCTCGACCCGGTCTACGAGGAGCAGGAAGACGCGCGCATCGCGGTCAGGGCCGTCTTCCGGCTCGGTCGCCGCAACGCGATCGCCGGCAGCTTCGTGACCAGCGGAAAGGTCACGCGCAACTCGCTAACCCGCGTTCTCCGCAATGGCGAGCAGCTCCACGAGTCGAAGATCGGCAGCCTCAAGCGCGTCGAGAACGACGTCACCGAAGTCGACGCCGGTCTCGAATGTGGAATCATGATCGACGGCTTCACTGCCTTCGAGGAGGGCGATGAGATCGTCGCCTACCACATGGAGCGGACGCGCTAGGCACGGCCGCCCACGGGGCACCGAGCAGCGCTGACGAATCTGGAGACGCCATGAGCCGTCGCACCGAGAAGGTCGGCGATCAGTTGCAGACGGAGATCGCTGATCTCCTCATGCGCAACGTGAAGCACCCTGCGCTGACCGACGTCATGCTCTCGATCACTAAGGTCGAGCTCACCCCCGACTTCCGGCGCGCGCGCATCTCCGTGAGCCTGCTCGCCGAGGATGGCAAGGCGGGGTTCGACGAGGTGCTGGAGGCGCTGGAGCGCACCGAGCCCTATCTCCACCGCGAGCTGATGAAGCGGCTCACGCTGCGTCGTGTGCCGCGACTTACCTTCGTCGCCGATCACTCGATCGAGGAGGGCGACCGGCTGGCCACGTTGCTGCGCGACCTCAAGACGAACGGCCCCGAGGCCTGACGCGATGACCGCCGACCAGACGCAGACAGACGCCTCCGAGACTGAGTCCGCCCGGCCGCGCGAGACGCCCGCCGGGTTCGTGAACGTCGACAAGCCAACCGGCATGACCTCGTTCGACGTGGTGCGTCGGGTGCGGCACGCGGCGCGGACAAAGAAGGTCGGCCACACCGGGACGCTCGATCCGCTCGCTACCGGCGTGCTGCCGATCGCGCTCGGCGAGGCGACGAAGCTCGTCGACGAGCTGATGGACGCTCGGAAGCGCTACCGAGGCGTGATCACACTCGGTGTCGCCACCGACACGTTCGATTCTGACGGCGACGTCGTCGCGGAATCTGACGCTTCGGCAGTGACGGCAGCCGAGATCGAGCGCGCGCTCGGGGCATTCGAGGGTGAACTGATGCAGACCCCGCCCGCGTTCAGCGCCGTGAAGCGAAACGGCGTGCCGGCCTACAAGGCAGCGCGAGCCGGCAAGCCGCACCAGCTCGACCCGCGCCCGGTCACCGTCTACTCGCTGAGTCTCGTCAGCGTCGAAGCTACGCACGTCACGGTTGACGTCGAATGCGGCAAGGGCTTCTACATGCGTGCACTTGCGAGCGAGCTCGGAGCGACGCTCGGCGTCGGCGGGCACCTCAGCGCGCTACGTCGAACGGCCGTCGGCAGGTTCAACGAGGGCGCTTCCGTGCCGCTGGCGGAAGTCGAGGAGCGACTCGCCGAGTGTGATACGGAGACGCTGGTGCACGCACCAGATTCGGTGATCCTCGACTGGCCCGCAGTGATTCTCAATCGTGAATCGGTCGGCGCGGCGCGCAACGGGGGTGACGTGCGTCCCTCGCTGGTTGACCTCGTACGCGCGGGCGATCCGGGCGAGCGGGCACGGGGATACGGGCCCGACGGAGCGCTGGTGGCGCTGCTTGAGTCGGGAGCGATTCCAGGATCGTGGCACCCCTATCGGGTCTTCCCGGCGTCGAAGGCGAAGATCTAGACTGAGAGACAGTCTCAGTTACAAGTTTGACAGGTTCGTTCGACTGAAGTAATTCTGGACTCAGCCTCCAGTTGCAGCTTCCGAGCCGCAGCTGGTTCCCCGGGGCGGTGCGGTGGCCGACTGCCGGAATTTAGCGGGCTCGGAATCAGGGCCGATCGAGGAGGAACCGATGGAAGCCTATTGTCTGAAGTGCCGGACCAAGCGTGAGATGAACGACCCCCAGCCGTACACGATGAAGAATGGCAAGAACGCGACGACGGGTATCTGCCCGGTCTGTGGCACGAAGATGTTCAAGATTGGGAAGGCGACGAGCGCCGCCTAGTCTCGACTCAAGGCTAATGCAGCAACGCCGCCAAATGGCGGCGTTGCTGTGTCTCAAGACCAGTCGATCGCCGCAGCGAACGCCTGTTCGCAGATGAGCCCGATGCTCTGATAGACTGAGCACCCGAAGTTCAAGATCCCGCACCAATCCGCTGGACGGTCGAGGCTCGCCTCTGACTCAGTCGCGCACGAGATGAGATGAGAGGACCTCCCCCAATGGCAGAGTCGGAGAATGGGAAAGTCAACGTAGCGATCATCGGCGTGGGGAACTGCGCCTCATCGCTTGTCCAGGGCATCGAGTACTACAAGAACGCCGAATCCGGCGACAAGATCCCGGGCCTCATGCATCCGGTCCTCGGCGGCTACCACATCCGCGACATCAACTTCACCGCCGCCTTCGACGTGGACGCCGACAAGGTCGGCAAGGACATTTCCGAGGCGATCGAGAGCGGCCAGAACAACACGATCAAGTTCACCGACGTCCCGAAGACCGGCGTGAAGGTCCAGCGCGGGATGACGCACGATGGTCTCGGCAAGTACCTCTCAGACGTGATCACCAAGGCCGACGGCCCGACCGCCGATATCGTCGGCATCCTCAAGGACACGAACACTGACGTCGTGATCAACTACCTGCCGGTCGGCTCCGAGGAGGCGACCAAGTGGTACGTGGAACAGGTGCTCGCCGCCGGCTGCGCCATGATCAACTGCATTCCCGTGTTCATTGCACGCGAGGAGTATTGGGCCGAGCGCTTCACGGAGGCGGGCGTGCCGATCATCGGCGACGACATCAAGTCGCAGGTCGGCGCGACGATCCTGCACCGCACGCTTGCACGGCTCTTCCAGGATCGCGGCGTGCAGATCGACCGCACCTACCAGCTCAACTTCGGTGGCAATACTGACTTCCTGAACATGCTGGAGCGCGAGCGGCTGGAGTCGAAGAAGATCTCCAAGACGAACGCGGTCACCTCCCAGATCGAGTACGAGATGGGCACCAACGATGTGCACGTTGGCCCCTCCGACCACGTCCCGTGGCTGCTCGACCGCAAGTGGTGCCACATCCGCATGGAGGGCACGACCTTCGGCGATGTGCCGCTAATGGCGGAGACGAAGCTCGAGGTCTGGGACAGCCCCAACTCAGCTGGCGTGGTGATCGATGCCGTGCGTTGCGCCAAGCTGGCGCTCGACCGTGGCATCGGCGGCCCGCTGCTCGACCCCTCGGCCTACTTCATGAAGTCACCACCGACGCAGATGCTCGACGAAGATGCCCGCGACGGCGTCGAGGCGTTCATCGCCGGCTAGCCCCATCGAGGGTTGATCGCGGCGCCGTCTCGGCGCCTCGAAAACTCAGCAACGTGGGATAGAGCACCGCGGGAGATCGGCGCTGCGGAGGTCGTCTCCGATGCTGCGATTCGTGGTTCTGCGCATCGCCGTCTGGCTCGTTGGCTCACTGCCGCTGCGTCTCAGCTACCCGCTCGCGCATCTCGGCGGCGTGCTGACGTACTACGCCTGGGCCGGTGGCCGTCGACGCTGCATCGCGAACATGCTGCGCCCCGCCGACGGCGATGCGGCGCTTGCCGGACGCCACGCGCGTCGCTCGTTCGCGTTCTACGGGCAGTACCTGATCGACTTCCTGCGCATGGGCCGGGTCACGCCCGCCGAGCTTGAGTGGCGCGTGCCGTTCGACGACTGGGCGCTCTTCGAGCAGGCACGCACTGGCTCCGGACTGATCCTCGTCACGATGCACTTCGGCAACTGGGACATGGCTGCGGCTCGCGTCGCCGGCCGCCTGCCGGTCGTCGCGCTCGCCGACCGCTTCGACAACCCGGCGATGGAGCGACTCGTGGTCGGGACGCGGGAGCGTCTTGGGATGCGAATCATCGCTGCTGACCGCCCCGGCCCCGGCATCCTGCGCGCCCTCCGTCGCAACGAGGTGGTGGCGGTGCTGACCGACGTTCCCCAGCCGCAGGCCGGTACCGAGGTGCAGTTCTTCGGTGGAACGATCGCAATTCCCGACGGCCCGGCTCGCATCGCGCTGCGCAGCGGAGCGTCCGTGGTCACGGCGATGCTGGCGCGCGAGCGACTGGGCGGGGAGCGATTCAGCGTCACGCTGGAGCGTGTCGAGTACGAGCAGAGCGACGACGCGGACGGCGACGTGCAGCAGCTCACGCAGTCGATCGTCTCATCGCTGGAGCGCTCCGTACGCCGCTATCCCGATCAGTGGTACATCTTCCGCAGCCTCTGGCTCGATGACATGGACGCGGCCCGCACGAGCGAGGGTGCCTAGGTGCTGAGATTCGCGATGCTCTGGCTGCTCGTGCGCGTGCTCGGCAGGCTGCCGGGGGGCGTGCTCTACGCTGGTGCCGACTTCGTGGCAGCGCTGGCCTGGCACCTCTCTCCTCGGCTGCAGGCGACGACGCGCGACCACATGCGCCACGTGCTCGCTGACGGCACCGGCGAGCCGGTAGTGGCGTCCAACGTCGACAGCGCCGCTCACGGCGTCGTACGCAACGCAGCGCGCTACTACGTGGACCTCGCCCGCGCTCCGCGGCTGACCGCCGTCGAGGCGTTCGACGAGGTACGGGACTTCGAGGGCGTGAATCACTTCTTCGAGGCGTATGACCGCGGCTGCGGAGTGATCCTGCTCTCGGCGCACCTTGGCAGCCCCGAGTACATCTTCCGCGCCGCGAGTTACCTCGGTCTGGAGATGGTCGTGCTCGTGGAGGTGCTCTCGCCGCCGCAGGTGCATGCGCTGATGGACCGTGTGCGTGCGACACCGGGCGTGCGATTCGTTCCGGCGGATCGCGGCGGTGTGAGAGAGGCGCTTGAGACGCTACGCGCGGGCGGGATCGTCGCCATCCTCGGCGATCGCGACATCCAGGACGCCGGGATCAGCGTGCCGTTCTTCGGCGAGCGCGCGTCACTGCCGGCCGGACCGGTGCAGCTCGCGCTGCGGACGAACGCGGCGCTACTGCCGATCTTCGGGCTGCGCGAGGGGGCGGCGCGCTACCGAGTGGAGTTCCACGCCCCGCTGGAGTTCGAGCGCAGCGGCGATCGCGAGATCGATCTCGCGGCGGGGATGCGGCAGGTCGCGGGCGCGCTGGAGCGTGGAATCGCCGCCGCCCCTGAGCAATGGTTCGCCCTCCACGCGGTCTGGTCGGGCGGCGCGGGCACCGATCGTGCCGGCTCCGAGGCGACGTAGTGCTCGTATGATCGCTCGTACCATGCAGACGGCGACCGCTGACGAGAACGACTCCGCCTCCGCGCTGCGCTTCGGCGTCGCCGACCTCCATCTCCACACCGACGCCGGCGACGGGATGTCGAGCGCGCGGGATGTCCTCGACCGCGTCGAACGCGCGACGGAGCTCGATGTCATCGCTATCACCGACCACGACGACATCGCCGGCGCGTTGGCGGCGCGTGAGGTCCACACGCGCGGCGAGTACCACTTCGCGTTTGTGCCCGGCATCGAGGTAACGACGCGGGCCGGGCATCTACTCGCGCTCTGGGTCGACGAGCCGATCGCCTCGCTGCGGCCACTCGATGAGACGATCGCCGCGATTCACCGTGCCGGCGGCATGGCCGTGATTCCGCACCCGTTCTCCTACCTCACCCGTTCCGTCGGCCAGCGCGCGTTGGAGCGTCTGCTCCGCGATGGCGATGCCGAGACGCGCCCGGACGGCATCGAGGTCGCCAACCCGAGCCTTGCCGGTCGCGTCACGCGCGCGAAGGCGCAGCGCCTGAACCGCGAGCGCTACCGCATTGCCGAGATCGGTGGCAGCGACGCGCACTTCATCGAGGAGGTCGGCGTCGCGAGGACGCTGTTCGGCGGCACCACCTCCGCAGACCTCCGCGCGAGCATCGAGCAGGGCGCGACGCGCGGGTTGATTCGCGATCCGGTGCCGTTGCAAGCGATCGGCGCGCGTCGGCTGTTGCGTCAGCAGGTTCGCGGCTTGTCGGTGACACCGCGTAAGGTACTGGCACGGCCGCTACGACGGCTGGCGGGGGCGCTGCGCGGAGGACGACGATGAAGATCGCTCTCGTCTCGCCATACGACTGGCTGACGCCCGGTGGCGTGAACGTACACGTCGACAAGCTGGCAGACCGATTGATCGCTCGCGGGAATTACGTGCGCATCCTCGCGCCGGCGTCCGAAGAGATCGCCGACCCCCGGGTGATCCGCATTGGCCGGCCGCTGCCGATTCCCGCGTCCGGGTCGATGGCGCGAATCACGCTCGATCCACGGCTCGGTCGCCAGGTGAAGCAACTGCTGACCGAAGAGCAGTTCGACATCGTGCACATCCATGAGCCGTTGATGCCGTCGCTGCCGCTTCACGTGCTGCGGCACTCGCGGAACGCCAATCCGTCGGTGGTGAACGTCGGCACGTTCCACGCGACGAAGGACGGCGGGAACAAGCTCTACTCGTACGGGCGTCTGCTGCTGAAGCGCTGGTTCCGCGAACTCGACGGCAAGATCGCCGTCTCCGACCCAGCCGCCCGCTTCGTCAGCCAGTACTTCCCGGGTTTCTTCAACGTGATCCCGAACGGCATCGAGATCGAGCGGTTCAGCGACCCTGAACTCGAGCCGATCCCTGAATTCGACGACGGGCGAACGAACATCCTCTACGTCGGTCGCGCCGAGAAGCGGAAGGGGCTCGTCTACCTGCTACGCGCCTTCGCGATGGTGCACG
This sequence comes from Dehalococcoidia bacterium, assembly GCA_036013055.1. Lineage (GTDB taxonomy): Bacteria > Chloroflexota > Dehalococcoidia > UBA2979 > UBA2979 > SHYR01. The sequence goes on along the minus strand of DASCQM010000020.1, from coordinate 69,333 downwards.
CACGCAACCCGGAGACGCGATTGCTCGTGGTCGGACCGGACTCACGGGCGCGGCGCAACTATCGCAGCATGGTCGCGGATCGCGGACCGGCAAACGTCGAGTTCATCGACGACGTCAGCGATGCCGAGTTGCCGCGCTACCACCGCACGGCGCAGATCCTCAGTTCGCCCGCCACGGGCCACGAGTCGCAGGGTTATGTGCTGCTTGAGGCGATGGCGGCGGGCCTTCCCGTCGTGGCATCGAACATCGATGGCTACGCGTCAGTGATCACGCACGCGACGGACGGGCTGCTCGTGCGGCCACGTGACCCGCTGGCGCTCGCCGACGGCCTGACGGCACTCGTTCGCAACGCCGACGCGCGCGCGGCCTTCGCGGCGGCTGGCCGGCAGCGGGTGGAGCAATACTCGTGGCCGCGCGTCACGCAGTCGCTGGTCTCGTACTACGAGCGGCTGACCTATAACCACGCGACTCACCAGCGTTCGCTGCGGCGGCCGCAGGTCGCCGGCGAATCGCCGGATCGCGCGGGCAGCGCGAGGCCGTGATGTCGCCCCGTCTCCTCGCCGGTCGCGCGCCCGGCCGGATCATCGATGGCATCGTCGGCGCGCTTGCCGCGATCGGTGTCACGCCGATGATGGTGACGCTCGCGGGGCTGATCGGCAGCGTGGTCGCCGCCGTGCTGGTCGGGCGTGGCGAACTGGCGATCGGCGGCGTCGTGCTGCTGATTGCTGCGGGACTCGACATGTTCGATGGCGCACTGGCGCGCTCGATGGGGACGGCGTCCCGCTTCGGTGCGCTGCTCGATTCCACGGCGGATCGCGTCTCGGAGGCTGTGCTGCTTTTCGGGGTGCTCTACTACGAGACTGAATTGGGTAACCGGGAAGAGTCGTTACTCGTCTTCGTCGCGCTTGCCGGGTCACTGCTGGTCTCATACATTCGGGCTCGAGCGGAAGCGGAGGGTGTCGCAGCGACCGCCGGCCTGTTCACGCGCCCTGAGCGGGTCGTCCTGCTCGTCGCGGCACTGGTCACCGGGTATCTGCGGGCCGGTCTCTGGATCCTTGCCGTACTCAGTCTGCTCACCGTTGCACAGCGTTTCTGGGCCGCCGGAAGTGCGCTGCGCAGAGAGGACCAACGCTCATGAGGCTCGCAGCGGCCGACGCGGCCACCATCGAAGAGCACCTGCAGCGCTCGCTCGCTGCACCCGTCGCGATTGAGGTCTGGACACGCGAGGAGTCGGGGCTGATACGCAACGACCGCGATCCGTGTGTGCACTGCGACGACACCGTCGAAATCGCGAAGCAGATCGCGACGCTCCACCCGCTGATCTCGGTCACGCTCTACGATCTCGACAAGCACGCCGACCGCGCCGCAGCGTCGGAGATCGTTCACCCGCCGCTGACGGTGATCCGAGCGCAGGGCAAAGAGCTGCGCTTCACCGGTCTCTGGGCGGGACCGATGCTGGCCGTGATCATCGACGCGATCACGTTTGCCTCGACGGGCAGTTCACCGATCACCGAGGAATCGCGCGATACGCTGAACGCTCTACCGGAGCCGGTCACGCTCGAACTGCTGGTGGCACCGCACGACCCGTACTCGATCTACATGGCTCGCCTCGTGATGGCGATGGGCGTCGAGTCACGCGACGTACACGCACGCGTGACAGACGTAGCGCAATTCCCGCTGATGGCGGAGGCTCGTTCTGTCTCCGAAGTGCCTGTGTTGCTGATCAACGGGAAGCGCTTCCTCGGCACCTGGGAAGAGGTCGACCTGGTCGTACAGCTCACGCTGGTGGCCACGGGCGACGACACGCTGGTGATCCGAGACAGCAGCGCGGTCTCCCCGTTCGTGACCGAGGAGCAGGCGATCGCGGTGGCTGAGGCGCAGATGACGCGAGCGCAGCCGCCACCGGTCGCCCCCGGCGGGTCAAGCGGCTTCGTCCTCCCGCGCTAGAACGCTCCCGGTCGGGCCGCGTGGGCCCTGCTTCGACGGCTCACGAACCAAAGGTGCGTTGACGAATTAGAACGTATGCTCTACTATCCCGCGACCGCAGGAGGCTGCGAGGGCGGAGGAGCGACGATGGAAGTCACCGACTTCAACATCAACATCACATCGAGTCAGTCAGATGTGCTCACTGACTGGTACGCGAACGTGCTTGGCCTGGCGAGCGACGAGGCGTCGGGCGGCTTCATTGTTGGCGGCGCGCACATCTTCATCGATGGGCACTCGGAGACGAGCGGAGCGACGAAGGAGCCCCACCGCGTGCTGATCAACATGTCCGTCGACGACCTCGCGGCCGAGCAGGCGCGGCTCGAGGCTCAGGGCGTGACCTTCATCCGCAAGCAGGGTCGCGAGGACTGGGGCGGAGTGATCTCGACCTTCCTCGGCCCGGACGGGAACTACCTGCAGATGATCGAGTTCAAGCCGGGGGACTAGTCGGAGCACCAGCGAGGGCACGCACCCCAGCTACGTCGCTGAACCGCCCCCAGAGTCACCGCCCGAACCACTCCGCAGCAGGAGCAGCGCTCCGCCGCCCAACAGCAACGCGAGCAGCGCCGCAACGGCCGCGACGATGATCGCCGTCGTGGTGTTGGAGCCAGATTCGTCAGCAGCGGCTGCGGTCTCGGCCGTGGGCTCGGCTGTCGTCGCCGCGCCTGCGTCCGTCGATGGCGCCGGCGTGGCGGGTGCTGACGTCGCTGCGCCGCTCGTGCCGGGTAGAGCGATCGGCGCGCGGGTCGCGTCCACTGACGGCACCGTGGTCGCTGAAGGCGGCGCGGTCAGTTCCAGCGCCTTGAGACCGTTCTCCACGCGCCACTCGTTGTAGAGGCCGTTCTGGTCGAATCCGTAGACCTGCAGCAGCGCGTTATCGATGCGCGCGCCATCGTAGTGGGCCCGATAGAGCGCAGCGAACTGCTGCTGACCGTAGATCTCGACGAGGTAATCGACGACGGAGTGGGACTCGCCGTAGAAGAGGTTCACCGTCTCGGCGCGGTTCGATGGCGCGCCCATCGCACGCAGCGAGAGCGTGGTGTCAGTGGCCAGCGCGAAGTTGATCGCCTGCGCGTAGCCCGGCCCCGTCGAGAGCTGCGCGAACACGGCCGTGCCCTCATCGAGCCACGAGGGCAGCGACGTGAACGGGCCGTCCCCCGCGACGTGGGTGACGATGTGCGCGGTCTCGTGCCGGATCACATCGGAGTCGGCTTCAAAGACGAATATCAGGTCGGGGGCGACGCGCTGCCCTTGCGTCGTGATTTGCTGGTCGAAGACGCCGCGCGGGCGACGTGCGAGGTCGCCCTCCGACTCGGAGCCGTAGACAACGACTTTCACGTCGTATGGCACGGTCGTCTCCAGCAGCGCGCCGACCGTCTCTAGCGCTTCCTTCGTCGCGCTGAGCGATCGCATTGCTTCGGTCTCGTTGCTGCCGTACCAGTACGCGGTGACCTGACCCTCGACGGACGTGCGCCAGCTGTAGCGACCATCGAGGAACGTGAACTCACGCTCCTCAGTCGAGAACGTCACGCCGTCACGATCTTCGAGCTCCCAGTGGTAGACGATCGTCGAGCCGACGGGGATGTAGCGCTGGAAGTCGATCATCTCCAGCGTGAACACGACATCGGTCTCCGTGCCGCGCGTGAACTCGCCGTCGGCGCTGCCGCCGACATCGCCGTCCGGGTTGCGCACCTTGTAGATCAGCCGCGCGCTCTCCAGCCCGGCCGATGAACGCACCCGAAGCTGGAACGTCAGCGCCCGCGGATCGTCGGTCTGCTCGGTTGGCTCATCGGTCTCGATCGTCCCGGCGTGGACAGCCGACGGCGCGGCGACCGCGAACACGACGAGGAGCGCCGCGAACAGCGTCGCGACGGGAATCAGCAGGCGAGCGGTGCGTCGGTTGGTTGTCGTCATCGCTTACTCCGCCGCTCCCGCGGTCTGCGTCTGTCCGACCTGGCTGCGCAGGTACGTGCCGATGAACTGATCGAGATCGCCGTCCAGCACGGCGGCCGTGTCGCTCGTCTCGGTCTCGGTGCGCAGGTCCTTCACCATCTGGTACGGGTGGAGCACGTAGGAACGAATCTGGCTGCCCCAGCCGGCATCGACGTGTTCGCCCTTCAGCTCGGCGCGCTCCGCCTCACGCTTCTCAAGCTCGACCTCAAGCAGTCGCGATTCCAGCACGCGCATCGCCGTCTCCCGGTTGCGGTTCTGTGACCGTTCGTTCTGACATGTGACCACGATTCCCGATGGCAGGTGTGTGATCCGCACTGCTGTGTCGTTCTTCTGCACGTTCTGCCCGCCGTTGCCGCTGGCGCGGTACGTATCCACGCGCAGGTCCTCCGACCGGATGTCGACCGCGATGTCGCCCTTCTCCGCCTCCGGCATCACCTCTACGAGCGAGAAGCTCGTGTGGCGCGAGTGTGACGAGTCGAACGGCGAGAGCCGCACCAGCCGATGCACGCCGCGCTCCGAGCGCAGCAGCCCGTAGGCGTTGTCTCCGGCAACGCGGACATCGACGGATTTGATGCCGGCCTCCTCCCCAGAGCTGATCGCCAGGATCTCGGTACGCATCTCGTGTGCGGAACTCCAGCGCAGGTACATGCGAAGCAGCATCTCGGTCCAGTCCTGCGCCTCGGTGCCGCCCTCGCGGGCGTGCAGCGAGATCACGGCGTTGCGGGCGTCGTACGGTCCGCCGAGCGTGAGCGAGAACTCGAGCTTGGCGTACTCAGCTTCGAGCGCCGCGAGTTCGCCGCCCATCTCCGTCGTCAGCTCGGCCTGCTCCGCGCCCTCCGTCTCCTCGGCGAGTTCGACGAGCGTGTCGAGGTCGGAGGAGTGCGCTTCGAGGTCCGCCCACGTCTTGATCAGCGCTTCGAGGTCGGAGACCTGCTTCATCACGCTCTGCGCGCGTTGCTGGTCGTCCCAGAGGTTCGGGTCGGCCGCTTCCTTCTGGAGCGCGGCTAGCGCCTGCTGCTTCGCGGGCAGGTCAAAGTCGCACCTGCACATCCCGCACGCGCTCAAGCAGCTCAGCGACTCGTTGCTTCAGTTCATCCATTGGGATCAATGATGGCATGGCCGTCGGAGATGGGCGAACGCGGGCTCAGGAGGCCTTGGCGGCCTTTACCGTGTTCACCAGCAGCATCGCCCGCGTCATCGGGCCCACGCCGCCCGGCACCGGCGTGATCGCTCCCGCCACCTGCGAGACGCCGTCGAAGTCGACATCGCCGACGAGCCGGTAGCCGCGCTTCCGCGACGCATCCTCGACGCGGTTGATGCCGACGTCGATCACCACGGCACCGGGCTTCACCATCTCGGCCGTGACCATCTGCGGCCGTCCGGCGGCGACGATCAGGATGTCGGCGTTGCGCGTCTCCGCTGCGAGATCGGCCGTGCCGGTGTGCGCGGCGACTACCGTCGCGTTCGCGCCCTCGGCCTTGCTGGCGAGCAGCACGGCGAGCGGCTTTCCGACGAGGTTCGAGCGTCCGACGATCACGACCCGCTTGCCGGCCGGGTCGTGGCCGGTGCGCATCAACATCTGCTGAACGCCGGCCGGCGTGGCCGGGATGAAGCGCGGCGTGCCCTGCAGCAGCTGGCCGAGGCTGTTGGGATGGAGGCCGTCGGCGTCCTTGTTGGGGTCGAGCGCGGCCATCGCCGCCTGCTCGTCGAGCTGAGGCGGGAGCGGCATCTGGATGATCACGCCGCTGACGAAGGGGTTCGCGTTCAGTTCCGCGATGCGCGGCAGCAGTTCAAGCATCGTGCTGTCGGCGGGCATCACGACGGTGTCCGTCGACATGCCGACGGCCTCGCAGTCGCGCGCCTTGCCGCGCACGTAGGAGTGCGAGGCGGGATCGTCGCCAACGAGGACGGCCGTTAGATGGGGCGCGCGTTCGCCACTCTCGACGAGTGCGCGCACATCGGCGGCGACCTCCTCGCGAACTGCCGCTGCCAGCGCTTCGCCATCGATGATCTCTGCACTCATGCATCGAGTATAGGAGTGGCGCAGCTTGGAATCTTCGGCAATCGCGGGCGATTGCGGGCCACAGGCGGCAGCGTGCTAGGATCGCGCGCCATGAGTACCGACCCGATCCCCGCAGGCAGCGACGCGACCCACGCCGTCGGTATCGACATGATCGAGACCGATCGCGTCGCGCGCGTCTTCGCGAAGCACCCGAACCGATTCATCAAGCGCGTGTACACGCCGGAGGAGGCCGCGTTCTGTCGCGGTCGCGTGCCGGAGCTAGCCGCTCGCTTCGCCGCCAAGGAGGCCGTGATGAAGGCGCTGGGGACGGGCGCTCGATCCGTCGGCTGGCGCGAAATTGAGGTGTTGCCCGACCGCCGAGGGAAGCCGCTCGTCTACCTCTACGGCGGCGCGCAGGAGCGGGCCGACACGATCGGGCTCACCGCCATCGACATCTCACTCAGCCACCTCGACTCGTTCGCCCTCGCCGTCGTCGTCTGCGTCGCCACGAAGCCGGAGCAGACGCACGAGGAGGCGCGCGAGCGTCTCGTCCGACGCCTGCGCGAGCGCGGATTGCTGGAGTAGGACCGCTATGCCACTGGTCACCGCCGAACAGATGCGCGAGCTGGAAGCGGCCGCTGTCGCTGCCGGGACCTCGGAAGAGGAACTGATGGCGAATGCCGGGCTAGCCGCTGCGCAGGAGGCGTGGATGGCCGTTGGCGCGATGGAGGGCAGGGCGATCCTCGTCCTCGTCGGGCCGGGGAAGAACGGTGGCGACGGCCTGATCGCCGCGCTACAGCTTCAGGAGATGGGCGCGATCGCCGGCGTGTACCTGCTGCGCCCTCGCGCGGACGATGACCCGCTCTGGCGACAGGTCGTCGAGGCGGACATCCCGACGAACGGTGTGGCGGACGATGACGACGAGCTGTCGGCACTCGCTGGCATGCTCGGCGAGTCCTCCTGCGTGCTCGATGCGCTACTCGGCACCGGCTCGTCACGAGCGATCGACGGCGACCTCGAACGGGTGCTGGCCCGCCTGCGCGAGGCCCGAGACGCGGAGATCGCGCCGCAACTGATCGCGCTCGACGTGCCGACGGGCGTCGATGCCAATAGCGGCAACGTCGACGAATGCACCGTCGTCGCCGACTCGACCATCACCTTCGGCTACCCGAAGGTCGGCCTTTTCGCGATGCCCGGACGCCGCTTCGCCGGCCGTGTCGTACCGGTTGATATCGGCCTCCCCGCCGATGCCGCGGTCGAACTGCCGTACGACGAGATCTCGTTCCGCCAGGTGCAGCAGGTGCTTCCTGAGCGCCCCGACGATGCGCACAAGGGTAGCTTTGGTCGTGTGGTTCTCGCGGCCGGTTCGCGCCGCTATCCCGGTGCCGCGCGACTGGCTGCGGAGGCTGCGGCCCGCTCCGGCGCGGGGCTCGTCGTGCTGGCCGCGCCGCAGTCGATCCAGCCGCTGCTCGTGCACGGGCTGCCCGATGTCGTCCACGAACCGCTGCCGGGCGACGACGCGAGCGACGGCGTGCTCGACAGCATCGCGGCGCGGGCGCTGCTGCGGGCGCTCGGTGGGGCGGACGCGCTGCTGATCGGTCCGGGGCTGTCGCTGAGCGGTGCGACGGAAGAGTTCACGCGCGGCCTCGTCTCGGGGCTCGACGCGATCGCGGGTCTGCGTGCCGTCGTCTTCGACGCCGACGCGCTGAACGCGCTCGCGCAATCGCCGGACTGGCACAGCCGCCTCAACCTCGCGCGGGTGCTGACACCGCACCCCGGCGAGATGGCGCGCCTGACTGCCGTCAGCGTCGGGGAGGTCCAGAGCAACCGCCTGAGGAGTGCAACCGAATACGCGCGAGTCTCCAACAGTGTCGTGGTGCTGAAGGGTGCCTGCACCGTCGTAGCCGCGCCTGACGGGCGAGCGCGGATCTCAGGCGCTGCCAACGCGATGCTGGCCACCGCCGGAACGGGCGACGTGCTGGCGGGAATGCTCGTCGGGCTGATCGCGCAGGGCCTCGACCCCTTCGACGCCGCATCGGCGGCTGTCTATCTGCACGCGGAGGCGGGCCGGCTCGTTGCGGAGTCACACGGCGCGGCGGCCGGGCTGGCACAGGATCTGCTCGGGGCCATGTCTGACACGCGGAAACTGCTTGACGGCGTCTAGGCGATCGTCTGCTAGACTTTTACGGACGGTGGGGCGATTCGCCGGAAGGCTCTCGATGAGCGACGACGTGACCTCAACCTCCCCTGATACGACCGATCCCGTTGCGCTGCTCTTCCCGGGGCAGGGTTCGCAGGCGCGTGGCATGGGCAAGCTGGTCTACGAGCACTCCCAAGCGGCTCGCCAGACGTACGAGGAAGCAAGCGACATCACCGGCATGGATGTCGCGCGAGTCTGCTTCGAGGGCGACGAGGACGAGCTCTCTGAGACCAGCGTGACACAGCCCGCGGTGCTCACGACGTCGGTCGCGATCGCGGCTGCGATGCGCGAGAAGCTCTCCGAGGTTGGCCGTCTGGTGCGGCCCCGCCTCTTTGGCGGTCACTCGCTCGGCCTCTTCAGCGCCGCCGTGGCGTCGGAGGCGCTCGAGTTCCGCGACGCGATGCTCGTGATCATGGAGCGCGCGCGGCTGATGAGCACGTTCAACCAGGACCGACCGGTCGGCATGGCCTCCGTGATCGGCATCGATGGCGACCTCGTGCGCGACATCTGCGAGCAGGCAACGCACTCGCCTCTCGACCGCGTCGACGTCGCGAACCACAACCTCGATACGCAGATCGTGATCAGCGGGGATGTCTCCGCCCTCGAGCGCGCGATGGAGCGCGCCCGCGAGCTGCAGGCGAAGGTGATCCGCTTGAAGGTGAAGGTCTCCAGCCACACGCCGCTGCACGTCGATCAGGCCGCCGAGTTCGCCGACGTGCTGACGGACGTCCGCTTCGCCGATCCGCAGCGCCCGATCATCTCCAACATCACCTCGCAGTCGCTCGCGACCGGGGACGACGTGCGGGCCGAATTCGCGGCGCAATTGCGCTCTCCCGTCTACTGGGCGGCAAACGTGCGTGAAATGGCGCGACAGGGCGTCGATACCTTTATCGAGGCGGGCCCCGGCCATGTTCTGGTGCGGATGGTGAGGCGCGTCTCAGGCGATGCGACCGCCGTCTCGCTCGCAGACGCGACCGAGGTGCCGATTCCGATCTCGATCCTCCCCGGTATGGCCGCCGCGCCTAGTTCCGCTCGCTAGCCGATGCGAAGAGTTGTCGTGACCGGCCTCGGGATGCTGACGCCCCTGGGCAACGACGTGGAATCGACGTGGGACGGCCTGATCGCCGGCCGATCGGGCATCGACCACATCACCGCCTTCGACGCCAGCGAGTTCGAGTTCTCGATCGCCGGCGAACTGAAGGACTTCAACCCGGCCGCCCACGTCGACCGCAAGCTACTGCGGCGCATGGATCGCGCGTCGGTGCTGGCGCTCACCGCCGCACGTGAGGCGGTTGCCGATGCCGGGATCGACATTGCGAGCGAAGATCCGGCGGACGTCGGCATCATCGTCGGGACGGGCGTCGGCGGGGCGCACCTTGCCGTCGAGAACCAGAAGCTCCTGGACGAGAAGGGCGCGCGTCGCGTCTCGCCGTTCCTGATTACGCAGATGCTCCCCGACACCGCGACCGGCCTGATCGCAATCGAACTCGGCGCCCGTGGCCCGAACATGGCGATCAGCGCAGCCTGCGCGACCGGCGGCGCCGCCGTCGGCGAGGCCGCGGAAGTGATTGCGCGGGGCGGGGCCGAGGTGGTGATCACCGGCGGCTTCGAGGCCCCGCTACACCCGATCTACTACGCCGGTTTCATGGCGATGCGCGCACTCGCGCAGCATGAGGACCCGTCGAAGGCGGCACGCCCCTTCGACGCCGACCGCAACGGCTTTGTCGTCGCCGAGGGTGCCGGTCTACTGGTGCTCGAGTCGCTTGAACACGCCGAGGCGCGGGGCGCGAAGATCTACGCGGAGTGGAAGGGCGCGGCCTCGTCGAACGACGCGCTCGACATGGTCGCCGCCGCCGATGATGGCCGCGGCATCGCTGTCGCGATGGAAGCGGCGATGGCGAACGCCGGCGTCGTGCCGGCCGACGTCGACTACATCAACGCGCACGGCCCCGGCACGCCGCTCGGCGACCGCGTCGAGTCGCAGGCGATCCGCAGGCAGTTCGGCGAGGACGCCGACGAGGTGCTGGTCTCATCGACCAAGTCGATGATCGGCCACATGATGGGCGCGTCCGGCGCGGTGGAGGCGATCGTTACCCTGCTCGCCACGCAGCGCGGTATCGTCCCACCGACGATCAACTTTGAGACGCCCGACCCCGATTGCGACCTGAACTACGTGGTGAACGAGGCGCAGCAGACCGATGTCCGTTACGCCATGAGTACCTCGGTCGGGCTCGGAGGGCATAACTCGGCTATCATCTTCGCTCGCTGGGAGGGCAACTAATGGCGGCATCGAACGATTCAGAGCGGCGGGTCGTCGTGACCGGCGTCGGCATGATGACCCCGGTCGGGATCGGCCGCGAAGAGACGTGGTCGGCGCTGCTCGCGGGCGAGAACGGCATCGGCCCCGTCACGCTCTGCGATGTCTCCGACCTTGCCTCGCAGGTCGCGGGCGAGATCACTGACTTCGATCCGCTCGATGTCGTCGATCGCAAGGAAGTGCGCCGCATCGATCGTTTCACACAGCTCGCGATCGGTGCCTCCGCCGAGGCGCTGGAGCACTCGGGGCTCGACATCTCCGTCGCCGCCGACGAGATCGGCGTGATGATCGGCTCCGGCATCGGCGGATTGCAGACGCTTGAGGATCAGTTCCAGGTGCTCTTCGACCGCGGCCCCTCGCGTGTCTCGCCCTTCCTCGTCCCAGCCTTCATCCCGGACATGGCCGCCGGGCAGGTCTCGATCCGCTTCGGCGCGCGCGGCCCGAACTACAACACCGTCTCCGCCTGTGCGTCGGGTGCCGACGCGATCGGCACGGCCTTTCAGGTAATCAAGCGCGGCGATGCCGTCGCGATGCTGAGCGGAGGTGCCGACGCCGCCGTCACGCGCATGGGCCTCGCCTCCTTCCACGCCTCACGCGCGCTCTCGACGAGTTACAACGACGACCCCGAGCACGCGACGCGACCATTCGATGCCGGGCGCGATGGGTTCGTGCTCGCAGAGGGCGCGGCGACGCTGGTGCTCGAGGATCTGGACTTCGCGCGGGAGCGCGCCGCGCCGATCCTCGCCGAGATCTGTGCCTACGGACAATCCGCCGACGCCTTCCACGTGACGCAGCCATCCGAGAACGGCGAGGGCGCGGCGCGGGCGATGGAGATCGCGCTCAGCCGAGCGGGCATCGAGACCAGCGCGATCGGCTACATGAACGCGCATGGCACGAGCACGCAACTGAACGACAAGTTCGAGACGCTCTCGATTAAGCGCGTCTTCGGTGAGTCCGCCTTTGACCTGCCAATCTCATCGACGAAGTCGATGGTCGGCCACACGCTCGGCGCGTGCGGGGCGATCGAGGCGGGCGTGACAGTGCTTTCGCTGCGCGATCAGAAGGGCCACATGACGCGAAACCTCGTGGATCCCGACCCGGACTGCGACCTTGACTACATGTCAGAGGGCGCGCGCGACCTGGACCTGTCGTATGCGATGACGAACTCACTGGGGTTCGGCGGACACAATAGCTCGCTGATCTTCCGTCGCTTCGACGACTGAAGACCCGGGCCAGGCACTCCCCACTGACGGACTCTCGAGAGAGAGCCCATGGAGTGCACATGGTAGAGACGACCGTTCCGACGACCGCCAATACGCCTACCGATTCGACGGCTGAAGAACTACTCGACGGCTCAGGCGGACGTCGCTGGCGGATCGCCGCGACGCCAGACCTCGCGCCGTTCGCGGGAGCCGCGTGGCCGCGCCTCGTCTCGCTGCTGCTCCCACGTCGTGGGATCGCCGCGCTCGACCAAGCGCAGGCTCACTTCGCCGAACCCGCCGAGCTGACCGATCCCGCGCTAATGCCGAACCTCGATGTCGCGGTCGACCGTCTCGCTGCCGCCTGTGGCGCGGGCGAAACGGTCGCTGTCTTCGGTGATTTCGACGTCGACGGCATCACCTCGACGGCGATTCTGACCGAAGGCCTGCGTGCGCTTGGTGCGCACCCGCTGCCGTACATCCCGCATCGCTTCAGCGAGGGCTACGGCCCGAACAGCGGCGCGATCCGTGAATTGCACGGGCAGGGCGCGACGCTGCTGGTGACCGCCGACTGCGGCACGTCATCGGTCGCGGAAATCGCCGATGCGAACGAGCTGGGGATGCAGGTGATCGTGATTGATCACCACACGGTTCCGGAGGTCGTGCCGGACGCACTCGCGATCGTCAATCCGAAGGTGGCGGACTCGCAGTACGGCTCCGAGCCGGCCGCGGTCGGGGTCGCGTACAAGGTGATCCACGACCTCTACGACCAGATCGGCGTGCTGTACGACGCCGAACCGCACCGCGCGCTCGTGGCGCTGGGCACAGTCTGCGACCTTGCGCCGATGATCGCGGAGAACCGCGATCTCGTGCGACTTGGGATGCGCTCGCTCGCGCAGTCGACGCGCCCCGGCCTGCTGGCGCTCGCCGAAGTCGCGCGTGCCGACCTCACGGACGTCGATGCGGAGATGTGTGGCTGGGTGCTCGGCCCTCGACTCAATGCCGCCGGGCGGATGGATCACGGCCGCATCGCGCTCGACCTGCTGCTTGCCGAGTCGGCCGACGAGGCCGCGCCGCTTGCCGAGCAGCTCGAGCAGCTCAACCGCGAACGCCGCGAGCAGACGACGGCTGCGACCGAGCTCGCGGATGAATTGGTTGCGGAACAGGGCGACGACGTGGCGCTCAGCTTCGTCGCATCGGAAGAGATCTCGGCCGGCATCGTCGGGCTTGTCGCCTCGCGGCTCGCCGATCAGCACCATCGCCCGGCGATCGTGATGCAACTGCTGGGCGACGAGGGTCGCGCGTCCTGCCGCTCGATCGATGGCTTCGACATCACAGCGCTGCTGCGGCGCAACGCCGACCTGCTGCTGAAGTTCGGCGGGCACCGCGCTGCGGCCGGATTCAGTATCGACGCCAGCCGGCTCGATGAGGTGCGCGCCGCGCTCACTGCCGATGCCGCCGAGCGGCTCGACCAGTCCTCGCTCGTACCGACGATCGAGGTCGATGCGGAACTGCCGCTGAACGAAATCAACGGCGAGTTGCTGCAGTGGCTGATCAAGCTGGGGCCGCACGGCATCGGCAACCCGGTCCCTCGCTTCCTCGCCCGCGGCGTCGAGGTGCAGGGCAACCGGGCCGTTGGCGCGGATCGATCCCACCTCCAGTTCACGGCGAAGCAAGGGCGCGTTCCCTGGCGTGTGATCGCCTTCGGCAACGCCGAGCACGCCGTGCTGGACGGGGAGCGGGCGGACATCGTTTACAGCTTCAAGCGCGACGACTTCCGCGGTTCGCTCCAGCTGGAGGTCCTCGACCTGCGGCCGGCCCGCTAACCGAGCTGTCGCTCCCGCGCCTCCGGTCTCGCGGCGCATTGTGAAGGCATGCGCATGCGGAGTAGACTCGCGCCCATCGATGCGTCACCGGCACTGCGGGGGTGAATATGCAGTCGTACACGTCTGAACAGCTACGGAACGTGGTTGTGATGGGGCACCAGGGGTCGGGGAAGACCACACTCGCCGAGGCGATGCTCTTTCTCTCCGGAGCCACGACCCGTATGGGTGACGTCAACGCGCATACGACCGTCTCCGACTTCGACCAGCTCGAACACTCGCACGCCTACTCGATCTCGACCTCACTGATTCCCATCGAGTGGTCCGATCACAAGATCAACGTGATCGACACGCCCGGCACGCCGGATTTTGCCGTCGAAGTCGTCGAGGGCTGCGCGGCGGCCGACGCGGCGCTGATCCTCGTCGATGCCGCGAGCGGCGTGCAGGCGGGTACCGAATTCGCCTGGGCGCACGCCGATGAGGTCAGCCTCCCGCGCATGGTCGTCGTCAGCCGGCTGGATCGCGAGAACGCGGAGTTCGACAGCGTGCTCGCCGCACTGCGCGAGCGTTTCGGCACGCGCGTCGTTCCGCTCGCCGTACCTGACGATGTCGCTGGAGCCCTCTCGGCGACCATCGACCTGCTTGGCGAGGGTGGCGACGCCACGGCCGCGGCACGCGAGATGCTGGTCGAATCGGTTGCGGAGACCGATGACGACCTCCTGAACAAGTACCTGGAAGGCGAGGAGATCAGCGCGGACGAGTTGAGCACGGCACTCGGAGCCGCCGTCGCCTCGGGTGCCGTCGTTCCCGTGCTGCCGCTCAGCGCGACGAACGAAATCGGCGTCAAGGAGTTGATGGATCGCGTCGCGGCGCTCTTTCCATCGCCGCTCGGCCGCGAGCACTCGCTAGAAGATGGCAGCGTTGTGACCGGCGAGTCGGACGCCGTGGTCGCGCATGTCTTCAAAACGATCGTCGACCCGTACGTCGGCCGACTCACGTTCATGAAGGTGCTGTCGGGGACGCTGACGGCGGATGCCAGCCCGTTCAACGTGCAGCACACGACGACTGAGCGGCTCGGGCACCTCTTCCTCCAGCAGGGCAAAGAACAGTTCGAGGTCTCGGAACTGGTCGCCGGCGACATCGGCGTCGCGGCCAAGCTCGGCGACACGCTGACCGGCGATACGCTCGTCGGCTCCGAGGCGGAGGTCGTCACCGTGCCGCCGATCGCGCTGCCTGTTCCGACGTATCGCTCGGCGCTGCATCCGAGGACAAAGGCGGACGTCGACAAGCTCTCGTCGGCGCTGCAGCGAATTCAGCAGCAGGACCCGACGATCCACGTCGACCGCGACCCGGACACGCACGAGATCATCATGAGCACGGTCGGCGATGCGCAGGTCAATATCGCGACGGCGCGGCTCGAGGAGATGTACAGCGTCGCCGTCGATGCCGACATGCCTCTGGTTCCGTATCGCGAGACCGTGACGACGCCCGTGAAGAGCGAGTACAAGCACAAGAAGCAGAGCGGCGGACACGGCCAATACGGCCATGTGGTACTTGAGGTCTCGCCACTATCGAGGGGTGACGGCTTCGAATTTGAGACGAAGGTCGTCGGCGGGAACGTGCCGCGACAGTTCATCCCGGCGGTTGAGAAAGGCGCGGTCGAGGCGCTGCCCAGCGGTCCGCTCGCATCGTCGCCGATCGTCGATGTGCGGATCACCCTGCTCGACGGTTCGGCCCACTCCGTCGACTCATCCGAGATGGCGTTCAAGATCGCGACCGCGCAGGCGCTGAAGCAGGGAATCCTGGACGCACATCCGATCCTGCTTGAGCCGATGATGAGCCTCAGCATCAGCGTGCCGTCCGAGTACCTGGGCGACGTGATGAGCGACCTCAACACCCGTCGCGGGGTCGTCCACGGCGTTGAGCCCGAAGGCCTGAGCAGCAAGATCGATGCGGAAGCGCCCCTCGCCGAGGTGCAGCGCTACGCGACGGACCTGCGGGCGATCAGCCACGGTCGTGGCAGCTTCAAGCTGGAGTTCGACCACTACGTCGAAGTGCCGTCCAACGTGCAGGAGCAGGTGATCAAGAGCCTGGCTGCGGCCGCTCCGGAGGAGTAGCCACCAGCGACGTTATCTGCTCGGTAGTGTGGTCGGAATGCGGCGGCGCTTGAGCGAGTCGCTGCCCGCTAGTCGTTACCCGTCTGTGCGCCATCGCGGCGCCAGATCGTGTGGTACTCGCTGCCGTTGAGCGCCTGCCACATCTCCCGACGCTCAAGCGTCGCCAGTTCGTCGAAGCAGCTCGCGGCGTCGTCGAGGATCTCGGCACCCGAATCGCTGAGGCGCGCGGTGAGGTGCCCCCAGACGCCGGTCTGGCGCAGCGAGGAGACGCGCATCACCCACGGGATCAGCGTGATCGACTCCGGCCGAGGGAACTGCGGGCGCAGTCGTCGCAGCGAACGGAATCGCTCGCTCGCGTTCTGCACCATGTCGACGACCTGAACGAGCGGGCCGGCATCCTCGCAGACGCGCGTGTCGACGATCAGCGTCTTCCGCAGCATCGGGAAGTACACAGACACGACATCGGCCTCATCGACGTTCGAATGAACGGCGTCTAAGTCGATCTCGTATCCCGGGCCACCATCCAGCATTCTCGGCCCCCGCCTTGGCTGGTTCTATTATCGGCTAATTAGCCCCAGCCTCTACAACCCGCAGGAATCGATGCCTGCCGATCTTGATCTCGTCACCGGGATGAAGTGGCGTGGCGAAGTCGCTGGCGCGAGCTCCGTTCACCGTCACGGCACCCTGCTTCACCAGCCGCCGTACCTCGCCGCCGCTCTCCGCGATCCCGGAGGCGACCAGCACACGGTCCAGTCGGCCATCGTCGTTCTCGCTCGATCCGTCGTCGGAGAGCGCGAACTCTGGCATCTCGTCGGGCGTTTCCTGACGCTGGATAGTAGATTCGAAATACGCTTGTGCAGACTCGGCCTCTTCACGCGAGTACATGGAGGCGGTCACCTCCAGCGCCAGTCGCTTCTTCGCGTCCATCGGGGCCAGCGAACCGCTCGCGATCTCGCCGAGCATCGATGTGATCTCATCCGTCGGCAGTGGCGTCAGCAGTGTGAAGTACTCCTGCAGCAGACTATCCGGAACGGACATCACCTTGCCGAACATGTCGTTCGGCACGTCGCTGACGGCAACAAAGTTGCCCTTCGACTTGCTCATCTTCTGTGAACCGTCGGTACCGACGAGCAGGGGAGTGGTCAGAACGACCTGCGCCGTCTGGCCCGATTCGCGCTGCAGCGTGCGGCCGGCCAGCAGATTGAAGAGCTGATCGGTGCCGCCGATCTGGACGTCGGTCTCCATCTCCACGGCGTCGCGAGCCTGCATCAGCGCGTACATGAACTCGCTGATGTGGATCGGCTCGTGCGCGTCCCAGCGCTTCTGGAAGTTATCGCGCTCCAGGAACTGCGCGACCGTGAACTTCGAGCTGAGCGCGATCACCTCCGCGAAGTTGAGCTTGCCGAGCCAATCCGCGTTATGCGCGATCGTCGTGCGCTCGGGGTCGAGGATGCGGAACGCCTGCTCCGCGTACGTCTCACCGTTGCGCTCGATCTGCTCCGGCGACAGCATCGGGCGGGTCTTGTCTTTGTCGGACGGATCGCCGACGAGCCCCGTGAAGTTGCCGATCAGGAACGTCACTTCATGGCCAAATTCCTGGAACTGCTGCAGCTTGCGGAACGTGATCGTGTGGCCGATGTGCAGGTCGACGTCGGTCGGGTCGAACCCGCAGTAGACGCGCAACGGGCGGTCCTGCTCGAGCAGGATCTTCAGCTCGCGCTCCATCGTCTCGCGGGTCGAGGCGTCGCCGAACTCGGTACCACGCATGTAGGCGACGAGCTGCTCGTCGACGGGCGCCATCTGACGGCTCATGGTGCGCTGCCGTTTGCGAAGTGCGTGCGGGTCGTCTCGACGTCGTGGCCGATCTGTGCGACGAGTTCGTCGATGCCGTCGAACTTCTGCTCGTCGCGCAGGCGCTGGAGTAGTTCCGCCGTGACGACCGCGCCGTAGAGGTCGCCCTCGAAGTCGAGCACGTGCGTCTCGACGAGACGTTGCGCGCCATCGAAGGTGGGCTGCGTGCCGATGTTGGTGCAGGCTGCGAACTCGCGCCCGTCGTCGAGCCGCAGGCGCGTGACGTAGACGCCGTTCGGCGGCAGCGCGCGGTCGGGGCTGACGCCGATGTTCAGCGTCGGGAAGCCGATCGTGCGTCCGCGTCCATCGCCGTGGACCACCGGCCCGCGCACGCTGTAGCTGCGCCCGAGCAGCGCTTCGACGTGGGTCATGTCGCCCGTGAGCAGCGCGCCGCGCACGCGCGTGGAGGAGACGTGATCGTCGGCCTCTCGCAGCAGTGGCACGGGAATCACGTCGAAGCCAAGCTCCTCGCCGTAGACCTGAAGCTGCTCCACGTTGCCCTCGCGGGCGCGGCCGAGCGCGAAGTCCTCGCCGACGACGAGCAGCCGCATCCGCGCCTCCTCGACGAGCAGGCGAACGAATTCGCGGGCCGAGACCTGCGCGAGTTCCGACGTGAACTGGATCACCGAGACGAATTCCGCGCCGGCCGCACGCAAGAGTTCGACGCGCTGTTCGAGCGAAGTGAGGTAGGAGAGTTCGATGTCGGGACGCAGGACAGTGACCGGGCTGGGATGAAAGGTGACGACGCCGCCGGTGAGGCTTCGCGATCCGCCTTCCGTGAGCATGCGCGAGATCAGCTCCTCGTGGCCGCGGTGGACGCCGTCGAAGACGCCGATGGAGATTGCGTGAGCACCGGGTGTGCTGCTCTGGCGCAATTCTTCACGGACGAGGAGCACGAGTGTCGGGTCCCTTCCGTGGCATCTCGCGCGTTCGCCGCCGGGTGGGGCGGGGCGAGTCTGACTGAACGAAGCGTAGCACCGTCTCGATCGACGCCACAAACGACCGATCGAGGGCTGCGCGCTGGCTGTTCACCGCCCTAGACCTCATCGATCGTCTCTTCGAGATCGGCCTCGGTCGGTGCCTGTGCCCCGGCGAGGCGCACGAGTTCAATATCGCCGCCGTCCTCGTCCTGCCGAGCTTCCAGGAAGCGCGATTTGATCAACTCCAGCACGGCCATGAAGTCGATGATCACCTCCATGCGTGTCGTTGCGCCCTCCACCAGCGCGCGGAACGACACGCGGTCGTCTTGCTCCAGCCGCGAAATCAGCGACGAGACCCGATCCGCGAGACGGATCGGCGTTCGCTCGACCTCCTCGACCTCCTCTTCCTCGGGCAGCCGTTCGAGGATCTCGCGGAAGACCCCGACGAGACCATCGAGCGTGACGTCGTCGAGGCCCGACGGGAGCGTGACGTCTGGCGGTGCAGCCTCGCGCCGGTAGGCGGTGCGGTGCTCGTCCTCCAGCTCACGCAGGTGTTCCGCGGCGACTCGATAGCGGCGATATTCCCGGAGTGCGCTGACGAGGTCGAGCGCGTCGCCCTCATCCTCGTCGTCCATGTCGGTGATCTCGCGCGGCAGCAGGGCACGCGACTTCAGCAGCAGCAGGCGTGCGCCCATTGCGACGAAATCGGCGAGTGCGCCGAGGTTGATCTCCTCCGCAGCACGAAGCTGCGTCATGTATTGCTCAGTCACCTCGAGCACGGAGAGCTCCGTGATGTCGAGTTCTTCGCGCTCGATCAGGTGCAGTAGGAGATCGAGCGGCCCCTCGAAGAGGGGCAACTGGAGTTGCAGCGCGGCATCCGAGGGTGCGGCCTCGGATGCCTGCTGATCGGCCTGCTGTTCGTCGGCAGCTTGCCCCTCAGCGGCTTCCGCCGGAGCGGGGTCGGTGCCGTCGCTGACTGTCACCCTCGCGTGCTCCGCGCCGCGCCCGCTAGCTCGTGACCGCCTGCGGGGTCTCGGCCAGCGGACGTCCGATCGACTCGCCGAGCTTGCCGATGCCGTCCATCAACTGTGCGAAGTTGGCGGGCGTGAGCGACTGCGCGCCGTCTGAGAGCGCGTGATCCGGGTTCGGATGCACCTCGATCATCAGACCATCGGCGCCGACGGCGATGCTCGCCTTCGACATCGGCTCCACCAGGTACCAGTGACCGGTGCCGTGGGAGGGGTCGGAGATGATCGGCAGGTGGCTCAGCCGCTTCACGAGCGCGATCGCGTTGAGGTCCAGCGTGTTGCGCGTGGCGGTCTCGAAGGTGCGGATACCGCGCTCACAGAGGATCACGTTCGGGTTGCCCTCGGAGAGGATGTACTCGGCAGCGAGTAGCCACTCCTCGATGGTGGCGCCCATTCCGCGCTTGAGCATCACCGGGAGACCGGTCTTGCCCGCCTCCGAGAGCAGTACGAAGTTCTGCATCTGGCGCGTGCCGATCTGCAGCACGTCCGAGTACTCGGCGACCGCGTCCACGTCGCGCAGAGAGAGCAGCTCCGTGATCACCGGCATGCCAAGCTCCTGGCCGGCCGATGAGAGCATCTTTAGCCCCTCGACGCCGAGCCCCTGGAACGAGTAGGGCGAGCTGCGAGGCTTGAACGCACCACCTCGGAGGATGTGAGCACCCGCCTTGTGTACGCCGCTCGCGGACTCCCAGAGCTGTTCCTCCGTCTCGATCGAGCATGGCCCGGCCATCACGACCGGGCGGCCACCGCCGACGCTGATGCCGTGCGAGAGCGGAACGACGGTGTCACCCTCGTGCACCTCGCGGCTGGAGAGTTTGTAGGGCTTCGAGACCCGCAGTACGTCGTCGACGCCGTCCATCGTGTGTAGCTCGTCCTTCAGTTCGGGGAAGACCTGGCCGAGCACGGCGATCACGGTGCGGTCGATGCCCGTGATCAGTTGCCCCTGCAGCCCCAGCTCGGTAAGCCGGTCTTCGATTGATTTCTGTTCTTCCGCTGTGTGGCTTGGCTTCATTACGACGATCATGTTGTTGCCTCCGTTGCTTGATCCGTGACGAGATCGGGCCGGAGCACCGCTGCGTCACGCAGATACACGTGGATGATTTCTGCTTGAGCGCGGTCGCTGTTGACGTGCATGAGGATGCGCAGGCACCGGGGCAAACTGCCCGGTACGTTCATCTCATGCAGGCACTCCAGCGCCACATCAGTCCAACCGGCGTCGCGTGCTGCGACGGCGGGGAATTCAGCATCGAGGTCGGGCGTGGTCGTGAACACAATCGACGCGACATTGGCGCGGTCGATCTCATTGCGACGCTCGATCTCATCGAGCAATTCGCGCGCGGCGGCAAGGATCTCGTCACGACTGTTCGATGGAACAGTGGTTGCGCCTCGGATGCCGCGAATCAGCATGGTGTGGTGTGACTCCGCCTTGCGCCGTCGAACTTGCGCTGGGCCTCGAAATGTTTCGGTGGTGTGTGGGTGAGTGTTAGGAGCCAAACAACACGGCCGCAGACGCGCTGCCACGTGCCGTCTGGCTCTGCATATAGCAGCAATAGCGAGCGATAGAGCGCTCAACCAGCTCAGACTGTGGTAGCTGTCCCACGACCGGTAATCTCCCCCATGAATGCCCGGATTGCGTCCAGGCGTTCCTCCCGAGCGGCGTTCGCGATCGTTGTCACGAATGCGCTCCCGATGATCGCTGCATCGGCATGTCGCCCGACCTCTTCGACGTGTTCACGCGCCGAGATGCCGAAGCCAACTGCCAGCGGCAGCTCCGTCTGTGCGCGCACCCGGCTAAGAAAGTCGGGGAGCTCGGCGGAGACTGTCGAGCGCACCCCGGTTACCCCGGCCACGCTGACGCAGTAGATGAACCCGCTCGCGTGTTCCGCGACGACACCGATCCGCTCATCCGTCGAGGTCGGCGCCAGCAGGTACATCATGTGCAGACCTGCATCGTGCATCGCCGGCTCAAGTTCCGCCGCCTCTTCAGGCGGCAGGTCGACGGGGACGAGACCGTCGATACCGGCTTCCGCAGCATCCTGCACAAACGCGTTCAACCCATAGCTGAACAGCGGATTGAAGTATCCCATAACGAGTAAGGGGACGCGAACGTCCCTCGATCGCAGCGTCCGCACGACCTCCAGCAGCTGCGGCAGGCCGAAGCCGTTCTCGATCGATTCGAGGTAGGCCTGCTGATTCGCGGGGCCGTCGCCCAGCGGATCGCTGAAGGGCAGACCGATCTCCACGGCGTCTGCGCCACCCTCGACGGCGGCCAGCACGACATCGACGGTGGCATCGAGCTCTGGCCAGCCGCCGGGCACGAAGATCACGACGGGCGTGCGGTCCTCGGCGCGGGCGCGCTCGAACATCTCGGCCACGCGGTCCGGTCGGTCGCTCATGTGCCCGCCGCCAGGCTGAGCGCGAAGCTGACGGTGTTGATGCCGGCATGCGCGCTGATCGATGTCCAGATCGAACCGGTGCGGTGGTTCGCCCATGCGAACAGCGCGCCGATCGCCGTGAACGGGATCAGCACGCCGAGGTTGACGTGAAACAGGCCGAACGCCAGCCCGCTGACGAAGATCGAAGTGCCGAGCCGCCAGTACCCGCGCATCCCGCGGAAGAGCAACGCGCGGAAGAACAACTCTTCGGCGAGCGGCGCAACGATGACGACGCCGGCAGCGAAGAGCAGGAACACCATTACGCTCTCGCGGGCGTCGACGGGCAGGCTATTCGCCGCCTCGAAGGCCGAGATATCGGCGCCGATCGCCTCAAGCGCCTGCAGCGCCACCTGGTAGAACGTGAGAATCGCGTACGTGCCGAACCAGGCGAGGAAGGCGGGCTTCCAGCTCCGCGGGACGACGAAGCCGAGGTCGGCGGCGCTCAACCCTCGACGGTAGGCAAGCCAGATGACGGCGAGGCCGAACAGCGCCTCGGAGACCAGCGTCGCGACGCCGATACCGACGTCGGAGACCTCGCCCGCCGCGTCGCCGTCCGCGAGAAAGAGACCGAAGCCGACGATCGCGAGCGACGCGAAGAGCAAGGCGACGCCGTAGAACATGTCGCGCACCAGCCACAGTCGCGGCGCTGGAGCCTCGACCGACGGCGCGTTGGACGGCGGGTTGAACTCCGCGAACATGGCCGGAGCGTAACAGCGACCACACCGGACAGCCACGCGCCCGATACGCTGGCAGCATGCCCGCAAACGCCTCCGTCTCTGCCCGCGTCTCCGTCGTAATCCCCGCGCTCCGTGAGGAAGCGACGATCGCCGATGCCGTCCGCAATGCCTTCGCCGCAGGCGCAGACGAGGTGATCGTGGCCGATGGAGGGTCCGACGACCGCACGGCTGCGCTGGCGGCAGCGGCAGGGGCGCGGATTGTCGTCGCTGAGCGCGGGCGCGGGACGCAGCTCAACGCCGGTGCGGCCGAGGTGAGCGGCGACGTACTGTGCTTCATGCACGCCGATGTGCGCCTGCCCGCCGACGCCGTCGCCGAGATTCGCCGGGCGCTCGCTGATTCATCGGTGGTCGGCGGGAACTTCAGCGTTCGCTTCGGCGAGTCGACGCACAGCCGCCTCCTCGCCGCCTTCTACCACGTGATCCGGCAGCTTGGCGTCTTCTACGGCGACTCCGTGATCTTCTGCCGTCGATCGGTATTCGATGCCATCGGAGGTTTCCCGCCGCACCCGATCATGGAGGACCTCGCATTCGTCTATCGGCTGAGGCCACGCGGGCGCATGGCGTACCTGCGCGGTCCCGTCGTCGCCTCGCCCCGGCGCTGGGAGCACGGTGGCATCCCGCAGGCGTGGGCGTCGTGGCTCGTGATTCAGTCGCTGTTCTGGGCCCGTGTCTCGCCGCGTCGGCTGGCAGCGCTCTACCAGCACATCCGATGAGCGGCGCATGACGCATCACCGATGAAGACCGAGTCCATCTACTGGGTCTTCACTCACAACTGCAATCTAAAGTGCGCGCACTGCTACAACTCCTCGCAACCCGGAGGCCGCACGATCACGCGCGCCGAGGCCGACGCGGTGCTGGCTCACCTGCCCGAGGAGACGAACCGCTTCATCCTCTCCGGCGGCGAGCCGCTGGCTGAGTCCGAGATGGCGCTCTACCTGCTCACTGCGGGCCGCGAACGCTACCCGAACGCGCGGGTGACGCTACAGACGAACGGTGACCTGCTGGACGGCCCGCTGCTCGACCGCCTGCTCGCGACGGGGATCGACGCGGTCGCGATCTGCTCGCTGGACGCGTTCCATCCTCAGCCCGATGGCAAGTTCGATGATCTGCGCGCCCTCATGACCTCGCGCGGCATGGTCGAGGCAGACGTCGGTGACCCGTCGATGGCGCGAGAGGCGAACAATGCACCCCAGTTCTCGATCTGGGGTGCATCGCCCGAGTTGTGGGTCGGCGGCCTGTGGCCGCGTGGCCGCGCCATGAAGTACGGGCTGGCCCAGCTGGTGCCCGATCACAACTTCTGCAACCGCTGGTCGGGCGCGCTCGGCTTCCTCGACGATGGCTCGCCGATGCAGGAGATCGCGATCCAGATCACGACGGCTTACCCGTGCTGCCCCGGCACCGCCGAACCGCTTGGCGACGTGGCCGAGGACTCGGTCGAGACGATTCTCGACCGCAATAGCGACGACCCCGTGTGGCAGGCGCTCAGCGCGGGCGATCCGGCAGCGATGGGCATCGTCGAAGGCTTCGACCGCGACCACGCTCTGCGGCGCATCGAGAAGCTGGGCTCAGTCTGCCTCTGGTGCGACGAGTTCTTCACGCAACGCGCGTCGCGTGCCGATCGTGCCACCGGTCGTGGCGAAGAGCGGCTGCCGCTGCTGACGACGTCGGCGGCAGCGCCCGAACGGTCGTGAGCACGGTGCGCGGTTCCGCCGTCGCCCTGATGACGCGCGCGCCGGTGGTCGGCGAGACCAAATCGCGACTCGCAGCCTCGATTGGCACCGAAGCAGCAGCCATGGCGGCTCGCGCCTTCCTGCTCGACGCCGCCGACGCGGTACGAGGCGGCGACTGGCATGCCTCGCTGTTTGGCGAACCCGCCGACGCGACGGCGGCGCTCGCGGAGCTGACGGGTATCAACGACGCCCGACCGCAGGATGACGGTGCGCTCGGTGCGCGTATGCTTGCGGCTGTGGCGGCACTCGGCAGCGATGGCCATGGTCCTGTTGTCGTCGTCGGCACCGATATCCCGACGCTGACGAGCCGCCATCTCGCTGCCGCCTTCGACGCGCTGCGAACTGCCGACGTCGTATTCGGCCCCGCCGAGGATGGCGGCTACTATCTCGCCGGGATGTATCGAGCGCACATCGAACTGTTCGATGACACGCGCATCTCGTGGGGCGGTGCTGATGTGCTCGCCACGTCCGAGCGCCTCGCCCGCAACGCCGGCCTGACGGTGGCGCGCATCGCCGTCGAGCGTGACATCGACACCGTCGACGACCTCGACTGGCTGCGAGGGCAGGGTGCGCGCGTGCCGTCGCACACGGCGTCGGCGCTTCGCCACGTCGGGCTGGGTTCGCCTAGTCGAGCGCCCAGCGGCGCTTCCAGCTAGCGGGAATCGCGAGCTCCAGCCCGTAGAGGTACCGGATCAGCTGCCCCTGGTGCTGCGCCTCATGCTCGATCAGGTCGAGCACGAACGCGTTCTGCTGGTCGCTCAGGCTCTCAGCATCGGCGAGCAGCGCACGTACCGAGTCGGCGGAGGCGCGGAGATGTTGACTGACCGCTGTCTGGTCGGCCGTGCCTTCGTCGCTGAGCGAGCATGCGAAGCCCTGCCACTCGCCGTCCTCGATCGCATGGCCGTAGCTCTCGCGCGCGCCGATCACGCACCACAGTTGCTGGCCGACCGTGTTCGAGGGCAAATCCGCGAGGTGCCGCGTGAAGGCGTCGGACGGTAGCGCCTCAGCGAGGTCCGCGTAGAGGCCGAACGCCCGCTCGAGACTCTTGATCGTTCGCGTCGGCATCGCTAGAGCGTTACGCCAAGCGCCGTCGCGACGGTATCCATGTCCTTGTCGCCGCGCCCGCTGAGGTTCAGCAGCACGAGGTCGTCGGCACTCAGTTCCGGCAGCAACGTCGCCAGGTAGGCGATGGCGTGCGACGACTCGAGCGCGGGGATGATGCCCTCTGTCTCGCAGAGCGCCTGCAGGCCGTCGAGGGCTTCCGCGTCGGTGGCGCTGACGTACTCGGCGCGCCCACTGTCTTTCAGCCACGAGAGTTCCGGGCCGACGCCGGGGTAGTCCAGCCCCGCCGAGATCGAGTGCGCCTCAAGTACCTGTCCGGCGTCATCCTGCAGCACGTACGATCGCGCGCCGTGCAGCACGCCCGGGCGACCGGCGCTCAGCGGCGCGGCGTGCAGGCCCGAGAGCCCGTCGCCGGCGGCTTCGACGCCAATCAGCCGCACGTCGTCATCGATGAACGGGTGAAACAGCCCCAGCGCGTTCGAGCCACCGCCGACGCAGGCGACCGCGACCGTCGGCAGCCGCCCCTCGGCTTCCTCGATCTGCTGACGCGCCTCAAGGCCGATCACGGACTGGAGCTCGCGCACGATCAGCGGGTAGGGGTGGGGGCCGACGACGCTGCCGAGCAGGTAGTGGGTCGTGCGCACATTCGTGACCCAGTCACGGATCGCCTCGTTGATCGCGTCCTTCAGCGTGCGCGAGCCGCTGTCGACGCTGACGACTTCCGCGCCGAGCAGCTTCATGCGGAAGACGTTGAGCGACTGACGCCGAACGTCCTCCGCGCCCATGTAGACGACGCAGTCGAGGTCGAGCAGCGCGCAGACCGTCGCTGTCGCGACGCCGTGCTGGCCCGCGCCGGTCTCGGCGACAATGCGCTGCTTGCCCATCCGCTTCGCGAGCAGCGCCTGGCCGAGGGCGGCGTTGATCTTGTGCGCGCCGGTATGTGCCAGATCCTCGCGCTTGAGGTAGAGCGTCGGGGCGTCGTCGCCGCCGTAGTGCGCGGCGAGTCGCGGTGCCTCGGTGATCGGCGTAGCGCGGCCGACGTAGTTGCGCAGCAGATCGCCAAGCTCGTCGGTGAAATCGGGGTCGGTCCAGGCGCGCTCGAATTCCTCTTCGAGTTCCGTGAGCGCGGGCATTAGCGTCTCGGGGACGTACTTGCCGCCGAATTCCCCGTAACGCCCCATCGCGTCGGGTCGAGTCGTGGTAGTCATTGGCCTGCCTCCGTAGCAAAGTCCGTCTCGTGTGTGGCGTCGATGAACGCGCGAACGAGCGCGTGGTCCTTGCGGCCGTCTGTCTCCGTGCCAGACACGACATCGACGAGCCACGGGCGTACCTGATCGATGGCGTCGCTCACATTCGTGGGTGACAGGCCGCCGGCCAACCAGAGCGGCATGTGGCTGGCGACCTCGCGCGCGACATCCCAGTTGAACGCCTTGCCGCTGCCGCCGCGGTACGGGCCGTGCGCCGAGTCCAGCATCAGGGCGCGCGCGAAGCCGGGCTCGACGAACTGCATCGGATCCGACGGCGAGTCGACCGGCGAGACGTGCACCACCTGGATCACGGGTCGCGTCACCGCGAGGCAGTCCTCCCACGACTCGTCGCCGGAGAGCTGCACGAGATCGACACCGGCCGCGTCCGCCAGCGCGTTCACCTCGCCGATCGGCTGATCGGCGAAGACGCCCACGGTGAGCGGGCGCGAGCCGTCGAGTTGCTCGCCCAGCAGCTGCGCCCCGTGCTCGAACCAGCGTCCGACGTCCTCGCGGACACCTGCCGCGTATTCGTGCGGGGCAGGTGCCGCGGCGGGGCCACCGAGCGCCTGCACCATCGTCGCGGCCTCTCCCGCGCTGACGTGACGCGAGGACTCGGCGAAGATGATGCCGACGAAGTCCGCGCCAGCCTCGGCGGCGGCGACTACGTCGGCGGGGGTGCGGTTACCGCAGATCTTGACCCGCGTCATCGCTGCACCGCCCCGTCCACGAGCATCAACTCGCGGGCTTTCGCATCGATGTCGACCGCGCCGTCCCCTGTCGCGCGCACGAGTGCCTCGCCAACGAGCAGCGCGTGGACGCCAGCGGCTGCCATGCGCGCCGCATCCTCGGCGCTGCGAATGGCGGACTCCGCGACGATCACGGTGCCGGTTGGCGCGAGCGGCGCGAGGCGCTCGGTGGTTGCGAGATCCTCGTTGAAGTTGCGCAGGTCGCGGTTGTTGATGCCGATCACGCGCGCGCCGGCCGCAGCGGCAGTCTCCATCTCGCGTTCGTCGTGAACCTCGACCAGCGCCTCAAGGCCGTGTTCGCGTGTGAGCGCCAGCAGGTCAGCGAGGTCGGTCGGTTCGAGTAGCGCGACGATCAGCAACAGCGCGTCAGCGCCCGACGCGCGTGCCGCCAGCACCTGATACGGGTCGAAGATGAAGTCCTTGCGCAGCAGGGCAGGGCGGTCGTCGCGCTCGTCACTACCATCGACGGCATCGCGGGCCGCGGCGAGGTCATCGAGACTGCCCTGGAAGTGATCGCGCTCCGTGAGCACGGAGATCGCGGCCGCCCCCGCGCCCGCATACGCCTGCGCCTGTCGCGCGGCATCGAGGTCGGCGTCGAAGACGCCCTTGCTCGGCGAAGCGCGCTTGATCTCCGCGATCAATCGCAGCCGCGCGTCGTCCGGTGTGGCATCGCGTCCGTCGCGCAGGCGCTCGGCGAAGCCGATCGTCGGGCCGCATGCCGCGATTCGCTCGACGAGCGTGGCTTCGGATGTCACGCGCTGATCCGCAGCAAGCCGCTCGCGGCAACTCGCGACGATCTCGTCGAGGATGGTGCCGGTCGCACGCGTGTTGATCGCCACGGCTGCTATCCGCTCCGGCGCGTCGCCTCGACGAAGGCCGCGACGCGAGCCGCCGCATCGCCGTTCTTGATCAGATCTTTCGCCTGGTCGACGCCCTGCCGCACGCTCGCTGCGATGCCACTCACGTAGAGCGCCGCGCCGGCGTTCGCCGCGATCAGATCGCGCACCGCCTCGGGCCCGCCGCCGGCGAAGATTTCGCGCATCAGGGCCGCGTTCTCCTCGGCGCTCCCGCCGACGATCTCGGCGGCATCGTGGCGCGCGAGTCCCAGTCCCTCCGGCGTGAGCTGGCCCTCGGTGATCTCGCTGCCTTTCACCTCGAAGGTTGTCGTCGGAGCGCAGACGGAGATGTCGTCGAGCCCGTCCTCGCCGCTGACGATTATCGCGTGCCGCATCTCCATGCGCGCGAGCACGCCGGCCATCTTGCGGCCGAGCTCGGGGTTGGCGACGCCCATCACGTGGGAGTTGGCTCGCGCCGGGTTCGTGAGCGGGCCGAGGATGTTGAAGACGGTGCGGATCCCGATCTGGGGTCGCAGCGGCCCGGCGAACTTCATCGCCGGGTGAAACGACTGCGCGAACATGAACCCGATGCCGCACTGCTCGACGCAGGCGGCGACCTGCTCCGGCGTGAGCGCGATCTCTGCGCCAAGCGCCTCCAGGAAGTCCGCTGAACCGGACTTCGAGCTCATCGCGCGGTTGCCGTGCTTCGCCACTTTCGCACCGCCCGCGGCAGCGACGAAGGCCGCCGCCGTCGAAGCGTTGAAGACCTTGTTCGAACCACCCGTACCTGCGGTGTCGAGCAGCGGCCGGGCGTCAATTTCCACGCTCAGCGCGTGCGAGCGCATCGCCTTCGCCATGCCCGTGATCTCGTCGACGCTCTCGCCCTTCATGCGCAGCGCGGTCACGAAGGAGCCGAACTGCGCCTCGGTCGCTTCGCCGCCCATGATCTCGTCCATCACGGCGCGCGCCTCCTCCTCGGAGAGGTCGCGGCCTTCGTCAACGATGGCGATGATGGCTTCGCGGATCATCGTGGCCCCCTAGCCGGCGTCCGCGGTCGCGGGAGTGCGCTGCCGCAGGAAGTCCTGCTTGAGGAAGTTGCGCAGCAGGTCGTGGCCTACCGTCGTCACGATCGATTCGGGGTGGAACTGCACCCCCTCGATCGCCAGCGTGCGATGGCGGACTCCCATGATCACACCGCTCTCCGATCGTGCCGTGACCTCTAGCTCGTCCGGCATGGAGTCAGGCTCGATCGCGAGCGAATGATATCGAATCGCCTCGAACGGCTGCGGCAGGCCCTCGAAGACCCCCTTGCCGTCGTGCGTGATCGACGAGGTCTTGCCGTGCATGATCTCGCCTGCGCCGACGACCTTGCCGCCGAACGCCGCGCCGATGCTCTGATGACCGAGACAGACGCCGAGCAGCGGCACCTGCCCCGCGGCAGCGCGGATCAGATCGACGGAGATGCCGGCCTCGTTCGGCGTCGCCGGGCCGGGCGAGATCACGATGCGCTCCGGCGCCATCTGCAGGCAATCCTCCACGCTCAGCTCGTCGTTGCGGCGCACTTCCACGTCCTCTCCAAGCTCTGAGAGGTACTGGTAGAGGTTGTAGGTGAATGAATCGTAATTATCGAGCAGTAGCAGCATCAGCTTCTCCTGTCCCCGCGCCAGTACTCCGTGATGCGAATAATTCCGGGTCGAGCGTGCCCAGCATCGATGTGAGCTGAGCCGCGTGCTCGCGGTCGTGCTCGGCGATCTTGCGGATCCGATCGATGACCGTGACCACGCCGCGCTCCGGGTGGTTGCCGTAGGCCTCTAGCTGGTCGGTGGCCAGCGAGGTCACCCATCGCATCGTCTCCGCCCGTAGCGCCTCAAGCCGCGCCCGAACGTCGGCTTCTGGCTCGGCCGGCCGCGCGCGATGGTCGTCCTCCCACTGGCGTTCGTTGTACTGGCGCCACGTGTGGCCCGGTACCTCGAGCATGCGGCGCGTCTCGGCGGCGTAGTACGTCTCGACGCTCGTGTTGTGCGCGAGCACGTCGAGGGCTGACCAGCCACCGCTGGCTGCCGTGCCTCGCTTCGACGCTGGGATCGCGTCGTAGGCGGCGAGGAACTGCTCGCGCGCGGCGGTCAGCACGTCGGCGATCGAGACGGGGTCGGCCAACGGTGCTCCACCCTGGAACGCCGTCTCCAGCCACGCGTCGACGCCCGGGACGAGGTCAACCGCACCCTGCCCACCGGGGGCGATCCACGCGACGTCGTCGTAGTCGCCCTCGGCGAAGCGCGGCTCACCGCTCCAGCCGTGGCAGGTGAAGACATTGAGGATGTAGCGCGCGCCACGCGAGCCCTCGATGTAGATCGTCTCAGCGAACTCGACCGGCCCGGCGCGCACGTGGAACCGCTCGCGTAGCATGTCGGCGATCGAATCCTCGGCGACATCATCGTCGGCGAGTGGTTGCATCGGCAGCGACCAGAGCCCGGGGAATTCCGGGTCGAACGCGGAGTGATGCACGATCAGCAACTGACCGTCCTCGCGCACCATCATCGCGGCGGAGGCGAGCTGCGGGGCGTTGGCGGCCATCAGTAGCCGAGGCTTCCCGAGGGCGCGCCACCCTCACCAATCTCGGCGTCGTCGATGGCGGCGAACATGCTGGCTGCCTTGTACTGCGTCTCCTTGAACTCGGCCTCCGGGTCAGAGTCGAAGACGATGCCGCCACCCGCCTGCACGTGCGCCCAGCCGTCCTTCATCACCGCCGTGCGGATCGCGATCGCAGTCTCGATGTTGCCCGACATGTCGAAGAAGCCGACGGCTCCGGCGTACGGGCCGCGCTTGTCCGGCTCCAATTCGGCGATGATCTCCATCGCGCGGATCTTCGGGGCGCCCGAGACCGTGCCCGCCGGGAACGCCGAGCGCAGCGCGTGGTACGGAGTCATGCCGTCGCGCAATTTCCCCTGCACGTGACTGACGAGGTGCATCACGTGGGAGTAGTACTCGATGTCGAACTGCTGCGTGACGTCCACGCTCCCCGCGGTCGCGACGCGTCCGACGTCGTTGCGCCCGAGGTCGAGCAGCATCACGTGTTCCGCCAGTTCCTTGGGGTCGTGACTCAGCTCCTCGGCAAGTTGCTCGTCCTCGATCGCGCTCTCACCGCGTCGTCGCGTGCCCGCGATCGGGTGCACCTGGATCACCTCGTCCTGGATGTCGACCAGTAACTCCGGCGAGGCTCCGACAATGTAGGTGTCATCGAACTTCAGGTAGTACATGTACGGCGACGGGTTGATCGCGCGCAGCGAGCGATAGACCTCGAACGGGTGCGCGCCCGTCTGACGTGAGAAGCGCTGCGAGAGTACAACCTGGATGATGTCGCCATCGATCACGTACTGGCGGCAGCGTTCGACGGCCTGCAGATACTCGTCGTGGTCCCAGTTGGACTCGATCGCCTGCCCGGTGCGGCCGCTGAATGGTTGGTAGGGCAGCCCCGTGAGCGGCTGATCCAGCCGCTCCACGAGCTGGTCGATCTTCCAGCGCGCCTGCTCGTACGACGCGGCAACGTCGCCATCGAGCCGCACGTGCGCGACGACCTTGATAGTGTGCAGCACGTGGTCGAAGACGAGCAACGTGTCGGCGAACATCAGCCACGATTCGGGTACGCCGAGCGAATCGCGCTCCGGCGCGGGCAGCCGTTCAAAGTGCCCTGACGCCTCGTAGCTGACGTAGCCGACGCCACCGCCGTGGAAGCGCGGTAGGCCCGGCACCTCGACGGCGTCGAAGCGCGAGAGCTCGCGCTCGACCTCATCGAGTGGGTCGCCATCCTCCGCGTTCGCCGCGTAGACGCGGTACGGCTCGGTGCCGATCATCGAGTAGCGCCCGACGGTCTCGCCACCCTCGACGGACTCGAGTAGGAACGAGTAGTCGCCGCGCGCGACCTTGAGGAAGGCGGAGACCGGCGTTTCCAGGTCCGCGCGTACCTCGCGGTAGACGGGGACGATGTTGCCCCTCGTCGATAGCTTCTGAACCTCCGAGAGCGGAGGGATGATCTCGCCTGACGCCCTCATGAGCGCGTTCCTTTGCTCAGCCGTCGCGTGCCATTGTCGCTGCAATGCGGCGCGCGCCACCACCGTGCGGCAGCGACGTGGCGAGGGGCGCACGAAGTCTGCACGGTGGAATTGAGCATCTGATGTTCCTTCCGGAGCTGTCCGCTGGGTCGGTCGCAATCGAAAAATCGCAACAAAAAAACCATCGCCTATCGGGGCGATGGTCGCGGTGCCACCCGTATTCTCCCACCCACAACCGCGGACGGGACTCGTTCGGGACACGGCCGCCCACGATGGGAAGCGATGTCCTGGGCCTGGATAACGGCGCCCACACCGTCGATGCCTACGTGCCCCCGAGGGGGTTTCGGACCGAGACTCCCGGGTCCATTCGGTCGCTGCTGACAGGCGCCGGGTTTCCAGATACCCCCGGCTCTCTGAGCCCCGCTGTGCGACGTACTACTCCCGGTCAAAGCCAATATTTGCGCTCTTTGTTGAGACAGCAGGCTATGACTCTCGCCTGCACTATGTCAACGAGCGAAGCGCGATCAGATGTCGATCGCGCCGCGCGCGGGCCGCGCACGCTCTTCCGCCACGATCGCGAGCAGGCGGTCGACCGTGCCATCGAGGTCGCCGTCGACGTTCTCAAGCACGTGGTCGAATTGGTCCTGCGCTGCCAGTTCCCGCTTCATCGTGGTCAGCCGGCCCTGGATGTCGTCCTCGTCCATCCCGCGCTCGCGCATGCGTGCCTCGAGCTGTGCCATGTCGTCGGGTACGACGAACACCAGCAGCGCATCCGGCAGCACCCCGCGAAGCGTCGCTGCGCCCTGGATATCGACGCGCAGGATCACATCGTTGCCGGTAGCCAGCGCCTTGCGTAGCTGCTCGCGGGAGACGCCCTTCTGGTCGGCGTACACCTGCGCGTGCTCCAGCAGGTCGCCGTCGTCGATGTACCGCTGGAACTCCGCCGCGGTGACGAAGCGGTAGTCGACGCCGTCGACCTCCCCTTCGCGCGGGGCTCGTGTCGTCAGGTTGACCGGTGTCGCGAATGGCTCGCCGCGCTCATGGACGCGCGCAATCACGGTGTCCTTGCCGACGCCCGAAGGGCCCGAGACGACGACGATCAGCGGTGGCGGCGTCTCTCCGGGCAGCGGCGCGACCTAGTCGGCTGCTGCGTGGATCGAGTCGGCGCGGCCGGCGAACGTCTCCGGCGTGATCGCGATCAGCGCGACCTCGCCGTCGCTCAACCTCACAACGGCCTTGGTGCGTCGGCCGCTGGTGAGGTCGATGGAGCGTCGCTCCTGCTTGGCCTGCTGCACCATGCGCTTGATCGGTGCCGAGCCGGGAGCCGCAATCGCGATCACGCGATTGAGAGCGAGGAAATGGTCGAACCCGACGTGAATGAGCTCTGTAGACATAGGCCAGTCTCCTTTATTGCGGCGGGACCAGGTGGGAGAGCTCTTGCCAGAACTCAGGATACGACACCGCGACGGCTGCTGCGCCGTCAATCGTCGATGATCCATCGGCCAGTAGCCCGGCTACGCCGGCGAGCATCGCTAGCCGATGATCCCCCGCCGAATCTACGCGAGCGGCCCTGAGCCGGTCCCGAGAGGCGCTGCCACTCACGATGAAGCCATCCGCCCGATCCTCCAGATCGACGCCGAAGGCACGTAGTACCGCACCTGTCGTCGCTACCCGATCAGACTCCTTCACGCGCAACTCTTCTGCATCACGGATCACGGTCTCGCCGCTTGCGAACGCGCCAGCGAGGGCGGCAAGCGGCAATTCGTCGATCATGCGCGGAATCAGGCTGCCGCCGATCTCGATGCCGTTCAACTTGGACGAACGCACCACGATGTCCGCGACCGGTTCACCACCGGTGACGCGCTCCTCGAGCAGTTCGAGGTCGGCGCCCATC
Source organism: Dehalococcoidia bacterium (assembly GCA_036013055.1). Lineage (GTDB taxonomy): Bacteria > Chloroflexota > Dehalococcoidia > UBA2979 > UBA2979 > SHYR01. The sequence goes on along the minus strand of DASCQM010000020.1, from coordinate 35,204 downwards.
TCGCGCAGAACGTCGATCAGCCCGCTGCGGCTCGGATTGACGCCCACGCCGGTCAGCGTCAGTTCGGCGTCCGGGTGAATCGACGCCATCACCATCCACGCGGCGGCCGCCGAGATGTCCCCGGGCACGGTCACATCGACGGCCGTCAGGTCGCCGTCCGGCGGCTCGATCGTGATCGCCGGGCCCTCGGAGCGCACCGTTGCGCCCATCGCCGCCAGCATGCGCTCGGTGTGATCGCGCGTCGGTGCTGGCTCAACGACGGTGATCGGGCCGTCGGCGGCGAGGCTGGCGAGCAGTAATGCCGCCTTCACCTGTCCGGAGGCGACGCCGGTCTCGACGCGCACCCCACCCGTGAGCGGGCCGCCGCGGATCACGATCGGCGGCAGTGTGCCGTCCGCGCGAGCCGTCACGTCCGCGCCGAGCGCGGCGAGCGGTCGCACGACGCGGCCCATCGGGCGCGTGCGCAGTGAGGCGTCGCCGCTGAGGACGGTCAGCATCGGCAGCCCCGCCAGCACGCCGGTGAAGAGCCGCATCGTCGTGCCGGAGTTGCCGCAGTCGATCACGTCGTCCGGTTCGGTGAGCGCATCGCGGCCTCGCCCCAGCACGGTGATCACGCCGGGCTCGGGGCGTTCGATCTCCACGCCCATCGAGCGCAACGCGGCGGCGGTTGCCTGCGTGTCCTCGGAGTCGAGGAAGCCATCGATGCGCGCGCGGCCCTTCGCGAGGGCGTTGAACATCAGCGCACGATGCGTGATCGATTTGTCGCCGGGGACCGCGATGGTGCCGCGCAGCTTCCCCGCGGGATCGATCGTGACCGAATCGTTGGCGGCCGGCTGAGCAACCATCGAGTGCTACTCCCCGCGCTTCAGGCGCTGCGTGCGCTCAAGCTCCTTCAGCCGCTCCTCGCTGGCTTCCGTGAGCTCGCGCATCTTCCCGGCGATCGCCTCGCCCATCAGCAAGCTGGAGAAGTCCGATTTCGGGACCTGCGAGTTCTTCTGGTCAACTTCCTCGCGTCCGATCACGCCGGCACGGAAGCCGGCGTAGTCCCAGTTCGCCTGGGCCATGTAGCGGTAGAGCTCCTCCTCGCCCTCCTCGTCGGAGAGGCGGTCCTGGAGCTCGCGTAGCGACTCCCGGTAGCGCTCGATCCAGTGGATGATCTGCGTGCGGTTCGTGACGGCGATATCGAACGACATGTCGGGATCGGTATCGGTGAGGCGGGTCGTGTCCTTGAACCCGCCAGCGGCGAGCAGCGACATTTCGGGCCACGCCTCAGATTCGTGCGTCATGTTGAACATCGCCGTCGCGGCCATCATCGGCAGGTGCGAGATCGCAGCCACGTAAGCGTCGTGCTCCTCGGCGTCCATGAAGATCTCTTTCGCACCGGCCGTCTCCGCCATCGCGCGGATCGTCTTCAGCGCGCCCTCCGATGCGTCCCTTGCCGGCACGATCGCCCAGCGCGCGCCGTCGAACAGGTCGACGCTCGCGTGCTCCGGGCCGGACTCGGTCTTACCGGCCATCGGGTGACCGCCGACGAAGGAGACGGTGTCCGGGAGTTCCTGCGCGGCCCACGCCATCACGTCGGTCTTCGTCGAGCCGGTGTCGGTGATCACCGCGCCCTCGTCGAGGGCCGGCGCGATCTCCGCCATGATCTTGCGCAGGGTGAGTACCGGGGTCGCCATCACCACCATCGAGGCGTCACGGACCGCCTCGCGCGGGCTGCGCGCGGCACTGTCGATCGCGCCGATCTTCTGCGCGCGCTTGCCGTTCGCGGCTTCGCGGTCGTAGCCGACGATCTCCAGATCCTTGATCTGCGAGCGCTGGCGCATGGCCAGGCCGATCGACGCACCGATCAGGCCGGTTCCGATAATTGCTACGCGTGGCATCGCCTGAACTCCGCTACGTGGTGGGCGAATGGAGCATGATCCTAGCACGCACCGTCGGCGGTGATGAGCAGCGCGAGATCTGCGTCAGAGCGGGCCTCAGCGCTCCCGCGAGCCGTGTGCAGCTCGACCAGCTCGATCACGCGAGCCTCGCTGCCGGCGAGGCGCAGTGCATCGGCCGCGATCCGAGGGTGGTGGCGGAGTTGCCACATGCGACGTCGCCACGCGATCCCGTGCTCCGCAGCAAGGCGATCGGTGAGCCGCAGCGAGAGCGTTTCGAGGACGGCGAAGATCGAGCGGTCGAGCACGCTCGGCTGTCCTTTGCCGACATCGTGCAGCAGCGCGGCCGCGATCAACTCATCGGACGGCGAGGCGTGGTGCCAGAGCCAACGCATCACGCGGATCGAGTGCACGCGGTCACGGGGGTGCGAGGCGAGGAACAACGTCAACTCTTCACGCGTCAGCATCGCACCGACGTCGGCGGCGTCGGTCGCGGGGATCGTGGTGCGGATGCCGCGCAGTACCTGGCCGAAGCGGTAGAGCGGGTTGAACACCGGGACAGCTAACCGAAGCGGATCGGGGTGCTATCGCCGACGAAGAGGTCGAGGAAGAAGCTGATGAACGGCGACATCAGGTCGAAGAGCGGACTCGATCCGATCACGAATGGCATCAGGATCAGCAGCATGAGGATGCCCGGCATCCACGGGGCGGCCCGCTGGTACGGTTCCGCCATCTCAGGCGGCAGCAGCCCGGACGCGACGTTGTAGCCATCGAGGGGGGCGAGCGGGATCAGGTTGAAGATCGCGAGCAGCACGTTGATCAGCACCACGGTTCCAAGGAAGAGGCCGAGCATGTTGCCGGGGCTGTCGGTCACGTAGCGGGCGAGTTGCGGGACGACCGACGGCGCGACGAAGGCGTGCGTGCCATTGACGAGACCGAGCTTGATCGGCAGACCGGCGAGCGACGCCATCATCAGGTTCGAGAGCGGTCCAGCGCTCGCGATCATCGCCATCGACTTGCGCGGGTTCGCGGTGTTGTAGGGATTCACGGGGACGGGCTTCGCCCAGCCGAACCCGATCACGAGGATCATCACCGAGCCGACGGGGTCCATGTGCCGCATCGGATTCAGCGTCAGCCGCCCAAACGCGCGCGGTGTGCGATCACCGAGCCGATCGGCGATGTAGGCGTGCGAGAGTTCGTGAAACGAGAGGCTGAAGAGGATGGAGAACGCGAACGCGCCCACGACGATGAAGAACGCCGCAGGTTCGCTGCCGATGACCGAGAGGTAGCGGAGGATCATGAGTTACGAGTTATCACTCCCTGAGGATACCAGCGTGACGCGTTGACATGATTTTCGGCTGATCCGTATCGTGAACTAGTCTGCTACGCAGATTCTGAGCCGGGCGGCGGGGCCCGGGTCGCGCGAATGCCTGCTGATGAATCGTCCCCGCACGTCGTTGCTGCTGCTCACTGTCGCTGTCGCCGTGATGCTCGTCGCGGGTACGGTCGCGTTGCGTGAGCTCGCGGGCGGTGGCTCTGCCGTCGCACCTGCCGAGGGCGACGCAGTGCTCGTCTTCGCCGAATTCGGCCGCAGCGCCGACCGCATCTACATCGCGCCAGCCAGCAACCCGTCGCAGCGCACGCTGCTGCTGACCGCCGAGCACGCGGACGGATGGGGCATCAACCCGGCACCGTCGATGGCCGGATCGCTGCTCGCTTACGTTGTCCTGCCGCCGGGCAGCGCCGGTCGTGGCGCGCCTGCCGAGCTGTGGGTACTCAACCTCGCGACGAATGAGCGCACCCGACTCGCCCGCGACGCGGATCTCTTCGTCGCGCCCGTCTTCGACCGCGATGGCACATTTGTCGCCTACCGCAGCCTCGGGCCCGACGGCGAGCAGCGTGTCTCCCGCGCCGACCTCGAACGCGGTACGCGGCGTGTGCTGCACCGCTACAGCGGGGAGTTCGGCGTCTTCCCGGTGGCGCAGGGCAGCGATGGCGTCGCGCTGTACATCGAGCTCTCGACGGCCGGCACCGACCTCTACCGCGTCGATGGCGACGGCAACAGCGAGCTGCTGCTCCACGCATCCGACGAAATCGCGCGCGACTGGCAACTCTCGCCGGACGGCCGCACGATCTCCTTCCTCGCACCAGAGCAGGTCGGCGAGCGCATCGTGCATCGTGCGCGCCTCTTCGCGCTCTCGGGTGCTGCGGGCGAACTGCTGCTCGCATCCGACGTCGGCGAGCAGTTCGCGCCTGTATGGGGCCCCGGTGGTACGTCGCTCACGGTCGGCCGCGAGGCCTATCCGGCGGCGACCGCGGCGGCGACGACCGTCTCGATCGACGATGGCACGGTGACGATGCTCGCCGCGCCGGATCAGGGTTTCGACGCCCCCCTCGGCTGGAGTCACGACGGGCAGTACCTCGCCGTGCGGGCTTTCGACGGCCAGACAGCGTTCGATCCCGGCACCGAGTCGATGGTCGTGATCTCCCTCGATGGCGACCGTCGGGCCGTTGCCGGTGTGAACGAGTTGATCTTCATCGGCTGGATCACGCGTGGGTAGCTTCGCGCGGAAGCTGCTCGCGGTGCTCGTGGCCGCGGTGGCACTGACGATCCTCGCTGTCGTGCCGACGCCGTCGGACCACGTAGCCGCCTGCGCCTTCCTGCGCACGCCCGACGCCTACGAGGCGGAGGCGGAGCGCAGCACGTACCTCTCGACGATCGACGCGGCGTCGGTGGACGCGCTCTTTCCCGGCGACCCGTACTTCGGCATCCCCACCGTCGAGGTTGGGACGCGCAATTCACGCGCCGACAGCACGATCCGGCGCGTCCCATCAACGCTGCTGAAGGCGATCGCGTGGGAAGAGTCGTCGCTGACGATGGCGTCGCGCGCTACCCACTTCGAGTCGATCGGGACGGCCCTCGTCACGTTCGACTGCGGTCACGGCATCATGCAGGTGACGACTGGGATGACGATTCCGCTCGGCCTGGACAGCGTGCCGACGTCGCAGCAGGTGAACGTCGCGACTCATTACGGCTACAACATCGCGCGTGGTGCCGTGATCCTGGTCGACAAGTGGAACGCCGCGCCGCAGATTCGCCCGGTGGTCGGCACCGACACCGAATCGAATCCGGATCTGATCGAGAATTGGTACATGGCGACGTGGTCGTACAACGGCTTCGCCGGGCCCGGCTCGCTCTCATCGAATCATCCGCTCGACCCGACGTTCGGCGCCTGGCCGCGCCCCAGCTACCAGTGCGACGGGACGCAGTCGCGACGACGCTACCCGTACCAGGAGCTGGTGTGGGGCTGCATCGGCTCACCGCCGCAGCAGGAGGGGGCGCTGCTCTGGCAGTCGATCCCGGCGTCGCTGCCCGACCTCTCGCAGCCGCAGTTCGCCGCCCCCTTCTCGCTCGGCAACTGGTCCTTCCCGTACTCGGCGATGGACATCCCAACACCGCAGCCCGCGCACGTCGACAATCCGCCGACGTTGACCGGCAGCGAGGGCGCGACGGTGCGGGGGGGGCCGATCCTGGACGTTGAGGAGCGTGAGATCCTGATCCGCCTCAATGGCCTCCCGCAGGAGCAGCGAGGGTCAGTGACGGTTACGAATCCCGGCGCTGGGCTGCTTTCGTGGGCCGCGGAGACGGACGACAAGTGGCTGATCATGGAGCCGTCTGCGGGCGTCGCGCTCGGCGTCAACGTCGTCTGTGAACCGCCGAACTGCGACCGCGCGGCGGAGGTCACGATCAGTGTGAACCCGACGCTGCTCCCGAAGGCGAACACGATCGGCTCGATTCGAATCGTCCCCGCAAACAGCGAGTTCCCGCCGTGGCGCGTGACCGTCGAGGTCGACGCGGACTTCGAGGTCGCCGCGCCCGGCACGAGCCGCGCTAACTAGCGTCAGACCGGCAGTCGCGCTATCGGCTACCACAGCACCGGCTACCACAGCGCCATGCCTATACTCGGTAGGCGCAGTTCGGCAGACGCGGTGGAGGCCCCGGGTGATACGCAACTGGATCGACTCGGTACGTCGCAACCACGCGCTCGAGCACGCGACGGTCACGGTGCTGCTCGCGCGTCGCGGTCCGACCCGCCTCGCCGGGCGGGCGAGTGGCGATGGCTTCTTCCTGCTCGCCGACATCGACGAGGCCGACGTGCTGTCGAGTGCTCAGGAAGCGCTTGAGCGGCTACAGCGCGGTGAGAGCGGGCTTGCGGTGTCGCCACTCTGTGGCACGAATATCGCGGTGGCGGGCTTCCTCGCGGCTGCGGCGACCACCAGCGCGCTTGCAGGCAGCGCCCGACGCAGTGACCGCTTCTCGCGCGCATTCACGGCGGCGATGCTCGGCGTAATCGCTGCGCAGCCCGTCGGTCGCCTCGTCCAGAAGCACATCACGACGAGCCCCGACCTCGCTGACGTCGAAATCGTCGCTATCCGCTCCGTCTTCGGTTCGCTGAAGAAGGTACAGACGCGGCCAACCGCAGCTCCGTAGCAGCTCCCCAGCGGCCTCCTGGCAGCCCTCGCGGCAACCTGCGAGGGGAAGACTGCGTGCCTGCGGTTACGCGTCCGCGTCGAAGTCCGTGAGTCCCGCGACCGTCGCCTCATCGAGACGTCGGACAAGCGCCGTCACCAGATCGACGGCGTGCAAATAGTCGCCGCGACTGAGGATCCCGTTGTGGCTGTGCAGGTATCGCGCCGGAACGGTGATATTCACCGTCGGCGTCCCCGCGCGCGTGCGCTGGATCGCTGAGCCGTCCTCGCCGTAGCCGGTGAGCACGTTGAACTGCAGCGGGATGCCCTTATCGCGCGCGACGTCGATCACGAGGTCACGCAACTTGTTGTTGGGCAGCATCGAGGAGTCGTGGAGGAAGAGCGCGGGCCCTTCGCCGATGCGCTCCTGTGCTTCGTCCGCCGTCGCGCCGGGGTAGTCGCCGGCGACGCCCACTTCGAGGCTGAGGCCGACATCGGGGTCGACGCTATAGGCGCTCGTCTGTGCGCCGCGCAGGCCGACCTCCTCCTGCACGGTCGCAACACCGACGATCGTGTTGGGGTGGTCGCCGCTCTCCTTCAGGCGCTGGAGCACGCCGATCATCAGCGCGATGCCGATGCGGTCGTCCCATGCCTTCGACATCAGCAGGTCGCCACCCGCCATCGGGGTGAACGCCGAATCCGGCACCACGGCGTCACCGGGTCGAATGCGCAGCCGCTCCTCAGCGTCCTCGCGGCTCGACGCGCCGACATCGAGGAACAGGTCATCGCGCTTGAAGACCTTGCCGCGCGCCTCCGGCGTCATCACGTGGACGGTCTTGATGCCAGACAGAGCGGGTACCGGGCCGCCGCGCGTGAGCACGTTCCAGCGCTGGTTGATGATCGCCTGATCGAGCCATCCGCCGAGCGGCTGAAACTTGAGGAAGCCCTCGTCGGTAATTCTGCGCACCAGCAGTCCGAGTTCGTCCATGTGCGCCGCGAACATGATGCGCGGCCGATCCGACGTCCCGTGCAGCGTCGTGATCAGCGAGCCGAGCGCGTCGGTCTCGATCTCATCGACGACCCCCGTCAGCCGCCGTCGCACGATCGCGCGCACCGGCCCCTCGAACCCCGTCGGGCCGGGTGCGGTTGTCAGTTCTTCAAGTAGTTGATCGATCTCGGTCGTATCTGGTTCTGCTGTCATGGCTCGAATATACCGTGCGCTGGAGTCTGGCGTGCGCGTGCGAATCGCCGGCCGAACCTTGGACTCGCGGCAGCGACGGATACACTGGAGTTCGGCGCGCCCCCGTAGCTCAGTGGACAGAGCGGCAGATTTCTACTCTGCGGGCCCGGGGTTCGAATCCTCGCGGGGGCGCCACACCACACCGCGCCGAGCGTCTCACACGTATCTCTGCCACCGGTTAGCGGCTGAAACGGCTGGGTGACGCGGTCGAATGAGCTCGTGGGGAGACTGCAGTGCGGTCTACCTGACCGCGATCACCGATCCGTCCGAGGTCGTGATGTAGGTGCCGTGCGCCGTCACCGTCGAGTGCTTCAGCCCACCGGGGAGCGGCAGTGTCTGCAGCGTGACGCCATCGATTGGATCGATCAACAGCAGATCGGCTGAACGCGTGACCAGCAGTCCACCGGCGGTCATCGTCGGCGCCGAGGAGACATCGCCGAGGTCATCGCGCGACCAGAGTTGCGCGCCGACACTGCGGCTCAGGGCGCGAAGCTCGCCGCCCTCAGTAGCCAGCATCAGATGGTCAGTGGCGAACGCCGGCGCGTAGCCACCCTCCGGGGTGCGTACGAGCCACTCCGATGCAGGCACCGGGATCGTCGGCAGCATGCCCCAGCGGTTGAACCAGCTCCACGCGCCACGGGTGCCCTCCCACCACGGCGGGCGGGAATCGATGCTCAGCGCACCACCGAGGCGATCCGAGAACGCGTAGACGGTTCTGTCCTCGATCGCGACTGCGTACGGATGCGCCCGCCGGAACGGGTGGAAGTACGTCTGCTCGCCCGTCGTGCGGTCAAAGAGCAACGTCTCCGCGGACGTCGTGAGTGCGATCACATTGCCCTCGATCACCGGAGTGACGAACGACCAGAAGGACTTGAACTCGCGGATCCAGAGATGTTCGCCGGTCTCCGCATCGATCCCAGCCACCGTGCCGGTCACGAAGGCGTAGATCACGCCGTCAGTCACGATCGGTGAGGAGCCGAAGTTACCGGGGAGCGGGTCGGCTCGGAACACCTCGTTGCCGGTCGCGGCGTCGAGGGCGATCACAACCCCTCCGCGCTGACCGATGTAGAGGCGATCGCCGGCGACCGTGGGCGGTGCGACGGGGACGTTCTGGAGCTGCGTCTCCCACAACAGCGAGCCGTCGCCGGCATTGATTGCAGCGATACGGCTGTTGTCGAGCGTCGCGAACAGCGTGTCACTGCTCGCCGTGAGCGATGTGGTTGCCGCAGCGCTCAGTACGGTCTCCCAGGCGACATCGCCCGCCATGTTCGTCGCTGCGCTGGTCGCGCGCGTGCCACCGAGATTCCCACCCTCGACGGCCCAGACGTCCGGGCCAGAGACAACGGTGCGGACATTCGATGTTGGTCCGGGCAGGGGAGGGATCGAGACGATGAAGGTGGCGTAGATCCACCAGCCGATGAAGAGCGTGTAGGAGACGGCAGAGACCCGTCTGATCAGTTGCTTGCGGGACCGCTCGCGCGCTTCCTGCGCGGCGCGCTCCGCCGCGAGCACCTCCTGCTCGGCGAGGTATTGCTGGGCGTCGGCTGCGCTCAGCTTCTCGATGCCGGTGACATCGCGAAAGCAGTTGCGGCAGCGGTTGAATGCGGGTGTCGCGTGGCCGCATGTGGGGCACGGCTTCAGTGGACGCGACTCTTCGTTGGCCATCAGCGGGTTCGCAAAGCGAGCGGGAGTGTTTGTCACGAATGAATCCTACTACCAGTCCCGCTTAGCCGGTGTATCGGGCGTTCCCCGTGATGCGCGCGTGGCCGGATGCGGCAGGTACTCTGCGGGTGCCGTGGGGACAGTGGTCTCGAGCGAGTGGTGCGTCGCGGGTTAGTCGTCGAAAAGACCGATCACCAGCTTCTGTTCGCCAGCCGGTCCGGCAGTCGGAGCGATCGAGGTCCAGCCGTCGGGGAAGGAGACGGTCTCGATGCCAACCATCCAGTCGGTCCCGTTCCCGTAGGTGCGTGCGTTCTCCTGGTGTGTGTTGCAGAGGCCGAGTCCCGACGCGCCGTGCACGAACGTCGCCGGTTCCTCGCATGTGTCCTCGGTGCAGCAGTCGTCGTCGGACATCACGATCTGGTCGCAGAGCTTTGTCTCGTTTGGCATCGTGCCTCCAGCCGTGATGAACAGGCGTGAGGGAGAAGCTCCGAGCAAAGAACAGGGGCCAGCTCGTGCTGGCCCCTGTTGGTGCTCTTCGCTTCGTAGCTTCTAGCGACCGCCGGGGTTTGGTGCCCCGTCGTCCAGCCAGATCGCTCGAGCCTGGTCGCCCGAGTAGCAGACGTAGCTGCCCATGAGTGCGTGGTAACGGTAGTTCAGCATGTAGTTGTGCCATGCCGAGCGCCGTCCGCGCTCCGGGAACCAAGCCTGGAACACCTGATCGTGGATCATGTCGGAAATATCAAGCCACTGCTGCTTTTGCGCAGCCGCGTCCGTCTCAGAGCGCTGCTTCTCGAGCAGCGCGTCAAGCGGCGCGTGGTTGATGCTTCCGTAGTTGTTCCCACCCGTGGAGTGCATGAACGGGAAAATCCACTGATCCATCGAATACCCGGGAGGACCCCAGAGGAACCCGATGGTGTCATCGAAGTTGCGGTCGGACATCAGTGTGACGTGGGTCGGGTTGTCGACCTGTCGCCATGTGATGTTAACCTCTGGCAGGTTCGCCACGATGCCCGGAATCACGAGCTCAGAGAGCTGGTTCCGGTAGTAGTAGCTGACCATTTCCATCTGCAGCGGGTTGTCGGCGGTGTAGCCGGCAGCCTGCATCATCTTGGAAGCCTCAGCCGGGTTGAACTGGTACCACGGACCGTTGACCTCAGCGTTCGGGAACTCGTCCCAGAGGTACGCCCACGGCATGGGACTGTTGGAGTACGGACCGTTGGGGTGACGGTTGTCGCCACCGGTGTAGGCCTCATCGAACTCTTCACGGTCGAATGCTAGAGACAGTGCCCGGCGGACGCGCTCGTCCTGGAAGGTCGGGTTGTTCAGCTGGAACTGGAAGCCGTTCACGTTCGCACCACGTGCGTTCGGGAACTTGTTGGCAACCATCGTGTCACCACGAATGCCGGACATCTCTTCAATTTCAGCGTCGTCACGCGGTGTCCAGTCAAGGAAGTTGTCCGTCTGGAAACCGGCGCGGAGGACGTTGGCGTCACTCTGCACAACCGCGATCACTTCGTCGAGGTAGGGCAGGCCTTCCTCAAAGTAGTCGGGGTTCTTCTTGAATACCGAGCGCTCCTTGGCGGTCCACTCGTCCTGGATGAATGCGCCGGTACCGGCGTTTTCCGTCTGGCGAGCATCTTCGTTCTCAGCCAGTTCCTTCGCATAGATGAAGGACCACGAGGCGTGGTTGCCCGGGAAGCCGAGGACCGGCTGGTTCAGCTTGACGACGACTGTGTTCTCATCCGGTGCCGAGATGTCGGTGACCGCTGAGTAGACGTCCTTCTGCGTACCGCCAGCGCGGTACATCTCAAGGCCCGAAACCACGTCTTCAGAGGTGAAGATGCGGCCATTCGTCGGGGCCTTGTTGTGGGTCTTGATGCCTTTGCGCAGGTTGAACGTGAACTGGCGTCCACCGTCCTGAGCTTCCCACGACTCCGCGAGGTCCGGCTCAAGGTCGACAGCAGAAAGCGGTGCGTTCGCACCGGTCTTGCCACGGACCAGCCGGTTGTTCGTGTAGTTCAGCGTGTGGAAGATCGTGCACGAAAGGGTGCGGTTGAGGTCCATGCGCGGCGGGTCGAGGTAGCGCATCGTGATCGATCCGCCGTACTTCGCGTTGACCGCAGGGTTGGCCTCTGCCAGTGACGCCGGAACGGCACCATCGTAAATGCCGGGCTCAAGGCGAACCTTGTCAGCCGGTACCACTTCTTCTTGCGCAACTGTCGTCGGAATAGCGGGTGCAATCGTTGCCGCTACGTTCCCACCAACATCTCCGACTCGCGACGTGGCGCCCGAATCATCGTCGTCTGAACCGCAACCGATCAACGCTGCGCCGGCGAGCCCTGCGGCTCCGAGACCTGCACCTCGAATAACGGAACGACGGTTAAAGCGACGAGTCCAATAGTTGTTCTCGTTTCCCACGGATGTTCCCTCCCATGAGCAAGCTTCGCGCCCGAGGGGGCGCGCTCATCGACCTTGGATACACTGCTCGCAGGCGGGTCGTCAAGCCGGTCGAGGGCCTCGAAAGTACCGATCGATGCTTTTATCCCTTCATTGGCAGCCAGAGATGCTGGTCTCAGGTCACCTTGACGAACGTGCGAACATTGCGCCTTCAATATTTCGCGCACCAGTTGAGGAGTCGACCGTGCAGGTGACGATCCTTCCTAATCAGCGACGCCCGGAGATGGGCAAATTCCCTGCTCGCGAGAACCGGCGGGCATGGTTGCCTCAGCAGGCGCGCTTCTGCCCGGTGCTAGAGGACGGCAGCCGGGCGGGCTTTCTTGTCTACCCGCCGCTGGGTGACAAGGAGACGTGTCAGATCCGCTACATGCCGAACAACGCGTTTCGGTTCTCTATGTTTGTGAACGACGACAAAGGGGTCTCGCACCAGGCCTTCGTCGTCGACCTGCAGCCAGCGGCTGGCGGTGGAGGTGCCGACGTGCAGGAGGTCGTCTTCCTTGAGCCGTCCGCCGGCATCGACGAGGGCACGGCGCTGGGGCTGGTCGACGCGCTGACCACCAACGTCAACGGATCGCCCGGCGGGGTCGGCCTGCGCGGCGCACACGATTTCGTCACACCGGAGGGCTGGGACACCATCTACACGGGCGTCGTCAACGAGCAGCAGCGCCCGAACATCCCGGCGCTGACGGCGCGCATCGAGACGGACTGGTACCCGCAGCCGACGGAGTTCCGCTACGTGCTGCAGCCCGGCGACGTGATCAGCACCGCCGGGTCGGTGCCGATCGGGCAGGTGCTGTTCGTGCCCCGGGAGACCGTCGAGCTCGTCGCTGGCAGTGAGCAGGACCAGGCGCGCTTCAGCGGGGCGCAGCGCGAGTACTGGGAAGAACGCCAGGCGAAGGAACGGCCGACGAACTTCGGAGCGGTCCACAGCTACCACTACCGCGACATCCAGAAGGAACGGCGCACCGCGGGCGAGGACCAACGCCCGTAGTCTTGCGAGCGTCGTCAGGGCGAGCCGTCAGGGTTGGCGGCGCGGGCTCGCCTGCGCGCAACTTGCGGAAGACTTGAGGAAACCGCCCGGAGCCAATAGTATTCGTCGCCATAGTCGTAGAGAGATCCCGACCGATTGGGATTTCGTTGCGACACAGAGGGGGCTGGCGACGCGGCTGGCACCTGACCAAACGCGGCTCCACTGTTTCTCAGTGGCGGCCCAAGGACCGGAGCAGCCGTGCAGCAATACATCATGCGACGCATCCTCCTCATGATCCCGACCATGCTCTTCATGACGATCGTCACCTTCGGGCTGCTCCGCATTCCGGACGGCGACTTCATCATGGCGCAGATGGAAGAGGCGCGTGGGATCGACCCGGAGCAGATCGAACGCCTCCGCCATGAGCTGGGCCTCGACGCGCCAGCGCCGATTCAGTACTTCCGCTGGATGGGCAACATCCTGACCGGTGACCTCGGCGACTCGTTCTGGCAGCAGAAGCCGGTCACCCAGGTGATTGCGAGGGCCGCCCCGATCAGCATCGAACTGGGGATCCTGGCGATCGTGATCGGGCTCCTTATATCCATCCCAGTCGGTGTCGGATCGGCGGTCTTCCAAAACACCCCCGTCGACCATATAGGGAGAGGGGTCGCGATCATCGGGATTTCGATCCCGAACTTCTTCCTCGCGATCCTCGTGATCATCTACGGAGCCAACTGGTTCGGCTGGTTCCCGCCTATGACCTACCAGAGTTTCTGGGAGCATCCCTGGGGGAACATCCAGCAGTTCTTGCCGGGCGCGTTCGTACTCGGGACCTCGATCTCCGCGCAGAACATGCGGATGATCCGAACCACGATGCTTGAGACGCAGCGTGAGGACTACGTCCGCACGGCCCGGGCGAAGGGCCTGAATGAGCGCAGCGTGATCTTTAAGCACGCGTTCCGCAATGCGCTGATTCCGGTCGTCACCCTGCTGGGCTTCCAGATCGCCGGAACGATTGGCGGCTCGGTGATCGTCGAGACCGTCTTCAGCATCAACGGCGTCGGCCGTACCTATATCGACGCCGTGCGGCAGCGGGACTACCCGTTGGTGCAGGGCATCCTGCTGATGCTGATTTCAGCTACCTTGATTTCGAATCTGCTGGTGGACGTGAGCTACTCATGGCTCGACCCGCGCATCCGCTACTCATAGCGGGCGCTGGCCACACGAGAGCACGTTAGGAGCACATGATGGCAACAACTGAAGAACAGGTCACTTCACCGGTATACGGGACGCTCGCCGATGAGAAGAAGGGTCTCGCCAAATTCTGGGGAGGTATCTGGAACTTCTCGCGGCACTTTCCGGTTGGCGCGGTCTCCGGAGCGATCTCGCTCGGTGCGGTGTTGCTGGCGATTATCGCATTCGAGGGATCGCTGCTACCCCATGACCCGATCAAGTTCGTTGGGCGCGACCGATTGCTGCCGATGGGGTCGACGGGCGCCGCTTCCGGAAACTTCTATCTCCTCGGCACCGATGAGATCGGCCGCGACATGTTTAGCCGCTTGCTGAAGGGCGCGCAGTTGTCCGTATTCTTCGCGATCGGCGTCTCGATCATCTCGATCGGGATCGGAGGCCTGATCGGTCTGGGGTCTTCGTACGCCGGTGGTCGCACGGACATGATGGTGCAGCGCGTCATCGACGCGGTGCAAACCGTACCGTTCTTGGTACTGGCGATTGCCATCGTCTCCATCGGTAGCCCCGGCATCTGGCCCGGGTTCTGGGCCGTCGCCATCCTCGGCATCCCGCGCCCGGCGCGCGTGATCCGAGGCTCGGTACTCTCGGTGAAGCAGAACGTCTACGTGGAAGCAGCCAAGTCTCTGGGCGCGAGCGACGTACGTGTGATGTTCAGGCATGTCTTGCCGAACGTGACCGCGCCGATGATCGTGCTGCTGAGCTACCTGCTCGCGGTCGCAATCATTATCGAGGCCTCACTTTCCTTCCTCGGTATCGGCGCGCAGCCGCCGACGCCGTCATGGGGCGCAATGCTCTCTGGCTCCGGCCAGGTGTACTTCTCGACGCACCCGCGACTGGCGATTCTGCCCGGCGTCTCGATCAGCATTATCGTCTTCGCGACGAACATGTTCGGCGACTCGCTCCGCGACGCGCTTGACCCCCGCCTGCGAGGGTCGACGTAAGATTTGGAGCAGGTCTCATCAGACCTGCCGGCTGACTCAACGAGAGCCCACCCGGCAGGGTGGGCTCTCTGTTTGTCGGGCGACCCAGTCTGTCGGCCGTGGCGCGACGCAGGCCCGTAGCGCGCCGCTCGCTGTATCATCGGGCCGTATTTCGAAGGCCAGAGGGTGCGATGACTACTGACAGCGAAGGGGCACTCGACGATCTGCGCGTGATCGATCTCTCGACCTCGATCGCCGGCGCGTGGTGTACGCGGCTGCTCGCCGACTACGGCGCGGACGTGATCTCCGTCGAGCCGCCGGGCGGGAGCCCGCTACGGGCGCTCGGTCCATTCGCCGATGACGGCACGAGCATCCTCGCGAGCTACGTGCTCGCCAACAAGCGCTCGATCATGCTCGACGCCGAGCACGCGCAGGGCCGTCGCGCCCTCTCCGCGATGGTGCGGAACTCGCAGATCGTCGTCGAGAGTGGCACGCCGGGCACACTCGACCGCTGGGGCATCGGGCTGGAGCAGCGCGAAGAACGGTGGCCCAACCAGATCCTTGTCTCAATTACTCCGCACGGACAGGTCGGCGGCCGCGAGCACCTGCCGGGCAACGACCTCACGGCCTACGCCTACTCCGGTTGGGCGTCGGTCAACGGCCTCGCCGACCACGAGCCGCTCAAGGGCAGCGGCTCCACCGGCTCGTACATCGCCGGCCTCGCCGCCTACGGCGCGACCGTGACCGCCGTCTGCTACGCGGACGAACACGACGGCACCGGGCAGCACATCGACGTCGCTGAGTCCGAGGCGGTCGGCACGATCTTCGCCCCGGCCATGCTCGCGGCGTTGCACTCCGGCGAGGTCGCCGGTCGCAAAGGCGAGATGGACCTGATCTCCGGGCCGGTGCCGGTGCGTGACGGCCACTTCGCGCTCACCCTCAGCCGCGCGCACTTCTGGCGCGACGCGATGAACGTGCTCGATCTCGAAGAGCTGTCCGCCGACCGACGTTTCGACGCTGGCTGGTACCGCCGCGACCACAAGGACGAATTCGTCCCACAGGTGCAGGCGCGGATGGCGCAGCGCGACAAGATGGAGCTGTTCGAGGCGCTCGGGGCGCTGCGCGTCGTCGCCGGGCCGGTGCTCGATGTCGGCGAGCTGGGCGAGAACGAGCATCTGAAGGCGCGCGACAGCGTCGTACGCCCCGCCGATACGCCCGATGGCTTCGCGTATCCAGGCGCGCCGTTCCACCTCTCGGAGACGCCGTGGGCGCTCGAACGTCGGATGCCGCGCGCGGGGGAACACGCCGCACGGATCCTGCGCGAGACAGCGGACTTCACGGACGATTGGATCGGCAATCTCGCCGAGCAGGGCGTGCTGGGGTAAGAGCATGAACACTGCACCACTGGAAGGCGTCCGCGCGATCGTGCTCACACAGGCCTGGGCGGGGTCACTGGCGACCGCGCTGCTGGCGCTGATGGGCGCGGAGGTGATCCAGATCGAATCGCGCCGCCGCCTCGACTCGTGGCGCGGCAGCTACGACGGCCCGATGCCCGCAGCCCTGACGACGACCGAGACCGCGCTCCACTCCTGGAACTGCAGCCCCAACTTCAATGCGGTCAACCTGAACAAGCGCGAGCTGACGCTCGACCTCCAGACCGAGGACGGCATCGGGCTCTTCCGCAGTCTCGTTGAACACGCAGACATCGTCGCGGAGAACTTCTCGCCGCGCGTGATGGGCAACCTCGGCATCGACTACGCGGCGCTCACCGAGATCAAGCCGGACGTGATCCTCTGCAGCCTCTCCGCCTACGGCGGCGATGGCCCGTGGCGGAACATTCCCGGCATCGGCGGCACGATCGAGCCGACCTCCGGGCAGTCATCGCTGCTCGGCTACGTCGACGGCCCGCCGCTCAACTCCGGCCGCATGTTCCCGGACGGCGTTGCGGGCTACTACGGCTTCGCCGGCCTCGTCACTGCGCTGCACTACCGCAACCGCACCGGCCGCGGCCAGTACATCGACCTCTCGATGCAGGACGCGAATTTCACGGTGATCGGCGACGCCGTCGTCGAGCAGTCGGCGACCGGCAACGTGCGCCCACGCATGGGCAACCGCCACCTCACGTTCGCGCCGCACGGCATCTTCGCCGCCGCCGGCGACGAGCAGTGGGTCGCGCTGGCGGCCGAGTCCGAGCAGCAGTGGGCCGCGCTCTGCGAAGCCGCGTCGCACCCCGAGTGGGCCACCGACGAGCGTTTCGCGACGAACGACGCCCGCAAGACCAACGAGGACGACCTCGACGCCGCGATCACGGCATGGACGTCGGAACTACCGCGCGGCGAAGTCGTTGCTGCGCTCGAGGCGGCGGGCGTGATCGTCGCGCCGGTACTCGACGCGTTCGAGGTCGCGACCGACGCGACGTACCGTGCCCGTGGCTACGTCACGGAGGTCGAGCACCCCGAGGCAGGGCGGCACGCGCAGATCGCCGCGCCATTCAATTTCTCCGAGACGCCAACCGACGTGACGCGACCGGCACCGATGCTCGGCGAGCACTCGGCGGAGGTGCTTGAGCACTTCCTCGGCGTCGACAGCGAAGAGTACGAGCGGCTTGTTGCCGCTGGCGTGACTGGTGACCAACCGCCTGAGGGCAAGGAAGTAGGTTGAGATGACAGACGAATACACGCAGATCACATACGAACGGGTCGACCACGTCGCCCGCATCAGCCTCAACCGGCCGCAGGCCCGTAACGCGCAGAGCCGCCGGCTGCTGCGCGAGCTTGACGCCGCCTTCACCGAGGCGACCGAGGATGTCGAGGTGCGCGTGATCGTGCTGCGAGGAGAGGGCGAGGCGTTCTCCGCCGGCCACGACCTCGGCTCGGCCGAGCAGAAGGCGGACATTGAGGCCGACCCGTACGAGGAGGGCCTGCGCGGGCGCTACAAGCGGAGCTGGGACAACAACGTCGACTTCACGTTGCGCTGGCGCGACGTGCCGAAGCCGACGATCGCCGCCGTCCACGGGTTCTGCATCTTCGGCGGATGGATGATCGCCGCGGCGATGGACGTCGTGATCGCGGCCGAGGACGCGCAGTTCCTGCCAACGAACTTCCAGTACTTCTCCGTGCCGTGGGACATCGGCGCGCGCAAGACGAAGGAGATCCTCTACGAGAGCCGCTTCCTCAGCGGCGTCGAGGCGCACGAACTCGGCTTCGTGAACCGCGTCGTGCCCGCCGACGAGCTGGACGCCGAGGTGATGGCCTACGCCAATCGCGTGGCCGAGAACGACTCGTTCCAGCTGCGCATGATCAAGCTCGCCGTGAACCAGGCTGAGGACGCCAAGGGCTTCACGACGCACATCCGCGGCGCGCACTCGTTGCACATGCTGTCGAGCGCCGGCGAGAGCGACCCTGCGGCCGCGCTACCAGAGCGTGAGCGCACGAAGCGACGTCCGATGGTGCAGCGGGCGCTGCTCAACCAGCAGCTCGCGCAGGAGCGCGACGACTAGCTTCGGTGCAACGTTTGCGTCACGGTCCACGATGCGGGCGTGGCTGCGCGCCGGATTCTGGTGTTTCGAGCCCGAACGGGCGCAGCCCCTGCGCCTGCGGTGCCCCGCGACCGATGATTGGAGAGTGAGGAGGCACCTGCTCTATGCAGTTCGGCGCTAGCGCGCCATCGCTAGCACGTCAGCGGAGCTGATGCTGCGCGCCTCGCGCTGTCCTCGTGAGCACTCATTCGCCATCTGCTGGATCGAGCGGTTGAGCGGAGTGGGTACGCCGTGCAGCGCCCCGAGCAACACGAT
Source organism: Dehalococcoidia bacterium (assembly GCA_036013055.1). Taxonomy (GTDB): domain Bacteria; phylum Chloroflexota; class Dehalococcoidia; order UBA2979; family UBA2979; genus SHYR01. The sequence continues at coordinate 16,561 of DASCQM010000020.1, read as the reverse complement.
TTCGCCGTTGAGGAAATCGACCTCGGAGCTGCCGGTGCCGCGCAGCATGCTCTGCCACGATGAACTGCCCTCGCGCGGCGTCCCGCCCGGGATCACGTCGCTGTGGATTGCCTCCGCTCGACGCGTCTCGAGGTCCGATGGTGGCATCCAATCGATGTCTGCGGCTTCGTAGCACGCGACGGCTTCCGCCCCGAGCGCCCGTACGAGCTCGCGCGCGTGCTTGTCTGGTCCGCAGACGACGGCGGGCGCATTTCCGAGGTTCGTTAGCAGCTTCGAGTACTTGCGACGCATAACCAGTGCGTCCGGCTCGGCGAGGAAGCTGCCGGCGTTAAGGTCGCCCGCCACGCGCTCGCTGATCTCGTCGATGCCCTCGGGGTAGCGGCCGCTGTCGAGCACGCCGAGGTTCGGCGTCGCATGGACGACCACCACACCGGGCTCAAGGTAAGTCGCGGGCATGTTCACCACTGTGCCGTAGACGCGTGGGAAGCGACGTAGCGCCATGCGTTCGCTTGCTACACCGTTTTGTGCGCAGAAGATCGGCACGTCTGACGTCAGGGCGGCGAGGTCTTCGAGCGCCCCTCGCGTGTCCTGCGACTTCATCGTCAGGATCACGACATCGTCGTCGCCGAACGTCAGCTCGGAGGGGTGCGCGACGGCAGCGATCGGGTACGTCTCGCTGCCGTCGGGCGTCGTCAGCGTCAGGCCATTCGCCTGCACGGCTTCCAGTTGCGCACCACGTGCGATCAGGACGACGTCGTGGCCGTGCCGGTGTAGGTCACGCCGATGCCACCGCCGATGCCACCAGCGCCGTAAATGATGTACCGCATCGTCGCTCCCCTACGGTCGGTTCGGGTGGCCAGATCAGGTCGCAGAAGGTAGCACGGCACGTCGATGTGCGGTGTCGCGAACCAGATGCGGCGAGTCTGTCGACGCTCAGGGTCTCCGCCGATGTGGGATACTGCCGCGGCTTAGACGAGAGCGCGGACGAGACTGGGATGGAATCGCCATGACGAGTGCACTGGACCTGTACGCGGCGAAGCTGCGGAGCGCCGAAGAAGCCGTAGCTGCCATCCCCGATGGCTCGTTGATCGTGCAGGGCAACGCGGTGGGTGAGCCGCCCGCGACGCTGGAGGCGATCGCCGACCGCGCGAAGGCCAGTGGGTTCAGTGACCTGACGATGACCTCGCTGCTGCCGATGGGCGCGAGTGCTCGTACGATCCTTGTGCCGGAGCTGCAAGACATCATCCACTGGGAGTCGATGTTCGCCAGCAGCGTGGACCGCGCGATACTCGCCAGCGGTCAGGCCACCTACAACCCCGCGTTTTTCCACCAGATCCCGCGCCTCTTCGAGCAGGAGATGGACATCGATGTCGCGATCGTCACGCTCTCGCGCATCGACCAGCACGGCTACATGAGCCTCGGCGTGAACGTCGACACTAACGTCGCGGCGATCGCCGCGGCGAAGTACGTGATCGCGGAGGTCAACCAGAACATGCCGCGCGTCCACGGCACCGGCTGGGTGCACATCTCCGAGGTCGACGCGATCGTCGAGCACGATGTTCCACTCTTCGAACTGCCGACGCCACCCGACCGCGAGGAAGACAAGGCGATGGGCGCGATGATCTCCGGCATGATCCCGGACGGCGCCTGCATCCAGCTCGGCATCGGCGGCGTGCCGAACGCCGTGGCAAAGAGCCTGCTCGACCACAAGAACCTCGGCATCCACACGGAGATGTTCGTCGACTCGATGGTCGACCTCGTGGAGACGGGCGTCGCGAACGGCTCGCAGAAGACATTCCACGCCCGCAAGGCGCTCTACGCCTTCGCCGCTGGCTCGCAGCGCATGTACGAGTTCCTCGACGACAACCCGTACATCGAGGCACACCCCGTCTCGTACGTGAACTTCCCCGGCAACATCGCGAAGAACGACAACCTGATCTCGGTCAACTCGACGATCGAGATCGACCTCACCGGGCAGTGCTGCTCCGAGTCGATGGGCACCACGCAGTTCAGCGGCACCGGTGGCCAGCACGACTACGCGCGCGGTGCGTTCGACTCGAAGGGCGGCAAGTCGATCATCGCCTTCTACTCCACGGCAAAGGGCGGCGAGGTCTCGCGCGTCGTGCCGACGCTCGCACCGGGCGCCGTCGTCACGACGCCGCGCACCGAGGTGCACTGGCTCGTCTCCGAGTACGGCGCTGCCAACCTCAAAGGCAAGTCGACGCGCGAGCGAGCGAAAGCGGTGATCAGTCTCGCCCACCCCAAGTTCCGCGATGAGTTGACCGCCGCCGCGAAGCAGCTCAATTACATCGACTGAGCCGGCGTTGTTGTATCGGATGAAGGCGTAGCAGCGACGGACACGCCACCGGTTCAGTTCGCGCGCGACGAGGACGGCGAGACGGTGAGTTTCTTCATGCTTGGAAGCGGGTTGTCGATCATCCATTAATCGGGTTCAGTCTGCGCGTCCTCGGTATCTCCAGAACTTGTGGGCGACGCACGAAGCTGCGTTCCTGGCGCTGAGCGCTCACCACACGGTCATTTCGGTGCACCTGTGGCTAACAGATCTGACCGAGCGGGTGGTGACGCGATCGCGGTCGCTGGCGATCTGGGCCTCGATCGTTTCGCGGTCCAGTGAGCGAACGGAAGATCATCGATGATTGGAATCGATATCGCTTACCGCCAGGCGGATCACGTCTCGGCACTGCTGCTCTCGAACCCGGTCCTCCGAAGCGAAGATTCGCACGGGATTGACCTGATGAGTCGTGTGCGCCCGGTGGTCAGCCAGCAGGAATTCGGGCAGATACTTTGGGTGACAGAATTCGGATTCACCGAAGAGGGAAGGCTGTACGCGGAGTAGGTGGAGCGTGCCACTCCGGAGGAGTTGGCGGCTGGGTTCGAGACGTACGCACGCGTTAACGTGGAGAATGTCGCCGCCGAGGATGTCGGGCGAGTGCTCAGGATGGGGATGAGCACGGGGGAGCGCCGCGCGGCTGAACCAGATCTGCTAGATCGCTACCATTCCGCGCCGCAGGAGATTGGTGTGATCTCCCACTGTTGCGCCGACTCCGACGCTGACTGCCGCGTCTCCCGGTACCTGAACGTGGTGATCATGGTCATGGTTTTGCCCCGCGTTACCGATGAGCAGTTCGCTCTCGGGAAGGCACGCGCTGAGGCGATGGGTATCGAGTCGCCAGTAGGCCGCAGAACCGGACCGCTCGCGGCTTCGCTGGAGGACCACGACTTCCTCGGCGCACCCGCGCCCCTAGCGCCCCCGGAACACCCCATCGCGGCGCTCCACCAGCGCCTGCCGCGCCTCCGTGGCGTCATCCGAGTCCGCGAGGATGCCCGAGGCGTTCGAGGTCAGCACGGCCGTCGTCTCAAGCGTGCTGTCCATCGCCGCGCGGATCACGCGCTTGTTGACCCACTGCACCAGTGGCGGCGCTTTGATGATGTCGGCGCAGAGCGAGCGCACCTCGGCTTCAAGCTGGTCGGCGGGCACCAGCTTATTCAGCACGCCCCACTCGGCGGCCCGTTCGGCGTCGAGGTGGCCGGTGAACGAAAACTCCAGCGCGCGGCCGAGACCGGCGAGCCGGGGCAGGTAGTAGGCGCCGCCGTTCTCGATGATCTGGCCGACCTGCTGGTAGGTGATGAAGCGCGTGTTTTCCGAGCCGTAACGGATGTCGCACTGCAGCGCCATGCCCATGCCGAAGCCGGCAGCGGGGCCGTTCACCATCGCGATCGTTGGCTTGCGAATGAACGAGATGTCCTTCATCAGCTTCGTAATGCCGTAATAGAACCGCTCTCGCGAGGCATCGACGCCCGGCTCCGGTGGCTTGTTGCCGAGGAAGTTGTCGCCCGACTCGAAGTCCTCGATGCCCTTTACGTCGACGCCGGCGCAGAAGCCGCGTCCGACGCCCGTGAGCACGATCACGCGCACGTCCGGGTCGTCGTCTCCGGCTCGCATGTACTCGCCGACCTTGGACAGCGTGCCGTTACGCTCCGACCCACCGACGGCGGCGTTCAGCCGCTCCGGCCGGTTGAACTTGATCCAGAGGATGCCGTTCTCTTCTTTCTCGTAGAGCAGGTAGGGGACCTTCTCAAGTTCCTGCATCGTGACCTCCGTGCGTCTCTCACTGGCTGCCGCTGGATTCTAGTGCTTCTGACGCCCGACCGCGCCAGACCGCTGGCCGCCGCGCTCGCAGACTCGCCGAGCGCGAGCGCTACGTTCTGACGGCAAGCAGGGGACAGCAGGCAGATGGCGGACTACCGCGTCGATTACCGGACTCACGCCGATGGCACCGCCATCGCAAGCGGTTGCGCGGGCAAGGGGAGACTGGCAGCGACAACCCCAGTTCACGGTAGATGATGATGCGGAGCGGGATGTGACACGAGGGGACACTGCGACAGGTGGAGTTTCGGAGTGACCGCTGGTTGGACAAGTAGATCTACTCGGTTCTGCAAGACCACTGGACACTCTGACGGGGTTCGACTGGGTGAGTTTGGTGGCTCCAGCGTTCCTTGAGCTTCGAGTGAAGCCGCCGATGATGAGTGCAACACCCGCCGCCGCCCCACCTCCGCCGATGCGCATACTCGCGCCGACTCCGCCCGTCGATACCACTTACGAGCCAGGCGCGTCGACTGAGCAGGTGGTGCTCTCCGGCGTCACTGCAAGTACGGGCTTCGTCCCGAGCTCGCTCGCGTGATCGCAGGCCTCGACGAGGCCTGCCGGCTCGGGGCCGACAAGGTGTCGAGTGCCGTTCGACGGCTGCGCCATGGACGCCGCTCTACGCTGTCGCGGGTGCAGTCGTCACAAATATGGGCGGCCTGCTCTCGCACTCTGCGATCGTGGCGCGCGAGTACTCGATCCCCTGCGTTGTCGGAACCCACACCGCTGTCGACGACATCCGGGACGGTGCGACAGTCACCGTGGATGGTGGCAGTGGGACGGTCACCGTCGTCAGTGCGCCAGAGGCGTAGACAGATCGTTCATGTGCCGGCCACGCTGCCGTGCGCGTCGGTGACCACGCCAGGTTCGCTGCGAACCGATGCGTAGCGGGCTTCTGACGAAACCCCCGGGGGCGCGCGGGTAAATTCCGTTATGTGCGGGATATTCCCTACGCGGCGATCCCCGAGTGCTTGCAAGAATGTCTTCAACGGCATCAGGGCTGACTGTTGGGATGTCGGGCATTGGGGGTTCACATGACGAAAGCAGAACTGATCGAGCGCGTTGTGCTGATCGCAGGGACGACATCGCGCGATGCGGAGAACGTCCTCGATGGGTTCCGTGATCTCGTCCAGTCAACGGTAAAGCGAGGCGATGAGATCTCGTACCGTGGCCTTGGCAAGTTCAGCCAGTCGTCGCGCAAGCGTCGGATGGTACTCAACCCACAGACTGGTGACCCCATGGAGCTCCCAGCGATGAAGGTTCTTCACTTCTCGCCGTGTACCAGCTTAAAGCGTATCGTCCGCGGTGGCGAAGCCGCTCCCGGGCTCCGCCGCGCGGCCTAGAGGACCAGGAACTCCCCGACTAATCCTCGCATCCGGACGACAAGCAGGGCGGCACCCAGTGGGTGCCGCCCCGCTGATTGATTGCTGGTAGCAGGGGAGGGATTTGAACCCACGACCAAGAGCTTATGAATCTCCTGCTCTACCACTGAGCTACCCTGCCGCGTGGACCAATTCTAGATTCACACTCGCGGCTCAGTCCACTCTTGCGCCAGCGTCGCTGCGCCGTCGGCATCGCGCGGGACCTCTCAGGTCGTCGCGAACCGGCTGCGACGCCGGCCGCAGGGCCAACGTCTCTATACAACCGTGATAGCGTCGGCCTAGTCTCGCCTCGCGGATGCGCGCGCATGTGTCAGGGGCGGCAATCCGATGACATACAGCGGCGATCGGCCCAGCCCGTGGTTTCCATTCGTCTTCCCGATCCTGTTCCCGTTCATCTTCCCAATGATCTTCAGGATGCTGGGGATGTCCGGCATGATGCCGTTCGGTCGCGGGCGGCGCGAGATGATGACGCCCCCTCGCGAACAGCGGCCAGTGAGCACCCCAGCCAGCCGCCGAACCTCCGCTGGCGATTGCCCAGCGTCGATACGCCGCCGGCGAAATCAGCCGCGAGGAGTTTCAGTGCAGCCGTGAGGATCTGCAGGCGCCGTAGCTGGCCGGCGCTGTCGCGCGCCTTGCTACGGCTTGAGGATCACACAACCGAAGGCGGCGCTGGCTATCTCGGACCAACGATGAAGGCGACGAAGGCGCTGGCCGACGAGCAGGGCATCGACTCGCCCGAAGTGACGGCGAAGTTCGACCGTTTGCTCATGGTCGCTCGCCTCGACGGTTTGCTGCTCGCCGCAGTGGTTGTGATCATGGCGGTGAAGCCCGGCGTCTAACGCAAGCTAGCTGGCTGCGCCGGGCCGCAGTGGCCCGGCCAGAGCACACGGGCCAGACGCGAGGTATCGATGCGGCGCAGTGCTCAGCAGGCCCGTCGCATCGAGCGGAGTGCACGCACGCTCGCTGCAATCGTCATCGTATCGGTGACCGCGCTGCTGCTGACTGCATGCAGTGCATCCGACGATCCCGAGTCCGCGACGGCAACCGTCGTGCCTCCGACGCCGGCCGCAACATCGACCGCCGGCGCCAGCCCACCGGTCGACTCGCTGCGTGACGTCGACTTCGAGGCGCTGCCCCTCGTGGCTGAACTGATCAGGCGCGCGGGCGGCGGTGAGATCCACGCTGAGCGCGTGGTCTTCGAGGATCTGACGGGCGACGAGGGCGAAGAGGCCGTCGTGATCGTCGAATCGGGTGGCACCGCGGGCGACCTGGCGGTCGCCGTCTACCGTCTACAGGAAGGCCGGCCGCTGCTGGCGCTGTTCGCGAAAACTGCGGGTCGAGTGGAGGTGCGGCTCGGGCTCGTGGTCACGTCGGAGGGGGTCTTCGCTGCCGACGATGCACGCTGCTGCCCCTCGCAGCTCCGCGAGCGCGCGTACGGCTGGCGCGATGGTGAGTTCGTGCTGCTCTCCGACCAAAATGTTGACAACCCGCCGCGCTAGAGAGAGTGTCAGCGCGTCGCTGACTAGGCGAACTCGCTAGATTTGCCAGCTTGCTTTCTGACGGTGATATCAGATTGCTCAGACGAAACGTAATCACTTCGTCAGACATTGCGTCCACAGGATATCCACAGCTGCGTGTTCTTGACGTAATGAGAGAGAAGGCAGTCGACACGGCGAATTCTGATACGTCGTCCGCGCTGATCAGCAAGGGCAGGTGACGCGCGAGCAGGTCTACTCGGCGGCGCTAATGCTCGCTCGTCTCCAAGACCGAGGCGTTGGCCACCGCCTTACCGTCGAGGACATCTGTACTGTCCCCGGTTACCGCGGTGAGTCGGATGTCGTGCCCGCCGGGACCTGGGGCGACTGACCCTGACGGCCCACGGCTTCCCCTCAGACTTACGCCTCTATCAGCAGTGGCTCGCCCGTCTCGATTAGGTTCTTCAAACTGCTAAGGATAGGCACCCAGCCCTCGCGTACGCCTTCCGAGACGACAGAGCCGTCCGGGAACTCGTCGTGCGTGAGCGTCAGCCGGCACGTCTCGTCCATCGATTCGATCTCCCACGTCACGCGCGAGGGTGTGCTCTTGATCGCCTCGGGGTCGTACTGCACGTACCACGTGTACGAGAGCCGGCGCGGTGGGTCGCACTCGTTCACCTCACCATCGACGGCGGTCGATCCGTCCTCGTTGAGGTAGGGCACCGGCGCACCCGGATCCTACGTCGACTCGATCGCCGTCGCATGGAAGTATCGACGGGTGAACTCCGCTGACGTGCTCATCTCCCACAGCTGCTCCGGCGTCGCGCGGACGTAGATCTGATAGACGTGGACGGGCTTGCTGTTCTCTGGCATCGGTCGCTCCAGTTCTGCTCGCAGGCCGGTGAGTGCGTTCACCCTCGGCTCCGAATACTTGGTGATCTAGCGGTCGTGGATTTCTCGGATCGGGATCGGGTTCAGGTAGTGCAGCTTCTCTCGTCCCGAGCGACGGGTGACGACGAGGTTGGCGTCCTCCAAGATCCGCAGGTATTTCATCACGCGGAAGCGCGTCATCTTCAACTGCGTCACCAGCTCGCCGAGCGTCTGTTCGTCACGCCCGAGTAGGGCATCGAGCAGTTGCCGACGGGCAGGCGTGCCTAGGGCGCGAAGGACTGTCTCCACGGCGGCCTATAGGTGACTAGAGTGTCGCATGTCAACGATCGGCGGCACGGCCAATGACGGCGACGCGCGTCAGCTAGATCGAGTCGACCGGCGCCCGTTGTTCCAGTTCCTGCGCGCTGCTGGCCGTCACGGTCAGCGCGATCTCCGTGACCATGCCGCGCAGAGTGAGCGTGCCCCACGGCGTCGCATGCTGCTCGTCGAGGCGCGATTCGAGCGTGCGAGCCGTCGACGCGAGCAGCCGTCGATCCTGCTCCAGCCGGGCGAGCAGTGCGCCGATCGTTGGCGCGGCGTACATGACGGCCGCGACCGTCGTTGGGTGGCGGTCGATGCGTCCGCCCACGGGCGCAACGTTGGCGGCAACCGCACCGAGCGTGCTCGCCGCGAGTTCGAGCGACGCAGCGAGGGCGGCGGCGATCTGTCGAGGGCTGTCGGCGTGCGTCCCCATCTCGCCGCGTTCGTCGGCGCGCCGTTCACCGATCGAGCGCAGCGCGATCGCGACGCGTCGGTGCAGTTCGCCGGAGGCCTCTTCGACCTCCGCGAGGGTGAGCGATGCGAACGCGTCGTTCGTCATGGCGGGCCTCTCCGCTCGTCGGGCCGTACCCTAGCACCGAGCGTGTGTCGAGGGCGGTTAGCTCAGCTGGTTAGAGCGTCCGGTTTACACCCGGAAGGTCAGAGGTTCGAGTCCTCTACCGCCCACCACGGCCGCAGGCCGGTCATGTCGTGGAGAGCGCGCCGTTGAGCTCGATGCCTTCGCCCGACGCGCAGCCGCAGTGACCGGATACCCTGATCGCGCGTTCAGCCCCTCGCACGACGTCCAAACGATGGCCGACTTCCTGTCGATCCACTACCACAACTCGATCCCCGATCGCATGGACGGCGAGGGCGAGATCAAGCTGCGCGGGTAGGCCGTCGGGGTTACCGATCTCGCGGAGCAGGTGCGCTATTGCGTCGCACTGGAGCAGCAGATCGAATGGCGGCCGGACGAGCCGGCGTTCCATCTCTATCGCATTGAGATTGTCGATGTCGCCCTCGTGACGCGCGATGAGAGCGACCAACATGTGCAGCTCTGGCGCGCCAACGATTGATCGTGCTCGGAGCGCCCGCCTACACTCGCGGACGGCGCAACTGAACGTAATGTGAGGTGGGGACGTGGCGAGCAAGAGCCAGCACGAGTGGGAAACGACCACCTTCGGTAAGGCGACGGAGCGCTTCGGCGAACGTCAGGACAGCTTCGAGAGTTCCTCGGGCGCCGACGTCGCGCCGCTCTACGGACCGGAGGCCCTCGCCGACTTCGATTACGCCGACAAGCTCGGCTACCCGGGCGAGTACCCCTTCACGCGTGGCGTGCAGCCGACGATGTATCGCGGTCGCTTCTGGACGATGCGGCAGTACGCCGGCTTCGGTGACGCCGAGGACTCGAACCAGCGCTACAAGTTCCTGCTGGAACAGGGCCAGACCGGTCTCTCCGTCGCCTTTGACCTGCCGACTCAGATCGGCCTCGACTCCGACGACCCCCGCGCCGAGGGTGAGATCGGCAAGGTTGGCGTCGCCATCGCTTCGCTCGAAGACATGGAGACGCTGACCGACGGCATCCCGCTGGAGAGCGTCACGACCTCGATGACGATCAACGCGACCGCCCCGATCCTGCTCGCGATGTACGTTGCGGCGGCCAAGAAGCAGGGCGCGGACCTCTCGAAGATCGGTGGCACGGTTCAGAACGACATCCTCAAGGAGTACATCGCTCGCGGCACCTACATCTTCCCGCCGCGGCCCTCGATGCGGCTGATCACGGATGTCTTCTCGTGGTGCAAGGACGAGCTGCCGGACTGGAACACGATCTCGATCTCCGGCTACCACATGCGTGAGGCGGGGAGCACCGCCGCGCAGGAGCTGGCGTTCACCTTCGCCGACGCGATCGAGTACGCCGATGCGGCGATAGAGGCGGGGCTGGAGTTCGATGCGTTCGCACCGCGACTCTCGTTCTTCTGGGCCTGCCACTCCAACTTCCTCGAAGAGGTCGCGAAGTTCCGCGCCTCGCGTCGGGTCTGGGCGAAGATCGCCACGGAGAAGTACGGCTCCACGAACCAGCGTTCCCAGATGCTGCGCTTCCACACGCAGACCGGCGGCGCGACGCTGACCGCGCAGCAGCCGATGAACAACGTGATGCGGACGACGCTACAGGCGCTCTCCGCCGTGCTCGGTGGCACGCAGTCGTTGCACACCAACTCCTTCGACGAGGCGCTGGCACTGCCGACGGAGGACTCAGTCGAAATCGCCCTGCGCACGCAGCAGGTGATCGCCTACGAGTCCGGCGCCGCCGACGTGATCGACCCGCTTGCCGGCTCGTACTACATCGAGGAACTGACCGACCGCGTCGAGGAAGAGACGATGGCCTACCTCGACCGCATCGCCGATCTCGGCGGGGCGCTCGTTGGCATCGAGAACGGCTACCAGCAACGTGAAATTCAGGAGAGCGCCTACCGCCTGCAGCGGATGATGGAAGAAGAGGATCGCATCGTCGTCGGTGTGAACCGCTTCTCGACGGATGAGCTGCACATCCCGGAGGTCATGCGCGTCGACCCCGTCGTCTCGCAGAAACAGGCGGACCGACTCTCCGCATTGCGCCAGCGTCGTGACTCGGCCGCCGTCGATGAGTCGCTCACGAAGATTCGCAATGCCGCGCGCGGCAGCGAGAACATGATGCCGCTGCTGATCGAGGCCGTTGAGGCCTACGCTACGATCGGCGAGATCTGCGACGTGCTGCGCGAGGAGTGGGGCGAGTACCAGGAAGTGCTCACGCTCTAGCGACGGCGGCTGCACCTGATCAATCGTAACGAACGCGCCGCGCGAATCGTCGCGCGGCAAGAGGAGCACAGACTGTGATTGACCGAATTCACCACGTTGGGGTTGTCGTCCGTTCGGCGGATGCGGCGCTCGGCTTCTTCCGCGACACGATGGAGCTGGAGGTCACGGCCGACCAGGTCATGACGGAGCAGGGTGTGCGCGGGGTGCTGCTCGCGCTCGGCGAGAATGAGATTGAACTGCTTGAGCCCGTTGTCCCGGACACCGGCGTCTCCCGCTTCCTCGAGAGCCGCGGCGAGACGCTGCACCACATCTGCCTCAACACCGATAACGTCGCCGCCGAACTCGCGAGGCTGAAGGCCGCCGACGTGCAGCTGATCGACGAAGAGCCGCGCGAGGGCCTCGCGGGGCAAATCGGCTTCATTCACCCCTCCGCGACGCACGGCGTGCTGATCGAGCTCGCCCAGCCGCGAGCCGATGCACACACATCGAGCGAGAAGGGGTTCGACCACCTCGCTGCCACCGTTGGCAATCTCGATGCGGCGTCGAAGACGTGGGAGACGGTCGCCGGGCTGAGGGTGGCGAACATCATCCGGCCGGAGAGCGGCACGATGGAGATCGCGCAACTCCCGTGCGGTCAGTGCGTGATCGAGCTGCTGGTGCCAACCAGCGACGACTCGCCGATGGCGAAGCGCATCGCCGAGCAGGGCGAGCGCGCATCGTCGATGGTGGCGATCGAGGTCGAAGACATCGAGTCCGAGGTCGCGCGCTACCGCGCCGCCGGCATCGAACTGGACGACGCGACCCCCGGCGTATTGCCGAACAGCGTTCGCACCTCGATCTCGGCTGAGCAGGCCTTCGGATTGAGCATCCAACTGATCGCGTACAGCGGATAACGGACTGTCCGAGAGCCCAACGCCTGATACGCTGACCCGCAAGGAGCGTTCCCCATGACTACCGACACACAGACCATCCGCGTGCTCGTCGCGAAGCCCGGCCTCGACGGCCACGACCGCGGCGCAAAGGTGATCGCCCGCGCGCTGCGTGATGCCGGCATGGAGGTCATCTACACCGGCATCCGCCAGACTCCGCAGATGATCGCCGAGGCCGCGCTACAGGAAGACGTGGACGTCGTCGGACTCTCGATCCTCTCCGGCGCGCACATGGAACTATTCCCCCGCGTGATCAGCGAGCTGCGCGAGCGCGGCGTCGACGATGTGCTGCTGATGGCTGGCGGCATCATCCCGGAAGAGGACATGCCCAAGGTCAAAGAGATGGGCTTCGGCGCCGTCTTCGGCCCCGGCGCATCGACCGTCGACATGATCGAGTTCATCCGCGAAAACCTGCCCGAATCACGCCGCGATAGCTAACCCCATGACCCCAGACGAACTGATCGAGGGTGTCCTCGCCGGCAACCGACGTGCACTCGCGCGCGCCATCACCTTCGTCGAGAACGACACGGCCGCCGGCCGCGCCGTCCTCGCGGGCCTCTACGGCCACACCGGCCGCGCCAAGACCGTCGGCGTCACCGGGTCGGCCGGGGTCGGCAAATCGACGCTCAGCAACGCCCTGGCCCGCGAGGAGCGAGCGCGCGGGCGCACCGTCGGCATCGTCGCCGTCGACCCCTCGTCGCCCTTCTCGCACGGCGCGATCCTCGGTGACCGCATCCGCATGCAGGAGCTGACCTCCGATGGCGGCGTCTTCCTCCGTTCGATGGCCTCCCGCGGCAGTCTCGGCGGGCTCTCCGAGACCTCGACCGGCGTCGTTGACGTGCTCGACGCAGCGGGCTACGACGTCGTGCTGCTTGAGACCGTCGGCGCTGGGCAGGACGAGGTCGAGGTCGCGACGGCGACGCAGACGACGGTACTCGTCACCGCCCCCTCCGCCGGCGACGACGTGCAGGCGATGAAGGCCGGACTGATGGAGATCGCGCAGGTGATGGTGATCAACAAGGCCGATCTCGCGGGCGCTGATACGACGCAGGCGCAACTCCGCTCGCTGCTCTCACTGGCGAGCGACCGATCGTGGAAGCCACCGATCGTGCAGACGATCGCGCGCGGCGGCGACGGCGTCAGCGAGCTGGTCGATGCGATCGATGAGCACCACGACTACTCGCGCAACTCTGAACATGCCGCCGATGAGCGTCGGGCGCTGGCGCGGGCGCAGATCATCTCGCTGGCGCGCATCTCGCTCGCGCGCGAGGCGCTAACAACGGCGGAGCGCGTCGGGATCCTCGATGGCCTCACGGACGAGGTCGCGGAGCGCCGGCAGGATCCTCGAACGGCCGCCGAGTCGCTGCTGGCGGCGATGCGCAGCGGCGAACTGGCAGCCGAGTAGCACGGGGGCTCGCCGTCGCGCCCCGCGTCCGGCTCAGGGTGAGCGGACTGAATCCCCGCCCAGCCCTACAATCGAGCGCATGACCCAGCGCCTCTCAGTCACCTACCGCAAGGACGGCCCCGCCCGCTACGTCGCGCACCTCGACCTGCTGCGGACGTGGGAGCGGGCGATCCGACGTGCCAGACTGCCGCTCGCGTACTCGCAGGGCTTCTCGCCGCACCCTCGGCTCGCCTTTGCTGCACCGCTCTCCGTCGGCATGATCGGCGAGCGCGAGCAGATGGATATCTTCCTCTCCGAAGGCGTCGCGCTCGACGACGCCCGCGAGCGACTCGATACGGCCCTGCCGTCTGGGCTCGCTGTCGTTGCGATCGAGGAGGTGGGCGAACGCCTGCCCGCGCTCCAGGCGTCGATGCGGGCGGCCCATTACCGCGTCGCGTTCGCCGCGGCCGACGTCGATGCCACGATGCTGCGCGAGCGTGCCGAGGCGCTGCTGGCGCTGACGACGCTCGACTGGGAGGAGCGACGCGGTGGCAGCGACAAGGTGCGCCAGTACGACCTGCGCGCGGCGGTCTTCGACCTGCAGGTGAGCAGCAGCGACGACCGCACGGTGATTGAGATGCATCTGGCGCTTGAGCAGGAACGGACCGGGCGTCCGCTGTCGGTGCTGGCGGCGCTGGAGATCGACGCCGAACCAATCGAGGTCGCGCGCACCTCGCTGGAGATCGACCGCCCCCAGCTCGCGATGCGGGCGTGGCGCGAGGGCGGGCGCGTCGAGGGATGAGTACCCGCATCCTGCTCGTTCGCCACGGCGAGACCGACTCCAACGCGGAGGGGCGTTCGCAGGGTCGCCGCGAAGTTCCGCTGAACGCTCGTGGTCGAGAACAGGCAGCGTCTGCCGCTCGGGTCGTTGCGGCGTTTGCGCCGGTGGCGATCTACGCGAGCACAACCGGTCGAGCGCAAGAGACAGCCGGCGCGATCGCCGGGGCATGCGGACTCGAAGTCGCCAGCGATGAGCGGCTGCTCGAACTGGACCAGGGCGACCTCGATGGCCTCATGCCGACCGAGATGCGGGAGCAGGCTCCCGACTTCCTCCAACGCTGGGCCACCGAGGATCCGGCGGACCTTCAGATGCCGGGCGGCGAGTCGTTGCGCGAGGCTCAACATCGGATGCTCGACGCTGTTCGCGCCATCGCAGCCGCGCACGATGGTGAGACCGCCGTGGCTGTTTCACACAACCTCGCGCTGAAGGCTCTGCTCTGTGCGGTGCTCGGTGTCGAACTTGTCGGCTTCCGCGCGATCAGACTCGACACAGCGTCGATCTCGGCCATCGAAGTGCTCGATGACGGGACGCTGATCCTTGCCGCGTTGAACGGGAACTGCCATCTCTGAGCGGCCGTCCCGTCGTTGTCGGGGCATGATCGCTCTGATACGTTGCCTGTGGCGGGGTTTCGCTAGGAGCCCCTTTGCTTCGTCTCCCCGAAGTACGCGTTCCGACATTCGGGCCAGCGCAGATCGTGATGGCGGTCGTCGCGCTGCTGCTCGTTCTCTTCGCGTATTCCGCGTTCCAGAGCGCGACCCAGGCCTACCAACTCCGCGAGTTCAGACGCTCACTTGAGGCCGATGTCTTCGAGCTGCGCGAACAGCGCGCCGAACTGCAGGGCCTACTGACATACCTTGAGTCCGACGAGTACATCGAGGCGGTCGGACGTGACCAGTTCGGCCTCGTCTTCCCCGGCGAGGTCGCCGTCAGCGTCGACGCACCGCCGCCGTTGGAGCAGCGCGCCGAGGCCGGCCGCCGCTGGTGGGAGACACTCTTCGACCGCTGAGCGGGTACGCTGCGCCGATGAGCGACGACCAGCTCCCCTCCAATCGCGCGACCGGCGCATTCGAACGTCGACTGGCCCGCACGCTCGCCGCGCTCGTTCCCGCCGACGAACCGCTGATCGTCGCCTGTTCCGGCGGCGCGGATTCGACTGCGGCGCTCGTCGCCACGTCGCGCGCGCGCGGCAGTCGCGGCGGCCCCGTGATCGCGGCGCACTTCGACCATGGACTGCGGGGCAACGAGGAGGCGACGCTCGATCGGCTGGCCGTGGAGACCGTCGCGGCGAAGCTGAATCGCCCCGTCGAGTCTGGCGCAGCTTCGGAGGACACCTCTGTGAAACACTCCGAGGCGGCGGCGCGGGAACGCCGCTACCGTTGGCTGAGCGACGTCTGCGCGGACCTCGGCGCGCGCTACTGCGTTACCGGCCACACGCTCGACGACCAGGCCGAGACGGTGCTTCTGAGGCTGACGCGCGGCACTGGAGTCTCCGGTGCCGCCGCGATGGCCGCACTCTCGCCATGGCCAGTCGCCTGCGACGGTGCGGCGCTGAACGTCGTGCGGCCGATGCTCGAAGCGCGCCGCAGCGAGACTCGCGAATACGTCGCAGCCCTCGGCCTCGAACCGCGCGACGACCCCACCAATGACTCGCTGGCGTTCGACCGCAACCGCATCCGGCATCAGGTCATGCCAGAGCTGCGCGACCTGAATCCGAACGTCGATCAGGCGCTCTCGCGCTTCGCCGACCTCGCGCGTCGGGATGACGAAGCGCTGGAGCAGTGGGCGGAACGGGAGGCGGAGCAGCTGCTTCGCGTCGGTGCCGGCATTGCCGCCCTCGACCGCCGGCGCCTGCTCGACCTGCCGGTGGCGATCGCATCTCGGCTGTTGCGAAGGGCCGCGGGTCGGGTCGGCGTCAGCCTCGATGCCTCGCAGGTCGAAGCGCTGCTGCAAATCGCGGGTCGGCGCGGTGCGCGGGTCTCGCTGACCGGTGGCGAGGGCGTCGTTGCTGACGAAGAGCTTCAGATTCGTCGGCGATTACAAAAGAATTCGTAAGAGTGGTTGACCACTCCAAATCTCCGGCGTAGAATTTCAAAGGTTCGGTGCTCGTGAGCGAGCGCCACGCACATTTACATCTGGACAGCAGACAGAAGCGGGCACAGGATCACCCTGTCGGTTCGCCTCGAGATCGGTAGCGCGGGTTCGCCTGCGTGAGCGGTATCGGAGCGTTCTGCGAACTCAATCTCGGTTTTTGACCGAGTCATTTTATGGAGAGTTTGATCCTGGCTCAGGATAAACGCTGGCGGCGTGCCTAACGCATGCAAGTCGCACGAGAACCCAGCTTCGGCTGGCGGACAGTGGCGGACGGGTGAGTAACACGTAGGGATCTGCCCAGAAGTGGGGG
>DASCQM010000019.1:0-13224 GCA_036013055.1 Dehalococcoidia bacterium | reverse complement strand
CGGCCGCAGCTACGCGCATGGATCGGCGGGTTCATCAGCGGGATGACGACGCTGAGAGGGCCGCGCGCCTGGAGCGTCGTGATGCTGGCGACCACGCTCTCATGGATTGCGGAGGCCGGGGCCTACTGGCTCGTCGGGCTCGCCTTCGGCCTCAACGTGCCCGCGCTCGTCTACGCCGGTGCGCTCGGCGCAGCGAACTTGGCGCTGGCCGCGCCGGCGACTACGGGCGGGGTCGGGCCGTATGAGTTCTTTACCCGCGAGGTGGTTGTCGCATACGGGGCGACGGCGGCGGCCGGGACGGCGTACGCGCTTGCGCTGCACGCGCTGATCGTCGCGCCGCTGCTCGTGCTGGGGCTGCTCGTGCTTTGGCGTCGACGGCTCGGCCTGCATGCGCTGCTCGACTCGCAGGACGACGACGCCACGGCGGCGGCAGACACGACCGCGACGGCGCAGACCGGCGACGGGTCATGAGGCACTCGAAGGTGGCGTCGTAGTGAAGGCGGTCGTGATCGGCGGCGGCGTCGGCGGGCTCGCCGCGGCGTGGGAGCTGATCCAGCAGGGGCACGAGGTCTCGCTCTTCGAGGCCTCGCCCACGCTCGGTGGGCAGGTGCGCACCTTCGAGGTCGGCGGGGGGCGCCTGGAGATCTTCTACCACCACCTCTTCCGCTCGGACACGGACGCGATCGCGATGATCGAGGAGCTGGGGCTGGGAGACGATCTGCGGTGGATCGACTCGAACATCGCCCTTCAGATCGGCGAACGCCGCTACCCGTTTGTCTCCGCGACCGACCTGCTGCGCTTCAACGCCGTCTCGCTGCTTACACGCGTGCGGCTCGGCCTGACCGCGCTGTGGCTGCGACGGAACAAGGATTGGCCACGCTACGAGGGCCAGCGCGCCAGCGAGTGGATTGCCTCGAAGGTGGGGCGAGAGGGCTACGACCGGGTCTGGGGGCCACTGCTGCGCGCCAAGTTCGGCGACCACGCGGAGGACGTGGCGATGACGTGGTTCTGGGGCAAGGTGCACCTGCGCTTCGCCTCCCGCGAGGGCGGTCTCTTCGCGAAGGAGCAGCTCGGCTACCTGCACGGCTCCTTCGGCCGACTGATCGATGGGCTCGTCGACGGGCTGCGCGAGCGCGGGGTGGCGGTCGAGGCGGGCCAGCCCGTCGCTCGCGTCGTCACGACGGAAGGGCAGGTCAGCGGGGTGGCAATCGGCGAGGGCGACAACGAACGTATCGAGCCCGCCGACCTCGTGATCGCGACGGTGCCCTCGGACGCCTTCCGGCGCATCGTGCCCGACCTCGATGCCGACTACGTAAAGCTGCTCGATCGCGTCGACTACCAGTGGGCGACCGTGCTGGTGATGGCGCTCGATCGCCCGCTCTCGGAGACCTACTGGCTGACGCTGACGGACGATGACTGCCCGTTTGTCGTCGCGGTGGAGCAGACGAACTTCGCCTCGCCCGACGAGTACGGGGGGCAGCACCTCGTCTACCTCTCGAACTACTGTGATCCCGGTGACCCGATCATCGAGGAGCAGCCGGAAGAGACGCTGGCGCGCTACGAGCCCTACCTGCGGCGCATCAACGCCGACTTCGACCGCCCGTGGGTGCAGGAGCTCTGGCTCTATAAGGAGCGCGCCGGCCAGCCGATCGTGCACTCGCGCTACCACGAGACGGTGCCGCCGCATCGCACCTCGATCGCCGGTCTCTATCTCGCGAACACGACCCAGATCTACCCGGAAGACCGCGGCCAGAACTACTCAATCCGGCAGGGCCGGCGGGTCGCGAAGTTGGCGATCGCCGAGGCTGCGGCGAGCGCGCCCTTGAACCCCGGGATGCGCGCCTAGATAATGCCGCAGTCCGCCGCGAGGGGTTGAACGGGGCGCCATGCCGCTCGAGACTGAGGCTACCGTCGAACTGCGCGACCTGATCGCCGACCTCAAACCGGCCGACGCTGACCTGCTGGAGGCGCTGCACCGCATGCAGCATCGCTACGGGTACATCTCCGCGCAGGCGATGCGCATCGTCGGCGAGCAGCTGAATCTCTCTGAGGCGCATGTCTACGGCGCGACGACCTTCTACTCCGAACTGCGCACGACGCCGCCACCCGCGCACACAATCGCCTGGTGCAGCGGTGCCAGCTGCCTGCTGAAGAACTCGCAGGGGCTGCTGCGCGCCTTCGAGGCGGTGCTCGACTGCCCGCTGGGTGGCGCGACTGACGATCGCAGCGTCGAGTTGATCCGGGGCCAGTGCAACGGCACCTGTGAGCAGGCGCCGCAGATCTGGCTCGATGGCGAGGTCGTCGGGCGGCTGACTGCCGCGCAGGTCGTGCGGGTCGCTCGCTCGCTACGTGATGGCGATGATGCCGCGACGGCGCTGGCGGGGATGGACGGCTGATGGTCCAGAGCTTTACCGACCTGCGTATTCGCTCAGGGGCGCTCTACAACGACTGGCTCAGTCCCGTTCGCCCGCGCATCGATGTCGCGATCGACACTTCCTCGCTCGCGGCTGGAGCGGACGACGTGCGCACGGCGATCGCATCCCAGGCGGCATCGCGTAACGCCGCCGTCGAATTCGGTCGCGTCACCGGCATCGGCATGCAGTGGCTGAACCCGACGGTCACGATATCCTTCCCCGACGGCACGCGCGTGCTCTACGGGCCGGTGGGCACGGACGACGCCGCAGCGATCGTTGATGAGGCGACCGGGCGCGTCGGGGCGGCGGCGGCGCTCGCCGTCGGCACGATCACCGGCTCGCGGCCCGGGATCCCCTCGCTCTCCGAGCACCCGTTCTTCTCGCCGGAGACCGAACGCCGTCTGCTCGCGCGCATCGGCACGACCGACCCCGAGTCGCTTGAGCACTACGTCGCGACCGGCGGGTATGTCGCCGTCGAACGCATGCTCGACCGCCACCAGTCACCGCAGGCCGTGCGTGAGCTGATGATCGAGGCCGGGCTGACCGGCCGCGGCGGCGCGTACTTTCCGGCCGGGGTGAAGTGGAACTTCCTCTCCGGTGCCGGCGACGGATTGCGCACCCTGATTTGCAACGCGGACGAAGGCGACCCCGGCGCGTGGGTGAACCGCATCCTGCTGGAAGGCGACCCCCACCTGGTGCTGGAGGGCATGATCATCGCCGCCTTCGCCACCGGCGCGGAGCACGGCTTCATCTACATCCGCGACGAGTACCCACTGGGCATCGAGCGCATGCGCCAGGCGATCGCGCAGGCGGAAGAGGCCGGGCTGCTGGGTGAGTCCGTGCTAGGCCACGAGTTCTGTTGCACGCTGGAGGTGATCCGCGGCGCGGGCGCCTACGTCTGCGGCGAAGAGACCGGGCTGATCAACTCCGTGCAGGACGAACGCGGGATGCCGCGCGTGAAGCCCCCGTTCCCCGCCAACCCCGGCGGCGGCGTCTTCGGGCAGGCGAGCAACGTCAACAACGTCGAGACGTACGCTTCGGCCTCGCTCGTGCTGCGCCATGGCGCTGCGTGGTACCGCGAGCAGGGCACCGAGCGGAACAGCGGTACGAAGATCTTCTCCTTCTCCGGCGACGTCGACCGCGTCGGCATCCTCGAGGTGCCATGGGGCGTGCCGTTGCGCGAGGCGCTCGATGCCTGCGGCGGGATCAGCGGGGGTGGCGCGCTGAAGGCGATCCAGGCCGGTGGGCCGCTGGCCGGCTACCTGCCGGCGAGGCTGCTCGACGAGCTGACGCTGGAGCGCGAGACGTTCATGCCATACAACGCCCTCGTCGGCTCGGGCGGCGTGATCTTCGTCGGCGAGGGCACCTGCTCGATCGAGCTGAACGCCGTCTTCGCGGACTTCCTCGAGGACGAGTCCTGCGGGCGCTGCACGACGTGCCATGGCGGCAACCAACGAATGACCGAGATCTTCCTGCGCACTGCCGCCGGTTGGGGCCGTCGCGAGGATCGCCACAACCTCGAACTGGTCGGCGACGCGCTTCGCTACTCGAATTGCGTGCACGGGCAAGCGAGCCCGACGATCATGCGCAACACGCTGGCGCTCTTCGAGCCGGAGTACGACGCCCATGTCGCCGGCGAGGGCTGTGAGGCGCTGCGCTGTGGCGGTTTCACCCGCTTCCGCGTCGTCCAGCAGTCCGACCCCGCGCTCGCGGCGGCACAGGCGATCTGCCCGAGCGGGGCGATTGAGCGCGATGCGGAGAGTGGCGACCGCAGCGTCGTGGACGCGGCCTGCGTGCGCTGCGGTGCGTGCACCGACGTCGCCCCTCGTGCGATCGCACTGGAGGCAGCCTCGCCCAGCGTCGCGAAGCCGGCGCCGATCCCGCTCGGCCCTCCGGGCGGGCTCCAGCGCTAGCAACGCAGACTGGCGATGCCTGCTGTTGGCAGGTCGGTTGACCGATCGTGCTGTTGATAACTTGAGACGGCATCGTGGTACCGCTAAACTGAACATCTGAGCGCACCCTCCCCGGGACGGCGTCCGCCCTCTGTCTACTCCGGCACGTGAGCAGTATCTGCAACTGAGGCGGCAGCACCCGGACGCGCTGCTCTTCTTCCGCATGGGCGACTTCTACGAGACGTTCGACGGCGACGCCGAAGTCGTCTCCAGCGTGCTCGGCATCGCGCTCACCTCGCGCCCGATGGGTGACGAGGGGCGGATCCCGCTGGCCGGCATCCCCGTGCGCTCGCTCGACCGCCACCTCGACCGGCTCGTGAGCGCGGGGCACCGCATCGCGATCGCCGACCAGGTGAGCGAGCCGGGGCGCGGGCTCGTGGAGCGGCGCGTCGTGCGCGTGCTCACGCCGGGCACGATCGAACAGGGTGCGCTGCTCGATGACGGCGGCTACAACTGGCTGGTCGCACTTGCGCCGGCCAGCGAGGGCCGCTACGGGCTCGCCGCCTGTGACGTGACGACAGGCGAGTTGGAGTGCTCGCTCGTGGACAGCGACGAGCTGTCGGGCGAGTGGGCGCGGCTGCGACCGGCCGAGCTGCTGCTGCCCGACGACCTGCCGCCCGACGACGACCGTGCGATGCCCGCACAGGCGCTGCTGACGGCGCGCCCGGCGCGCGATTTCCGCCCCGACCGCGCCGCCGAGGCGCTGAGCGAACGGCTTGCAGTGAGCTCGCTCGGCGGTTTCGGACTGGAGGGACTGGAGGCGGCGGTTGGCGCAGCCGGGGCACTGATCGGCTACCTCGAAGTGAGCTGGCCGCAGTCGCTCGCGCACCTGCGTGTCCCGCGTCCGGTGCGAGCGGGCGAGTATCTCTATCTCGATGCGCAGACCGCGCGCAGCCTCGAACTCTTCGAGGGTGGTCCCGGCGGTGCGCCCTCGCTGCTTTCGACGGTCGACCGCACGCTCACCGCAATGGGCGCGCGGCTGCTGCGCGCGCGGCTCGGCCGTCCGTTGCGATACGTCGCGGAGCTCGAGCTGCGTCTCGATGCGGTCGATGCGTTCGAGGCGGCGACGATGCGTACGGCGTTGCGCGCGGAGTTGCGCGGCCTGCCGGACCTCGAACGCCTGCTCGGCCGCGTACGCGCGGGCACGGTCACCCCGCCGCAGCTGCGCACGCTGGGCAACGGGCTCGGGCGACTGCCGGCGCTTGCGGAACGTGCACAGCCCGCGGGCGAGGCGGCGACGGCGCTGGCGGAGGGCCTCGGTGGCGTCACCGAGACCGCCGCGCTGCTGGCGGCGGCGATCAGTGACGAGCCACCGGACGAGCCCGGGGACGGCGGCACGCTGCGCGAGGGCTTCGACCGCGAAATCGATCAGCTGCGGGCGCTGGCGACCGATGGGCGGGAGGCGCTGGCTGCGCTGGAGACGGCGGAGCGCGAGCGTAGCGGGGTGGCCTCGCTGAAGGTCGGCTACCATCGCGTCTTCGGTTACTACCTGGAGGTGCCGCGCGCACGTGCCGACGACGTACCGGAGGACTACGAAGCGCGGCAGACGCTGGCGAATACGCAGCGCTTCCGCAGCCCGGCGTTGACCGAGCTTGAGGACCGCATCCTCAGCGCGCGTGACGAGCTGACGGAGGCCGAGCGAGCGGTGCTGACGCGCGTGCGCGCGCAGGTGGCGGAGGCCGGCACGACAATCGAGCGTGCCGCCGGGGCGGTCGCGCAGCTCGATGTCGCCTCGGCGCTTGCCGAGGTGGCAGCGGACCTCGGCTACGTGCGGCCGCAGCTCGTCGAGGGCGGTGCGATCGAGATTACCGGTGGGCGGCACCCGGTCGTCGAACAGCAGTTGCCGTCGGGGCGTTTCGTCGCCAACGACTGCGTGCTCGGTGACGGCGCGGACATCATGCTGCTGACCGGGCCGAACATGGGCGGCAAGTCGACCTACCTGCGGCAGGCGGCGCTGATCGTGCTGCTCGCCCACTGCGGCAGCTATGTACCGGCGGAACGCGCCCGCATCGCGGCGGTCGACCGCATCTTCTCGCGCGTCGGCGCCCACGACGACATCGCGAGCGGGCGATCGACGTTCATGGTGGAGATGCTGGAGACGGCGGCGATCCTGCACAACGCGACCGAGCGCTCGTTCGTCGTGCTCGATGAGATCGGCCGCGGCACCTCGACCTACGACGGGCTGGCGATCGCGCGCGCGGTCGTCGAACACCTGCATCACCGTCCCGGCGGCAGCCCGCGCACAATCTTCGCCACGCACTACCACGAACTGACTGCGCTCGCGCAGACGCTGCCGCGCGTCGAGAGCCGCTCCGTGGCGGTCAGCGAGGAGGGCGGCGAGGTAATCTTTCAGTATCGCGTCGTGCCGGGTGGGGCCGACCGGTCGTACGGGGTGCACGTCGCGGCGCTCGCTGGGCTGCCACGCGCCCTAGTCGCGCGCGCGCGCGAGTTGCTGATCGAGCTGGAAGCGACCCCAGGGGCGGGCGGCGGACAGCGAACCGAGGGCGCCCAGTTGCCGCTGCTGGGCGAGGTCACAGCACCCTCGGCAGCCCCGTCCCCGATCGCCGATGGGTTGCTCGACGAGCTCGCGGAACTCGACCCGGACACGCTCGCCCCGATCGCGGCGCTGCAACGGCTCTATGAGCTGCGCAAACGGGCGCGCGAGCGCCTGGCGATGGAAGGCTGAGCGTGGCGACTGAGCCTGTGACGGACGTGCCCGTGACGCCGGTGGCGTCGGGCACTGAGGGCCGCGCAGTGATCCGCGTGCTGCCGCCAGAGGTGGCATCACGCATCGCGGCCGGCGAGGTGATCGAACGGCCCGCGTCGGTGCTGAAGGAATTGATTGAGAACGCGCTCGATGCCGGGGCGACGGTGATCGAGGTCGAGATCGAGGGCGGCGGCATCGAACGGCTGCGCGTGCGCGACAACGGCCACGGCATCCCGCCCGAGCAGATCGCCGACGCCTTCGAGCGCCACGCGACCTCCAAGCTGCGCACGGAGCACGACCTCTTCGCCGTCACGACACTCGGCTTCCGTGGCGAGGCGCTGGCAGCCGTGATTGCCGCCGCCGACGTTGACCTGATCACCCGCCCACCGGACCAGCCCGCGGCGGCGGTCGTGCGCTACCGCAATGGACTGCCGGCGGGGCAGGGCAGCGCGGGCGCCGCGCCCGGGACGAGCATCGAGGTGCGTGACCTCTTCGCCGCGTTGCCCGCACGGCGGCGCTTTCTACGCGGGGAGCGAGCGGAGGCGCGCGCGATCACGCGCGCGGTGACGGGGCTCGCGCTGGCGCACCCGGAGGTTGCCTTCCGGCTCAGCTCCAACGGCCGCGGGACGCTTGCGACGCCCGGTGGGGCGCTCAGCGACGCGGTGGCGGCGCTGCACGGGGTAGAGCTGGCTGCGGCGCTGCTGCGTGTCGATGGCAACCGCGAGGGCGACGAGAGCAGCGTCACGGTCGACGGGCTGGTGGCGGAACCCTCGCAGCATCGCGCGAGCCGCAGCGTGCATCTGGTCGCGAATGGGCGAGTGGTGCAGCCGGGCCCGCTCGCCTTCGCGGTCGAGCAGGCGTACGAGGGGCTGTTGCCGCGTGGGCGCCGCCCGCGCGCCTTCCTGCGCGTCACGGTGTCGCCGGGCGACGTCGACGTGAACGTGCACCCGGCGAAGGCGGAGGTGCGCTTTCGCCACGAGCGGCTTGTCTTCGCCGCCGTGCGGCAGGCGGTAATCGAGGCGCTCGTGGGCAGCTCCGCTCCCGCTGGGCCCGTCCTCGCTGTGCCAGGCGGCCTCGGTGAGGCTCTTCCTGCGGAGCGATCGGATGAGGCACCGACGGCGTACCGAGAGCTGCCGGCACAGCCGCTGACGGGCCGCCAGGTGATCGCGAGCGCGCAGCCCGCCGAACCGGATGACGCTCCGGCCGTCGCGCCCGCCGAGGGTGAGCAGCAGGCCCCGCTGACGCTGCACGAGCGACTGCCGGCGCTGCGCCCGCTGGGGCAGTTCGGCCGCACGTACCTGGCAGCCGAGGCCCCGGACGGGCTCTATCTCGTTGATCAGCACGCGGCGCACGAGCGCGTGCGCTACGAGCAAGTGCTAGCGGAACGCGAGCGAGGAGTCGGCAGCCAGGCGCTGCTCGATGCCGTCGTCGCGACGCTCGAGCCGACGCTGCATGCGCTGGCGATCGAGCTGGCCGACGAACTGACAGCGCTCGGCTGGGATCTCGGCGAGACGGACGGCGCGGCCGTGATCGTGCGTGCCGTGCCCTCGTTGCTCGCTGGTGGCGACCCCGTCGCGGCGTTGACGGAATACCTCGATCGGTTGCAGGCGGAAGACGGCACGACGCCGGATCGCGCCGCTGCGACGCTCGCCTGCCGCTCGTCGGTACGCGCGGGTGACCGGCTGGACGAGCAGCAGCAGCGGGCGTTGCTCGTGGCGCTGGAGGCGACGGCGCAGCCGATGACGTGCCCGCACGGGCGGCCGACCGCGCTGCATCTCAGCGGCGGGAGCATCGAGCGTTCGTTCGGGCGTCGCTAGGCCGGCTCGGGAGCTGCTACTACCCGGCGAAGATCTCCGGTAGCCTCTCGCGGCGCGCCTGCCACTCCTGCATGCGGGCGACCGACGCGGCCGCCGCCTGCAGCGTGGGGAAGACGGCGAGTTCGCGATCGTGGGCGCGCTCGAAGAAGGCGCGCATGCCGTCCGACGACCCTCCGCGGGGACGCAGGATCGCGGCGAAAGGGGTGCCGGTGGCCTCCTGCAGGTCCGCGAGTTCATCGGCGGACTTGCGGGCGCGCTCGTCGCGCTGCTCCTTGCTGTCGTCCGCGCCGTCACCGCTGTTCGCGCCCCAGCCGCCCCAGCCGCCGACGGTGGTGAAGACGACATCGATGCCGGGCGCCTTGGCGACTAGCGTGTAGAGCTTGAGCGTGGTGTCCTCGTCGCCGTGGCGGCTGAGGTTGGCATCAATCGGGTTGTTCACGCTCGTCCCGGCGACCGGGATGAACTCGCGCATCTCTTCGACGACGGAGGCGGGCATCGGCGGGACGTCCAGCCCTTCGAGCGCGATCTGGTCGGAGGAGAGCACGGAGAACCCACCGCCACCGGCGATCAGCGCGACGCCGGTGCCGTGCACGGTGCGTATCTGGCTGGTCGTGCTTATCACGAGGTTGATCAACTCGTCGAGCGTACGAGCACGGATCGCGCCGCTCTGGCGGGCCAGCGCCTCGAATACACCGACCGAGCCGGCCAGCGAGCCGGTGTGCGAGTTCGCCGCGCGGGCACCGGCGGCGGTAATCCCGCCCTTCAGGAGAATCGTCGGCTTCACAGCCGCGCAGCGCTTCAGCGCGTCGAAGAAGAGACGGCCGTCGCGCACGCCCTCGATGTACGCCGTTACCACCTCCGTCTGAGGGTCGGCGGCGGCATAGTCGAGGAAGTGGTGGGCGCGCAGGTCTGCGCCGTTGCCGTACGAGACGGCCTTCGAGAAGCGCACGCCGATCGCCGAGAGGCCACCGACGATGTCGCCGGCGTTCGCGCCAGACTGCGAGAGCAGGAAGACGTTGCCGGACTGCTTCGGGAAGCCGCCCATGAAGGCCAGGCCCTCGTCCGGGACGTACAGCCCCATGCAGTTCGGGCCGATCATGCGGATGCCCGCTGCCTGTCCCTTCGTGATGAACTCGCGCTCCACGGCCGCCAGCTCCTCGTCGCCGGTCTCGGCGAAGCCCGCGGTGAAGAAGTGGATCGAGCGCACGCCCTTCTCGATCGCCTGGTCGACGAGCTCGGGCACGCCCTCAGCGGGAATCTGGCTGATCACGTGATCGACCGGGTCGGGGCAGTCGAGCAGACTCGCGTAGCAGGTGAGGTCGCGGATCGTCTCGGCCTTCGGGTTCACGGGGTAGAGCCGGTCGAGCGGGTAGCCACCTTCGATCAGTGAGTTGAGGAAGCCACCCATCCCGCCGCTGCCGCCAGGCTTGTCTTCGCGCGATGAGACGCCGACGACGGCGACAGCGCGAGGGTGAAAGATCGGTTCGAGCGAGTGAACGTCGGTCTGGGCAGGGTCGGCGATCTGGGTGCTCCCTCGGGCTGCGCGCCCCAACTGGCTGAACTGCCGGTCGAGGGGGTCGTGGGCTGTCGCCAGTGCTGCTGACGTCCGGCCGATTGTAGCGTCGGGCCGGTTCTGCGCCAGCTTCCGGCGAGCCTGCTGCGAACCCTAGGCCTGCATGCTCGCCGCTCGCGCCGCTGCCGCTTCGAGGATCTCGTCCGAGATGCCCTCGCGCACGGCCTGCTCCACGGCGGCTGCGGTGTGCTCGATATCGTCCTCGTTGTTGAAGACGTTGAGCGAGAGTCGCACGGTGTCGTAGTCCTTCACGGCGCGGCAGACGACGCCCGCCTCCTGCTGGAGGTACATCGAGAGCGCGGAGCCCGGCAGCCCCTCGGTGTGGAAGGCAAAGAGCCCCGTGCGCGCCTCGTCTGTGCGTGGGCTTGTCACCGTGACACGGTCGATGCCCTCGAAGCGCTGCTCGGCATGGCGCGTCAGTTCACGAGCGCGGTCGAAGACCGCCTGCGGTCCCGACTCCATGTACTGTTCGACGGCGGCGATCGTGCCCGCGACCAGCGCGCCGGAGGTGGTCGTCAACTCGTATTTCGTGATCAGCTCGCGCTGTGGCTCCAGTCCGCCCTCGAAGTCCCAGCTCGCAGCTGCCCGGCCGCCCACCTTCGGCGGATCGAGCGTCGGGATCAGCTCCTCGCGCACGTAGAGTGCCCCCAGCCCGTCGGGCCCGCAGAGCCACTTGTGCGAGGGGATGGCGTAGAAGTCGATGCCGGAGGCCCGCACGTCGATCGGTATCTGGCCGGCGGTCTGCGCGCCGTCTACGACCACGACCGCGCCGGCCCGGTGTGCGAGGTCAACGATCTGCTTCAGTGGCAGCAACTGTCCGGTTGAGTACGAGATCTCCGAGAGAATCACGAGCCGCGCGTTGTCGCCGATTGCGGCGGCGAAGGACTCGATGATCGAGCCAGTCGAGTCGTCCGCAGCGATCGCAGCGATCGCCACCTCCGCGCCACGCCGTTCGCGCAGGTAATAGGCGGGGACGATGCCCGAGGCGTGCTCGACCGAGGTCGTGACGACGCGGTCGCTCGGCTCGATCGGGAGCCCGTTGGTGACCAGGTTCAGCCCCTCCGTGGTGTTGCCGGTGATCGTGATCTCGGCAGCATCCGCCCCGATCATCTCGGCGATGCACTCGCGTATTCGCGCCGTCAGCGCGACGCGATCTTCTTGCACCTCACGGGTGGTGGGACCGCGCTCCAGCTCGAGCGTGAGCCGTTCGCGCATGGCGTTCATCACCGCGTAGGAGAGCGGGCCGGACCAGCCGCAGTTCAGGTACGTGAGCTGCTTCATTACCGGGGTCTGCTCGCGCATCCAGCTCCAGCGTTCAGCGGTCATCGGTGCGTGCTCCGTCCGTCGGGCGTAGTCTCGTCTCCGCCGTATGTAGCACATGAGGGGGCCAGTTGCCCGCACCGAGTTCCGCGTGGGACCCCGATCAGTACGAACGCTTCAAGGCGGAGCGTGCGCAGCCGTTCTACGATCTGGTCTCGCTCGTCGAGCGCGATCCCGGGATGCGGGTCATCGACCTCGGCTGCGGCACCGGCCAGCTCACCGCGTGGCTGCACGGCGAACTCGCCGCGAGCGAGACGCTGGGCATCGACGCAGCCGAGACGATGCTCGCGCAGGCGGCCGAGCACGGGGGCGGCGGCGTGCGCTTCGAGCGTGCCGACATAGCGAGCTTCGAGGCGGAGCAACCCTACGATCTCGTCTTGTCGAACGCGGCGTTGCAGTGGGTGGAAGACCACGAGTCGCTGGTCGCCCGCGTAGCTGCGGCCGTCGCGCCTGGCGGGCAGCTCGCGGTGCAGGTGCCCGCAAACGACGATCACCCCTCGCACGTGATCGCCCGCGCGCTGGCGAGCAGTGAGTTCCGCGACCAGCTCGACGGGTACGAGCGCGTCTTCCCCATACTCACGCCCGTGCGCTACGCCCAGTTGCTGTTTGAGCTGGGTTTCATGCGCCAGCAGGTGCGGATGCAGGTCTACGCACACGTGCTGCCCGATACGCGCGCGGTGATCGAGTGGGTGAAGGGGTCACTGCTGACCCCGTTCCGCGAACGACTCTCGGCCGAGGACTACGCGCGCTTCCTCGAACGCTACGAGCACGAGCTGCTGACGGCCGAGGGCGACCGGCAGCCGTACC
Source organism: Dehalococcoidia bacterium (assembly GCA_036013055.1). Lineage (GTDB taxonomy): Bacteria > Chloroflexota > Dehalococcoidia > UBA2979 > UBA2979 > SHYR01. The sequence goes on along the minus strand of DASCQM010000019.1, from coordinate 634 downwards.
TCTACCCGTTCAAGCGCATCCTGATGTGGGGCAGGCGAACCGCCGAGGGCTAACCCGCGAGCAGCACCATCGCAAAGAAGGCCCGCGCGGCCTCGATGAAGTCCTCACTCGTGTACTCGATCGTCTCGCTGTCAGTGCGCACGACGCCGGGCATGAACTCGATGCGGTCGGCGACGCCGGAGTTGGCACCCGTCACGCTCAGCGTGACGGGTGTCTCGTAGCGCACGGGCCGGATCGCACCGCGCCGGTCCACCCCTCGGCGAGCCGCGATGCGGATCAGGTCACGCGCCGGCTGCGGGGCGCTGTTGCGCGCCGCGTAACGGTTGATCGCCTGCTTCACGATCGCAGTCTCGATGCCCGGGACGCGCTCTTTCGCCTGAGCGACTGCCGTGTCGTCGCCGGAGAGCATCACGATCGGCACGTCGAATGCGCCCGCGATGCCGGCGTTGAGGTCCAGTTCACCCGCGGGCTCGCCATTGATGCGCAGTTCGCGCAGGAATGCGCCGGAGATCGTGTGGTCAAGCACGCCGGGGCTGTTCGCTCGTGGGTGGTAGCCGATGCACAGCGCGGCCTCGATCTTGGGCTCGTCGACGCCCTGCATCATCAGCAACGGCTTCGGGGAGCCGCTGATCAG
>DASCQM010000018.1:0-39700 GCA_036013055.1 Dehalococcoidia bacterium | reverse complement strand
GATGCAGCTCCTCGTCGAGTCCTACCGCCAGCTCTCCGGCACTGCCGAGGATGGCGTCAACGGGATCGCGGGTAAGCAGACGAACGCCAAGTCGCTCGTCGTCAATGGCACCGGTGGATCGCTCTCGTACACGGGTACGCTCGTGCTCACCGCTGACTAGCGTTATCGTTCCAGCTATAAGCGAACGCACCGGCGGGGGCGGCTTCACAGCCGCCCCCGCTTGGCACCAATCACTAGATGGTGACCCTGACTCAGCATGCTGATCGACCTTCACTCCCACACGCAGCCACTCTCATACGACTCCTATTTGCACCCCGATGACCTCGTTGAGCGGTCGCGGGCGGCAGGGCTGGACGCCGTCGTGGTCTCGGAGCACGACTGGGCGTGGGAACCGGAAGCGGTGCGTGCACTCTCCAAGCGCCACAACTTCCCGGTGTTCGGTGCGATCGAAATCAACACCGAAGACGGGCACATGCTCTGCTACGGGCTCTACGAGTACATCTACGGCATGCATCGCGCGCATGAACTCGCCGGCCACGTCGCCAACATCGATGGCGTGATGATCGCCGCCCACCCCTACCGACGTCAGATGCCGTGGCGCTGGGACGACGAACAGGAGTACCTCGACGCGCTGGCACGCGCTGAGAGCAACGGTGCGTACCAGTACGCAGCCGGGCTTGAGGTCGTGAACGGCCGCGGCACTCTGAAGGAAAATGCCTTCGCCGATCGTCTCGCCCTGACGATGGGGATGCCCGGCAGCGGCGGTACCGACTCCCACCAGCGCACCGACATCGGCAAGACCGCAACCTACTTCGACCGCGACATCAAGAGCGACGAGGATCTGATCGAGGCGATTCGCGCCGGGCAATTCTGGGCGGTCGACCTGACGAAGGGCGGCCTGACCGAGGACACCGCGCGCTTCGATGTACCCGCCAACATCAACGAGCGCTGGGCCGCCGAAGCAGAATTACGTCGCGAGCGAGAAGCGGCCGGCGCGCCGGAATTCCGCGACCGTCCGCACGACCACCCTCACGTTCACAGCAGCGGAGCAACACAACCGACGGCCTGACCCTGCGTTGACAGTGGAAGCGGAGCGAGATTATCGTTCCGCCCGCTGGCGGAAACTGAGCGGCGAGTTCGCCCCAACGACTTCCAGCAGTGTTCCGGCCCCTCGACAGTTCACTCGTTTGGAGGAGGTAGTCGCATGGCCGAGTCCGTCGTGAGCGACGAGATGCGTGCGGCAGTAGGCGTTGAGACACCGGGTGCGGTGTCAGAAGTCACGACCTCGGGCATCCGTATGTTTGCCCGCGCGGTCGGGTACACGGACCTGATCTTCTACGACGAGGACGCGGCGAAAGCGCAGGGCCATCGTGGCCTCGTCGCCCCACCGGGATACCTCGGCACTCCGATCTATCGCCCCGCTTCCGCCGGGCCAAGCAGTCCAGCCCGCGTGCAGTTCAAGACGCCGTACAAGCGCGTCCTGAACGGTGGAACCAGCTACGAGTACGTGGCACCGGTGATCGCCGGTGACGTGATCACGTCGGCGTCGAAAATCACAGAGTTTCGTGAGCGCGAGGGATCTCGGGGGCGGATGCTGATCACGTACCGTGAGACCACGTTCACGAACCAGGACAACGTTGTCGTCGCAAGGATGCGCGGCAACGGCATTCAGTACTGAGAGGGCCGCGTGGCTGAGCAAGTCTACTGGGACGATGTGAACGAGGGCGACGAGATTGCGCCGATCAAGAAGAACTGCTCGACGCAGCAACTCGTGCAGTGGGCGGCGGCGTCCGGCGACTTCTACCAGATACACTACGACAGCGATTTTGCCGCCAGCACGGGGCTAGACAACATCATCGTGCATGGCGCTCTCAAGAACGCCTTCCTGGGCCAACTGCTCCACGACTGGGCAGCGCCCGAAGGCACCGTCCGCGAGTTCGGGTGTGAGTACCGGGGGATGGACTATCCCAACCAGGACATCACCTGCCGCGGCATCGTAACTGCGAAGTCTGTCGAGGGAGACGACCACATCGTCGAGCTCGACATTTGGACCGAGAACCCGGAGGGGCAGAAGACCACCCCGGGTATAGCTATAGTGATTCTGCCGGCACGATAACCGGCGGCGAAACAGGTAGCGTCTCCGCTTGCGGCGGGGACCAGGAAGGACAACAGCATGGGTGCGTTGGACGGCAAAGTCGCCGTCATCACCGGCTCCGGTCGTGGAATCGGCCAGGGCATGGCGAAGCTCTTCGCCGCGGAAGGCGCGAAGGTCGTAGTCAACGACCCTGGCGTCAACGTGGACGGAAGTGGCGAGGACAAGGGTCCCGCCGACGAGACGGTGACAGAGATTGAAGCAGCGGGTGGCATCGCCGTCGCCAACCACGACTCGGTCGCGACCGAGGCCGGTGGTGAGAACATGGTCAAGCAGGCCGTGGACACGTGGGGGCGGATCGACATCCTCTGCAACGTGGCCGGCATTCTGCGCGACCGCATGATCTTCAACATGACCGCCGATGAGTGGCGCGACGTGATCGACGTCCACCTCACCGGCCAGTACCACACCGTGAAGCCAGCATCCGTGCTGATGCGGCAGCAGCGGTACGGCCGAATCATCGGCTTCTCCTCCAGTTCGGGCCTCACCGGGAACACCGGCCAGGCGAACTACGGTGCGGCGAAGGCCGGTGTTGCCGGCCTCACCCGTGTGCTCGCTCGCGACCTCGGTCGCTACGGCATCACGGCGAACGCGATCGCGCCGGGTGCGGCAACGCGCATGACGCAGAGCGTGCCGGATGCGGCTCGCCAGATGCGTTCTGATGCTGGTATCGCCAGTGGCGCCGGGCAGGCTCAGCCTGTTGCAGAGAGCGCGTGGGCCGGGCTACGCGGTGCTGACTTCGTGGCACCGATGACCGCGTTCCTCGCGTCTGACGCCGCCTGGAACATCAACGGTCAGGTCTTCCACGTCTCCGGTGGTCGCGTTGGACTTGGTATCCACCCGACCGCGATGCGCACGATCGCATCGGAGACCGTCTGGACGCTGGAAGAGCTTGATGACGCGGTACAGAACGTACTGATGCGCGGCATCGACAACCCCGCGCCGCCGCGTGAGGACGCAGAGATCCCTGGTCGGGACACCCCCGCCCAGCCACTGTCGTAACCGCTTCGGCGTAGAGAGATAAGGAAGCGAAATGGGAGCACTAGACGGACGAACAGCCGTCGTCACCGGCTCTGGCCGCGGCATCGGGCGTGAGATCGCCCTGCTGCTCGGCCGCTCCGGCGCGAACGTGGTCGTCAATGACCCGGGCGTGAACGTGGACGGCACCGGCGAGGACAAGGGTCCAGCCGATGAGGTAGCAAAAGAGATCGTAGCCGCCGGTGGCGTCGCGATCGCGAACTTCGACACCGTCGCCACCGTTGACGGTGGCGAGAGCATGATCAAGCAGGCGGTGGACGAGTACGGCCGCGTCGACTCGGTCGTGCACGTCGCGGGTATCCTCCGCGACCGCATGGTCTTCAACATGACGAAGGACGAGTGGGACGCGGTGATCGCGGTTCACCTCGATGGCTTCTACAACGTGTCCAAGCCCGCATCGATCCTGATGCGTCAGCAGCGATACGGTCGCATCATCGGCTTCTCGTCGGGCTCCGGCCTGCGCGGGAACTCGGGGCAGGCCAACTACGGCGCAGCCAAGGCCGCAATCGCGGGCATGGCGAAGTGCCTCGCCCGCGACCTCGGTCGTTACGGCGTGACGGCGAACTCGATCGCCCCCGGCGCGAACACGCGCATGTCGGGCACGATCCCGGACTCGGCACGCCAGATGCGAGCCAGCTCGGGCATCACGCAGGCTGCCCCCGCAGCCTCCGCGGGTCCCGTGCTCCGTGGTGCGGAATACGTGGCACCGATGATCGCGTACCTGCTCACGGACCAGGCCTGGAACATCAACGGCAAGGTCTTCCACGTTTCCGGCGGCACCGTCGGCATCGGCCACGAAGAGGCACCGATCAAGTCGATTGAGACGGCTGGCCAGTGGACCGTCGATGCGCTCGCGCAGCGTATCCCCGGTCTGCTCGATGGCACGCCGAACCCGGCACCGCCGCCTGCGGACCTGGACCTGCCAGGCCGCCCGGTGGCATCGGAGGACTAGCAGCCTTCGACGCTCATGAGAGCATCGGCTTTCTAGAGCACGATGCTTCGGAGGCACAACGAACGGGCCGCCCTTGTGGGCGGCCCGTTCTCTTTCTATTCAGTCGAGGCGTCCGACGGCGCCAATCAGTCCCTGTCGCGCTCCTGCTCGGTGTACTGATCGCGCGTGATCTCCATCCGCACGAAGTCGTAGCCGCCACGATGCACCTCGCGAATGCGCTCGAAGCCCGCGCGCGTGAAGGCCTGCTGCGCGCGGTCGTTCCACGTCAGCGTGTGCAGATAGACGCGTCGCAGATTCATCTCACCAAAGAGGAAGTCCAACATCAGGCGGACGGCTTCCGTGCCGTATCCACGCGACCAGTAGTCGCGGTCACCGATCGTGACACCCACCTCTGCCTCGCGCAGGTTGGCGTCATAGGCGTAGTACATGAGATTGCCGATGTGACGAGCATCCTCGACGGTGTCGATCGAGTACGAGTGCCGGTGCACGCTCGGCGAGGCGAGCTCGTCGGCGACCGTCGCGACGTACGAGCGTAGCGTCATCGTCAGCGGCTGCGCCGCGTCGTAAGCGGCGAGTTCCGGATCCTTGCGCCACTCGTAATCGAGCGCCGTGTCTTCGAGCTGCTTCTCGCGCAGCAGCACGAGTAGGCCGGTCGTGATCACCTGTGGCGCGGTGGCGGTCATGGTGTCGCCCGGTTCGTGCGTTCCGTGATCAGTTGAGACGCCTGCTCGAGGATCGCCCGCTGCGAATCATGCGCGAGATGTCGGGACGCCTGGTTGATATCGAACCACTCGGCGGCGGCGTGCTCGTCATCGTGGAGGCTGAGGTCGCCACCACGGGGCTCCAGCAGGTAGTGATGCACGGTCTTGTCCACGCGGCCCTGTCCTCCACCAACGGTGAAGGTGTAGTGGTCTTCGCCGACCGAGTCAACGATCGCGACCTGCAGGCCGGTCTCTTCCTGCACTTCACGCAGCGCGGTCTGCTCCAGCGTCTCACCGGCTTCCACGGTGCCCTTCGGAAGCGCCCAGCCTCTGCGCCGTCGCAACTGCACGAGGACGACCTCGACGCTCTCGCCAGCAAGACGGTAGACGACGCCCCCGCAGGAGATCGCGCTGCGCTCCGAGAGCCGCGTCCCGTCTGAACTCATCGCGTCACACCCGCCCTACCGGTCCCGCCCGACCCGCCGGTTCGCGTCATTCGTCATCGTCGCCATCATCGCCCGGGTCGTCGAAGTCGAGCGAGAGCATGCGCACGCCGTTCAGCGCCTCCTGTGCGGCCGCTACGAGGTGTTCCTCGGGGCGACCGAGGATGGCGGTCAGTACGCGCTCTACATCGTCGCCAGCAATCTCTCCGAGCGCCAAGATGGCGGCGAGCTGGACGTCCTCTTCGTCGTCTTCGAGCAGTTCCGTGAGCGGATCGATCGCGACCTCGAGCAGCAACTCGCCAGCCGCCGTCGCCGCAGCGACCCGGATCTCGAGATCGTCGTCATCGAAGTTGTAGAGCAGCACCGGCATCCACTCGTCGGCGGCGTTGCGCCCCATCGCTCGCAGCGACGCGAGGCGCATCCGCGCCGAACCCGCCTCGTAGGCCTCGCCGATCAACTCGGCGATCGACTCGTGCGAGTACGCCCCAAGCGCTTCGAGCGCGCGCGCGCGAACCTCTTCTTCCTCGTCGATGTCGTCGATCGCCTCGCGCAGCGCCGAAGTGAGCGTGTCGATGTCGTCGTCGGAGAGCATGCCGAACTCGCCGCTGACCACCCACTGCCCGAGCAGGTCGGCGACGGCGGCGCGCACGGTCGGCTCCGGGTCATCCCGGACCTGATCGATCAGCAGGAACATGTACTCTAGGCGCTCTTCTTCCCACAGCCCCTTGACCGCGAGGATGCGCGTAGCAGCGTCCTGATCGCGGAGCGCGGAGAGGTGGATGCGGTGGAAGTCGAGCGTCGGATCTTCATCGGAAAGACGCTCAAGCCACACCAGCACCTCGCGGCGTCGCTCGGCCTCGAGCCGCGGCCAGAGCGCGACAAATTGACCGAGCGTCTCGTCCTTGGCCTCCGAGAGCGCACGCAGGCGGTCGGACGCCACGGCACCCGACGAGGTCGCGATCTCCTCGATCACCTCGCTCGGCGCGGGCAGCGGCGGCCCTGCATCGGGGTCGTCTTCGAAGCCTTCGAGCGCGGACTGGTCACTGGTCATCGGCGGAGCCTCCGGGGTAAGTGTAGCAATCGTGCGCGTGCAGTCCGCCGAGGCAGTCTCGCTTGTGCGCGGCCTAGCTGCCGAACTCGGACGTCGGCTCGCGCTCCATCAGCGTTGCGATCGCGGCGGACCAGTCGACGCCTCCGAAGAGAATGCTGTGCAAACCCTCGGTAACGGGCATCTCGACATCGAGCCGCTTCGCGAGCGCCAGCGCGGCGGGAATCGCGTCAGCGCCCTCAGCGGTCTCGCCGAGCGTCGCCAGCGCCTCGTCCAGCGTCGCTCCGCCAGCCGTCAGGGCACCCAGTCGATGGTTGCGCGAGAGCGGGCTGAACGCGGTGGCGGCGAGGTCGCCGATGCCCGCGAGACCATGGAACGTCAGCGGGTCGGCACCTGCCGCCTCGCCGAGCCGCGTGATCTCGGCGAGGCCGCGCGTGACGATCGCGGCGCGTGTGTTGTCCCCATAGCCGAGCGATCCGACGGCGCCGCCGGCGATAGCGATGATGTTCTTCAGCGCCCCGCCCATCTCGACGCCGACGACATCGCTGCTCGTATAGACACGGAACGTTGAGGAGTGGAAGGCGGCCCGCACAGCGTCGAGCGGGGCATCTGCGGATGCGATCACGGTGCTCGCCGGCATCCCGGCCGCTATCTCCGTTGAGAGGTTCGGGCCGGAGAGCACCGCGACCGGCTGCCCGGACGCCGCTTCCGTCAGCAGCTCCGACATGCGCCGGCCCGTCGCGACCTCGATGCCCTTCGTCGCGCTCAGCAGCGTCGCGGCGCTGGAGAAGTGCGCTGCGGTCGCCGCGAGGTTGGCGGCGAACGTCCGCGAGGGCACCGCAATCGTGATCAGATCGCTCTCACCGAGCACGGCGGGGTCGGCGCTGACCGAGAGCGCGTCCGGGAATGCCCGACCGGGCAGACGGTGCGCGTTCTCCCCGTCATTGGTCAGCCGCTCGGCCTCAGCGGCGTCGCGTACGAACAGCGTCGTCGGCAGGTCGTTGCGGGCGAGCACGATGGCGAGCGTCGTGCCCCAGGCGGTGGAGCCGATCACCGCCGCGCTGCGGATCGTCGAGGAGGTCACGTTCCGGGCTGCTCCCGTCGCGTGCCGCCCTGCCCCAGCTTCGGTTCGGTTCCCGCGAGCAGCCGTTTGATGTTGCCGATGTGGCTGATCTCGATCATCGCCGCGACGGGAACCGCGAACGCGATGTACTCGGCCGCGATCGCATCCGAGTTCGCCCGCGCGATGACCACGATCGCGCCCGCCAGCACGCCGGTCACCGAAACCAGCGACATGTAGCGGGTCGCCGCGAGGGTCACGCCAGCCGCGACCAGGACAATCAGTGCAGCGACGGGGTCGATCGCCAGGAACGCCCCGAAGGCCGTCGCGACGCCGCGCCCGCCCCGGAAGCCAGCGAAGACGGGCCAGCTATGCCCTGCGACAACAGCGACGCCGCCGAGCGCAGCGGCCCACGGCTCGTCGAAGAGCTGCGAACCGACCAGCACGGCGACGCTCCCTTTGCCGATGTCGGCGACGAAGACGACGGCGGCAGCAAGCCGCCCGACCGAGCGCAACACGTTCGTGACGCCGGTCTTGCCGGAGCCGTACTCGCGCACGTCGACGCCATGCAGGCGGCCGATCAGCAGCCCGGGCGAGACCGAACCAAGCAGGTATCCGACGGCCACCGTGACCGCCGTGGCAATGATCATGCTGTCGCCTCGTGTCGGTCCTCGGAGCGTCGGCGGAAGACGAGCCGGATCGTCGTGCCGTCGAAGTCGAACGACTCCCGCAGCTTGTTTTCGAGGAAGCGACGGTAGGAGAAGTGCAGCAGTTCCGGGTCGTTGACGAAGAAGACGAAGGTCGGCGGCGAGGTCTCGGCCTGGGTCACGTACATCACCTTCAGCCGTCGATGGCCCACGGTCGGCGGCGAGTGTTCCGCGATCGCGCGCTGGATCGTAACGTTCAGTTCGCTCGTCGGCACCCGACGGCGGCGCACCTCGCCGATGTGTACGGCCATCTCCAGCACGTCCTGCACGCCGTCACCGGTCAGCGCCGACGTGAAGAGCACCGGCGCCCACGGCACGAAGCGGTACCGCCAATCGACGCGACGCGCGAACGTCGGCCGCTCGCCCGGCTGTGCCGCGAGGTCCCACTTGTTGACGACGAGGATCATCCCCTTGCCCTGCTCTTCGACGTACCCAGCGATGTGCGTGTCCTGCGCGGCGGTCGGCTCTGCCTGATCGATCACCAGCGCCACGACGTCCGCGCGATCGATCGCCGCCTCAGCACGCTGCACTGAGTGGCGCTCGATCCCTCGCTCGATGCGCCCGCGACGGCGGATGCCGGCGGTATCGACGAGCAGCAGCGCATTGCCCTCGAAGTCGAACGGGGTGTCGATCGCGTCGCGGGTCGTGCCGGCAATCTCCGAGACGATCGTCCGATATTCGCCGAGGATCGAGTTCGTCAGCGACGATTTGCCGACATTCGGGCGGCCGACGATCGCGACCCCCAGCCGCTCCGTCTCGTCGGCGTACCCAGTCGCTCCGACGACCTCGAGCACACGGTCGAGCAGGTCGCCGATGCCCTGGCCGTGATAGGCCGAGATCGTGATCGGCTCGCCCATGCCGAGTTCGTAGCACTCGGTCAGGCGTTCCGCCGCACTGCTGCGATCGGTCTTGTTGGCGACGAGCAGCACCGGCTGCGGGGCGCGTCGTAGCAGGTCGGCGATCTCGCGATCCGCGCTCGTCAGCCCTTCCGCACCATCGATCAGGAAGACGATCCCGTCCGCCTGCGACATCGCCTCGGTGACCTGCTCCTCGATCAGCGGAGCGAACGGATCGTCTTCGCCACCTTCGAGACCGCCCGTGTCGACGACGTTGACGTGGTTGCCACGCCACTCGAAGTCGCCGTAGAGGCGGTCACGCGTCGTACCGGGCACCGGCTCGACGAGGGCCTTGCGGCTCTTCGTGAGACGGTTGAAGAGCGCCGATTTTCCGACGTTCGGACGCCCGACGAGGGCAACGAGTGGCGCGCCTGAAGTCATCTTGGTTCTCCGCGGCAGCCCCGCCGCTACTGAGCGCCTTCAAGCGTAACTGAGAGCGTTTGCGGCTGCACCGAGGCGACCGAGATTCCCTCGGGTGCCGCGACCACGACATCGAGCGTGACCGTGCCCGCGCCCTGACCCTCCGCGTCGACCGTGACGCTGACGTCGGCGGCACCGAGCGATCCGAGGTCTGCCAGCGGCCCCTCGAGCAGCACCGAGACTCCCGCTCGGTCGAAGCTCGCTTCCAGGCCCGCAGCCGCGTTCACCGCTTGCGGTTCGATGGTGAGTCGGACCGACCCGCCGACCTCCGCGATCGTGACGGTGACGACCACCTGCGCGTCAGCAGAGCTACGCACACCCGCCGGCAGCGAGATCGGCACGACGCGCCGCACCTCCGCAGTGTTCACGCCGCTGATCTCGACGGTGCTGAGCGTCACGTGATCGAGCCCCTGCAGCACCTCGATCGTTCCCTGCACCACGACCGTCGAGGGCCGCACGGTGACGCCGACGACGCGATAGCCCGGTGCTGGATCGCCCGCGACCTGCACCTCGACTGGAAGCGTGCGGCTGAGCGTTGTCTGCACAACGTCGACCGCGACCCCGAGCGACGGCGGGTCGATGCGCACACCGAGGATCTCGCCACCGGCCTCGCCCCTCGCTGTCAGGTCGACGGTCTGCGTCAGCGGCACGGTCAGCCCGCTGACGTTCGCCTCCGCCACCGCCTCGCGCACGAGCGCGACCAGCGATTCCGGGCCGGAGACCCGAACCACCTCGCGCTCGGGCGACGTCGCGACGACCTCGTAGCCCAGCGGAACAGCGCCGACGAGGCGCGCGCTGACGTCGATGTCGCGGGTCACGAAGTCCTCAAGATTGACCGTCACGGACGCTGGGATCGTCTCAACGACGCGGACGCCACTGATGCCCTCGACATCGACACGCACCCGCACCTCCTGGGCGCGTGCATCGAGACCAACGAGGTCAACAAAGGCGCGCAGATTGGTCGGCGAAAGCTCTTCCCAGCGGTCATCGGACGCGGAGACTCGCACCTGCACTGCCGGCAGCGAGCTGGCGACGGCAAGCGAGGGGCCGACGTTCACTGCCTCGACCTGCACCGAGGCGGGAAAGAGGTCAACGCGCGTTGGGTTCTCCGCATCGGAGACGAAGATCCAGAGACCTGTTCCGATCAGCAGCGAGGCGAACAGTAGCCCGGGCGTGCGACGGATCGACGCCCAGCTCCGCTCCCACAGCTCGCGAGCAATCTCGACGGCCTCGGACGACCGGCGGCCGGATGAACGATCTTGACCCACGCTAGGAGGCCCGACGCTCCGGCTCGGGCTCGCCGGCTGGAGGCGGGGCCGTCCCGACGGCGAGCTCTTCCTCCTCCAGGCCGAACAGCCGATGGAGCTGGCGGCTCAACCGGTCCTCGTCGAGTTCCGTGACCATCCGACCGTTCGATGCCAGCGAGATCTCGCCGTGCTCCTCCGAGACGATCACAACGACGGCGTCCGTCGACTCGGTGACGCCGAGCGCCGCCCGATGCCGCATGCCGTACTCCGACGGGAGCCGCGATTCCGAGAGCTTGAGGGTGCAGCCGGCCGCGACGATCGTGTTGCCGCGCACGATCGCGGCCCCATCGTGCAGCGGCGAACCCGGCACGAAGATGCCGGTCAGCAGTTCGACGGTCACCTCGGCGCGCAGCGAGATGCCGGTGTCGATCACGTCCTGCAATCCGGTGTCGCGTTCCAGCACGATCAGCGCGCCATGACCCTGCCGGGCGAGCTGGCGCGCCGAGCGCAGTACGCGGTCGACCGCGTGGCGGTGCTCTTCGCGTCGCAGCATGGAACGGAAGCCGGTGCGGCCCACGCGTTCGAGCGCACGTCGGATCTCGGGCTGGAAGATGATCGCCATCGCAATCACAAGACCGGCGACGGAGCTGCGAAGCATGAACCGCAGCACCTGCAGATCGAGCACGCGGCTGAGCAGGAACGCCGCGACGATCAGCACACCGACGCCACGCAGCACCGTCATCGCGGCAGTGCCACGGATCAGGAGCAGCATCCAGTAGATCGAGAACGAGATGATCAGGATGTCGAGCACCGCAGTGGCGTCGAGCCGCTCAAGCACGTCACTCGCAGCGTCGGGGATCTCGGGCACGATTCGCCTTTCGCGGGGCACCGCTGCTTCGCGGGCGTCGCTGGACGCCGGGCAGCGCCGCGCCGCCGGTTGTTCAGCCTAGACGGACGATCCGCCCAGCACCAACGAGAGCACCGCCTGCTGCGCATGCATCCGATTCTCTGACTGGTCAAACACGACGGACTGCGGCGATTCGATCATCTCGTCGGTGATCTCCTGGTCTCGATGCGCCGGCAGGTCGTGCATGATCAGCGCGCCATCGGGTGCCACATCCATTAGCTTGGCGTTCAACTGATAGCTGCTGAACGCTTCCATCCGGCTCTGAAGCTCGGATTCGAAACCCATCGACGCCCAGACATCGGTGTAGACCGCTGCGGCGTCGCTGACGGCTTCCAGCGGGTCGGTGAGCTGTCGCACGGAGCCGCCGCCCGGAAGCGCGGAGGCCCGCGCGATGTCTTCGGCGGGTAGCTCGTAACCCTCGGGCGATGCGCAGACGAAATCGACGCCCGACATCACCGAGGTGTATGCGAGCGAGCGGGCGACGTTGTTGCCCTCGCCGAGGTAGGTCAGGCGCACCCCTCGCAGGCTGCCGAAGCGCTCGCGCAGCGTCAGCAGATCAGCGAGCGCCTGGCAGGGGTGCTCAAACTCGCTGAGCGCGTTGATCACCGGCACGTCGGCCCACTCGGCAAGCTCGGTCACGCGCTCCTGTCCGAACGTGCGCACGGCGATGCAATCGACCATCCGGGAGAGCACGCGGGCGACGTCCTTGATCGGTTCGCGTTCGCCCATCTGCACCTCGTGGCCCGCGAGGTAGATGGCGTTGCCGCCGAGCCGTCGCATCGCCATCTCGAAGGAGACGCGCGTGCGCAGCGAAGGCTTCTCGAAGACGAGCGCCAGCGTCTGCCCGTGCAGAACGGGGCCGCCGCCATCGCTCTTCATCGCGATCGCGACGTCGAGGATGCGCTCAAGTTCGTCCGGACTGAGGTCGAGAACGGACGTGAGATTACGATTCAGCACTGGGGAGCTCCGGCATGCACTAGCGCACCCGAATCGGGCGCAGGCCAGTCAGTATACCTGTCGCCGTTATGTTGTGGAACGCGGCGAACCGAACCTGCCGGGCCCGCTGTTCCCCGGTTCGATCTATCCTGCGACGCCGCAGTTGAACACGACGGCGACGTGCGCGAAGGGTCCCGTCAGTGCGCCGGCTACCGGTATTTCCCGCCCTGGAGTCCGTGGCGGGACGTGTTTCACGGCCCAACGCGATCCTGATCGTCGCGATCGCGCTAGCCGTTGCGCTACTGATGCTGCGCTGCGAGAGCGATGGCGCGCTGGAGATCGAGATCCGCGAACCACGACCGGGGATCGATGAGATTCGCGTCGACGTGGCGGGCGCGGTGCAGAGCCCCGGCGTGGTGATCGCCGAGCCGGGCGATCGCGTGATCGATGCCATCGATCGCGCCGGCGGATTCGCACCCGATGCCGACCGCGAGGCGCTCAATCTCTCGCTCCGCCTGCGCGACCAGGACCGTGTCGTCGTGCCGATCGAGGGTGCCGCTTCGCCGCTGATCGACGTGAACAGCGCCAGCGCCGAGGAGCTGGAGACGCTGCCCGGCATCGGTCCCGTGCGCTCGGCGGACATCATCGAGGCACGCGAGCGGGACGGGCCGTTCGCAACGACCGATGACCTGATCACCCGCGAGGTGATCTCCGACTTTGTCTACGAAGGCATTCGCGGCCTCGTGACTGCTCGGTGATCGCCCAGTGACGGCAAGATGATTCCCGCGTTGATCCTGATCGCAGGAGGCTACGTCTCCGGCACCGTGCTCGCGGTCCTGCTCGGCGGCCCGTGGTGGGCGACCGCCGCTCTCTCCTCGCTGGCTGCGGCCGCGACGCTGGCACGCCTCCCGACGGCGGCGATCAGACCGGCCGCAGTCGTACTGGTGGCCGTGGTAGCGGTGACGGCCGCTGGGCACGCGCGCTTCGAGACCGTCGACGGTCATCCGGCCCCCGCGTTCGCAGCGCTTGAGGGCAGTCATGACGTCGTCGGCACCGTCAGGCGCGACCCGCTACCGCGAGGCACGACAGTGCGGCTCGACCTCGATGTGACCGCCGTCGATGGCGAAGCGACCGACGGCGGGCTGCGGCTCACGGTACGCGCGCCGCAGCAGCCACTGCGCGCCGGTGACCGCCTCAGCGCGACGGTTGACGTCGAACGACCGCCGGAACTGCCGCAGTTCGACTACGCCGCGTACCTGAGCGGGCGCGGTATCCACGCCGTTGCCGCGTTCCCCGAGCGGTGGAGCGTGATCGAGCGCGACACGGGCAGCGTGCCGGTGCGTGCGCTACGCGATCTGCGCGAGTGGCTCGTCGGCAACCTCGAACGCGCGCTGCCGGAACCGGAGGCGTCACTCGCCGCCGGGATGCTGCTCGGAGAGCGACGCACGATCCCTTCGGGGCTGAACGAGGACCTGCGACGCACCGGCACCACGCACCTCGTCGTCGTCTCTGGCCAGAACGTCGCCCTGCTGCTCGGCACGGCGATCGCACTGCTGACCGCAGTGATCTCGCGACGGCGCGCGTCGCTACTCACGCTCGCGCTGCTGCCGGGCTACCTCGTGCTCGTCGGCTTCGACCCGCCGGTGGTGCGCGCCGCAATCATGGCCGTCGGGCTCTCGATCGCGGGCGTCGCGGGCCGGCGCACTCCCGCGTGGATCTACCTGCTGTACGCGGCGGCGATCATGCTCGCGATCGACCCGCTGCTCGCACGGGATGTCGCCTTCCAGCTCTCGATGTCGGCGACGGCGGGCGTGATGGTGCTCGCGCCGGCGATTCGCGATCGTTTGCTGACCGTCGCGGGTTGGAGCGCCGACGGCATGCGGTCGACGCTCGTCGAGGCGCTCTCGCTCGCGACCGGCGCGGCGCTGGCGGTGCTCCCGGTGCAGGTCGCGACCTTCGATACATTCTCGCTGCTTACGGTGCCGGCGAACGTGATTGCCGCGCCGATCTACGAGGGCACGATCGTGGTCGCGCTGCTAGCCGCGCTCTTCGGCTGGTTCGACCCGGTCGCCGACGTGGTGCGTAGCGGTGGCTCGTTCGTGCCGGCGATGTTCGTCGAGACGGTCGACCTGCTGGCTCGCCTGCCCGGCACGGAGATCCCGGCGCGCGCTCCGCTGGCGGTTGGCGCTGGCTGGTACGCGCTGCTCGCGGCGGCGGTCTGGGCCCTGCGACGCGGGGAGACGCCGGTGCTCAGCCCGCGGGCCCGCAGCGGCTACGCCACGACCGTCGCGCTCGCCGCCGTCGCTGGCGGCCTCTGGATCGCGGTGCTGACGCCCGCCGCGACGGATGCGCGCGTGACAATCCTCGATGTCGGCCAGGGGCTCGCCGTGCTCGTGCGGGACGGCAACACGACGGTACTGATCGACAGCGGACCGCCCGACGGCAATGTCGTGCAGGCGCTCTCCCGCGCCGGCGTCGTCAACGCGATCGATGCGGTCGTGATCACCCACTCCGACGCCGATCATCGCGGCGGCCTGCCCGCGATCGAGCGTCGCTACGACGTCGGACGCGCCGTCGGCGACACCACGGTCGTGGCCGAGCGGCTCGACATCGGCGATAGCATCCGCCTGTCGGCGCGCACGAGCATCGAGGTGCTATCGCCGCCAGTCGTGACGGCTGGTCGAGCGCACGTCAGCGACAACAACGGCTCGCTGGTACTGCTGATCACGATCGGCGAGCGACGGCTGCTGCTGCCTGCCGACATCGAGAAGCCGGCGGAGCGCTGGTTGATCACGAGCGGCCTCGACATCCGCGCCGACGCGCTGGTCGTCCCGCATCACGGCTCAGCATCGTCGTCGACGCGCGACTTCATCGATGCTGTGCAGCCGATCGTCGCCGTGGTCTCGGCCGGCACGAACCCGTATGGGCACCCGCACGAGGACGTCCTGCGGCGCTACACCGCCAGCGGGATCACGCTGCGACGCACGGACATCGATGGCGACGTGACGCTGAGCAGCGACGGCACGCGACTGTGGGTGAGCAGCGGTCGCTAGCCTGCCGGCCCTGGTGGCGGCGCTGACGTCTGGCCGGTCGGCTGGCCTGGCGCCTCTGTCGGCGGCATCTGTGCGATCGTCATTAGCGCCAGCTCCGGGCCGGCGTTGCGGGGGGCCCAGCCGCCCTTGCCGGTGGACTCGACGAGGATGGCGTCGCCGGGCGACATCGCGACCTCAGTGCCATCGGAGACCGCGACTGTGAGTTCACCTTCCAGCAGCACCGCGAGTCCGGGGTTCGCCCGGTGCGGCGCGAGCGCGATGCCCGGCTCGAAGCGCATCAGCAGCACGCGGGTGGCATCGCCGAGCACCATCCCACCGAGCCCCTTGAAGTCGCCGGGACCGTGCTCGAACGAAAACTGCGAGGCCGCGAGCGGCTCGATGTGGGTCGCGCCATCGTCGCTGGCGAAGAGGCGGAAGAGGGGCATCGGGGCTCCTTCGGGTGCTGCTCGGGCGTGCGCCACGCGCGCGGTCGCGTCGCGGGCTTCAGTCACGGTCGCGTGCTACTGTAACGCGTCGCAGAGAGCGTTCCAGAAGGGCGCTCCAGGAGCAATCTGCGGGAGTGCCACCGCCCGGGAGAAATGATGATCGAACGGTCTGACGGCCGAGCCCCAGACGCGTTGCGTCCGATCACGATCGAGACCGGCTTCCTCGATCACGCCGAGGGTTCCGCGCTGATCACGATGGGCGGCACCCGCGTGCTCTGCGCCGCGAGCGTGGAGAGCGGCGTGCCACGCTTCCTGCGTAACAGCGGCTCCGGCTGGGTCACCGCCGAGTACGGCATGTTGCCGCGCTCCACGCACACCCGGCGCGATCGACGGATCGACGGTCGCGCGCAGGAGATCCAGCGCCTGATCGGCCGCTCGCTGCGCGCCTCGATCGACCTCGACCGCCTCACGCAGCAGACGATCACGCTCGACTGCGACGTGATCCAGGCAGACGGCGGCACGCGCACCGCCGCGATCACCGGGGCGTGGGTGGCGATGGCGATGGCCGTCGAGGGCATGCAGCGCAAGAAGCTGCTGCCGACATCGCCGATCAAGAGCAACCTCGCCGCGACGTCCGTCGGCATGATCGACGGCGCGCCGATCCTCGACCTCGACTACGGCGAGGACGTCGCCGTCAGCGTCGACTTCAACGTCGTCATGCTCGGCACCGGGCAGATGGTCGAGGTACAGGCGACCGCCGAGGGAGACCCGTTCGACCGACAGCAGCTCAACGGCCTGATCGATCTGGCCGCTTCAGGCATCGAACAGTTGATCGCCGCGCAGAAGGCTGCGCTCACGGCGTGGCGCGAGGAGACGCGCTAGGCGTACTCGCCAAGGAACTGCCCGCCGAGGATGTGGACGTGCGCGTGCGACTGCGACTGCATGCCGTCGTAGCCGGAATTCGAGATCAGCCGGAAGCCGCCGGGACACTGTTCCTTCGCGACCTCGACGGCCGCCTGCCCGACCTCGCCGAGGTCGGCCCAGAGCTGGTCCTGCGTCATATGCTCTTTGGGGATCGCCAGCAGCATCGTTGGCACCCAGTTGAGACGGTTGCGGAAGACGAGCACTTTGTCCGACTCGAAGAGGACATCGGCGGGCTCGCGCTTCGCAACGATCTCGCAGAAGACGCAGTGACGGTTCATAGACGGCTGCCATTCAGGGCGGGAGACTGTCGAGCGAGTCTAACGTAGCCTCCGAATTAGGCGCCAAGCGCCGCCAGCACAGCAGGAGTACCACCATCGCCGCCATCCAGCCGTTCCGCGGTCTGCGCTACGACCCGCAGCACGTCGATCCCGACGCCGTGATCGCCCCGCCCTACGACGTGGTCACCGACGAGGGCGTGCAGGCGCTGCTGGCGAAATCGCCGTACGGCGTCGCTCACATCGAGATGCGCCAGCCAACCGCCGGCGACGAGCACTACGCCAACGCCGCCGCCGCACTCCAGCGCTGGCAGGACGAGGGCGTGATGCAGCGCGACGACGAGCCCGCGTACTACCTCTACGAGCAGCGCTTCACCGTGCAGGGCGCGCTGCACACGCGTCGCTGCTTCTTCGCCCGCCTCGAGGTGAGCCCGCCGGACGCCGGACGCGTGCGCCACCACGAGTCGACGATGACCGGGCCGCTCGACGACCGCCTGCGGCTGCTGCGCGCGACCGAGACGAACGTGAGCCCGATCCTCGCGATGTTCGAGGACCCCTCGGGACGGGTGCGCGAATTGCTCGACGGGCACGCCGAGGCGACAGCGGACTTCGAAGCGACCGACGAACGCGACGACCGGCACCGGCTCTGGGTGCTGCGCGACAGCGAGACGATCGATGCGCTGACCGCGGCCGTCGATGCGTCGGCGGTCACGATCGCGGACGGACACCACCGCTATCAGACGGCGCTCAACTACCAGTCCGAGCAATCTTCAGTGGACGCCAACTGGATGCTGGCGGGGCTGATCCCCGTCGATGACCCCGGGCTGATCATCCTGCCCGTGCACCGGCTCGTGAAGATCGACCGCCTGCCGGAGGACTTCATCGAGCGTCTCTCCGTGCTCTACGAGCCGGACGACATCACACCGAAGTCGTGGGATGGGACGGCGATCTACCGGCTCTGGGGACGCGTACAGGCGAACGCCCCGGGGCCGGCGACCTTCGGCATCCTCGGCATCGAGAATCAGCGCCTGCACGTCGCGACCGGTCGCTCGACGGCCGCGATCGACCGTGCGATGCCGGCAGACTGGTCGTCGGCTCTGCGCTCCGTCGACGCCGTCGTGCTGACCGAGACGATGCTGCGGCCACTGCTCGGCATCGACCAGGAGGCGCTGGTCGCCGGTGATCGGGTGACATTCACGGAAGACGTTCAGGACGCGTGGAGCCAGACGGAGAGCGGCCGCTACAGCCTCGCCTTCCTCGTCAATCCCGTGCGCATCGAGGAAGTGCTAGCCGTCGCCGACGCGGGCGAGGTGCTGCCGCAGAAATCGACGTACTTCTACCCGAAGCTCGCGACCGGAATGGTGCTCAACCCGCTCGACTGAGTGACCCGCCGACTGAGAAGCCCGACAGACTAGCCGAGCGTGATCAGACGCGCGCTGTCGATGTTCTCGATGCCGGTCAGGGCCTCGAGTTCGTCGTTCGTCAGCGCGCGGTGCGTGCCAAGCATCATCAGCGCGCGGTCCTTGGTGCTCGCGGCAACCGACATGTAGATCACGTTCACGTCCCAGCCGCCGAGCATCGTGCCGACACGACCGATCATGCCCGGGCGATCGAGGTTCTCGATCGCGAGCGCGTACGGTGCCGCGCTCGGCGCAACGTCGACCTCCTCATACTCGCCGATGCCGACGACCCGCACGCCCTGCGGCGTGTGCGTGGCTGCGACGCGCGTACTGCCATCCGTGCCTGTGACGTTGACCACGACGAGGTTGGCGTACGGCTCGACGGCCGGGCCAGTCGTCTCGTCGAGCCGGATGCCGTGCAGCTCCACGAAGCGATCCGCGTTGACGATCGTGATGTGTTCATCGCTAACACGGCCGAGCATGCCCATGATCACGGCGGTGCGCAGCGGCGCGATGTCGTAGTTCGCGATCTCACCGCGGTACTCGATGCGCGCGCTAACCACCGGGCCCGGCGTGAGCTGCGAGGCAACGCTCGCGGCCACCTCGGCGGCATCGATGTACGGGCTGAGCACGGCCATCGTCTCCGGGTCGACGAGCGGCGCATTGACGGCGAAGCGCGCCGGACGCCCATCGAGGATGTCGAGAATCTGCTCCGCCACCGCCGTCGCCGCCCGATCCTGCGCTTCGGCGGTCGAGGCAGCGAGGTGCGGCGTCGCGATGATGGCGTCCGAGGTCGTGAGCACGTTGCCGACGG
The DNA here is from genome assembly GCA_036013055.1 of Dehalococcoidia bacterium. GTDB lineage: Bacteria > Chloroflexota > Dehalococcoidia > UBA2979 > UBA2979 > SHYR01. Next base: position 20,302 of record DASCQM010000018.1, on the reverse strand, counting down.
CAGGTTCGGTGCTGAAGACATCGATCGCCGCGCCGGCGACCTGCCCGGACTCGACAGCGTCGAACAACGCCTGCTCGTCGACGAGTTCGCCGCGCGCGGTGTTGATAATGCGTGCCTCCGGCTTCATCAGTGCCAGATGTTCCTTGTTGATCAGGCCGCGCGTCCCGTCATAGAGCGTCGTGTGGAGCGAAACAAAGTCGGATTCGGCGAGCAGCGCTTCCAGCTCCATCAGCTCGATGCCGAGTCCGCTCGCGCGCTCCTTCGAGACGTACGGGTCGTAGGCGATGATTCGCATCTCGAAAGCGCGCGCCCGCGTCGCAACCTCGGTGCCGACGCGACCGAGCCCGACGATGCCGAGCGTGCGCCCGGCCAGCTCAACGCCCATGTACTTCGACCGCGCCCACTCCCCGCCCCTGAGCGAAGCGACGCCCTGCGGGATATGGCGCGCGACCGCAAGCATCAGCCCGAAGGCGTGCTCGGCGGCCGAGACAGTATTCGCGAGCGGCGCGTTGACGACGATCACGCCTCGGTCGGTCGCCGCGTCGAGGTCGATGTTGTCGACGCCGACACCGGCGCGGCCGATCACCTCAAGTTCCGGCGCAGCTGCGATCACCTTCGCGGTGATCTGTGTCTGACTGCGCACCACGATCGCGTTCACATCAGCGACGGCGGCAACCAGCTCGTCTTCGGAGAGGCCGGTCTGCACATCGACATCGTGTTGGTCGGAGAGCGCGTCAACGCCGTTCTGGGCAAGCGTGTCAGCGATCAGGATTCGTGCCATAGCGACAGAATAGCGGCTGTGGCGTGGGGCGCGAGTCTGGGCGGGCCGTCTGCGGCGTGGGGCCGTGGCTAGGCCTTGAACCCCAGCTTCTCGAGCGTGCCGTTGAGCGCCGTCAGGCCCGCGTCCACGTCGTCGTCTGAGACGTAGCCGAGGTGACCGAAGCGGAAGATCTTGCCGTTGAGGTCGCGCTGGCCCCCGGCGAAGACGGTGTCGAACTCGGTTCGCGCCGTCCCCAGCAGGTCCTTCACGTCGATGCCGGCCGGCACGCGGATCGATGTCACCATCGACGACTCGACGCCCTCGGCGGCGAACAACTCGAGGCCGAGCGCCTTCACACCCTCGCGCACCTTGCGTGCGAGGCGGTGGTGGCGGGCGTAGATGTTATCCAGGCCCTCGTCCAGCATCATGCCGAGCGCGTGGTCGAGCTGGTAGAAGACGGAGACGGCTGGCGTCCACGGGGTCTGACCGGTGTCCGCGCTCGCCTTCGCGCCCTTCAGATCGAAGTAGAAGCGCGGCTGCGTGCAACGCTCCTGTGCCTCCCATGCGCGGTCGCTGATCGAGACCAGCGCGAGGCCGGGGGCGACCATCCACCCCTTCTGCGAACCGGAGACCACGACATCGAGGTCGAACTCGTCGACGGGGCAGGCGATCGATGAGAGCGATGAGATCGCGTCGACGATCATCAGGCGGTCGTGCCCTCGCACCGCCGCGGCAATCTCGCCGAGCTGCACGTTCTGCACGCCCGTAGATGTCTCGTTGTGCGTGATGAAGACGGCCTTGATGTCCGGATCGGCGGCCAGCGCCTCGTCGACGCGGTTCGCATCGGCGGCCGTTCCGTGCTCGAAGTTCAGTTCGACCGCCTCCGCGCCGTAGGCCCGGATCAGTTCGGTGAAACGGTCGCCGAAGACACCGATCGTCACGACGAGCGCCTTGTCGCCGGGCGAGATGTGGTTCACGACCGCCGCCTCCATGCCGCCGGTGCCCGACGTGCTGAGGATGACGAGGTCGTTCGTCGTGGCGTACACCTGCTTCGCACGCTCAGTGACGCGCGCGAGCATCTCGGCAAACTCGGGGCCTCGGTGGTTGATCATCTCGGCTGCGCCGGCCTGTGCGACCTCCTCTGGAACGGGAGTCGGGCCGGGGATACGAAGGTTCGGCATGGTGGCACCTTGGTCTGAACATCAGGGGTCTGAAAATCGGGTTCGCGGACTGCGATTGCAGCGTGATTCGAATCTTCGACCTCACCCTCGATACGGTCAACGAGCGCAGTCACCGACGTTTGCTGCTTACAATCGATCACGTGATGACAAACCCGTACCGGTCACTCCCTTCCGTCGAACGGCTGGTCGCCGACGACCGCGTCGCACCGCTGGCGGAGCGGCACGGCCATGACGCCGTCGTCGATCTCGCGCGCGTCGTGCTCGACGAATACCGCGATGAGGTCGAGCGCACCGGAAGCGCGCCAGAGCGCCCTGCCGCCGAGGCGGTCGTCGAGCGAGCCCAGACGCTCGAGCGCAGCCTGCGACGCGCGATCAACGCCACCGGCATCGTGATCCACACCAACCTCGGCCGGGCCCCACTCTCCGACGCGGCGATCGAGGCGATGGCCGAGGCCGGCCGCGGCTACTCGAACCTCGAGTTCGACCTCGATGGCGGCGAACGCGGCTCGCGCTTCGCGCACCTCACGGGGCTGCTGCAGCGGGTCACGGGCGCCGAGGACGGTATTGCAGTCAACAACAACGCCGGGGCGCTGATGCTGGCGCTCTCCGCGCTCGCGACCGGCGACGAGGTGATCATCTCGCGCGGCCAACTCGTCGAGATCGGCGGCGGCTTCCGCATCCCCGACGTGATGCGCCAGTCCGGCGCGCGACTGGTCGAGGTCGGCACCACGAATCGCACATACACGCGCGACTACGCCGAGGCGATCACCGAAAACACGGCCGCCCTGCTGCGCGTGCACTCCTCGAACTTCCGCGTCGTCGGCTTCACCGAGTCGGCACCGCTGAGCGAACTCTCGGCGCTTGCGCATGAGCGCGGGCTGCTGCTGATCGACGACCTCGGCTCCGGCGCGATGATCGATACGCGCCAGTACGGGCTCGGCGAGGAGCCGCTGGTGCAGGACTCAGTGGCGGCAGGTGCCGACGTCGTCCTCTTCTCTGGCGACAAGCTCGTCGGCGGGCCACAGGCCGGCATCGCGGCCGGCAAGAGCGACCCGATCGACGAGATGCGTCGCCACCCGCTGGCACGTGCGATGCGCATGGACAAGTCATCGATCGCCGGACTCGCCGCGACGCTCGAACACTTCGCGCGTGGCGAGGCGACCGAGCAGGTGCCGGTCTGGCAGATGATCGCCGCGCCGATCGAGAACCTGCGCAAGCGTGCGCGGCGCTGGGCTCGTGCGGCAGGCGATTCCGCCGAGGTGCTGCCGGGGCGATCGATGGTGGGCGGCGGATCGCTACCCGGCGAGGGCCAGGAGAGCGTGCTCTGTTCTGTCGAGCCGCCGACCGGCGACGCCACGGCCTTCGCGGCAGCGCTGCGAGCCTGTGACCCGCCGATCATCGCCCGCATCGAGCGCAACCGCGTGTTGCTCGACCCGCGCACGGTTGATCCGTCGGAGGACCGCGCCGTCGAGGCTGCCCTCAATGCGCTCTGCAGCGCAGGCGACGCGGGCGGTGCTGGAGACTCCACTGGACGATAAGGCCCTCGAAACTCTCGAATTTCCCGCCATCCTCGACCGACTGGCGAGCCTGACCGCATTCTCCGCCGGCCGCGAGCGCGCGGGTGCGCTACGACCGGCCAGCGACCGCGCAACGGTGGTGCTGCGCCAGCGCGAGACGGCCGAGGCCGTCTTCCTCGAAAGTCATAGCATCGCGCTGCGGCTCGACGGCTGCCACGACATCCGCTCGCGCGCCGAGGGCGCGGCGCTCGGCCACGTGCTCGCTGCCTCCGACCTGCTCGACGTCGCCAACACCGCCCGCGCGGCACAGCGAGTGCGCACGTCGTTGACCCGACTCTCCGCAGACGTACCTCTGCTCGCGACCCTCGCTGGCGGCATCGCCGAACTCGGTGCGCTGCGCGGGCTGATCGAGGACTCGATCGACGACCGCGGCGAGGTGGTCGACGACGCCAGCCCGGAGCTGCGCAGCATCCGCCGCGAGCTGAACGTGGCGCACGAGCGACTACAACAGCGCATGCAGTCGTTGCTCAACTCGGCCGACACACGCGCCGCACTGCAGGATGCGATCGTGACGATCCGCGACGGCCGCTACGTGCTGCCCGTGCGCTCAGAGGCTCGCGGTGTCGTGCAGGGGGTGATCCATGACACGTCGGCGTCCGGTGCGACCGTCTACGTGGAGCCGCTGGCGGTCGTGGAGCTGGGCAACCGTTGGCGCGAGCTACAGGTGCAGGAACGCCACGAGGTCAACCGCATCCTGCGCGAGGTCTCCAGCGCCGTCGGCGAAGCCACCGAGGACCTCGTTGATGCCGTCGACCGGCTGGCGCGCATCGATGTCGCACGCGCCAAGGGCTATCTCGCTCAGGCGCTCGACGCGCAGCAACTCGCCGTCGTCGGCAGCCAGCCGTGGCTCGTCGATCTGCCGGCGGAGCTACGGCTCGAAGGTGCGCGCCACCCGCTGCTCGAGGGCGACGTGGTGCCGGTCTCGATCGAGGTCGGTGGCGAGCATCGCGCGGTAGTGATCACCGGGCCGAACACCGGCGGCAAGACCGTCGCGCTGAAGACGGCAGGGCTGCTCTGCGCGATGGCGCTCGCGGGTCTGCCGATCCCCGCCGAAGCGGGGTCGCGGGTGCCGGTCTACTCCTCGATCTTTGCCGACATCGGCGACGAGCAGTCGATCGAGCAGTCGCTCTCGACGTTCTCGGGACACATCACATCGATCATCGACGTCATCGAGCGCGCGGGGCCCGGCTCGCTGGTGCTGCTCGACGAACTCGGCGCGGGCACCGACCCGACCGAGGGCGCGGCGCTGGGGATCGCGCTGATCGACCGCCTGATCGCAGGTGGCGCGACGTTGATCGCGACGACGCACCACAGCGAACTGAAGCTCTACGCCCACCAGACCGACGGTGTCGTGAATGCCTCCGTCGAATTCGATGTCGAGACGCTCTCCCCCACCTACCGCCTCACGATCGGGCTGCCCGGTCAGTCGAACGCGCTGGCGATCGCCGCCCGTCTCGGCATGCCGCCCGACGTGATCGAGTCCGCTCGCGAGGGGCTCTCCTCCGAGGAGCGCGACCTCGAATCGCTACTCGGGGATCTGCGCACGCAGCAAGCCGCCGCCGAGGAACGTGCCGGCCGGGCCGCCACCGCGCGCGATGAGGCGGAAACACTGCGCAGCGACTTGCAGCGTCAGCACGACGAACTCGCGGCCGAGACGGCGCAACTGCGCGAGGACGCCCACCGCGAACTGCGCGGTGAACTGCGCGAGGTCGAGCGGTTGCTGCAGCGCACTCGCCGTGACGTCGAGGCCGCGCGCCTCGAACAGGCGAGCGCCGACCTCGACCTGGCGCGCTCGGCAGCGGAGGAGATCCCGCCGGAGCCAGCCGCCCCGCCGCCACCACGCGAACGCGTCGAGGCGCGCGACATCGCCGTCGGTGTCGCCGTCTGGCTGCGCGGCATCGGCTCACCCGGCGACGTGCTGAGCGCACCGAACGAGGATGGTGAGTTCGAGGTCCTGCTCGGCGCGCTGCGTGCCCGCGTCGGCATCGATCAGGTCGACCGTGTCGGCACAGCGACGGCCCCGCAGCAGGTCGCACGCGGCGCGACCGCCGCACCGCCGGCGCCGGCCAGCGCACCGCAGGAGGTCGAGGTACGCGGCCGCACGATCGATGAGGCGCTGCCGGTCGTCGAGCAGTTCCTCGACCACGCCGCGCGCGTCGGCCATGCGCGCGTGCGCGTGATCCATGGGCGCGGCACCGGCACACTACGACGCGCCGTGCGCGAACTGTTCGACCGGCACCCGCTGGTCACGAGCTACGAGACGGCGGAGCCGCGCGAAGGCGGAGAAGGCGTTACCGTGGCCTTCCTCGCGGGCATACAGCGAACGACGCAGGCAGGGAGCTAGATCTTGAAGCCAGTGACCGATGCGATGGAGCTATTCCGTCACCAGCGAGCGATTCGCGCTTTCACCGACGAGGACGTCCCGGACGAGCTCGTCGAGCAGGTGCTGCAGGCCGCGATTCACGGGCCTTCCGGCTCCAACACCCAGCCGTGGTACTTCATCGTCGTGCGTGATCAGGACGTGAAAGACCAGATCAGCGAGGTCTATGAGGAAGCGTTCCGCGACACGTACGGAGACGCACCGCCGTCGCGAGGGGCGGACCGGCAGCCGTTCTCGCAGGTGCCCGTGCTGATCATCCCCTGCGTCGACACACCGGCGTCCGGCAGGGCTGGCTTCCAGACCGGCGCCTCCGTCTACCCGAACGTGCAGAACATCCTGCTCGCGGCGCGCGCGCTCGGCCTCGGCACGACGCTCACCACGCTGCACCGACGTCGCAAGGACCGCGTCCATGAGATTCTCGGCATCCCCGAGAACATCGAGAGCGCGGCGATCATCCCGCTCGGCTGGCCGACGCGAGAGTACGGCCCGAACAACCGCCCGCCGCTCGAACAGTTCGTGATGCGCGACCGCTGGCAGGCGTAGCTCCCCGCGAGGGATCAATGCGCGACAGGCGGGAGCCTAGCTCGCGAGCCCGTCGGTGTGGCAGGCGTCGTTGATCGAGGTCAGCACGCGCCGCTCGCGATCGAGTTCGACGACGGTCAACGAGCAATTGGAGAAGCGCACGCGGGCGTTCTCGCCACCAGGCGGCACGCCGAGCAGATGCGTGACCAGCATGCTCAAGACGCCGCCATGCGTGACGCAGATCGCGATCTCGTCCGTGTGCTGTTCGAAGATCTGCTCGAATGCTCGCGTCGTGCGCTCGCGGAAGTCTGAGAGCGGCTCCTCGCCGGGGATGCGATCCTCGCCCAGGCGAAGGTCGGGGCCCCACTTCGCTTCCATCTCGTCCCACGAGAGGCCTTCGCCCTCGCCGAACCCACGCTCGTGCAGGCCCTCGCGCTCCTCGACGGGCAGCCCGACCTTTGCCGCGATGATCTCCGCCGTCTGGCGCGCGCGGCCGAGATTGCTCGAGTAGATCGCCACCGCCCCGGAGTCCGCGAGGCGTCCCGCGGCCGCCGCAGCCTCGCCTCGACCGGTCTCGTTCAGTGGATACTCCGACCATCCCTGGAAGACGCCGGCAGCGTTGCCCTCGGACTGCCCGTGGCGCACGAGGATCACCGTCATGCCGGCGTACCATCTGCGGTCGCGAACAGGTCGAGGTAGTGGCCGAGGATGCGGGCGGTAGCGCCCCAGATGCGGTGCTCGCCGTAGTGGAAGACCCGCTCATCGCTGGTCACGCCACCGAGTTCGCGCACCGTCCATTCGACATGTGACGTGTCCATCAGGTGGTCGACCGGCACGACCAGCAGCTCCTTCACCTCGCGCTCCGCCATCTTGAACGGGTACTCACCATCCGAGGTGATCGCCCCGGCGAAGGGCGAAATCGCGTAGTTCGAAAGCGTCGTCACGACGAGGTCGAGCGATCCGAAGACCTCGATGTCGGCCGCCGTGACGCCGATCTCCTCATCGGTCTCGCGCAGCGCCGTCTCCAGTAGCGTCTCGTCGGTTGCATCGCGCCGGCCGCCCGGCAGGCTGATCTCGCCCTTGTGGTGCTGCACGTGCTGCGTGCGCTCCTGGAAGAGGATGTGCTCGCGCCCGTCCTGCTCATACAGCAGCAGCATCACCGCAGCCGCAGTCTTGCCCTCGCCATCCTCGGCTGCCGGCTCGCCCTGCTCAGGGTTGCGGGCGCGGAGGGCGCTGCGGCTCTGTGCACGGACGTCGATCATCTCTCGCCTGACGTGATGGGGCGTCGCCCCGTGATGTGATCTGGTGGGCCCGCCAGGATTCGAACCTGGGACCTACCGGTTATGAGCCGGCTGCTCTAGGCCGCTGAGCTACGGGCCCGAACCTCGGAGAGGCCGGGTGCGAGTATACGCATGGCTCAGGCTGCCGCGCTCCATGAGTCACCGCGAGGCCGCAACAACTGGCCGAGCAGTGCGCGCCAGCCACCGAGTTGCCCCGGCTTCTCGAACGCCATGTCGGCGCCCGCCGCGAGCGCGCGGGCACGATCCGTCTCGGAGAGCGCTGCAGAGATCAGCACCACGGTGAGGTCGGGCCTCGCTGCTCGCAGCTCCGGCAGCAGCTCGAGCGACTCGCGGCCATTCAGCATGCGATCGATCAGCAGCAGCGCTCCGTCCGGAGCGGCCGCCAGTCGACGCGCAAGCGCATCCGCCTGCGTCATCGTCTCGACCGGTATGTCGGGAGCGACTTCCGCGATCAACCACTGCACGATCGTCGCGTGGTCGGGTTCGTCATCGAGAATCAACACGGCAGGGTGGCCGAAGAAGTTGTGCGACTGGACGTCGTTCACGGCTTCCTCGCCAGCGGCACGCGAGCGACCGTGCGCCCGTCCTCGAATGAGATGCTTCCGCCCTGTCGCATCAGCTGCACCTGCACCTCCGCGAGCGCCTGCACCGAGGTTGCCGAGTGAGCGGTGAGAGAGCTGAAGAGCGTCTCGACCGGCGTCGAATGCAGGTCATAGTCGCTCGCTGGCTGCACGCTGCTCAGCGACAGCGTCTCGTCGCTGATCGCGAGAGTGGTGTCGCCAAGACCATCGAGTGCCGTCAGCAGTTGAGCGATCGCCTGCGCGTCAGCAGCCACGTTCCACTGCTCGACGCCCGCGAGGTCGTGCGTCGTGCTCAGCAGCGCATCCGCCAGCGCGACCGGCGTCGCGTCGAGCTGGCGGCGGTATGCGCTCGAGACGATCGCCAGCGCGTCGAGCATTCGCTCGATTTCCGCCGAGCCGTGCTTCAGCCCTTCCAGCGCGGTCTGTGAACCTGCCTTCACGTCGTCCGGGACGCCCTGCATCAGCAGGTCGGCACTGAGGGAGAGCGTCAGGAGCGGCGACTTGAGGTCGTGGGATGCCGCGTAGAGCAGCGTATCGACCAGATCGAAGGATTCTTCGGACGGCTGATCAGACACTACATCTTCCCTCTGCGTCCTCTCGCGATTCGGCAGCGGACGCACAACGCACTCTATGTGAGTGCACCATGGCAGCATCAGGAGATTCCCCAGACCGCCCTCAGGTTCCCGCAATTGCTCCCAGCGACCCGCCGCCGAGGATGTGCAGATGCAGGTGCTCCACGGCCTGACCGGCGTTCTCGCCTGAGTTGAAGACGAGCCGGTAGCCGTCGTCGGCCATCCCCTGCTCCGCGGCGATCTTACTCGCCGTCACGACCATGCGGCCCACCCAGTCGGCGTCGCCATCGTCGAGGCCCGCCGGTGCCGTCGGCGGCTCGCCGCGCGGGATCAGCACGATATGTGTCGGCGCGGCCGGTTCGATGTCACGGAAAGCGATGAACTCATCGTCCTCGTAGACACGCTCGCTCGGAATCTCGTCGCGCAGGATCTTCGCGAAGATGTTGTCCGGGTCGTACGGCACTGGCAGTCCTCGCCCTTGTCTATCCCGGAATCACGGGCAGCGTCAGCTTCGAGGGGTACGCCGCCGAGTGGTGCAGCGTGTTCTCGGCCGCCCGCATGTGCGTGTGCCGCCCGATCGGCTCGCCGGTGTTCGGGTTGACGTCGAAGCGCGGGAACGAGGACGAGCTGATCAGCAGCTCGATGCGATGCCCGGCCGCGAAGACGTTGCTCGTCGGGTAGAGCGGGAACGTCACCTCGTAGACCTCGCCCGGCTCAAGCGGCGTCGGCTGGTCCATGCCAGCGCGGTAGCGCAGTCGCATCAGCGAGTCGGTGATGTTCAGGCGGTAGCCGTCCGGCCAATCCGCGCTCGGCGGGTAGACATCGAGCACCATCGCAAAGAGGTCGGTATCCGGTGCGTCCGAGGAGGCATGCAACGTGACCTCGATCGGTCCGGTCACCTCAAGCGGCGCGTCGAGCGGTGGAGTCGAGAACGAGATCACGTCCGCGCGATCGGTCAGCGGGCCGTACGGCGATTCGGATCCGAGCACGCTCGGCCGTGTCGTCTGGTCGGACCCACCCTGGATCACCTGCACGCGCATCAGCGTGATCGGCGTCGGGATGTTGACGCGGTCCGGCACAGGTAGGATCTCGTTCAGCGACGACGTGTTTGCCGACACGGTCGGCAACGGGTGCTCGGGGTCGTATGTGAACGATGTCGATCCGCCCTCGTCCGTGGGCTCGCTGCCGGCGACGAGTCCGCCATCGGCGTGGATGAAGTAGTCCGTCGCCTCGGCCCGCGCGAGCGGCCACTCCGACTCTGTGCGCCAGTGTCCGCCGTGGCGCAAGCGGTTCTGCGCCGTCTTGCCGCCGTCGCCGCCACCCATCACGAAGATCGTCACCGGCTCTTCGGCCGCGACGCCGTCATCGACGCCGCGCAGCCACTGGTCGAACCAGCGCAACGCCATGTGGCGGTGACTCTCCGAGAGGTTGCCGCTGATCGGTGCCTCCGGCCCTAGTTCGACGTCGCCCGAGTAGGTGCGCTCGAGCGCCGCCCCGCCGTGCGTCCACGGCCCCATCAGCAGCCGCTGCTGCGCGATCCGCTTGCTGAGCGCGACGTAGGCGTCGGTCGTCGCGCGGGTGTAGGAGTCGTACCAGCCGCCGGAGTAGATCGTCGGCACATCGGCGGACTCGTCCGCGTAGGCCTCGAAGTTCAGGCCTCGCTGTAGCCAGTAGCCGTCGTCATCGTTCGCGTCGCCGTGCGTGTAGAGCTCCTCCGCCCACTTCTCGTAGACCGGGAAGCCCTCAAGCGGGCTGTTCCCGGGGCCCCACGGCAGTCGACCAAGCCACTCGTGCATCTTCTCGCCGGCCTCGGTCAGCGCCTTCATCAGCGCCGGATCGGCCATCGCCTCCGGCGAGCGTGCGCCGTGCGTCACCGCCCACGTCAACCAGCGCAGCTCCAGCGCGCCGTTATGGCGCAGTGAGGAGACGTTGCCGTTCCACGAGCCCTGGTTGATCCACATCGCCTGCAGGTGCGGCGGGTTCTCGATCGCCAGCGCGCTCTGCGTCCACGCGAGGTAGGAGGTGCCCTGCGTGCCAACATTGCCATCGCAGTACGGCAGCGAAGCGACCCATTCGACGGCGTCATAGCCGTCCGGCCCCTCGTCCGCGAGCAGGATGAAGTCACCCTTCGAGCGGAAGCGGCCACGTACGTCCTGCGTGGCGTAGATGTAGCCGTGCTGCGCGAAGAACTCGCCGAGGCTCGAGCCGCTATCGGTGACGCCAGTGAGGTTGCCGTACGGCGTACGGGTAAGGATCGCTGGGAATGGTCCGGGCAGCGGCTCGCCGTTGAGCGCCGGCCGCCAGATATCGGTCGCGAGCCACGTGCCGTCACGCGCCTCCATGCCGACATCGCGCGCCAGAATCGCGCCGTACTCTTCCGTCGATGCTTCCGCTGCCATGTCCCGCTCCACTCTCCGTCACGTGCGTCACGTGCGCGGGCGGATTGTAGCGCCTGCGCGCGGCTACGACGGCATACTCGCTGCGGCGGCGGTCATCAGGTCGGTGTGGTCACCGGGGACGAGGCCCCGCGCGATGAGATGGTCGATCAGACGCTCGTATGCGTCGTCGTCGGCAACTTCGAGATGCAGCGTGATACGCGCCACGCCGGCCGGAAGGTCGGCCGTCACCAGTTCGTGTTCCACCTCGATGATGTTCGCGCCGACCTCGGCAGCCCCGCCGGTGATGCGCGCCAGCTCGCCGGGGACGTTCGCCGCAGCGACCGTCATGCGACGGCGGCGGCCCTCGATCAGTAGCCCACGCTCGACGATGCGGCCGATCAGGTTGATGTCGATATTGCCGCCCGAGAGCACAGCGACGGTTGGGCCCTCTGGCACGACCGCGCCACTGAGCAGCGCCGCGACACCGAGTGCGCCCGCGCCCTCGATCACGAGCCGCGCGCGTTCGAGCAGGAAGAGCACCGCCTGCGCGATCTGCTCTTCGCTCACGGTCACAACTTCGTCGACGAAGCGTTCGATCAGTGAGTGCGTGAGCGCGGACGGGCCAGCGACGGCGACGCCATCAGCGATCGTGCGCGCGGCTTCGACCGACCGCGCCTCGCCAGCGACCCGTGAGACCGCGATGCCCGGCATCGCAGCCGTCTGCACGCCGATCACCGTGACATCGGGGCGCATCGCCTTGACCGCGGTTGCGATCCCCGCCAGCAGCCCCCCGCCACCGGCGGGCACCAGCACAGCCTCGACGTCGGGAGCCTGCTCAAGCAGTTCGAGCGCGACCGTCCCCTGCCCGGCCACGATCGACGGGTCATCGAAGGGTGGGATGAAGACGAGCCCGCGTTCGGTGGCGAGTTCCTGCGCGTGCTCGATCGCCAGCGAGAGCGGCCCATCGACGCGAATCAACTCCGCGCCGTAGCCCTCGGTCGCGCGCTGTTTCGCGAGCGGCGCGTCGGCGGGCACCACCACCGTCGAAGGCAGGTCGAGCCCGCTCGCGGCCATCGCGACGGCCTGCGCGTGGTTGCCCGCGCTCGCCGCGATCACGCCGCCTGGGCGCTCGATCGAGCGCAGCATGTTGACCGCACCACGCACCTTGAACGAACCCGTGTGCTGCAGGTTCTCGCACTTCAGCGAGACTGAGATTCCCGCCAGTTCCGAGAGCACGCGGCTGGGCCACAGCGGCGTCGTGCGCACGAGCCCACGGGTGCGCACGCGCGCGGCCTCGATGTCGGCAAGCGTAACCGTCGGCTGATCAGCCATGCACCCAGCGTAGCGCGGCTGCTAGAACTCGATCGTGACCTTGATCGACCCGCTCGACTTGTCGAGCGCCAGCGCGTGCGCTCGGTCGATCTCATCGAACGGCACGCGATGCGTGATCAGGGTGCCGAGCACATCGCCAAAACGACGTTCGAGCTCGATCGCGAGGTCGTAGTCAGCGTGCTTGCCCGCGTATCCGTACATCAACGAGCCGACGAGCCGCACTTCCTTCCCGATCAGCGACCCGACGGGCATCGTCGCTCCCGGGCTCGCCACCCCAAGCACGAGGATGCGACCGCCTCGACGCACCGCGTCCATCGCCTGCGCCAGCGTCGAACCGCCGCCGCCAACGCTCTCGATCACGAGATCGACGGGGTTCGCCTGCGACCACTCGCGAAGCGCTGCCTCGCCGTCCTCGTCCGCCGTGAAGACGCGCGTGGCCCCGAGCTGCCGGGCGGAATTCGCCTGGTGCTCGTGCCGCGCCGTGATCGCCACCTCGCCCGCGCCCGCCTGCCGCGCGTAGAACGCGGCGAGCAGCCCGATCATGCCGCCACCCAGGATCAGCACGCGCTCGCCGGTCGTCGCCCGCAGGCTGTCGAGTTCAGCCGCCAGCCGGTAGCCGTGCGCGACGACCGCCAGCGGCTCCGTGAGCGCGCCGACCGCGAAGTCGACGCCGTCCGGCAGGCGGAAGACGTTCTGTTGCGGCAACGTCAGCAGCTCGCTGTAGCCGCCGGGTCGTGTCAGTCCGACGACCGAAAATTCAGTCTCACAGAGTGTGATCTGCCCAGAGCGGCAGTTCCCGCAATGGCCGCAGAAGAGGTTGGGCTGCACGGCGACACGATCGCCCGGCCGCCACTGCTCGACGTCCTCACCAACCGCGATGATCTCGCCGCTGATCTCGTGCCCGCGCACACGACCGGACTGCCAGCGCTCCGGGCTGCGCAGCGGGTGCAGGTCGGAGCCGCAGACGCCGCACGCTCGCACGCGCATCTGCACCTCACCGGAACCCGGCGCTGGCGAGTCGTCGACGTCGCGAATCTCGAAGTGGCCGGGTTCTTCCGCGCTGTACGCCTGTCGCATCGTCGCCCCCTCGGCCGGCCGCCCGCCGCGAGCGGGCATGCGGTGCTGTCGCGGCGCGCAGTATCGCACGCTGCGATACCCTCGCGGAGATGACCTCCTCGTCGCATCCCGCCGCTCCCGACCATCCGACGGTCGCGACCGCCCTCGCACTGGGCGAGGACGGCATCGCCAGCCTCGCCGACGAGCTACGCAGGGCGATCGACGGCGATGTGCTGATCGATCGCGGCTCGCGGCTGATGTACGCGACCGACGCCTCGATCTACGAGATGGAGCCCGTCGCGGTTGTCTTCCCTCGCGGCGCCGACGACGTACAGGCAGTCGTTCGCATCGCCGCCGAACGCGGCATCCCGGTGCTGCCGCGCGGCGCCGGCACCAGCCTCGCGGGGCAGGCCGTGAACCACGCAATCGTGCTCGACTTCTCGCGACACATGGCTTCGGTGCTAGAGATCAACGCCGACGAGCAGTGGGCGCGCGTCCAGCCGGGACTCGTGATCGCCGCGCTCAACCGCGCCGCCGCGGAACACGGGCTGCAATACGCCGTGGACCCCGCGACCCAGAACCGCGCGACCGTCGGCGGCGGCATCGGCAACAACTCCTGCGGCGCGCGCTCCGTGATGTACGGCAAGACCGTCGACCAGGTGCTCTCGATCGACGTCGTGCTCGCCGACGGCACCCGCACGACGCTGCAATCGCTGGGAGGCGCGGCGCTCGACGGCAAGCGCGCGCTCGACGGCATCGAGGGCGACGCCTACCGCGAGGTGACGCGTATCGCCGGCGACCAGCGCGAGGAAATCGAGCGCCGCTACCCGAAGATCCTGCGCCGCGTCTCCGGCTACAACCTCGACGCCTTCACCGACAGCGAGGATGCGGTTGACCTCACGCAGCTCCTCGTCGGCTCAGAGGGCACACTCGCCGTGATCACGGAGGCGCGCATGCGCCTCGTACCGCTGCCTGCCGCGCGTGGGCTCGTCGCGGTGCACTTCGCGAGCGTCGTCGAAGCCTGCGAGGCCGCCGTGCCGGCGCTGGAACACAACCCGTCGGCCGTCGAGCTCGTCGGCGACGAGATCATCCGTCGCTGCCGTGTGAGCGCCGGCTTTCGCGAGCTCGTCGAGTTCGTCGAGGGCGACCCCGGCGCGCTGCTGTTGATCGAGTTCTACGGCGAGACCGAGGCGGAGGTGAGCGCCCGCTTCGACGTGCTGCAACAGGACTTCGAGACACGCGGGCTGGGCTACGCGACCGTCGCCACGACCGACGCCGCCGAGCAGCAGGCGATGTGGCGCATGCGACAGGCGGGGCTCGGCCTGCTGATGGCCGTGCGCGGCGACGCCAAGCCGGTCGCCTTCGTCGAGGACGCCGCCGTCGCGCCGAAGGACCTCGCACGCTTCGTCGAGCGCTTCGATGCGATCGTCGAAGGGCACGGCGCACCGGCCGCGTACTACGGCCACGCCAGCGTCGGCTGCCTGCACATCCGTCCGCTCGTGAACGTGAAGGAGGAGGCCGGACTGGCGACGACGCACCAGATCGCGACGGAGATCGCCGACCTGGTGCTTGAGTTCGGCGGCAGCCTCAGCGGCGAACACGGCGATGGCATCCTGCGCGGCGTCTACACCGAGCGCATGTTCGGCACACAGCTCACGCAGGCCTTCCGCGACGTGAAGCAAGTCTTCGATCCGCAGGGCATCCTCAACCCCGGCAAGATCATCGATACGCCCGACTTCGAGCAGAACTTGCGGCTCAGCCCCGCGACCCGCAACAGCGAGCCGGTCACCTACCTCGACTTCGCCGAGGACGGCGGCTTCGCCGGGGCGATCGAGCAGTGCAACGGCCAGGGCGCGTGCCGCAAGATGGACGGCGGCATGTGCCCCTCGTTCATGGTCACGCGCGACGAGGAACATTCGACGCGGGGGCGCGCCAACCTGCTGCGCATGGCGATCAACGGCACGCTGCCGCCGGACTCTCTCGCCGGCCAGCGCGTCTTCGAGGCGCTCGACCTCTGTGTCGAGTGCAAGGCCTGCAAGTCGGAGTGCCCCTCCGGCGTCGACCTCGCGAAGCTGAAGTACGAGGTGCTGGCGCAGCGCAACGACGTGCACGGCCTGCCGCTGCGCTCGCGGCTTTTCGGCAACATCGCGACGCTCGGCCGCTGGGCCTCGGCGGGCGCGCCGCTGAGCAATGCACTGGCGCGGCTCTGGCCGGTGCGCTGGGCGATGCAGCGATGGCTCGGCATCCACAGCGAGCGTCCCCTGCCCCACTTCGAGCGCGAGACCTTCCGCGGTTGGTTCACCTCACGTCGACAGCCCCCGCGCGAAGCGCCGCGCGGCGAGATCGTGCTCTTCGACGACACCTTCACGCAGTTCAATCACCCTCAGGTCGGCCGCGATGCGACGCAGTTGCTGGAGGCGCTCGGCTACCGCGTGCGGCTCGTCGCGCGCACGACGTGCTGCGGTCGCCCCGCGATCTCGAAGGGCATGCTCGGCGAGGCGCGCGAGTGGGCCCGGCAGAACGTCGAAGCGCTGCTCCCTTTCGCGGAGCGCGGCGTGCCGATCGTCGGCATTGAGCCCTCATGCCTGCTCGCCTTCCGCGACGAGTACCCGCAGCTCCTGCGAGAAGAGCCGCAGCACTCCTCCGCTCGTACCGTCGCCGACCACGTCCTGCTGCTCGATGAGCTGCTTGTACAGCTCGCCGCGGAGGACCCGGCGGTCGGCGAACTCTTCCGCGACGACCTCACAGCCGACGTGCTGTTGCACGGCCACTGCCACCAGAAGGCGATCACGGGCATGGACTCCACGCTGGCAGCACTGCGCATCGTGCCGGGCTTCTCGGCGGAGCTGATCGACGCTGCTTGCTGCGGCATGGCGGGCGCGTTCGGCTTCGAGGCCGAGCATTACGAGACCTCACGCCAGATGGGCGAACTGAGGCTCTTCCCCACGGTCGAGGCCGCGTCGGACAGCACGATCGTCGCGATCACGGGCGTCTCCTGCCGCCAGCAGATCGACCACTTCACGTCGAAGCGCCCGCGACACGTGATCGAGCTACTCGCCGAGGCACTGCGCTAGCGGCGCACCACGAATCTTTCTGTCCACCCTGAGCCCGCCGAAGGATGGCGTGCCGGCGACACAGAGGTTGAGCCGGTCGAGTAGCGCGCGTCCCTCGCGAGCGTGTCGAACCCGAAGTGGCATTGCCAGGCAGCAACGACTTGCCTTCGACCGAACCCATGTCGTCAATTTCAAGTTGATAGAGGTGGTTGCGCCCGGCCTTGAAGCTCGCGACGTCGTAGAACTCAGAGGTGACGTGCAGCGGCGTCACCCCGTCCCACCACTGCCGGTTTGTCTCCCAGTACTCGTCCGTCACCGTTCGCGCCGCTAACCCCTCGGCAGGCCGAGCCCGCGCGTGGCGATCACGTTGCGCTGCACCTCGGAAGTGCCGGCACCGATCGTCTCGGAGACGGCCGCGAGGTACGACTGCACCCACTTTGAGCGCATCGGCGTAAGCTCGCCGTCGGGGTCGAGGAGCTGCCCGTAGAGTCCCAGCGCCTTCACGGCGGTGTTGCCGATGCGCTGCTTCATCTCGCTGGTGAAGACCTTCTGTACCGAGGCCTCATAGTTCGGGATGTCGCCGCGGTTCTGCATCGAGATCACGCGGTAGGAGAAGAGCTTCGCCGTCTCCGCCTCCACGTAACGCTCGGCCAGCGCCGACCGCACGGCAGGCTCGCGACCGATGCGTGAACGACCACTGCCGGCCGCCGCTTCCGCGAGCAGGAACCCGCGCAGGTCGTCGAGCGTGTTGCTGATGCCGATCGCCGAACCGATCGAGGAGCGCTCGAAGTCGAGGTGCGTCGCGCCGACGTACCAGCCGCGGTTCACCTCGCCAATCACGTTCTTCGCCGGGACACGCACGTCCTCGAAGAAGACCTCGTTGAAGTTGCGGGCGTCGGTGATCTGCTGGAGCGGGCGCACGGTGATGCCCGACGCCTCCATCGAGAGCAGCAAGTAGGTGATCCCACGGTGCTTCGGTGCCTCCGGGTCGGTGCGGAAGAGGCCGAACATCCACTGCGCCTGGTGCGCGCCCGACGTCCAAATTTTCTGACCGTTGATCACGTAGTCGTCGCCATCGCGCATCGCGCGCGTCTGCAGCGAGGCGAGGTCGGAACCGGAGCCCGGCTCGGAGTAGCCCTGGCACCAGATCTCTTCGCCTTTGACCATCTTGGGCAAGAACTGCGTCTTCATGTCGTCGCTGCCGTGCACCATGATCGTGGAGCCAACGTCCGGCACGCGCTGGGGCGTCGCCCGCATCTCGGCGAAGACCTCGTTCAGGATGAATTGCTCCATCACGGTCAGGTCGGCTCCGCCGTACTCCTTCGGCCACGCCGGAGCGATCCACCCCGTCTCGACAAGCGCACGACGCCACTGCATCGACAGCTGTCGGCGATCGTCGCCGCGCACGTTGCCAATCTGATTGCCGCCAAGGCCGATGGTGTACACCGCGTCGTCGATCAACTCCTGCGGATGACGTGCCTCAACGAAGTCGCGCACCTGCGTTCGGAATTCCGCCTGTTCCGCTGTATCGGCGAAGTCGACCATCCGACCGCCCCCTTGGTACATCCCAGCTGCATCGCTCTCGATCGCAAAGCAGCGTACCACCGCCACCGCCGCCACCACTGCCCTGCCGACGGCGACGCTACGCTCATCATCCGACCCATCAGCACGGGAGCAGCATGGCGAACAAATTCACTCCCGATGATGCCCGCGCCGCGCTCGCGGCGACCCGCAACCTCGCGACGGACGGACTCGCCACGCCATTCAGACAGGCCGACCTCAGTTCGATCCTCGCCGTCGGCATCGAAGTGAAGAGCGTCGATGACGGCCTGCTCAACTTCCCGACCACGATCGATGGCACCGACGCCTACTGGTGCTGGCGCGATCGCGCCAGCACAGCCGCCTAGTCGGTCGCCTCTCGACCACCGCGTGAGATCAGCGCCATCGGCTCGTCATCGATGGCGATCTGCGCGGCCAGCGTCATCATTTCCGACTGTGCCGTGTAAACGAGGTAGGCGGAGATCGCAACGCGTAGCGGCGTCTCGCGATCAATGTAGTACCCGTACTTGTCGATGCGACCGTCGAGGCTCGGGAACGCGCGCTTAATATACGTCGATATCTGCACCTCATCGACGTAGTTGTCGGCGAGCTGGTCAAAGGGGCCATCGTAGTAGTCGTTGCGCTGGACGTTGAGCCGCCGCACGCCCGCCAGCACTTTGCGATTGTCGTGCTCGGTATCGACCCAGAAGACGAACCCGCTGCGCCGGCCGAAGAGGACCCCTCCGCCGAAATCATCGAAGACGTCCGGCAGCCCGTCTTCCTCATTCAGCACCCAGTTGAAGTAGTTCCCGGTCTCGTTGAAGACCAGGTAGAATTGGTAGCCCGACTCATCATAGGTGCGCTCAAGGAACTTCTCATCGGATGCTAGTGTCAGCGCCGGCGGCAGAGTTTGGTCAAGCTGATGTAAGTTGAACACGACCGTCTTGCCCTTGAAAAACACGTTATAAGTGAAGCGATCGACGGCCGTGACGACCACGCCGTCGGCGTCGGTGAAGAACTTGGAGCCAGACGCCTTCTCGATCAGCGTCGAGGGGAACTCGATGAACTCGTAGTAGCCAAAAGAGAGCACGCCGTTGTCGCGGCTGCGCGACGGCAGGCGGATGTTACCCCACACCTGTTTCCCGTCGAGTGTGAGGATGAAGTAGTAGTAGTTCTCAGACGGGTAGACTGTGATCTCGTCCGGCAACCCCGCGAAGACGATTTCGAAGAGCCCGTCCGCATCGCTGAGGTCGACGTCGTCGGCAGACAGACCCTCGACCCATTGCTGATTGAAGCGCAGGTAGCGCCCACCGAGCAGGTCGACGGCTGGAGCGGGTTCTGTAGCTGACGTTTCGCTGTCGCCGGAAGAGCAGGCGGCGAGGAAGACAGCCGTCAGCGCCAGCATTGCGACGAAAAACGCCACTCGCGCACAACAGAGAACCGCGAACGCTCGCGGCGCAGACTGAGCGTTCACGGAACGCCGCTCGGAACCAAATTTGTCGGGGAACAATAACAATGTCATGGACCTTTTCACCGGACGCACCGGGACTTTCTTACCCACCGGCTCTTGCAAACCGACGCCAGAGAAGGTAATCATAGACGCGCGTTGTTGCTTATGCACCAGCGGGGCGCCCTGTTTCGGCAGGGTTGGAGTGACGGGTGTTACCTTCTACTATGGTGCGACGTACCCTCTCGCTCTCTGCGTTACTCGTGCTGGCGACTGCGCTAAGCTTCAGCAACCTCCTCAGCTTCTCAGGCATCGCTCCCACTCCAGTCAGTGGAGAGAACGGCCACGACCCCGTAGCCAGCGATGGCGGTGGCGGTGGCGGTCACGACCCCGGACAAAGCGCCGCCGATGACGCCCCCCCTCCGCACGACCCCGTAGCCAGCGATGGCGGTGGCGGTCACGACCCCGTAGCCAGCGATGGCGGTGGCGGTCACGACCCCGTAGCCAGCGATGGCGGTGGCGGTCACGACCCCGTAGCCAGCGGTGACGGTGGCGCTCACGACCCCGTAGCCAGCGGTGACGGTGGCGCTCACGACCCCGTAGCCAGCGGTGACGGTGGCGCC
>DASCQM010000017.1:0-8657 GCA_036013055.1 Dehalococcoidia bacterium | reverse complement strand
CGGTATGACCAGCAACCGTTCCGCCGTCACGACCACGATCGACGACGCCCGCGTCGCGACCATCGCCTTCGCGCCGTGGCGGATCAATGTCTTCGGCCGCGAGCTGATCGAGGCGCTGACAGCCGAGTTCGTGCGGCTCGCGGAGGACGATGATCTGCGGCTCGCGATCCTCATCGGCGGAATCGGGCAGGCGTTCAACATGGGTGCTGACGTGAAAGAGATGGCCGCGATCGCCGATGCCGACGATGCCGTGGCCTTCATCACCAGCCTGCACAATCTCTGCCAGTCGATCCGCGACCTCCCGGTGCCGGTGATCGCCCGCATCGAGGGTCACTGTCTCGGTGGCGGGCTGGAGGTGGCGGCCTCCAGCGACCTGCGAATCGCCAGCGAGGATTCGATGTTCGGGATGCCGGAGGGACGGCTTGGCCTGCCATCGGTGATCGAGGCGGCGCTGCTGCCATCGCTGATCGGCTGGGGCAAGACGCGAGAGCTGCTCTACACGGGTGACACGATTGACTCCAGCGGGGCGCTGCGCATCGTCCTCGTGGAGCCGTCGTGCCCGTCGATCGGTTGGACGAGGAGCTTGCGTGCTGGGTGCAGTCGATCGCCGTCGAATCGAGCGCATCGACAGTCCGGCAGCAGAAGCGGCTGGTCCAGGAGTGGGAAGTGCTGCCGATCGGCGAAGCGATCCAGGCCGGCATCGACAGCTTCCGCGTCGCATTCCGCGACGACACACCGCAGACGTTGATGCAGGAGCGGATCGACCGCCCCCGCGGCGACTAACCCACGCTCGTCCGTCTCGCCGCCTCGCTACTCGTTCCGCAGCGCTGCGATCGGGTCGACCGTCGTCGCCCGGTACGCGGGATAGCTGCCGCTCACCAGTCCGACGCCGCCGGCCACTGCGAAGGCGGCGATGATGCTCCACGGCTGGATCACCGTCGTCATCTCCTGGCCACCGACCTCGCGGCCGCTCACTGCAAGCGCGATTCCGACACCGAGGCCGACGCCGACCAGCCCGCCGAAGAGGCTGAGGGTGAGCGCCTCCGTGACGAACTGGCGCACGATGTCGCTGGCCCGTGCGCCCACGGCGCGGCGGATGCCGATCTCGCGCGTTCGCTCGGTGACGGAGACGAGCATGATGTTCATCACGCCGATGCCGCCGACGAGCAACGAGATCCCGGCGATGCTACCGAGCAGGATCGAGAGCGTGTTGCTGACCTCCGTCGCCGCGCTGATCAGGTCGTCCTGGCTCTGAATCACGAAGTCAGGCTCGCTTGTCTCGTGGAGGAAGACCAGCAGGTCGGAAATCGCCCCCTTCACGCGCTCCTCGTCGACACCGGGCGCCGTTTGAATATCGATCTGCGAGACCGGCGTGCTGCCGGTGCCGCCGGTCGCGCCGCGCAGGAAGCGGATACGGCTGAGCAGGCTCGCCGTGGTGATGAACACCTCGTCGTCGGCTTCGCCACCCGAGCCGCCGCGGGCCTCCATCACCCCGATCACGAGGAAGCCGAGCGTCAGCCGGCCGCCCGCGAAGGAGAGGCGCACGTCCTGACCCACAGGATCGAGGCCGGGGAACAGCGTCTCCGCGACGCGCGAACCGAGCACGACCACCAAGTCGGTGTCCTGCTCCGGCGAGAGGAAGCCGCCGCTTCGCAGCTTGGAGTCATGCACCTCCACGTACTCGGCATTGGTGCCAACGATCGTGACGCCCAGGTTCTCCGTCCCGGCGATCGCCTGCGCGTTGATGTTGAGCTGCGGCGAGACACCGATCACCCCGGGAATGAACGCATCGGTGATCGCGTCCGCATCGCCAGCGGTCAGTGTCTGCGCCGACCCTGCGCCGCCGGCAGCGCCTCCGTCTGCCCCCTGCTGCACACCGGGCTCGACGAAGATCAGGTCCGTGCCCAGGCCTCGGATGCGGTCAGTCACGCCCTTCTGCGTCCCCTGCCCGACCGCGATCAGCACAATCACCGAGCTGACGCCGATGATCAGACCAAGCGTCGTGAGCGCACTGCGCAGGCGGCTCGAGAAGATCGATCGCAGCGCGACGCGCAGGGCGTCAAGCAGGCTCATGCGGAGCCTTCCCGGTGCGCCGGGTCCTTGGCCGGCTGCTCAGCGGACGCGGGTTCGACCGCCGTTGCGACCGACGTCAGCCGCGCGCCCGCAGAGTCTTCGACGATCAGGCCATCGCGCATGCGGAGCGTACGGCTGGCGTGGGTGGCGACCTCCTGCTCATGCGTCACGAGCACGACCGTCATACCCTGCTGCTCGACCAGCTCGCTGAACAGCTGCATCAGACGGGTGCCGGTGGTCGTGTCGAGCGCGCCGGTGGGCTCATCGGCCAGGATCACGAGCGGGTTTACCGCCAGCGAGCGGGCCACGGCGACGCGCTGCTGCTCCCCGCCGGACAGCTCAGTAGGCCGGTGCGTGAGGCGGTCCTGCAGCCCCACACGCACCAGCGCTTCGGCGGCCCGGCGACGGCGGTTCGGCGTGCGCTGATAGATCAGCGGCAACTCGACCTGCTCAAGCGCGCTCAGTCGCGGCAGCAGGTTGTACGACTGGAAGACGAAGCCAAACGCGTTACCTCGCAGCCGCGCTCTCGCATCGTCGTCGAGGCGGCCGACGTCGTGACCTTCGAGCGCGTAGGTACCCGAGGTCGGGCGATCAAGGCAGCCGATAATGTTCATCAGCGTGCTCTTGCCGGAGCCGGACTGGCCCATGACCGCGACAAACTCGCCTCGTTCGATCTCGACGCTGATCCCGGCGAGCGCGTGCACCGCGCCCGCGCCGGTCTCATAGGACTTCATGACTTCGTTGAGCCGGATCACCGGCCGCCTCCGCCGCCGCCCGCACCACCGCCACCGGGGGCGCTGAAGTTGCCTCCGCCGCCACCTCCGCCGGCCGGGGCGCGGAAGCCCCCGCCCCCACCGAAGCCCTGCTGCCGATCCTGGATCTGCGTCGCGCTGAAGGGCACGCCCTCGCTGTCCGCACCGATCAGCACCGTCGCTCCTGCGACGAGGCCATCGAGGATCTCGACCACCGCGCCGTCGCTCTCGCCGACGGTGACCATGACGCGCTCCATCAGGTCCTCGCCGGCGGGCACCGTGACGAAGAACTCGCCGTTGAGCTGGCGCACCGCCGAGGTCGGGACCTGCACTGCTTGCGGGCGCACGTCGAGCAGCATCGTCACGTCGGCGCTCATGCCCGGTGCAGGCATCGGTCGGGCAGCGAGGCCCCGTCCGCCGCCTCCTGCGCCGCCTGCTTCAGCGCCACCAGCACCAGCGCCGCCCGCGCCCTGGGCTCCAGTGAAGCCGCTGTCGACCAGTGCCTGCACGCGCTCGCGAAACTCCTCCGGTATCGAGAATCCCTCAGGCAGCGTCACGCCTGCGGGCTGCGGATCACCGTTCAGCGCTGCGCGCAGCACATCGATCACGGTCACACCCTCGGGCAGTTCGATGTTGGCGAAGAACTGGGCCAGGGCGGCGCCCCCCCGGCCGCCAGCACCCGCGACGCCTCCGGCTGCACCGCTGCCGCCCTGCCCGCCCGCCGCGCCGAACGCGGCGAATCCACCGCCGCCGCCCTCGCCGCTAAGCACAGCCACGTCGGCCGCGACCTCCGCGAGTTCGGCACCGACGAGGATCACTGCCGTGACCGGGTACGTGACGACGCCCTGGGCTGTCGAGGGCGTGCGACTGACGCTGGAAATACGTACCGGGTACTCGACGCCATCGATCGCGTCGAACCTGGCGAGTCCGACCTGGCCGACGGCGAGGTCGAGTACGTCCGATTCGCTGATCGTCAGGCTGATCTCGATCTGCGTCGGGTCGCTGATCGAGAAGGCCACGCCGTTCACCGTGGCACGATCACCGGCGGCGATGTTGACCGCATCGATCACCCCTGCGAAGGGCGCGACGAGCCGGGCCGATGCGAGCGCATCGACGGCCACCGTGAGCTGTAGTTCGCGCTGGCGGACGGTCAGCTCGCGGGAGCTGAACTCCAAGGCAGTGACACCGCCGAAGAGATCATTGAGGTTCGTTTCGGCCTTCAGCAGCGCGACGTCCGCCTTCGTGACCGCCAGCTCTGAGGCCTGCACCACGTCGGCGTCCGCCGGGTCAAACAGCGCGGCACGATCCGCCTGCTTCTCGGCGAGCGTGGCCTGCTTCTCGGCAACCGTGGCCTCGGCTGTCGTCACCGAGGAGAGGCTGGCGCTGACCGCGGCATATTCGAGCAGCGCGGCGATGTGCACCTGGTTCGCGACCATTAGCGTGCCCTGCGCCGCCGCCAGCGTCGCTTCGGCCGCCTCGCGCGCCTGCACCGTCGCGTTCGCGTCGCCGACCACGGCGGTCAGCGCGGTCTCCGCATCGGTCACCGGTGTCGTCGCAGCAGTCACCGCCGTCTCGGCTGCCGTGACGTTCGCCGTCGCGAGCTCAAGGTCCTCGTCTTTCAGCGCCTTCAACGCGGTGGCGAGCGCCGTCGAGGCGTCCGTCGAGGCCGTGAAGGCGCCGCTGACCGCGTTCTCCGCCGCGGCGAGCTGTACCGCGGTCGCCGCCGGGTCAGCCTTCAGCGCGTCCTGAGCCTCGATCGCTTCGCGCAGTCGCACGCCTGCCCGCGCCATCACCAGCGCCGGATCCTTCTCGGCGGTCTCGAGCGCCTTCTCGGCGACCGTAATTGCCGCATCTGCGGCGGTCAGCGCAGCGTCGGCCGGGGTCGCAGCGAGGAGGTCGGCGAGCTGCTGTTTCGCCGTGTCGAGATCTGCCTGAGCCTCCAGCACGGCGAGCCGGTTCGAGGCGAGTGCCACCGAGTCGACGCCCGCTGAGAGATCCGCGAGTTTCTCCTGCGCGTCGAGCAGTGCGACCTCGGCGCTGGCCACGTCCAGTTCCAGCCCGGCGGTATCCAACCGCGCCAGCAACTGGCCCTCGACGACAGCCTCGCCCGCCTCAACTTCCACGGCCACGATGTCGCCGGCCTGTCCGAAGGCGAGGTTTGCGGAGTTCGTTGGCAGGGCGGTGCCGAAAAGGTCGAGCGTCGTAGTCAGCTGACCCTCGGAGACCTCGACTTCCTGCGGCGGCGTCACGACAACGGCCTCATCACCCATCACGAAGAAGAAGGTAGCGGTGGCGGCGATCACAACGCCGAACAGCGCCGCTCCGTACCACCACGGCCGCCGGGTGCTGCCCCCCCGAATCAGTGCGTCGATATCGGTCTGCTGCTCGGCCATCGGTCACCTCGTGCTACGTCCGAGTGCTCGATGGTAGCGTGCCACCTCATCGAACAGTGACTGCGTGTGATCTCCATCACGGATGTTAAGGGAGTGTGAAGTTCGACCGTCTCGCCCCGGCCCTCGGCTACCGTCTCGTCGGCACATGCGAGACGATGGGACTGCGATGCCCTCACGATTGCGAACGCTCGCGGCCATGCTCGGCCTTCTGCTGCTACTACTGGCGGCGGGCTGCGGTGACGGCGGCACACTGACCCTCGCGACAACGACGAGCACTGACAACAGCGGCCTGCTCGATGAGCTTGTGCCGGCGTTCGAGCAGCAGTCCGGCGTCTCCGTGAAGGTGATCGCCGTCGGCAGCGGCGCGGCGATGGTGATGGGTGAGCGCGGCGATGTGGACGTGCTGCTGGTGCACTCGCCGGACGCGGTCGACGAGTTTGTCGCCGCAGGCTTTGGCGTGGAGCGCGCCCGCGTGATGTTCAACGACTTCATCATCGCGGGGCCGCCCTCGGACCCGGCCGGCATCGCGGGCGGGGACGATGCCGTGGCCGCCATGATCGCGATCGCCGAAGCAGGGGCGCGCTTCATCAGTCGCGGCGACGACTCCGGCACGCACGCCAAAGAGAAGCTGCTGTGGACGGCCGCCGGCCTCGACGTGCCGAGTGGCGCGGACTGGTACGTCGAGACCGGTCAGGGAATGGGCGCGACACTGACCGTCGCTGCAGCCACCAGCGGCTATGTGCTCACCGACCGCGCCACCTATCTCGTGGTCGCTGACGGCAGCGCGTTGCCCCTGCTGATCTCCGGCGACCCGCAACTCCGTAACATCTACGACGTGATCGTCGTGAACCCGGAGCGACACGACGAAACGAACGTCGACGCCGCGAGGGCGTTCCGCAACTATCTGCTGAACGCGCAGACGCAAAACCGCATCGACCGCTTCGGCCGCGACCGCTTCGGCCAGTCGCTGTTCACCGGAGACACGGAGTAGCCGGCCGTGGATCTGATCGGCGAGGCGATCCGCGAGGCAGTGCGCCTGCTTACCAGCGGCGATGAGGACATCTACGCGATCACGTTGCGCACCGCGCTGATCACCGGTAGCTCGACGCTCGTCGCGACGCTGATCGGCGTTCCGGCGGGCCTCGCTCTCGCGCTCGGGCACTTCCCCGGTCAGCGGCCACTCGTGACGCTGGCGAACGCGGGAACCGGGATGCCGCCCGTCGTCGCTGGCTTGCTGGTAGCGATGCTGCTCTGGCGCTCCGGCCCGCTGGGCCAGCTCGGCTTGATCTACACGCCGGGGGCGATCGTGGTCGCGCAGGCGCTGATCGCCACGCCGATCATCATCGCAGTGACCAGCGCAGCCGTGATGGCACTGCCGCCCGCACTGCGCTGGCAGATCCGCGCGATGGGCGCGAACGACATGCAGTACTTGCTGCTCGTCGCGCGTGAGGCGCGACTGCCACTGGTGGTGGCTGTGATGGCCGGGTTCGGTGCGGTGATCTCGGAGGTCGGGGCGTCGATGATGGTCGGTGGCAACCTGGCCGGCGAGACGCGCGTGCTCACCACCGCCGCCGTGCTGGAGGTGAGCAAGGGGCGCTTCGGCACCGGACTCGCGCTAGGCATGATCCTGCTCGGCCTCGTGGTGGTGGTCAGCATCGTGCTGACATTCGTGCAGCATCGGGCGCGACGCCAGTGACCTCCGCGAACCGGCAACACGAGGCACGCGAGCGCGAAGCGCTGCGGCTCGACGGCATCAGCGTCGTGCTCGACGGCCGCGAGGTGCTGCGCGTGGACGAATTGGCGGTCGGCCGCGGCGAGGTGGTCGCCGTGCTCGGCCCGAACGGCTCCGGCAAGTCGACACTGCTGCGCGTCGCCGCCCTGCTACAGCAGCCGACGGCGGGCAATACGTCGCTCTTCAGTGAGCAGCCGCGTCGCTCCGGTCAGCGCACGCAGCTCCGACGGCGCACGGCCAGCGCCTTTGCCGGGGCGATGCTGCTCGATATGTCGGTACGCGCGAATGTCGAGACGGCGCTGCGCATCCACGGCGTGAACGGCGACGAGCGGCACAGCCGGGCGACTCGCTGGCTCGACCGCCTTGGTGTGCTCGACCGCGCGGACGCCCGCGCCCACACGCTCTCGGCGGGCGAGGCGCAGCGCGCGAGCCTGGCGCGCGCCTTTGCCGTGGAGCCAGAGCTGATCTTCCTCGATGAACCGTTCTCCGCGCTGGACATCGACACCCGCTCGCGGCTCGTCGGCGAGCTGCGCGAGCTGCTACCCGCCGAGGGTGTCGCGGCGATGCTCGCGACCCACGACCGCACGGAGGCGCGACTGATGGCCGACCGCGTCGCGATTCTGCTGGACGGCCGCATCGAGCAGCAGGGCCCGGCCGACGAGGTCTTCGCCCAGCCTCGCACACGAGCCGCCGCGGCCTTCCTCGGCTATAGCGTGATCGCGGGCGAGCTGCTGAACGGGCAGCGCGGCGAGGCGGCAAGCGACGCCCCGATGGCCTGCATTCCGCCAGACGCAACGGAATTGGTCGACGCACAGATGAGCGGCGCTCGGCCTGCCTCGGTGCTCGCCGTGCAAGGCGCGGCGGGGCATGCCCAGGTAGTCGTCGACATCGGCGCTCCACTCACCCTCGAGACGACGATTGAACGCGTCCAAGGCGGTGACCTGCGCGCCGGGGCGGCGGTACACGTGCGCATCGACGAGCAGCGCGTCGTCTGGCTCTAACCGGCGAGCGACTTCGCCGGGCAACCCCGACGTACCGCCAGTGCGCTGAGCGCTACTGGCACGGCGTGCCGTCGGCAAACTTCCAGAGGGTGTATCCGCGCAGCACCGCAAGCGCGCACGAATCGACCTTGTGCAAAACCCACTGGGCTTCCGTCGCATCATTGGCCGCCTCAACCTGTGCCCACGGTACCGTTGCGAGCGCGTATTCGATCTCCTTATCGAGTACCTGCACCTTGAGGTCCCAGAACTCGATACCGGAAGTCAGGTAGGCCCACGCTTCGGGGTTCACCGCTCCGGCATGACTTTGCAGCCCCTCCGCGGTTCGTAACATTGCTGCGGCAATGTCCCGCTGTTGACGGGCAATTGTGGCCAGAACGGTTGAAGGCGGAAATTCGTCGAGCGAGTTCCACAGAGCCGTTAGCACGTCCAGCGCATCGACCGCCTCGATCCACGCGTCGTTCTCAAGCGTGACCATGGCATCTATCTCAGCGTTCGTCGGAGCCCGGAGGATGCTGATGAACCTGCTCGCGGTCCCGATGGCGGCGCCATTGAGTGTGAACGAAACCGTGTAGGTGCCCGAGCGGAGCGAGACCGCTGCATCAGCGGGACGGCAGGTGTGGAACCGAGTCCCGCCAACTACCTCTTCTGAGGCAAGTGCGCCGAAGAAGCAAAGAACGGTGCCATGTCGATCCACTCTGATGTCTAG
>DASCQM010000016.1:0-208832 GCA_036013055.1 Dehalococcoidia bacterium | reverse complement strand
CGATCGCGATGGTCGCTGCAGCGTGTAGTGACGATGGCGACGATGATTCAAGCTCAGCAACCACCGAAGCGACAACCGTAGCCGCAACGGCGGTAGCCGCGACGGTAGCCCCGACAGCGGCCCCGACAGCGGCCCCGACAGCGGCCCCGACGGAGGTCGCGCCAAACGAGACCCTGAAGAGGGGCTCGCCAAGTGCGACGCCCGCCGCGAGCACGCCGCGCACGAGTAGCGGCGCCGCATTGTGCCCCGATGGCGCGCCTACGTTCGAGTTCGCACCCGTTGACCTCGATGCGACCGAGCTCGTGGTGCCGCTCGGCATGATGTACGGCTCGCACGTGACGCCGGTCGACCACATCTACTTTCAGAACTTCCGCGATCCGGATCTGCAGATCGCTGTCTACAGTCCCGCCGCTGGCACGGTCACGCGCATCGAGAACATGCGTCAGAGCAGCTCGCCCGGTCCGGCGCGCGAGATCGACGACTACCGGTTGGTGATCGAGCATGACTGCTCCCTCTCCAGCATCTTCATCCACCTCGCCACGCTCTCGCCCACGCTCTCGGCAGTCGCGCCGTCGCCGGGTGACCATGGCTCGGTCGATGTCTCAGTGGTGGCTGGTGAACTGATCGGCGGCTACCGCGCGAACGTCGACTACAATGTTGTGGACACGAACGTGACGCTGCCGGGGCTGCTCGTGCCTGAGCACTACAGCGACGAGCCGTGGAAGATCCACGCCGCGCCGCCCTTTGACTACTTCACTGACGAGATCCAGCAGCGTCTAAACGCACTCAGCCTACGCTCTGAGGCGCCGTTCGACGGTCGTTTCGACTACGACATCGACGGCCGCCTCGTCGGCAACTGGTTCCAGCAGGGCACGAATGGCTACAGCGGGATCGACGGGATCCGCGGGGAGCGCTACTGGGCCGGGCACCTGACGGTCGCTTACGACCACCTCGTCCCCTCGCACGTCGTGCTCTCGCTCGGCACGTTCGACGGGGCCTCGGCGCAGTTTGGTGTGCGCGGAAACACGCCGGATCCGGCCGATGTCTCCGTGGCATCGGACCTGATCGTCTATGAGCTGGTGAAGTACGACTACATGGACGGCGACACGTACTGGGACCGCAGGAGCCCCGACACTGGTCTCACGGCCCTGAACGACGACGCCGTGCGCGGCGTGGTGCTGATGCAGTTGCTGAGCGACCGCGTGCTAAAGGTCGAGATTTTCCCCGGGCTGACGGCGAGCGACATCGACGGCTTCAGTGACGCTGCTCTGCTCTACGAACGCTGAATCGCCCGTGGTGAGCCTGCGTAGCTAGCGATCCTGCATGTAGTCGCGCTGCGGTCGTTCGGGCAGCGCCGGTCCGACGTCGATCGGTTCGGCGGTGGCAGATTCGGTCGCAATAGGTTCAGCCGCCACAGGCTCCACCACGACGGGCTCTTCGGGGGCGGCGTCGACTGGTGGCGATGCCGGCGGGTCTGACGGGGCGTCCGGCGGCGGATCGGGTTGGTTCCCGCCATCGATTGCGTCCGCGATGCGATTAGGTGCCTGTGGGCGGCGGATCAGCAGCACGAGCCCGGCAGCGAGCACCCAGAGCGCAGAGACCGCGTAGAACGCGCCGTCGTAGTCACCGACGCGATCGAAGTAGAGTTGCACGACCAGTGGACCGCCGGCACCGAAGAAGAGCGTGAACGGCATCGCCACACTACGAACCGAGCCGAGGTAGCGACGTCCGAAGTAGGAGCCCCAGATCATCTCCTGGATCGGGATCTGGCCACCGATGCCGATGCCGACGAGCACGAATCCTACCGCCAGCAACATGGTCTCGTTGGTCCGAGCCGCACCGACGATCATCCACATGCCGGCCGCCGCCGACAGGAAGCAGAGAGCGGCCATCAGCCTCGCCGAGAAGATGTCAGCGAGCGTGCCCCAGATCGGCTTCACAAGCCCGGCCGGCAACGCGAGGCCGAAGGCGATCATGAAGGAGGCGGTCGTACGGCTGAAGCCGGCGTCCGTGACGAATGGGATCGTACTGAACATCACCGTGCCGATGCCGATGCTAGAGAAGCCGAACGCGAGCACGATCTGGTAGAGCGTCGCCGTCCTCAGCGCCTCGGATCGCGTTAGCGAGTTAGCGAAGTCGGTGCGTGCGGCCTCGCCGGCGCTGGTCCGCATCTCCTCGTCGCTGCGACCGTCGGGGTTGAGGCCGTGCTCCTCGGGCGTGCTGCGCATCAGCATCGCGATCGGGTAGATCGAGACCCACGCAATCACGGCGAGTAGCTGCCACCCGGCTCGCCAGCCGTACTCGTCGACGAAGGGCGTCAGCGCGAGCGGTAGCACCACGCCGGCGGTGGAGATGCCCATCGCCGCGATGCCGACGGCCATGCCTCGACGCTGTACGAACCACTTCGAGAGCGTGACGTTGACGACGAGGTTGCCGAGCATCGCCGCGCCGATCGTGAAGAGGAATCCTCGCAGCAGAATCCATTGCCAGAGTTCATTCACGCCGCTGGTCATGAAGAGGCCGGCGCCGAGCAGCGTGACGCCGGCGATCATCAGCCCGCGCGAATAGCCACGGTCGATCATCGAGCCGACGAAGATGCCAAAAAACGCCATAATGAAGCGCCCTACGGTCTGGGCCGTGGTGAACTCCGTGCGCGTCCAGTCGAGGTCCTCAGTCATCGGTACGAGGAAGACACCGGAGACGTACGTCTGCGATCCGGCGGAGATCAGCTGGGCCATGAACGCGACGCCAACGAGCCAGTAGCCGTAGTAGATCAACGGCTTCTTTGTGGTGGTGGCTGTCTCAGCCGTGGAAGCTATGGTGGCTGCCATGGAACTCCTGCACCGCTTGTGAGCGTAAGAGTACCCGCTCACGTCAGATTCAACATCGCACGCGAACCCGTCCCGGCGTGATCTGTCACGCGTCAGATATATTGCAACCTCTGCGGCGAGGCGTTCGTCGCGTGCCGAGGACACTTCGATGATCGCGCTGCCATCGATGTTATCCACCCACGACCGGAGCGCATGACGTCCGCCAGCGATCCCCGTCCAGATGCAGCAGCCGCGCCCGGCGTGCTCACTTCGTTCAGCGAGCCCGAGTTCCGCAAGGCGTGGCTGGGCGCGGTGCTCTTTGGTCTCGGCATGTGGATGGAACGGCTCGCGATCGGCTGGTTCGTGCTGGACGAGACCGGGTCAGTCTTCCTCGCTGCCCTATCATTCGCGATCCGCACGATCCCAAACCTTGTGCTCGGTCCGATCGGCGGCGCGGCATCCGACCGCCTGCCCCGTGCGCGCATTCTGATGGCGACGGCGATCGTGCGCATGGCCGCCGCTGCACTGATGTCCGCTGCAGTGTTCTTCGACGTCGCAGGGGTGCCGTTCCTGATGGCGCTCGTCTTCATCACGGGGGGGACAATCGCCTTTCAGAACACCGCGCTGCAGCCGCTACAGGCATCAATCGTCGGGCCAGAGCGACTCGGCAACGCCGTCACGCTTACCTCGCTAGGTCAACGCTCCGTCGGTGTCGTGGGTGCGCTGAGCGGCGGCGTACTGATCGGCTGGCTGGGCCCTGCACCGACGTTTCTGATCGGCACAGTTCCGCTCGCGGGCGCGGCGTTGATGTTCTCTCGTGTGCGGCCACCGCCAAGGCGTACAAACAGCGAGTCCCGCTTCACATCGGAGGTGATCGAGGGGCTGCGCATGATCTGGTACACACCGATGGTGCGATTGCTCGTCGGGATGATGATCCTCGTCGAGATCCTCGGCTTCTCGTACAACGGCCTGCTGCCGGCGGTGGCGGAACGCGTACTGGAAGTCGGTCCCGAGCGCCTGGGCGTTCTGACGGCCGGCGTCGCCATCGGATCGATGCTGGGCATGCTACTGCTCGTCCTCGCAGCGGATCGCGTGCGCCGCGGCCTGATGCTGATCGCCGTCTTCGCGACGTTTGGCGCACTGCTCGTCGTGCTCGGCAACTCGACGATCTTCTGGCTCTCGGTCGTCACCGTTGCTGGCGTCGGCGCGTCGGCGGCGATGGTCGACGCCCTCGAGTGGATCATGCTGCAGGACAGCGTCCCGGATGAACTACGCGGCCGTGCCCTCGGAGGCTGGAACTTCGCGATCGGCTGGGGCTGGATCGGGCCACTCACGCTCGGCGCGATCGCCGACGCGACGGGCGTGCCCACAGCGCTCACGCTCAGCGGCGTGGGACTCGTCGTCTCTAGCGCCGTCGCGCTCGTGCTCGCGAAGAGGCTGCGTGCGCGGTGACCGCGTGCGCTCCGAATGGCGCGCTTAGAACTTCGTGTAGCCACCGTCGATGATAAACTCATCGCCCGTGTGGTAGGCGGAGGCGTCGCTCATCAGGTAGACGGCGATCCCGCCGAAGTCCGTGGGCTGCCCCCAGCGACGGAACGGGACGCGCTTAAGGACATTGGCCTCGAAACGCTCGTCCGCGAACGAATTCTCCGTCATCGCGGTTTCGATCCAGCCGGGCAGGATCGTGTTGGCGGTGATGTTGTGGCGCGCCAGTTCGACGGCCAGCCCGCGCGTCATCGCGTTCAGCCCGCCCTTGCTCGATGCGTAGTGCTGGCTACGCGGCGCGCCATCGACGGCCGAAACCGATGACGTCGCGACCAGCCGCCCGCCCTCGCCGCGGTCGATCATGTGACGCACGGCGGCGCGGTAGGTGAAGAACGTGCCGTCGAGGTTCACACCGAGCACGCGACGCCACGACTCGGTTGTCATCTCGTGGAACGGCGCGCCACCGCCGCCGATCCCGGCGTTCGCGAAACAGCCGTCGACCTTACCGAAGTGATCGAGCGTCGCCTGGAACGCCTCCTCGACGTGTTCCTCGTTTGCGACATCGCAGACGAGGGCAAGCACGTCCCCACCGGCGGCCTTCAGTTGCTCAGCGGCAACGGCGTTCTTCTCCTCGTTGCGGCCCCAGATGCAGACGCCCGCGCTCGCATCGGCTAGCGCCTGCGCCATGCCGAGGCCGATGCCTCCGTTGCCGCCGGTGACCAGTGCCACCTTGCCGCTGACATCGATTGGTGGATTAGCCATTTCAGTCTCCCTAGGACGTCCCGGACGGTTCGTTACGATGATGAGCCTCTGCATACCGTGCGCATGGCGCTGGCGGCAAGTGGCGAGCGGATCGAGCAGTGGCTGCGTCGCCACCGGATGTCACTCGTACGCGCCGTCCTCGACCAGCGGCGTCTTCGCAACTTCGGTGCGCACGGTCTCGCTGTCTTCGCGGAAGGCGTCACGACGCCCGACGTCGGCGGCGTGCGTTCGCCGTTGGAGACGGCGCCGGTGATCGGCGCCTTCACGTCGAGCCGCGAGCTCGCCTTGCTCAGTCGGATACCCGACTGAGCAAGGCACGACGGCAACCATCGGGAGCTTCGCCAGCGGTGCCGTCGACGGATTCACCCCAGCCGGGGAAGAAGTAGAAGCTGTTCCAGACCTCCGTACCGGCATCGCTCGCTCGCCGAAGCCAGTTTCTCCCTCATTTTAGTAGCCGGTGAAGGTGTCCACGACGCCGCGGCCCGTGTTGCGAACCAGGGAGATCGACGTCCCATGGTGCAGGTGGGCTCGCCCTGGAGCGGGCCAAAGAAGCGATAGTTCAGCGTGTTCTCGCTGGAGTCGAAGAAGAGCGATCAGATGAGGTCACATGTGAGTTCCTGCAGGTAGCAGCGCGTACTGGTCCAGCCGTCCGAGGAGCCGCCGGTACACCCCGACACATGGTGCAGTTCTCCTTCGAAGTCGATCCGCAGGTCCCCGTCGTCGCTGGTGAGAAACGCCGCGGTCGCCGTGATGTCAGGCCAGTCGAGGATCTCCCAAGAGTTCGTTATGCACGACGTGCGCGCCAAGATCTTGAGACAGAGCCCGCGAGCAAGATCTTCCTTGCAGACGCCGCGATCGACGATGCCTCGCAGCGCGGACGGCCCGGTGTAGACACCGCCGATATCGAAGAGCCTGGCAGAGTCTCAAGCGGGATCGGTTCGCCGGTCGGCGTGGGCTCGGTGTTCGGTGTCGGGACGGTGATCGCACTGGAGGATTGGCTGTCCGTGGCCGTCGATGCTGCGGGAGCCAATGTCGCTTCAGACTCGCCGCCGCCGCCAGAGCACACGACCGTCAGTGCGAGGAGCGCGAATAGGAGTGGCGCGAGTGACCATCAACAGAACATTGGCGCACTCTCGCACCAGCGCCCCGACTGCACAATCAGACGACGACGGCATCCCGTCGTTGCTCGTGGAAGCTGCTGAAGGCGGCGCGCACATCGTCGATCGTCGACTGTTCGAAGATCGCTCGACGTGCGGCACGCGCCCCCGGCGTACTCGCGACGTACTGCGCGAGCTGCTTCTTGGACTGGATCAGCGCCTCAGCGGACGGTTGATTGGCCTCGATCAGACCGAGGTGGTCGTCGATCACTCTATGTTCATACTCGGTGCGCGCGTCATCATCGAGCTGGTCGTAGCCGGCGTCGAAGAGCCATGGCCTACTGAGAGCGGCTCGCCCCACCATCACGGAATCGCAGCCAGTCTGCGCCATCATCGCGCGTGCCTCAGCGAGCGATGCGACGTCGCCGTTGCCAGTTACCGGGATATCAACAGCGGCGACAATATCGGCGATCACCTGCCATGGCGCGCTGCCGGTGAACTGCTGCGAGCGTGTGCGTGGGTGAACTGCGATCGCATCCACGCCCACCTCTTCGGCCATGCGTGCTACCTCGACGGCGTTCAGCGCATCGCGGTCCCAACCGCCGCGAATCTTGATCGTCAGCGGCACGTCGATCGCTCGCCGGATCGCGGACAAGATCACGGCGGTCGCAGAGATGTCGCGCATTAGCGCGGCCCCCTTCCCTTTCGCAACAATCTTGCGCACCGGACAGCCCATGTTGATGTCGATGATCTGCGCACCAGCGTCGACGAGCTTCACCGCAGCGGGCACGAGCGTCTCGGCACTACTGCCCAAGAGCTGCATCGCAACCAGTCCCTCGTCGGGGCGGATGCGCGCGAGGTCGCGGGTGCGGACGTTGTCGTAGAGCAGCGCGTCGACGTCGATCTCCTCGTTCGTCGTGAAGCCGCTGCCGCAAGCGCGGGCAATCTGCCGGAACGGCGCGTTGGTAAAGCTAGCCATCGGCGCGAGGCGCACGGGCAACTCAGTGAGGGCGTCGCGGATCGAGAGCGGCGGCATAGCACCAGTATTGTCGCAGCGCGGCGGCCGACGGCGAAGCGCAGACGCTGCCTGTCACCCCGTCAGACGCGCTATCATCACGCCCTCAACAAGTTCGACCGTGCCGGAGTAGCAGCGATGGACACGCCGCCGATTCAATACGTTCCGCACCCTGACGGTGGGAGCATTCCGTATGTAGATCATGGGCCGTCCTCAGCTCCTCCACTGATCTATCTCCCGAACATCCGCGCCAGGGGTGCACTGATAGCCGGTAGGAGCGAACCCAACCGCAGAGCGCACAAGGACTTGGCCGAGCGCTTCCACTTGGTCATCGTCGATGCTAGTACGCAGGGAGTACACGGAGGCCTCTCGTTCGACCTCGATCACCAGGTGCGTTCGATCGACGATCTCGTCGATCATCTCAAACTAAGAGAGGCAGCGGAGCAATTCGATGCATGGAGACGGCGACATCCGTGCGGGTCGAGACGCCGGTGCTACGGCGCGATGAGGGTACCCTCAACCCAGATAAGGCTCGCGGTGCCGCCGCGCGGATTCCGGGAGCACGATTCCAACTCGTTCCCGGCTCCTCCGCCGAATTCGCCCACGATGCTGAGGACCGAATCGTTCCGATCATGATCAACTTCCTGACACGCGGCACTGCGGATGGTGAGGCGGAGAGCGGTGCGCAGCAATCCGGTGCTTTCCAACCTATCCTCTGCACCGACTTGGAATCTTCGACCGCGTTCACCCAGTGCGTCGGCGACGAGGCCGCGCAGGAGGTGCAGCGAGGACGCAAGAACGCCGTCCGAGGCGCACTCGGATCTAACGACGACCGCGCGGTAAAGCACACCGGCGACGGCATCATGGCCAGCTTCCCCTCGGCGGTCTCAGCCGTCGAAGCGTCGCTCGCAATTCAGCGGGAGTTCGGCGGCGGCGAGGTGCGCGCGCGCATCAACATCAACGCCGGTGAGCCGATCGCCGAGGAGGACGACATCTTCGGCACGGCGGTACAGTTCGCGGCACGCATCACCGATCGCGCAGAGCCGGACAGGTGCTGGTCTCAAACGTTGTGTGGGAGCTTTGCGCGGATAAGACGTCCGAATTACGTCTGCCGATGACGCCAGGATGAAGGGCTTCGACGAGCTGGTGGCGCTCTACGCGATCGCGAACAGGGACGAGTGAGGGAGACCAATCAATGGCGGAGATGACACACAATGAGGCTCTCGAGTTCCTCGACAGCCGCCCGGGCTGGATGATGCTGTCGACGATCGATGGCATGGGCTACCCGCTGACCGTGCCGCTTGGCTACTTTCGCGAAGACGACAATATCTACCTCAACGCCCGCGGGCAGCGAGCGGTCAACGTGCAGCGCAACCCGAAGATCTCCGTGCTGATCGAGGTCGGTCAGCGCATGCCGGAGTTGCGGGGCCTGATCGTGCAGGGCGACGGTACCCTGATCGACGATCCCGACGAGGTGCTGCGGCTGGCGCAGGTGGCTGCCCGCTGGCGCGGCACCGCCGAGGCCGACCTGCCGACGGAAGTTCGCCCCGGAACGACGTACATCAAGCTCACACCGACGCGCATACGGTCCTGGGACAATCCCAAGGACGCCCGCGAGCGAGCGTAGTCAGCCGCGATAGAGATACGCACGAGAGGAGCCAGACGATGCCATTTGCCACGAACCGTGAGGACGGCGTGCGCATCCATTACGAGAGCGAAGGCAGCGGTCTGCCGCTGGTGATCCACCACGGCTTCGGCTCGTCGGGAGAGCGATGGCGTGAGCGCGGCTGGACGGACGCGCTCGGCTCCGAGCTGCAGTTGATCTTCGTCGATGGGCGCGGCCACGGCGAGAGCGACCGCCCGACCGACGCCTACGCCTACGACGCTCGCCTGCGAGCGATGGACGTGGCCTCCGTGCTAAACGACGCGGAGATCAAGCAGGCGCACTACCTCGGCTACTCGATGGGCTCACTGATCGGCATGGCCTGCGCGATCTACACGCCGCAGCGTTTCCGCTCACTGATCCTCGGCGGCTACTCGCCCGGAGGCGCTCCCGACAGTCCGATGGCCAACCAGGACTTCGAGGAAATTTGGGAGAGCCTGAAGGATCGCCCGGATGCCAGCCGCGACGCGTGGGCGGCTTGCGTCGAGGGTGGCGGCCGCTTCGGCGGTGCGGTGCAGGCGCTGCGCACGACGTCGGTGCCGCTTCTGATGTTCGCCGGCAGCGGCGACACGACGCGCTACGAGGGCGTGAAGCAATTCTGCGAGCAGCAAGACGTGCCGTGGTTCGCGCTCGATGGCAAGAGCCACGTCGAGGCCTCGCACGAGATCGACGACATCGCACCGCGCGTACTGGAGTTCGTTCGGGGCGTCGGGGGCGACTAGCCCGCGTTGCGATTGGGATGAGGGGCGAGATGGCTGAGCTACCGGAGGCCGACTACGGGCTGCTTGATCGCGAAGGCGCGACCGCGACGATGTTCTACCCCCGACCTGAGAAGTTCCCGCCACCCGAGGGGGCGGCCGATCACCTGATTGACGTCGCCGATGGCGTCAGTCTTGGCGCTCGCGTCTACATCGACGACCCCAGCTACCCGACGGTGTTGTACTTCCACGGCAACGGCGAGATCGCTAGCGATCACGACGACATCTCGCAACTCTACCACGAGATCGGGCTGAACCTGTTCGTCGCTGAGTTCCGCGGCTACGGGCACAGCACCGGACAGCCCTCGTTGGGTGCGATGATCACCGACGCTCCTGTTGCCGCACGCTACCTCGTACGGCTACAGGACGAGCTGGGACTCTCCCCTCGCCGCCTCGTGATGGGACGCAGTCTCGGCGCGCACGCGGCGCTCGAACTTGCGGGACGCGATGCGGAGCTGTTCGAGGGGCTGATCATAGAGAGTGGTGCAGCCGGGATCCGTCGCACGCTCGAGCGCACGGGGCAGCTCGACACCGAGCTCGGCGCGTTGCTCGCTGCTGCGCACGACGCGAAGGTGCGGTCGATTCGCCTGCCGGCGTTGCTGATCCATGGCGAACGCGACGACTTGATTCCGCTTGAGCGAGCCGCCGAGCTGTACGAACTGCTGGCGGAGACCGAACGAGCGCTGGTCACGATTCCCAACGCGGGGCACAACGACCTGCTCTGGGTTGGCCGCGACCGCTACTTCGAGGCGATTGCCGCGCTGGTGAGCCGGACGGGCGGCCAGTAGCACGAGCCTGTAGCATCACGCCTCGTGCAGGACAGCAACCCTCCAACCGACACGTCTCCCGACACCCCGCCCGACCAGCGTCGACAGCTGAGTGGGCCGGCGGCGGGCTTCGCACTCGCGCTCGCGGCGCTGTGGGGCGGCAACCCGGTCGCGATCAAGGCGGGCTTGCGCGACGCGCCGCCGCTGCGGCTGGCGTGGATGCGGATCATGCTCGGTGGTGTCGTCGTCCTCGTTTGGGCGATCGCGACGAAACACTCGTTCCGCATCGCACGCAACGAGTGGCTACCGCTGGCGGGGCTCGGGGTGTTGTTCTCGTCTCAGATTACGTTCATGAACATCGGGCAGGAGCACACAACGGCCGGGCACGCCGCGGTAATCAATTCCACGTTTCCGCTCTGGACCGGCGTGATAGCGCACTTCCTCGTACCGGGCGATCGGCTCTCGGCCAGCCGTGCGATCGGGACAGTCGTCGCGTATGCGGGAGTGGTCGTGATCTTCTCGTCGAGCCTCGATGGCTACGCCGACTTGATGGGCGACGCGCTCATGCTCGGCTCTGCATTTCTCCTCGGCTCGCGGCTGGTCTACGTCTCGCAGACCTCCCAAAGCATCGAGATCCACAAGCTCTTGATGACGCAAACCGTGGCGGGAACGATCTTCTTCGTCCTCACGAGCCTCTTCACCGAGTCCGATCCGTACGTGTTCACCGGGCAACTGGCGGTCGCACTCTTCTACCAGGGCATCGTGATCGCCGGCTTCGGGTTCATGGGGAACATGTGGCTGCTGCAGCGCTTCCTGCCATCGAGGGTAGCGGCGCTCCAACTCGTGACGCCCGCGATCAGCGTCGTCCTCAGCGCGCTGATCCTTGACGAGTCGATCGGGCACGAATTGATCGCCGGAGTGGCGCTCGTCGCCGTCGGCTCGGCGCTCGCCCAGCGCTCGTCTGGCTAGCGTAAGGATGACCGCCGGGCAGCCCGCGTTGCAGTCCTCGCTCGCTGCTGTATAAGCAGAACGATTCAATCGCATATTTTCAATTCTCACGCAACGTTCGACGAGACGAGAGGTGTCCTGACGGGTCTGTACATGGGTCTCCACAAGCTCAAGGGCATCACGATAGAACAGGCCCACGAGAAGGACGCGGCGGTACAAGAGGAGTTCGGCGTCAATCTTGTCTTCTATTGGTTCAACGAGGCCGCGGGTAATGTCTTCTGCCTCGTCGAGGCGGATAGCGTGAACGACGTAGTCGCGACCCATAAGGCGCCGGACGATCTGACGACCGACGAGATCATCGAGGTTTCGCCCGGGAAGAGCCTTATTCGTTGCGCAGTGCGGTAATCGGATCGACGGCCGTCGCCCGATACGCGGGGTAGCTACCGCTCACCAGACCGACGATCGCCGCAACCGTGAACGCGGCGCCGATGCTCCACGGCTGCACCACCGTCGTTATCTGCTGACCGCCGACATCACGGCCGTTCAGCAGGATCGAGCCACCGACGCCGATCGCGATGCCGATCAGGCCGCCAACGAGGCTCAGCGTCAGCGCCTCCGTGACGAACTGCTGCACGATGTCGCTCGCGCGCGCGCCGACCGCGCGCCTGATCCCGATCTCGCGGGTTCGCTCCGTCACGGAGACGAGCATGATGTTCATCACTCCGATGCCCCCGACGAGCAGTGAGATGCCAGCGATGCTGCCTAGCAAGAGCGAGAGGGTGTTACTGACCTCGCTGGCGGCATTGATCAGATCGTCCTGGCTCTGGACGACGAAGTCCGGTTCATTCACCTCGTGCAAGAACGAAAGCAGTTCGCTGATCTGATTCTTTACCTGCTCCTCGTCGGCGCCGGGCGCGGTCTTGATGTCGATCTGGGAGAGCGGGGTGCTGCCGGTCGCGGCGCGCAGGAAGCGGAAACGACTGAGCAGACTCGCGATCGGGATGAAGACCTGATCGTCGCCTTCGCCGGAACCACCAATTTCTGTCATTACCCCGATCACGCGGAACTCGAACGTGACGCGTCCGCCGCCGAAAGAGAGCCGCAGGTTCTGTCCGACCGGCTCGCTACCCGCAAAGAGCGAATCGGCGACGTTTGCCCCGAGTACCACGAGCAGCTCTTCGTCCTGCCCAGACTGAATGAAATCACCACTCGCCAGTTCCGAGCCGCGTATCTCCGCGTAGGCGGAGGTCGTGCCGACGATGTCGACGCCCAGGTTCTCCGAGCCGGCAATCGCCTGCGCGGTCAGCGCGAGCTGGGGGGCGACGCCGAGCACGCCCGGGATCGCGGCATCGACGATCGCCTCGGCGTCGCTGCGGACGAGCGTCGATGCAGAGCCCGCGCCGCCAGTCGGAGCGCCCTGCGTGGCTACCTGCACGCCCGGCTCGACGAAGATCAGGTCGGTGCCGAGGCCGCGGATACGGTCGGTCACACCCTTCTGCGTGCCCTGCCCGACCGCGATCAGCACGATCACCGAGCTGACGCCGATGATCAGGCCGAGCGCCGTCAGCGCACTGCGCAGGCGGCTGCCGAAGATCGCGCGCAGCGCCACGCGAAAGGCATCGAACATGCTCATCCCGACACCTCTTCCGCGGCTTTAGGTGGTGAGGCGACGTCTGCCTCGTCACTCCCGTCGGGTGATACGTCCTTGAGCAGCGGGCCCGCTGAGTCCTCGACGATGCGACCGTCGCGCATGCGCAGCACGCGACGTGAGTAGGCCGCGACCTCTTCTTCATGGGTGACGAGCACGACGGTGACGCCCTGATCGTCGACGAGTTCGGCAAACAGCTCCATCAACTCGTATCCGGTAGTGGTGTCGAGCGCGCCCGTCGGTTCGTCAGCGAGGATCACCATCGGATCGACAACCAGCGAGCGCGCGACCGCCACCCGTTGTTGCTCTCCGCCGGAGAGTTCCGTTGGCTTGTGTTTGAGCCGATCCTTAAGCCCTACTCGGATCAGTGCCTCGGCGGCTCGGCGACGTCGATTTGGCGCTCGCTGGTAGATCAGCGGCAGTTCGACCTGCTCGAGCGCGTTCAGCCGTGGCAGCAGGTTGTACGATTGGAAGACGAAGCCAAACGTCCGTCCGCGCAGTCGCGCTCGTGCGTCGTCCGGAAGCCGTCCGAGGTCGTGGCCGCCTAGCGTGTAGCTGCCGGTCGTCGGGCGGTCGAGGCAGCCGATGATGTTCATCATCGTGCTCTTGCCGGAGCCTGACTGGCCCATGATGGCGACAAATTCGCTGCGTTCGACGTGCACGCTCACGCCAGCGAGCGCGTGCACAGCTCCCGCGCCGGTCTCGTACGACTTCGTGACGCGATCGAGCTGGATCACCGCCCGCCACCTCCGCCGCCAGCGCCACCACCACCGCCGCCTGGACCGGCGAAGCCGCCGCCACGCGAATCGCCGAAGCCCTGCGGAGTGGTCTGCAGTTGCTGCGTCGCGGAGAATGGCACTCCAGCCGAGTCGGCACCGATCAGAATCGTCGTGCCTGCGGCCAGCCCATCGAGCACCTCAACGGAGACGCCGTCGTTCGTGCCGACGGTGACCGTCACTCGCTCGGTTGCATCATCGGCTGCCGGGACCACGATGAAGAAGTCGTCGCCGAGCTGCCGGACTGCGGAGACGGGTACCAGCACCGATTCAGTGCGCACGTTGAGCAGCAGCGTCACGCTGGCGCTCATACCCGGAGCGGGCAGCACGCGGGGCACCACCGGCGCATCACCGGCAATCGGTGAGCCGTCGCCACGACCACCCGCACCACCGGGTCCACTGGGACGCTGGAACGCACCGCCCTCGGCACCTCCACCAGCACCGTCAAGGACTCCGGACTCGACGAGCGACGCGAGCCGGCCACTGAGTTGCTCGGGAATCTCGAAGCCGTCTGGTAGCGTAATGCCAGCAGGCAGCGGTTCCTCATTCAGTACAGCAGTGAGCACATCGGTGATTTCTACGCCCTCAGGCAGGGTCACTTCTCCGAAGAACTGGCCTAAGCCGCCAGCCTGACGACCCGCGCGGTCTTCGCCGCCACCGAAGTCGCCTCTCCCATCAAACGCACCGAAGCCCGCAGAGCCCGCGGCCGTTCCGTCACCGAGCACGCTGAGTTCAACGGCGGCTGCGGCAACGTCTGCGCCTCGCAGTAGCGTC
Organism: Dehalococcoidia bacterium; assembly: GCA_036013055.1. Taxonomy (GTDB): domain Bacteria; phylum Chloroflexota; class Dehalococcoidia; order UBA2979; family UBA2979; genus SHYR01. Next base: position 194,329 of record DASCQM010000016.1, on the reverse strand, counting down.
GCGGTAACTGCGTATGTCACGACGCCCTGTTGGACGGTCGGCACGCGGCTCACGCTGATGACGCGAACGGGGTATTCGATATCGTCGATCGCATCGAACGTCGCAAGCCCAACCTGCCCTACTTCGAGGCTGAGCACGTCCGACTCGCTAACCGTGAGCGCAATCTCAATGCCCGTCGGATCGCTGACCATAAATGCCGTGGCAGCGAGGTTCTGGATGCGGTCGCCGACCTCGATGCTCACGGGGTCAACGACGCCGTCGAACGGAGCGAGCAGCCTCGCGGATGCGAGGTCGTCCAGCGCCTGCTGAAGCTGAAGTTCGCGCTGGCGCACCGTCAGTTCAAGGGAAGCGAGCGCCTGCTCATCGACGTCTTCAAGCAGCTCGGCCAGATCGGTCTGGGCCTTGAGCAGTGCGACCCCTGCCTTCTCAGCTGCGACATTGGCTGCTTCGACATCGGAGGCCTCGGGTCCGACGAAGAGCGCGGCACGGTCCGCCTGCGCGTCGGCAAGCGCCAGCTGCGCATCGATGATCGCAGCCTCGGCGTCCTGCACGAGAGCGAGGTTGCTCTGAGCCACGTTCACGCCGATCAGCGCGGATGTCAGCACTTCGCGAGCGATCGCGACATCGAGCTGGGCTGCGAGCAGGTCAGCCACGGTCGCGTCGGAGTCAGCTTCAGCGGTCGTGAGCGCAGTGTTGGCGGTGGTCAGCGCCGAATTGGCGGCCGTGACCTTCTCAGTTGCAAGCGCGAAGTCCTCGTCATCCGACTTGCCGAGTGCGGTTGTCAGCTCCCTGTTGGCGGTCTCTAGTTCAGCGAGCGCTGCGGTGACCAAGTTCTCGGCGGACGCGATCTCAAGGCTCGTCGATGTCGGGTCGGCAAGCGCCGCATCGCGCGCATCGGTCGCAAGCGTCAAGCGTTCACCTGCACGCGCCACCACCAATACGGGCGCGCCCTCAGCCGAAGACAGCGCGTTCTCCTTCTGCGTGATCGCCGCATCGGCTGCCGCGATCGCGGCATCGGAGGGGGTCGCGGCAACTACTTCGGTGAGGTTGTCCTGTGCGTTCGTCCAGCTCAGCGTCGCTTCTGATACGGCCAGCCGTGCCTGGGCCAGCGCTACGGTCTCCGGACCACCGAGCAGGTCGTCGAGGTTGTCCTGTGCGTTCGTCCAGCTCAGCGTCGCTTCTGATACGGCCAGCTGTGCCTGGGCCAGCGCTACGGTCTCCGGACCACCGAGCAGGTCGTCGAGGTTGTCCTGTGCGTCAAGCAGAGCAAGTTCCGCGCTCGCGAGAGCCAGCTCAAGGTCGGTCGTCTCTAGCGTCGCAAGCACCTGCCCAGCGACGACCGTGGCGCCGGCTTCGACGTCGACGCTCGCAACCGTGCCGGTCGTACCGAACGAGAGGTCTTCGGTGATCGCAGCGTTACCGGTACCCGACAGGACGAGCGTCGTCGTGAGCTGACCCTGCGTCGCTTCGGCCTGCCGTGGTGCGACGACAATCGTCGCTTCCTCGCTGCGCGCGAAACAGAACGCGGCGACTGCGGCCCCGATCACGCCAAGCACGGCGGCGCCGAGCCAGAGCGGACGCCGTGATCGGTCGCCGCGGATCAGCGCGTCGATATCGACGTCCGGCGCGTCAACGTCGGGATTGGCCATGACCTGCACCTCTTCGCGAGTCTGGTGGAAGCGGAAGAGTCTGTCCGCGCCGGAGCCCTGATGTCAGGTCAGAGCGCCCGCGCTGAGGATCATAACGAGCAAGTGTTAGAAACGTTCGTTTCGCCACTCGGATAGACTCACGACGCTCACTGGAGGCTGCCATGGAACTGACACAGGTGACGTACGAGGTCGTTGACCGCGTCGCTCGCGTGACGCTGAACCGTCCGCGCTACAAGAACGCACAGAGCCGCCGGCTGCGCGAGGAGATGGACCTCGCGTTCGATGCTGCGGTCGAGGACACCGACGTGCGGGTGATCGTGCTACGGGGCGAGGGCGATTCGTTCTCCGCTGGCCACGACATCGGCACGCCCGAGGAGGTCGCCGACCGCGAGCAGCGGCCCTACGAGGAGGGCGTGCGCGGCGAGTACGAGCGCACGTGGAGCCTGAACGTCGATAACTCGCTGCGCTGGCGCGATCTGCCGAAGCCGACGATCGCCGCCGTGCAGGGGTACTGCATCTTCGGCGGCTGGATCATCGCCTCCTCGATGGACCTGATCTTCGCCGCTGACGACGCGAAGTTCCTGCCTTCGATGTTCCAGTACTTCTCGGTGCCGTGGGACCTCGGCGCACGCAAGACGAAGGAGATCCTCTTCGAGTCTCGCTTCGTCAGCGCGCAAGAGGCGATGGAGACCGGCCTTGTCAGTCGCGTCGTGCCCGCTGCCGACCTCGACGACGAGGTGATGGCCTACGCCTCGCGGGTCGCCGAGAACGACGCCTTCCAGCTACGCATGATCAAGCTCGCCGTGAACCAGGCGCAGGACGCGCAGGGCTTCCGCACCGCCGTGCAAGGCGCGCACTCGCTCTACACGCTGCGGGCGATCGATGGCGGCACCGCACGCACTGAGGGCAAGCGCCGCCTGATCGGCGTCGAGAAGGCGTTCGAGCGAGAGCCGCAGGACTGATGTCCCACGCTCCCGTCGCCGTCTAACCTCGCGGCAGACTTGGTCTAGGCGGCCTAGCCTCGCGGCAGACCGAGTCCGCGCGTCGCGATCACGTTGCGCTGAATCTCCGAGGAGCCAGCCGCAATCGTGCGTGACACCGTCGAGAGGTAGAGCGTGGCCCAGCGACCGTTCACGGGCGTGTGCTCATCCTCGAAGCTACGCAGCGCGCCGTAGAGGCCAAGCAGCCGCGTGGCGGTCTTGGAGATGCGCTGGTTCAGCTCGGAGCTGAACAGCTTGCTCATCGAAGCCTCGTAGTTCGGCAATTCGCCTCGCGCCTGCATCGAGATCACACGCTGCGAGATCGTCTTCGCGATCGACGCTTCGACGAAGCGGTCGGCGAGGTCCAGTCGCTCGCTGCCGGCACGACCCAGCGTGGACTTGCCGCTGTCGGCTGCTTCCTCAGCGAGGATCAGGCGACGGAACGCCTCGAGCTCTCGCTGGTGGCCGATCGAGCGACCGATGTTCGAGCGCTCGAAGTCGAGGTGAGTCGCGCCCACGTACCAGCCGCGGTTGATCTCGCCAACGACGTTCTTCGCCGGGACGCGCACGTCCTCGAAGAAGACCTCGTTGAAACCTCGTGCGTCGGACATCTGCACCAGCGGGCGCACGGTGATGCCGGGCGTCTCCATCGAAAGCAGCAGGTAGCTGATGCCGCGGTGCTTCGGCGCTTCGGGGTCGGTGCGGACCATGGCGAACATCATGTTTGCGAGGTGTGCGCCGGAGGTCCAGATCTTCTGACCGTTGATCACGAAGTCGTCGCCGTCGCGCACGGCGCGCGTCTGCAGCGATGCGAGGTCGGAACCGGAGCCCGGCTCCGAGTAGCCCTGACACCAGCGAGCCGCGCCAGAGACCATGTTCGGCAGGAACTCCGCCTTCTGGTCATCGGAGCCGTGCACCATCAACGTGCTGCCGACGTCCGGGGTGCTCAGGCGTGGCGCGCTCTCAAGCGTGAAGGTCTCGGCGAGGATGTACTGCTCCATCGTCGTGAGGTCCGCGCCGCCGTATTCGGTCGGCCATGCGGGGGCGATCCAGCCCTTCTCGACGAGCTTCGAGCGCCACTCGGCGAGCGCGTCTGCACGTTCGTCGGTCGCGGCGGAGCTGCCGCCCTCGGGCGCCGCGTCATCGTCCTCGGTGACCCGCAGCCGGTCCGGCAAGTTGTCGTTGATGAAGCCGAGCACCTCTGCTCGGAACGTGGCCTGCTCGGGTGAGTCGGCGAAGTCAACCATGGTTCTGTACCCCTCTTCGACGGTCGTTGGATCAGTCGGTGCGCCCGCCGTGTCCGCAGATACTACCTAATCTGCCGCTACACTGCGCCGAGACGCGACCGAGGAGACGAGGGGTTCGATGGGTGAGCTGGACGGAAGAGTTGCACTGGTGACCGGTGCCGGGCGCCTTCGAGGCATCGGGCGCGCCGCCGCGGTGGCACTGGCGCGCCTCGGCGCAGATGTGGTGATCAGCGGCACGGGCCGCGATCCGTCGACGTTCCCCGACGACGAGAAGGCTGTGGACTGGGGCGATATCGAGGGCACGGCGGAACAGGTTCGTGCCGAAGGGCGGCGAGCGCTCCCCGTGGTCTTCGATGTGACCGAGCAGGAGCAGGTGTCGGGCGCGGTGCTGGAGGCGGTGCGGGAGTTCGGCCGCATCGACATCCTTGTCAACAACGCGGCGATCGCGCGCGGCGAGGACCGCGTGCCGCTGCTCGATCTCGACCCGGCGCTCTTTCAGCGCGTCGTCGACGTGAAGGTGACCGGCACCTACCTCTGCACCCGCGAGGTGATCCGCCAGATCTTGAAGCAGGACGAGGGCGGCAAGATCGTCAATATCTCATCCGTCGCCGGAAAGCGCGGCACGGAGAATACGCTGGCCTACAACGCCGCGAACTTCGCGATCGTCGGCATGACGCAGTCACTGGCGCGCGAGTTCGGCCCGCACGGCGTGAACGTCAACTGCGTCTGCCCCGGCGCCGTCGATACGTCGCGCATGGACAGTGTGCGTCCGGACGACCGGCCGGTGCGCGCGAAAGCGAGCGACCCGGTTGGGCGCTGGGGCACCGACGAGGAGGTCGGCGACTTCGTCGCTTACCTCTGCACCGAAGCCGCCTCGTGGATCCACGGTCAGTCGATCAACATCAACGGCGGATCGATGATGGAACACTAGCGAGCCACGTCCGAGGACGGACGCCGCCCACCCGGTGAGCGACCTCGGCTAGCGGCCGGTGAAGACCGGGTCGCGCTTCTCGCGGAACGCCTCCACGCCCTCCTTCGCGTCGGCGGTGCCACGCGTGAGCGAGCCCAGCCGGCGTTCGTAGTCGGTGTAGCCATCGAGCTCCTTCAGCGCCGAGCGGTTGACGGTGAGCTTCCACGCGGCCTGCGTCTTCGTCGGGCCGTTTGAGAGGTCATCGACGAACGTCGCCAGGTCTGCTTCCCAGCTCTCGGCGGGCCAGACGCGCGCGAGGATGCCGTAACGCTCGGCCTCGGCGGCGTCGATCACGCGACCGGTGATCAACAGGTCCATCGCCCTCGACTGGCCGATCAGGCGCGGCAGCAACAGCGGCACGGCCTGCCCGGCGAAGATCGCCTTCGCCGCGCGGATGTCGCCGATCACGACATCGGAGTGCGCGACGCGGAAGTCGCAGGAGAGTGCCGTGACCCAGCCGGCGCCGTGGCAGAGGCCGTTGAGCGCGGCGATCACCGGCTTTGGCGCGGACATGATCGTCTTCACCAGTTCGTGGTGTGGCCCCAGATCGGTGGTCATCCCGCCGGGCTCGCCGTATCGCGTCGGTCGGTCGCCCATACCGTTCACAATGTCGTCGCCAGACGAGAAGGCGCGCCCGCTGCCAGTAATCACGATCGCGCGCACGTCTTCGTCGCGACCGCTCTCGCGGACAAACGCTGTCAGGCCCTCGATCATCTCAAACGTGATCGCGTTCAGACGGTCGGGTCGGTTGAACGTCGCAGTCGCGACACCCCCCTCGCGGCTGAACAGGATGTCTTCTGTCGTCATCATGTGCTCCTCAACTCGGCGTCATGCCGTCGCGGCGACATCATACGCGCGGTCGGTCAGGATCGCGTCCTCGGATATGCTTTCGCCGACATGACGAGCAGACCCGCGACCCGCAACATCCGACGAGTGCCGAACATTGCGTTTGCGATCGTCGTGTTCACGCTCGCGGCGATCGCGACCTCGGCGGCCTGCAGCACCGCAGAGCAGCCTAAGCCCGCCGCCTCAGCCTCTGTCGCTCCGCCTTCCGACGCGGCCGCCGACGCTGGCTCGCTTCTCTACGCCAGCAGTTGTGCCGTCTGCCACGGCCCAAACGGCGAGGGCCAGCCGGACTGGCGCGTGCGGCGGCCGGATGGCAGCTTCCTTCCCCCGCCGCACGATTCAAGCGGGCACACCTGGCACCATCCGGACGGCGTGCTGTACGAGATCGTGCGCGATGGCGGGCTCACCGCGGCCGGGTTCGTGAGCGGAATGCCGGCCTTCGGCGCGTTGCTCACACCCGAGGAGATCCGCGCCGTGCTGGAGTACATCAAGACGCTCTGGGGCCCGGACGAGCGTGCTGCCCAGGCGCGCCTCAGCGAGGCTGACCCGTACCCGTGAACCCGCGCGCCACCGCACGGCCGATGCTGGTGGCCGCGATCGTCTCGTCGATCCTCGTCGCGTGTGCGCAGCCGCGACAATGCGACCCGATCGAGTTGGCCCCGGCCGCCGCTGCGTCGCTCGCGTCGATCGAACAGGGCGGGCTATCGCCGCTGGCATGGCCGGCGTCGTGCGACGGCCGGTTACGCGTGACGCAAGTCTTCGCTGATGCGTTGCCCGAGCCGGGCGGACAGGTTCAGCGCCTGAACGTCGTCGTCGATCGCAACGGTGAACGCGGCTATGTCTTCAGTCAGACGGCTGCGGTGCTGGCGTTCACGCGCATCCCACCGCAGACACACCGCGTCGAGGCGTCGGCGGATGGCGTTACCGTGAGCGGCTTCGCGGGACCTGCCGGGACTGGCGATGACATCGCCTACCTGCGCTGGCGCAGTGACGACGTGACGTACGAGTTACATGCGGCGCTGCGCCCGTGGCTCACCGAGCAGGACATCGTGTCGCTGGCAGTAGCGCTGATCGAAAGCACTGATCGGTAGCGCCGCAGCGAACTAGCCGGCACGGTCGATGGGCTGGTTAGCGAATCTGGGATTCGTCGACGATGATCAGCGGCGAGGTCTGACCCGGGCGCTGCTGAGCGTCGCTGCGCGGGGCGACGTTGATCGGACCGCTGGATGGCACGAACGGCTGCTCAGGCACGTGCTCCTGGTGCGCGACCTGCCGCTGGTGCTCGCCAACGAGGCAGCACGACGGCGTCGTGGTGATATCGCGGCCGATGTGCCAGAGGTGGGAAAACGACGTCGGCGCGCCGACCACCTCATGGCAGAACGGGCAGATCGCCAGTGCTTGATCAGTGGTCAATGGCTGGTCCGTCTACTTGGACTTCCCTTTGGTCTTCGATCGGTTCGTGCCCATGTAGGATGGCTCGGCGTTCTGGAACTCGCGCTCGGCACCACAGAGGCGGCACGTACCTACGCTCATCGAGCCCTTCGGGCTGGAAATCTGCCAGTGGTGGACGCATTCGCCGGATGTCTTCTTCGTCTTCTGCTCGGTCGCCATGGGGACTCCATCCGGTGTGCGCGTGTCGAAGCGTCGGTTGTCTCGCATCGGCATCGTACACCAGATGAGCCTGAGCCTCCTCGCCGCCACCTTCTGACGGCCTCCCGCAAGCTAGCTGACGTCTCACCGCTCCACGGTCACCGCTGTCGCCACCTCCAGCCCGACCGCGGCGTGACGGCGCTGACGATCGTCTGACCGCCTGCGGGGTTTCGAGCGCGTAGATCGCGGATTCGGTCGCTGTAGGCAATCGCGGCTGATCGCGGTGACGGCAACTGGTAAATCTGTCAGGCTCATCGTGTGACATTCGCGTGACATTTCAGTTATACCTAGATCAGCGGGATTGAGTGACCCAATTCCGTCAGAGAACGAGTCGGTAAGACTCTCCCTGACGACAACGGAGCGAACGTGAGCCGAGTTCTTGTCGCCGAAGATGACCAGTACGCCCAGCGTCTGGTGCGATCGCTGATCGATCGTGCCGGGTGGGAGCACGCGATCGCCGACGATGGTGATGAAGCGTGGACTCTCTTTAGCAATGACCCGGAAGCGTACGACCTCGTACTGGCCGACATCATGATGCCGCGAATGGACGGGATCGAGCTCTGCCGTCGAATTCGAGCGGTGAGCGGCGTGCCGATCCTGATCATCTCAGCGCTCTCCGAGAGTGATCAAATGATCGCGGGCATCGAGGCCGGGGCCGACGACTACATCACCAAGCCGATCAGCATCGACCTCGTGACGGCGAAGATGCAGCGGGCGATGGAGCGCGGCAAGAGCAGCGACGGCGCCGAACCGGTTCTCACCTGCGGCGAACTGACGCTCGACGCATCGGCGCAGACGGTGACACGGCGCGATCAAGCGTGGCAACACCGACGAGGCGCGCGAGCATCTCGACGCCGCCTCTAAGGTCTTCGAGGAGCACAACAACGGCCTCTACCTCGATCAGGTGATCGCGAAGAAGCTGGAGTTGCAGGGCGTCGCAACCTCGGACGTTGGCCCCGGCGCCGCTACCATCGTCGCTGACGCGCCAACCCTCGACGACACGATCCAGGCGGAGTAGCTGCGATGCCGGCGCCACGATGTGAGTTCTGCCCCGCCCGCCCTCGCGATGAGTTCGCCGTCTCGAAGTGGGTGAGCGACCCCGACGACCGCGAGCGACTGACAATTCCGCTCTGCGCGAAGCACCAGAAGCGCGTGCAGCGGGGCGGCAACAGTGGCTACGAACACGGCGGCGCGCGCTACAAGATCGGGTTCTGGTAGCGCGGAACGACCGACGCCTGGAGGCGGAAATGGACGAGATTCAGTACGAAGTCAGCGGCCACATCGGGCGGCTCACGATCAACCGGCCCGAGAAGATGAACGCGATGAACAACGAGATGTACGCCGCGATCGGCGACGCGGTTCGTAACGCCGAGCGCGATGCGAACGTGCGATGTGTGATCGTCACCGGCAGCGGACGCGCGTTCACCTCCGGCCACGACCTCGGCGAGCTGGCCGACGCGTCAGCAGCCACCGGCTGGCAGCCCTACCGCCCGGAGCGCTTCGACAGCGGCCTCGAATGCAGCAAGCCGCTAATCGCGGCGATCAACGGCTACGCGCTGGCCGGCGGGCTCGAACTCGCGACGTTCTGCGACATTCGCATCGCGTCGACGGACGCGCAGTTCGGCACGCCCGAGGTGAAGTGGGGCATCCTCCACGGCTACGGCGCGGTGCGGTTGCCAGACATGGTCGGCATGTCCCACACGATGCAACTCCTGCTCACCGGCGAATTCATCGACGCCGAGACGGCGCTCCGCATCGGGCTGGTCAGCGAGGTCGTCGCGCCCGACGAGCTACTGCCGCGCGCGGAGGCGATTGCGGAACAGATCGCGTCGAACGGCCCGATCGCAGTTCGGCTGATCAAAGAGCTGGCGTACCGAGGGCGCGACCTGCCGACGCGCGATGGCCTGCGCCTCTACCGTGAGTTCAGCCGCGTCGCGAACGCCTCGAGGGACTCGCGTGAAGGCACGCGCGCCTTCGTCGAGAAGCGCGTCCCCGAATTTCACGATGAGTAGTTGCGACGAGTAGCTAGCTGCCGAGCGCTCGGTCCACGGCGCGACGCCACCCGGCGTACAGCTCCTCGCGCCGCTCCACGTCCATGCGAGGTTCAAAGACCGTGACCTCGCTCGCGATCGCTTCGGCGAACTGATCGCGGCTTGCCCAGACGCCGGTCGCGACGCCTGCCAGGCCCGCCGCGCCACGTGCGGTTGCCTCCAGCTCGCGCGGTCGTTCGACGGGGATGCCGAGGATATCCGCCTGGAATTGCGTCAGGAAATCGTTCTCGCTCGCACCACCATCGACGCGCAGCGCGCTCAGGTTGTGGCCGCTGTCGCGGGCGAGGCAGTCGACGACGTCGCGGGTCTGGTAGGCGATCGCCTCCAACGCGGCACGCACGATGCGCGCCGGCTCCGTCCCGCGCGTGATGCCCGTGAGCGTGCCCCGCGCGTCGGCGTCCCAGTACGGCGCACCGAGGCCGGTGAAGGCCGGCACGAAGACGACGCCACCCGTGTCCTCGACGGAGGTCGCGAGCACCTCGCTTTCCGCGGCACTCTCGATCAGGTGCAGACCGTCGCGGAGCCACTGGATCGCTGATCCGGCGGAGAAGACGCTGCCCTCGAGCAGGTAATCGACGTTGCCGTCGATGCCCCACGCGGCGCTCGTGAGCAGGCCGTGCGCTGAATCCTTCGCCTCCCTTCCGGTGTTCATCAGCACGAAGCAGCCCGTGCCGTAGGTGTTCTTCGCCGCGCCCGGCTCAAAGCACGCCTGTCCGAAGAGCGCCGCCTGCTGGTCGCCCGCGACGCCCGCGATCGCGATCTCGCCACCGAAGTGGGCGGCGTCCGTCACGTCGATTGCCCCGCCGGAGTCGCGAAGCTGCGGCAGCATCGCGCGTGGGATATCGAGGGCGGCAAGCAGCGCGTCGTCCCACTGCAGCTTGTGGATGTTGAAGAGCATCGTGCGAGAGGCGTTTGAGTAGTCGGTAGCATGCACGCGACCGCCGGTCAGCCGGTGGATCAGCCATGAATCGATCGTACCGAACGCCAGCTCACCGCGCTCCGCCCGCTGCTGCGCACCGTCGACGGCATCGAGGATGAAGCGCACCTTCGTCGCGGAGAAGTAGGCGTCGATCGTGAGGCCGGTGCGTGTACGCACCTCGTCCTCGAATCCGCGATCGCGCAGTTCGTCGCAGATCTCGGCGCTCTGGCGCGACTGCCAGACGATTGCGGGGTAGATCGGTTCGCCGCTAGCGCGATCCCAGACGACAGTAGACTCTCGCTGATTCGCGATCCCGATCGCGGCGACGTCGACGGCTGTGACGTCGGCTGCTCGTAGCACCGCCTGCGCGGTCGCAAGCTGGGTCGCCCAGATCTCGTCGGGGTCGTGCTCAACCCAGCCCGGCTGCGGGAAGGACTGGCGGAATTGCTGCTGCTCGCTCTCGACAACCTGCGCGCGCTCGTCGAAGAGGATCGCTCGCGACGACGTCGTGCCCTGGTCGAGCGCGAGGATGTAGCGCGCCATACGCGAGTCGACCCGACGTCAGGCGGGCGCTAGGCCGTCGCGACCTCGATATGCGCCTCGTCGCCGCTGGCGAGCGCCGCCTTGATGCTCTCGATCAGTCCGAGCGCTGACTCCGCGCTGAGTTCGACGGCGACGCGATTGCTGACGCGGTCGGGGTCCTCGACGAAGTCGATGATCAGCGCGTGATCCATCGGCGCGTGGAACGGGTGGTCGTAGTAGACGTTCGCCTGGCCCAGCTTGAACCAGCCCTCGCGGCTCTTGCCGCTGCCGGAGAGCTCCGTCTTCTCAATAATCCAGTTGCACATCATGCCCTACCCTTCCGTCCTCAGATATCGCTCGTACCATTGCCAGACCTCGCCCCAGGCCTCGGTCGCCTGCACCGGACGGTAGCCGGGGCGATCCGTCGCGAAGAAGCCGTGCCCGGCGCCGTCGTAGCGATGGAACTCGTACGTCTTGCCGGCCTGCTTCAGCGCCTCCTCGTGCTGATCGACGAGTTCAGGCGACGGGCTGCGGTCGTCGTTGCCGAAGATGCCTAGCAGCGGCGCAGCGAGGTCGTCGATCATGTCGATCGGGGCGACTGGCTGACGCTCCGTGAGCTGGTCGGCATCGGCGATCACGCGCCCTCCCCAGCAGTCGACGGCGGCATCGAACGCGATCGAGCGCGAGGCGGCGATCACGACCTGACGGCCACCCGAGCAGAAGCCGATGATGCCGACCCGGTCGGTGCTCGTCGGCAGGTTACGCAGGTACGCTGCGGCGCCCTCGGCATCACCGACCAGCCGGTCGACCGGGACGCCACCCTGCGAGCGGGCGACGGCCGCGACCTCGTCCGGTTCGCCGCCGGGTCCCTCGCGGTAGTACAGGTTCGGGTCGATCGCGTTGTAGCCGTGGTGCGCAAACTTGCGCGTGATCTCCTTCGTGCCCTCGTCCCAGCCGGGCATGTGGTGCAGCACCACGACCGACGGGAATGGTCCCGGCCCCAGTGGCCGAGCCACGTAAGCCTCGATGTCTTCGCCGCCGTCACCGCGATACATCACGGTCTCGGCGATCATTCCTTCGTACATTTCGTTCCCCTCCGAATAGTCCGATGGGGGAGCCTACCACGCCGCGAGGTGGCGTCTCGCGCACCATCAGATGCCCGCGCGACCCTCGCTCTGTGGCCGAATCCACATACGGGCCTGGGGTATCGGTGCTACTGTCCTGCCCTGCTGAGGAGGTTGAGATGGCTGCGAACACTGTCTGCATTTCGCGTTTTCTGGGCGCCGGGGGCGAAGAGATCGGCCGGGCGGTAGCGGAGCGGCTCGGCTTCCGGTACGTCGATGACCAGATCATCTCCCGCGTCGCCGAGCGATCGAACGTCACGCCGGAGATCGCCGCGAAGGCGGAGGAACGTCAATCGATCGTCTCACGCGTGATCGACGCGCTCTCGGGCGGGTCGTCGATGCACTTCGACGACCAGTCGATTCCCGTCGCGAGCGCCGCCGACTACCAGGAACTGATCCGCGATGTCGTCGTGGAGACCGGCAACAAGGGGCAGGCGGTGATCGTCGCTCACGCCGCGAGCCATGCGTTCCCGGATGCGCCCGGCGTGCTCCGGGTGCTGATCACGGCGTCCGAAGACGCACAGGTGCGCAGGCTCGTCGACGGTGGTTCGGCGCAATCCGAAGCGACCGACGCCGTGCGCGAGTCACAGCGCGCGCGTGCCGATTACCTGAAGCGGTTCTACGGCGTCGATTCCGAGCGACCGGAGCAATACGACGTTGTGCTCAACACGGACAGCGTCGACGTCACACGGGCCGTCGACTTGATCGTCGAACTCGCACAGTAGTCGGAGCGTCGGTCGCTAGCTCCAGAGGCGCGCGACGGACTGCCCCGCCCAGACGGCGAAGAGCGCCGCGGCTACTGACGCAGCGACGTTCAATGTCGCGAGGCCCCACTGCCCGTCGTTCGTCAGCGTGAGCGTCTCAACGCTGAAGGTGGAGAACGTCGTATAGCCGCCGAGCACACCGACGAGGATTGCCGTGCGCACCTCCGCGGAGACCGCGCTGCGTTCGAGCAGGAGCGTGGCGAGAAGCCCCGCGATGAACGCGCCGCTGACGTTGACGGCAAGCGTCCCGACCGGGAAGGCGCCGCCGCTGGCGCTCTGCAGACGCATCGCGATCTGGTAGCGAAAGAGCGTGCCGACGGCACCGCCAGCGATCACGAGCAGGAGCTGCATGCGCGAACCCTCCGGCCGCGATGCTACCGCTCGCTGACCTCGTTCTCCAGCGGCTCGTCGCGCGCCCAGTGGTCGAGGTTGGTAAGGAACATCAGCGTCGACCGCTCGTTGTTGCCGAGCGAGGCCGATGAGTTGTGCGGCGTGACGATCACGTTCGGTAGCTCCCAGAGCGGAGATTCCGAGGGTAGCGGCTCCGTATCGAAGACATCGAGATAGGCGCCACCGAGCGCACCGGATCGCAGCGCGTCGATCATCGCGCCCTCGTCGATCACCTGCCCGCGCGCGACGTTGAGGATGCGCGCGCCCTTCGGCAGCAGCGCGATCGCCTCGGCGGAGATCATGTCGCGCGTCTCGTCGGTGAGCGGCATCGCGAGCGCCAGCCAGTCGGCGCGCGGCAGCACGGACGCGAGGTCGGCGGGCGTGACCATCTCGTCGACGGGGTCGCCGGGCCGCTGCGGACTACGTCGTACGCCGATCACGTGCAGGCCAAGCGCCTGCGAGAGCCGCGCGATGTGGCCGCCGATCGCGCCAAGGCCGACCACAACGACGGTCTGCGTACCAAGGTCGGCCGGCGTCGCGGCTTGTTCAAGCGGCCGCCATTCGCGATCGCGCTGCGCGTCGCCCCACGCGGGGAAGCCACGCGAGAGCGCCAGCATGCCGCCGATCGCGGTCTGCGCGATCGGTTCCGCCGACGAGCCCGACGAGTTCGAGAGCCGCGCCCCTGCTTCGAGCACCCGACCGAAGACGGGGTCGTCGATACCGGCGTTCGAGGCGTGCATCCACTTCAGGTTCGGCGCTCGCAGCGCGGCCCCAAAGAAGCGACGTGCCAGCGTGCCCTCGTCCGCGAGCATGTCGCCGGAGAAGAACGCGATCTCAACGCGTGCGAGGTCTTCCGGCTCGAGGAACACCCCTTCAACTTCCGGGACGATGTTCAGTTCGAGCGTCAGGTCGGTCTCACCCTGGACACGCGCGAACTCCGCTTCGCAACGATCAGCGACTACTCGTGAGATCAGTAGACCGGCCATCAGGCCCTCCCATTGGTCGTCGGTGAACGGCGCGTCCGAGTCCCCGTCGGATTCGATGCGCGCCAATGTAGCAAATGACAGCTTCGGCTGCCGCGAATATGCTGCCCGCACGCACCAGTGAAAGCAGGGGACCTTGCAGGCAGTGAAATATGCGCGCGCCTCGTCGATCGACGAGGCCGTAAAGATGCTCCAGGAGGGCGGCAGCGGAACGCGCGTGCTCGCCGGTGGCACCGACTTGATCATCCTCGCGCGAGAACGTCGGATCGACGTCGAAACGTTCGTCGATGTGAAGCACGTACCAGAGACGACCGCGCTCAGCTACAGCGATAGCGATGGACTGACCGTGGGCGCGGCTTTGCGTCTCTACGACGTCTACAACGACCCCGACGTGCGAAAGCACTACCCGAGCCTCGTCGACTCCACAGAAGTGATCGGCGGGACCGCGGTCCAGGGCCGCGCGACGCTGGGTGGCAATCTCTGCAATTCGTCGCCGGCGGCCGATTCGATCCCAACGATGATCGCGCTCAATGCCACGGCCTACGTCATCGGTCCTCACGGCCAGCGTGACGTGGCTGTCGTCGATTTCTGCACTGGGCCGGGACGGAATGTGTTGCAGAACGGCGAGTTTGTCGTCTCGATCAACTTCCCTGCCCCGCCCGAGCGGAGCGGAGCGGCGGCCCAGCGATTCATCCCGCGCAACGAGATGGACATCGCCGTCGTCAACGCCGCGAGCGCGCTGCAATTCGACGGCGGCGGCACCGTGACCTCGGCCCGCATCGCCCTCGGCGCTGTCGCCGCGACACCATTGTTCGTCCCCACCGCGGGCGAGGCGCTCATCGGCGCGCCGCTCAGCGACGATTCGATCGCGGCAGCCGCAGCCGCCTCTCGCGACGCAGCGAGTCCGATCGACGACATGCGCGGCACGATCAAACATCGAACGCACCTCTCCGGCGTGCTCACCGAACGCACAATCAGAGACGCAGCGGAACGCGCGGGGGTGTCCCTTGGCTAAGCGCATCGTTAACACACAGATCAACGGCAGCAGCAGCGAGATCATGATCGACGAACGTGACAGCCTGCTTGAAGCGCTGCGCGACCGCGTCGGGCTGACCGGCACGAAGGAGGGCTGCAACAACGGCAACTGCGGTGCCTGTGCCGTGACGCTGGACGGCCAGCTTGTGAACTCCTGCCTCGTGCTCGCAGCGGAGGTCGAGGGCGCGGACGTGCGCACCGTCGAGGGTCTCGATGACGGCCGCGAGGGGCTGCACCCGATCCAGCAGGCCTTCCTCGAGGAGGCGGCGTTGCAGTGCGGCATCTGCACACCCGGATTCCTGGTCTCAGCGACCGCGCTGCTGAAGGTCAATCCAAGCCCGGATGAGGACGAGGTGCGGTTCTGGCTGGCGGGGAACCTCTGCCGCTGCACCGGCTACGACAAGATCGTGCGCGCCGTGCTCAGCGCGGCCGAGACGATGCGGTCTGAGGGGGCCTGACGATGGTAGAAGCAGCGACTGAATATCGCGTGATCGGGACGAACCCGATCCGTCCGGACGGCGTCGACAAGGTCACGGGCCGCGCCGTCTACGGTGCCGATGTGCGCATGGCTGGGATGCTGTTTGGCCGCGTCAAGCGTAGCCCGCACGCCCACGCGATCATCAAGAGCATCGACACCTCGAAGGCGGAAGCGCTGCCCGGCGTCCACGCCGTGATCACGCACGAGGACTTCCCCGAACCGACCGAACCGACGATGCAGACGATCCGCGGACCGATGCCCACGATGTGGGACCTCGAACGGCTGCTCGCGCGTCGCAAGGTGCTGTTCAAGGGCCACCCAATCGCGGCCGTCTGCGCCGATGACGCGCACGTCGCGGAGGACGCCGTCGCTCTGATCGAGGTCGAGTACGACGTGCTGCCCGCGGTCACGAGCCTCGACGATGCGCTCGCTCCGGATGCGCCGACGCTGCACGACGATGGCCTCTCCAGCCTCGTCGACGGTCTCTTCGAACCGGTCGAGGGGCGATCGCCGAACGTCGCACGCACGATCGAGATGGGCTTCGGCGACCTCGATGCTGGTTTCGCGCAGGCCGAGGTTGTGCTGGAGCGCATCTTCGAGACGTCGATGGTGCACCAGGGCTACATCGAGAATCACAACGGGACGGCAGTCTGGAACGCGGACGGCAAGGTCACGATCTGGACCAGCACGCAGGGGGCGTTCGGTGTCCGCACCAACGTCGCACGCGTGCTCGGGCTCGCGCTCGGCGACCTGCGCGTGATCCCGGCGGAGATCGGCGGGGGGTTCGGCGCGAAGAACGTGATCTACCTTGAGCCGCTCGCGGCGCTGCTCTCGAAGAAGAGCGGCCGTCCGGTGCAGATCACGATGAACCGCACCGAGGTGCTGGAAGCGACCGGCCCGACCTCTGGCACCCGCTCCTTCATCAAGCTCGGCGCAATGCGCGACGGCACACTCGTCGCCGCCGACATTCGACTTGAATACGAAGCCGGTGCCTACCCCGGTTCGCCCGTCCCCGGCGGTGCACGCTGCGCGCTGGGCCCGTATCTCGTTCCACATCAGCGAATCGTCGGCTTCGACGTGGTGCTCAACCGCCCGAAGACGGCCGCCTATCGCGCTCCGGGCGCACCAGCCGCCGCCTATGCGATCGAGGCGGTGATGGACGAGCTGGCCGACATGCTGGACATGGACCGCATGGCGATTCGCGATCTCAACGCCGTCTCCGAGGGCGACCCGCGCAGCGACGGTGCGACGCACGGCTCCGTCGGTATCCGCGAGGTGATCCGCGCGACGACCGACCACCCGCACTACCGTGCCGAGATCCTTGAACCGGACGTCGGTCGCGGCGTGGCGATGGGCTTCTGGCAGAACGGTGGTGGCGAGTCGAGTGCTTACGCCAATGTGCACTCGGATGGCACGGTCACCCTGATCACCGGCTCCGTCGATATCGGCGGGCAGCGCGCGGCGTTGGCGATGCAATTCGCGGAGACGATGGGCATCGAGTACGAGGATGTGACATCGCTCGTCGGCGACACCGACACGATCGGCTTCACCGGCAACACCGGCGGCTCACGTACGACATTCGCGACCGGCTGGGCCGCCTACCGCGCGGGGATGGACGTGCAGGAGCAGATCACGAAGCGCATCGCCGCCGTCTGGGACGTCGCTCCCGAGGAGGTGACGTACGACGCGTCGGATGCCAGCCTGCACGGCCCGGACGACCAGGTGATGACCTTCAAGGAAGCGGCAGGACGGCTGCCCGGCACCGGCGGCAACATCCAGGGCCGCGCCGATGTCGTTTCGACGAGCGTCGGTAAGGTTGGTGCGTGCTTCGCCGCGCACATCGCCGATGTGCAGGTCGACCGCGAAACCGGCAAGGTCACGGTGCTCCGCTACACGGCGATCCAGGACGTCGGCAAGGCGATTCACCCCGCATACGTCGAGGGCCAGATCCAGGGCGGCGCGGTTCAGGGCATCGGCATGGCGCTGAACGAGGAGTACATCTACACCGACGACGGTGCGATGGCGAACGCCTCGCTGCTCGACTACCGCATGCCGGTGGCGAACGACCTGCCGATGATCGACACCGTGCTCGTCGAGGTGCCGAACCCCGGTCATCCCTTCGGCGTACGCGGCGTCGGTGAGGTGCCGATCGTGCCCCCGCTGGCGGCGATCGCGAATGCGATCTACGACGCGGTCGGCGTCCGCGTGAACAGGCTCCCGGCGACGCCGGCGCGTATCCTCGAAGAACTCGAAGCCCTCGATGGCTCCGGTTCGTAGCAGCTGAGAGGCGACGGCAACATGGCTGTGGTTCATGTCCCAGCGTCGCTACGGTCGCTCTCGGGTGGCTCTGACCAGATCAGGGCCGAGGGAGCGACGTTGCGCGCGGTCTTTCGCGCCGTCGGCGAAGACTATCCGCAGTTGACCGCATGGATCATGGACGACGACGGCCTGCGGCCCGAGATGGCGGTAGCGATCGACGGCTCAATTCTCGACGACAGCGGCCTGCTCGACCCGGTCACCGACGAGACGGAGATCTACCTCGTGCCGCCGCTCAGTGGTGGCAGATGAAGCGGCTGATCAGCTTCGACATCGACGGGACGCTCGAGGTCGGCGATCCGCCGGGCGAGATCACGCTCGCGACCGTGCGTCTTGCGCACGAGCTCGGCATCGTGATCGGGAGCTGCTCCGACCGGCCGGTCGGCGTGCAGCAGGCGCTCTGGGCGAAGCACGACATCCCGATGCGCTTCACGGTGCTGAAGCAGAACCTGATGGATGTGCGCGCGTCGTTCGACGTCGATCACTACATGCACACCGGCGACTCACCGATCGATGAGCAGATGGCGCGCGAGGCCGAGTTCGAGTTCCTCGACTCGCTGCAGGACGCCGAGGCACGCTTTCAGGAACTGCTGACGAGCGGCTGGGCCGGCTCGGAAGCAGCCTCCGACTAGGCCCGCTCGGGGCTTAGACCGGCTTGAACTTCACCAGCGTCCAGTCGTCGTCCACGTCATCGAACGACGCCTCGAGCGCCATATCGACGGCCAAACCGTCGGGGATTTCGCAGTCGACGATGTTCGAGACCATGCGCGGCCCCTCGTCGAGCTGGACGACCGCGTAGGCGTACGGAACGTCCTCGTTGAACGAGGGGTTGCTGGGCTGACGCACGACCGTGAAGGTGTGCAGCCGCCCCTTGCCGCTGACCTCGGTCCACTCCCAGTCCTCCTTGAGGCACGTGGGACACGCGGGCCGCGGGAACCAGAAGTAGGAGTCGCAACTGCGGCAGCGCGGGATTAGCAGCTCGTGGCGCTTCGCGGCTTCCCAGAACGGGGCCGTCAGATCCGGGTCGGCGGGGTTGGGTAGCGGCTTCGTGTAGTCAGCCATCAGCTGTTCCTCTCAGCGGTTCTGGATTTAGAGTGTGGCGCTCGAACCGAGCACCAGCGTGCACATCACGCTGGCGGTGCCACCTCAGCCATTCACCAGGCAGAGGTCCGATTTCTCAACCTGCCGATTCTCAGCCCTGCCCATCACCTGGCGCGTGGCCTCGACGATGTGACGGAACCCACCGGCGCTCCCGCCCGGCTGGCCGGCAGCGATCTGCCCGCCATCGGTATTGATCGGGAACTCGCCCTTGTACGTGGTATCCGTCGACTCGTAGAAAGCGCCGATGTCGCCCTTCGCGCAGATACCGGCGTCCTCAAGACATGCCATGACGAGAATCGTGTAGCAGTCGTAGAACTCTGCGAACTCGATATCGTTGATGTTGACTTCGGCCATCTGCAGCGCGTTCGGAGCGGTCATCACGACCGGAGTGGTCGCGATGCGGTCTTCCTGCCAGATCGTGTCGTGGCTCGTCGCCGGGCCGCCGGCACCGAGCACGTAGGCCGGCGGGTGCGGCATCGAACGGGCCCGCTCCGCCGAAGTGACGACGACTGCTGCGCCGCCCGAGCATGGCATCACGCTCTCCAGCAGATGCAGCGGGTCGTTGGTGAAGCGGGAGTTCAGCACATCATCGATCGTGATCGGCTGGCCCTGCCAGACGGCGTTCGGGTTCTCCAGCGCGTTGAAGCGCTCGTCGACGGCGCACTTCGCGAACTGCTCCTGCGTGGTGCCGTACTCGTACATGTGACGTTCTTTGATCAGGCCATAGCCACCGTTGGCGGCGATCACCGGCCCGAACGGCGTCTCCCACTCCGAGGCACGGTTGGTGGGCGCGACTCGCTGCGCCGCCGAGACGGCGTTCAGCCGCGAACTGCTGCGCTGGCGCGATTCGCCGAAGACGCAGAGCACGTAGTCGGCGAGCCCGGCGGCGATCACCGACGCGGCCGTAACGATCGATGTGGCCCCGCTGGCGCCGTGTGTCGTCATCGATGAGGTGTAGCGCGGCTTCAGGCCGAGCGTCTCGTTCATCGTCAGCGAGTTGAGCGCCTCCTGCCCGATCACGCCATCGATGTCCTCGATGCGCAGGCCGGCATCGAGGATGGCACCCCGTGCGACCTCGGCGAGTACGGACGACGTACTGCGGTCCGGCATCTCCTTCTCGGTGGGAATTTCGTAGAAGCCGACGATCGCGGCTTTGCCCCGAAGTGTCATGGGCCCTCCTCCTGCTGCTCTGGCCGCATCCTTACGATGCACGTGATGCCTGTCAAGTTCGTGCGGACGCACTTCCGTGTGCGCTGCGCCTGTACGCTCCGCGCCATGAGCCGTGCGACAGAGATCACGTCAGTCGATGCCTATCCGCTCGATGTGCCGCTGCTGCGACCGTTTGTGATCGCCACGGGGCGGCTCGATCAGGTCGAAAACGTCGCCGTGCGCGTGCGGTTGCGCGGTGGCGCCGAGGGCTGGGGCGAGATTCCGTCGCTGCAGCCCGTGACCGTCGAGGATCAGCCGACCGCGCTCACTACGGTCGGCGAGGCTGCCGAGTGGATCGTCGGACACGACGCCGCCGAATGGCGGCCGCTCGCCGCTGAGCTGGCCTCGCGCATCCCTCGTCTGGCGGCTGTGCGCGCCGGCATCGAGATGGGGGTGATCGATGCGTTCACGCGCTCGCTCGGGGTGCCGCTCTACCGCTTCTTCGGCGGCGCCGAGCGGCAGCTCACGACCGACATCACGATCCCGATCTGCGAGCCAGATGAGGCACAGTCGCTCGCGGCGCGGTATCGCGAGCGCGGCTTTGCGACGATCAAGACGAAGGTCGGGCTGGACGTCGAAGCCGACATCGCGCGGCTGGCGGCGATCCGCGATGGCCACCCCGACTGCGCGCTCGTGCTCGATGCGAACGAGGGCTACAGCGCGGAGCAGGCGCTCGACGCGCTGCGCGCCCTGCGATCAGCCGACCTCGAGCCGGCCCTGTTCGAGCAGCCCGTTCCGCGCGATGACTGGGCGGCCCTCGGCCGTGTCACCCGCGAAGGCGGCGTGCCCGTGGCCGCCGACGAGAGCTGCCGCACTCCCGAGGACGCGTTGCGCATCGCGGAGGAGCAGTTCGCGCCAGTGCTGAACATCAAGCTCGCGAAGGCGGGCGTCGTCGCGGGCCTGGAGATCGCCTCGATCGCTCGCGCCGCCGGGCTGGGGCTGATGATCGGTGGCATGGTTGAGACGCGCCTCGGGATGGGCTTCAGCGCGCACCTCGCGGCCGGGCTCGGCGGCTTCGAGTGGATCGACCTCGATACGCCGCTGCTGATGTCGGTCGACCCGGTGATCGGCGGGTACGAGGCGAACGGAGCGATCTACGACGTCAGCGGCGTCGAAGCGGGACATGGCGGCACGCTGGACGTCGGTTGACCCGTCTGAGAGCCGCTAGGCGGCCTTGCGACCCCACATCAGGATGCGCTTGAACGGGTAGAGGAACGGCGAGTGCTCGCCGAGCACAGCCACGAGGTCAGTCTCGTATTGCTCCAGCAGCTCCTCGTACTGCTCGACGCTCAGGCGCTCGCGGTACGGCGTCATCAGCGAACCCTTGACCCACTCAATCACCGCGCGCGTGTCCGGCAGCAGGTGCGTGTAGACCTGCATGCGCACCTGCTGACGCTCGAAACCCAGCTCGTGCAGCAGCTCCGCGTAGCGCTCCGGCTTGAGCACCGGGAAGACCCGCTCGTAGCCATCGAGTGCCTCGCTGAAACGTCCCCCGGCCAGCGACCGCGCGACGCGATGCGATGCGTGGTCGTCGTTGTACGGCACCTGCACGGCAAGTTGCCCACCCGGCGCGACGGCTGCGGCGATCTTCGTGAGCAGCGCCTCATGGCCCTCGATCCATTGCAGCGCGGCGTTGGAGAAGACGAGGTCATACGGTTTGTCGGCAACGAAGCTCGTGATGTCGCGCTGCTCGAAGCTAAGCGTGCCCTCTGCCAGCGGCATCGCCTGTTCGAGCATCGTGTCCGACGCGTCGACGCCGAGCGTACTCGCCGCGCCGAGTTCCGCGTGCAGCCACGACGTGAGCTGGCCGGTGCCGCAGCCGAGGTCGACGACGCGCATCGCGGGTTCGCGCTCGACCATCGCAGCGAGGTCGTAGAAGGGCTGGGCGCGTTCCTGCCGGAATCGCTCGTACTGGTCGGGATCCCAGGTGCTCGTGGTCTCCGCCATCGATCCGCCCCTCCCCTGCCCTCCGACTGTGCTACACATAGCCCGCATGTGCACGGCCGATCCGCGTGGCAGGAGATGACTCAATGAGTGAGGAACGCTGGGCGTGGCTTCGCAGCCAGATGCCCGTGATGCAGAACTACGCCTACATGAACAGCGGCTTCTCCGGCCCGCTCACCACCGACGTCGTCGATGCGATGAAGCAGCGACTGCAACTCGAGCTCGATGTCGGTCCGACGACCCGCGAGGTGATGGAGGACCGCCAGCAACTCGTCGCTCGCATGCGCGAGGTCACTGCCGAAATGATCGGCGCGGACGCCGACGAGATCGCGATCATGGGCAACACGACCGAGGGCTTGAATGTCGTCGTCAACGGCGTCGACATCCAGCCCGGCGATGGCGTGATCACGACGTCGGTCGAGCACGCGTCCGGTGCTGTCCCCGCGTACTACCTGCGCGAGCGGCGCGGCGCTGAGATGTCGATCGTGCCGATCGCGGCCGACGACTCTGCCGGGGTCGTGCTGGAGAACTTCGCCCAGGCGCTGAACGACCGCACCAAGCTCGTGATCCTCTCCGAAATCTCCTACTCGACCGGCCAGCTGCTGCCGATGAACGGCATCATCGAGGCCTCCCACCGCGTCGGCGCCCGTGTCGTCGTCGACGGTGCGCAGACTGCCGGCCACATCCCGATCGACGTGCGCGCCTCCGGCATCGACTGCTACGCGATTCCCTCGCACAAGTGGTTGCTCGGCCCGGACGGGCTGGGCGCGCTCTACGTACGGCGGGACGCGATCCCGGACGTCGAACCCTCGAAGGTGGCGGGCCGCGCAGCGGCGGAGTGGGACTCCGAGGGCAATTTCACGCCTGAGAAGGAATTGATCACGAAGTACGAGCTGACGACGACGTCCGGCGCGTTGATCGCCGGCACGATCGCCGCTACCGAGCAGTACCTCGAGTCGGGCCCGCAGGCGGTATTCGACCGCGCTCGCGAGCTGACGAAGTACGCCGAAGAGCGCTTCGGGCGCATCCGCTCGGTGACGGTGAAGAGCCCGACGACCGAGGGTGCCCGCACCGGCCTCTTCTGCTTCCACACGGAGGGCATCGACTCCGCCGAGATCGCCTTCTACCTGCAGTCGGAGGCGAAGGTCGTCTGCCGCGGGGTGCGAGACTTCGACGTCGTGCGGCTCTCGCTGCACGCCTTCAACAACGAGGCAGACATCGACACGGCCGCCGACGCTGTCGAGACGATCGTCGCGGAAGGGATTCCGGAGGCGATCAAGATCGAGGTCGCGGAGCGCGCCGCGCGCATGCGACCGGGGGCCGAACGCTAACCGCAGTCACCCCCTGTCAGAGACCTCTGCTGGCGTAGAGCATCGGCTCCGCTACAATCGAGAGACCAGCGGCACGCGACCCTCTCGGGCGCGCAGCCCGGAGGGAGCCACGCATTACCGCGTCAGATAGCGATTCAACCTCGAACCACCCACTCGACCCGATCTTCCACCCGCGATCCGTCGCGGTCGTCGGCGTCTCCTCACGCGAAGGCAGCGATGGAGGAGGCGGCGGGTTCCTCAACTCCTTGCTGGAGGCCGGCTACGACAAGGAGCACGCGCTCTACCCGGTGAACCCGAAGGTCGATGAGATCCGGGGGCTGAAGTGCTACCCGAGCATTCTCGACTGTCCCGACCCCGTCGATCACATCATCTGCCAGATCCCCGCGCCCGGCGTTCCGGAACTCGTCGATCAGGCGATCGAGAAGGGCGTGAAGTCGATCCACTTCTTCACCGCCGGGTTCTCTGAGACCGGCGACGAAGACCTCACCGTGATCGAGAACAAGTTCGTCGCGAAGGGCCGCGCAGCCGGCATCCGCATGATCGGGCCGAACTGCATGGGGCTCTATGTTCCCGGCGTAGGGCTCGCCTTCATGGGTGGCTTCTCGACGGAACCGGGCAACACCTTCCTGCTCTCCCAGTCCGGCGCGAACGCCGGCGATATCATCGGCACGCTCTCCGGTCGCGGCGTCCGCTTCTCGAAGGCCGTCTCCTACGGCAACGGAGCCGACCTGCGCGCACACGATTTCCTCGACTACGCCGCCAGCGACCCGCAGACCGAGGTCGTAACGGCATACATCGAAGGCGTGCGAGACGGTCGCGCCTTCTTCGACGCGCTACGCCGCTGCGCCGCGGTGAAGCCGACGATCCTGCTCAAGGGCGGGGTCACCGACGCCGGTGCACGGGCGGCGAACTCGCACACCGGATCGCTCGCCGGATCGGTCGACGTCTTCGAGGCGCTCGCCCGTCAGACCGGCGCGATTCGAGCGACGAAGATCAGCGAGCTCAGCGACCTCGTGATCGCATCGACTACCGAGTTGCGCCACGTGCGCGGCCGCGGTGTCGTGCTGATCGCGGGCGGCGGTGGCTTCTCCGTGCTGTCCTCGGATCAACTCGCGCTCCAGGGGCTCGAAGTGCCGCCGATGTCCGACGGGGTCGTCGACGAGCTGCGCGAGTTCATCCCGGTCGCGGGCACCAGCGTGCGCAATCCGATCGATGCCAACCTCGGCCGCCACTCCGGCGACGGCGATACGACGAAGCGGCTCTACCGGCTCGTTGCCGGATCACCCGGCATCGACATGGTCTTCACGACCGTCGGTGGCTGGGGTGGCTGGGCCGGCGCGCCCGATGGGCCGGGCCGCGACTCGACGCTCGAGGAGCAGATCGCCCACGCCGAGGATTCAGCGCGCAGCCTCTCTGAGCTACAGATCGAGGTTGGCGTGCCGATCGTCGCGATCCGACGCGAGCGCGGCGACGTACCGCTGAAGGTGGCACGCGCGTTCGACCAGGCTGCGTACAACCACGGCGTGGCGGTCTACTCATCGCTGGAGAAGGCGGCGAGCGCGGTCTCGCGGCTCTTCGAGTGGCGAGCGCAGCGCGACGGGCTGCCGGAGTTGTTCTCTCCGCAGGCGTAGACCGAGTTCAGGCTCCGCTACCCGCTAGAAGACCCACCGCAGGGCTGCGCCTAGAGCGAGCTACGTCCGAACGAACGTCGGATCGCGTCGTTGTCGATATGCAGCACCGTCGGCCGGCCGTGCGGGCACGTCATCGGCTGCTCCGTCCGCTCAAGCGCCGCAAGCAGCGCGCGCTGCTGTTCGACGTCGAGCCGGTCGCCCGCGCGCACGGCGGAGCGACACGCGAGCGTCGCCGTCACGCGATCAGGCGTCGCGCCATCCTCGGCCTGCAGGCGATCGAGGTAGCCTGCGAACGCGCCGACTGGATCCTGTTCGCTGAGCAACGACGGCACCGCACGCACGAGTAGCGCCGCGCCGTCGGTCTCGGCGACTTCCCAGCCGAGGGCCGCGAGATCGTCGACCGTCTCGAGCGCGAGCGCGAGCAGCGGCGGATCGAGCGTGACGACCGCGGCCTCCAGCAGCGGCTGCGACGCCTCGCTGCGCCCTCGACTCGCCCGCACCTGCTCGTAGCGCACGCGCTCGTGCGCGGCGTGCTGGTCGACGAGATACAGACCGTCGGGAGCCTCGGCGGCAATGTAGGTGCGGTCGAACTGCCCGAGTGGACGCAGCGCCGGCAGCCGCTCGCGCAGCGGCAGCGCGCGCTGCGTCGCGACATCGACAGACGCATCGACGGCGTCATCGAGCCGTGGCTCGGCCGGCGCCGCTGCCGCGATCACTGCGCGCGGCGTCTGTTCTGGCGTCGATGGCAGCGACGATGGCGCGACTGCTGCTGCGTCATGCGCGACGCTAGCCTGCTCCTGCGATGGATGCGGCGAGAACGTCAGCCCTGACGTGGCCGACGCCGGCGCGCCGCCGAGCGCCTCCAGTACCGCCTGCCGCACCGCCGCGAAGACGAGGCGTTCGTGCCGAAAGCGCACCTCGGCTTTCGCCGGATGGACATTGACATCGACTTGCTCCACGGGTACGTCCACCCTGAGGAAGGCGATCGGACGCCGTCCTCGGGGGAGCAGACCCTCATATGCCTGCTCGACAGCGTGCGCGAGCGAACCAGCATTGATCACGCGTCCGTTCGCAACGAGATGCACAGTGCGGCTCGCGCGGTGTTCCGAGGGTGCCGCCACGACGCCCATGACGGTCACCGCTGCGTCGTCCGTCTCACGTCGGTAGTCGAGCGCGATCAGCGCGCCCGCGAGGTCGGGCCCGTGGACGGCCGTGACCGAGTCGAGCAACGTGCCGCCGGGCGTCGAGAGCGTGCGGCGGCCGTTCGACGTGAGGCGGAAGGCGACCTGCGGATGGGCCAGAGCGAGCGAGGTCACCGCGCGCGTCAGCGCCCGACTCTCGGAACGCTCGCCGCGCAGGAAGGCGCGTCGGGCCGGCAGCGCGGAGAAGAGATCTCGCACCTCGATGCTGGTTCCCGGCGCTGCACCGGCGCTGCCGCGATCAGCGGGGCGACCGTCGCGGTAGCGCGCGACCGCCGCCGAAGGTTGATCGGCCGGCCGCGTGATCAGATCGACGTCGGCCGCCGCCACGATCGCAGCCAGCGCCTCGCCGCGAAAACCCAGCGTCCCGACCGCAAAGAGGTCTTGCGCGGTGCGCAGCTTCGACGTCGCGTGGCGCTCGAAGGCGTCGGCGATCTGCTCCGGCGGGATGCCGTGGCCGTCGTCGCGCACTCGCAGCAGATCGATGCCGCCGCCCTCCGCGTCGATCTCGATCGTGCGTGCCCCGGCATCGATCGCGTTCTCGACCAGCTCCTTGAGCACCGACGCCGGCCGCTCGACGACCTCGCCGGCAGCGATGCGCGAGGCGACCTCCGGCGGCAGCACGCGGATCAGCGTTCGCTGCTTCCTCGCGGCAACGTCCGTCACGCGCTAGCCCTCAAGCGCCAGGCGCTCGCGAGCCTGCTTGCGCAGGTCGTAGAGCCGCTGCAACGCCTCGAGCGGCGCCAGCGCGTCCGGGTCCAGCTCCGCGAGCTCATCGATCAGCCCGTCGCTCGCGGTCGTCGGTGCCTGCGACGTGGCCCCCACATCGCCGAGCAGCGGCAACTGCGCGCCTTCCCGACCGACCTCGCTCGTCGGACGGGACTCCAGCTCCAGCAGTAGCTCGCGCGCACGACCGACGACCGCCTTCGGCAGCCCGGCCAACGCAGCGACGTGCACGCCGTACGACCGATCCGCAGCACCCAGTACCACACGATGCTGGAAGACGACCTCGCCGCCCTCCTCGCTGGCCGCCACCGACTGGTTCTCGACGCGCGGCAGGGTCTGCGCCAGCGCCACCAGCTCGTGGTAGTGGGTAGCGAAGAGCGTGCGCGGCGTACCGCCGGGTCGGTGGTGCAGGTACTCGATCACCGCCCGCGCGATCGCGAGCCCGTCGTAGGTCCCGGTGCCACGCCCGATCTCATCGAGGATCACGAGCGAGTGCTCCGTCGCGTTGTGCAGGATCGCGGCGGTCTCGAGCATCTCGACCATGAACGTCGAGCGCCCGGTCGCGATATCGTCGTAGGCACCGACGCGCGAGAAGATGCGGTCGACGACGCCCATCCGCGTGCGTTTCGCCGGGACGAAGCTGCCGCAGTGCGCGAGCAGCACGATCAGCGCCGACTGCCGCAGATAAGTCGACTTTCCACCCATGTTCGGTCCGGTGAGGATCACGAGGTCGGCGGATGCGCCGAGGGTGCAATCGTTCGGCACGAAGCGTCCGGCGGGCACCTGCCGCTCGACGACCGGGTGGCGACCACCTTCGATCTCGACCGCGCCACTCTCGACGACCGCTGGCCGCACGTAGCCGTGGTTGACCGCCGCCTCGGCGAGTGCGGCGGCGACATCGATGCGCGCCACCGCCGCGGCCGCGCGCTCGATCGACGGCCCGGCCTCGGCCACCTGTGTGCGCACCCGAGCGAGCACCTCGCGCTCGGCCTCCTCCAACCGCTCGCGGGCGCTGAGGATGCGCTGCTCCAGCTCGGAGAGCGGTGCGCTACGGTAGCGCTGAGAGGATGCGAGCGTCTGCCGCGGCTCGTAGTCGTCTGGCACCTCGTCGGCGCGCGCCGACGGCACCTCGAGGTAGTAGCCGAAGACGCGGTGGTAACCGACCTTCAGCGTCGTGATACCGCTGCGCTCGCGCTCGGCACGTTCCAGCTCCGCCAGCGCCTGGCGAGCGTCCGAGGTCAGCGCGCGTAGCTCGTCGACCTCTGCGTCGAAACCGGCCCGCAGCGTCCCGCCGTCGGCGATCTCGACCGGCGGCTCATCGGCGATCGCCGCTGCCAGCAGCGCGGCCGTCTCGCCCGCGCCGCTGGTACCCTCCGCCGCCGCCCCTGCCGCATCACCGGCCGCGCTCGCGTGCTCGGCGATCTGCGGCAGGCGTGCCAGCCCGACGCCAAGCGTGCGCAGCTGCGGCGCCGTCACCGTGCCGGCGCGCACGCGCCCGAGCAGGCGCTCGAGGTCGGAGAAGCCGCGCAGTTCGTTACGCAGGTTGGCCCGTGCGCCAGCCGCATCGATGAACGCCGCGACCTCATCCAGCCGTGTCTCGATCGCCTCAACTCGGCGCAGCGGCCGGCCGAGCCGCCCGCGCAGCAGCCGTGCACCCATCGCCGTCAGCGTCCCGTCGAGCGTCGCCAGCAGCGACGGCGCACCGCCGGGACCGCCATCGAAGAGTTCGAGGCTGCGCCGCGTTTGCGCATCGAGGTAGAGGTGGTCGTCCGCACGCACCGGCCGTGGCGCCCGCAGGTGTGGCAGCGCCTGCGGCCACGTCTCTTCGACGTACGCAACGAGCGCTCCCGCGGCCCCGACTGCGGCTTCCAGCCCCTCGAGGCCGAAGCCATCGAGCGTCGTGACACCGAGCCGCTCCGCCAGCGCGGTCGCTGCACGGTCCGGACGGAATTCGCGCGCCGGTCGCACGGTCAGCATCGCCGTCGCTGGCAGCGCAAGCTCTTCGCTGTCAGCACTACCCGTGGCGATGTCATCGGCAGCCAGCACCTCGAGCGGGGCCAATCGCGCCCACTCGCTCGCGAGCGCTTCACCATCGACGACCGCGCATTCAAGTTCGCCGGTCGTGACGTCGCAGGCAGCGAGGCCGTAGCGACCCTGCGCGGCGCGCGCGACGGCCACCAGCCAGTTGTTGCCGCGATCGCTGAGCAGCGTGCCCTCGCCGACCGTGCCCGGCGTGACGACGCGCACCACGCGACGATCGACGAGCCCGCGACCGACTTCGCCAACCTGATCCGCGATCGCGACCCGGTGCCCGCCGGCGACAAGTCGGTCGAGGTGGCGTTCGAGCGATCGCACCGGGATCCCGGCGAGCGGGATGCGGCCCTCCGCCTTACCCATCGAACGCGAGGTGAGCGCGATCCCGAGCAGCGACGCGACGGTCTCCGCGTCCTCGTCGAAGGTCTCGTAGAAGTCGCCCATGCGAAACAGCATCAGGGCGTCGGGGTGCTGCCGCTTCAGCTCAAGATACTGCTCGCGACCCGGCGTCGTGCCGCCGGCGGATTGACGTTTCGCTCGAGCCAGGGTGCGCAGACCATCCCGGGGAGAAGGTGCCCCGGCGCAATACCCGGAGCGATGTTCAGTCTAGCCCCGCTCGCGGGGCCCCTCAAGTTATCAACGCTACCCAGGACAGATTGCCCGGGTGAGCAACGCGTCTAGCGCTGGAGCGCCCCCGGGGGACCGATCGGGATGCGCGCTGGCGCCGCTGCCCCGACGGATGCCTGCAGCGCCATGCCGCGCGGCGCCACGTCCATGCAAGCACCACAGCGCACGCAGGAGGCGTCGTCGACGGCGTACTCGTCACTCTCCGCGTCGCGCGAGATTGCCGCCGCCGGGCAGATCGCCACGGCGTCGGGAAGCGCGGGGTCGCTCTGATCGACGACCGCGTAGCGGGTGAAGCCGGTGCAACGCAGCGCCTCACAGCCCTCGCCGTGCGCGTGCGCGTGGTACTCGTCCTCGAAGAGCGCGAGCGTGTTGCGCATGATCGTCGGGCTCGCCTGCCCGTGTACGCAGTTGGAGTAGCGCAGCGTGTCGCCGACGAACTCCAGGCTGTGGCGATCCTCGCGTCGCCCGCCCCCCGCAGCGGTGCGACGGAAGATCTCCGTCATCCGCTGGTTGCCGCCATGACACGTCGTGCAGCGCCCGCAGGATTCGTCCTCGAGGAAGTCCGCGAAGAGTTCGTTCAGCTCGATCGAGCACATCGAGTCGGCGACGAAGATCACGCCGCCGGAGCCGACGAGCGCACTGTGCGGCACGAAGGTCTCGCGTTCGAGCGTCAGTTCATCGATCAGCCGCGCCGGCAGGTAACCCGCGAGCGGCCCGCCCGCCTGGATTGCCTTCAGCTCGCGGCCGCCGGTGATGCCACCGCAGGCTTCGAGGATATCCGGGAGCGGCACGCCCCACGGTACCTCCATCACGCCGACACGCTCGATGTCGCCGGAGAAGGAGAAGATCTTCGTCCCGCTGTTCTGCTCGGTGCCCTGCTCGCGATACCAGTCGGCACCGTTGCGCAGCACCATCGACGCCGAAGCGTAGGTCTCGACGTTGTTCACGTTGCTCGCGGCACCAAAGACGCCACCACCGGGGTTCGCCGGGAACGGCGGCTTCACGCGCGGCATCCCGCGCTCGTCCTGCACCGAGTTGATCAGGCCGGTCTCCTCGCCACAGACGTAGGCGCCCGCGCCGCGGATCACCTCGAGCGTGCACTCGAAGTCGTGGCCGAGCACGCGCTCGCCGAGCAGCCCGGCCGCCTCGGCGTCGGCGAGGGCCGCGCGCATGCGCTCGATCGCCAGCGGGTACTCGTCGCGCATGTAGAGGAACCCGTGCTTCGCGCCGGTCGCGAAGGCGGCGATGATCATGCCCTCGACGACCTGGTGCGGGTCTCCCTCGAGCATGATGCGGTTCACCCACGCGCCGGGGTCACCCTCGTCGGCGTTGCAGATCAGCGTGCGCATCACCTCGCCGGCGCCGGAGAGGAAGTTCCACTTCACGCCGGCCGGGAAGTAGGCACCTCCGCGCCCGGTGAGGCCAGCATCGATCATCACCTGCCGCACGTCTTCGGGCGTCTGGTGACGGTTGAGCATGCGGTCGAGGCCGACATAACCGCCGGTCGCGACGTAGTGCTCGATCGATTCGGGATCGGTGTGGCCGATGCGCGCCAGCAGCCGGCGCTCGGACTCAGGTGCGAAGAAGGGGTGCTCGGAGAGCGGCGGAACATCGGGATGCGACCCGCTCAGCGTGGCGATCGCAAGGCCAGACGCCGCAGCGCCGCCGCCTTCGTCGTCCTTGCCGATCGCGGCATCGACGATCGCGGCCGCGTCATCGACGCCGACCGGCCCGTAGAGCACGCGCGTGCCGTCGGGCCACGAGATCGTGACCAGCGGGTTCAGCCACTGCATGCCGATGCCGGTAACCCGCCCGAAGTCGACCGCGGCATTGCGTGAGCGCGCATCCGCCTCGATCGCCTCGCGCACCTCGGCTGCACCTGCAGCGAGGCTCGATGTGTCGATCGCAACGTCAATGCGAGGTCGCTCGGGGTTCGTCCACTGCGCGTACTGCGTCTCGGCGCGCTCGCGCAGGGCGGCAAAGGCCTCGGGCATCAGCCGTTCATCCCGTCGAGCGCGGTCGCCGCATCTTCACCGTCGCGCAACGCACGTGCGATGCGCACGGCCTGCGAAGCCGTGAGGTGGCCGACGACATCGCCATCGAGCCAGATCTGAGGTGCCTGTTCACAGGTGCCGTTGCACTGCCCGCGGATCAACTCGACGCGGCCATCGTCCGTCTCGCCGCCGAGCGGAGTCGTCAGCACCGCTTCAATCCCGCGCAGCAGCGCCTGTGAGTTCTTCAGCAGGCAACTAGCGCCCGCACACCACGCGATCGTGTGGGCCAGCGGCGGGGTCGTGCGCAGTTCCGCGTAGAACGTGGTCGCGCCGTAGACGTGCGCCGGGGAGAGCTTGAGCTGTTCGCCGATCACGCCCATCGCCTCGGGCGCGATGTAGCCGTATCGATGCTGAACGCGATGCAGCGCCTCAAGCAGGTCGGCGTCGTCGGGCTTGAGGTCGGCGACGAGCGCGCGGATCTCGGCGGTGGCCTCGGTCTCAAGCGGCATCGGTCCCCTATCCCAGCCTGTGACGTAGGCTCGGCAGATTCACTGGCGGCATTATCGGCGCGCGCGGTGGGGGGTTCAAGGCGCTGCCGCCGCGATCTCAGGCGTCGTTGGCTGCCGACGCATCGGCGACCGCCAGCCTCGCAACGCGCTGGCCCTGCCGGATCGAGTAGTTCTGGCCTCGATCCTCGGGGTAGATCTGCGTCGTATTCGCCAGGTAGAGGCCCTCGATCGGCGTGCGGTGCGGCGGGATCGACTCGTGGTAGTCCGCGCCGACGATCGGCTGTCCGGCTCGGTCGCGAAAGAGCCAGAGATCGCGCACCCAGCTGCGGTCGAAGTCCGGGTTGATGCGCCGCAGGTACGGCTCGTAGCGCGCAAGCGTCTCTTCCGGCTGCTCATCGATGATCGGATCGCCGGGGTCGCAGTAGTTCGAGAGGTAGACGAGATGCGCCCCGCCGTACTCGTCATCCGGCACGAAGTTCGTCTGCTCGACGGCCGCCACGAAGGGACAATCGTCGTCGGTGACGGTCAGCCAGTAGGTGTCCGAGAGCGGGCGGTCGAGCGCGAGCGCGAGCACCGTCGCCCACTGGTAATCGACGGCATCGAGCAGCGCGCCGTAACTCGCATCGAGGTCGGGCACGATGTCCCGGAAGGCATCCGACGGCACGGTCGCGATCACCGCGTCGCAGGGTTCGATGCGCTCGTCGCTGTTCGCAGCCCCGGCGTCAGCGGAGTCGCCGTCGCGCAGCGCGACGCCCGTCACGCGACCACCCTCGGTCACGACGCGCGCGACCGGCTGTCCCGCCTCGATCGTCGCCCCTCGCGCCCTCGTAGCATCGACGAGCGCGTCGACGAGCCGCCCGAAGCTGCCGCGCAGATAGCCGAGCCGCTCGCGTGCGAAGAGGCCTCCATCGCGCGAGGCGAAGCGCAAGTGCACCTTGCCCCAGAACCAGACCATCGAAACATCGCCCGCGTGCTCGCCGAACTTGGCGCGCAGCAGCGGCCCCCAAACGCGGTCGTAGCCCTCGCGGCCAACGCGCGAGACGATCCAGTCGCGCGCACGCAGGCCCTGGTAGCGGGGCCAGTCCTTCGTGCGCCGCAGCCAGAGCGCGGCGAGCCCGAGGCGAATCCGCGTCGGCAGCGAGACCGCCGTGAAACGCAGCAGATCGAGCGCACTGACGAACGGGTAGCGGCGGCCGCCGACCTGGAAGCCGAGATTCGACTCGATCCACTCGAGGTCGTTACCCAGCCCGAGTTCCTCGATCAGCGCGATCGCGTGCGTGTCGGAGCGGAAGAGGTGGTGGTAGAAGATCTCGACGCGACCGCCACCCAGCTCGAACGTCCGTACCTGTCCGCCGAGCACCGGCGACGCCTCGTAGAGCGCGACCTCGTGGCCGGACTTCACGAGCTCCCACGCGGCAGCCAGCCCGCCGACGCCACCGCCGATCACGACTACCTTCACGCGGCACCTCCGCTCACGACGAATCTCCTCACGATGGTGGGGCCGTCGGTGCCGTCGTCGGTGCGGGCACGTCGACGAGCGTGCGGAAGCCGAGGCCCCTGCGCCAGAGCACGACGAGGCCAGCGACGAACAGCGGCATCACGATCAGCGCGTGGAGCGCGATCGCGTAGACCGTTCCGGCGGCGGTGCTCGCCCCGTGCGCGACGATCACCTCGCGCGTGAAGTACTCGTACGGGCCAACCCCGGCGGCGGTGCTCGGGGCGGCGAGCGCGAGGTTGGAGGCGGCCACGGCGGCCGGGTAGATGTAGACCGGGACATCGAGCCCGAAGCCGACACCAACGGACCAGTAGACGGCAGCCTCAGCGAGCCAGCTTGCGGTCGTGTAGAAGACGACGACAAACCAGGCGCGGCCCCCTCGCAGCGTGGTCATGCCCTCGATGAAGCCGACGACCCAACCTTCGAGTAACGGTCGCACGCGTGCGGGCAGCAGCCCGATCAGACGTCGGGCGAGCGCAACGATCACCGAGGGCCGCACGGCCAGCGCGACGAGCAGCAGCGTCGCGAACACGAATGCCACGCCGGCGAGCATCGCGACGAGGCCGAGCAGCGCGGTGCCGCCGACGAGCGCGATCGTGACCGCGAGGATCGCCGCGAGCACGAGGCCATCGAGCACCCGTTCGACGAGGATCGTGCCAAAGCCGATCGTCCAGCGTCCGCCGTGTTGCTGCTGGAGCAGGCCGGCGCGGATCAACTCGCCGGCACGCACAGGCAGGATGTTGTTCGCCGCCAGCCCGATCACCATCAACTCGAAGACATCGCGTGTGCCGATGTCCATCGACGGTTTGAGGATCGTGCGCCAGCGCAACGCACGGAACCAAAGCGCGAGCGCGTACGCAGGCGCGGCCGGTAGCAGCCAGAGCGGATCGACCTCGCGCAGCGAGGTTCGTAGCTCCTGAAAGTCGACCTGCCAGAGCAGCAACGCGAGGAACAGCACGCTAACCGCGAGGCCGAGATAGAGGCGGCGGTTATGAAGCAACGGCGGGTCCGTTCACTGATTCGCCCTCATGATCGCTGAAGCCGGCTCAACGTGCTTCCGACGGGTGCGGGAAGAGCACGACGGCATCGAGCGACCCGATCGTCTCGCGATCGACGCGACTCCAGTAGAGCTCGCGCCAATCGGCGAGCAATGACCCATCACGGATGCCGGAGAGCAGCCCGCCCCACGTAGTCCCCCGGTAGCGCCCCTCCGTGAACCACCAGCGATGCCGGTACGGGAGCGAGCGCGCGAACTGCGACTCCAGCTCCGGGTTGGCGAGCAATGTGGAGGTGGTCGCGATCACGATGCCCTGCCGATCGGTGGCGTCGACCTCGCCGGGGTCGCCATAGCGCAGATCGGCGTAGTCCCGCAGATACCACGCCCACGGCCACGTCAGCGACTGCATCGTATCGACGAGGATCGGCACGGGTTCGTCGCTCGCCGTCACCACAGCTTCGATCTCGCGCAGGACCTGCGGCACCTCTGGCGTCGTCTGGGTGTAGATCAGCGGCTCGGTCGGGGTGTCAGAGTGCTGGAACGCGACGCCGACGGCCGTCCGCAAGGAGAGCCCGAGCAGCGCCACCGCTATCAGCGCGGCCGCAGCCGGTACCGCGAATTGGACCGCTGGTAGCCGTCGTCGCTGCGCGGCCAGCAGCGAGCGACCCGCCGCGCCGACTGCGTGGGCAGTGATCAGCGCCAGCGGTAGTGCGATGTGCACTGTCAGCCACGGCATCTTCTCGCCGGCCGCGGTGAGCGCCACGAATGTTGCGAAGGCCCACCATGCGAGCAACGCCATCAGGCGGTCACCGCGCAGCAGCAACCAGATCGTTCCCGCGAGCGCGGGGAGCAGCACCGCGAACTCGTACAGCGGCACCATCATGAAATAGTAGAACCACGGTTGGCCGCCCCGTTTCACCTCCTGCTGGTCGATCCAGTAGTCGAGCGAGCCCCAGAACGCTCCGCCCGCGCCATCGAGGTTGGTGAAGCCGGTGGTGTAGAGCGGAACGACGATCAGCAGCGCCACAGCCAACAGCACCGCCCAGCGCTCGCGGTCCCACGACAGCCCGACCGCCGCGCTGACGGCGAAGAGCGAAAGCACCGACGTCAGCGCGAGCCGATAGTCGTCGCCGGGTACGCCCACCAGCGCCTCGTACGGGATGCGCGCGAAGGCCGCGAGAAACGGCAGCGTGAGCGTGCCGAGCACGACGAGCAGATCGACTTCACGAGGTCGTTCGCCCGGCGCGAATCGGGTCGCAAGCGGACGCCAGAGCGCCGCGACCACCCACGCGAACGGGATCAGCAGTGCCGCCTCGACCGCTCGACGCCAGCCAACGCTCGGTCGTCGCGCGAGCAGTGCGAGGCCGAGCGTGAGATTGAGGTACAGCAGCAGGATCCCGGCCGTGATGTAGGTCGTCTCCTTGGTTGCGAAGGAGAGCGCGAGGCTGATCGCGAGCAGCGGCAACCAGCGCCAGTCGCCCTCCTCGCGGTAGCGCCAGATCGCGACCACGATCAGAAACGTCCAGAGGGCGATCAGCAGGTCGTTGCGGGCGAAGCGCGAGAAGTAGAGCAGCGATGGCGAGAACGTCAGCAGCGCCGCCGCCGCGACTGTGCCCGTGCCCCCGAGCCAGCGCCGCAGCAGCAGCGGCGACGCGACGAGCGCGGTGCCAGCGAGCGCCGAGGGCAGGCGAGCCATCGCCTCGCCGTCGCCGAAGAGCCGGAAGAGCCACGCGATCAGGTGGAACTGCAGCGGCCCGTGCATCAGCGGATCGTGCGTGTAGCCGAGACCCTGCGCGAAGTAGTAGGCGTACGTCGCGTGCAGCGACTCGTCGTGGTGCATCGCTCGCGATCCGAGGTCGTAGACGCGCAGCAACAGCGCGACGGCGGTGATCGCCACCACGATGGCGGTCACGCGATCGACGCGGGCAGCGGTGCCGCGCATACGCTCGACGAGTCTCACCTCGGCACCTCCACGATGCGTACGCCATCACGCTCAAAGCGCACTGGCCAACCAGCGAAGCGCTCGGTTACGTCGGGGCCGAACTGCTGCGCCTCTTCGCGCCCGAGATAGACGTACGTCACGCCACGCTCCCGTGCGACCTCAAGTCCGCGCTCCGTCGCCCCCTCGCTGTAGATACGATCGACGTCGGCACGACGCGCCGCAATGTCGGCAGTCTCGCCGTGCTGGCGACACTGCGCCACGTCGCCGCGCCAGTCGCACTGGTGGCCCGGCCAGCCGAGCAGCGTCGGCACGCCGCTGACCGCAGAGACCATGTTGCCCGTCGAATAGTTCTTGCCGACCGCCTCCAGCAGCACGTCCGACGCTCCCAGATTCGCCTGCGCCCAGCGCGCCGCCTCCGCCCTCGCGGGGTCGACAGTATCGAGGTAGGCGAGCCCATCGAGCCCCACGCTCTGGCCCTCGCGCGCCCGACTGATCGTCGCAGCCGGCGCGTAGAGCAGCGAACCGGCGTACAGCGCTGCCAGTACGCCGACGGCAGCAAGCACCGGCAGCCCGGCACGTCGACGCGGCAGGCGATCGATCACCTCGCCGATCGCGACGCCACCGGCGATCGAGAGCAGTACCCAGCCGCCGTACCAGAACTTGAAGACGGCGTTCCAGCGCGAACCGAAGGAGACAGCGACCTGCACGAGTTCCGCCGTCAGCACCAGTGCCGACGTGATCGCCACGATCCCGAGCCAGGCCGCACGCCCTCGGTTTCTATCGCGGTAGGCCGCCGCCGAAGCCGCTCCGCCAACACCGCTCAGCAGCACCAACGCGCCGAGCGTCAGCCAGTTACTGCCACGGAACTCCAACGTCGTGCGGTCGCCGGAGACGACGGCCGCCAGCACCCAGCCGAGCAGCAGCAGCAGCGCTAGCGTGATCCCGCGCGAGACGCCTGCCTCCGAGAGGCGCGGTCGCAGCAGCAGCACTGCGGCGATCAGCGGCAGCGCGAGCGGCAGCCAGACGACGGCGAAACGCACCGGGTCGACTGGCGCTTCAGTGACAAACTCGATGCCTCGCCCGCCACCCTGCAGTGTCAGCAGGAACGGAGCCGCGATCACGAGCGCGACGAGCGTCGGCGGCAGCAGGTAGCGCACCGCGCCGAAGAGCGCGCCGCCGAGGCCCCAGCCGACGCTGACGAAGACCGCGACGGCGGCGGCGAACCAGACGACGCCGTACAGCACGCCGTCCCAACTATTCGTCATCACGAGGCCGGCGAAGAGCAGCGCGCTCAGGACCAGCAGTGGGGGATCGGCCAGCCAGCGCCGCCACGTCAGTGGTGTCGTGCCCTCGAACGTTGTCGCGGCGACGGCAACGGCGAGCACAGCCAGCGGCAGGGCGAGCACGTGGGCGTGCAGGTCGCCGAGGATCAGCGAGAACGCCGGGAATTCCGTGATCGTGCCGGGCACGACGCGGGTCGCGCGCCACCACCACCAGAAGCCATCCGGGACGCCGTTCGTCGCGCCCGCTGGTGGCGGTAACCGATCGACGCCAATCCAGCCCCAGACGCGCTCGCCACCGATGCCGTTTGCAGACAACAACTCGATGCCGCCCTCGGCTGTGGCGAGGAAGAGCAGGCTGGTGGTTGCGACCGCCCCGGCGATGTAGATGCTGGCGCGTCGATTGCGTCGCGAGAACGCGAGCACGTCGCCGGCGAGAGCGAAGATCGCCGCCCCTGCGAGAGCGCCGGCCGCCGCGAGGCCGAGGTTAAACGCGCTGCCGACGTCGACTGCTGCCAGCCGCGCCGTGACGTCTACGGCGGTGTGTCCGAGATGGTAGTAGGAGAGCTGCTCACCGGCGTACCAGGGATCGCGGGGCGGGAAGCTCTCGGCCTCGTGGACGGCAGTCAGCACCATCAGGTCGGACGGCTTCTCGGTGAACTGGGCGTCGGGCGTCTGCGCGCGCACGAGCACGAACAGCGCGAAGAGCACGATCACCAGCACCTCGCCCGCGAGCAGGTACCTTCGACGCTCCCAGACCTCGAGTACGAGCGTCGGTCGCAGGAACGCGACGGAGGCGCTTGCGAGCCACAGCACGACGGTCACCCCGACGGCGAGGCCCGTTCCGTACGAGAGCGGTCCGAGAGCCACCGCGAGCCAGACGACGTATGTGACGAGCAGCAGTCCGAGCGGACGGGCGTAGAGCACGCCGCGCGAGTGCAGCCGCCCGAACAGCACTGCGGCGGGCAGCAGGCCGCCAGCACCGACGGCTGTCAGCGCCAGATACCAGCGAATCGCCTCGAACATGGCCGCCGCTACGACTCGTCGCTCGGTGCGAGCAGGGCGTCGACGAATTGCGCGGGTTCGAAGGCAGCGACGTCCGACTCGTGCTGGCCGGTACCGACGAAGCGCACGGGCAGCCCGAGGTCGTCCGCGATCGCGAAGACGATGCCGCCCTTCGCGGTGCCATCGAGTTTCGTGAGTATCACGCCGGTGACATGGACGGCCTCGGTGAACGCGCGCGCCTGGGCGAGACCGTTCTGCCCGGTCGTCGCGTCGATCACGAGCAGCACCTCATCGGCACTGCGGCCGAGCCCGCGTTCGATCACGCGGCCGACCTTCGCCAGCTCGTCCATCAGGTTCTGGCGGCTCTGCAGGCGTCCCGCGGTGTCGATCAGCAGCAGGTCGCTGCCGCGTGCCTTCGCGGCGTCGATCGCATCGAACGAGACGGCGGCAGCATCGCCGCCCTGCTGGTGCGCGATCACGTCGAAGCCGAGCCGCTCGCCCCACGTCTGCAGTTGCTCGATTGCGGCCGCGCGGTACGTATCACCGGCGGCGCAAAGCACCGTCCTGCCGTCCTCATGCGCGAGGTGGGCCAGACGCGCGATCGCGGTCGTCTTGCCGCTGCCGTTGACCCCGACGACGAGCACCACTGCCGGTGAGACAGCATCGAGGTCGTCCCAGACGCCCCCGCCATCGGCGCGCGGCTGCTCCAGCACGTCGACGAGTTCGTCGCGCAGTTGCGACCGCAGCTCTTCGGCGGACCCGGGTTTTGACGCACGCACGCGATCGAGCACCGCCATCGTCGTGCCGACGCCGGCATCCGCGCCGATCAATACCTCCTCCAGCGACTCCCAGAGTTCATCGGTGACGTCGGTCGAGCGGAATGCCGAGGAGAGGCGGCCGAGCCACGAGCGACGCGTTGGCGCGAGCGCCTGCTCGGTCGCCGAGGCGTCGTCCTTGCTACGACGTCCGAAGGGCGTCATCGAATCTCCGTGGGCTGCATGGGTGGGTGCGCACCGATCCTACGCCGCGAGCGGGCACGGCCGCACGCGCGGAGCCGCTACGACGCGTTCGGCAGGTCCGCGAGTTGCAGCGAGAGCACCCGGGATACGGAGTCCTCGCCCATCGAGATGCCGTAGATCGAGTCGGCGGCCTCCAAGGTCCGCCGGTTGTGGCTGACCACGATGAACTGCGAATTCTCGCAGAGCTCGCGCAGCGTCTCGACGAAGCGGCCGACGTTTGCCTCATCGAGTGCCGCATCGACCTCGTCGAGCACGCAGACCGGAGCCGGGTTCACTGAGAGCAGTGCGAAGAGCAGTGCAACCGATGTCAGCGCACGCTCTCCACCCGAAAGCACGTTCAGCGACGCGATGCGCTTACCCGGCGGCTGAGCGGTGATCTCGACGCCCGGGTCGGTGTCCTCGTCGTCGTCATCGTCCGACTGCACGAGCGAGAGCGATGCGGTGCCGCCACCGAAGAAGCGCTGGAAGTACTCACCAAAGGCCTCGTTCACATCCACAAACGTCTCGCTGAAGCGCTCGCGGATCAGACGCCGCAGGTCACGGATAGCCGCGCGAAGCTCGATCTCCGCCGCCTCGAGGTCCTGCACCTGCTCGGAGAGGTAGTCGTGCCGCTCGCGCTCCTCCGTGAGGTCCTCGACAGCCTCGATGTTCACCGAACCGAGTGCGCGGACCTCGCCGCGCAGCTCGCTGATCGTGTCGCGCAATGCGATCGGGTCAACGACCGCGCCACCGCGCATCGGGGCGAACGACGCCAGCGTCTCGGCGGTAGCCTCGACGACGGCCGGCGCCTCGGCAGTGTCTGGCCCTTCGCCATCCGCGTCGTCACCGTCCGACGCTTCGCTGTCCTCATCGACGGTATCGCCTGTGGCTCCGGCGGTGGCTGCTTCCGCGCCTTCAGCGTCGTCGGTTGCCGTCTTCGCTGGC
This sequence comes from Dehalococcoidia bacterium, assembly GCA_036013055.1. Taxonomy (GTDB): domain Bacteria; phylum Chloroflexota; class Dehalococcoidia; order UBA2979; family UBA2979; genus SHYR01. The sequence goes on along the minus strand of DASCQM010000016.1, from coordinate 153,438 downwards.
TCGATCGGTCGCACCGTGCCGTCGTCGGCCAGCTTCATGCCCTCGTCGGTGACCTGACGCTGCAACGTCTCAAGATGCGTCGCCGCCTCGCGCAGGTCGTTATCCGCCTGCAGCGTCGCGCGCTCGGTCGCCATCAGCCGCGCCTGCACCTCGCCACGCTTCGAGACGAGATCGCGCTGTGCCTCGGTCGCCTCCGCGAGCGCGGCGTGGGCCGGGCCGATCGTCTCTTGCGCCAGCGCCAGCGCGCTGCGGTTGTTCGCCGCCTGCTCGCGGTGGCCCCGTAGTGAGAGTTCAAGGTCCTCGATCTCCCCGCGTGCCTTCTGCTGTTCGGCCCGTAGGCTCTCGGCGCGTTCCTGGGCTCGACGAGCGGCTTCGGTCTGTTGCTGTCGCTCCTCAAGCGCCGCCTGCTGCGTGCCCTGCGAAGCAGCCAGCGTGGTTGCCGCTGCCGTCACACGTTCGGCCGCCCGGTCGCGCTCGCGTACGACCGCCTCGGAGCGATCGCGCATCGCGTCCAGCGCGCGTCCAACCGCCTCGATTCCGCGCGTGGCCTCGATGCGGGCCTCCCGCGGGGCGTCGCCGCCACTCTCGTCGGTCGCAACTGCGAGCGTGGCGCGAATGCCCGCCATCTCGGCCGACAGCGCCGTCTGCCCGCGCCTCAGGTCGGCGACCCGGTGGGCATGCTCACGCGCCAGTTCGATCGTCTCGTCCACGCCGCTACGGGCACGGACGACGGCCGCTCGACCCTCGACGACCGCTTGCTCCGCTGCGTCCTGGTGTTGTGTCGCTGCGCTGACGGCTCGCTCAGCCTCGGCGACCCGTTGCGGAATCGCGTCGATCTCGGACTGCAGTGCGAAGCCGCTACGAGCGGCAGACCCACCGGAGCCGACGCGGCCACCGTAGTAGGCGCCACCGGGTCGCAGCAGGGTGCCGTCGCGCGTCACGACCGACCCGAGTCCGCGTTTGATCATGCGTCGTGCGACATCGAGGTCATCGACGATGATCGTGCGGCCGAGCAGGCTGTCAATCAGCGGACGGTAGCGTTGCTCTGTCTTGACGAGTCGCGCCGCGACACCGACCACACCTCGCTCGTTGAAGAAGTTCAGCGGGTACTTGTGGTCGAGCGTATCGAGCGGCAGCACGGTCGCCGTCCCGGCGCCCGTATCGCGCAGGAACTCGATCGCTGCGATCGCGTCCTCCTCGCGCTCGACGATGATCGCCACGAACTGATCGGCGAGCGCCGCCTCGACGGCCGGCTCTAGCCCGTCCGGCACGCTGATGATGCGGCCAACGGCACCGATCACACCGGCAAGCGGTTCTCCGCCGTCGGCCGCCTCGCGGGCCGCGGCGATCAGTGCCTGCTCCCCGGACGCGCCCGCCTCCGGCTGCTGCTCGGCCAGCGCCGCCAGTAGCTCACCACGCTCGCGCAATTGGACGACCTGCGTCTCCGCCGCGCGCACCGCGTCGCGCGCCTCGGTCAGTGCCGTGAGCTGTTGCTCCGCCGCATTCTCGGTCGCGTCGCGGTTCTGCCGCGCATCTTCGGCCCCTGCCGCGAGCGCTGCGCCACGACGATCGAGTTCAAATGCGTCACCGCCGAGCACGCGCAGTTCACCCAGCAATTCGTCGCGGCGCTCCTCCGCACCCTCGCGGGCCGCGCCGGCCTCAACTCGGCGACGCTCCCACTCCTCGATGCGGCGAGCGGCATCCGTGCGCTCTACTTCCAGTCGTGTCCTGCGGGCCTCCGCCTCGGCGATCTCGCGTAACACGTCGCGGGCGGCCGCGTCGGCGGCCTGCATCGCCTCACGCTCGCGTTCGAGCGCAGCGCGAGCCTGCTCGACGGCGAGTTCGAGCGCCGCCAGCCGTTCGCTGTCTTCCTCGATGGTGGGGGCGCCGAGTTCCGCCGATGCGGCGAGCTCGGCCTCGATGTCGGCAATGCGGCGCTTCAGCAGCTCGAGACGTTGTTCGGCGAGCGCGATCTGCTGCTCAAGACGCAGTCCCTCTTCCGCGAGGCCGCGTTCCTTCGTCTGCAGGGCCGCCAGCGCCTCGGTGCGCTCACGGACGGTGACTTCGAAGCCACTCACCCCCTCGTCGTGTCCCGCGATCTCGGTCTGTGCAGCGGCGAACGCCTGCGTCTGCTGGTCGTGCGTCGCGCGGGCGGCGACCAGCGTCTCGTTCGCCGTTCGCAGTTCCTGCTCGTAGTACGTCTGCAGCGCGTCATGGAGCTGGCGCTGAATCTCGTGGTAGCGCGCCGCCTTCTTCGATTGGCGCTCTAGCTGGCGCAGTCGCGGCTCGACCTCGCGGATCAGCAGCCGCACGCGGCCCAGGTTGTCGCGGGTCTCGGTCAGACGGCGCTCCGAGAGCTGCAGCTGGTGGCGGTGGCCTTTGACGTCGGCGGCCTCTTCGATCAGGCCGCGGCGATCAACGGGACGCATCGCCAACACCTCGTCGACGAGCCCCTGCGACATCATCGCGTACGAGTTCTGCCCGACATGTGCCTGGCGGAAGAGGTCGAGCACGTCCGAGAGTCGCACCTTCTGGCCGTTGATCAGGTACTCGTTATCGCCGGAACGATGCGCCCGACGCGTCACCGTGACTTCGTTGAAGTCGATCGGCATCCAGCCCTCGCTGTTGTCCAGCGTGATCGTGACCTCAGCGGTACCCATCTGACGTCGCGAATCGGAACCGGAGAAGATCACGTCTTCCGTCTTGCGGGCGCGGATCGAACGCGACGCGTGCTCGCCGAGTGCCCAGCGGATCGCGTCGTGCACATTCGACTTGCCGGAGCCGTTTGGCCCCATCACCACCGTCATGCCGGGGCCGAACTCGAACGTCTGCCGTTCGGCGAATGCTTTGAAGCCGTGTACCTCAAGCCGTCTGAGATGCATCTAGGGTTGCGCCTTCCCGGCAGCGGCGCGGAGAGCTTGCAGCGCTTGTTGCGCCGCTGCTTTCTCTGCCACCTGCTTACTGGTTCCGCTACCCCGCCCAAGGGTTTCGCCGTCCAGCCGTACCTCCACCTCGAAGTGGGGTGCGTGTTCTGGACCCTGTGCATCAACCGTCACGTACTCCGGTCTACCGCCCGGTCCCTCTCCCAGTTGTTGCGCGAGCTGTTGCAACGCGCCCTTGGGATTGAGGTCAGCCGGATCGGCCGTCAGCTGATCAAATTCGTCGGCCATCGTCCGCTTGATGAACGCCCTGGTCGCGTCGATGCCCTGGTCGAGCAGGATCGCCGCGAGCAACGCCTCGTAGACGCGCTCCAGGTTGCTCGGGCGCTCACGCCCGCCGGTCGTCTCCTCGCCGCGGCCGAGCCGCAGCTCCGAGCCGAGGTCGAGCCGCGTGGCAACGACTGCCAGCGACGCGCCCATCACGAGTTGAGAGCGCCACTCAGTGAGGCGCCCTTCCTCTTCGTCGGGAAATGACAGATACAGTTCCTCAGCAACGACGAAGCCGAGGGCTGCGTCGCCGAGGAATTCGAGGCGTTCGTTATTTTCGCCGCCCTCTTCGGGGTGTTCGTTCGCGTAGGAAGGGTGCGTGAGTGCCAGCCGTAGTAGCGCCTCGTCTCGAAAGTGGAGATCGATACGCTGCTGAAGCGCAGAGAGATCCGGGGTTGTGACACTCAAACCTTCACCTCTCGCATCGCAGCGGCCCCGTCCGCGTACGATGTTCGTCACGACTTTCGGCAGAATCGCGACACAGGTTTGCATTGAGACTAGGAAGGGTTGGTAGCGAGTGTCAAGAACCGCTCACCTGCCTAAGCGCCCGAACATCACCGACGTGCGTCGCTCCCTCACCCCGGTCTCGCGCCGATTGCTCGACGCAACGATCGCTGTCGCCTCCGAAGAGCAGCGCCAGATCTGGCTCGTTGGTGGGGCGATTCGCGATTCCGCCATGGGATTCCCCGTACAGAATGTGGACGTCTCTGTCGACGGGGCTCCCGCCCCACTGGCGGAAAGCGTAGCTCGTCTCGTCGGCGGTGACGTAAGGCGTTTCCCTACGTTTGGCACCGCCACTGTTTCGGTCGATCACGACGAGATCGACTTCGCGTGGCTGCGTACGGAACGCTACTCGCGACCGGCCGCGCTGCCGGCGGTGACGCCCGGCGCGACGATCGAGGAAGATCTCGCGCGTCGTGACTTCTCGGTGAACGCGATCGCGCTCGGCCTGACCGGCCCCCGCCGTCGCGAGGTCGTTGACCCGTTCGACGGTCTCGCCGACCTCGCGGCCCGTCGCCTGCGGGTGCTTCACGACCGCTCGTTCATCGACGACCCGACGCGCATCTGGCGCGCGGCGCGCTACGCGGCACGGCTACGGCTGCGGCTCGACGACGAGACTGCGGAACTGCTTGCGATCGGCGTCGGTGGGCTGCGGCGGCTCTCCTCGCGCCGGCTCTGGGCGGAGCTCGAGCGCGCGGCGGGAGAACGACGGACGTTGGCGACGTTTCGCCTGCTGGATGAGTGGCGCGTGCTGAAGGGTAGCGGCGGCGACCTCGCATTCGCGCCCGAGGCGCAGCGCGCCCTCCGGCATCGCCCCGGCCCTCACGCCCCTGCCCTGCTGCTCGCGTTGCTGCTGGCACCGCTGCGGCATCGCAACGCCGCGATCGCGCGCCTCGCGCCGCCGCGCAGCGTGCGCGATGTCGTCAGCGCCACGGCGCGGCTGCGTGCGGCCGCCACCGCTCGCGATGGCGCAGCGATCGACGTCGAAGCCTTCGAAGCCAGCGACGCGGACGTGCGCAAGGCAGCCCTCTGGCTCGATCCTGAAGGCCAGCGCCCGCTGCAGCGGGACCTCCGTCGGTGGGAGCGGACACGCTCTCCCCTGGACGCAATCGCGCTAATGCGAATGGGCTACGAACCGGGACCGGTGCTCGGCACCACCCTCAGGCGGTTGCGCCGAGAACGCTATCTCGGCAACCTGAGCAGCGCCGCAGACGCTCGACGCGCGCTCGCGCCAACGTCGCCTGCGACGGGAGATCGGGAAGGTTCGAAGCCAGCGAATGACTGAGACTGCCCCGTCCGACACCGATCGCTGCCTCGTCTGCAACGAGCTTGAGCCCGACCGCTCGCTGCTTGAGGTGTGCTTCCAGTGCGACAACCTCTTCCATCTCAACCCGCGGAACGACACTGACGGCCTCGACCACGGCGATGCATGGCTCGGCCCCACGCTCGGCGTCCAGTTCTACTGCCAGACTTGCATCGACGAGATGGACGAAGAAGCGCGAGTGGAAAGCGGCGATCCGGCGCACGCGATTCTCCAGCAGCTCAGCGAGGCCGGGATGGCCCCGCCACCCGCTGCGCTTCCATCGACGGGAAGCCCGGCAACGTCCGATCCGACCGCCGCACCGCCCGCGTCGCGTTCGGAGCCGCCGCCGCGCCGCCAGCGCCCCGCCCGCCGCCGTCGCTACCGCCGCATCGACGGATCATGACCCGGCGTCGCGATCGACGTCTGCCGCCGCCGCCGAGTGAGAGCGGCTCGTCCCGTAGCTCCCTCTCACCGCTCTGGATGCTCGCGATCGGCATCCTTCTCGGGCGCTGGATGGTCGCCCTCCCTCTCGCCGCCACGCAGACGCTCGACGTGCTGCTCTACCTCGCGATCGCGTTCCTCGCTGCCCGGAGCTATCGACGCTGGGCGCGGGCACGGCTGGAGGAGCGGGCGGAGCAGCGCGAGCGCAGCGCGGGCGGTCACCGCGACGATGGTCCCGGCGGCAACGCGTAGTCAGTCTGCGGCGTGCTCGAACCAGGTCGCGCCGTCGTGCTCGGGAGGCGCGATCGGGGCGTATCCCGCTCGCAGCATGAAGTAGAGGCCCCGCCCGTTGCTGCGCGGCACACGGCTGTAGAACCGCGCGACACCCTCTCGACGCAGTCGACGTTCCGCGACGCGCAGGGTCCGCGTGCCGTAGCCGTTGCCTCGCTGCTCCGTCGCGATCGCAATCGCGTGCACGGTCGCCGTCTCTGTCTGCTCGGCCATCAGTCGCTCGATCGCTAGCAGACCGACGGTCGCCCGATCGACCTTCACCGCGAACCAGCTTGCCTCGTCGGGCGCGTCGGGAAGCGGACCCTCGTAGCCGCGCTCGACGCCGTCCAGCAGCGCGCGTCGCAGCGCATCGGTCAGCGTGCCGTCGAAGTGGTGGAGCGCCAGACCAAGCCCGCGCGCCCAGACGCCGGAGCGCGGCGCGTCGGTCACGAGAGCCAGGCTGCTACGGCATCTCCCACGGCAGCGCCTGTGAGCTCCCGCACCTCGCAGTCCGGCAGTGCGTCGAGGAAGGCCTCGCCGTACCGCCGCGACGCGATGCGGCTGTCGAGAACGATGAAGACACCGCGCTCGTCCGTCCCGCGGATCAGCCGCCCGAAGCCCTGCCGGAAGCGCAGTACGGCTCGCGGGATTGCGTACTCGCCGAACGGATCGTCGTACTGCTCGGCGCGCGCGGCGTAGATCGGGTCGGTCGGCACCGGAAACGGCAGTCGTGCTATCACGATCTGCGAGAGCGCCTGCCCACGCACGTCGACGCCCTCCCAGAACGCGGCGGTGCCGAGGATCAGCGCGCGCGGTCGCTCGGCGAGCGAGCGCAGCAGGCGTGCGGGCGACCCATCGACGCCCTGCGCCAGCACCGTGATGCCGTCCGCCGCGAGCGGATCGCGCAGCGCCGATGCCGCCGCCCGCACCGCCCGACGCGAGGTGAAGAGCGCGAGGGTGCGGCCACCGGCAGCGCGTGCCGCATCGCCGAGCGCCCGGTGCATGCTTGAGTCGTAGCCGGTTGCGGTCGGCTCGGGAACGTCGGTGGGCACGATCGCCAGTACCGATTTGCGGAAGTCGAACGGCGACGGCACCTGCAACGTGTCCGGCTCCACGAGGCCGAGACGTTCCACCGCGAAATCGAACGACGTGCCGGTCGTGAGAGTGGCGCTGGTCGCGACCACCGACTCGCAGTCGGCATAGAGGTCGTCGACAAGCTGGCCTGCGACGTCGAGCGGCGCGATGTTGACGCGCACGTCGCGCTCGTCAACGCGCATCCAGACGATCTGCTGCGGGTCGCTCTTCAGCGCGACATCGATCAACGTCTCCCGCGTGCGATGCATCGCCTCTGCCTCGCGTCCGAGGTCGCTGCCGAGCCGATCGACGCCGGGCGCCTCCGCGCCACTGAGCGTCGACGCGGCATCAGACGCTTGCCGCAGTCGCTCCTCGAGGTTGAGCAGCGTGACGTCGAGCTGCATCGCCGTCTCCTCGACGTCCGCCCACAGCGGCTGCGACTGGCGCGCGGAGGTCAGCATCAATTCGCCGCCGGGTCCGTCGGATGTCCCGGACTCGCGTCGGTCTTCGGCGTACATGCGCAGGATCGAGGCGAACGGGGCGATCCGCTCGCGCGTGCTAGTGGCGGCTGCGCTGACGCTGTCGGCGATCGCCAGCAGGCCTGCGGCAGGCGAGAGCGGCGAGCCGTCGGCCGCCGCACTGCGCAGCCTGCCTACCGTCCCGGCCGAAGCGCCCATCTCGGTGAGCGTCGCCTCGAGATCGCGCAACGAGAGCATCGCGCCGTACTGATCCGTCGCCACCTCCTCGAGCCGGTGTGCCTCATCGATCACGAGGTGGCGGTACGGGGGCAGCGCCTGCGTCGCGCCCGCCGACGCGGTCAGCAGTAGCGCGTGATTGACGACGACGGCATGCGCGGCCGTCGCTGCCTGTCGCGCGCGGACGAGGAAGCACGAACCGTCGCGGACGTAGGCACACTGACGCGCAAGACAGTCGTTCGAGTCGGCCGTCAGTTCGCTCCACGGGCCTCGATCATCGAACGGCATGTAGAGCTCGGCCTGGTCGCCGGTCTCCGTGAACGGTACCCAGACCGCGAGCCGCGAGAGCAGGCGCGCTTCGGCAATGGTCAGTTCTCGCTGCGCCTCGCGCAGGTCTGCGTAGCGTTCGAGGCAGAGGTAGTTAGAGCGCCCCTTCAGCATCACGGCACGGATCGAACCGCGCTCCACGCCCTCCATCTCCTCGACCAGCGCCGCCGCCGCCGGGATGTCGCTACCCGCCAGTTGCTCCTGCAGGTTCAGCGTGTGCGTGGAGATCACGACGCGGTCGTCGTTGCGATAGGCGTGCAGCAGCGACGGCAGCAGATACGCGAGCGACTTACCCGTGCCGGTCCCCGCTTCGACGGCGAGATGCGCGTTGCTTGCGATCGTCCGCCCGACGACCTGCGCCATCTGCACCTGTCCCGGCCGCGGCTCGAAGCCTTCGACGATCGGCCGCTCGACCGCGCGCTCAAGAAGTTGCGTGACGTCCTCTGCCGGCACCGTGCGAGGCACGTCGCGCGGTAACAGCGCAGGCGCGGGCGGTGGCAGCTTCGGCAGCGAGAGCGTTCCGCTCGCGACCAGCTCACCGACGCCATCGGCACCGCCTTCGCTGCCCTGCCCGCTGGATCGCTCCAGCACGTCCGCGAAGACCATCGCCAGCGGCCAGCGCGCGCGCTCAGCGAAGGCGAGCATGTCGAGTAGCGTCGCGCGCGGCAGCCGCTCGAGCAGCGTCAGCAGCCGCAGAAAGACGTCCCGCGTCGTCTCCGCGTCGGAGAGCGCTCGATGGTGCGTGCCGGCATCAACGCCGAGCAGCTCCGCCATCGATGCGAGGTCGAGGTGCGATGCCGTGGGCAGCAGGATCGAGCCGAGATCGAGCGTGTCGAGCGGCGGCCCTGCCAGCTCGGTACCGGCGGCGCGCAGGAAGCCGGTGTCGAAGGCGACGTTCTGCCCGATCACGGGACGCGAACCACAGAAGGCCGCGAGTTCGGCTGCGACGCCGGTGATCGTGGGCGCGCCACGGACGTCCGCGTTGGTGATGCCCGTGAGGTCCTCGATCATCGTCGGGATCGGGATCCCGGGGTCGACGAGCGACTGGAACGACTCCGCCTCGCCAGCGAGGTTGAAGCGCGTCGCGCCTACCTCGGTGATGCGGTCAGACGACCGATCGAGGCCGGTGGTCTCAAGGTCGATCGCAACGAATTCGTCGGGCATGCGCCCGCCTTGCCAGCCTCGGGGGAGGTGCCTGCGTTAGAGCGTGTCGGAGGCCGCCGCGTCCAGGCTACCCGTCTGGAAGCGCACGAAGCGTCCCGCGGCAGTGCGGTGCACCGCCTCGAACCGACCCGCGTGCAGCTCCTCGAGGAGCTCCGCCGACGTCCGAAATTCCTTCTCGAATCCGGTAGCGAAGTTGCCGACGCCGCTCTTGGAGTGTGCGTCCGAGCCGCCGGTGCGCGGCGTGCCGCGGATCATCGCGACCTCGTAGGCAAACTCGTTCTCTCGTGGCGTGTTGCTGGCGTTCGAGACCTCGATCGCATCGACGAGGTCGAAGACAGGCATCTCAGCGGCCTGCTCCGGCGTCATGTCGAAAGGCTTGCCACCCTTGCGCATCGCGGTGACGGGGTCGAAGACGTGGCGGAAGGGGTGGGCAACGATCAGGAAGCCACCGATCTTATCGAGCTCTTCGCGCAGCTTCTCCGGGCGCTGGATGCCGCCGACGTATTCGGTGAAGCCGACCGCGATCATGTGGCCGAGCTCGGTCGAGACCTCAAGCGCAAAGTTCGCGAAGAAGTCGGGGTGGCGACCCTTGTAGGCGCTCTGGGCGCCGCGCTCCCAGACCTTGTCGTGCTCAGAGATGTTGATCCCGCTGAGACCAGCCTCAGCGGCGATCTCTTCCAATTCTTCCGGGTCCAGCATGCTGTCGGACGAGCCGCCGGAGGTGTGGCAGTGCATGTCGATGATCGTGCCCTGGAGGCCGTCGATGAGTTCCAGTGTGCTCTCCAAATCGCGCGCGCCCGAGCATACGTGATGCTCGACCCTGCGAGCCAGTATCCGCTCCGCTCAGGCTGCGAGCAAAGGCAGCACGACGGCGAACGAGAGCATCGCCGAGAGCGCAGTCGCCAGCATCGGCCACGTGACGCGGCCACGGATGTAGCTCCCTGCCCCGAGCACAACGACGATCGCGCCGCTAACGACCACGCCAAACAGCAGATCGCTGCCACCGTCGGCGTCCCCGTCCGCCGTGCCGAGATAGAGCGCACCGAGCACCAGCCCGAGCGCGGTCCAGCCGAGCATCATGCCGTTCACGATCACGACGCCGAGCAGCGGCAGCGGCACGTGCAGGTTCGGCGCCCGGCCGAGCCAGCGAGGGTCGCGTGAGAGTGCGATCAGCAGGATCGTCGTTGTCGCGAAGCTGCACGCGGCGCCGGCAATCAGCCCGGCGACCAGCGCCTGCATCGTCTCGCCGTCAGGCATCGCTCTGGATCGCCACTGCATCGCGGTGGCCGATGGTCCGCGTATCGACCACGTCGGCGCCAAGCATCTCGAAGTCGTGGCGCAGCGCCTTCACCTTCGCGAGATCGGTGACCAGCAGATATACGGTTGGCCCCGCCCCACAGAGGTGGACCTGCGGCACGCCCGACCTGCGGTAGGTCGCGTAGTGCGCCAGCAACTCCGGCTCGCTGCGTTCGACGACGCCCTCGAAGGTGTTGACGAGATCGTTAACCGGCGGCGGCGCGCCGCGTCTGACACGGCCGGCGACCCGTCGTACGTGTTCGCCATCGCTGAAGTCGTCGGCGGTGAGCGCCCCATAGCGCCGGGCCGTCTTGTCGGGCACCGGCGTGACCGGCGGGAATAGCAGCAGCAGCCGCAGATCGCGCACGTCGCGCAGCGGCTCGACGATCTCGCCGCGTCCGCTGCAGCGCGCCGCCCCTCCCTGCAGGAAGAACGGGATATCCGAGCCGAGCGACGCGGCGACGCGCGACAACTCCTCCGCTGTCCAGCCGAGGCCCCAGAGCTGGTTCAACCCTCGCAGCACCGCAGCGGCGTCCGAGGAGCCGCCACCGAGGCCGGCAGCGAGCGGAATCTCCTTCGTCACCTCGATGCGCACGGCGGGGTCGTGTCCGCTCGCTTCGCCCAGCGCCAGCGCGGCGCGCGTGCAGAGGTCGTCCTCGATCGTGCCGCCGTGCGGACCGTCGAAGCTCACGCTCAACTCGTCCGACGGTTGCAGTCGCACGCGGTCGGCGAGGCTGATCGTGGTCATCACCGTGTCGATCTCGTGGAAACCGTCGTCGCGCCGGCCGAGCACCTCGAGCGCGAGATTGATCTTGGCCGGCGCCAGCAGCCGCAGGCCGGCCGCCGCACCGTCAGTCGTGCTAGCCGACATCGAACACTTCCGCGTGCCGCCCCTCGACGAGGTCATAGAGCCGCTGCCAGTCCTCGAAGCCGACGTGCTGGGCACGTAGCTTCGGATCGATCTGTGCGTTCGTCAGCAGCCACGTGATCTCCTCGGCAGAGAGATCGAAGGCCCGCCGCAGCGTGTTGTGCAGTTGCTTGCGCGGCTCGGCGAACCCGGCGCGCAGCAGGTTGAAGAAGCGATCGACGATTGCCGCTGGCACCAACGGCTCGGGCAGCCGCTCGATGCGGATCACCGAGGAGCGCACCTTCGGCTCAGGCCAGAACGCCGAGGCCGGCAGGTCGAGCACGATCTCGGCGTTGCCGTAGCAGCGCACTGACATCGAGAGCAGCGACTCCTGCCCCTCACCTCCGACGAGGCGGCGCGCGACCTCACGCTGCACCATCACGACGATGTGCGTCGGCGGCATCTCCGCCTCGAGCAGCCGTCGCACGATCGGCTGGGTGATGTAGTACGGCAGGTTGCCGCAGGCGACGTAGGGAGCTGTCGCGTCGCACTCGGCGAGCAACTCGGCTGGCGTGAAGTCGAGGATGTCGGCAGCAACGACGCAGACACCGGGGTGACCGGTCAGGCGGCTGCGGGTGAGCGCCGCCAGATCCTCGTCGATCTCGACCGCGACCACGCGGCCAGCGCGCTTCGCAAGTTCTTCCGTCAGGCCGCCGGGCCCACAGCCGATTTCGAAGACCGTCGAACTCTCATCGAGCCCGCAGGCGTCCGCGATCGCTCCGAGCGCGAACTCATCGATCAGGAAGTGCTGGCCGAGCGCCTTGCGCGGCGTCAGTCCCATCCGACGCAAGTATTCCGGCAGCGCAGCTTCGGAGTCGTCGCTGCCGCGGCCTGCGCGGCCTCGCGAACCGCCCTGCGAGCGCCCCGATGAACGGCGAAGGCCCATGGCTACCTCAGCCCGCCCGCTGGCCGCGATGGCCGAGCATTCGACGATGAAGATTCAGAGTGGTCGTGCCCCGTCGTTGTCATGGCGATCCAAGCTTGCCAGCACCGGCTGGCTCAAGCCCGGCGACCCTACGGCACCCGATGTGACCGACGTACCGCTGCTTCCTTCCGGACCTGACGGAGTTAGCCGGGCATCGCCGCGCAGGACCGAACTCTCAACACCACCCTGCGGCAGCAGTCCTCAGTTCATCAGGCCTTCGACGGGCATTCAGTCCCGCTAAAGCGGATTGCGGGTACAGGGCACCGCTAGCTCCCCACCTAGCACGACCGCCACGATCCTAGCAGCGCGCGATCTGGCGTCATAGTGCCGGGCTCCCGAGTCCTCACGCGGGCAGCGCAGCGAGCACCCGCCAGCGGTGGCTAGGCGAGCTCGCGATGGGTCTCGGTGGCAGCGTCATAGTCGACGCCGTCGACCTCGAATCCGAAGAGCTGCCGGAACGCCCGCTGATAGCCCGAGAAGTCTGCAAGTGCCTCCAGGCTCTCGGTTGTCACCTCGTCCCAGACGTCGGAGACCAGATCCTGCACTTCGGGCAGCATCTCTCGGTCGTCGAGGCGGATGCGGCCAGCAGCATCGACCTGCGGGGAGGTGCCCGGTCCGATGTGATCGGCGAAGAGGCGCACGATCTGCTCGATCGGGCTCTCATCGAGACCGCGTGCCGTCAGCGTCTTCGTGAGGATGCCGAGATAGAGCGGCACGCCAGGGATCGCGGCGGACGCCTGCGTGACCACGGCCTTGTTCACGCTCACCCACGCGCCCCCGTCGTGGCGCTCAGCTAGCCCGGCGGAGAGGTCGTTTCCGGTGGCCTCGAGGTGTTCCTTCGCTCGTCCAATTGTCCCGGAGCGGTACAGCTGCCGCGTCACCGCAGGCCCGATGTAGCTGTACGCCACGGTGCGGAACCCGTCGGCCAGCAGGTCGGCGTCTTGTAGCGCCTCGACCCAGTCGGCCCAGTCGTCGCCACCCATCACGCGACGGGTCGCCTCGATCTCGTCGTCGTCGGCTGGATCGAACGTCTGCTCCTCGACCGTCGCATTGCGCAGGTCGACGGTCTTCGACGTGTGCGGAGCACCGATCGGCTTCAGCACGCTGTTCCAGACCTCGCCGTCCGGGTCCTCCCGGCGCGGTGCCGCGAGCGAGTAGATCAGCACGTCGACCTTGCCGAAGCGGCTGCGCAACGCATCGAGGGTCTGCGCCTTCACGTCGGCGGAGAACGCGTCGCCGTTGATCGTCTCCAGCGTGCGGCCCTGCTCGGCCGCCGCGCGGTGCGCCTCGGCGAGGTTGTACCAGCCGGCACTTGCGCCGCGATCTTCCGTCGACGGTCGCTCGAAGCAGACGCCGAGTGTCTTCGCGTGATAGCCGAAGCACGCACTGATCGCGCTCGCGAGCCCGTAGCCGGTGCTGGAGCCAACGACCAGCACGTTATCCAATCCCGCGCCCGGCAGATCGGATTCGGCGACCTCGATCTGCTGGCGCACGTTGGCGGCACAGCCGTCCGGGTGTGCGTTGGTGGCGATAAATCCGCGAATGCGGGGGGTGACGACCTCTTGTGACATGGGTTGCTCCCGGTGTGTGCTTCCGGCCGGTCAGTCGCGCAGCTTGAGCACGGCCATGAAGGCCTCCTGCGGTACCTCGACCTGGCCCACCATCTTCATACGCTTCTTACCGGCCTTCTGCGCCTCCAGCAACTTCCGCTTCCGCGTCACGTCGCCACCGTAGCACTTGGCGAGCACGTTCTTGCGCATCGCGCGCACGGTCTCACGCGCGACGATGCGGCCACCGACGAGCGCCTGGATCGGCACGTCGAAGAGCTGGCGCGGAATCAATTCGCGCAACGACGACGTGAGCTGGCGGCCCTTCACCTCGGCGTTCTCGCGCGGAATGATCGCTGAGAGCGCATCGACGGGGTCGCCATTGACGAGGATATCGAGCCGCACGACCTTCGACGCCCGATAGTCCTCGAGCTGGTAGTCGAGCGAGGCGTAACCCTGCGTCCGCGACTTCAACTGGTCGTAGAAGTCGATCAGGATCTCAGAGAGTGGCGCGGCGTACTCGGCGAGCACGCGGGAGTCGCCCTCGTCGTCGGCGTGATCGAGGTATTCGATCTTGCGGAATTCCCCACGGCGCTCCTCGACGATTCCCATTACCGCACCGAGGTAGCGTGCAGGCACCGTCACGGAAAGCCCGACCCATGGCTCGCGGATCTCCTGGATCTCGTTTGGCGTCGGCAACTCGGAGGGGCTGTCGACCAGCACTTCGTCGCCGTTGGTGCGACTCACCTCGTACTCGACAGATGGTGCCGTCGTGATCAGCTCAAGGTCGAACTCGCGCTCCAGTCGCTCCTGAATGATCTCCATGTGCAGCAGTCCGAGGAACCCGCACCGGAAGCCGAAGCCGAGCGCGGTCGATGTCTCAGGCTGCCAGCTGAGGGCGGCGTCGTTCAGCGTCAGGCGCTCCAGCGCGTCGCGCAGCCGCGGGTACGTCTCGGCGTCCGTCGGGTAGATGCCGGCGAAGACCATCGGCTTCGCTGGCCGGTAACCCTCGAGTGCCTCGATCGCGCCGCCCCGGTCGACGGTGACGGTGTCGCCGACGCGGCTCTCGTTCACGCCCTTGAGACCGGTCGCGATGTAGCCGACCTCGCCGACGTCGAGCGACGGTACCTGATCGAACGCGGGCCGGAAGCAGCCGACCTCGACCGGCTCAAAGCGGCGCTGCTGCTGCATCATCCGCAGCGGCTCGCGGCCATCGACGCGACCATCGAGCACGCGGACGTAGACGAGTACGCCCTTGTAGGCGTCGTACTTGGCGTCGAAGACAAGCGCCCGCAGCGGGGCATCGCCGTCACCCTGCGGCGCCGGAACCGCCGCGACCACCGCGTCGAGAATCTCGGTGATTCCGTCGCCACTCTTCGCGGAGGCGAAGATGATCTGATCGTCGTCGAAACCGATGACGTCAATCAGTTCTTGCGCAACGCGCTCGGGCTCAGCGGCAGGCAGGTCAATCTTGTTCACCACGGGGATCAGTGTCAGGTCCATCTCCATCGCGAGGTAGACGTTGGCGAGCGTCTGCGCCTGGATGCCCTGCGTCGCATCAACGACCAGCACGGCACCCTCACAGGCCGCAAGCGCGCGGGAGACCTCGTACGAGAAGTCGACGTGGCCCGGTGTGTCGATCAGGTTGAGTTGGTACTGCTCGCCGTCGACGGCATGTTCCATGCGCACGGCCTGCGCTTTGATCGTGATGCCCTTTTCGCGCTCCAGATCCATCTGATCGAGCAGCTGATCCTGCATCTCGCGAGCCGCCACGGCGCCGGTCGACTCGATCATGCGATCGGCGAGTGTCGACTTGCCGTGGTCGATGTGCGCAATGATCGAGAAGTTGCGGATCCGTGACTGGTCCATCGATCCATCGTAGCCGGGCCCTCGCGCAGACGCACCGACGCAATGCCACCGGATGACGGCGCAGACAGAACGAGGGCCCCTTGCGGGGCCCTCGAATAGTTCGCCATGCGGCAGGTGCTAGACGCGGTGGCAGGCCACCCAGTGATCCGTCGCGACCTCACGCCACTCCGGAACCCGCTCCCGGCACTCGTCGATCACGATCGGGCAACGAGTGTTGAACACGCAGCCCGGAGGCGGTCGCAACGGCGACGGCACATCGCCCGTGAGGATGATGCGCTCGCGCGATCGCTCTACTTCCGGGTCCGTAATCGGGACGGCCGACAGCAGCGCCTTCGTGTATGGGTGCAGCGGGTTCTGGTAGAGCTCAAGCGAGTCCGCCACTTCCATCATCTTGCCGAGGTACATCACTGCGACCCGGTCGGAGATGTGCCGCACGACCGCGAGGTCGTGAGCGATGAAGAGGTATGTCAGGTTGAACTCCTGCT
The DNA here is from genome assembly GCA_036013055.1 of Dehalococcoidia bacterium. GTDB lineage: Bacteria > Chloroflexota > Dehalococcoidia > UBA2979 > UBA2979 > SHYR01. The sequence continues at coordinate 137,428 of DASCQM010000016.1, read as the reverse complement.
GGAGGTCTTCCAGCAGGTTGATGATCTGCGCCTGAATCGAGACGTCGAGGGCGGAAACCGCCTCGTCGCAGACTAGGAAGTCTGGCTCTACCGCAAGCGCGCGGGCGATACCGATGCGCTGGCGCTGGCCACCCGAGAACTCGTGCGGGTAGCGACCCGCGAAGTACGGGTTCAGCCCGACTGCGTTGAGGATGTACTCGACGCGTTCCTTGCGCTCATTGCCCTTGTAGAGGCCGTGGATCACCATCGGCTCAGCGACGATCGACCCGACGCTCATGCGCGGGTTCAGCGAGGAATAGGGGTCCTGGAAGATCATCTGCATGCGACGCCGGAAGGCGCGCAGTTCGTTGCCACCGATCAACGTCAGGTCCTCGCCATCGAACATCACGTTGCCGCCGGTCGGGCGGTGAAGCTGCAGGATCGCGCGGCCCGTCGTTGACTTGCCACAGCCGGACTCGCCGACGAGCCCGAGTGTCTCACCACGCTTCACGTGGAATGAGATGTCATCAACGGCACGAACGTCAGCGACCTTCTTCTGGACGAGGAATCCAGCGGTCACCGGGAAATACATCTCCAGGTTTTCGACCTCAAGCAGCGTCTCGCCGATTGCGACCTTCGTCCCAGCGGCGGTGGTAGTAGTGTCTGTTGTCATTCGCTACGTCCCTTAGCCCTGAGCACCCGCAGCAGCGGGCGCCCCCTGGTTCACGGTCCTGTCGTCAGTCTTGGGGTCGCGCCAGCAAGCGGCGACGTGTCCCTCGCCCCGCGTCTCAAGTGCCGGTGCGTCAGTGGAGCACTTATCGATACGCCAGTCACACCGCGGCTCGAAGGGGCAGCCCGGGATCGGGTCGATCAGCAGTGGCGGCTGGCCCTCGATCGTGGCCAGTCGCACGTGCTCGGTCTCGTCGAGACGCGGCACGGAGTCCATCAGGCCCACTGTGTAGGGGTGCCGTGGGCCCATGAAGATATCGGTTGCGGAACCCATCTCCACGATCTTGCCCGCGTACATCACGTTGACGCGGTCAGCGTAGCGAGCGACGACGCCGAGGTTGTGGGTAATGACGATCACCGCGGTCCCCAGCTCCTTCGCCAGTCGCGCCATGATTTCCAGCACCTGCGCCTGGATCGTCACGTCGAGCGCCGTCGTGGGCTCGTCCGCGAGGAGCAGCTTGGGGTTGCAGGAGAGCGCCATCGCGATCATCACGCGCTGTCGCATGCCACCGGAGAACTGGTGCGGGTACTCGTCGAGGCGAGCGTCCGCCTCTGGAATACCGACCATGTCCAGCAACTCGACGGAGCGCGCTCGCGCCTCGTCGTCGTTCATGCCCATGTGCAGCTGAATCGACTCCATCAGCTGTCCGCCGATGGTGAGTACCGGGTTCAGCGAGGTCATCGGCTCCTGGAAGACCATTGCGATGCGGTTGCCGCGGATGGACCGCATCTCCGCGTCGCTGATCTGCAGCAGGTCCTGTCCTTCGAACAAGATCTCGCCGTCGACGATGCGACCGGGCGGGTTCGGGATCAGCCTGAGGATCGAGAGCGCCGTCACGGACTTACCGCAGCCGGACTCTCCGACGAGACCGAGCGTCTCGCCTTCCTCAACCTCCCAGTCCACGCCGTCGACGGCGCGGACGACGCCTTCTTCGGTGAAGAAGTACGTCTGGAGGTTCTTTACTTCGAGTAGCTTCGCCATGGACCCCCCTCGGTCATCTGGCTCGTGGTGGATACCCCGCCGCTGTCACTATGCACATATTGTTCTGGTGGGGAAGAGGAGACTCGAACTCCTACGCCTTGCGGCACATGATCCTAAATCATGCTCGTCTACCAGTTCCGACACTTCCCCGCGCTTTGCGCGTCAGACGGTACTGGATCACTTCCTGAGATCACTTCCTGACTTGGTGAGCCCCCGGGGATTCGAACCCCGAACCGGTTGATTAAGAGTCAACTGCTCTGCCATTGAGCTAGAGGCCCGTCGGCATCCTAACAAGGGGTGCCGGACGGTGCCACTGGCCAACTCGCGCCGGACGCTAGCAGGTGGCTGTTCAAGGTGTCAACGAACCGGAACGGTGCCGAGCATCGCGTTGACGCTCGGCTCAGCCGGACGATAGGCTCGACATCGGTTTCGGGCGGTTAGCTCAGCTGGCTAGAGCGCTGCGTTGACATCGCAGAGGTCACTGGTTCAAGTCCAGTATCGCCCACCACCGCACCCCCTCCACTGATCGCCATCCGTGCCCCCAGCGTCATAGCGCCGTGGCACATATCTATCGACGTCTATCGACGCTCCCACCTCGCCTGTTACGATGTGCTTGCCGCGTTCAGCCGAACGCGAAAGACGAGCGATGATGAGGACACGCCACTCGCTGGCACGGCTCGCAGAGACCGGGGGCATCGGCTGGAAGCCCCGGAGCCGGAGCGAACAGGCACCACCTCTGAGCCCGCGGGCGAACCCGCGGCGGTCAGCCACCGTTACCGGCCCCTGAGCCTTCGTGCGTGCCCTGTGCATCGCGCGAGGGGAACTAGGGTGGAACCACGTGAGCACGCCTCCCGTCCCTGACGGTGGGCGTGTTTTGTATTTGTGGGACAACGTCCTTGGGGACGATCAGGGTCCGTGGGGACGATCAGGCAACGGGAGTATGGCGATGGCAGAGCAGGCAGACGTAGCGTTCAAGGATCTCGACCCGGAGGAGCAACTCTTCCGCATGCGGCACTCCGCTGCGCACGTGATGGCGGAGGCGGTGCTGGAGATCTTCCCTGACGCCAAGTACGCGATCGGACCGCCGATCGACCATGGCTTCTACTACGACTCGAACTCCCGCGCACCCTCACGCCGGACGATCTCGTCGAGATCGAGAAGCGCATGCGACGCTCGGTGAAGCGCAACGTCGCGATCGAGGGCCAGCAGATTCCGAAGGACGAGGGGCGGCGCATCTTCGCCGACCAGCCGTACAAGCTCGAGTTGATCGACGAGATCGAGGACGACACGGTCGGCCACTTCAAGCATGGCGATTTCCAGGACCTTTGCCGCGGCGGCCACACCGATCGCACCGGGCAGGTCGGCGCCTTCAAGCTCACCAGCGTCGCCGGGGCCTACTGGCGAGGTGACGAGAACAACCAGATGCTGCAGCGCGTCTACGGCGCGCTCTACCCAACTCAGGAGGAACTCGACCAGTACCTCGCGGCGGTCGAAGAGGCCGAGAAGCGCGACCATCGCACGCTCGGTCGCGAGCTCGACCTCTTCTCGATGCACGAGGAGTACGGCCCCGGCCTGATGTACTGGCACCAGAAGGGTTCGCGCATCCGCATGGAGATGGAGGACGTCTGGCGGGCGGAGCACGTTGCTGCTGGCTACGACCTCGTCTTCACGCCGCACATCGGGCGGGCGACGCTCTGGGAGACGAGCGGCCACCTCGATTTCTACACGGACGGCATGTACTCGCCGATGGATATCGACGGCAACGACTACTACATCAAGCCGATGAACTGCCCGTTCCACGTCCAGATCTACAACAACACGCGCCGCTCATACCGCGAGCTGCCGATGCGACTCGGCGAACTGGGCACCGTCTACCGCTATGAACGATCCGGCACGCTGCACGGCGCGCTTCGGGTGCGCGGCTTCACGCAGGACGACTCGCACATCATCTGCACGCCCGACCAGCTTGAGGACGAGGTCGTCGGCGTCGTCGAGTTCGCGCTGCGGCTGCTCGGCATCTTCGGATTCGAGCGTTTCAAGGCGAAGCTCGCGACGCGACCCGAGAAGGCAGCGGGCAGTAGCGAGGACTGGGACCGCGCCGAAGCCTCACTGCAGGCGGCGCTCGAGCGCACCGGCACCGAGTTTGAGATCGCGGAGGGCGATGCCGTCTTCTACGGGCCGAAGATCGACATCTATTTGGTCGATGCCCTCGGTCGCGAGTGGCAGTGCCCGACGATCCAGTTCGACTTCAACCTGCCGGAACGGTTCGACATGACGTACGTCGGCGCAGACGGCGCCGAGCACCGGCCCTTCATGGTGCACCGCGCCATCTTCGGGTCGGAAGAGCGCTTCTTCGGCATCCTGATCGAGCACTACGGCGGTGCCTTCCCGCTCTGGCTCGCGCCGGTGCAAGCGGTCGTGATCCCGATCGCCGACCGTCACCAGGACTACGCACACCACGTCCAACGCGAACTGAAGTCGCACGGGCTGCGGGTCGAAGTCGACGACGGCGGCGACCGCATGGGCGCGAAGATCCGTAAGGCGCAGCTTGAAAAGATCCCGTACATGCTGGTCGTCGGCGACCGCGAACAGGAAGCCGACGAGGTCGCCGTGCGCGACCGCAGCGGCGACGACCTGGGCGCGATGCCGCTCTTCCAGTTGATCGACCGCATGGTCGACGAGCGCGACGACCGAACGGCGCACCACGGCGCACCGATCGTCGAGGTTCCCGACTAGCCGCATGCCGGGCGAGCGGTTGCCGCACCCGGGCCTGCATGTCAGGCTTACGCGGCTCAAATCAGCGGACAGGCAGCAGACGCCGGAGGTGCGCGCAGCGTGTTGAAACGGGTACTGCTCGCCAATCGTGGTGAAATCGCACTGCGCGTCCAGCGCACCTGCCGCGAACTCGGAATCGAGACTGTCGCCGTCTATTCGGACGCCGACCGCAATGCGCTGCACGTGCGTAACGCCGACGCGGCCGTACATATCGGACCGGGTCCGGCGACCGAGTCCTACCTCGTGATCGAAAAGATCATCGAAGCGGCAAGGCAGACCGGTGCCGACGCAATCCACCCCGGTTACGGATTCCTCTCCGAGAACGCCGCATTCGCCGACGCCTGCGAGGCGGCCGGCATCATCTTTATCGGCCCGCCCGCCAGCGCGATGCAGGCGCTGGGCGACAAGGTCTCCGCACGCAGGTTGATGGAAGAGGCTGGCGTCCCCGTCGTTCCCGGCGCGAACGAGATCGACGCCGACGACCTCGCGACCGCGACAAGGGAAGCGGAGCGCATCGGCCTCCCGCTGCTCGTGAAGGCGGCGGCAGGCGGTGGCGGCCGCGGCATCAGGCTCGTCGAGAGCATGGACGAACTGGGAGCGGCGATGCGCGCGAGCGGTCGCGAAGCCGAGACCTCGTTCGGCGATGCGACGATCTTCCTTGAGAAATACGTCGAGCCCGCCCGCCACATCGAGGTGCAACTGATCGCCGACAACCACGGCAACGTCCGCACCTACGGCGAGCGCGAGTGTTCGGTGCAGCGACGTCACCAGAAGCTGCTTGAGGAGTCCCCGTCCGTCGCGGTCACACCCGAGATTCGCGCGCAGCTCTGCGAGGCCGCAGCCAACGCGGCGAAGAGCGCGGGATACCGCAACGCCGGCACCGTCGAGTTCCTGATGGACGCCTCCGGCCAGTTCTACTTCCTCGAGATGAACGCCCGCCTGCAGGTTGAGCACCCTGTGACCGAGCTCGTCTACGGCGTCGATCTTGTCGCCCAGCAGCTCGCGGTGGCCGCCGGTGAGGCCTTCGAGGGTGGCGATGAGTCGCCGCAGCCGGTGGGCTGGTCGATCGAATGCCGCATCAACGGCGAGAATCCGTTCCAGAACTTCGCGCCGTCGCTCGGCGTCATCGAACACGTCGAGGCCCCGCTCGGACCGGGCACCCGTTTCGACTCGATGCTCTTCGATGGACTCGACGTGCCGATCTACTACGACTCGATGCTCGGCAAGCTGATCGTCTGGGCGGAGACCCGCGAGGACGCCGTGAAACGTATGCGGCGCGCGCTCAACGACCTTGTGATCGCCGGCATCCAGACCAACATCCCGTTCCACCTCGCGCTGCTCGACCACCCCGATTTCATCTCCGGCGCGATCTCGACGAGCTGGCTCGAAGCGAACTTCGAGATGTCCGAGATGCCGGCCGACGACCCTCGCCAGCGAGATGCGCTCGTCGTTGCCGCGCTCGCCGCCGAGATGGCGCGAGCGAACGGTCACGACGCTGTGGCAGCCGCACCGATCAGCGGATGGCAGCGCTCCTCGCGAGCGACCGCCGTCCACCTGCGCACGCGGGACGGAGGGCTACGCGGATGGCATCGCGGCATCGCTTCCTCCTAGACGGCGAAGAACACAACGTGGTCGTCGACGAATCCGACGGCCGCATCACCGTGGCGATCGACGACGGCGATCCGCTGGAGGTCGATGCGATGACGTCAGGGCTTCCGGGCCTCTTCTCGATTCTGATCGACGGCCAGCCCAGCACCTCGTACGTCTCTCGCCGCGGCGCGGGATTCGAGGTCACGACCGCCGGGCGTCGATTTGAGGTGGAGGCCGCCAGCACCGGCAAGGGACGGCGCGGCCCCGTCGGCGGGCTCGAAGACCCGATCGGGAAGATCACTGCACCGCTCGGCGGCACGGTGATCGAGGTGCACGTCGCGGTCGGCGACACGATCGAAGTCGGTCAGGCGTTGCTGGTGATTGAGGCGATGAAGATGCAGAACGAAGTGCAGGCGCCGCACGCCGGGACGATCACCGCCGTCCACTTCAGCCAGGGCGAGCGCGTCGATCAGAAGGGCGACCTGATGATCGAGTACGAGCCCGCCGACAGCGACAGCTGATCGGCGCCACGCCTGACGAAAGGGAGACGGAACGAGCTCCCACCTCCACCGCAACGCGACAGATGCTAGACTCGGAATTGAAGCGTCGACCAGATGGCGGCGCAAGGAATGGGAGAATCAACTGGCCAAAGACCTCCGGATTAATCAAGAGATTCGCGTCCCCCAGGTTCGATTGATCAGGGACGGCGACCAGCTCGGCATCATGTCCGTCGATGACGCACAGCGTCTGGCCGACGATGCCGATCTCGACCTCGTAGAGGTCGCACCGACGGCGGATCCGCCTGTCTGCCGCCTCCTCGACTATGGCAAGTTCAAGTACGAGCAGGCCAAACGCGAGCGCGAATCGCGCCGTGGCTCCCGCAGCGTCGAGTTGCGCGAGGTGCGCCTCGGTAGCGTGAAGATTTCGCAGCACGACCTCGATTTCAAATCGAAGACGGCGCGCAAATTGCTCGGTGGCGGGGACAAAGTGAAGATCTCCGTGCGCTTCCGAGCGCGCGAAATCACCCATCCGGAAGTTGGTCGGGAACTCCTCGACAAGTTCTACGCGATGATCGAAGACGTCGCGAAGATTGACCGAAACCCCAATATGGAGGGACGATCGATGTCGATGATCGTCGAACCAGCGAAGCAGGAGCCAGCGGCCACCGAGCCTGCGGCCGATGCGAGTCCGACAAATGAACCAGCAGCCCAGCCCGTGAGCGAGAGCGCCTGATGCCAAAGATGAAGACCCACAAGGGCACTGCCAAGCGCGTGAAGGTGACCGGCACCGGTCGCATGTTCATGAGCGCACACCACGGCAGCCACAAGAAGAGCAAGAAGCGAAACGAGAAGCTTTACTCGATCCGCGGCATGACCGAGGTCGACAAGAGTCACAACAAGACCCTGAAGAAGCTGCTTCCCTATATGTAGCGCCGAGCGGCTGCGGATAACCGCTGCCTGCTCTACCCTTCCAGAGAGAAGTTTCCCGGCCAGCCTGATTCGCGCTGGCACACTATTCGAGGACACCGATGCCCCGAGCACGTAACCGAGTTGCCACTCGCGCCCGCCACCGCAAGGTGCTGGACCGCACGAAGGGCCACCGAGGAAAGCGCCGCACCAACTACAAGGTCGCGCACGAGTCGATGATCCACGCGCTCGACTACTCCTTCGAGCACCGCCGCAAGCGACAGGGCGACTTCCGGAAGCTCTGGATCGCGCGCATCAACGCCGCGGCCCGGCTCAACGAGATCAGCTACAGCAAGCTGATGCACGGGCTGAAGCTCGCCGGCATCGACATCAACCGCAAGATGCTGGCCGACATCGCAGTGCGCAGCCCAGAGGCTTTCAGCGCCATCGCCGGCGAGGCGAAAGCCGCCCTACCCGCCGCCTAGCCTGCCTGCCTAGTCCGTCCCGGCCTGGCCATCGTCCGACGCCAGATCGACGATCAAGGCCGCGTGATCGCTCAGCACGTCGCGACGAGCGTCGCCGCCGCTGCCGTCGGCCCTGCCCCACTCGTGGCGCGTCCCGCGCAGACGTGGCAGTAGCGAGCGGTGCAGGAACGCCTCGTCCAACCGAAAGCCGTTGCCGCCGTTCGGTGAGTACCACGTGTACTCGCGTCGCTGCCCGTGCAACCAACGAAACGCGTCCGTCCATCCTGCGGCGTCGAGGCCGTGCATCCAGCGCTCATTGCGCGGTCCGAAGACCGACGTCTCTTCGTCGATGCCGGGCAGCCCGGTATTTGTGTCACCGATCAGCATCGCGGGGCCGCCGCGCCAGTGCTGCGCCACGCCCAGCACGCCCGCGTAGAAGTCGCCCTTCAGCCCGCTGACATAGTTCGGCACGTGCATCGCGCCGACAGTGAACGGCTCCGGCGCGGCAACGCGCGCGAGCAGCCACCGATGTGACAGCGAGGGCGCACGCCGTACCCCGACCCGGCGTAGCGGCCACTGCGAAGCGACGAGCAAGCCATTGCGGGTGGCCTCTCGTCGGTCGGCCGTCGTGCGTTGATACGGCAAGCCCTGCGCTGCCAGCTCAGATGCCAGCCACTGGCTCGACGCGGTCGCGCGGAACTCGGAGAGCACGACAACAGCGGGGTCCCACTGTGCGAGCTGGGCTGCGATCTGCTCGACGCGTCGCCCACCGCCAGCGCGGATGTTCCAGGCGACGACTCGCGTCAGGAGCGCGGCTCCGCGCCGAATTCGCGGGTGAGCCGACCGAGGATCCGGTCTTGCTCCTTGTTCGCGTCCTCGCCGGTGAGCGTGCGATCGGTCGCCTGGTACTCGATCGCGAAAGCGACGGACTTCTTGCCGTCGGGCAGCTGGTCGCCCCGGTAGACGTCGAACGGTCGCGCGCTGGCGACCAGCCGGGACTGCTCGATCATCGCCTGTAGCGCAGCGGCAGAGACGGCGGCATCGACGACCAGCGCAAGGTCCTGCTCGACGGCCGGGAAGCGTGGCACGTCGAGAGCCTGATGGTGCTCCGGCACGTGCGCGAGCAGCGCCTCAAGGTCAATCTCGAACAGCGTCACGGGCTGCTCGATGCCAAACGCCGCGAGTGTCGCCGGGTGCATCTCGCCGATCACGCCGACCGGCTCGCCATCGATCGAGAGTCGCGCGACGCGGCCCGGCAGCATCCCGAACTCGTCGGCCGCTTCGAAGTCGATCGCGACGTTCAGCCGCCGCATCGCCTCTTCGAGCGCACCCTTCGCGTCGAAGAAGTCGAGCTGGCGTTCGGTTGTCTGCCCCCAGCGGTCGGTCTCCAGACCACTCACGGCGCCGACGATCTGCTCCCGCTCCGCGGGCAACGACTCGTCCGGCACAGGGAGATACACGCGCGCCACCTCGAAGACAGCGATGTCGTCGGCACCGGCGCGGATGTTGCGATCGACGACCTCCAGCAGCGACTGCCGCAGCGAGGGCCGGAGCAGCTCGCGGTCGACCGCCTGTGGGTTGTTCACGCGCAGCGGATTCAACTTCGCCAGCTCGTCGGCCGCGATCACGCGTCGCAGCGATTCTTCCGAGGTCAGCGTGTACGTCAGCACCTCCTGCATGCCGGCTTCAGCCAGCCCGTCGCGGAGGCGCTCGCGGATCGCGATCAGCGGCCTCGATTCCCGTCGCGGGATCTGACCGGACGGCGTCGTCGCCGGCAGCAGGTCGTAGCCCGCGATGCGCACGACCTCTTCCGCGATGTCATCGGCGATGGCGATGTCCGTCCGCCACCACGGTGCGCGCACCGACCACCCGATGTCAGCGCCCTCGGCGGCGGAATGCTCAACCTCGAAGCCCAGCGCTCGCAGCCCGCGTTCGACCTCCTCGTCCGGCACGGTGAACCCGATCAGCGTGTCGAGGCGCGCGCGGGGCACGTCCACCTCGGCCGCGACGTGCGGTCGCGGGTAGACGTCGACCGCGCCGGAGCGAGCCGTCCCGCCGCAGAGTTCGATGAGCAATTGGGTCGCCCGACGTGAGGCATGCAGCGGCAGCTCGGCGGAGAGGCCGCGCTCGAACCGCGCGGAGGCCTCGGAGCGCATGCCGAGACGTGTCGCGGTACGTCGGATCGTCGGCGCGTCGAACGTGGCCGCTTCCAGCAGGATCGAGGTCGTGGTGTCACCAACCTCGCTGCTCAATCCGCCCATCACGCCGGCGAGCGCGATCGGGCCACTGTCGTCGGTGATCAGCAGCGTGTCCGTCGACAGTTCGCGGTCCTCGCCGTCAAGCGTCGTCATGTGTTCACCCTCGTGCGCAGCCCGCACGACGACGGTGCCCTGCACCGCATCGAGGTCGAAGGCGTGCAGCGGCTGACCGAGTTCCAGCATCACGTAGTTGGTGATATCGACGACGTTGCTGATCGGGCGCTGCCCGGCTGCACGCAGTCGCTCCTGCATCCACTCCGGCGAGGGGCCGATCGTGACGTTGTCGACGACGGTCGCAACGTAGCGGGCGCAGAGTTCCGGGTCCTCGATCGCGACGCTCACGGCGTCGGCCGCGGGAGGACCAGCCTCGGGGTAGCTGTCGTCGGGCGTGCTCCACGCGGAGCCCTCGATGGCGGCGACCTCGCGAGCGATGCCGACCATGCACATCTCGTCCGGCCGGTTCGGCCAGATATGTACGTCCAGGATCGTGTCGCCGAGGTAGTCGGCAACGGCGGTCCCGATCGGCGCGTCATCGGCCAGCACGAGGATCCCCTCGTGCTCGTCCGAGATGCCGAGCTCGCGCTCGGACAGCACCATGCCGGACGACTCGAAGCCGCGAATCTTCGCCGGCTTCAGCGTCGATGCTTCTCCGCTTCGCGCGTCGAAGAGCGTCGCCCCGGCGCGGGCGAAGGCGATGCGCTGGCCCTCGGCGAGGTTGGGCGCGCCACAGACGACCTGCTGGGGTGCGTCGCCGCCGTAGTCGACGGTCGCCAGCCGCAGCCGGTCGGCGTCGGGATGCGGGTCGACAGACAGCACACTGCCGACGGTGACGAGCTCGCGGTCCCACTGCGCGCCGACGACCTCGATGCCTTCGACCTCGGCCGAGCCCATCGTCAGCCGATGCGCGACGGCCTCTACATCGACGTCGTCCGGCAGGTCGACGTAGTCACGCAGCCATTTGATCGAGACGAGCATCGCTTAGAACTGCCTCAGGAAGCGGAGGTCGTTCGCGAAGAAGTTCCTGATGTCGGTGATGCCGTGCCGCAGCATGGCGATGCGCTCCGGCCCCATCCCGGCGGCGAACCCGGTGTAGCGCGACGAGTCGTAGCCCGCAGCCTCGATCAGCTCCGGGTGCACCATCCCCGCGCCCATGATCTCCAGCCAGCCGGCACCGCGGCAGATCGGGCAGGCGGGGTCGAGGTCGCCATCGCAGCGGAAACAATCGACGGCCAGCTCAACGCCCGGCTCGACGTAGGCGAAGTAGCCGTTGCGTAGCAGCACCTTGCGGTTCGGACCGAAGAGCGAGCGCGCCAGCGTCTCCAGCGTGCCCTTGAGATCGGCCATGGAGATGCCCTCATCGACGGCGAGCAGCTCGACCTGGTGAAACATCCACTCGTGCGTCGCGTCGGTCGCCTCATAGCGGTAGACGCGGCCTGGCACGGCGATGCGAATCGGCGGCTCGTGCTCGTCCATGTACCGAATCTGAATCGGCGAGGTGTGCGTGCGCAGCAGCGTGCTGTCGGGCTCGATCCAAAACGTGTCCTGCATATCGCGCGCCGGGTGGTGCATCGGGATGCGCAGGCGCTGGAAGTTGTACTCGTCCAGCTCCACCTCGGGCCCCTCGACGATGTCGAAGCCCAGCCCCCGGAACGCATCGAGGATGTCGCGCATCGTCTGCGTGATCGGGTGCAAGCCCCCTCGACGGCGCGGCCGGCCGGGCAGCGTCACATCAAGCGCGCCCTCGGTGACGGCGGTCGCCAGCGCCGCACCTTGTAGTTCCTCACGGCGGACCTCAAACGCAGCTTCGAGATCGTTCTTCAACACGTTCGCGGCACGGCCAATGTCGCGGCGCGCATCGGCATCGAGTTCGCCGAGGCTGCGCAGGATGCCCGTGAGCGTCCCCGAGCGCCCGAGCGTGCCGGTTCGCCACGCTTCGAGCGCGTCCTCGTCGGCGGCGGCGCTGAGCGCGTCGCGCGCCTGCTGCCCCAGCTCCTCGACCTGATCGACCGTTGCTGCCATGTCGCGAGTGTAGCGGGCGTCGGGGTGAGGCGGGAGTGTGAATAGGGCCACCACCGATGCCGAAAGTTCGCCGGTGAGCGATGGTCATGGCGTACGCCCGCGCAGCACCATGTCTTATCCGTCGGCGGGTCGCAGAACGGAACCGAGCATGATCCGAAGAACAGCATTTGCCGCGCTCATCATCGCGCTGGCGCTTGGCATCGGCCTTGGCCTGATGCAGAGCGGCACGACGCAGGCAGCGGGGCCGCCACAGATCGTCTCGGGGTTCGGTCAGGCGACCATCGATGGTGAGCGCACGATCGTCCATGTCGTCGTCGTGGCCAGCCCCGGGCAGAATGGACAAGCCGCCGTCGATCAGGCGCTCGCCGATCACGGTGCTCGGCCGTTCGACTCGGCGGCATTCACCTTCGACGGCATCGTCTGGGACGGAAATGGCAGCGGGCCCCTCGGCGTCGGGCCGCAGCAGAACTACAACCCGGCGAATGCGCAGTTCGACGCAGCTGCCGTGCTCGTTGCTGCGCAGACACCGTGGAACAACGTCGACGGGTCCAGCTTCAGCTTCATTGACGGCATCCCCGAAACGAACCGTCTTCCCTCGCTCGTCAAAGAGACGCCGGGACGCCAGTTCTACGACGGAGAGAACGACATCGCCTGGATGGAACTGAAGAGCCGGGGAACGCTGGCTGTGACGTGGTTCGGAACCTCGACGGATGAAGCCGACATCGCGATCAACACGCGATACAACTGGTTCGACGGTACGGCCCCGGACCCAATCTCCGGCGACTACGACCTCCTGACTGTCATGCTCCACGAGAACGGCCACGTGGTTAGGCTCGGCCACTCGGACGTCGACACCGGCGGTACCGACGGCAAGGCCGTGATGTGGCCGTCGTACAACCGCGTGGTGTGGACGCTGCTCCAGGACGACATCGACGGGGTGCTCGCGCTCTACGGCGAGCCAGTTCCGCCTCCGCCGACGACGACCGGTAGCATCTCCGGCACCGTGACCGCTTCCGACGGAGGCGCCGCAATCGAGGGCGCAAGCGTCGAGACCGACACTGGCCAGTCCGCAGGCACCGACGTCAATGGCAACTACACAATCAGCGGCGTACCGACAGGCAGCCGCACGGTGACCGCCTCCGCCAGCGGTTATGACGACTTGTCGGCGAGCGCGACTGTCACCGACGGTGTGACGACCGCCAACCTCAACTTCGCGCTGGCCACGACTGTCGGCCCCCTGCCGGTGGCCACGGTCACCGTTGACATCGATGGTGACTCGTTCGGGAACAAGGACCGCGTCGACATCGTCGTCACTGCACTCGATGCGGGCGACAACCCCGTCGTCGGAGCAGCCGCCTCGGTTACGGTGGCCGCGCCGAACCGCACGCTGGGCGCGTCTGGCGTCACGGACTCGAACGGCCAGTTCTCCACCTGGTACAAGGTGAACAAGGGTCGTGACGGCACTGGCACATACGTCGTCACCGGAACCGTCGACGGCGTGCCGGGCAGCGCGAGCTTCGAAGTCAACTAGCGCCTCATACCGAGTCGTAACCAAGAGAGCCCGGCGATGCCGGGCTCTCTGCTTGTCCGCGCCACGCCCACGCCGTTGACAGGCGCGGCCCTCGCAGCCACGATCCGCGCGGCGGCCTGCCGAGTGGCGGGACGGCTCGGGGAGGCAGCACATGAGCATCCGCGGATACATCCTGGTCGAGACCGAGGTTGGGCGCACCGAGGCCGTAGGGCTCGCGCTTCGCGACATGAAGTCCGCAACGGCGACTGTGAGCGCCGTCGACACGGTGACCGGGCCGTTCGACGTGATCGTGCAGCTTGAGGCGGCCGACCTCGACAACCTCGGCAAGTGCATCACGGCGGATATCCAGGGCATCGACGGCATTCAGCGCACGACGACCTGCCTCGCGGTGAGCCTGGCTTGAGAGCCTGGTCGCGACCTCAGATACACTGAGTCCATGACACAGGAAGAACTGACCTACAGCGCCAGCACGCAGAACGCGCGCAGCATCCTCCCCGCCGACATGATCTCGGTGGAGGAGGCGTGCGAGCGCATCCTCGCGCAGTTCGCCCCCCTCGACGCCGCGCCGACGCCGCTGCTGGAGGCGCGCGGACAGGTGCTGGCCGAAGAGATTCGCGCCGGCTTCTCGATTCCGCCACTCGATAACACCGCGATGGACGGCTACGCCGTGCGCGCCGCCGACACCGAGGGCGCGACGTACGACTCGCCGCTCAACCTGAGCGTCAGCGGCTACCTCGCGGCCGGCTCCGTCTTCGACGGCGAGGTCGGCCCCGGCGAGGCCGTGCGCATCATGACCGGCGCGCCAATCCCCGCCGGTGCCGACGCGATTGTGCCGTTCGAGGAGACCGACGAGCAGGACGAGGATCACGTCGCGACGCCGTGGGATCAGTCGCCGCGCGAGAGCGTACGCATCGACGTCGAAGCGCGGCCGGCCGCGAACGTCCGACGCGCCGGCGAGGACATCCGCGAGGGCGACGCCGTGCTCGCCGCCGGCACCGTGCTCGGCCCGGCGCAGATCGGCGTGCTCGCCTCCCTCGGTCTCGGCGCGGTGCAGGCGATCCGACGACCACGCGTGACGATCCTCTCGACAGGCGACGAACTGTTGCGCCCCGGCCAGCCGCTTGAGCCCGGCAAGATCTACGACTCGAACACGTTCAGCCTCGCCTCGCTCGTCGAGAGCTACGGCGCGGTCGCGCGCACGCTCGATATCGCGACCGACACGGTGGAGGCGCTCACCGCGCGCATCCACGAGGGGCTGGCGGATGCCGACCTGATCGTGACCTCGGCCGGTGTCTCGCGCGGCGACTTCGATGTCGTGAAGGACGTCCTCGAGCGCGAGGGTGAGATCGGCTTCTGGACCGTGCGCATGAAGCCCGGCAAACCGCTGGCGTTCGGCACGTTCCCGGCGTCGGACGGTCGCACCATCCCGCACCTCGGCCTGCCCGGCAACCCGGTCTCCGCGATGATGACGATGGAACTCTTCGGCCGCGCCGCGATCTTCACGATGCTCGGCAAGGGCGCGACGTGGGAGCGGCCAACCGTCCGCGCCACCGCCGCCGACCGCATCCGCAATACCGACGGCCGCCGCTTCTACGCCCGCGCCTTCGTCGAACTCGTTGACGGCAAGTACATCGCCCGCCTTACCGGCCCGCAGGGCTCAGGCGTGCTGACCTCGATGTCGCTCGCGAACGGCTACGCGATCTGCCCGGAGGACGTCGATGCGATCGAGCCCGGCGAGCAGTGCGACGTGATGCTCGTCGATCGCGAAGCGCCGCTGCCCGAACCAGGCGCACTGATCGACGGCGGCGGCGAGCTGTCCGACGAGTCCGATATCGCAGTCACGCTGCAGGCCGACGGCAAGCGCGTCGATGTCTGGGGCTTCCCGACGGAGATGATCGGGCGTTCGGTGCTGGCGATGGTCGAGCTACTGAAGGGTGTCGGCGTACCGAAATCGGTGCAGATCAACATTCGGCGGCGGTCAAACGACGACTAGCGCCCGTTCTGCCGGCAGACCGCTCAGATCACCGCCTCGAAGCCCCTGAACTCGCCGGTCACCTCTTCCCAGCGGTACTCGACGTCGTCGACGCGGGAGAATGCGGGGCCTTCGCGCAACTTCTCGACGAACGACCGCAACGTCGACTCGTCGGCCTCCGCCTCGAACGCCACGGTCGTGCCGTCGGTCAGGTTCTGCGCGTAGCCATCGACGTGGAGGCGCATCGCGACCTCGATGCAGAAGGCGCGATAGCCGACGCCCTGCACGCGGCCGGTCGCGCGCCCAACGATGCGGCGCGGTTCACCACGGATGCCCTGCGTCATTGTGCGACGGTCACGGCGCGACGAGGCCCCTGACGGTCTCTTCGACCAGGTCAGCCGGCACGTCGTCGTGGACGACCGCGTGACCGATCCCCTCAAGCAAGACGAATCGAAGCTGCCCGTCCACGACCTTCTTGTCCATCAGCATCGCGTCGAGCACCGCATTGCCGGCCAGCCCGCTGGCCTGTAGCGGCAAGCCGAACGCTCGCTGGAGATCGAGTTGCCTCGTTAGCGTCTCTTCGTCGATCAGCCCCATCCGCTCAGAGATGCGCGCCTCGCCGGCCATGCCGATCGAGACGGCCTCTCCATGCAGGTATTCGCTGTAGCCTGTCACCGACTCGATGGCATGCGCGATCGTGTGTCCGTAGTTGAGGATCGCCCGCAATCCTCGTTCCTTCGGGTCACTGGAGACGATCAGCGCCTTCAGCCGCGCCGAGCGCGCGGTCACCTCGGTGAGCGCTTCGATGTCGGGATTCGCCCGCGTCAGCGCCTCGCCGCGGCGTTCGAGCTGCCGCAGCAGCTCCGGGTCGAGGATCATCGCGTGCTTGATCACCTCGCCGAAGCCTTCGAGATAGGCGCGACGCGGCAGTGTGCTCAGCGTCGACGTGTCGGCGATCACCGCCCGCGGCTGGTAGAACGCGCCAACGAGGTTCTTGCCCGCAGGAAGGTCGACCGCCACCTTGCCGCCGATCGCGGAATCATTCATCGCGAGCACGGATGTCGGTACCTGCACCAGCGAGATCCCGCGCAGGTACGTGGCGGCCACGTGTCCGGCGAGATCGCCGACGACCCCACCGCCAAGCGCGACGATCACGTCCTTGCGCTCCGTCCGCTGCTCCGAAAGCCACGCGTACAGCTCACCGGCGACTCGCAGCGACTTCGACGCCTCACCGGCCGGCACGACGTACGAAGCCCCGGCGATCCCGGCGCGCTGGAGGATGTCCGCGATCTGCTGGCCGTGGGCTTCCATCACATCGCTGTCCGAGATCAGGAAGACGGTGCCATTCAGCCCGAGCTGGTTGAGGCGTTCCGGCAAGCGTTGCAGCTCGCCGGCGCCGACCCAGATCGGAGAGCGCTCCGTGCCGGTATCGATGATCGCGGCCGGGACCTGCGCGGGCGCGTCCGCCGCCAGCCGCTCCAGCCGTCGGTCCTGGCGCAGTTGCGTCGCCGCGTTCGTTGACCACGCACTGAGGATGCGGTCTGCGACCTCCTCGAAGCCGTGGTCATCCGTGCCGTCACCCTGCGCCGGCACCCAGAGGTCGGCGTGGTTGTAGAACGGCCGACGCTCGCGGTCGAGCTGGTAGAGACCGCCCTCGAGATCGTCGCCGAGCAGCGGGCGCTTCTGATCCTCGGCCTGCTGGTGCAGCCGCCGCGCCAACTCGGGCGGCGTCGCATCGAGGTAGCAGATGTAGCCGCGCTCCCCGAGCGCGCGCCGGTTGCGTCCGGCGATGAACGCGCCACCACCCGTCGCGATCACCGAAGGCATGTGCTTCACGACCTCGTCGATCACGGCGCTCTCCAGCTCGCGGAACTTCGGTTCGCCGTTCTCCGTGATCAGCTCGGCCGGGGTCTTCCCCGCCCGCTCCGCAATCACGTCGTCGGTATCGATCAGCGTCCAACCGAGCCGCTCGGAGAGTTCACGACCGACCGTGGACTTGCCGGACCCCGAGAGCCCGACAAGCACGATCTGCTGGACGGCGCTCATTCGCGCCCGTCCCGTGGCCCGATGCTGGCAACGTAGGCCGCGCAATTGCGCTTGAACTCGTCGATGTGGTCGCCACCGAACTTCTCCAGTGCGAGCTTTGCCAGCACGATCGCCAGCATCGCCTCCCCGATCACGCCACCCGCCGGGACGACACAGACATCGGAGCGCTCGTAGAAGGAGGTCGCCTCCTCGCCGGTTGCGAGGTCGGCGGTCTCCAGGCGGCGCGGGATCGTTGAGATCGGCTTCAGTGCCGCGCGCACGACAAGATCCTGCCCGTTGCTCATCCCGCCCTCGGTGCCACCGGCGCGGTTCGTCGTGCGGTCCCACGGGCGGTCGCCCCACTGCTCGACGGGAAGGATCACGTCCTGCGCCTCGGAGCCGGGTCGCGCGGCGTTCGCGAAGCCGTCACCGATCTCAACGCCCTTGACGGCGTTGATCGACATGAAGGCCTGCGCGATCTGGCCGTCGAGGCGGCGGTCCCACTGCACGTGGCTGCCGAGGCCGATCGGCACACCCGACGCGCGTACCTCGAAGATACCGCCGACGGTGTCGAGGTCTTCCTTCGTGGCGTCGATCTTCGCGATCATGCGTTCCTCGGTCGCCGCGTCGGCGACGCGCACCGGCGAGGCGTCGACGGCGGCCCAGTCGATCTCACCCTCGATCTTCGCCTCGACCTCGCCGATCGCGACGGTGTGCGAGTGGATCTCGATGCCGATCTCCGCGAGCAGCGCCCGTGCGACCGCGCCAACGGCGACCCGTGCCGCGGTCTCGCGCGCGCTCGACCGTTCGAGGATCGGGCGCACATCGTCGAAGCCATACTTCTGCGTGCCGGTGAGGTCCGCGTGACCCGGCCGCAGCAGCGTGACGCGTTCGACGTCCTCGTCGACCTCGCCGACGGCCATGCGCACCTGCCAGTTGGCGTTCTGGTGGTCGGCGTTCTCGAGCCACATCGCGATCGGCGAGCCGATCGTCGTGGCGTGGCGCACGCCTGACGTGATCAGCGCGCGGTCGGTCTCGATCTGCTGACGCCGCCCGCGACCATAGCCACCCTGACGTCGCAGCAGGTCGCTCGCGATCTGGTCCTCGGTCAGCGGTAGGCCGCCGGGCACGCCTTCGACGATCATCGTCAGGCCCGGCCCGTGTGATTCCCCCGCGGTCAGATATCGAAACCCAGTCATACCGTCTCTCCGGGGCTCAGCACCTCGCCGGGTGCCTGCGCCACGATTAATGCGTGTTCGTCCGGATCGATGGTGCCATCGTTGGCTTCAGCGGTCTCCCACTCGCTCAGTATCTGCTCCGGCGAGCCGTTGTCCCACTCACTCGCGTAGGCGGTCTCGCGCGAGACGCGCGTCGTCAGCACGCAGCTTCCGCTGCTGCCCTCGATCGGTGTCTGCGAGTGGACATCGATCTGCACCGCGTCGAAGCGCACATGCGGGATCTCGTAGAGCAGCCGCTCCGCCATCGAGACGGCCGCCCGACGTCCAACGTCGACGACACCGCCGAAGTCATGGCGCTCGTTGTTCACGACGCGCACGTCTGTGCTCGCGAGCAGCGAGACGCGGCAGCGGTCGCGGTCAGCGGCAACCAGCGTCGCGGACTGCAGCGCCTGCCAGTCCGCCGGCGGCGTGCCCTTCGGAGGACGGCGCGTGCGCCAGTCGTCGAGGGCCTCATCGAGCGCCTGCTTGAGAGCATCGACGTCTCCGTCGGAGATCACGCGATCCCAGTGCCGTGCAGCAAGCACGGCCTGCAGCACGACGAAGCCCGTGAGCGTGCCAACCGCGACGAGGATTGCGACGCCGATGTCCATCGCTGCCTACCCCTCACTAAGCGAATCGCGCACGGCCGCGAACATCACGTCGAGCGGCGGTTCCTGACCCGTCCAGAGACGGAAGGCTTCCGCGCCCTGATGGATCAGCATCGCGAGTCCCCCGATCGGGCGCGCCCCGCCCTGCTCGGCCGCCCCGAGGAACGGCGTTCGCTCCGGCGCGTAGACGAGATCGAACGCTGCCTGGCCGCTGTGAAACAGTTCTGCTGGCAGCGGCGTCGCCTCTTCATCCGGGCCATGTCGCATCCCGAGCGAGGTCGAGTTTACCACCAGGCTGGCCGCGTCCATCGCCGCACGCAGCGACGGTGATGCCGGGTCCAGCGCGCAGACGTCAACCGGCAGATCGTCGCCGCCGACGTCCGTCAGCGCGCGCGCCTTCGCCTCAGTACGGTTCGCGACGGTCAGTGCGCCCGCCCCACCTTCGCGCATCGCGACGACGACAGCGCGCGCAGCGCCTCCCGCGCCGAGCAGCACGACGCGACTGCCGCGAATGTCGACGTCCGCATCGCGTAGCGCCGTCAGTACGCCGTGGACATCGGTGTTCGTTCCGTGCAGCGAGTCGTCGCGCTGAACAATCGTGTTCACCGCGCC
Organism: Dehalococcoidia bacterium; assembly: GCA_036013055.1. Lineage (GTDB taxonomy): Bacteria > Chloroflexota > Dehalococcoidia > UBA2979 > UBA2979 > SHYR01. The sequence continues at coordinate 117,261 of DASCQM010000016.1, read as the reverse complement.
GACGCGCTCTGCCAGCGCATCGACCTCATCGAGCAGTTCAATCACGGCAACCTTGTGCGGCACGGTGACGTTCGCGCCCATCACGCCCGGCGCGCGCAGCCGGGCGACGGCATCCGCCAGCTCGTCGTCGGGGGTGTCCCACGCCTCGTACGTCGCGTCGACGACGGCGGCCTTGAGCGCGGCCTGCTGGAAGCGCGGCGAGAGCGAGTGCGCGATGGGATGGCCGAGCAGGGCGATGGTGCGGGTGGCCATCGCCGCTCAGCCGTGACAGCGCGCGACGTTGATGTTGTGCTCTTCGAGCGTCGCGGCGAACTCGTGACGGTTGCTGCCATCGCAGCGCGCGACGAAGTAGAAGAAGTCCGTATCGGCCGGATTCAGCACCGCAACGATCGCGCCGATCCCGGCGTTTGCAATCGGCCCGGGCGGGATACCGGGATACTGGTAGGTGTTGTAGAGCGAGTCGAAGTCGAGGTCCTCCTGGAAGATCTCCGGCCACCAGCCACGCTCGCCCTCGTTCGCCGTCGCCGCCGCGAATTGCACCGTGGGGTCGGCCTGCAGCGCGATCCCCAGCTCGATGCGGTTGAGCAGCGCCGACGCGATCAACGGCTGCTCATCGGGCTGGATCGCTTCCTTCTCGACGATCGATGCGAGCGTGAGCACCTCGTGCAGCGTGAACCCCGCTTCTTCGATGGTGGCGCGCAGGTCCGCGGTGAGCCGGTCATCGAGCGCGCCGATCATGTCGCTCACCAGCGACTCCGCCGATGGCGGATGGCCGCAGCCGGTCGGGTACGTCGCAGGGAGCAGATAGCCGAGCAGCGATGCGCCCTCCGGCCGATCAGCGACGATCGACTCGGGCCGCGCACCCGTGATCGCCTCGCGCCAACTCTGCTCGTCGGCGACGCCCTCGGAGATCAGCCAGTCGCCCAGCTCTTCGAGCCGCAGGCCCTCGGGGATTCGGATCACCGACTCATTCGTCTCGCCCGCGCGCAGCCGACGGATCACCTCAGCAGCGGGCAGGCCGCGTTCAAGTTCGTACCGCCCGGCGCGCAACTCGCTCCCGCCGCCGCCGTACTCCAGCAGTAGCGCGAACTGCCGCTCGCTGGCGACGATACGGTCTTCGACGAGTCGCAACGCGATCGCTTCGCCACCGGCGCCCGATTCGACGTCGAAGCAGACGGTCGCGGCCACCGGCAGCAGGGCGACGGCAAGGTCGGCGTCATCGGCGCTGGTGAACACATCGTCGGTCGAGTCGCGCAACGCCGACGCCAGCATCGCACCGACGCCGACGACATAGAGCGTCGCCACGAGCAGCACCAGCAGCATCGGATCGCGAGAGCGCATCACGAAGATTCCTGTCGTCTGCGGTCGATGAATTGCTGGAGGATCAGCGCGGCGGCCACGTCGTCGCGAGGTTCGCCGCGTCCCCCGCGCTCGGCCTCGACGGAGGTCAGGCTCTCGTCCTCGTATTCTACCGGCAGCTCCAACTGCCGCTTGAGGCGCTCCCCGAGCTTGCGCGCCATCGCCGCCGACGCGCCCTCGCCACCATCGATCAGCAGCGCCAATCCGACGACGATGCCGCCGACGTCTTCGCGTGCGGCGATCGAGCGGACGGCCGGGAAGGCAGCAGAGGCCGGGACGATCTCAAGCGGCACGGCGACCTTCTCGTCCGGGTCGCAGATCGCGAGACCGACCCGCTTCGTGCCGGGGTCGATCGCGAGCCACCTCACTGCGGGCGATCCTCGTCGACCGCGGTCGGACCATCGAAATTCACGGCGATCTGACTGCCGCGACGCGGGAGCCAGATCCACGGCAGCCAGTCCGGCGTGATCGTCACGCGCGGCTCTTCCACGAGGCTCAGTCTCTGTTGCAGCGTCCGCGCGGCCGCCGCCGGTCGTACGCCGGTGATCCCGAACTGGAAGAGTTCCGGATCGAAGAGCTCGAAGGCCAGGCCGGTCGCCGAGAGGCTCAACGTCACCTCACCCGCGAAGTAGCTCCGGTCATCGCTCAACTCGACGGTCGTCGTGTCCGGCAGCAATGCCATCGCGTCCGGCAACGCCGCCCGTAGCACCTGCGCGCCGAATGCCTCCGCCTGCTCGTGCGAGACCGAGAGCGCCGAGACGACGGCGGAGAACTCCATCAGGAATATATCAGCGGGCACGCCGAGGTTGAGTAACGGATCCTCGCCGATGATGGTGACGATCGCCGTCTCGTCGAGCACCGTCCCCGATTCGATCGCGGCGACGAGCTGTTTCGCGCCGACGCGTACGAGCACCTCGTTCGCGAGCGCGCGCAGCCGGTCGACGTCCTCGATCGCCACGGCCGCAACAGTCTGGTTCGTCCCGCCCGACGCCGCCGATGGGTTGCTGATATCGAGGCTGTCGGGCGCGCCGGAGACTGTCCAGAGCTCGCCCACGTCGAGATTGCCGATCGTGCCCGGACGGTTCGCGGTCGCTGCCACGGTGACACTCTCACCCGCGGGGATCTCACCCTCCTCATCGACGGTGAAGGCAATCCCACTGTCGTTGATCGCGAACGATCCGGCGTCAATGGTCGCAGCCGCGTCGCCATCGTTGCGGACCACCAGCGAGACGGTGGCCGGCAAGTCACCGATCTCCGTGCTGCCGGTCGTGCCGGTGGCGAGCACCGTGCTGAACGTCAGCCGCACCGTCTCACCCGGCACCACACCATCGGCGGCACTGGCCTCGTCGGCGAGCGGGTCGACGCGGACCTCGCTGCTGGTGGTGAAGGGCTCCGACGGCGGGACGATCACGATCTGTGCCTCTGGCAGGACGTAGCACGTCGCGATCAGCGCGGCGGACACGGCCACCGGCAGGATCAGCCAGCGGATCAACGCCAGCACGTTCAGTCGTGGTACGACGAATTCGCGGCTCCCCACACGCATCGTGCGCGGGCGCAGACGTCGCAGCCCGCCTGACGATCCGGCGACGGGCAGACCGTTCTCTTGCGCGTGGTGCCGCACGTCGCGGCGAGCGGCCACGACACCGAGCGCAATGCCGCGGCGACGCACGTGCGCGGCGATGTGATTCCACGCAGCGGGATCGCGCAGCCCGCGCGCATTGCGCGGCACCATCAGCACGAGCTGCACATCGTCTGCCGTATCGATGCGTCCGATGATCGATGCTGCGTCATCGTCCGGCTCGGCGATCAGACCGCCGCCTGCCGCGGTGCGCGTCATGGCCGGAAGGCGCAGGTTGGTGCGTCGCAACCGATAGATCGTGGTGATGATCAGCCGCCCGATCGCCTCGAACGCGCCGCGCAGCGCCGGTACCAGCGACGTGCGCCACCACACGACGATCGCGCCCCACCAGCGAGCGAGTACGTCGGTCAGCGCCTCGGATGGCTCCGGGGGTGGCGGCGGCTGCGTTGGCGGCTGCGTCACGCCACTAGCCGCTGGTCAGCCGCTCCCGTGCGGCCGTCAGCGCCACCGCGAGGGCTTCGTCCAACTTCGACGCGTCGCGGCCGCCGGCCTGCGCCAGTTGTGGCCGGCCACCGCCGCCGCCGCCGACCACCGCAGCGGCATCGCGCAAGATCTCGTCGGCATGCAGTCCACGCTCCACCGCATCATCAGTCGCGGCAGCGAGCAACAACGGGCGGCCATCCGACTCCGCGCCGAGTGTGATGAACGCGCTGCCAAGCTGGCTGCGCAGGCGGTCGGCAAGCGCGCGCAGCGCGTCGGCCGATGTGGCATCGACGTGAGCGACGAGCAACTTCACGCCGCCCACCTCTTCCGCCTGATCGAGCAGGTCGTCGGCGGCCGATGACGAAGCCTCGCGCTCGAAGCCCTCGGCGCGTCGTCGCTCGTCAACAAGTTGCTGCTCCAGCGCCTCGACGCGGCCCGAGACTTCATCCGGCGGCACCTTGAAATGCTGGGCGAGCGAGTCGAGCGAGTCGAGCCGCTCCTCGATATAGCGCTCCGCCTCCGGCCCGGTCACCGCCTCGATCCGTCGCAGCCCCGCGCCGATGCTCGAATCGCTGACGATCTGCAGGCTGCCGACCTGTCCCGTCGAGTGGAGATGGGTGCCACCGCAGAGCTCGCGGCTGAAGCAGTCGCCGGGGTTGTGCGAGTGCCCGTGCACCTCGCAGTACTCGACCATGCGCACGCTAGTCGTGTAGCGGTCCTCGAAGAACGCGATCGCGCCACGGTCGATCGCCTCCTCGTAAGGCAGCTCAGACGTCTGCTGGGCGATGTCGTCGCGGATGCGCGCGTTGACGAGGTGCTGCACCTCGCGCAGCACGTCCGCGCCGGGCGATTCGGGATGCGTGTAGTCGAATCGCAGCCGGTCGGGACCGACGTATGACCCAGCCTGCCGCACGTGCGAGCCAAGTAGCCCACGCAGCGCGGCGTGCAGCAGGTGCGTCGCCGTGTGATTGCGCGCGCTGCCCGTGCGGAACTCCGGATCGACGCGCGCATCGGCACTCTCGCCGACGGCGATCGACCCTTCGACGACCTCGCCGACGTGGACGATCGCGTCGCCGTAGCGCTGTGTGTCGTCGACGCGGAAGCGGCCGCTCGCGGTCACGATCTCACCGTGATCGCCAACCTGCCCGCCACCCTCGGCGTAGAACGTCGTCGCCGCGAGCACGAGTTCACCGGCGGCGTCGCTGTCGAGCTTCTCGGCAGTCGCATCGTCATGGCCCAGTGCGGTCACCGTCGACTGTGTCTCCAACTCGTCATAGCCAAGGAACTCGGACTGCGCGCCGAGGTCCGCGTAACGCTGGACGCGCTCCTCGTTCTCAAGATCGAACGTCGCGCTCTCGCCGCGCGAGCGTTCGCGCTGCGCTTCCATCTCCGCGTCGAACCCTTCGAGGTCGACGCTGAAACCGCGCGAGGCCGCGACCTCAAGCGTTAGCTCGGGGGGCAAGCCGTGGGTGTCGTAGAGCACGAACATGTCGCGCCCGGGAATCTGCTGCTCGGCGTTGCCGCTCTCGCGCTCGAATACCTCATCGAGCAGGTCGAGGCCGCGCGCCAGCGTCGCCTGGAATCGCGCCTCCTCGACGGCGGCAACGCGCTTGATGAAGTCCCGCTGCTCTTCGATCTCGGGGTACCACACGGTCGCCGCGTCGATCGCCGCATCGACGACGTCAGCGAGGAATGTATCGCGCAGTCCGATCGTGTAGCCGAAGTAGACCGCGCGACGCAGCACGCGACGCAGCACGTAGCCACGGCCGTCGTTCGCCGGCAGCACGCCGTCGGCAACGAGGAAGGCGAGCGCCCGCGAGTGGTCGGCGACCGCCCGCAGCGCAACGGTGACCTCGGGCGAGCCGTCGGGGTCATAGCTGCGGTCGGAGAGTTCTTCAACGCGCGCAACGATACCTCGCAGCTCGTCAGTGGCGTACGTCGAATCGGACTGCTGTAGCACCCACGCGATTCGCTCAAGGCCCGCGCCGGTGTCAACGTTGTTCGCGGGCAGCGGTTCCTCGTTGCCGTCCTCGTCGTGGTAGAGCGACATGAAGACGAGGTTCCAAATCTCCAGGAAGCGACCGCATTCGACGTCCGGGTGGCAGGTACCGTCGGCGCAGTGCGCGCAGCCCTCGACGACGCCAAAGTCGTAGTGCAATTCGGAGCACGGCCCGCAGGGGCCAACGGGAACAGGCGGAGCGGGCCAGAAGTTCCCCTGCTCGGCCGTGTAGCGCAGGATGCGCTCCGGCGGAACGCCGCGTGCTTCCCACAGCGCGTACGCCTCATCGTCGTCGGTGAAGACGGTCGCCCAGAGTCGATCGCCATCGATCCCCAGTTCGCCAGTGAGGAACTCCCACGCCCACTCGACGGCCTCAGTCTTGAAATACTCGCCGATCGAGAAGTTGCCGAGCATCTCGAACATCGTGTGGTGGCTGCTGTCACCCACCTCTTCCACGTCGGTCGTGCGGAAGCACTTCTGCACCGATGTCATGCGATTCGATGGCGGTTCGGCGGCACCCGTGAAGTACGGCTTGAACTGCACCATCCCCGCGCTCGTGAAGAGCAGCGTTGGGTCGCCATGCGGGACGAGCGAGGAGGACGGGATACGCTGATGCCCACGCGCTTCGAAGAAGGCGAGAAACGTCTCACGCAGTTCGTTGACGGTCAGGGATCGCATACCCTCGACCTCGGCCAATTCGCTTGCTTCGGAGTCCGGAAAGATGCTGGTGACAGCACCTGCGGCGAGTGTAGAATGTGTGTGATTCGGCGGTCAATCGTTGCTCCCGCAACGGTCGCCGGACGACGGAGCACCAACGATCGACAACGACACATCCGACGGCTCTGACCAGCCTCCACCGGATCATTCGCTGCTGACCAATTCTCCCTACACCCAGGCACCGCTGGACGGTTGGGCCGCCGTGATCCTCGCCGCGGGTCGTGGCACGCGCATGCAATCGACCCTGCCGAAGGCCGTGCATCCCGTCGCGGGCCGCCCGATGCTGCAACTGATCTGCGAGACCGTGAGCGCGGCTGGCTTCACCAGTGTCGTCGTGGTCACGCCAGACACCGACGGCGTGGTCGCCGAGACGGCCCGCCACTGCGCTGGCAACACCGCCGTGACGATCGCCGTGCAGGAGGAGCCTCACGGCACCGCGGATGCAGCGCTTGCCGCTCGCGACGCGATCGACGGGGCCACGAACCTGCTCTTCCTCAACTGCGACCAGCCGCTCTTTACGCCGCGTACCCTGCGCGAGATCGCCGAACGCCACGCGAATCACCGTGAGCCACTGACGTTTCTCACCGCGCACCTCTCCGAGCCCGCCGGCTTCGGGCGGGTACGCCGCCTCAACGGGCGCATCCAGGAAGTGATCGAGGACGTCGAGGGCGAGTTCGCCTCGCGCGGCGCGCCCGAGGTGAACGCCGGTGCGTATGCCGTCGACGCCGCGTGGCTCTGGCCCGCGCTCCAGGACCTCCCGACGGGCGCCGTCAGCGGCGAGCGCTACCTAACATCGATGATCGAGGTAGCGGTCGCCGACGGCGGCGTGCAGACACACCAGGTGCAGGACTCCGGGGAGATCCAGCACGTCTCCACGCAGAAGGATCTCGCCGAGGCGGAGCGCGTGATGCGCGAACGCACCCGCCGCCATCTGATGGATCAGGGCGTCACCCTACTCGACCCGGCGACGACATACATCGATGTCGGCGTCAGCGTCGGCGCCGAGAGCGTGATCGAGCCGGGCGTCCATCTGCGCGGAACCACATCGATCGGCTCCCGCTGCCAGATCGGCCCGAACGCAGTCCTGCGCGACATGCGGGTCGGCGATGACTGCACGATCGGTGGATCGACGCTGGAGGGGTCCACCCTCGCGGACGGCATCACCATCGGGCCGTACTGCCACATTCGCAGCGGCGCGAGCATCGAGTCGGACGTCCACCTCGGCAACTACGTCGAGTTGAAGGCTTCCCGCATCGGCGCGGGCACGAAGATCGGTCACTTCTCGTACGTCGGCGATGCCGATGTCGGCAGCGGAGCGAACATCGGCGCCGGCACCGTGACGGTGAACTACGACGGCGAACTGAAGCACCGCACCCGCATCGGCGACGGCGCGTTCATCGGCAGCGACTCGATGCTGATCGCACCCGTCGAGGTTGGCGATCGCGCGCGCACCGGCGCTGGATCAGTGGTGACGCGGGACGTCCCGGACGGCGCGACAGTCTTCGGCGTGCCGGCCGAGGCCGCGGAAGAACGTGAGGCAAGCAACTCAGACAGCCCAGACGCAGAGCAAGGAGGCTAAGGGCCGTCCGCGCCCCGCCTTTGGATACCACCTCAATCATCGGCACTGCCATCCTGATCGGCGCAGCCCTGCTGCTGATCGTGATCTCGGGCGCTGAAGCGGGAATCATCGCGCTCACCCGCAGCCGCGTCCGCAATAACGTGAACAACGGCCTGGCCGTGCTCCTGGCCGGCTATGTAGCTCAGCGCCACCAACTACTGAGAGTGCTCGGCGTGGCGTCGACGACGACGATCGTCGCGGCTACGTCGGCCGCGACACTGCTCGCATTGCGGGACGGTGCCGTCTCGGGCGTCGGTGTCGCCATCGTCGGCGTTGCGACCGCACTGGTTGCCACGCTGCTACGGCAGAGCACACGCTCGCTGGTGCTGCTGAACCCGGAACGCGCCAGCGCCCGTCTCGCGCGACCGATCCGTGCGCTGCAGATCGTCTTCTCGCCCCTCGGCTGGCTCGCCTCGCTCCCGGTCGCGCTGCTGCTGCGCGTCACCGGTCAGCCGGCGGCATCGGAGATCGATCCGGGAGACGAACTGATGGCTCTGCTCGACCCTCCGGCGGACGTCAGCGCCGCCTCGGAACTGGTTGAGGAGCGCCGCATGATGCGCGGCATCATGGCGATGTCGGAGCAGACGGTGCGCGAGCTGATGACGTCTCGGATGGACCTCGTCTCGATCTCAACCGACGCGTCGCTGGGCGACGTGATGCGACTGGTCATCGAGTCCGGCTTCACGCGCATCCCGCTCTACGAGGAGTCGGTTGACCAGGTGATCGGCGTGCTCTATGCGAAGGATCTTCTGGCCTTTGTGCAGGCCGGCGAGATCCAGCCCGAGCTACGCGAGGTCGCCCGCCCGCCCTATTTCGTCCCTGAGGCGAAGCGCGCGAACGAGCTGCTGGCGGACCTGCAACGCGACCAGATCCACATGGCGATCGCCGTCGATGAGTACGGCGGCACGGCGGGCGTCGTCACCGTCGAGGACCTGATCGAGGAGATCGTCGGCGAGATCGTCGATGAGTACGACACCGACGAGGTCGAGCTGCGGCGGGTCTCCGACGACGTCGCGATCGTCGACGCGCGATTTACGCTCGATGACCTCAACGAGTTGTTCGGCCTCGACGTGGATTCGGAGGACTTCGATACCGTCGGCGGCCTCGTCTTCTCGCTGCTCGGCCGTCTCGCGGCCCCCGGCGACAGCGCTGAAAGCGAGCAGTACGGCCTGAAGCTACGGGTGCTCTCTGTCCTCGGCCGCCGCATCAAGCGAGTGCGCGTTGAGCGCGTCCCGACCGCCGACGATGCAGAACCGACCGAGGCTGCCTCCTAACTGACTCCCCATCGACGGCCCGCTCTGCCCTCTTGCGTCGTACTGGTACCCTGATCCGCCGTGAATGAGACACCGACCGCCGAGATCCCGTTCTGGGTTGCGCTCCACCGCGTGCGGAGGCTTGGTTCCGTCCGCTTCGCGCTGCTTGAGGCCGCCTTCCCGACGATGGAAGAGGCGTGGCGCGCCGGGCGTGATGAACTGATCGCCGCCGGGCTCGATGCCCGCACCGCGACCGAGGTCGTGAAGGCGCACGGCGAGACCGACCCTGACGCGGAGATGGAGCGACTGGCGAACGCCGGGGTGCGCGCGATCCCGCGTTTCCAGCCCGGCTACCCGGAGCGGCTGCGCGAGATCGATGACTCGCCGCCGGTGATCTATGTCCGCGGCCAGTGGCGCGACGAGGACGAGTGGAGCATCGCCGTCGTCGGCACGCGTCGCGCCACCGCGTACGGACGGCAAGCCGCCGGCGAGCTGACACGCGCGCTCGCCGCCAACGGCATCACGATCGTCTCGGGGCTGGCGCGCGGCATCGACGGCATCGCGCACCGCGCCGCGCTGGAGGCAGACGGGCGAACCGTCGCCGTGGTCGCGAACGGGCTCGACACGGTCTACCCCTCGGAACATGCGGGGCTCTCGGAGGAGATCGCCGAGCGCGGAGCGCTGATCACCGACTATCCACTGGGCACGAAGCCGCGATCCGAGTACTTCCCGCGCCGCAATCGCATCATGTCGGGCGTGGCGCTCGGGACGTTGATCATTGAAGGCGACTACAAGAGCGGACCGATGATCACGGCGCGTCTCGCCGGTGAGCAGAACCGCGAGGTGTTCGCCGTCCCCGGCTCGATCTTCTCCTCGCAGTCGCGCGGCCCCCTGGGGCTGATCCGCGACGGCGCGACGCCCGTCGCGCGGGCCGAGGACGTACTCGAAGCGCTTAATCTGACGATGATCGGAGCGCAGATGGACTTCGGGCGGGTTGCGCCACCGACGAATCCGGACGAACGTGATCTGATGACGGCGTTGACCCGCGACCCTCAGCACGTGGATGAGCTAGTGCGTGTTAGCGGTTTGGCCGCAAACCAGGTCTCGGCTACGCTCGCCCTACTCGAATTAAAGGGGTTGGTTCGAGAAGTCGGTGCAATGCAGTACGTACGTGTGCGTGAAGATTCCGCAGAATATGAGCATGCGGAGAGTCAGGGCAGCAAGTGACATCTGAAACCTCAGACGCCTCTCAGGACACCGTGGATGGCACGGCGCTCGTGATCGTCGAGTCACCGGCGAAGGCGCGCACGATCGCGCAGTACCTTGGCGACGGCTACATCGTTGAATCTTCCGTCGGCCACATTCGCGACCTGCCGTCGAGCGCCGCCGAGATTCCGGCGAAGTACAAGAAGGAGAAGTGGGCGCGCACCGGCATCGACGTCGACCACGACTTCAAGCCGCTCTACATTGTTCCGCAGAGCAAGAAGCAACTCGTCACCGCCCTGCGTAAGCAGGTGAAGAACGCCTCCGCCGTCTACCTCGCGACTGATGAGGACCGCGAGGGAGAGGCGATCGCGTGGCACCTCGTTGAGGTGCTAAAGCCCACCGTTCCGATCCGCCGCATGGTCTTCCACGAGATCACCCGTGCCGCCGTCGAGGAAGCGCTGTCCAATCCGCGCGAGATCGACGCGGAGCTGGTCGAGGCGCAGGAGACGCGCCGCATCCTCGACCGGCTGTACGGCTACGAGGTCTCGCCGGTGCTCTGGCGCAAGGTGAAGCCACGGCTCTCCGCCGGGCGCGTGCAGTCCGCCGCGCTCTCGCTGGTCGTCGACCGTGAGCGCGCCCGCATGCGTTTCGTCTCTTCCGGCTACTGGGACGTCGACGCCTCGCTGAACACGGGGGCCACGTCCGAGGAGTCGGTGAGAGCGCGACTCGCGGAACTGGGCGGCAAGCGCCTCGCTACCGGTCGTGACTTCGACCAGGAAGTTGGCGAGTTGCGGTCCGACTCCGACGTCGTGCTGCTCAAACAGGCCGACGCCGAGGCGCTCGCGGAGCAGCTCAAGCCAGCCTCCTTCGTCGTCAGCGAGGTCAACGAGCGGCCCTACACGCAGCGCCCTCCGGCCCCATTCATCACGTCCACGCTGCAGCAGGAGGCCGGGCGCAAGCTCCGCTTCACCGCCGCGCGCACGATGCAGGCGGCGCAGAGCCTCTACGAAAACGGGTACATCACTTACATGCGGACCGACTCGATCAACCTCTCGGAGCAGGCGATCACCGCCGCCCGCCGTCAGGTCACGGACCTCTACGGCGCCGACTACATCCCCGACTCGCCGCGTCGCTACACGTCAGACAGCAAGGGCGCACAGGAAGCGCACGAGGCAATCCGGCCTGCCGGCGAAACGTTCCGCACGCCGGAACAGCTGGCGCGCGAGTTGGATGGCGACCGCTCGCGGGTCTACGAACTGATCTGGCAGCGCACCGTCGCCTCACAGATGAAGGACGCGACCGGCCTGCGCACGAACGTGCGGCTCGAGGCGGACGCCGGTGATCGCGGCACGGCGGTCTTCACGACCTCGGGCAAGGTGATCACGTTCCCCGGCTTCCTCCGCGCGTACGTCGAAGGTTCCGACGACCCCGACGCAGAGCTCGAGGATCAGGAGCGCCTGCTCCCCGCGCTCACCGCGCAGCAGCAGCTGACGGCCGACAGCACCGAGGCGCGCGGCCACGAGACGCAGCCGTCGGCGCGGTTCACCGAAGCGAGCCTCGTCCGCGAGCTGGAAGAGCGCGGCATCGGCCGCCCCTCCACCTACGCCTCGATCATCCAGACGATCATCGACCGCGACTACGCGTGGAAGCAGAGCTCAGCGCTCGTCCCTACGTTCACCGCGTTCGCCGTGGTCCAGCTCCTCGAGCAGCATTTCTCCGAGCTCGTAAACCCTGAGTTCACCGCCCGCATGGAGGCACAGCTCGACGACATCTCGGAGGGGCAGCTCGAGTCCCTCCCGTGGCTGAAGACGTTCTACTTCGGCAGCGGCGACGACACCCTGAGCGAGGATGCCGAGGGCGTCGGCCTGCACGGTCGCATCGAGCGCGGCTGGGAAGCGATCGATGCCCGTGCCGTCTCCTCGATCGCGCTCGGCGCAAGCGAAGACGGCGAGCCGGTCGCGGTTCGCGTTGGTCGCTACAGGCCCTACGTGCAGATCGGCGAGGATGGGCAGCGAGCGACGGTGCCCGACGGCATAGCGCCCGACGAACTGACGGCCGCCCGCGCGATCGAGCTGCTGGCTGATGCGGCCCGCGGAGACCAGATCGTCGGAGAGCACCCGACGACGCACCTCCCGATCAAGCTCAAGACCGGCCGCTTCGGCCCCTACGTCGAGATGGGCGACGACGAGAAGGAAGACGAGACGCCGCGCCGCGCCAGCCTCTGGCCGACGATGACGATGGAGGCGCTGACGCTGGATGAGGCCGTGCAGATCCTCTCCTTCCCGAAGTCGCTCGGCACGCACCCGACCATGAAGGCCGAAGTGATGGTGCAGGACGGCCCGAACGGCCCCTACGTGAAGGCGGACACCGAGACGCGCAGCCTGCGCGACCACGATCACCTCGCCTCGATCGATCTGCCCGAGGCGCTCGAGGTGCTGGCGCAGCCGAAGACTCGCGGCCGCCGCTCCGGGCCGGCGGAAATCGCGTCGCTGGGCGAGCATCCGGGCAACGGCGAGCCGGTGCGGCTGCTCAATGGCCGCTTCGGCCCCTACGTCACGGACGGCACCGTCAACGCGTCGATCCCGAAGGGGCGCGATCCGGCGAGCATCACGATCGACGACGCCGTCGACCTGATCGCCGCGCGCGAGCAGAAGCTGCGCGACCAGGGCAAGGACCCGCGCGCGCCGAAGCCGAAGCGCCAGCGGCGTGCCGCCAAGAAGAAGCCGGCCGCGCGCAAGAAGAAGGCCAGCTAGCTCTCATCCGTGACACAGTACGAGAGAGCCGGGGAGCGATGCTCCCCGGCTCTCTTCTTGTTCTAGGGGCCGTCTAGAGGCTCTCCTAGAGGCTCTGTAGTTGTCCCACAACCTCGTCGGTCGTCTGCACGGAGCTGGCGATCATGCGGAAGTTCAGCATCGCCGCCTGGTAGAAATCGCCACCCGGCAGCACCGCGGCCGCCGTCGCGTCGCTGACGCAGGCGACCTCGAAACCCTGCTCAACGAGCTCGCGCATGTGCGCCTCGACGCAGAGGTTCGCCGACATGCCAGCGAGCACGACCTTGTCGATGCCCTGCTTGCGCAGCTGCAACACGAGGTCGTTCGACTCCGGACCGAAGACTTTGTGCGGGCTCGTCACGACGACGCCGTTCTGCTGGATCAGCGGCTTCAGCGGCTCGTGCCAGTCCGCGCCGGATCCCTCGAACCCATCGCTCGTCAGCGCGCCCTTGCGGTCGAACATGCCGACGGCGTGCATCATCGCCTCCAGCGCGCCGCTGAACTTCCACGTGTGATCCTGCGGGAAGTAGTAGTGCGGCGAGACGAAGACCGGGATCTTCGCGCCATGCGCCGCCTCCAGCAGCGACTTCAGGTATTCGACGGTGTTGTGCTCCTCGACGCTCGCTCCCACGACGCCCCAGACGACGCCGTCTGGAGAGAGGAAGTCCAGCTGGGGGTCGGTGATCACGACGGCGGTGCGTTCCGCATCGATTTCGAATCCGGGATTCGGTAACAGGTCGTTGTAAGTCTGGTCGTCTGAAGTCATTGGGCTCCCCTTCTGGCAGCTGGCGATGCGTCGTTGGATTCGACGCATTCCATTAGCGAACGCGAGATGCGACGAGGTTAGGTTCTCTCCAGCCGCCCCGGTGGAGCACAGATCACACTCCCCGGACGAGACCAGCCGCGTGCTACGATCATTCGGCTGGCGGCGGGCCAGCGGAGGCCTCCCCTGCCCGATACTCGTTCAGCCGATCGCACTGCCGACGCTGGCACCCGTCTCGACACCAACCTCGATGTCGGTCGCGACGCACTGGAGCGCTACCTTGACGAGCTGGTGCGCCTGAAGGATCGCTCGCCCTTCACCATTCGCAACTACCGCACCGACATCGGCGTCTTCCTCGACTTCCTCGCAGAGCGCGACATCGAGTGGGACCGCGCCGGTCGCAGTCACGGCCGGGCATTCCTCGCCGCGCAACGCGAAGCCGGGATCGCCGACTCCTCGCTGAAGCGACGGGCGACGACGATCGGTGGCTTCTACCGCTGGCTCGACCGGGAGGGCGAACTGCCAGACGCGGAGCCCGGCGACTCGATCCTGATGCTGCGCTATCCGAAGGCCCCGCGCCTGCTTCCGCACTTCCTCGAACAGGAGCAGGTGACGCAGGTGATCGAGGCACCCTCGAAGGTGATCGAGGAGACGCCGCAGTCGCTGCGCGATCGTGCGTTGCTGGAACTGCTCTACGGCGCCGGGCTCCGCGTCAGCGAGGCCGCGGGCATCGACCAGCGCGACCTCGACCTGACGAACATGCAGGTGTCCGTGATTGGCAAGGGCGACCGGCCCCGCGTCTCGATCTTCGGCGAGCCGGCGCGGGACGCGCTGCGCGCGTACATCGAACGCGGGCGAACGTCGCTCGCGCGCGGCGCGCAACCGGCACTCTTCCTCAACCGTTCCGGCGGGCGGCTCTCCGTGCGTTCGATCCAGGAGTCCGTGCGACGGGCGGGCGTAGCAGCCGGCGTGCTCCAGCGCACGCACCCCCACCTGCTGCGCCATTCGTTTGCGACGCATATGCTTGAAGACGGTGCCGATCTTCGCGTCGTCCAGCACCTGCTGGGACACAGTTCGGTCGATACGACTCAGATCTACACGGCGGTGACACGCGGGCGTCAGGAGTCCGCCGTCGCAGCAGCACTGGCACGGGCGCGGACGCGCGAGGCGGACCGCTCGAACCGCTAGTCAGGCGAAAGGCGAGACGGTTGCGCATCCTCATCCTCAACGGCCCCAATCTGAACCTGCTCGGTCGTCGCGCGCCCGAGATCTACGGGCGCGAGACGCTCGACGACATCGAGGCGCTGCTGCGAGCACGCGCCGCGGAGTACGCCGTTGAGCTCTCGTTCGCGCAGTCGAACCACGAGGGCGAACTCGTCGATGAGATTCAGCAGCACGCCGACTGGGATGGCCTGATCATCAACGCCGGTGCCTACACGCACACGTCGATCGCGATCGCCGACGCGATCGAGGGCGTCGAGATCCCCACGATCGAGGTGCACCTCTCGAACGTCTTCCAGCGCGAAGAATTCCGCCAGGTCTCGTACCTCTCACCGATCGTCTGGGGCCAGGTCGTCGGCTTCGGCTATCGCGGGTACCTTGCCGCGCTCGACCTGCTGCACGATCGCCTCAACGAAGAAGCCAGCTAGCCGTGACCGCCGACCGTATCGACCGGGTGCGCGCCCGGATCGACGAACTGGGACTCGACGCGCTGCTCGTCACCGCCGCGTCCAACCGTCGCTGGGTCTCCGGCTTCACCGGCTCGAACGGGGTGCTGCTGATCGACCGTGACGTGGCGCTCTTCGCGACCGACTCGCGCTACTGGGAGCAGGTCGCCGAGCAGGCTCCGGAGTTCACGCTGATCCGCGTCGAGGGTGCGACCACGACGTCGGCACCCCAGCTCCTCGAAGGCCGCGCTGGTCAGCGCATCGGCTTCGAGCCGGACGACCTCACGGTCGAACTCTTCGAACAGTGGAAGCAGGCCGCGGCCGACACCGCCAGCGACGGTAAGCAGCCTGCACTGGTGCCCGCCCCCGGGGCGATCGAGGAGCTGCGCATGGTGAAGGAGGCGGACGAGCTCGATGCGCTGACGCGCGCCGTTCTGCTCGGCGACGCCGCCTTCGTGCATGCCTCGTCGCTCGCCGAGCCCGGCATGACCGAGAAGGAGCTGGCGTGGGAAGTCCAGCGCTACGCGATGGAGCACGGCGCGGACGACCTCTCGTTCTCCACGATCATCGCCGGCGGCGACTGGGGCGCACTGCCGCACGCCTATCCGCGAGATGTGCCGCTCGAGGCGAACCGGGGCGTGGTCATGGACCTCGGCGTAATCGTCGATGGCTACTGCTCCGACCTCACACGCACGATCTTCCTCGGCGAACCGGACGACGAGTTCAAGCGTATCTACGACATCGTGCTCACCGCGCAGACGATGGCGGCGGAGCGCATCGAGGCCGGGATGAGCGGCGTCGAGGGCCACCAGATCGCGGCGACGGTGATCGCCGAGGCAGGGCACGCCGAGCACTTCGGCCACGGGCTCGGTCACGGCGTCGGGCTGGACATCCACGAAGCACCCCGGCTCTCACCTACCGGCGAGCAGACGCTGGCGGACGGGCACGTGGTGACCGTTGAGCCGGGGATCTACATTCCCGGCTGGGGTGGCGTCCGCATCGAAGATCAGTGCGTTATGGAGAACGGGCGGCTACGCTCGATCTCGACCGCGCCGAAACTAGACCTGTGAATTCGGCGAAGGAAGGGTTCAGCGCGTGATTACCACCAGCGAGATCAAGAAGGGCACGACCGTCGAGATCGACGATCGCCTGTACCAGATCGTGGAAGTGCGCCACGTGAAGACGAAGCGATCCGCCGTCTACCAGGTGAAGATGCGCGATCTCCGCGCCGGTCACATCACAGAGCGCTCCTTCAACGCCGGCGAGAAGCTGGCCGCCGCGCGTGTCGAACGACGCGAGATGCAGTACCTCTACGGCGACGACCTGACGCTGACCTTCATGAACACCGAGACCTACGACCAGGTCAGCGTGCCTCGCGAGCTGATCGAGGACGCGATTCCCTACCTCAAAGAAGGGAACAACTCGCAGGTGATCATCTACGGCGATGAGCCGCTGGGCATCGAACTCGCCGCCTCCGTCGAACTGACGATCACCGAGGCCGACCCGGGCGTGAAGGGTGACACCGCGACCGGCGCCACCAAGCCCGCGACGATGGAGACCGGCCTTGTCGTTGCCGTCCCCCTCTTCATCAACGCCGGTGACACCATTAAGGTGCAGACGGAGACCGGGAACTACATCGAGCGGACCGCCATCGGCTGAGATGGCTGACGCCGGGGGCGCGATGGCCACGACAGCGCAGACCGTCTACCCCGTCAACGCCGTCACGCGGTACCTGCGCGAGCTGCTGGAGAATAACCGCCACCTCGCCGACATCTGGGTCGAAGGCGAGATTTCGAATCTCAGTCTGCCTGCCTCCGGACACATCTACTTCACGCTGAAGGACTCGAATTCCGCGATCCGCTGCGCCTTCTTCCGCAATCGCATCAAGGGCCAGCGGGACCGCCTCGAGCAGGGCGCGTCGGTGGTGATCCACGGCTCGATGTCCGTCTACGAGGCACGCGGCGAGCTCTCCTTCATCGTCGATTTCGTGCAGCCGGCCGGTACCGGCGCGCTGCAGGCAGAGTTCGAGCGTCGGCGCGCCCAGTTCGAGGCTGAAGGCCTCTTCGCCGTAGAGCGCAAACGACCCCTGCCACGATTCCCGCGTCGCATCGGCGTCGTCACGTCGGCATCCGGTGCCGTCTTCCACGACATCACGACGGTGCTCGCCCGCCGCTGGCCGGCAGCGACGATCCTGCTCCAACCCTCGACGGTGCAGGGCGAGACGGCGGCGGACGAGATCGCCGAGGCGATCGACACGATCGCACGCGACCACGCGCCGGACGTGATCATCGTCGCCCGCGGTGGCGGATCCGCCGAGGATCTCTGGGCCTTCAACGAGGAGCCGGTGATCCGCGCGATCTATCGCTCCCCCGTGCCGGTTGTCTCTGCGGTCGGACACGAGACCGACACCACGCTCGCCGACTTCGTCGCGGATGTGCGCGCACCGACGCCGTCTGCGGCGGCCGAGCTGGTTGCGCCGGACCGCGCTGACGTCGCACGGTCGATCGGCGCGATCCAGCGTCGCGCGGAGGTACAGCTCACTCGCGCGATCGCCGCGTCACGCGAGACACTCGATGGCTCGGTGCACACGCTGATCGGCGCGCTGCCGAACGTCGCTGAGCAGCGCGCGCGCGTGATTGACCGCCGGGCGCAAATCGCACGCGTCGCGGCCGGCCAACTCGCAACGACGCGGGAGCGATTCGCGGAAGCCGGCGCACGCATCGGCGCGCTCTCGCCGCTGGCGACGCTCGGGCGCGGCTTTGCGGTGATCGAGCGTGACGACGGCTCGCTCGTGACGTCTGCGGCCTCGCTGGCGAGCGGCGATCAGGTCATGCTGCGATTGCAGGACGGCCGTCGAGCGGCCCGCATCGAAGAGGAAGAGTCCGCGTCATGAGCGATGCGCCTGACAGCACGTCCGACGAGAGCCTGGACGACCTGACGTTCGAGCAGCTCTACGACCGGCTCGAGGCCGTCACCGCGCAGCTCGAAGGCGGCGGGCTGAGCCTCGAACAGTCGGTCGCACTCTTCGAGGAGGGCATGCGGCTCGCACAGCAGGGCCAACAGCTACTCGGCGATGTCGAGCAACGCATCGAGACGCTGCGACAGAGCTTCGAGGACGAAGCCAGCTCGTGACGGTACGTCTCGGCTGGTTCACCACAGGGCGCGGCGCGGGGTCGCGTGGCATGTATGAGGCGGTGACCGCGGCGATCGCGGCCGGTGAACTCGACGCGGAGTTCGCCAGCGTCTTCTGCAACCGCGAACCGGGCGAGGATGAGACGACCGACGGCTTCTTCGACCTCGTGCGCGCCGACGGCAACCCGCTCGTCACGCGCTCATCGGTGATGCACCGCCGAGCCGTCGGCGGAGCGCTCTCGCGCCCCGGTGAATCGCTGCCGCAGTGGCGCAGCGACTTCGACTCGCTAGTCGCGGATGACCTGAGGGCACACCCTTTCGATGTCGGCATGCTCGCCGGCTACATGCTGATCTTCACCGGCGATTTCGTGCAGCATCATCCGCTACTGAACCTGCATCCCGCCCTGCCCGGCGGACCGATTGGCACGTGGCGCGAGGTGATCCGCGAGCTGATCACCTCACAGGCAGACGAGAGCGGCGTGATGCTTCACCTCGCGATTCCGGAAGTCGATGAGGGGCCGGTCGTCGCGTACTGCCGCTATTCGCTGCGCACGCCCGAGTTCGAGCCGCTGTGGGCGGAACTCGACGGCGGCGCCGCCACGATGGACCGCGAGGCGCTGGAGGCGACCGCTCTCTTCCAGACGATCCGCGCGACGGGCATGCGCTACGAGTCCCCGTTGCTCGTCGAGACGCTCGCCGAATTTTCGACCGGCGAGCTACGCATCGATGGGCCGCGCGTCGTCGACTCGAGCGGCGGCGAACGCGAGGCAGCCGACCTGACCGACGCCGTCGAAGTTCGCGTCAGGGCTGAGCAGCACGGGTAGCGCGCCACGCCCTGCATGCGGTGCTACCCTGTGGCCCGCGAACGACCAGATACGGAAGACTCCATGACCTCTCGTGAAGGCGCAGCACCGGGCGGACCACGCCAACGCGCGCTCACGACATCGCGAGGCAGTCGAACGCCGAGCACCCGCGCTCGCTGGCTGCCGGTCGTCGCTCGTCGCACTCTGCCTGCCGTCACGCGATCCGCTGCCGCGCTCGTCGTGGGGTTCGCCGCCGACTACACACTCCGCGCGCTCGCCCGGCGCGCCGTCGATGGGGTGATCGCGCCCTTCCGACGCCGCCAGCACGTCCTCACCGAACGTCGCGTCGTCACGGAGCTGACCGTCGTCGAACGTGGCGAACGCAAGCGATAGCCGACTGAACTGACTGCAATGCCTGCTGAACGACTACAGAAGCTACTCGCTCGCGCCGGATACGGCGGACGCCGCACTGCCGAACGCCTGATCGAGGCGGGCAGCGTCACCGTGGATGGTCAGGTCGCGAAGCTCGGGCAGCGCGCCGACCCTGAGCTAGAGACGATCAAGGTCAACGGTACACCGCTCCCGCCGCCGCTGCCCGCCGTCACGATCATGCTAAACAAGCCGGAGGGCTATCTCGTCACGGCGAAGGACGAGCGCGGCCGCAAGACCGTCTACGACCTGCTCAGCGACGCACCGAAGTCGCTGCGCTACGTCGGTCGGCTCGACCGCGACAGCGGCGGGCTACTGCTGCTCTCGACGGACGGCGAACTCGCGTTTCGGCTCTCGCATCCTCGCTACCGCGTGACGAAGCGCTACGAGGCCACCGTCAACGGCACGCCGTCTCGCTCCGCGATCGATGAGCTGCGTCACGGCGTGGTGCTGGAGGACGGCCAGACCGCGCCGGCGAAGGTCACGATCATCACCCCCGGTGGCGAGACATCGCTGCTCAGCATCGCTATCCACGAGGGCAAGAAGCGCCAGATCCGACGCATGATGCGAGCCGTCGACCACTCCGTCACACGGCTGACCCGTGTCGACTTCGGCGGTATCCAGCTCGGCGACCTCGCCCCCGGCCAGTCACGGCCGCTGACGTCCGAGGAGGAGCGGACGCTTCGCGAGTTGGTGGGCCTTGTGGACGCTTCCCCCGCCGCATCGCTATGATTCCGCACCCGCCCCCGCCCCGCACCCCGGAGGATCGACATCGCTGAATCTGCTGAACGTTCCGACTCGCTGGCCGGCAGCGTCGCGATCGATGGCCCCACCGCCTCCGGCAAGAGCGCGGTTGGTCGCGCACTCGCGGAGCGCCTTGGCTTCGGCTTCTTCGACACCGGGATGATGTACCGCGCCTGCACGCTCGCCGTGCTGCGCAGCACGACCGACGCTGAGGACGCGGCTGCAGTCACCTCGCTGGTGCGTGAGATCGACCTCGATATGCGCTGGCCGCAACCCGGCACGCCACGCGTCTTTCTCGCCGACGAGGACGTCACCGATCTGCTGCGCGATCCCGAGGTCGAGCGCACCGTCTCGCTGATCTCGCGCGTCCCCGACGTGCGCGACGAACTGGTACGCCGGCAACGCGCGCTCGCGACGCGGGAGCCGGTCGTGATGGTCGGTCGCGACATCGGGACACGCGTGCTGACGGAAGCGCGCACGAAGGTCTTTCTTGACGCCTCCCTCGAGGTGCGCGCACGCCGCCGATTCGGCGAAGAGCAGGTCTCCGGACGCGACAGTACCGTCGAGCGGGTGATGGACGAGACGCGACGCCGCGACGAACTCGATGCGACGGGCGACCGCGCGATCAAGCGTGAGCAGGCGGCCGCTGACGCGCTCGTGATCGACACCGATGCGCTGGGCATCGATCAGGTCGTCGATGCTTGCGTCGCCGCCCACAGCGACGCGCAGCAGCCGCAGTAGCGCCCTTACCGTGAAGCGCCGGCTCTCCGTCGTCTCGTACTACTTCTTCCGAGCCGTGACGCGCCTCGTCGTGCGCGCCTTCGCGCGCTGGGAAGTCGTCCACGCCGAGCGCATGCCCAGCGAGGGCGGTGTCGTCGTGGTATCGAACCACCTGCACCTGCTCGACCCGCCGCTCGTCGCCGCATCCTGCCGGCGACGCCTGCATCCGATGGCCAAGCGGGAGCTCTTCGAGACGCCTCTCGTCGGCTGGGTGCTCTGGGCGTACGGCGCGTTCCCCGTGCGTCGCTTCTCGGCCGACATGGGCGCGCTGCGCGCCGCCCGCAACTACCTCCGACGGGGGGACGCCGTGCTGATGTTCCCCGAGGGCACTCGCACACAGGGTGAAGGCATGCGCCCTGCCCTGCCCGGTGCCGCGATGGTCGCGCTGCTCGCCGGCTCGCCGGTCGTGCCGGTCGCGATCACGGGCACGGACAACATTCGCATCCCGGCGGTCTTCTTCCAATGGATGCTGCTCAGGCGCCCCGTCTTCCGCGTCGAGTTCGGCGAGCCGTTCGAACTGACGAAGGAGAGTGCCGGCACATCGCAGGCTGAACACTCGACCGACGAGATGATGCGCAAGATTGCCGCACTGCTCCCGGAGCACTACCAGGGCGCGTACGGGCCCGACTCGGAGGGCACGCTCGTCTTCGAACGGCAGCAGCGCGACCCCTCGGAGACCCAGCCACCCGCCGAGTGAGGTACGATCGCTGAGGCGGGTGAGAGCAGGCACGCTGTGTGCGGAATCATTGGATACACAGGACGGCGCCCCGCCGGTCCGATCGTCATCGATGGACTGAAGCGGCTTGAGTACCGCGGATACGACTCCGCCGGGATCGCACTCTTCGACAAGGACCATGAGCTGTACGTCGCCAAGGCGGCGGGCAAGCTCGACAATCTCGACGCCCGCATCGAGGGCTCGCTCCCGCCTGCCGTCGCCGGCATCGGCCACACCCGCTGGGCCACGCACGGCGAACCGAACGATGAGAATGCGCACCCGCATCTCGACTCACAGGGCCGCGTTGCGATCATCCACAACGGGATCGTCGAGAACTTCGAGACGCTGCGCGAACGCTACCTGGAGCGCGGCGTCGCGTTCCACTCCGATACCGACAGCGAGGTGATCGCCCACATGATCGCCGAGCGGCTCGACGCCGGGACCGACCTCGCCGAAGCCCTGCGCCTCGTCACGCTTGAGCTGGACGGCGCGCACGCGATCGTCGCCGTCTCGCCCGAGGAGAACGGGCGCATCGTCGCGGCTCGCGTCGGCAACGCGGGCGGTGTGGTGGTCGGCTACGGCGACGGCGAATCGTTCATCGCCTCCGACCTCTCGGCGCTGCTCCCGCACACGCGCCGCGTCGCCTTCCTCGACCCCGGCGAGATCGCCGACGTGCGCTCGGACGCGATCGGGTACATGGACGCGGACGGCGCGATGATCGAGAAGCCGATCGAGACGCAGCCGTACGACCCGGTAGCCGCCGTGAAGGGCCGCTACAAGCACTTCATGCTGAAGGAGATCCACGAGCAGCCGGAGATCGCGCTCGATGCCGTACGCGGGCGTTATCACCCGAACCCGCCGGGCGTCGTGCTCGACGAGTTCCCGTTCGACGATGCGCGCGCGCAGACGTTCCAGCGCGTGATCATCGTGGCAATGGGCACCTCGATGCATGCCGCGATGGTTGGTCGCCACTACATCGAACGGCTGGCGAAGCTGCCGGCCGAGGTCGAGAACGCCTCCGAGTTCCGCTACCGGCAGCCGGTGATCGACGAGCACACGCTCGTGATTTCGGTCTCGCAGGCCGGCGAGACCGTCGACACCCTCTGGGCGATGGAAGAGGCGCGCGAGGCCGGATGCGCGCAGATCACGATCTGCAACACGCCCGGCGCACAGTCGACGCGCATCGCCGACGGCACACTCTTCATGCGTGCGGGGCCCGAGATCGCGGTCGCCAGCACGAAGACGATGCTCGGCTCGATGTTCGCGCTGCACGCGCTCGCGCTCCACCTCGGACGGGTGCGCGGCGTACTTGATGCCGCGGTCGAAGCGGAACAGGTCGCGGCGGCGCTGCATACCCCATCGGTCGTCGGCGAAACGCTACTGCTCGAGCAGCGCATCGAGAGCATTGCCAGCCGCTACGCGCCGTATGAGAACTTCCTCTTCCTCGGGCGTGGCATCACCCTCCCGATCGCGATGGAGGGCGCGCTCAAGCTCAAAGAGGTCAGCTACATCCACGCCGAGGGCTACCCGGCCGGCGAAATGAAGCACGGCCCAATCGCACTGATCGACGAGAGCGTTCCCACCGTCGCGATTGCCCTCGATGACGGCCTGCGCGACAAGATGCGCTCGAACATCGAGCAACTGAAGGCGCGACGAGGCCCGGTAATCGCGCTGGTCTCGGACGGCGACCACAGTCTCGACGGCGTTGCCGACGACGTGATCGAGCTACCGTCGATCGACCCGCTGCTCAGCCCGATGGTCGCGGTCGTACCGATGCAGTTGCTGGCGTACTTCATCGCCGTCGAGCGCGGCGCGGACGTCGATCAGCCGCGCAACCTGGCGAAGACGGTGACCGTCGAGTAGCTGCCGGTGAACGGCGGCGATGCCGGCGATCTACGGCCTGTTACTCGCCGTCACCGCGATGATGGAAGCGCCGCAGATTCCACACGACGCCAGCCACGACAAGAGCCGCGACCGCCAGACCGCGTTCGCCCGATGAAAACGCCGTGACAGAGACGAATACCGCCGCCACGTAGCCAACCTCGTAGCGGCTCGGGAGCATTCGTTCTGCCTCAGTCGCCGTTGGCCAGCGCGGCCTGCGCGGCAGCGAGGCGGGCAATCGGGACGCGATACGGCGAACACGAGACGTAATTCAGCCCCTGCTCGTGGCAGAAGGCGACCGACGCCGGGTTCCCGCCA
Source organism: Dehalococcoidia bacterium (assembly GCA_036013055.1). GTDB lineage: Bacteria > Chloroflexota > Dehalococcoidia > UBA2979 > UBA2979 > SHYR01. The sequence continues at coordinate 93,044 of DASCQM010000016.1, read as the reverse complement.
TGCTCGCCGCAGATGCCAACCTTGAGGTCGGGCTTCGTCGAACGGCCACGTTCGATGCCAATGCGCACCAACACACCAACGCCTTCGCGGTCGAGTTCAACGAACGGGTCGTGTTCGAGTAGCGGGTTCTCGGGCTCGCGGTAGGCAGGCAGGAAGCGTGCCGAGTCGTCACGCGAGAGTCCAAACGTGGTCTGCGTGAGGTCATTCGTGCCGAAGGAGAAGAACTCAGCGTGCTCGGCGATGCGGTCAGCCGTCACGCAGGCACGTGGCAGCTCGATCATCGTGCCGATCGTGTACGCGATGTCGATGCCTCGCTCCTTGATCACCTTCTGGGCCACCCGGTCGATGCAGGCGCGAATACTCGCGAGTTCCGCATCGGAGCTGACGAGCGGCACCATGATCTCTGGAATCGCTTCGACACCCTCACGGAGCAGGTCGCCCGTGGCTTCGATGATCGCGCGGCTCTGCACCTCGTAGATCTCAGGGAACGTCACCGCCAGTCGCACGCCGCGATGGCCGAGCATCGGGTTGACCTCGTGCAGCGCCTCGACGCGGTCCTTCATCGTTTCCATGTCGATTTCGAGTGCGCGAGCGACCTGCATCAACTCATCCTCGGTATTCGGCAGGAACTCGTGCAGCGGCGGGTCGAGCAGGCGGATCGTGACCGGGAACCCAGCCATGGCGCGCAGGATGCCCGTGAAGTCCTCGCGCTGCATCGGCAGGATTTCGTTCAGCGCAGCGCTGCGCTCTTTCGCGTTCTCGGCGCAGATCATGCGACGCACGGCAAGGATGCGATCCTTGCCGAAGAACATGTGCTCGGTGCGGCAGAGGCCGATGCCCTCCGCGCCGAATGACCGCGCCAGCGCGGCGTCCTCGGGCGTATCGGCGTTCGCGCGCACGCCCAGCACGCGAGAGGCGTCGGTCCAGGCCATCAGGCGCTGGTACTCCGCAGGCAGTACGGGCTCGAGCGTCGGCAGTTCGCCCAGCATCACCTCACCGGTGCTGCCATCGAGCGAAATCGTGTCGCCACGCTCGACGACCAGCGTCCCAACCTCGTTGGTGACCGTGAAACGGCCATTCTGGTAATCGATGTTCATCGCGCCGCATCCTGAGACGCAGCACTTCCCCATGCCACGCGCCACAACTGCAGCGTGCGAGGTCGTGCCGCCGCGGACCGTGAGGATGCCCTCGGCCGCGATCATCCCTCGGATGTCGTCGGGGCTGGTCTCCGTGCGCACGAGCACGACCCGTTCGTCGCGCGAACTCCAGTCCTCTGCCTCGTCGGCGGAGAAGACGACCCGCCCGACGGCAGCGCCCGGCGACGCCGCGAGCCCAGTGGCGATCGGTTCACGACTCGCATCGGGGTCGAGAACGCGGTGAAATAATTCGGTGAGTTTTTCGGGGTCCTGGCGGCGGACGGCGGTCTCTTCGTCGATCATGCCCTCATCGACGAAGTCGACGGCGATCTTCACCATCGCGAGGCCGGTGCGCTTGCCGGAGCGCGTCTGGAGAATCCAGAGCCGGCCCTGCTGCACCGTGAATTCGATGTCCTGCATCTCGCGGAAGTGCTGTTCGAGCGTCGAGCAGGCCTGCGCCAGATCCGTGAAAGAGTCCGGCATCAGTTCCTCGAACGACATCCCGCCGTCAGCGGTACCCGTCTCGGCAAGGATCGGCTGTGGCGTACGTACGCCGGCGACGACGTCCTCGCCCTGCGCGTTGACGAGGTACTCGCCGCTCAGGCGAGCGGCACCGGTCGCCGCATCGCGCGTGAAGACGACGCCGGTCGCGCAGTCGTCGCCGAGGTTGCCGAAGACCATCGCCTGCACGTTGACCGCAGTGCCCCATTCCGACGAGTAGCCTTCCTTCTCGCGATAGTCGATCGCGCGCTTCGTCTCCCACGAGTCGAAGACGGCACCAACAGCGCCCCACAACTGTTCCCACGGGTCGTCCGGAAAATTGACGCTCAGCTTCTCCTTGATCTCGTCCTTGTACTCGCCGACCAGTTCCTTCAGCGCGACAGCATCCAACTCTGTATCGAGTTCGACCTTACACTTACGCTTCTTCTCTTCCAGCAGCGTCTCAAACGGACTGGTGTCCGTCTTCGCATCCCGTTCCATGCCCAGCACTACATCGCCGTACATCGCGATGAAGCGGCGGTAGGAGTCATATGCGAATCGCGCGTTGTTCGAGCGCGCGGCGAGACCCTCAACGGTGACGTCGTTCAGCCCGAGATTGAGGACGGTGTCCATCATTCCGGGCATCGAGACACGAGCGCCTGAGCGCACGGAGACCAGCAGCGGATTCGTCGCGTCGCCAAAGCCTGCGTCTTTGATGCGTTCGACGTGCTCAATGCCAGCTCGGACTGCCGGATCGAGTTCGTCCGGATATTTTCGCCCATGGTCACGGTAGGCTTTGCAGACTTCTGTGGTGATCGTGAATCCCGGCGGAACCGGGATGCCCAGGCGGCTCATCTCCGCCAGCCCAGCGCCCTTGCCACCCAGCAGGTTCCGTAGCTCCGGGGTGCCATCGGAGGTGCCGTCGCCGAAGAGATAGACCGGCGGGTTGCCGGTCTTCGTCGCGACAGCAGGTTCTTCGGAAGTCGTCGTCATGCGGCGCTCACAACCCCGGGGAGCTCCCGCCGTCAGCTACGACGAGACGCGACTGAGGACCGTACACAGTAGCTGTGTGGGGAGCAACGTGGATTCGCCAGCACCCCGAAATTCAAAGCCGCATGGCAATTATACGGCCCACCCCCGTGCCATTGTCGAATCGTGAATCCGCTCAGACAGATGACCACATCCGGCGGTGCGCTAGACTACACGCGTGAGCATCGACACCGGCTCGGCGGTCCGCACAACCCTCGAAGCGCGCGAGGCCGCGCTTGCGCCATCCGCCGCGCGCGAAGCGACGTCAGCCGGTCGCGAACGGCCGGAGCCGCCGCAGCCGCTACGCCTCGCCTACCAGCTCGATCGCGACCGCATCATCCACACGCGCGCCTTCCGGCGGCTGAAGCACAAAACGCAGGTCTTCATCGCGCCCGACTCCGACCACGTGGTGACGCGCATGACGCACACGATCGAGGTGCAGCAGGTCGCACGTACGATCGCTCGCGCACTCAACCTCAACGAGGACCTCACTGAGGCCGCCGCGCTGGGCCACGACCTCGGCCACACGCCCTTCGGTCACGCCGGCGAGGAGGCGCTGGCCGATCTGCTCGTGGACGGCTTCCGCCACAACGAGCAGTCGCTGCGCATCGTTGAGCTGCTGGAGAATGACGGCGCGGGGTTGAACCTCACCGTCGAGACGCGCGAGGCGATGCTCAAACACTCCAAGGTGCGCGAGTCCGTCGCCTCCGAGGCGTGGGGCGCAGCGTCGACGTTCGAGGGCCAGATCGTGAAGATCGCTGACTCGATCGCCTACCTCAATCACGACATTCAGGACGCCGTACGAGCAGGAATGCTGGTCGAGGGCGACCTCCCCGCCGAAGCCCGTCAGACGCTCGGCGCGGATCACACGACGCGGCTCGACACGCTGATCAGCGACTGCATCGGTACGTCTGCCGCTGCCGTCGACGCCGGCGATCCCTCGTCGGAGGGCATCGCGCTCAGCGCCTCGGTGCTCGCCGCCACCGACGTGCTTCGCGAGTACATGTTCCAGCGCGTCTACCTCGCGGAGTCGACGCTCAGCGAGGCGCTGAAGGGGCAGACCATCGTGCAGGCGCTCTTCCGCCACTACGAGGCGCGCCCGGAGACGATCCCCGGCTGGTCCGTCGCCAGCGATCCGCCGTGGCGTCGCGCCGCGGACTACGTCTCGGGCATGACCGACCCGTTTGCCCGCCGCCAAGCGACGGATCTCAATCTCATCTAGCAGCGCCCCGCGCCTCGTTTGCGGGAGTACAATCGTGGTCAGGCTGCGGGGCCTCGAGGGATAGACCCACGAACCAGCAGAACCGGCAACGGTCGAGAACGTTCCGCCCCCCATTGCTCGCGGGTCTCGCGATCATCCTCGTGGCCGCCTCCGTGATCGCCGCCATCGCCTACCGCGACTCCGCCGAAGACGCCACACCGCTCGCGGCCGACCCCACCGCCGTGGCGACGCCCGAGCCCGGCATCGCAGTCACCCGCTTCACGACAAACGTCCGCAGTGACGCCGACCGCTTTGCCGATGTGATCGCGATCGTTCCAGAGGCGCGAGCGGCGAGATTGCTCGGCCGCTCGTCGGACGACCGCTGGGTCAAGATCGCCTACCCGCCCGCCTCCGACGTCGAAGGCTGGGTGAGCGCTGACGCGATCGCGATCGATGCCGCCGAGCTCGCGGCGCTCGACGTGCTCGTGGTGCTCGCTGCGCCGCTTCCCGAGCCGAACGCGACGGCAGCCACGGGCGAACCGCTGCCGGATCTCACGATCGCGGATGCCTTCCTCCTGCAAGACGGACGGCTGGCGATCGCACTCCGCAACGAGGGCGAACTGGCGATCGTCGAAGCGCTCGTCCCGCTCAACGTCTCGCGCTCATCCGGAGACATCCTCGGCGTGCTGCGCATCGGCCCAACGACGCTTGCGCCGGGCGCCAGCGCCACCGTGGTGACGCCGGTGATCGTCTCCGAGACCGGCAGCTACATCATCGAACTGGACCGCCCCGACGAGATTCGCGAGTCGCAGGAGTTCAACAACATCTTCACCGCGCTGCTGATCGCGACCGGGAGCTGAGATGAACGCCAGCGACCGCGCGACGCTGCTCGCATGGAGCGGGGCAATCGCGGTGATCGCTGCCGCCGGGGTAGCGACGGCACTCGTCGTCGTGCTGCTCTTCGGCGATGACGACGCGGCCGTGAGCCAGCCCGTGCTGACGGCCGACATCACCCTCCGCGCCTCGCCGAGTGAGGACGCCGATCCGCTGGTGAGCCTCAGCCCCGGTGAGCCGATCACGCTCGGCGATCGCTCGCCCGACGGCCAGTGGGTCGAGGTCGAGACCGTCGATGGCGGTATCGTCGGCTGGGTGCCCGCCGATGCCGTCGCGGAGCGGCCGGTCTCGACCAGTACGCCCACGTCGGCGACCCCCGCGGCCTCGCCGACGGCGACGAGCACTGCGACGGGACCGACGCCGACGCCCGACTTCCCCGACCTCGCGGTCGAAGCCGTGTACTCGCGCGACAACCGGCTGATCGTCGCCGTCGCGAACCTCGGCGACGCCGACGTCGGCGGGCTGATTTCGATCGTCGTCGACAACGGCGAGCCGACGCGCGTCGATGTCGGCGGGAAGCCGCTGCGCCCGGGAGACGTGCTGGAGGCGGAACTGACCGACGAGTACGTGCAGCGCCGGGCCACGGTCACGATTGAGGTCTTCGGTGCCGCGGGCATGCTGGAGCGCGATCTCACGAACAACATCACCGAGGTCGTGATCACGCCCGATCTGGCGAATGACCTCGAGATTCGCTCGGTGACGCTCAGCGAGCTGGCCCGCAGCCTCGCGATCACGATTCGCAACAACAGCGTGATTCCGCTGGTGGGGAACGTCGCTATCTCGATCCGGCAGAGCGGTCCGGCGCCGGCGCTGCTCGGACGCATCAACTCGCCGCTCGCGGTTGCGGCCGGTGGCGAGAGCGTCTTCCGCTTCGACTTCGACGACGCCGTACCCACGCTCGACGATCTACAGATCATCCTCTCCAGCGACGCAATCAACGACGCCAACGAGGCGAACAACGTCTTCCCCCGGTGACGGTGTCATGAAGCCGTCACGCTAATTTCGTCAGCAACCCGTAACCTTTCGCATCTCGTGGTGTCTACCTATATGCACCATGAGCACCATTGAAGAAGTAAAAGCGCGACTCGACATCGTTGAAACGGTGGGCGGGTATGTGCCGAGCCTGAAGAAGGCCGGCCGCCGCTACAAAGCGCTCTGCCCGTTCCACACGGAACGCACCCCTTCGTTCACCGTCGATCCGGAGCGTGGCAACTGGCACTGCTTCGGCGCCTGCTCGACGGGCGGCGATGTGATCGAGTTCGTGCGGCGCATCGAGCATCTGGAGTTCCGCGAGGCACTGCAGCGCTGCGCTGAACGCGCCGGCGTCGAGTTGCGGCCCCCCACTCGCCACGAGCAGGAGCAGCGCGAGGAGCACGAGCGTCTGCTGCGCGCCAACGAGGCGGCAACGATCTTCTTCCGCGCCGCACTCAGCGGCCCCGACGCCGCACACGCCCGCGAGTACGTCACGGGTCGTGGCATCGATGCCGAGACGGAGGCCGCCTGGGAAATCGGCTATGCCCCCGCCGGCTGGCGCGGGCTGCGCGAGCATCTCGAGGCGCGCGGGTTCAGCACGGACGACCTGATCGCCGCCGGACTCGTGATCGACCCGGAAGGCAGCAACGAAGCCTACGACCGCTTCCGCGACCGGCTGATCTTCCCGACGCGGGACGTCAGCGGCCGCATGATCGGCTTCGGCGCGCGCGCGCTGCGCCCGGAAGACGAGCCGAAGTACCTCAACACGCCGCAGACCCCGCTCTTCGACAAGAGCGGTACGCTCTACGGCTTCAACCTCGCCGGAGAGCCTGCCCGTCGTGCGGATCGGCTGGTGATCGTCGAGGGCTACATGGACGTAATCAGCGCCCACCAGTTCGGCATCGATAACGTCGCCGCCTCCATGGGCACCTCGCTCACCGAGAAGCAGATGAACCTCGCCAAGCGCTTCACCGGCAACATCGTGCTCGCACTCGACGCCGACAACGCGGGCTCTGAGGCGACGCTGCGTGGCATCGAGGTCGCGGCAAGCGCCGCCGACCGGCAGACCGTCGCCACCGTCGACTGGCGTGGTCTCGTGGGCTATCAGGACGTGCTGCAGGCAGATATCCGCGTCGTGACGATGCCGGATGGCGAAGACCCCGACTCGGTCGTGCGTGCCAGCCCGGACCAGTTCCGCTCGCTGATCGACCAGTCGACGCCGGTCACCGATCACGTCTTCGACGCCGTGACCGCGCAGACCGACGCATCGAGCCCGCGCTCGCGTTCCCGCGCAGTCGACGCGCTGACAGCCACCGTCGCCGCGATCGTCGATCCGATCGTGCGCGCGCACTATATTCAGCGACTCGCCCGACTCGGGCAGGTCGATGAGAGCGTGATCGTCGCGCGGCTCGGTCGCCCCGGCGGCCCCAGCCGCTCGGGTGCGCAGCGCGGTCCCGAGCCCGTCGCCTCGCCGACCGAAGAGCGGCGGCAACGCCGTGCCGCCGGCCCGGCAGCGACGCTCGACGGCGAGTCGCAGTTGCTGCAACTACTGCTGCTGCGCGAAGAGTGCCGCACGCTCGTCGAAGAGATTGATGCCGACACCTTCGAAGACAGCGTGAACCGCCTGCTGTTCGAGGCGTGGCAAAAGATGTCCGACATCGCCGACCGCACCGATGAACTCGAGGACGAGGTGCGCGAGCGCATGATCGCGCTCACCTCGCAGGTTCCCGAGGCGCTGGATCCCATGTACCTTGAGAGCCGTTATGTCGAGGAGAGGGCGCGATCCATCGCATCCTCGTTGAGACTGAGGCGCGCGGGCGCTCGATTGATGCCCGCAGCCGTGGAACAGGCGCAGGAAGTGCGCACGTTCCGCAAGGCGGAGGGGGATAGCGGAGCCGTGCTCCAGGCTGCCGTGCAGGCCACGGAAGATGGACCAGTTCCCCCCGAAGCTGCGAGCGAGATGGGCCAACTGGCCACCGAATATGCGGATGTATCGGAGCGTCAGCGAGCGTTGACGCGCGAGTATCAAACGTTGAGAGGGCAGCGATCACCCGAGGGTGACGTTGACCTGGATGATCAGGGGGAGGACCCAGCGTGACTCAGACCTTCGAAGAGACGAGTGCCGATGTTGGCATGGAAGAACTGCTCAACAAGGGACGCCGTAAGGGCTCCGTAAGCGCGGAAGACGTGCTCGCGGCCATTCCCGACGCTGAGCAGAACAAGGAACGCCTCTCATCGGCGATCGCCACCCTCGGTGAGAACAACATCACCGTGCGCATCGACGCTGTCGAGGATCGCGAAGCCAGCGCAGTCGTCGACGCGGCGCGCCGCATCGTCGACGAGGCGGCCGGCATCGATGACCCGGTACGCATGTACCTGCGCGAAATCGGCAAGGTTCCGCTGCTCACCGCGGCGGACGAGAAGCGCCTCGCTAAGGCGATGGAAGAGCGCATCTGGGTCGACGCGCTGAAGGCCGAATTCGAAGAGCAGAACGGACAAGAGCCCACGTACGGCGAGGTCCTCAGCGGCCTGCTGCGTCAGTTACACCAGCAGCGAGCGATCTACCAGGCCGTCGGCAAGAAGCTGAAGCTCCCCCGCCAGTCCGTCTCCGAGCGGCTCTCCGATGAGACCTTCCGCTCGACAATCGACTATGAGCTCGACGAGGCGATGGACCGTTCCCTGCGACGCTCGCAGAAGTTCGATGAAGAAGAATCGAAGCGCGCACTCTTCGACCTCTCAATCGTCACGCACGTGATCTTTCCGGAGCACGTGCGCTGGGCCGGCGCGCTCGCCGGTGGCGAGTCGAAGGTCGTCCCGCCGCCCCGGGCGCTCGCCGCGAAGCTCGACAAGGCCCACGGCAGCGCACTGCGCTACTACTTCGACAAGATCGACTACGACGGCCGGCGCTCCGAGCGCCAGCTGACAGAAGCGAACCTCCGTCTCGTCGTCTCCGTCGCGAAGAAGTACATCGGCCGTGGCATGTCGCTGCTCGACCTGATCCAGGAAGGCAACATCGGCCTGATCCGGGCCGTCGAGAAGTTCGACTACCGCAAGGGCTACAAGTTCTCCACTTACGCGACGTGGTGGATCCGGCAGGCGATCACGCGAGCAATCGCGGACCAGGCCCGCACGATCCGCATCCCCGTACACATGGTTGAGACGATCAACAAGCTCGTCCGCATCCAGCGCCGGCTAGTCCAGGAGTTCGGCCGCGAGCCGACGTCCGAGGAGATCGGCCTCGAGCTGGAGATGACCCCGGAGCGCGTGCGGGAGATCACCAAGGTCTCGCAGGAGCCGGTCTCGCTTGAGACCCCGATCGGCGAGGAAGAGGACTCACACCTCGGTGACTTCATCCCGGACGAAAGTGCGCTGGCCCCGGCCGATGCCGCCTCGCACCAGCTCCTCAAGGAGCAGGTCGGCGATGTGCTCTCGTCGCTCACACCGCGCGAGCGCAAGGTGCTTGAGCTGCGGTTTGGCCTCGAAGACGGCCGATCGCGGACGCTGGAGGAGGTCGGTCGCGAGTTTAATGTGACGCGCGAACGCATCCGCCAGATCGAGGCCAAGGCGCTGCGCAAGTTGCGGCACCCTACCCGTTCGAAGAAGCTGCGCGACTACCTCGACTAGCCGGCGGTCGTAGCAGCGACTACCTCATCAGACAGCGTTCCAGCGGGAGGACAGCAATGCCGATCTACGAGTTTCAATGCGGGAAGTGCGGCAAAGACTTCGAGTTGATGCAGTCGCTCTCCAAGCGCACTGCCACCGCCAAGCACGCCACCAAGTGCGGTGGTCGAGGCAAACGCAAGCTCTCCGTCTTCTCCGTCGCCGGCACCGCGGCTCCGAGCGCCGATGATTTCGCCGACATGGGTGAGATGGGCGACATGGACGCGATGGGCGGCATGCCGGGTATGGAAGACATGGACCTCGGCTTCTAGGGCCGACGAGGGGCCACCAGCCCGCTCAGTTCAAGATCGACCGATCACAACACCGCCCGAGCCGGGCGGTGTTTCGTTCTACGGGGCGCTGTCGCGCCTGCCTGGCGATTGCAGGCGACCCGCCGCTACTCGACGGCTTCCGTCACTGTCGACGTCGATCGCGCCTCTCGCTCGTCGCGATGTCGCTCCCGGTAGTTGAGCCACTTCACGTAGGCGAACCCGGCGAGGGCAAGCAGCGCGCCTTCGGCGATCGTGGCGATGCCAACACCGAGGGTGACATCGAACCAGAAACCCTGCGGGAACATTTGGATCAGGTGATCGGTACGGGCGTCGAGCAGCCAGAAGTCGTTCGCGAACGAGAGCACGTGGAACTGGCGAAAGAGGTCGTCGAAGCCGACAAGCACAGCGACCGCACCAGCGGCCAGCAACCCAGCCGCCGCCAGACCGGCGGCGATCGTCTGCCGCGCCAGGTGGCGCATCGACTGCTCGCGGCTCCAGAGGAAGACGGCCGCCACGTACGCCACGACGTAGACGAACGCGACCTCGTGGATGCGGAAGACGCTGCGGAAGAGCGCCTTCACGTCGCGCATGTGCTGCACCTCACGAGGGTTGAAGAGCGCCTGCTCGTCGCCGTCGATGATCACGCGCGTCGTTAGCAGCGGCTCATCGTTGCGGAAGTAGTGCGCGATGTCCTGCGCCGCGCGGTTCAGTTGCGTGCGATCGATGCCGGTGCGGGCAGGAGCGTCGTAGGTCTCGAACGAGTACTCGTAGACGCGCGGCTCCATCGCCGCGACACGAACGTTACTCAACAGCAGAAAGACTGGCACCGACACGACGAACAGCGCCATGGCGACCCAGCGAGCGATCAGCACGCACCAATTGTAGCGGCATCACTCGCAGCATCGAGACCGACGTCGGTAGGACCGCGCCACAGCGACGACCGGCAGCGGCGCGCGATCGAGGCAAGATCGAGAGGCGCAGTAGAAAATCGTGTGCCCGTGATATGATCACGACCAGCAAACTCAAGAATGCACTGGGGGACAATTTGGCAAGCGAAACATCAGTCGTCACACCGGAGCGCTACGCGACCGGACTGACCAGCTACGACGAGTGGATGGCGAAGATCCCAGAGCGCAGCGAGGAGTTCCAGGGCCACTTCGACGCCTACGAGCCCGACGCCGACGACGTCGCCGCAGTGAAGGCACTCGTCGAGGCGCACGGCGTGAAGGCGATGACCATCGGTGAGCACTGGTGCCCCGACGTCTGGCGCGGGCTGCCGGTAGCTTCCAAGGTCGCCGACGCGGCCGGCATGGAGCACCGCATGTTCTTCCGCGATGAGAACAAGGACATCATGTCCGAGTTCCTCAAAGACGGTGAATTCGAGTCGATCCCGACGATCGTCTTCTACGACGGCGAGCACAACTACCTCGGCCACTGGATTGAGCGCCCCGTGCTCGCCAATGAGCAGATGGCAGAGGTCCGCGCGCGCGTGATGCCGAACGGCGCACCGCCCGAGGGTCCGGAGCGCGACGCCCTGATGAAGGAGTACCGCGCGGAGACCGCCAAGCTGGCGGGCGACTGGCGGCACGAGTCACTCAGGGAGTGGCGCGCGCTGCTGGAGTCGAAGCTCGGCTAGATCCGCTTCAAAGCTGTGGCGGCATCTGTCGCCGCAAGCAATTGCTGCGAAGGGCGACCCGGCGGGGTCGCCCTTCTGCTTTGTCTGAACTGTCTGTGGGACTCACCGCCGCTGTCGGTGCGTGGCCGCGGTTACGTCGCTGGCTCACCGGTCGTCGAGGGTCGCGGCGGGCGGGCGCTCTCCGGCACCGCGTCGGCAGCGAGGTCGCCTGCGTCGCCGTCGGGTTCGTCGAACTCGAGGCGGGAGGCTGCTCGGGTCTCCTCCTTCGCTGTCGCGCAGAACGGACAGTGATGCCAGGCGTGCATCAGCAACTGGCCGCAGTGGCGACACGGCTCCTTCAGCGAGATCGCGCAGTGCGGGCAGACCTGGAACTCGTCCTGCACGGGGCGTCGGCAGTTCGGGCACGCGGAGACCGAGTGCAGTTCCGAGAGGATCGCCTCCTGCTCGAGCTGGCGGTCGTACGCCTGTAGCAGCGTCGACGTCGGGCGCAGCACGAGGTAGAGCGGGATGCCGACGAGCGGAAGCAGCGTGACGAGGCTGAGACCGATCAGAATCGCCAGCGGATCGCGGCTGCGGCCACGGATGTCGCGGTAGGCCCAGAGGATCGTCGTCACCCAGATCAGGCTGAGATACGCGATCACGATCGCAGCAGCCATCGTGAGCGTGGATTCTAGATCCCCACCCGGCCAGCCGATCAAGAACACACTGATCTCCAGATCCCACCCACTTCGCCGCCGGTGCTGATATCTGGAATTCAGCGTAGCACGCGTTGAACGCGAGTTCGCACCCTCGAATGGGCCGCCGCGTGCGCGTCAGCCGCAGCCCGCTACAATCGACGGACACGACTCTCCCCGAGTGCAGCAGATGACCGCTCCAACCGACCTTCTCAATCCCGCCCAGCGCCGCGCCGTGGAAGCGCCCGGCGGCGCTGTGCTGATCCTCGCCGGGCCCGGCTCGGGCAAGACCCGCGTAATCGCGCACCGCATCGCTCATCTCGTTCGCGAGCAGCACGTCCTGCCGTGGCGCATCCTCGCGGTCACCTTCACCAACAAGGCTGCCCGCGAGATGCGTGAACGCGTCGAGTTGCTGCTCGGGCCAGACGCCGACGAGCTCGCAATGGGAACGTTCCACGGCATCTGCGCACGCATCCTGCGTCGTGACGGCAAGGAGATCGGGCTGCCGACCGACTTCGTGATCTACGACCGCGACGACCAGCTCGCGCTCGTCCGTGGCATCGAGAAACGCCTGCAGATCGACCCCAAGCGCTTCAACCCGAACGCGATCCTCTCCGCCATCTCCAGCGCGAAGAACGAGCAGCTCGACGCCGCCGGCTACCAGCAGGGCGTCGGCTCCTACTTCGAGGAGGTCGTGGCGCGCGTCTTCGAGCCGTACTCGCAGCAACTCGAGCGCAGCGCGGCCGTCGATTTCGACGATCTGCTCGGCAAGACGTTGATGCTCTTCCAGGATCATCCGGACGTGCGGGAGCGCTACGCCGACCGCTACCTGCACTCGCTGATCGACGAGTTCCAGGACACGAACATCGTGCAGTACGAACTCTCGAAGGCGCTCGCCTCCCGCCACAAGAACATCACCGCCGTCGGCGACCCCGACCAGTCGATCTACTCGTGGCGCGCCGCCGACATCCGCAACCTCGCGAGCTTCCAGCGCGACTTCGAAGGCACCGACGTGATCCTCCTCGAGCAGAACTACCGCTCGACCGGCCACATCCTGACCGCAGCCAGCGCGGTGATCGACCGCGCCGACGGCCGCCCCGAGAAGGCGCTCTGGACGGAGAACGGCGAAGGCCACCTCGTCACCGAGCACGAGGCGAATTCCGGCGAGGACGAGGCACTGTTCGTCGCGAACGAGATCCAGCGCCTGCTCGATACGCCGCGCTACTCGCCATCCGACTTCGCGCTGATGTACCGCACGAACGCCCAGTCACGCGCGCTGGAAGAGGCCTTCCTCTACCTTTCGATCCCCTACCGCGTCGTCGGTGGCACGCGCTTCTACGACCGCAAGGAGGTGCGCGATCTGCTTGCTTACCTGCGGCTGGTGCACAACACCTCCGACAGCGTCGCCTTCCAGCGCGTGGCGAACGTTCCGGGGCGCGGGATCGGCGCTCGCACGATGGCCGCGATCACCAGCGCCGCAGACGACCTCGGCATCTCGCCGCTTGCGGTCGCCGCACGCATGGCGCGGGCCGACACTGACCCGGCGATCCCCGAGGTGCGCCCGAACATCAGGGTCGGGCTGATCGGCTTCGTCGAGCAGATCGACCGCTTCGTCGCGCTCTCGTCGCGCCTCTCCGTCGCCGAGTTGCTTGAGGAGATCATCCGCGACATCGGCTATCCGGAGTACCTTCAGCGGTCCGACGAGGCCCACGCCGAGGCTCGGCTGGAGAACATCGAGGAGCTGACAAACGTCGCGCGCCAGTACCAGGACCTCGAGGGCGAGCAGTCGCTCGCGTCGTTCCTCGAAGAGGTCGCGCTCGTCGCGGACGTCGACGACCCGTCCATCGACACACCTGACGCGGTGACGCTCACGACGCTGCACTCGGCGAAGGGGCTCGAATTCCCCGTCGTCTTCCTGACGGGCCTCGAGGAAGGCATGCTGCCGCACATTCGATCGCTCGACGACCGTGCGCAGCTCGAGGAGGAGCGTCGCATCTGCTACGTCGGCATGACGCGGGCGCAGGAGCGGCTCTACCTGATGCACGCGATGAGCCGCTTCCACCAGGGCATGATGCGCCGCAGCACGCGATCCCGATTCCTCGACGACATCCCCGACACCGCGCTCTCGCACCCCGTCGGGGAGACGCCAACCGGCCTCTCGGCGCGCGAACGACGCGCGGAACTCGCCTCCCGTCGGGCGCTAGCCGACCCCGTCGATGACGGCCCGCAGACGCCGGCATACGAAGCTGGTGAGCAGGTCATCCATGAGAAGTTCGGCCCCGGCGTTGTTGTCTCGTGCGAAGTGGTGCCCGGCGATCAGCACGTCACCGTGGCGTTCCGCGAGCATGGTGTGAAGAAGCTGATGCTCTCGTTCGCGCCGCTGGGCTCGGTGGAACAGCCGTCCGCCGAGAGCGTCCCCTTCGAGGATGCCCCCTAGCCCGCACCTCCCGCAGCGTCCTCGCCCCGCGATCGACCTTCGATGCCCGCACGCCGCAGCAGGTCGGCATGCGCCACCATGCCGATCACTCGGCCATTGTCGAGCACTGGAACGAAGTGAACGTCGTGATTCTGCATTGCAACCAGCACCTCGACGGCCGGCGCATCGCGCTCCACGCTCACGATCTCGCTCACCGGCGCCATATGCGCGCTAACGGGAGCGGAGGGTCGGTCGTCGTACGGAACCGCCATCACCTCGGCAGCGGCGATCAGGCCGACGACGACGCCGCCTTCCTCGACCAGAAAAAGCGCACCGGGGGCGATCGCCAGCCGCTCCTCGGCGAATCGCTGCAGTGAGAGGGACGCGAGGACGGGCTCCGGCAACGGGCGCATGACGTCGGCTGCCACGACATCGCTCAATTCGCTCTCGACGTACGCGGTGCGATATGACCCCGCAGCCGCAGATCGCAGGAACAGCCCGATCAGCACGTACCAGAGCCCGCTGAACTCGCGGAAGGCGATGATCGTGACCCCGCCAAGCACGATCATCAGGTAGCCGACTGCCGTCCCCGTGCGCGCAGCGACACGCGTTGCCTTCAGCAGGTCATCAGAGCGCGCCCAGAGCGCCGCCCGCAGCACGCGCCCGCCATCGAGGGGGAAGCCCGGCAGCAGGTTGAACAGTCCCAGCGCAGCGTTGATCAGGGCCAGGTACTGCGGGATCACTGCTGCGTCGGCCGTTCGCATCGGGAACCAGACCGCGCCGAAGATCAACGCCAGCAACCACGACATCAGCGGCCCGGCGACAGCGACGCGGAACTCCTGCCCCGCGCTCTTCATCTCGCCGCTGAGGTTCGATACGCCGCCGAAGATGAAGAGCGTGATCGATGGCACCTGCATCCCGTAGCGCTGCGCAACGACTGCGTGGGAGAGCTCATGGATCAGCACCGACGCGAAGAAGACCAGCGTCGTCCCGATCCCCGCTGCCCACCGCGCCTCCTCGGACCAGCGAGGGCGCAGGTCGCCGAAGACGTCGCTCGACAACGTCCACGCCAGCAGCGCGAAGATCAGCAGCCACGACGGATGGACGCGAATCTCGATGCCGCGAACGCGACCGATCACGAGCCCAGCTGAGAGGTTCACACGTGCAGGATACGCGGCCGGCTCCGATTCGCCCCGTCCAGCACCCTCGCGCGCGTCAGATATTGTGCAGAATTACACAAGTATGGGAAGTAGGTCCCATTTGAACTGGGACCAACGCCTCAATTCGTGAAGTCTGTCACTAGCGACAATCCATATGTAAACAAGACCAGTCAAGAATCCGGCTCTACACCGGGAGGAAACGGCGGGCCGGAAGGAAAGGAAAGGCGCAATGAGGACCATTCGCAGATACCTCTGGATCGTTCCCGTGGTAGTTGGTCTGCTGTTCATCGCTGGAGGCACCTACGCCATCGGCGAAGGATTCGAAGCTCAAACGCTCGTCACGGCTGAACTGCAAGACGAGCAAGTGACTACCTCAAAGGATGCGTCGATTCCAAGCGCGGCAGTGACTGATGCTGAGACGGCGACCGTCCAGGCGGCGACGATCAAAGAGCACACGTACGGCAAGTACGGCCCGTACGCCGGCATGGAGCGGGATGACCCGAACCGTGAGACCTACCTCAAGGGTCTGACCCTGCGGAACTCCCTGAACATGGCGGTCATGGGATTCAAAGTCTCTGAGTTGGTGATTGGCATCGGCGTCCTGCTCATCGGTCTCGGCCTGACGGAGATGTTCCTGATGGCACCGGTCCTCTACTGGACTCGCCCCGAGGCGCAGGCAGCAGGGAGCTGACAGAGAGTCAGCAGAACAGGCGGCAGAAGCCGAACAAGCAGAGACCCGGTGGCCAAACCGCCACCGGGTCTCTCTGTGTCGTTAGCTCAGTGTCGTTTGTTTAGTCGCAGTACCGTGCCTGGTGGTCCACACTAGCCTGCGAGCAGCGCGTCGATCGTCGCATCGTCGATCGCCTCAGCCATCAGTTCGCCGATGCGTTCGATCTTCTCTTCGCCGGAGAACGCTGCGACGCCGAACGTACCCTCGATCGAGTGCACGGTCGTTGCAGTGTCGTCAGGCGCGAGCAGCAGCGTCGTAGTGCGACCGGCAGCGACGCGGTCGAGCAGGTATGGGCTCGGCTCGTGCCCGCCGGTCAAGATCAGGCAGCGAGGGTCGCTGCGCAGTGCGGCGAGAGCGATGTCGACCTTCTCAGCACGAGCGACGATCGCCTTACGCGCGAAACGGTCGAAGTGAGGCTCGTCTGCATCCTCGAAGATCGGCCCCACGACGATGTGCTCACAGAGCACCGATTCACCCTCGACGGAGCGGGCAAGCACCTCTGCCCCGCTGGCCTCGATCAGGCTTCCAACGGTGGGAGCGGCGAGCAGACGGTCTTCCGGCAACGAGAGCACGGCAGCCGCGTCAGCGTGATTACTGAGCACCGTATCGTCCGCGCTACCGGCGCCAGCGGCGGTCACCAGCAAGAGCCGACGGCCCGCGCCCTGCGCCGCGTTCGCGCCACCCGTCGACGTATCGATCACGGTCACGCCCTCGACGGCATCGCTGACCTCGCCGATCGGCGAACCGGATGAAGTCGCGAAGTCCAGCGTCGCGAAGAGCGCCGCGTCCTCGGCCGCGCGGTCGCCGCCGGCGAGTCGTTCGAGGCGCACGTTGTGGCCCGCGTATGCCAGTCGATGCGCCAGCCCAACGGCGACGGTGGTCGCCCCGGCGGCTTGCTCGGCACTGCCAACGACGATTGTGGCCATCACGCTCACCTCTGCTGCGCTGCCCGCGAACTCTAGCAGGGACGGTGCCGTATGCCATAGCCCGCATCGGGTGAAGTGCCGCCCGACGACGGACGCGACGAGCAGACGTTCGGGTAGAGTCACTGCAACCCACGAGATCCGCCGGGATCTGGCGAAAGCAGGACCGCGATGGCGAACGCGCGCACGAAGCTGACTGTCTTCATCGCGACCCCGCTCGAGCAGGAGCACGTCGACGCGCTTCGAGCGGTCGCGCCGGACGATATTGATGTGCTCTACGAGCCCGATCTCCTGCCGCCGACGCTCTATGTCGCCGATCACAAGGGGGACGAGGCCTTCGAGCGTTCGCCCGAGCAGGAGCAGCGCTGGCAAGAGAATCTCGCTCGCGCTGACGTGCTCTGGGACTTCCCACCGAGAGCCTTCGATGGCACGGGCGGACTCGCCTATGCGCCTCGAGTGAAGTGGATCCAGGGCACCAGCACCGGCGTCGGTCGCACGGTCGAGCGGCTCGGCCTTGTCGGCACCGACGTCCTCGTCACGACCGCGAGAGGCGTCCACGCCGGCCCGCTCGCGGAGTTCGCAATGCTGACACTGCTCAGCCACGCCAAGCATCAGCGCTACATGCAGGAGGAGAGCCACCACCGGCGCTGGGAGCGATTCTGCAGCGACGACCTGGAAGGGAGGACGCTGGCGATCGTCGGCGTCGGCAGCATCGGGCTCCGCGTTGCCGCCGTCGGACGGGCGTTCGGGATGCGGGTCGTCGCGCTCGCCCGCCCCGGCTCGGATCACACTGCCGAAGAACTCGGCGTCGACGAGCTGTTCTCGTCGGAGCGGCTGCACGAGATGCTGGCCGAGACGGACGCACTCGTCCTTGCTGTGCCGGACACGCCTGACACTGCCGGGCTGATGGACCGCGCAGCCTTCGCGGCGTTGAAGCCGGGAGCGGTCTTCGTCAACGTCGCGCGCGGGCAGGTCGTCGACGAGGTCGCACTGATCGACGCCCTGCGCACCGAGCAGGTGGCGTTCGCGGGACTGGATGTCTTCGCCGTCGAACCGTTGCCGGCCGAGAGCCCGCTCTGGGAGCTGCCGAACGTGATCATCAGTCCGCACTCAGCGAGCACGGTTGCGAGCGAGAATCGCAAGATCACCGAGATCTTCAGCCACAACCTGCGCTGCTACGTCGAAGGCCGCGAAGGCGACATGATGAACGTGCTCGACAAGGCTCGCCTGTATTAGTTGCCGCGGAGCTCGCGTCACGCACTCGGAAACGAGGAAGCCGGGACGACACCGCCCCGGCAGGTTCGAATTGATGGTGCCGAGGGCCAGAATCGAACTGGCGACACCGCGATTTTCAGTCGCGTGCTCTACCAACTGAGCTACCTCGGCACGAATTCGAATCTACAGCGCACGCTCGCCTGTGACTAGGTCGCGGGCAGCGCGGAGGCAGTCGTCGCGCGCGCTTCGCAGGTCGATGCATCGAGCGTGAATCAGGCAGGCTGGCCGGACCGGCAGCCGATGATGCTAGTGCGCTCAGGTCGGCGCGTGGCGGTGCTCGACGATCACATCGAACGATCGCCAGAAGAGGAATCTCTTCAGCTCGATGTCGATGCGCTGCGCCCACTGGATCAGCGACGGCGCGACCAACACATCGAGGCCGTCCAGCCCGACCTCGCGGCAGCGCGAGGCGGCGGGCATCGCGATCGCCGCCGGTGCCTCGCTGGTGATCGGCAACCATCCGCACTGGGTGCAGGCGGTCGAGGTCACAGACCGCAGTCCGCTCGACGGAACCTCCGGCGGGCACGGCGTGATCGCCTACTCGCTCGGCAACTTCATCTTCGACCAATCGTGGTCAGTGCCGACGACGCAAAGCATGGTGATCGAGGTCGGCTTCACCGCGGACCGCGTGATCGGCTTCCGCCTGCGCCCCGTCGTCATTCGTGGCACATCCGACGTCAATCGCGGGCTCTACCGCCCCGAGTTCGTCGACCCGGCCGTCGAGGGCGCCCCGATCATGGAGCGCGTCTGGCAAGCGACCGACCGCCTGCCCGCCCGCTAGCTAGCCGTCCTGCTCACGCTTGGCGATGTGGAAGACCGTCGAGTAGCGCACGCGGAAGACTTCCGTGCCGTCCTCCGCGAAGATCGAACCGCCGAGGGTCGCGTAGTGGTGCACCTTGCGCTCGTACGCCTCAAGGAACGTCGCCGCCATCGTCAGCGTCTGCCCGGCACGCGCCAGGGCGAGCTGCTGGATCTGGCTGCGGACGTGCATCGAGGGGTAGAAGTCGTAGGAGTGGAGCAGCAGCCGGTACATCTGGCTGGCCAGCCAGTTCGGGTGAACAAGCGCACCGTCGCCGGACCAGCGCGGGTCGTCGTCGCGTACGCGTGAGGCAAGTTCCGCGGCCTCTTCAAGCGACACAGCGACGCCCATCGGCCGCAACTCCTCGCCGAGTGGCGCGTTCGCGAGCGTCAGCTCTACCTTCGGGTCAGCGGCGGGTTCCGCCGTACGGCGTGCCGGCGGCTCGGTCAGCTCGTCGAACCACGGGGCGCGACCGGCGCCCGCCGAACCAATCACGCAGCGATCCTCGTCGGCGTTGAGCGCGAGCCAGTCGAAGGCGTCGCCATCGCCGGGCTGCGGCGTCACGCGCAGCGTGATCTCATCACCGTCGTAGACGGGGCGGCGGAAGGCCATCTCGACCCAGCCGCTCTCCGGCCAGCTCTCGCCGACGGCCTCGATGATCGCCGGTACCGCCCACCCGTAGGTGACGACGCCGGTGACGAGCGCCGCCTGGTAGCCGTACTCAGACGCCTTCTTCGGGTCATGGATGACGTTCAGGCTCTCCTCGTTATCGATGTAGGCGGTGATCTGTCGCTCGATCGCCTGTGGGGTCGCGGTCATCGTGCTGCTCCTAGCCTGTCGGGACGCGGGCGACGACGCCGCTCGCGACCACTGCTTCGATCTCTTCGTCGGAGAGCCCGAGCAGGCTCTTCAGTACGTGTTCAATGCCATCGCCGTACGCCGGCGCGGGACCGGCGACGCCGTGGTTGCCGCGCCGGGAGCGCCAGGCCGTCCGCGTGTGCGGGAAGGGGCCCATCTGCGGATGATCGACAAACGCGAGGCTCTCTCGGTGTTTGAGCTGCGGGTCGTCGTGCACCTCGGCGACATCGAGCACCGCGCCGGCGGAGACGCCCGCGGCCTGCAGACGGTGCTGCGCCTCGTAGTGCGTGCGCTGCAGCGTCCACTCCTCGATCAGTGGATCGATCAGGTGCTGGTTCGCGTAACGATCGGCGCGCGTCGCGAACTGAGGATCGGCGGGAAGATCGCCGCGCCCGATCACCGCGCAGAGCGAGAGCCACGCCTCGTTGCTATCGACGGCCAGCGCGACCCAGTTGTCCTCACCGGCGCAGCGATAGAGGCCGTGCGGAGCCATCCACGCGTGACGATTGCCGCTGCGATATTGCTCGCGGCCATTGACGGCGGCGTCCATCAGCGCTGGCGCGAGCACCTGCAGCTCGCCTTCGAGCATCGAGAGTTCGATGTACTGTCCCTCGCCGGTGCGATTGCGATGCCGCAGCGCGGAAAGAGCAGTGAGCGCGGCAGTCATGCCGGCGTTCTGGTCGCAGTAGAAGTTCGCGGGTTTGCCGGGGCCACGGTCCATGTACCCGGTGAGATGCGAGAGGCCACTCATCGCGTCGATACCCGGGCCGTAAGAGCCACGGTTCGCGTACGGCCCGGTCTTGCCGAAGGCCGGCATCGAGATGCAGATGATGTCCGGCTTCACCTCCCGCAGCGCCGCGTAATCAACGCGCAGGTTGCCGACGACACGCGGCGAGAAGTTCTCGATCACGACGTCCGCCTCGGCGGCGATCCGCAGGAAGAGCGCGTGCCCGTCCTCAGTGGCGAGATCCATCGCCAGATGCCGCTTGCCGCGGTGCAGCTCGTTGAAGAACGGCGCCCGGTTGTAGGGCAGATCGGGCGCACCAGCAACGGCGGGCGGGACCGCCGACGAGGACGGCGACCGGCCCTGCGGCTGCTCGACCTTGATCACGTCGGCACCCATGTCGGCGAGTGTCGCGCCCGCAACGGGCCCCGCCACGGCGACGGTCAGTTCGACGACACGGATGCCCTGCAACGCGCTCGCCATCAGATTGCCCCCTGCTCGCGCAGTGCCTCGACCGCAGGCGCGCCGAGGTCGAGCCAGTCCGCGAGCACGTCGGCGGTGTGCTCGCCGAGCAGCGGCGCGCGTCGCTGCTGCCACGGCGTCGCCGTCATCATCGCCGCCGCACCCGGCTGGGTGACCGTGCCCGCCTCCGGGTGCTCGATCTGCTGGAAGAACTGGCGGTCAGCGAGATGGGCGTCGTTCAGCGTCTCCCGCGGCGTCAGCACCTCCGTGAACGGTAACCGCAGCTCCTGCGCGCGTCGCACGACCTCGAACTTGTCGTGCTGCGCGAGCCACGCGTCCATCCGCCGGTCGATCTCGTCGGCGTTGCCCATCGGCGTATCCATCAGGTCATCGACGACCGGATCCTCGAGCAACACCGCGAGCAGATCGGGGTGGCGGTTGTTGGAGTGGGCGTGGATGTGCCCGTCCTTGCAGGGCCGCACCGTCGAGGGATACGTGTACTGCGGGTTGGAGTGCAGTAGCCGCGCACCCTTGCGGCTGATCACATCTCCGTCGAAGTAGTACGTCTGCGCCGGACCACCAAGCAGGAAGAGCGCGGTATCGACGACCGCGACATCGAAGTGGTCGCCCTCGCCGGCCGCATCACGGTGGAAGACGCCCGTGATCGCGGCGACTGCGCCGTGCAGCGCCGCCTGCTGCGTGACAAGATCGTCGTACGGCTTCACTGGCTCACGGTCGGGATCACCGGTCAGCTTCAGGTAGCCGCCAAGCGCGGCAGCAACGATCTCAGAGCCGCGATATTCGGCGTACGGCCCGTCCTGCCCGAAGTGCGTGATCGAAACCATTACGAGGTCCGGGCGCTCCTCGATCAGGTTGTCATAGCCGATCCCGAGTTCGGCCAGGTAGCCGGCGTCGAAGCTCTCGATCAGCACGTCGGCCTCGCGCACCAACCGACGCAACAGCGCCCGACCCGACTCCGTTTCGACGTCCAGCGTGATGCCCCGCTTGCCGGAACTGAGATGCAGGTGCCGCAGTCCGCGTTCAACGTGGGGCTCGTCATCGGCGAACGGCGGCCACGCCCGCAGCATGTCGCCCTCGGGCCGCTCGACCTTCACGACCTCGGCGCCAAAGCCGGAGAGCAGCCGTCCGCTGTAGCCAAAGCTGCCGCTCGCGAGATCGAGTACGCGCAGACCGTCGAGGGCGCCCGCAGCGTCGGCCATTCGACTCTCCAACGTCAGACGGCGAGCGTCAGACAGCATGTTCCTCGCCGGAGAATGGAGTATAACGGGGCGGCGCTTAGACGTTGTCGAGACTGGAGTCCACGTGAAACAGCTTCGCCAGCGGTACTGCATCGTCGGTGTCGGCAACACGCCGTACGGCAAGAATCCCGGCGTCTCGGCGCTGGCGCACAACGTGATGGCAATCCACGCGGCGATCGCGGACGCGGGCCTCACCACCGACCAGATCGACGGCGTGCTAACGAAGGCGCCGTCATCGAACTTCCCGATGCTCTGGGCACCGAAGGTCGCCGAAGCGCTGCGCATCGTTCCGAGAGTGACCGGCACGCTCGACCAGGCGGGCGCGAGCAACATCGGGCTGATTCAGTACGCGATCAGCGCGCTCGAACTGGGGCAGGCCGAGTACATCGCCTGCGCGTACGGTGACAATCCCGCCACCGGCGACCGCGCGACGTATGCGCGACCGCGCGGCGATGACGCCGTTGCCGGGCTCTTCGGAGCGCCGTCGAGCTACGCGATGATCGCGCGCCGGCACATGTACGAGTACGGCACGACGCACGAGCAGCTCGGCAACGTGGCGATCGCCCACCGCACACACGCATCGATGAACCCGAACGCGCACTTCCGGGAGCCGATCACGCACGACGACTATGAGCACTCGCGGTGGGTCGCCGAGCCCTTCCACCTGCTCGACTGCTGCCCGGTCTCCGACGGCGGCGCGGCCTACATCATCACCAGCGAGGACCGCGCGAAGGACCTCGGCAAGCCGCTCGTCTACATTGAAGGCATCGGCCAGGGCCACCCCTCGTGGGACTTCTACCGTCGGGGCGACCTCGCCACCAGTGGCGCGAAGGTGGCGGGCGAGATGGCATTCACGTCGGCCGGGCTCGGGCCTCGGGACATCGACTTCGCCGAGATCTACGACTGCTTCACCGTCGTCCCGCTGATCACGCTTGAGGACTACGGCTTCGTGAAGAAGGGCGAGGGCGGCGGCTTCTACGAGGACCAGCGCACGCACGTCGGCGGCGAGTTCCCGATCAACACGGCCGGCGGCCTGCTCTCTGAGACCGGCATGCCGGGCACGCAACTCGTCGTCGAGGCGGTACGCCAGCTTCGCGGCGAGGGCGGCGAGCGCCAGGTCGCGGATGCCGAGGTCGGCCTCGTCTCGCAGCAGGGCGGCATCATGACGACGCACGCAACGATGATTCTGAGCAAGGGCGGTGGCTGATGCCCGACGAATTGCTCGCCCCGCTCGCTGAACTCGTCCCCGCCGAGACGGCGCTGAACGCGCCCCACCTCGAAGGGCTCGCGGCGGGCGAGGTGCGGCTGCAGCACTGCACGCAGTGCGGCGCGTACCAGTACCCGCCGGAGAGCTTCTGCTACCACTGCCCGAGCACCAGCCTCGAATGGGAGTCCGTCGAGGGGCTCGGCACCGTCTACTCGTTCATCATCGTGCACCAGCGCTATCACGCCGCGTTCGGTGACCGCGTGCCCTACAACGTAGCGATCGTGGAGTTCGACGTCGGGCCTCGCGTGCTCGGCAACATTCTTGAGATCGACAACGACGCGGTCGAGATCGGGATGCGTGTACGCCCGCGCATCGAACAGCTCGGCGACGGCCAGGCGGCGCTCTTTTTCGAGCCCGCCAGCGACGCCTAAGGGCCGACGGGACAGCGATCAGATGCGCATCCGCAAGCCCTGGACTGAGTGGGACGACGGCATCGACTGGAAGAAGCTGCCCGGCGCGATGGGCATCTACGAGATCGCCGACGAGCAGCAGCAGACGATCTACATCGGCAAGGCGAGCGGTAAATCACCGTTCGGCCTGCGCGGCGAGCTCTTTCGCCACTTCAGCAACGCCGAGACGCTGGCGGAGGCGAACTGGGCGCACCCGCAGATGGGCGAGAACCTGCCATCGATCGCCGCGCACGCGCGCTACTACCGCTTCGAGGTCAACCACATGTACTACAGCCGCTGGATCGAGGCGCTGACGCGCTACAACGAGGACCACGGCGCGCTGCCCGTGGCGAACATCGAGGACCCCGAGCAACCACCGACGCTAGGTCAGTACCACTGGAAGAGTGAGGACGCGGCACATGGATCTTGAACTGACCGACGCCCAGCAACTGATCATCGCCAACGTCCGGCGATTCATCCGCGACGAGATCCGGCCGCTTGAGGCCGACCTCGACCCGGACGCCTACAGCCTCAAGCCGGACGACAAGGACCGCCTGGTCGCGATGGTGAAAGAGATGGGCCTCTACCAGATGGACGTGCCAGAGGAGTACGGCGGTCCCGGCGTGGACACCGTCACACGCACGCTCGTCGCGGAAGAGCTCTCGCAGCATCGCGCCGGCCTCTACGCGCCCGCCTACGGCACCTTCGGCTCCGGCCCGCCCGCGCAGCTCTACGGTGGCTCAGACTTCCTCAAGGAGGAGTACCTCTGGCCGTCGATCCGTGGCGAGAAGAGCGGCTTCTTCGGCCTCAGCGAGCCGAGTGGTGGCTCCGACCCGGCGCGCGCGATCCAGACGCGCGGCGTGCGCGACGGCGACGAGTGGGTGATCAACGGGCGCAAGCTCTGGAACTCCGGCGCGGACACGGCCGACTACGGCGTCGTCTACGTGCGCACCGACCCCTCGAAGGGGCGACAGGGCATCACCGCCTTCGTGATCGACACCGACACGCCCGGCTTCCGCGTCGAACGGCTCGTGCAGGTGCTGCGGGCGCACTACACGACGGAACTCTCCTTCACCGACATGCGCGTGCCGCACCAGAACATCCTCGGTGAGGAAGGCGGCGGGTTCGCGCTCGCCAACGACCAGCTCAGCCGCAACCGCATCCCCTACTCGTCCGCCTGCCTCGGCGTCGCGGTCTACGCGAACGAACTAGCCGTCGAATGGTCGAAGCAGCGGGTGACGTTCGGCGAACCGCTGGCGAACCGGCAGGCGATCCAGTGGATGCTCGTCGACAACGAGATCGACATCCGCTCCGGCCGCTGGCTCGCGCTCGACGCCGCAGCGAGGGTGGAGCGCGGCGACGATTTCCGCTTCGAGGCCTCGATGGCGAAGCTGATCTGCACCGAGGGTGCCGGCCGGGTCGTCGATCGCTGCATGCAGATCTACGGCGGTCTCGGCATGAGCAAGGACATGCCGTTCGAGCGCTGGTACCGCGAGCTGCGCATCCGTCGCGTCGGTGAGGGCCCCTCGGAGGTGCAACGCATCGTGATGGCGCGCGACATCCTCAACGTGCGCAGCGGCAGCTAGCGGCGGGCTACGGAGGCAGGCAATGACGATCGACTTCGAGGTCAACGACAAGATCGCAACGATCACGATCAACCGGCCGGAGGCGCTCAACGCCATGACTCCGGAGATGTACCAGCAGCTCTCGGATGCGTGGATCGAAGTGCGCGACAACCCGGACATCTGGGTGGCGATCATCGCCGGTGCGCCACAGCCGGCCCGCCCGCCCGAGCGGCAGGTCTTCAGCGCGGGGGCCGACCTCAAGCAGACGATCCCGCAGACACCCGAGGCCTTCGAGTTCTGGCAGACGCAGTCTGGCCAGATCCTCAATCGCGGGCTTGAGGTCTGGAAGCCGATCGTCGCGGCCGTCGGTGGGCTCTGCCTCGCGGGCGGCATGACGTTGCTGATGGCGACCGACATCCGCATCGCCTCCGAGCACGCGATGTTCGACCTCTCCGAGGTGAAACGGGGCATCCTGCCGGGCAATGGCGGCACGCAGCGCACGATCCGCCAACTCCCCTACCCGATCGCGATGGAAGTGCTACTGCTTGGCCGTCGGCTCACTGCCGAGCGCGCCGCGCAGTTCGGGTTGATCAACGAGGTCGTCCCGCATGACGACGTGCTGGCGACGGCTCAAGAACGTGCCGAGGAGCTAAGGGCTATGCCGCCGCTGGCCGTGCGCGCGATCAAGGAGCTATCGGTACGCGCCCAGTACATGCCGCTACCCGACGGCCTGCGCTTCGAGGAGGCGATCAGCGCCCGGCTGCGCGCCACCGACGACGCCAAAGAGGGCCCGCTGGCCTTCGCCGAGAAGCGCAACCCCGAGTTCCACGGGCGCTAGCACGGAATCGAGCGCCGCAAGAGCCCGTGCCGTACATCGAACTGCACCTGCATACGAAGGCGGGATCGGCTGACTCCAGCATCACCGTCGATCAGCTCGGCGAGCGCGCGACGGCGCAGGGTACCGGCGCGCTGATCGTCACGGAGCACTTCCGCGTCTGGAGCGACTGGGAGCGCGAGGCGTTCCAGGAGCGCTGGGGCATCCTGCTCTACCCGGGCATCGAGGTCACGACCGACCTCGGCCACACGCTGCTCGTTGGCGTCGAGCCTGAGACGAGGCTGCCCGGCGAGACTGAGGTGCTGCTCGCGATGGCAGCGGACAAGGGCTGGTTCGCGGTCGCGGCACATCCGTTCCGGCAGTACTTCGACACTGTGCACGGCAGCCAGCGTCCACCATTCGAGCAGGGCCTCACCGCCGCGCAGCTCGCCGAGCACCCCTACTTCGGCAAGGTCGATGCGATCGAGGTCGCGAACGGCGGCAGCACGGATCGCGAGAACGCGCTCGCGCTCAATGTCGCGTCGCTCCTCGGCAAGCCGGTGACCGCAGGCAGCGACGCCCACCACGTCGACGAGGTCGGCCGCGAGCGCATGGACGTGCCCGCGCTGCCCTCGGACGTGGCTGAACTGGCGGAGCTGCTGCGGTCGGCGACGGCGGGCTAGCTGCTACCCGCCCGGCTACCCAACGAGGAAGCGCCGGGGCACCTCGACCATCATCATCTCGATCGTCGACTCGTCGACGCCCATCTCGCGCAGCGCGGGCAGCGCGACCGTGGACACGTGCAGATAACGCGTCGGCGTCTCGCGCTCCGGCACCGGGAGATCGGCGCGGATCGGGCGCGGCGCGTAGTCGTGGCCGAGCATCAGCTTCTCCGCCCAGCCGCGATCGAGCAGCGCCTTCACCGTCGCCGTGCGCTCGGGCGACTTCGGACGCTCGCCGGAGCCCGGGTAGCGGTCCATCGACATGTAGACGCCCGCGTTCAGCAGCGATTCGAGGTAATCGAGGTCGGTCGTGTCCGCACTGTGGCCGATGCAGATGCGGTCCATCGGCGCACCCTCCTCGCGGAAGATCTCGACCTGCCGCGTGCCCACCTCAAGCGGCGCCCAGTGGTGTGTCGATATCGGGCAGCCGGTGCGCTTCAGGGCGCGAGCAGCGCCGCGCAGGATCAGCTCCGCCTCAGGGGTGACACCTTCGGCGTCGTTCGCGACCTTGATCGCGCCCGCTTTGATATCGGTGTTGCCGATGCCGGTCTCGATCTCGCGCACGAAGATGTCGGCGATCTCGTCCGGGTCGCGCAGCGCCATCGAACGGGGCACGTCGCGCCAGATGCCGGTCGCGACGACCACGTTGACGCCGGAGTCGCGAGCCACGCCAGCGACGAACTCGACGTCGCGGCCGAGATCCGGCGTCGTGAGGTCGATCACCGAGTCGATGCCACCGGCCTTCGCCTCAGTCAGCTCTTCGACGAGCCGCTGATGCGTGGCGTCCATGTCGTAGAGCCACGGATAATGGTGGATGTCGCCGCCGCTGGAGACGATCACGTGCTCGTGACTCAGCGTCGCGCCGAGTGCCGAGTCGTCGATCGGCCCCAGTACCGTCTCAATGTTTGCCATGCCCTGCCTCCCAGCAGCTTCTTCGCGGCGCTCTAGCTCAGGTGCCGCTGAATCGGCAGTTCGCGATGTCGTTCGCCGGTGAGGTCGAAGACCGCGTTCGAGATCGCAGGCGCGATCGGCACGATGCCCGGCTCGCCCGCACCCGTCGACGGTGTCTCGGGATCGCCGACGAGGTCTACCTCGATCCCCGGCGCGTTGTTGGAGCGCGGGACGCGGTAGCGGGTGAAACCGGGGTTGAGCAGCCGCCCATCCTCGAAGTCGGCCGCCTCGTAGAGCGCGTTGCCCATTCCCATCACGACGCCGCCCTCCATCTGGTTGCGCGCGCCATCGGGGTTCACCGTCAGCCCACAGTCGAGCGACGCGGCGACGCGCTCCACTTTCACTTCGGTGCCCTGCACGTCGAGCTGCACGGCCGTCGCGGAGTAGCTACCGACGTCGAGGCCGATCGCAATGCCCCGCCCGCTCCCGGCGTCGCCGCTGCCCCAGCCGAAGCGTCCGGCGGCGGTCTCGATCACGCGACGGAAACGCGGATCGACCATGTTCTTCAGCCGCAGCGCGACCGGGTCGACGCCGGTCGCGGCCGCGATCTCGTCGATGTGCACCTCGCGCGCGAAGTGGTTCACCGCCCCGCCGAGCGAGCGGTACGAGCCGCTGCGCAGCGGACTATCCGAGCGGAAGACCTCCGCCCTCACGTTCGGCGTGTCGTAGGGCGACATCGACCCGCGGCGGCCGATCATCACGCGCTCACCGGCGTGGTACGCGCGGTAGTCCCACGCGACGATGCGACCGTCCGACGTGAACCCGCTCTTGATCTCGATCAGCGCGGCCGGGCGGAACGTTGAGAGCGTCGTCTCCTCGTTGCGCGTATAGGCGACGCGCACGGGGCGGCCAGCGGCTCGGGCCAGTGTCGCCGCCTCCTCCGCGACCGGGTAGATGCTCTTGCCGCCAAAGCCGCCACCGATCTCCTGCGTGACGACGCGGATGTTGTCCTCGTCGATGCCGAAGTGCCCGGCGAGTTCGCTGCGCAACCCGAAGGGGCGCTGCCCGCCCGCGCGGATCGTCAGCCGGTCGCCGTCCCATTGCGCGACCGCGGCGCGAGGCTCCATCGGCGCGATCGTGATGTACGGGATGTAGTAGGTCTCCTCGAGGATGCCAGCCGCCTCGGCGAACCCCGCGTCGAGGTCGCCCTCCTCCTGCGTGACGAACGGCTCCTGCGCCGAGCTCTTCAGCAGCTGCGGCATGTCCCAGCGCGAGGGTTGGCCCGCCTGTTCGTCCCACTGCTGCTGCACCACACGAGCTGCGAACTCAGCCTCCTCGTCGCTGTCAGCGAGGATCGCGTGCATGCCGTCCAGCTCAATCGTCTGCGCGACGCCGGGCATCTGCGCGGCCACGGAGAGGTCGATGGTTGCCGCGGTCGCGCCATACGAGGGCGGGCGCAGGATGTGCGCGAAGAGCATCTCCGGCACCTGCACGTCCTGCGAATAGACGGCGGCACCGGTGACGCGCATCTCGGCATCGATTCGCGCCGTCTCCGTGCCCATCACGGTGAAATCCGTCTCCGGCGTCAGCGCGACGTCATCGACGATGTCGATCTCGATACGCTCGCCTGCGAGCAGCTCCGCGTATTCGACGGCGTGGTTAGCGTCGCCGCTGGCGATCACACGCCCATCCTCACAGCTCAGGTCACTCGTCGGCAGGTCGAGCCGGTCGGCGGCGAGTTCGAGCAGCTTCTCGCGCGCGGTCGCGGCGGCCTTGCGCAGCTGAACGCCAACGCGGGCCGTCGACTGGCTGCCGAAGGTGCCCATGTCCCACGGCACGCGATCGGTGTCGCCGAGCACGACCTCGACGGCGTCGAGCGGCAGTCGTAGCTCATCGGCGACCTCAACGGCGAGACCCCAGCGGATGCCCTGGCCGTACTCGACCTTCCCGGCGAATGCCGTCGCCGTGCCGTCGGGATGAACGACGAGCCACGTGAAGCTCTCCCGCTGCGGCTCGGTGTTGCCGTACGTCGCCGCGCCGTATCCGGTGCGCTGCGCGGGGAAGCCGACGGTGACCTCACCGGCGACGATCAGGCCCTCGGTCGCCGCGCCGGCCTGTTGCTCCGTCATTCGGCTGCTCCCGCCGTCGTCATCGCGTCGGCCGCCTGCCCCACCGCGCGCTCGATGCGCTGGTAGGTACCGCAACGGCAGAGGTTCTCGGCCAGCGCCTCGCGGATCTGCTCGGTGGTCGGACTGCCCTCGCGGTTGAGCAGGCCGACGGTCGTCATGATGAATCCGGGGATGCAGTAGCCGCACTGCATGGCGGCGTTGTCGACGAACGCCTGCTGCACCGGGTGTAGCAGTCCATCGTTCGCGAGGCCCTCGATGGTGGTGATCTCGCCGCCCGCGACGGCGTCGACGGTGCTCATGCAGCTCCGCAGTGGCTGACCGTCGACGAGCACGGTGCAGGCACCGCAGAGGCCCTCGCCGCAGCCGTACTTGCTGCCGGTAAGGCCGAGGTCGAAGCGCAGGAAGCTGAGCAGATTGCGTCCCGGCTTCGCCGAGTCGTGTTCCGTGCCGTTCACAGTCACCGAGGCCACGGAGACCACCCTTCGCGTCCAGATTCACAATTCGACTGATGCGTGACGGGCATTATGCGTGCTATCGCCGGGCCGTGCGCGTTGGCCGGGCCGGAGATGGCTGCTACCATCCGTCGGTTCCCGCATCCGCAGCGGGAATCGAGAGGAAGTCGCGATGGGCTGCCCGGCTCACATCTGGGTACCGGTGATGGCATCGATGGCACCGTTCGCACGCGTCGCGCGCGACCGTCTGCGCATGTTCGCCCCTCGACGTCAGGACGCGCCGACCGATGTGCCTGAGGCACCGGTGATGCAGCGCTGGGCACCGATCCAGCCGGCCGCTGCTCCCGATCCGTCTGACAACGCCTAGCCGCTCCCTGCGATGACCAGCCCGACCGTCACCCAGCGCTCCGTCAATGGCGTGAGCCTGCGCGTCTACGAGTGGGCCGGCGATGGCCCGCCGCTGCTATTCGCGCACGCCACCAGCTTCCCCGCGCGCATCTGGGACGCAGTGATCGAGCGCCTGCCCGCGCGGCGCATGATCGCCGTCGACCTGCGCGGCCACGGCCAGAGCAGCAAGCACCATCCGCCGTATAGCTGGTGGCAGATCGGCGAAGACCTCGCGGCGCTCACCCACTCGATGGGGTTGCGAGATGCGATCGGGATCGGGCACTCGATGGGCGGCCACTCCGTGACGCTCGCAGCCGCGCGGGCCCCTCAGCGCTTCGGCGGTCTGGTGCTCGTCGATCCGGTGATCCAGCCGCGTGAGGAGTACGGCCAGCGCGAGGAGCGCGGCGTCGACGTCGGCGGGCGGCGTGACGAGTGGGCATCGCCCGACGAGATGTACAACTCGTACTACGGTCGCGGCCCCTTCGCGACGTGGGACGACCGCGTGCTGCGCGACTACTGCGAGTGGGGCCTCGTGCCTGCGCCAGACGGGCGCGACGGCTACGTGCTCGCCTGCCCGCCCGAGATCGAAGCCTCGATGTATGCCGCATCGACGGCAGCCAACATCTACGACGATCTCGCCACCATCGACGCGCCGGTGCGCCTGTTGCGGGCGCGCGACCGTGGCGCAGACCGATCGAGCTTCTCCGGATCAGCGACCGCGCCCGACCTCGCCGCGTACTTCCAGAGCGCGCAGGACTTCCACTTCCCCTACCTCAGTCACTTCATCCCGATGGAGGCGCCCGCACTGGTCGCCGACCACATCGCGATGATGGCGGAGCAGGTCGGCGGCTGACGGCGCTCAGCCTGCATCACACCGGAGGCACGCCAACATACGCAGCCAGCGCTTCGCATATCCTCGATCGATGACCTCGCAATCTTCCTTCCGCAATCGCCTGGCCGACGAGACCAGTCCCTACCTGCTGCAACACGCCGAGAACCCCGTCGACTGGTATCCGTGGGGTGACGAGGCGTTCGCACGCGCCCGCGAGGAGGACAAGCCGATCCTGCTCTCGATCGGCTACAGCTCCTGCCACTGGTGCCACGTGATGGCACACGAGTCGTTCGAGGATCCCTCGACGTCCGCGCAGATGAACGAAGGCTTCATCAACATCAAGGTCGATCGCGAAGAGCGGCCGGACATCGACGCCATCTACATGACGGCGACGCAGGCGCTCACTGGCCAGGGCGGCTGGCCGATGACGGTCTTCATCACGCCCGACGGCAAGCCGTTCTACGCGGGCACCTACTTCCCGCCGGAGGACAACCACGGACGTCCCGGCTTCCCTCGCCTGCTCACGGCAATGCGCACCGCGTGGGACAGCGACCGCGAGAAGCTGCTGGAGTCGGCGGAGACGATCACGACGCGTCTGCGCGAGGCAGCGCAGCGCACGTCGGGTGGCTCTCAGGCGTCGACCGATTCACCCGCAGCACTGGCACCCGCAGCCGCGGAGGACGCGGTCGCGACGATGCGCTCGAACTTCGACGCGATGTGGGGCGGACTCGGTGGCGCGCCAAAGTTCCCCGGCCCCGGCAACCTCGAATTCCTGCTCGCCCACCACGCGCGTACCTCAAGCGTCAACGTGGACGCCGCCGAACCGAGCGCGCTCGAGATGGTGCTGCAGACGCTGCGCGGGATGGCGCACGGCGGCATCTACGACCAGCTCGGCGGCGGCTTCTCGCGTTACAGCGTGGACGAGCGCTGGCTGGTGCCGCACTTCGAGAAGATGCTCTACGACAACGCCCAGCTCGTCCGCGTCTACGTACACGCGTGGCAGATCAGCGACGAACCGCTCTTCGAGCGCATCGCCCGCGAGACGCTCGACTACCTGATCTCGGAGATGCTCGATGAGTCCGGCGGGCTCTACAGCGCGCAGGACGCCGACAGCGAGGGCATCGAAGGCAAGTTCTTCCTCTGGACGATCGAGGAGGTCGCCGCGCTGCTCAACGCCGACGACGCGGCGCTGGCCGAGGAGGCATACGGACTCACGCCCGGCGGCAACTTCAGCGACCCGCACCACCCGGAGCTGACCGGCCGCAACGTGCTTCACGTCTCGGTCACCGCCGAGGCGCTCGCGCAGTCGCACGACGGCGACGCAACCGAGATCGCCGAGCGGCTGGCTGGCATCCGACGTCGGCTGCTCGCCGCACGCGAGGAGCGGGTACGACCGGGCCTCGACGACAAGGTGCTGACCTCGTGGAACGGCCTCGCGCTCGCCGCCTTCGCTGAGGCTGGCCGCGTCTTCGGCGATGCGCGCTACCTCGACGTCGCGCGTCGCAACACGGCGTTCGTGCGTGAGCAAATGTGGCGCGACGGCCGCCTGCTGCACAGCTACAAGGACGGCATCGCGAAGGTCGATGGGCTGATCGAGGACTACTGCTGCACCGGCCTCGGCTTGATCGAGCTCTACCGCGCGACGGGCGAGCTGGCGCACCTCGAATGGGCCGCCGAACTGTTCGATGCCGTGCAGGCGCGCTTCGGCAACGACGATGGCGTGGGCTTCTTCGATACACCGGTCGACGGCGAGGCGCTGCTGCTGCGCCAGCAGTCGTTCTACGACGCCGCGACCCCGAGCGGCAACGGCGCGGCGGCGCTGCTGGCGGTCTGGCTCGGTCGCTACTTCGATCGCGGCGATTGGGAACAGGTCGGGCGCGAGACCGTGGCCGCCGCAGGCGACCAGCTGCTGAAGGGCCCCGGCGGCTTCGGCAGCCTGTGGCAGGCCATCGAGCTGCTGCAGGCGCCGCACGGCGAGATCGCGATCATCGGACCGCCCGACGCACGCGAACCGCTGGAACGCGAGATCGCGCGGCACTTCCTCCCATCGACCGTGCTCGCGCCCTCGACGGACGGACTCGGGCTGCCCGTCTTCGATGGCCGCGATGGCGGTGCGGCGGCGCTGGCCTACGTCTGCGAGAACATGACCTGCCAGCTTCCGGCCGCCACCGCCGAGGATCTGGCGACTCAGCTTTCGAGTAAGCCATCCGGCACTACCATGGGCTTCCAGTTGTTCGACCGAGGGGGCAGTGATGATTCAGATCAGGGACGTTTTCCAGGCTAAGTACGGACGTGGCGACGAGCTGGTCGCGCTCTTCAAGGAAGCGGAGCCGCTCCTCACGAAGCGCGGCATGGGCGCGCGGCGAATCCTCACCGACGCCTCCGGCAGCTTCTTCACGGTCGTCACCGAGTCCGAAGCCGAGAACCTCGTCGCCTATGAAGAGTCGCTCAAGGTTTTCGCAGACCCGGAGTTCGGGCCGTGGTTCCAACGCATGATGGACGTCGTCGAGTCCGGCAGCCGCGAGTTCTACACGATCCAGTAGCGACCCCCGCCAGTGGCAGGCGCCGACTGCTGCGACCCTCGCTGCTACGGCGCGGGCGGCAGTGCCCGGATCGCAGCGGCGACTTCGCGGCCGTGGACTGCCTGCGTGCGCGCCATCTCGGCGCACTGGCCGGCATAGCGACCCGGGTCGAGCAGCACGTCGATCTCGTCTGACGTCAGACGATCCTTTAGCTCGTCGCTCTCGATCAGCAGCTCGCGGAACGTGCTCTCCGACGTCGCGGCTTCCTGCGCGGCGTCGTAGACGGCGTCGTGCGCGCGCTGACGCCCGATCGTCGCGCCGAGTTCGAGCATCAGTGCCTCCGACATGATCATGCCGCCCGAGAGGTCGAGGTTCGCCCGCATCCGCTCCGGGAAGACGCTCAGGCCGTCGATCAGTTGATGCATGCGCGAGAGGATGTCGGCCGTGAGCCCGGTCGCGCTTGAGAGCGCGCTGCCCATCATCACGCTGGTCGTGCGGTCGGCCTCGTGCTCGGTCTGCATCGCCTCAAGCGCCAGCGGCACCGTAGCGCGAAGCTGCGCCGCCGCAGCCATGATGTCCTGACTGAACTTCGGGTTGCGCTTCTGCGGCATCGTGCTGCTGCCGACCGTGCCCTCGCTGATCGGCTCCTCGACCTCGCCGAACTCCTGCTTCATCAGCTCGAAGACCTCGTGCCCAACCTTGCTGCAGGTCGCGCCGAGCAGGGCGAGCAGCGTTACGTACTCCGTCTGGTGGTCGCCGATCGTGCGCGCCGGCACGGCCATCGGCTCCATCTCCAGCCGCGCCGCGAACTTCGACTGCAGCTCGAACGCCTGCTCACCGAACGAAGCCATCGTGCCCGCGCCGCCGCCGAGCATCGCCACGAAGATGCGGGGCTCCGCCGCGCGCAGCCGATCGACGTGCCGCGATATCTCGTCGATCCAGCCCGCGACCTTGAAGCCGAAGGTCGCCGGGACCGCGTGCTGACCATGCGTTCGGCCCGGGATCAGCGCGTCGGCGGTGCGCTCAGCGAGCGACGCCATCGCGTCGAGCACGTCGGCGATCTGCCCGAGGAAGATGTGGTGCGCTCGACGCAACAAGATCAGCTGGCCGGTCTGCGTGATGTTCTGTGTGGTCGCGCCCCAGTGGATGTAGCCGCCGGCGTCGCCCTCGCAGACGCGATCGAGTTCCCAAATGATCGGTACCAGCCCGTGCCCCGTGACGCGCAGCCCCTCGACGATGCGGTCGCGATCGAGCAGTTCCAGCTTCGCCTTGCTCGCGATCTCGTCGGCCGCCTCGGCGGGGATCATCCCCATCTCCGCCTCGGCACGCGCGAGCGCCACCTCGACGTCGAGCCACGCCTGCCAGCGTGACGACTCGCTGAAGAGCGCTCGGACGCCCGGATCGGGAACCCGCAACGCCGTTGGCTGATCCTGCATCTCGTACCTCCTGCGCGAACGTGGACTGGCCGCATCTTAGCGGTCAGCGAGGTTCCGCGGCGGGCGCGGCAAGGAGGTGCGATGGCTGGGCGTTATCGGGCGCTCTGTCGCGGGCGTGTTCGGCTCGTCAGCCGGTGAGTCGAGCCTGGTCCTCGTGCGCGAGTCCGGCATCCGCCGGCTGCTCGTCGCAAACGCAGCTCTGCGCGTCGTGCGATTCGTCGATCACCGCGCCGCATGTGCCGCAGTTGAGCGACTGGCACCCCGGAGCAGTCGAATCCCACCACTCATCACCGGGCACGAGGCGGCCGTCGCTACCCTCATCGGGTCCGTCCGGGCCGGGGTACTTTGCCCGCGAACACGCGAGGCAGTGGATTCGCTCGTCGTAGATGTAGGCGATCGCGCCGCCATCGACCACCGTGTCGATCCAGATCTCGACGCGAGAGCAGCCATGGCTGCCGCTCTCACACGTCTGGTCCGTGCAGCCATGCCAGTAGACGGTTTCCCTGCGGCTCGACATGCGTCCCTCGCGACAGCGGTGATCGACGGTACGGTGATCATCGGTCGTCACGCAGCAGATATTCAGGGGTTCCCCGATACTGAGCTGGTTGATCGCACCTCGACGCGGTTACAGACCCGAGCGGGTATGATGCGCCGCGCGGACGAGCAGACGCTTTCCGGCAGTAGCTGACGGCGAAGGGGCACCATGGCAGGCGGCCTGTCGATCCCGCGGCACGCCGGCGAACTGACCGCCGGCTGGCTCACCGACGCACTGCGGAAGGGCCGCGTGATCACCCACGCCCGCGTCGAGTCCTTCGCCAGCGAAGCGCTCGGCGAGGGTGCGGGATTCATCGGCGACCTCGCGCGCGTGACCCTCACCTACGACGCGCAGGAAGACGGCGCTCCACGCACGCTGATCGCGAAGTTTCCGACGGCCGTCGACGAGAACCGGGCCTCGGGCGAGCTGTTCGGGCTCTACGATCGCGAGATCCGCTTCTACGACGAACTCGCCAACGATGTGCCGCTGCGCAAGCCCGTTCGCTACTTCAGCGCCATGGACAGCGAGCAGGCGTCCGCCGGCGTCGTGAAGTCGGTCCTGCGACGTCTGCCGCCGAACCTCGTGCTGAAGCTGCTGCCGTGGCTCTCGAAGCGCGCGAAGCCGCGTCGCTACGTCGTGCTGATCGAGGACATGGCACCGGCCCGCGTCGGCGATCAGGTCGCCGGATGCAGCGTGGAGGACGCGACGCTGGCGCTGGGGGAAGTGGCTACGATGCACGCCCGCTTCTGGAACGACCCGCGCATCGCCGACATCGATTGGATCGACGCGCTCAACCAGGACGTGAAGCTCGTTCAGGCGATGTACGCCGAGGCGCTTGGGCCATTTCGCCGCGGATTCGGCGAGCGGCTGCCGCAGCGCGCGCATGATATCTCTGACTGGCTGCTCGAAAACGGCATCGAGTTGCTCAACCGGCTCTCCGCCGACCCGTTCACGCTGATCCATGGCGACTTCCGCCCGGACAACCTCTTCTTCGGCGATGGCAAGACGGATTACCCCGTGGCCGTGATCGACTGGCAGAGCCCCGCACGCGGCTCACCGCTCTATGACGTCGCCTACTTCATTACCTGGGGCATCAACGTCGAGGACCACGATGCGATTCCCGCCCTGTTGCGCGGCTACCACGACACGCTGGTCGAGCATGGCGTCGCGGGCTACAGCTTCGAGCAGTGCGAACGCGACTTCGTGCTGGCGCGCTTGATGGTGATGCACCGCAGCGTCTTCCTCACCGGCCGGCTCGACCTCTCGCACGAGCGGGGACGTGCACTGGTCGAAGCCACGCTCACGCGCAGCACGGCATCGCTCCCGGAGCGCGACCTCTCGACGGTTTTCGACTAGCCGTCGACTAGCCCGCGACCCTCGACCGGTACATCGCCGCGTCCGACGGCTCGACGACCGCGTGGTCGAGACCCGACGTGCGCGCCGCCTGCACGCCGGCTTCCGTCACCAGAAGCGTGCCGCCATCGCCGACGACCTCGCCGTCGATCATGATCGGCCGTCCGGCGACGAAGGACATCGTCGCCACCCCTCGGTCGAGGTCGAGCACCGTGATGTCGGCGTCCGCGCCGACGCCGATCTGCCCTTTGCGGGCGAGACCGAGCATGCGGGCCGGGTTCAGCGACGCCTTCCGCACGTAGTCGCCGAGCGAGAGCGCGCCCAGCCGCACCAGCGCCAGTCCGCGCTCCACCATCCAGTTGCGCGGGATCCCGCCGCCATCGGTTGAGAGCGCATCGACGATGAACTCGCCGTCGTCGTGGCGCGCGACCATCAGGGCCAGCGCACTCTCGGCCGGCGTCACCGGGAAGCTCACGCCAACGTCGGTACCGGCGGCTTCCCACGCCTGAAGCGCCTCCTCGCCGTTCACCAGCGCGACCCGCCCGGCGCGCGCGACGAAGACGCCACAGTAGCCATCGACGATCGCCTGACGCATCGCGACGCGCGTCGGGTCGTAGCCGCGCATCGAGAGGCAGTTGCGCGTCACCTGG
This sequence comes from Dehalococcoidia bacterium, assembly GCA_036013055.1. Lineage (GTDB taxonomy): Bacteria > Chloroflexota > Dehalococcoidia > UBA2979 > UBA2979 > SHYR01. The sequence goes on along the minus strand of DASCQM010000016.1, from coordinate 54,540 downwards.
TCCGCGACCTCGTCACCATCGCAGCGACCGGAGGTCGCGTTGCCGACGCCGTTCTGGGTGCTGAGGTACGACTCGGAAACGACCCTGCCCCGCAGCCCGGCGAGGATCGAGAGCGCCTCCTCGACCTCGTGCAGCGGCGACTCGATCATCCCTCGGCAATAGGCAGCGACGTGCGCGACCTGCACGCGGCCGCTCTCACCGAGCAGCGCCGGCAGCTCGCGCAGGCCGCGCAGGTTGCTCGACGATTCGGTCGTGCCGATGTGGTAGGCGACGTAGACGCCGAGCCGGTTCGCGACCTCGATCGCCCGCGCCGTCGCGTCGGGCGTGAGCGGGATGTGCCCGCCAAGCAGCTTCAGCCCGAACGCCCCCTCGGCCAGTTCGCGCTCGATCGCAGCCGTAATCTCCGCCTCGTCCGGGTCGCTCTGCTCGCCGAACGCCACCACCGAGGAGAGCAGCGAGGCAACGTTCATGCCCGCGCCGTCACTGACCATGCCGTCCCTCAGCGTCGCGAGGCTGCTGCCCATGTCGAGCACCGTCGTCACGCCGGTCTCAGCCGACATGCGGTGCCCGACCGAACGGACGCGTCCGCCGAACCCACCGACATGAACATGCGTGTCGACGATGCCGGGGACCACCGTGCGGCCGCCGACATCGATCACCCGTCCAACGTCGGCATCATCGATGTGGTCGGCGATCGCCTCGATGCGCCCGTCGCTGATGCCGACGTCCCGCAGGCCATCGATGTCGTTCGCCGGGTCGACGACCCTCCCGCCTCGCAGTATCACGTCGTAGCTCATCGCGACCTCCTCGATCGGCCATGCAGCCCGTAAGTGCAGCCGCAGTCTACGATTGATCACGCAATGCTCTACGCGGAACAACTGACGAAGTCCTTCGGCGCGCTGGACGTGCTCGGCGCCGCGACCTTCACGGTCGGCGATGGCGAGCACGTCGGACTCGTCGGCCCGAACGGTGCGGGCAAGTCGACCCTGCTACAGGCGATCGCCGGCGAGCCGCCGGACTCCGGCCGCGCGGGCGCGCGAGGCGGTGCGCTCGGCTACCTGCGGCAGGAGGCGGATCACCTGCCGGGGCATTCGCTGCTTGAGGAGCTGTGGACCGCCTTCCCGGACGCACGCGCGATCGACGCCGAACTACAGGCAATCGCGACCAGCATCGAACGCAACGAAGGCGACATCGACGCGCTGATCACGAAGCAGGGGGAGCTGTTCGAGGCTTTCGAGACGCTCGATGGCTACCGCATCGAGAAGCGCATCGGTCGCGTGCTCGACGGGCTGCGCTTCAAGCAAGAGGACCGCGAGAAGGCCTGTGGCGACTTCAGCGGTGGCTGGCAGATGCGGATCGCGCTCGCCAAGGTGCTGGTGCGCCAGCCCGAGCACATGGTGCTCGACGAGCCGACGAACCACCTCGACGGCGCATCACGCGAGTGGCTGACCGAGGAGCTGCGGAGCTACAAGGGCACGCTGCTGGTCGTCACCCACGACGCCGCGTTCCTCGACGCGATCGCGACGCGCATCCTCGAACTGCGCGATCGCCGCGTCACCAGCTACGCCGGCAACTACTCCGCGTACCAGAGCCAGCGCGCGGAGCAGGTCAACCAGCAGGCGCAGGCGGCGGCCCGACAGGATCGAGAGATCGCCCGCCAGGCGCGCTTCGTCGATCGGTTCCGCGCCACCGCCACGAAGGCGACGCAGGTGAAGAGCCGCCAGAAGGCGCTCGACCGCATCGAACGCATTGAGCGCCCCGATGAGGACGCTGAGGTGTCGTTCCGGCTGCAGGCGGAGGGTCGCATCGAGCAGGACGTGCTGCGGCTGAACGGCATTGGCATGGCATTCGATGACCATGTCGTGCTGGTCGACGCCAACATGCACGTGGAGCGCGGGCAGAAGGTCGCGTTGATCGGGCCGAACGGCAGCGGCAAGAGCACGCTGCTGCGCATCGCCGCGGGCGTGCTGCAACCGACAGAAGGTTCGCTCGAGTGGGCGCCACGCGCGCGCCCCGGCTACTACGACCAGCACCAGGACGAGGTGCTCGACGCCAACCGCGAGGTGCTTGAGGAAGTGCGCGCGACCGCGCCGGACCGCTCCCAGACCGAACTGCGCGGCGTCCTCGGGCGCTTCCTCTTCTCGGGTGATGACGTCTTCAAGCAGGTCAGCGTGCTCTCCGGCGGCGAGCGCTCGCGCGTGGCGCTGGCCAAGTTCTTGCTCCAGCCGACGAACGTACTGCTGCTCGACGAGCCGACGAACCACCTCGACCGCGCGACCCGCCGACGCCTGATCGAAGCGCTTGAGGGATACGACGGCACGATCATCTGCGCCAGCCACGACCCCGACATCCTCGATCGCGTCGCAACCCGCGTCTTCGAGGTCGCCGATGGCGACTGCCTCGAACTGGAAGACCGCCGCACGGATTGGGCGCTAAGCTAGCGCGGCAATGACCGCGTCACACGACACACTGCCCGCCTTCACCCTCGATGCCGCTGACGGCGTCCGGCGATCCTTCCCGACGGGACGGCACGCGCTGCTCTGCTTCGTGCACGAGGAGTGCCAGACCTGCGCGATGTCGATGGCGCTGATCGAGCAGACTCACGTCGCGTTCGGCGGTGCTATCGATGTCTGGGCCGTCGGCCAGGACACGCCCGGCAACGAGACGCTGATCGAGCGCCACGGGCTGACGCTGCCAATGCTCGACGACGACGAACTCTGGACCTCGTACAACTACGACCTGCTGACGGTGCCCGCGATCTACCTCGCCGCGCCCGATGGCGAGCAACTCGATCACTTCGTCGGCTTTGGTCGCGACGACTGGCGCGCGCTGCACGGCCGACTCGCGGGGGTCTCCGGTCTGCCCGCGCCCGACGTCGACTGGGACTCCTACCCGGAGTCGCGCCCCGGCTGCGGTTCGCGATCCGTCGAGCCCGGCATCGCCGAGCGCCTCACCGCCGAGGCCGAAGGCAACCCGCTGCGCGCCCGCCGCATCGAGATCGCGCCGCTCGATGACCCCAACGAGTTCATGTTCGACCAGGGCTTCACCGATGGCCTGCCAGTCGTCGAACCGACGCCGGAGCGCGTGCTGCGCATGCTCAGCGGCACGAAGCGCGATGCGCAGGACATCGTCGCCGTCGTGCCACCGAACATGGCGCCGGCCACCGTAGAGAAGATCGCGATCAACTCCGTGATGGCGGGCTGTAGGCCCGAGTACCTGCCAGTCGTGATCGCCGCGCTGGAGGCCGTCTGCACGGACGAGTTCAATATTCACGGCGTGATGGCCACGACGATGGGCGCGACCCCCGTGATGGTCGTGAACGGCCCGATCCGCGACCGCATCGGCATGAACAGCGGCATGAGCGCCCTCGGCCAGGGCAACCGCGCCAACGCCTCGATCGGCCGCGCCCTGCGGCTGGTCGTGCGCAACGTCGGCGGCGCGCGCCCGGGCGGCACAGAGCGCTCCGTGCTCGCCTCACCGACGAAGTTCACGATGTGCTTCCCGGAATTCGAGGAGCGCAGCCCGTGGGCGCCGATGCACGTCGAACGCGGATTCGCGGCCGACGAGAGCGTCGTCACCGTCTTCGCGCTCGTCGGCGGGCCGCACGTGCTGATCGACCAGAACTCACGCTCCGCGCACGCGCTTGCGGGCAGCCTCGGTCAGGGCATGGCGTCAGTGGGGCACCCAAAGACGCCCGGCGGTGATGTGCTCTTCATCATCTGTCCGGAGCACGTCGACACAATCTGGCGCGACGGCTGGAGCAAGGAACAGATTCGCGATCGCATCCAGGAGGTCACCTCGCGACCGGTGCGCGAACTGCTGCGCAGCGAGGAGAGCGGGGCCGGGCTGCCGCCCGCGATGTTCGGCGCGGACGGCCCGAGCGAGGAAGATCTCAATCGCCTGATGCCAAAATTCCGCTCGACGGATAACATTCACATTGTCGTAGCCGGAGGCGAGGCCGGGAAGTTCTCGGCGGTGCTCGCCGGCTGGGCAAGCGGCCCGGGCGGATCGATGCCGGTCAGCCGCAAGATCGAGGAGGTCTGATGACCACCATTCTTGACCCCACCGACGAGCGCGTCGCGCTCCGTCGAGAGCCAACGCCACGGCCGGAGTCGATCACCGGAACCGTCGGGCTGCTGGACATCAGCAAGCCCCGCGGCAACGTGCTGATCGACCAGCTGGAGGCGCTGCTCGCTGAGCGCCTGCCGAACGTCGAGCTGAAACGCTACCGCAAGCCAACGTTCGCAAAGCCCGCCCCGGACGACCTCCGACGGCAGATCGCAGAGGAGTGCGGCTTCGTAATCGAAGCGCTCGCCGACTGAGGCTCCTGCACGACGTGCAGTGTGCACGACACAGTCTGGTTCGAGATTCAGCACATTCCGGCGGTCTTCATCGCCTCAAGCGAATTCGTGAGCGCTGCGGAAGCGCAGTCCCACGCGCTCGGCATGCCCGGCGTGAACCGCGTCTTCGTCCCGCACCCGATCCAGGATGCGACGGACGATGAGATGCGAGAGCGCGCCGATGCAGTCGTCGACCAGGTGATTGCGGCGCTCGTCGACTGAGCCGACGCGAACTGAGCGCGGACGAATTGTCTGGCGGCTATTCGGCGCCGATCTCCGGCAAGTCGATCGTTCCGCTCGTCCCCGAGTAGCGCAGGAAGAACACGTCGAGCCGTCCAATCGATGTCAGCGTGTTCACAAACGCTGGCGCACCCGGCACGAACGTCAGCCACTGCTGCAGCGTCGTGTCGAAGCGCGTAACCGATTCGATCCCGATGTCGGCCGGCGCGATCTCGGCGATGTCGGTGCCATCGCGCCCGGTGAACCCAATAGCGTTGAGACCCGGTACGACGGCCACCGTACGCACTCCGGTCTCGCTGGGGATGATGTCGGTCTCGGTCCACTCCACGGCGTCACCGGCGACCCGCACGAACAACGCCTCGCGCTGACTGAGCGCGTTGAGTGTGTTGAACGTCGAGGACGCGCCCGGAATGAAGCTGCGGAACGACTGCGTCGTCACATCGAAGGTGAGCAGGTTCTCCAGCGATCCGCCGATCTGGGCGGCCACCACGTCCGGCAACGTGCCGCTCGGGCCGGTGAACGTCACCGGGTTGAGGCCGGCGGTCAGCGTGTGCGTGACCTGGCTGATTCTCAGCAGTGCGAAGAGCGTGAGGTGGTTAACGGAGAATTCGACGACGCCGTTCGAACCAACTGTCGCCGCGATCGGAATCCAGCTCCCGAGTTTGTCGTCGAAGAAGACGACCACGACCTTGTCGAGGTCGCCGCCGGCCGGATCGACCTGCAGCGTGACCGTCAGATCCTCGCCGAATTCGGTAAGCGGGTTGCCGTTCTCATCGGTCAGTTCAATATCGATCGCGCTGACGAACGGGTTTCCGCCGGGAGTGTCTTCAGCCGTGCTCGGCAGCGGGATGTTATCCGCGAACGTTCCGAGATCCTCGATCGGCTCGGCCGTCACGAGGACGAACTGCCCCGAGTTCTCGATCGCCTGCACCGGCACGCGGATCGTGACTTCGTTGCCCGCGGATGAGACCACGACGAGCCGGCGATCCTTGCCGGTCGCCTCGTCGGTCTCGGTCTCGATGTCTTCGTCACCCTCGAGGTCCACCGTGCGGTCGACGAGTGCGCCGCCCTTCACAACCTCCTTGATGGCATCCGTGACTTCTGACACCTGATCCTTACCGCGCAGGTCGCGGAAGAGATCGCCGATCGTGCCGCTGGCCAACAGTTCCTGCTTCTCCGGGTCACCCGGGTAGAGCTCTACGACTACCTCATCGAGCAGGCTGGCCGCGCCCTTGACGCCCCGACCCTGGTCGTCGCTAAGCGGCTGAGGAACCACGGCTGGCGAAGGCTTCTTGCCATCATCGCCATCGCCGGTGCCGTCACCATCGCCGGTGCCGTCGCCCGTGCCATCACCGCTGCCATCGTCGTCCGTTGGCTTGCCGGTCGTCTCAGGCGGACCGCCGCCCTTGTCCTCGCTCTTGCCCTTGTCCTTCACCTCTTCCGTAGCGGTAGGTTCCGCGGTCGGCTCCTTCGTCTCTTCCGCCTACACCGGAGCCGGCGCGCTGCCCGCGAGCGGCACAACGAGGGCCGCGACCACCAGCATGATGGCGATCGGTAGACGCACGGCGCGAAGGGTGTCTCGGAGTTTCAACATCGTGCGGGAATCTTATGCGGTGCGACGACTCTTCGCGAGCAGTACGGCGAGATCGTCAGTGGCCCGCTTCACAGATCGCTATCGCGTCACACTCGACGAGCCGCGCTCTCGCCAGCCATTCGGCCGAAGACCGCTCCCGCCATCAACCCGGAGCCGCCGGCGTAGTTGTGGTAGAAGAGGCCCCCTACCAGCTCACCAGCCGCGAAGAGACCGGCTATCGGACGCTCATCGGTATCCAGCACTGCTCCACTCTTCGGATCGATGCGCAGACCGCCAAACGTGAACGATATTCCGCACGTCACCGCGAAGCCGACATAGGGCGGCTTGTCGAACGGCAGCGCCCAGTTCGACTTCGGCAGCGGCAGACCCTCAGTGGAGACGCCGTCGAGGGCGGCGGGGTTGTATCGCTCCTGCGCGTCGGACTGGCAGGCGGCGTTGTATTGCTCGATCGTGCGTTCGAGGTTCGCCGGATGGATGCCCATCTGATCGGCAAGCTCGGCGACCGTCGAACCTTCGCCCTTCGTCACCTCGCGGATGCGGTACTCGTCGCGCAGCATGTCGACGGCCTTCTGGTCGAAGAGCTGGAAGGCGACGCTGTGCCGCTGCTTCAGGATCTCGCGGCCGTACTTCGCGTATGTGTAGTTGCGCAGGTCCGCGCCCTCATCGACGAAGCGCTCACCATCGATGTTCACGATCAGCCCGAGCGGGTAGGAGTGCTTCTGGTAGAGGTCACCGATGCGTCGGTTGCCGGTCGGTGGCGCGTTGAGGTCCCATGCGACGGCGTGCGCGCTGGACCAGTGGCCGTACGATTGCGCGCCGATGTCGAGCGCCATGCGGATCCCGTCGCCGTTGTTGTGGCGGGTGCCGCGTACTTTCGCAAATTCCCAGCCGGCACCGAGGTAGCGCGTGCGCATCTCCGTGTTCGCCTCGAACCCGCCCGCCGCAAGTACGACTGAGCCGGTCTCGATCTCCTCGAAGCCCTCTTCGCCCTGCACGCGCAGCGCGCGAATCGCATTCCTGTCATCGGTCAGCAGCGCCGTGCCCTTCGTCCCGTAGCGAACATCGACGCCCTGCTCCAGCGCCGAGGTGAAGAGCAGTTCGGACAGACCCTCGCCGCCGCCAACCGCTTCCGTGATCATGCCGCCCCAGAAGCGCAGCTTGTCATCCACGCGGTAGGCCTGGCGGCCGTACATCAGCACCCAGCGCATCCCGGCGCGTTCTCGCATCCAGTTCACGGTGTCGAAGGCGCGACCGACGAGTGTGTCGACCAGCCCGGGCTCGGCCAGCCCCTCCGTGACCCGCATCAGGTCGGAGCGCATCGCCGACGCCGGGTACGAACCGACATCGATCTCTTCGACCTCGGCGTCGCTGAGGTCGGGAATCACCTGTCGAATGTCGTCGAGGCCCTCGTACGGATAGCGGAAGCCGCCGCCGCTGAAGAAGCTGTTGCCGCCGCGCTCACCTTCCGAGGCCTTCTCGACCACGAGCACGCGGGCACCGGCCTCACGGGCAGCGATCGCCGCGCAGAGCGCCGCGTTCCCGGCGCCGACCACGACGACATCGTATGAATCAGGCATCAGAGCGCGTTCCCATTCTCTCGCGGCACGAACCGTGCCTCAGGGCGCTAGAGCAGCCCGACAACCTGCTCACCCTCGGTGAGGTCGATATCGAGCGCGTTCGGTCGTGGCGGCAGCCCCGGCAACGTGACGATGTTCCCGGCGAGCACGATCACCTGTCGCGCACCGGCCGCGACCCGCAGCTCGTTGACGGTGAACTTGTGGCCTTCCGGCGCGCCGAGCAGCGTCGGATCGGCCGAGACCGAGAGGTGCGTCTTCGCGACGCAGAGGGGGAAGTGCCAGCCGTTGCTCTCGAAGCGACGGGCGGTCGTGCGCGTCATCGGCCCCCAGATCACCTGCCCGGCCTGGTAGAGCTTGCCCGCGAGCGTCTCGACCTTATCGATCGACGAGTCGTCGTCCTCGTACAGGAGCTGGATGTTCGAGGGGTGCTCGGCGGCAGCGACCACCGCCTCCGCCAGTTCGACCATGCCCTCGCCGCCCAGCTCGAAGCCCTTCGCCTCGACGGCGGCCAGCGCACCGGCCTCCAGCGAAGCGCGCTGCACCTCGGCGATCTCGTCCGCCGTGTCGTCCGGGAAGCGGTTGATCGCAACGACCGCCGGCAGGCCGTACTGCGCGACGATCGCCAGCGCGTGTCTGAGGTTCGACATCCCCTCGACGACGGCCGGCAGGTTCGGCTCCGTCAGATCCTTCTCGGCCACGCCTCCGTGCCACTTCAGCCCTCGGATCGTGGCGACAATCACGGCCGCGGACGGCTCCGCCCCGCCCTGTCGCACCTTGATGTCCATGAACTTTTCGAAGCCAAGATCAGCGCCGAATCCAGCTTCCGTGATCACATACTCGCCGCTGGCCAGCGCGACGCGGTCAGCGATGATCGATGAGCAGCCGTGCGCGATGTTGCCGAACGGCCCAGTGTGCACGAGCGCGGGCTGGCCGCCGATCGTCTGGACGAGATTCGGCTTCAGCGCGTCCTTCAGCAGCACCATCATCGCGCCGACACACCCCAGTTCGCCCGCCGTCACCGGCTGCTGGCGGTCGATCCAGCCGACGACGATGTCGGAGAGCCGCTCGCGGAGGTCGATGTAGTCGGTCGAGAGCGCGAGGATCGCCATGATCTCGGACGCCGCCGAGGTGTCGAACCCGGTCTCGCGCAGCGGGCCATCGAGGCGGCCGCCGATGCCGCTGACCACCCGGCGCAACGCGCGATCCTGCGCATCCGTGACTCGCCGCCACGTGATGCCCTCGGGCACGAAGCCGTCGACGGCTCCGGTACGCGCCGCGTTGTCGGTCATTGCTGCGAGGAAGTTATGCGCGGACTGGATGGCGTGGAAATCGCCGGTGAAGTGCAGGTTGATGTCCGTCGAGGGGTGCACCGTCGCGTTGCCGCCGCCGGTGCCGCCACCCTTGCGGCCGAAGAGCGGTCCGAGCGAGGGCTCGCGAATCGTCAGCACCGGCTTCTTGCCGATCAGAGCGAGGCCGTCCGTGAGACCGATCGAGGTCGTCGTCTTGCCCTCGCCGGCCGGGGTCGGCGTGATCGCCGTGACGACGATCAGCTTCCCGCCGTCGCCGCTCGGGAACGAGCTGAGCGGAATCTTCACCTTGTCCTGGCCATGCGGCTCGATTGCGCCCCATTCGAGGCCCATGTCCGCGACAACCTCGGCAATTGGTCGCATCGACGGCTCCAGATACGGCCCGGACAGACAGGTGCCGCCCGAACATAATGCCCACGACAAAGGTGGCCAGAGGAGCGTATACGCCCCTCGCCTCGTGGCCAAGACTCGCGGCCAGCCTCCGGCACGGTATCGCAGGCGGGCGGGCGGTGTACGATCTCGTCCGAGCGCTCAGGAGCACCGCAGATGAACATCGATCCAGCCTTCGGCGATGAGAAGTTCTGCTACCTGACGACGACCGGCCGCACCAGCGGGGAACCCCGCGAGATCGAGATCTGGTTCGCGCTCAGCGAAGGCACCGCCTACCTGATGTCCGGCGGTCGCGATCGCTCGCACTGGGTGCGCAACATCCGGCAGCAGCCGCGGGTCAGCCTGCGCATTCGCGAGACGACGTTCGCCGCCGCCGCGCGCGAGGTGGCGAGCGACTCCGATGAGGACGGAAAGGTACGCGCGCTGCTGCTCAGCAAGTACCAGCCGACGGTCGAGCGTGACCTCGGCGAGTGGAGCCGTACCGCGCTGCCGATGGCGATCGAGATCGATGGCGTGGCGGGCTCGTAACGTGCGCAGCCGCGCAGTCCTCGTACTCGCCGCGTTCGCGCTACTGGCCGCAGCCTGCACCGCGCAGAGTGATCCGGGCGCGATCCACGTGCTGACCGCCGACGGCAGCGTCAACGGCGTGCTCGCTCGCTACATCGACCGTGGCATCGACCGCGCCGAGCGCGACGAGGCGACAGCGGTCGTGGTTCTGATCGACACGCCGGGCGGAGCGAGCGACGCGATGCGCAAGATCGTCGGACGTGTCCAGTCCGCCGACGTTCCGGTGATCACCTACGTCAGCCCCGCAGCCGCGCAGGCGGCGTCGGCTGGGACGTTCATCGCGATGGCCGGGCACGTCGCCGCGATGGCCCCGAGCACCACGATCGGTGCCGCCACGCCCGTCGACGGCGGCGGCGACGACATCGAGGGGGCGCTCGGTCGCAAGGTCACGAACGACGCCGTCGCTTTCGCCCGCTCGGTCGCTGAGCCGCGCGGTGCGGCAGCCGTCGAGTGGGCCGAGGCAGCGGTACGCGACGCGCTCTCGGTCGGGCCGTCGGAGGCGCTGGAGCTTGGCATCGTCGACCTGCTCGCGCCGGGCCTGCCCGCGCTGCTGGCGGAACTCGACGGCCGGGACGTGCGATTGCTGACCGGCGAACGGGCGACGCTCGCCCTCGCGGGTGCGGAGCTGACGTTCAACGACCGTAATCTCTACGAGCGCGTGCTCGGCGTGATCTCGAACCCGTTCGTCGTCTCGTTGCTCATCTTGCTCGGTCTCGCGGGCATCGCGATCGAGTTCTTCAACCCCGGCCTCTTCGTCCCGGGCGTCGTCGGCATCACCGCCACGATCGCCTCATTCCTCGGAATCGGCACGTTGCTACCGACCGAGGCGGCAGTGATCTTCCTGCTGCTCGGGATCGCGCTCTTCGCCGTCGAGGCATTCTTCACGAGCGGCGGGCTGCTCGGCAGCATCGGCGCGGTCGTGATCGTGCTCGGGCTGAGCATCCTTGTCGGCCAGAGCACGACCGAAACGAGCTGGCGTGGGCTGCTGATCGTGCTCGGCGTGCTCGCAACGTCGATCGCCCTGATGGCGGGCGCGGCGATCGCGCTGATCGCGCGCAACTACATGTCCGCCGGCGAGCGCACATCGAAGCCCGGTGCCGAGGCGACCTCCGAGTAGCGTGCGACGCGCTAGCCGTCGCTGGGGCTGTCGCCGGCCCCGGTGCCGTTGCCCGAATTGTTACCGCCGATGTTCGAGAGCGAACTGGAGAGCGTCCCGGCCATCGACGCGAGATCCATCGGGATGATCCACTTCGTCGACTGGCCCTCGCCGAGCCGCTTCATCATTTCGAGGTACTGCAAGCCCATCGTGTTGCCGTCGACCTGGCTCGCGGTCTCGTAGATGCGCTGCAGACCCTGCGAAAAACCTTCCGCCTCGAGGATCTGCGCCTGACGCGAGCCCTCGGCGCGCAGGATCGCCGACTCGCGAACGCCCTCCGCCTCGAGGATCGCTGCCTGCTTCGAGCCCTCGGCAACGTTGACCGCAGCCTGCCGCTGACCCTCGGACTCGGTGATGTCGGAGCGTTTCGTGCGGTCGGCGGAGAGCAGGCGGTTCATCGCCTCCTGGATCTCGTGGCCAGGCGTGATCTCGCGGATCTCCACGGCGTTCACCTGCACGCCCCAGCGCACCGTGTCCTCGTCCATCTTCACCTTCAGCCGAGCGTTGATCTCCTCGCGCTTGGAGAGCACCTCCTCGACGGTCATCTCGCCGACGACCGCTCGCAGCGCCGTCGTCGCGAGCTGACGCACCGCCATGATGAAGTTCGCGATGTCGACGACCGCGGTGCGAGCATCGATCACTTGCAGGAAGACGACGAAGTCGACATCGACTGGCGCGTTGTCCTTCGTGATCGAGGTCTGCGAGGGCTCGTCGAGCACGAACTCACGCACGTCCACCTTCACGCCGCGATCGATGAACGGGATCAGGATCAGCACGCCGGGCCCCGCCGTGCGCTGGTACTTACCGAGCCGGAACACGACGACGGTCTCGTACTGCTTCACGATGCTAATGAAGAACATGCCCGCCTCCAGTTGGTGCGGAATCAATGGTCATTGGGCCGCGAGTATACGCGCGCCTCGCGGCGGCGGTGTAGGATTCCGCCATCCCCGCAGGGAGGGTGAGCCAATGCCAGCACTAGACGGAATGCGCGTCCTCGATATGACGCAGTACGAGGCCGGAACATCGTGCACGCAGCTACTCGCGTGGCTCGGTGCCGATGTCGTCAAGGTCGAGCCGCCGCTCGGCGATCCCGGGCGCGGCGTTGGCCGTGGCACGGATCACACGCAGTATTTCATGAACTACAACGCCAACAAGCGCAGCATCCAGCTCAATCTCAAGGAGCCGCGCGGCCGGGAGCTGCTGCTTGAACTCGCGCCGAAGTTCGATGTCTTCGTCGAAAACTATGGCCCGGGCGTGATCGAGAATCTCGACATCGACTACGACGTGCTGCGCAAGGCGAATCCGCGCATGATCATGGCGCGTATCAAGGGCTTCGGCCTCTCGGGCCCCTATTCGACGTACAACAGCTACGACTGGGTCGCGCAGGCGTCGGCCGGTACGTTCTCCGTCACCGGCGAACCCGACGGCCCTCCGATTCACCCCGGTCCGACGTTCGGCGATGCGGGCACGGGCGTTCAGACGGCGCTCGCGATTACCGCCGCATACGTGCAGCAGCAGCGCACCGGCGAAGGCCAGATGATCGAAATGTCGATGCAGGAGAGCGTCACGTACTTCATGCGCACACTCGGCCTGCAGACGTGGGGCACCGAGCCCGCGCCGCGGCGTGGCATCCACCACGGCAACGGCACGACCAGCACCTACCCCTGCAAGGGCGACGACCCGAACGACTGGGTCTTCATCATGCCGACGACGCAGGTGATGTGGGATGCGCTGTGCGCCTCGATGGACCGCCCCGAGATGGCCATCGATGAGCGCTTTGAGAGCGTGGCGTCGCGGCTGGAGAACACCGAAGCGCTCTGGGACGAGATCGCCTCGTGGACGCGGCAGCACAGCAAGCAGGACGTGATGGGCATCCTCGGCCCGGCCGGGGTGCCCTGCAGCTACGTCTTCGACTCGATGGACCTCTTCAACGACCCTCACCTCAAGTCGCGTGACTTCATCCAGACGGTGGAGCACCCCGTCGTCGGCGAGGTGAAGCTGATGCGTAACCCGATCCGCATGTCCGAGTCGGCCGTGCCACTCAAGCACTCGCCGCTGCTCGGGCAGGACACTGCGGCGGTGCTCTGCGACGAGCTGGGGCTGACCGACGAGCAGGTGCAGAAGCTAATGACCTCCGGCATCGTCTCCGACGGCGCGCGAACGTGACGATCGACGCCGTGAGCAGGGTCGAGGGAGCAAGGAACAGCGATGGCTAACCTCAGCGGCAAGGGCGCGATCGTCGGGCTCGGCATGACCGAGATGACCCGCGAGTACACGAAGTCCGCTGCCGGGCTCGCCGCCGAGGCGATCCGGCTCGCGATCGATGACGCCGGGCTGCTCAAGGAGGACATCGACGGCCTGCTGATCAACGCGGGCGTCACGCAGGGCATCTCCACGGGGCTGCAACGAGCGCTCGGCATGCGCGACCTGCGGCTCGTCAATCACATGAACGGCCAGGGCTCAACCGCCGGTCAGATGGTGCAGTTCGCGACGATGGCGATCGAGGCGGAGATGGCCAGCGCCGTCGTCTGCGTCTTCGCCGACTCACCGCTGCGTCCCGGCATGTCGGCGGGTGCGGCCTACGCCGGCGGCGCGGCCGGCGGCCCGACGGGGCTGCGAGGACTCGGGCGCTCGTACGGCTTCTTCGGCACGAACCTCTCCTATGCGCTCGCCGCGCGTCGCCACATGGGCCTGTACGGCACAACCAACGACCACTTCGGCGCGGTCGCCGTCTCGAACCGCAAGTGGGCGACGATGAATCCGGCGGCGATGCAGCGCGGCGAGATGACGATCGACGACTACCACGGCTCGCGCTGGATCGTTGAGCCCTTCCATCTGCTCGACTGCACGCTCGTCACCAACGGCGCGGTGGCGGTCGTCGTCACCTCGGCGGAGCGCGCTCGCGACCTCAAGCAGCCGCCGGTGCACGTCCTTGGCATGGGCCAGGGCCACCCCGGAAACCCGCAGCGCGCGGGCTACGAGAACGAGATCAACACCGGCGCAGCGCTCGCCAAAGAGACGGCGTTCGGTATGGCGGGTGTGACCGTCGACGACATCGACATCGCGGAGTTGTACGACTGCTACACCTATACGACGCTGGTGACGCTGGAGGATTACGGCTTCTGCGAGAAGGGCGAGGGCGGCGCGTTCGTCGCTGACGGCAGGCTCGAACCCGGCGGCGCGCTGCCGACGAACACCGGCGGCGGCCAGCTCTCCGGCTATTACATGTGGGGCATGACGCCGCTCTCCGAGGCCGTGATCCAGGCGCGCGGACAGGGCGGCGAGCGGCAGGTCGAGAAGCACGACACGGTGCTGGTCAGCACCCAGGGCGGCATCCTCGATCACCACGCGACGTTGATCCTCAGCCCGCACCCCTCGAACCAGTAGCGGACGCGGGAAGCGATCGATGACCGAACAACCGACCAAGCCCGTCCCGACGCCCGACGCGGAGTCGCAGCCGTTCTTCGATGGTGCGAAGCGCGGCGTGCTGATGCTCCGTCGGTGCAACGCCTGCAGCGCGAGCCTTCATCCCGCGACGGAGACGTGTACCGAGTGCCTCAGCGACGACCTGACATGGGCCGAAGCCTCGGGGCGCGGGACACTGCACTCCTTCGGGCTGATGCACCAGAACTACCACCCCGCGTTCACCGACGAACTGCCGTACAACCTCGCGGTCGTGGAACTCGACGAAGGCCCGCGCTTCAACAGCAACGTCGTCGGCATCGACAGCGACGCGCTGACGGTTGGCATGGCGCTCGAGGTGACGTTCGAGCAGTACAGCGACGAGATCAGCCTGCCGAAGTTCCGCCCGGCCGGTTAGCCACGCGGCATTGGCCACGCGGCATCGCGACACGACGCGCCTACTGCGCGGTAAACATCTCCACGACGTCATTCACCTCGACGCGATACTCCGCGCCCGACTCAAAGTCGGTGCCCAGCGCAACGTTGTTCTCGACAATGCCGTAAATCGCCGTGCACGCGAACGTAGCATCGGGGCCCGGTCCGAGGTTCCACACAGCGATCTCAATCGTGTTCCCATCGCGCGTGGTCTCGATCGCGTCGAACGTCACGCAGCCGCTCGGCAGCCCCGACGTGACGCGCACGAAGTACTGCGGCGGAAACGACTCGGCGATCGTGATCTCGACGCCGTCGATCGGCGCGCGCTGGCGCACGTACTCGGTGGGTGGCGGGTCCGTCGGATCCTCGTCCGCGCCGCCGGAGCAGGCGACGGCGAGGAGCAGCACTGCCACGCTGCCGACGATCAACGAAGTGCGCTTCATGCGCCCGATGGTACCTCGACCACCAGTCGTAGCAGCACGATCCCCGCTGAGCCGCCATCGATCGTAGTCTTCAACCGCACCGGCAGCTTAGGAGCACCACATGGCAACACCGATGATCGGCGTTTCGATCCAGGCAACCGACGCGGCCGCAGCCGTCGACCAGATCGCGCAGGCCGAGGCTGTCGGCATCCCTGCGGCGTGGTCGACGATCGGCGGCGCCGGTGGCGGCGACGTGATGACGGCGTACGCTTCGGCGCTCAGCCAGACGGAACGCATCATCCTCGGCACCGCGATCGTGCAGACGTACCCGCGCCACCCGGTCGTGATCGCCCAGCAGGTCGCCGCGCTCGAGTCGCTCGGGCCGGGGCGCTTCCGCATCGGCATCGGCCCGGCGCACCGACCGACGATGACCGGCGTCTACGGCTTCAACTTCGACGCGCCGCTGACCAACCTGCGCGAGTACCTGATCGTGTTGCGCGCGCTGCTGCACGAGGGCGAGGTCGATTTCGACGGGACCCAGGTGACCGCACACACGCGCCTGCGTGAACCGACCGGCACGCCGATCATGGCCTCCGCCCTCCGTCCGCGATCCTTCGAGCTGTGCGGCGAACTGACCGACGGCGCGATCTCGTGGATGTGCCCGCGCCAGTACATGATCGACGAGGCACTGCCGGCGCTGCGCAAGGGTGCCGAGGCCGCCGGCCGCGACGTCCCCCCGCTCGTCGCGCACATCCCGATCGCCGTCAGCGAGGATCGCGCGGCCGTGCGCGACCTCGCGCGCGCTCAGCTCGCGAACTACTCGCGCACGCCGTTCTACCTTGCGATGTTCGAGCGCGCCGGCTTCGGCGTCGCCGAAGATGGCTACAGCGACGAACTGCTCGACGGGCTTGTCATCTCCGGCACCGAGAGCGAAGTGGCGGAGCAACTCGCCGCGCTGATCGACGACGGCATGGGCGAGGTACTGGCCGCGCCATTGATCGACAACGGCGATCGCGAGACATCGATCGCCGCGTCGTTTGCCGCGGTCGCCCGTGCCGCGAAGCTGGTCGCCGGGTAGGCTCGCCGGGAGGGTTCCGCATGGTCGAGATTCGCCCCGCGACATCCGAGGAGATGCCGGAGGTCGGCCGCCAGGCCTCGCGGCAACTGGCCCTGCCGCCATCGATGTTCCTCGGCATGGATCCCGACTGGACGCTCTGCGCCTTCGAGGACGGCCGGATCGCCACCACCTACGCGTTCTGGCCGTTGCAGATTCGATTCAACGGACCGCCGGCGAGGATCTCCGGCGTCACGTGGGTCTCCACGCACCCCGCGTACCGGCGTCGGGGCAACCTGCGAGCGATCACGAAGCGCCACTTCGAGCAGCTCCACGAAGAGCGCGAGACCGCGATGGCCGGACTGCACCCGGCGTGGATGGGCATCTACCAGCGCTACGGCTTCGGCACGGTCAACACGCGCCACAGCTACCGCTTCGACCCGACGACGATCGCTTTCGCTCACCCGCTCGACGTGCCCGGCAAGCTGCGCGAGATCGACCTCGAGAGCGAGTTCGGGCTGCTCGTCGATGTCTACCGGCGCTTCCGCGAAGAACGCAACGGACTCGTTCACCGCGGCCGCGCGATGTGGGAGGCGGGCCCGCTCTCGGATCCGCCGCCGTCGCATCAGCAACTCGTCGTCGCCTACGAGGAGGACGGCGAACCGCTCGGCTACGTCGTCTACCACCACGGGGCGGACGCGCAGGGCCGCGTGCCCGGCGGCGGTCAGTACCTCCGGGTGATGGACTATTTCGCGCTCACCCCGCAGGCGCACCGCGCGCTCTGGGGCATGCTCGCGAGCTACGACAACGTCGGCGAGATCCGCTGGCACCACGCACCGATCGACGATCCGCTGCCAAACATGGTCGTCGAGCCGCGTCTGCTGAACATGGGCGTCTCAGACGGAATCATGGCGCGGCTTGTCACCGTCGAGGACGCGCTCACGCAGCGCCCCTACCCGCACGCGGCCGACCTCAGCTTCGAACTGCGCGACGAGTTCTGCGAGTGGAACGATGGCCGCTGGCGGCTCGAGACGGACATCGAGGGCAGCGCCACCTCGCGCATCGATGGCCGCGACGTCGACCTCACGCTAACGCCGGACACGCTCGCCTCGCTGGTCTGGGGCCGCATCACGGCGTCGGACGCCGCGCGCGCCGGACTGATCGAGGTCCACGACGACCACGCGCTTGAGCGCTGGGACGCCGCGCTGCGCACGAAGTACGTCCCGTACGAGGCCGAGCACACGTGGTAGCCGACGGCTAACCGCGGCCTGCCCTCGGTCAACTAACCCCGCCGCAACGCCCGTCCGACGCGCGCATGCGTGTGCTGGCCGTCGCGCACGACGGCTGTGCCGTTGACGACGACGTGCGGCATGTTCGAGGGCGCGTTACGCGGGTCCTCATACGTCGCGTTGTCGACGATCGTCGCGGGGTCGAAGACCACGAGGTCAGCCGCCATCCCCTCGCGCACGTAGCCGCGGTCGGTCAGGCGGAACTTGTCGGCCGGCATGCCCGTCATCTTGTGGATCGCCGATTCGAGCGTGATCACGCCCTCCTCGCGCACGTACTTCTCAAGGATGCGCGGGTAACTCCCGAAGTGCCGTGGGTGCGGCTTCGAGCCCCAGCCGAGGCCGTCCGTGCCGACCATCACGGCCTCATGCCGCAGCACCGTGCGCACATCCGCCTCGTCCATGCCGAAGGAGACGATCGTGACCGTGCTGCTGTTGTCGCCGAGCAGGCGGTCGATCGCGTCGTCGAGCGGCAGATCCATCTCTTCCGCGATCGCCGTCAGGTACTTGCCCTCGTGCTCGGGCGTACGCGGCGCGGAGGCGATGAAGATGCGGTCGCCGTTCACCGTGTTGCCGCTGGCGCGCGCATTGAGCACGGTCGCGGCCAGCCCGGTGCTGCTGGCGATGTACGGGTACTGGTCGGCTGTCACCCCGACGCCACGCGAGCGCGCCTCATCGATGATCGCGAGCGACTCGTGGACGCGACCCCAGTTCGCCTCGCCGGTCGCCTTGTGGTGCGAAATCTGGACGGGGCAGCCCGCCTCTTCACCAATGCGGATCGCCTCCGTCACGGCATCGAGCAGCGTCTCGCCCTCGCCGCGGATGTGCGACGCGTAGAGCCCGCCGATCCGAGCGCATTCCTTCGCGAGTTCGATCAACTCCTCGGTCGAGGTGTAGCGACCCGGCTCATAGATCAGCCCGGTCGAGACGCCGACAGCGCCGCCCTCGAGGCCCTCGGCAAGCCACGCGCGCATCTGCGCCAGCTCATCCTCGGTCGCCGGGCGCTGCTCGCTCGGGCTGCCGATCGCGCCGGAGCGCATTGTCCCCTGCCCGACCAACGTGGCGACGTTCAGCGACGGCGCATGCGCATCGATCACGTCCAGGTACTCGGGATAGCTGCTCCACGTCGGGAAGTCGTCCGGCACGTCCATCGCACGCATGATGCCGTCGCGTGCTCGCTCGTACGGCACGACGCCCGAGCCACAGTTGCCGGCGATCACCGTCGTCACGCCCTGCATCGTCTTGCCGACGACATCCGGCTCAACGAGCACGAGGCTGTCATCGTGCGAATGCACGTCGATGAAACCAGGCGTCACGGCCTGCCCGCTGGCGTCGATCTCCTCGCCGCCGGTCGCGTCGCTGAGGTCGCCAAGCGTCGCGATGAGATCGCCCTGCACGCCAACATCGAGGCGTTCGCCAGCGACGCCGCTGCCGTCGTAGACGGTGCCGCCGCGGATGATCAGATCGTAGTGCTCAGGCATCTCAGTCCTCGTGTGTGGTTAGCGCGGTCGCTCGGCGTCCGAGCGGTAGTCCTGGTACGGGCCATCGCGCCATGCCAGCGCCTCCTTGAGGCCCTCCTGCATCTTCGCGCGCCACCCGTACGCCTGCGACGTGAACCCACCGACGGCATCGAGGTCGGTCGAGGAGCGTACCGAGGAGTAGATGCCCATGTTTTCGTAGAAGCGGTTCACGTGCAGCTTCAGCATCGCGAGATGGTCGGCCGGTAAGTTCGCGATGCGATCGGCGAGGGCGATCGTGCGATCCTCAAGCTCGTCGACCGGCCACGCGTGGTTCACCATCCCGATCTCGGCGGCCTCCGCGCCGGTGATGTTGTCGCCCGTGTAGAACAGCTCCTTCGCCTTCCGCATCCCGATCACGAGCGGCAGGATCATCGAGGTGCGCGAGCCGGCGAAGCGTAGCCCCGGATGGCCGAGCATCGCGTCGTCGGCCGCGACGACGATGTCGGACATCATCGCCAGCTCGCAGCCACCGGCGATTGCGTAGCCGTGGATCTGCGCCACGGTGATCTTCTGCATGTTCCAGTAGTACATGTGGATGTCGGTGATCTGCTGCATCCCGCCACGCGTGCTCATCAGCAGCCGGTTCCCTTCGTCATCGGTCTGCTTGAAGCTGCGTGTGACGGCGTCCGCGCCGCCTCGGCCGGGGGTCAGGTCGTACCCGGCCGAGAACGTGCGCCCGTTGCCTCGCACGATGATCACGCGCGCCGAGTCGTCGGCTTCGAGGTCATGCAGCGCATCGCTGAACTCGAACAGCAGCTCCTGTGAGAGCGCGTTCATCTTCTCCGGGCGGTTCAGCGTGATGCGGGCGATCCGCCCGTCCACTCCCACGCGGTCGATCAGTAGATTCTCGAAGCGGTCGTCGTCTGCCATCGGTTCCTCCAGCGTTCGCACGGACATCGGCGGCGCGAGTATACGTGCGCCGGTGCATCGCACGCTGCGCTATCATGCCGCCCTCGCCCAGCCGGGCGATGACGGGGAAAGGAACACCTGATGAGAGCCGCGATCTTCAACGCACCGCACGAGGAACTGACCTTCGGCAACGTCGACGTCGACGAGCCACGCGAGCACGAGGTGCTGATCAAGACGGTCGCCAGCGGCGTCTGCCATAGCGACCTGCACTTTGTCGATGGCCTCTACCCGATGCGCGCCCCGGCGGTGCTCGGTCATGAGGCGGCCGGCATCGTCCAAGCCGTGGGCTCGCTGGTGACCGAGGTTGAGGTCGGCGACCGCGCGATCACCTGCCTCTCCGTCTT
Organism: Dehalococcoidia bacterium; assembly: GCA_036013055.1. Lineage (GTDB taxonomy): Bacteria > Chloroflexota > Dehalococcoidia > UBA2979 > UBA2979 > SHYR01. Next base: position 33,997 of record DASCQM010000016.1, on the reverse strand, counting down.
CTGTGGCAACTGCGATCAGTGCCTCTCGGGCCACCCCGTGCTCTGCGAGCGCCGCCCGACGCGCGCATACGGCGACACCCCACGCCTCAGTTACGAGGGCGACCCGATGACGCAGATGGCGAACATCGGCAGCTACGCCGAGCAGATGCTTGTGCACGAGAACGGGGTCGTGAAGTTGACGCAGGACATCGACTTCGACCGCGCGGCCCTGATCGGCTGTGGCGTCACAACCGGCGTTGGCTCGGTGCTCAACACGGCGAAGATCGAAGCCGGCTCGACGGTCGCTGTCTTCGGCGCTGGCGGCGTCGGGCTCTCCGCGATCCAGGGCGCGCGCATCGGTGGCGCTCGCATGATCATCGCCGTCGATGTCGTCGAGTCGAAGCTCGCAACGGCACGGGAACTGGGTGCGACGCACTCCGTCGATGCCTCGTCGCGCGACCCGGTGGATGCGATCCGCGATCTCACGGGCGGCGGCGCCGACTACTCGTTCGAGGCGATCGGCCTGAAGATCGCCGCCGAGCAGTGCTTCGAGGCGATCCGCCCCGGCGGCACCGCGACGATCATTGGGATGATCCCGGTCGGCCAGAAGATCGAGTTGGACGGGCCGTCGTTCCTACGCGAGAAGAAGATCCAGGGCAGCAGCATGGGCTCGAACCGATTCCGCTCGGACATGCCGAAGTACATCGACTTCTACCTGCAGGGCCGCCTCAACCTCGACGACATGATCACGCGTCGAGGGACGCTCGAGGACGTCAACGAGGCGTTCCGCGCGATGAAGGCGGGCGAGGTCGCGCGCAGCGTCCTGATGTTCGACTAGGCGATTCAGCCGAGGGAAGAGGACACGACACCCGACGCCTACGAGGTGAGCCACGCCATCTTCCGCGAGACGGCTGAGTTCGAAGGTGCTGAGGACGCGGTGCGCGAAGCGACGATGCCGCTGCTCGTCTTCGCGGGTACCGAGGAGCCGCGCTACGAATCAGTGAAGGCCGCCGCCACATTGAACGCCGGTGCCAGCTTCTTCGAGCTACCCGGCTTCAATCATGGCGAGGCTGGACAGGCCGCCGACCAGTACGCACCACGCCTGATCGAGTTCTTCGACCGCGTCGCCATCGACGCTGCCGCGCGCACGTAGCTGGCGCGCGACTCGCCCTAGCCGCCGTAGTTGAGCCCGAGCTCCTTCAGCGTCAGAGCCTCCGGGTCCTCCGCGCGTAGCCCGACGTCGGTCACCTCGACCACCACGACGGCGTGATCGCCGATCTCGACAGTCTCGCGCAGCGACAGCTCGGCCCACGCCGGGGCGTCGGTCAGCACGATCGCGCCGCCCGCGGTGCGCTCGAATCCGACGCGGGCGTCCTTCGTCACGAACTCGTCGCCCTCGACCGCCGCATCACCGAAGAATGCGAAGGCGAGATCGCCCTGGCCGCTGCCGAGGAACGAGATCGCCATCGACCCTCCGGCCTTCGCGTTCGCGAACGACTTCGTGTCCGCCTTCACGCCCATCGCCAGCAGCGGCGGGTCGAACGACATCTGGGAGACCCAGTTGATCGTGCCCGAGCCGACCGAGTCATCGGTCTCCGCCGTCAGCACATAGAGGCCGTACGGGATCATTCGTAGCGTGGTCTTCTTCGCGTCGGCATCCATGGTTGGTGTCCCCTCCCCCAGGCAATGTCGGTAATGAGACCGGCAGTATAACCGTGGCCTCAGACACGCGCGCCTCTTCCCCTCGATGCCGATTCCCCGCTAGGCTGCGCTCACCCGACCCGCCGATGTGTGCGTGGCACGGGCGCTCGGGACGAGGGGAATCGAACCTATGCCGCTGGTTATCGGGGTCACCGGATCGATCGCGACCGGCAAGAGCGGACTCTGCGAGCACCTCGTCGAGAAATGGGGCGCGATTCACGCCGACGCGGACAAGGTCGTGCACCGCATGTTCGACCCCGGCCGCGAGGGCTTCGACAACGCCGTCAAAGAGTTCGGCGAGGAGATCATCGGCGAGGACGGCTACATCGACCGCGGCAAGATCGGCGCGATGGTCTTCGGCAACCCGGAGGCGATGGGCCGCTGGATGCGCGCGATCGGCAACATCGAGCACGAGATCAAGAGTGTGATCGACGGCTGGCGCGAGACGCTCGCCGATGATCAGATCGCGATCATGGAAGCCGTCAACCTGATCGAGGCGAACTACTCCGGCTGGTGCGAGCAGACGTGGCTCGTTGCCGCGGAGACCGACACCGCCCGCCAGCGCCTGATGGCGCGCAACAACTTCAGCGTCGAGGAGGCCGACCAGCGCCTCAACGCGCAGCGCAGCGCCGACGAGCGTGCGCCCGCCTCCGACTACGTCTTCCACAACGACGGCACGCTCGACGAGCTGATGGCGGAAGCCGATGCCGAGATGCAGCGGATCGTCGATGCCTACAAGGGCGGCACGCTGGAGAAGAGCGTCTGGTTCGCGTGGCGCGAAGCCAACCCTCAGCCGGAGCGCCGTCCGCGCGACTGATCGACCAATAGCAACCGCCCGCAGGCGGCCGAACACCGCAGTCAGGAGACAGCATGCCACTCGTCATCGGAGTCACCGGATCGATCGCCACCGGCAAGACCGGACTCTGTGAGCACCTCGTCGAGAAGTGGGGCGTGATCCACGCCGATGCCGACAAGGTCGTCCACCGCATGTTCGATCCCGGCCGCGACGGATTCGACAACGCCGTCAAGGAATTCGGCGAGGACATCATCGGCGAAGACGGCTACATCGACCGCGGCAAGATCGGCGCGCTCGTCTTCGGCAACCCGGAGGCGATGAGCCGCTGGACCAGCGCGATCGGCAACATCGAAGAAGAGATCAAGAGCGTGATCGACGGCTGGCGCGAGACGCTCGCCGACGATCAGATCGCGATCATGGAGGCCGTCAACCTGATCGAGGCGGGCTACTCCGGCTGGTGCGAGGCCACCTGGCTCGTCGCCGCCGAGACCGCGACCGCGAAGCAGCGGCTGAAGGCGCGCAACAACTTCAACGACGAGGAAGCGCAGCAGCGGCTGGACTCACAGCGCAAGTGGGAAGACCGCGCGCCGGCCTCGGACCACGTCTTCCACAACGACGGCACGCTGGCCGAGTTGATGCTGGACGCCGACACGCAAATCGAGCAGACGATCGCCTCCTACAAGGCAGGCACGCTGGCGAAGAGCAACTGGTTTGCGTGGCGCGAGGCCAACCCTCGACAGCCGCGGCGCCGCGACTAACGGCTCGGCGAGCACTGGTCGCGCAACCCTCGGATCGGCGAGACTAATCGACGTGCCGAAGTGGCGGAATTGGTAGACGCGACGGTCTCAAAAACCGTTGGGGTAACACCCGTCCCGGTTCGAGTCCGGGCTTCGGCACCACAGTTCTCAGTTCAATCGCAGCTATCACGGCCGACCGTAGTCGGTGAATGCGCCTAGTGGCGGGCGAGAGGCTGTGACACGCCACTCGACCGCGGGTGCGGCAGATCGCTAGTTGCGCACCGCATCGACGGTGGGCGCGGGCGTACGGATCTGCTCCGCCACTTCGCCGGCGTCGAACGGCTTCGCGACCAATCCGCGAGCACCGCGTCGGAGCGCCTCGTCTTCAACGGTGTAGCCGCTCACCATCAGCACCGGGACTGTCGGGTCGGAGGTGAGCAGGCTGCCGAGGACCTCCCAGCCGTTCGGGGCAGGCATGTTTACGTCCAGAAGAACGAGGTCGGGCCGCTGCCGCGCGGCGAGGTCAAGTGCTTGAGTTCCAGTTGCCGCACGCATGGTCTCGAAACCCGCAGTCGTCAGGAGCCCCGCAATCACCTCTCCGATGATCTCTTCATCGTCGACGATCAGGACGAGCCCGCCGGGCGAGTCGCCTCGATCGCCATTCGCCACATTCTCCGACGTCGCCCTCGAGATTGATGCCACCGGCAACTCAACAGTGAAGGTCGTACCCTCGCCCGCCGCCGAGTCGACGTTCACGTCCCCGCCGTGGTTCCTCGCGATGCCGTAGACGGACGCAAGACCCAGTCCCGTTCCGCGGTCGACTTCCTTGGTCGTGAAGAATGGTTCGAAGATTCGGTCGATTGCCTCTGGCGGGATTCCGTCACCGTTGTCCGATACGCGTACCCGGATTCTCGACTCGACCTTTTCGGGGTCGTCAATGTGCGTAACCGCAACGGTGATCTTCGGTTCGTAGGAGGATGACTCGGACGAGCTGGCAAGCCGTTCTTCAACGGCATCGCGCGAGTTCACAAGTAGATTCAGTAGCACTTGATGTAGTTCGCTCGAAACGCCCCATACGGGGCCCAGTGACTCCTCCACCTCGCACTGAAGGTCGATGCGGCGGTCGCCCGTCTGCCGGAGCAAGACCACCGCTTCGCTCGTTATTTCTGCCAGGTCGCCAAGCTCTCGCGTTCCATCGCTGTGCCGCGAAAACGCGAGCAATTGCTGCACGAGCTGCGACGCGCGCGCAGCTGACATCTGCGCTCGGTCGAGCCACAGCCCGGTGTCGTCCGTGGTCTGCGCCATTTCGATGCTGCCACCGATACCCGTGAGGAGATTGTTGAAGTCGTGCGCGACGCCAGCGACAAGCGTGCCCACGGCTTCCAGCTTCTGTGCCTGGAGAAGCTCATCCTGAAGCCGCAGTGTCTCAGTGAGGTCCGTCCACTCGAAGTGAGCCCCGGCCACTTCACCGCCCTCTCTGAAGAGCGAGCCGGTGACGGCGACGGTCACGGCGGTCTCAGCAGACGTCAGAAGCTGTCGCATCCGCCGTGACGACTGTCGTGTCCCCGGCTCTGCGGGCACGTTCAGCAGTCGCTCTACGGCCGACGTTGCCTGTTCACGCTCGTCCGGATGCACGAGCGAGCCATACTCCGTGCCGATCAGATCGTTCCGGTCACGCCCGAGCAAGAGAGCCGCGGCTTCGTTGGCGAATCTCAGTCTGTGGTCCCGATCGACGACGATATGCCCCTTGCGCCCTGTCTCGAACAGTGCACGGTACTGTTCCTCGCTCTCGCGAACCCGCTTCTCCGCCGCCAGCTCACTCGTGACGTCACGAACGACCGACACAAAGCCCACGGCCTCTCCATCGACAACGGTCGGTTCCGATTGCCAGATCACGTCGACCAGGTGCCCGTCGCGATGCTTGTACTGCCTGAGGATCGGCTCCATCGGCCTGTGCTGCGAAAGCGCATGCTTCCGCAACCCGTTCACGCGCGCGTACTCCTCCGGCGACCAGAAGGCTGCGGGGGGTAGGTCGGTGAACTTCTCTATCGAGTAGCCAAGCATGTCCGCGAACGCCTTGTTGCGACGAAACGTCCGACCGTCAGCGCTTGACACCGAGATGCCGACTGCCGAGGTGTCGAATGCCGCTCGAAACTGTGCCTCGGTCGCTCGCGCGTTCCTTTCCGCGGCGAGCTCTTGCGTCACGTCGCGAATCGTGATCACAAGACCTGCTGCCTCTCCGTCGACTTCGATCGGTGCGGCCTGCCCCACAACGTCGATCATGTGCCCGTCCCGATGTTGGTACCGCCTGGGCCCGGGCTCCCTTGGCACGTCCCCGGACAGCATTCGCCCCAGTCGCTCAGTCGCAACTTCCAGCGTCTCGGATGGCATGTAGGCCTTATGCGGGAGATCAGCGAATTCCTCAACCGTGTAGCCTAGCATCTCCGCGTACGCCCGGTTGCGAAGGATCGGGCTGCCGTCCGTGTGCAGAATCGAGATTCCGATGGAGGCGGTTTCAAGCGCACCACGGAGTTGCGCCCGGGTCAGCTCTAGCTCTCGTTTCGTCGCTCGCCGCCTGCGACCGTTAGCTATCTGAACGCCGATGGCGAACACGAGCAGCGCCAGCGCGCCAGCACTCGCGTGGAGCAACATCTCCACTTCAACTTGAGGAAGCATGTCAGCCGCTCCGGGCCATTCCAGCGTTCGTTTGCCTGCCGCGTCGAAGGACAAATCTACGTTGCGCCCGTTCGCTCGTGTCACGAGACGTCTGATGAATGGCTGACGGGTGTCAGTGCCGACGGAACGGTGCGAAGACGAGCGGATAGACCGACAAGACGCAACGCATAGCAAGAGCCCCCCCCCCGCACCGGAGGGCCCTTGCTGGTGAGACCCCGGCGCTGCGGGGTGTCATCCGATCGTCTTGTCGCTGGCCGCTACTTCAGAGGCAGCGCTGTCTTCGCGCCTGCCCCAAGTGAGGGGGATCAGCCAGCGACTCGTCTTGGTCCGGTGGCATGCGACCCTCCTTCCCTCGCAACCGCTCTCCTGATGTACAAACCATCCGCCGCACCGGAGCACTTTGCAAGATCGTGCATGTGCTCACGGACACAGTCAGCGGCAGCCCTCAGCGCCGCGACCGAGCTGTCGACGGTCGCTACGCCTGGATGATGCCGAAGGCCAGCCCGTCCGGCGCCCGAATGATCGCGATGTGCGCGCCGCCGAGCGCTTGGACGACGAGTCGGGTAGTACCGAAGCCGACGTCACTCGTCCCCAGGCAAGTGGTCGGATGGCGTCGCGCGGACCACTTCGGCCTCAGCCGGGGTGAACATCTGACCACAAGAGTTGCACGAGTACCCTCGTGCCAGTTCTTCCTTGCCGATGTCGTCGGGTTCATCCCACCGCGCCGCAAGATGCCGATGTGCACACGGAGCCGCAACCACAGCCTCGTCAGGCGTCTCTTGGTCAGGATCCCGCGAGAGTCGCTTGAACAGACTCATTTGTAGCCCCTCTCAGTCACGTAGACGCGCGCCAATGTTCGCTACCTGACGCTACTGAAATCGCAGGGGGTCATGCAGGGGCCAAAGTCCCCGACCGAACTGATTTCTCACACCCAGCAAGACCGAAGTCCGGGACGTTGGTCACGACGCCGCACTCGGCGGTTTGTTCGCCCGGGAGTACGGCGACTGGGGAAGTGCCCGATCTCGCGTGCCCGCATCTGCATTATTGTGGTGAGCCGCCGCTCACGCAGCTCCGGCGGGCCGTTCGAGGGAGAACTCCATGACCCACATCCGACGATTTGCTCCGGCACTCGTAGCAGCGACGGCCGGCGCAATCTTGCTCGTTGCCAGCGGGCTGGTTCCGGCGCGCACGCACGCGCAGGATTTGCCCGCACGCTACTGGGGCACGTGGGAGGCCGGTGACGTGGCGGAGGCCTTCATCGAGGGCGTCTCGTGCGCCAGCGCGGTCGCCAACTCCGCGGGCGAGTGGATCTTCGACATCGAGTCCTCGGCGGACTGCAAGCCGTCCGTCGGCGCAACGATCACGTTCGAGCGCAACGGCGTCGCCCTGCTCGCGACCGAGACGTGGAGCGCCGGCGCAAGCCCCGCTAGCCCGGCGCTCGGCATCCCGCTGACCGCGGACCCGGACGCCACGAAGCCGACGCCGACGCTGCTCGACGGCGAGAAGCCGTTGCCGCCGGAGGAAGTGACCATCGAGGAGGTGAAGGTCGAGAAGACCGTCAACCTCGACGACGACAAGCTCGAAGTTGATGGCACGGTCGTGGTGCAGGCCATCTCCGCCGACGGCAAGGTGACCGCCACGATCCCGATCGGCGCGGTCTCGGGTACGACATCGATCGCGATCACCGTCAACGTCGCGGCCGACATCGACGTCAGTGAGACCGTCCCGACCGGCACGACGGTCATCTCCGGACAGACCCTCGACATCACGATCACAGACGACCAGGGTGAATCGATCACTGAGTTCACGGATGAAGTGACCTTCGAATCGTTTGTCGACCCCGTCGACACCGACGTTGAGACGATCGCCGTCTTCTACTTCGACCGGACAACCAACAAGTGGATCCAGGTCCCCGCCAAGGTCGACGAGGATGGCCGGGTCTGGTGGTCGGTGAACCACCTCACGCTCTTCTCGCTGATGAAGCTGTCCAAGGTCACGCACGATTTCGTCTCCGGGCTGAACTCGTTGACGTTCACCGGCGCCGATGGCACGAACGCCGTGGACATCGCGGGCAACATCGTCGGGCCGGTGGAGAACTTGCTGGCATTCAACCCGATCACGCAGGGCTTCGATTCGTTCACGCCGGGCGCACCGTCGTTCGCGAACACGCTCGATCGGATCGAGCAGCGTGACCCGCTGTTCGTCCGCGTTGCCGACGGTGGCACGGCCAGCTACACGAGCACCGATCTCTACTCAGAGCCGGACGCCACGCGATCGATCCAGCTCCTGACGGGGCTCAACGCCGTCGGATTCACTGGCGCGGATGGTTCGGCGATCGACGGCCTGCTCGAGTCGCTGGGAAATAAGATCGCATCCGCGTCGCGGTACGACGCGGCGACCGGCGTATGGGATCAGTACGCGCCCGGAGCACCTTCGTTCGTGAATACGCTGCAGACGCTCGACCGCCTCGATGTGGTCTTCATCCGCGTCGATGGTGAAGCGGTACAGCTGACGCTGCCGGAGGCTCTGCCTTAGCCAAGAAGCCGAGGAGACGAGGGCGCGCTCCAGCCGCGCATGTACAGAAGCGACCTCCGGCGGGGGGTCGCTTCTGATCTCAGGCTGAACGATCGGAACAGCGCGAAGCCGTCAGCCGCGCTCACCGGCCGCGCGTGCGCTCCACCAGCGACGAAGAGCGACCAACGACCACACTCCTTCGACGGCCGCGAACGGCCACGCCTCGATCGCGATCGCGTAGGCGGCAGCACTCGCGCTCGCGACTGCGAAGCCGAGCACGAACCAGTGCGAGCGGCGCTCGAGCGCGTACATCACGAGCATCGCCGTCACGGCGATGACACCAAAGACCTCAGTCGCCACGCGATCCCCTCCGTGCGCCGCCAGAGCATACAAAGTCGGGCGCACGCGGAGGCTCGGAAGCGTCGTTCGGTCAGTCGGAACGGATGAGGAGCGGGAGCGGCGGCGATGGACGCGGGGCCCCGTCTGAACCTAGGATCAGGGTGCCGCTGCCGGGTGGTGTAAAGGTAGCACAAGGGACTTTGAATCCCTTGGTCAAGGTTCGAATCCTTGCCTGGCAGCCATCTGTTCGTCACACTGGTGACGGCGATCCCCGATAGCTCAACGGTAGAGTGCCCGGCTGTTAACCGGTAGGTTCGTGGTTCGAATCCACGTCGGGGAGCCAACACGCCCACCTATGCCCCGCACCCCTGATCGGCCTCTCCTCCCGCGACCGGGATGACAATGAGCCAGACCGGAGGCGAGACGATGGCGATCGACCTCAGCAACATCCGCGCACTCACGTTCGATGTCGGCGGCACCGTCTTCGACTGGCACCACACGGTCCGCGACGAAGTGCAGCGCCTCGCCGACGAGCGCGCCGTCGAGGTCAACGCGCCGCAATTCACGAACGACTGGCGGCGCAGCATGTTTGCCCAGCTTGGCCTCGTTCGCTCCGGTGAACTGCCGTGGATGAACGCCGATGAGATGCACCGCGCGGCCCTCGATGAGGTCGCCCCGCGGCACACGCTCGATCTCTCCGCCACCGAACGCGATGAGCTGAACCGGGTCTGGCATCGACTGCGTGTCTGGCCGGACTTTCCTGATGCGCTGGAGAAGCTCAAGACCCGCTACACGGTGAGCGTGCTCACCGTGCTCAGCTGGTCGCTGGTCGTCGACAGTTCGAAGGCGAACGCGCTGGCGTGGGACGGCATCCTCTCCTGCGAGTTCCTCGACTACTACAAGCCGGACAAGAAGGCCTACCTTGCCGGCGTGCGCATGCTCGGCATCGCGCCCGAGCAGACGATGATGGTCGCTGCACACCATGGCGACCTGCGCGCGGCCATGGCTGCGGGGCTGCGTTCCGCATACGTGCCCCGGCCCGGCGAGCGCGGCGAAGGCAACGACGGCGATCTCTCGCCACAGGACGACTTCGATGTGAACGCCACCGACTTCGCGGACCTCGTCCGCCAGCTCGTCGGATAGCGCCCCGCCGCCCCCTGCTCGACCGGCCAATACGTTCGACGCCGCCGCACGTTCAGCCCGCCAGTTGGCTATGCTGTGGTCGTGGAAGAACTTCGCATCGACGATCGCCCTGAGCTGCGTGATCCGATCCTGATCGCAGCGTTCTCCGGCTGGAACGACGCCGGGGAGGCGGCCACGAGTGCCGCTCGCTTCATGTTCCGCCGCTGGAAGCCCCCCGTCTTCGCCGAGATCGAGGCTGAGACGTTCTACGATTTCACGCAGGCACGACCGACGGTGAAGCTCGAGCAGGGTGGGCGCGTGCTTGAGTGGCCGCCTAACAAGTTCTCGGCGTACCGCCTCGATGACCTCGATTTCGACGTGATCCTGCTGCAGGCCACGGAGCCTCACCTGCGTTGGCACAGCTACATGGAGGCAATACTTACCATCTGTCGTGAGTTCAACGTTGGCAGGCTGATCACGCTCGGCGCGCTGCTTGGCGAGGTCAGCCACACGCGACCGATCAACGTCAGCGGCTCATCGACCGACCCAGACCTCAACGCTGCGTTCGAATTCGCGCCGCGCACCGGCAGGGGCTACGAGGGCCCAACCGGCATCGTCGGCTCGCTGAATCAGGCGGCTCAGGACGCCGGCCTGAAGACCGCATCGCTCTGGGCGAACGTGCCGATGTACCTCGACGCTTCGCCCAACCCCAAGGGCTCGCTCGCGCTGCTCGAGCGGCTGAACGCCGGGCTCAAGCTCGACCTGAGCCTGCACGACCTCGAGGTCTTCTGCGCGCGCTTCGATGCGCAGGTGGCCGCCGCCGTCGAGCGCGACCCGCAAATGGCCGACCTCGCGCGCCGCATCGAGGAGCAGTTGCCGCCGGAGGAGGTCGTCGAGACGCCGGAAGCTCCGGCGGAGAGTGACCTGCCGGACGCCGATTCCATGGTCGATGACCTCGAAAAATTCCTCCGCGAGCAACGCGACGACGACTAGTCCGACCGACCAGGCACACCTCCGACGGCTCGAATTTTGCCTGCCACTGCGCCCGGTGATATCCTGCCCCGCAGACGAGATTGCGTGTCTTTAAATCGGTCCAGCGAGGCCGGGAAGGAACGCCCCATGAGCATGTGTCTCGACGCACGTGCCGGTATGACGAAACGACCCTCCCTCTGCCACGGGAGGGTTTTCTGTGTCTGACCAGACCGCCGACGCGAACGCGATCGCGCAGGACGAGGGCGGCGGACCGCTCCTCGACTCGGAAGGCATGCGCCGCACACTGCAGCGACTCGCGCACGAGATCGTGGAGTCGAACGCCGGTACCGCGGATCTGGTGCTCGTGGGCATTCAACGCCGCGGCGCCCCGCTCGCACTGCGGCTCGCCAGCGAAATCGAATCGTTCGAGAACGTGCGACCGCCTACCGGTTCACTCGATGTGACGCTGCACCGCGATGATTTCGCAGAGCGCGGACTGCGTTCAACGCCGCAGCCGACGGAACTGCCTGATATCGATGGCAAGAACGTCGTACTGGTCGATGACGTGCTCTTTACCGGTAGGACCATTCGCGCCGCACTGGACGCGCTGAACGACTTCGGACGACCGCGCGTCGTGCGGCTTGCCGTGCTCGTCGATCGCGGTCACCGTGAGCTACCGGTACGAGCCGACATGGTTGGCAGGAACATCCCCACTGCTCGTCAAGATGACGTGCAGGTCCTGCTGATGGAAGAAGATGGCCGCGACTCCGTTGTGGTCGTCCCGGGGAGGATCCACTGATGACCACTCGCACCGAGCGAACACAGCCCGACCAGCAGACCGGACAACCGGCCGAGCAGGTCCCCGCCACGGCAGAGAGCGCCCCGCAGACGTGGGCCCACAAGCATGTGCTCGACCTCGACGACTTCTCGCGCGACGAGATCGAAGTCGTGCTCGAGACCGCAGATCGGATGCGCGAGATCCTCGACCGCCGCATCGCCCGCGTCCCCGCGCTGCGCGGATTCACGATCGTCAACCTCTTCTACGAACCTTCGACGCGAACGCGTGCCTCGTTCGAGCTGGCGGGCAAGGTGCTCGGCGCGGACGTGATCAGCCTCAACGCGACCAGTTCGTCGGTCGTCAAAGGTGAGTCCCTGATCGACACGGTGCGCACGATGCGCGCGATGCGCGCGGACGCGATCGTGCTGCGCCACAGTTCGGCCGGCGCGCCCTACCTCGCTGCCGCCCATACCGAGGCCTCAATCCTCAACGCCGGGGACGGCGCCCACGCCCATCCCACGCAGGCGCTACTCGACCTCTACACGATGCGCAGCCACGTGGGAGACCTGCGCGGCAAGCGAGTCGTCATGGTCGGCGACATCAGCCACTCCCGCGTCGCACGCTCCGACCTCTGGGGCCTCGCCGCCGTGGGGGCCGAGGTCGTCGTCTGCGGACCACCGACGCTGATCCCGCGCGGACTGCGCACCACGGAGCGTCCCGACCACGCCGAGTCGGCGCTGCCGCCGGTCACGATCGAGACCGACGTCAACGCCGCTATCGAGGGTGCCGACGTGGTGATGGCGCTGCGCCTGCAGAGCGAGCGCCAGCAGGGAGGGCTGCTGCCCTCGCTGCACGAGTACGCGGCGAACTACCAGGTGACGGCGGAGCGGCTCTCCCGCGCCAATCCCGACCATTTGCTGATGCACCCGGGGCCGAAGAACGAGGGCATCGAGATCGCCGGCGACGTCGCTGCCGGCCGGCACTCGATCATCGAGGAGCAGGTCACCAACGGCGTCGCCGTGCGCATGGCGCTGCTCTACCTGCTCGCCGGGCACGAGGGCCCGCCGGGTGACGACGTGACGGGGGCGGGCGAATGAGCACGCTCGCGATCCACAACGCTCGCGTGATCGACCCCGCGCTGGGACGCGACGGCATCGCGGACATCGTGATCGTTGACGGCCGCATTGCGCGCATCGGACCGGACGAGGGCAGCGCGGTGATCGACGCGGAGCGCATCGATGCGAGCGGGCTCGTCGCCGCGCCCGGATTCGTCGACCTGCACGTCCACCTGCGGCAACCGGGGTTCGAGCACAAGGAGACGATCGCCACCGGCACGGCCGCAGCCGCCCGCGGCGGCTTCACCACCGTCTGCGCTATGCCGAACACGAATCCGCCACTCGACAGCCGCCCGGCCGTCGAATCGGTGCTGCGCGAAGCCGAGGTCTCAGCACGCGTGCGCGTGCTGCCGATCGGCTGCATCACGCGCGGCCGTACTGGCGCGGAGCTGGCACCTGCGGGCGAACTCGTCGATGCCGGCGTCGTCGCGCTCTCGGACGATGGCGACGCGGTCTCGGACGCCAGCCTGATGCGCAACGCACTGCAATACTCGACCGCCTTTGAACTGCCGATATCGCAGCACTGCGAGGATCCGACGCTGGTCCACGACGGGCACATGCACGAGGGCTGGGTCGCGACCCGCGCCGGCCTGCGCGGCCGGCCGGCGAGTGCCGAGGAGACCTACGTCGCGCGGGACATCGCGCTGGCTGAACTCTCCGGCGCGCATCTCCACATTGCGCACGTATCGACGGCGGGCTCGGTCACGCTAATCCGCGCCGCACGCGAACGAGGAGCGAACATCACCGCCGAGGTGACGCCTCACCACCTCACGCTCTCGCATGAGGAGGTCGCGTTCGGTGCCAGCTACGATCAGCTCACCTACAACACACACGCCAAGGTGAACCCACCGCTGCGCGAGCAGAGCGATATCGATGCGCTCGCCGAGGCGCTGCGGGACGGGGTGATCAGTGCGGTCGCCACCGACCACGCGCCCCACGCGACGATCGACAAGGATCTTGAGTTCGACCTCGCAGCGCCGGGCATCAGCGGATTGGAGACGGCCTTCGGCCTCGTCATGTCGCGTGTCCACGACGGCACGCTCGACCTGCCGACGATGATCGCGCGCATGACCTCCGACCCGGTCGCAGCATGGGGACTCGACCGTCGCACCGGCATCGAAGGCCTCGGCACACTCGCACCGGGCGCACCGGGCGACGTGGCGCTGCTCGACCCGAACGCGGAGTGGACGGTCGACCCGGCCGACTTCGCCTCGCTCGGGCAGAACACGCCGCTGACCGGACGAACGCTCAAGGGTCAGGTGCTCGCCACGGTCTACGGTGGTGAGGTCGTGCATCGGCTGGAACAGGTGGCCGCGCTGTGACCGATTCCCGACCGCCAGCCCGCCTCGTCCTCGCGGACGGTCGCGTCTTCGAGGGTGAGGGCATCGGCGCCGACGGCGTCGCCATCGGCGAGGTGGTGTTCAACACGTCGATGACCGGCTATCAGGAAGCGCTCACCGACCCGTCATACGGCGGGCAGATCCTCACGATGACGTACCCGATCCAGGGCAACTACGGAGTCAACGACATCGACAGCGAGTCGAACCGCATCCAGGTACGCGGCTTCGTGGTACGCGAGCTGACGGATATGCCCTCGCACTGGCAATCGCACGGCACGCTCGACGCCTACTTGCGGCAGGCGAATGTCTCCGGCATTGCCGAGATCGATACGCGCGCCCTGACCCGCCATCTGCGCACGCAGGGCGTAGTGATGGGCACGATCACGCGCAGCGAGAGTCCCGACGAGGCGCTGGCGCGGCTGAACACCGAACCGCAGTACGGCACCGAGGACTACGTCGCGAACGTCTCGACGCCTGAGACCTATGACTTCGAAGCGGTGATGGGCAATCGCAATGGCGGCCCGCGCGTCGTCGTGCTCGACCTCGGCGTGAAGCGCAACATTATGCGCATCCTCAGCCAGCGCGGCTGCAGCGTGACGGCCGTACCGCACGACACCGACGCCGAGGAGATTCTTGCGCTCAATCCGGACGGCGTGGTGCTCTCACCGGGCCCCGGCGACCCGATGTTGCTCGACCACGTCGTCGGCACATCGAAGGGCCTCGTGGGGCGCGTGCCGCTGATGGGGATCTGCCTCGGCCACCAGGTGCTGGGGCGCGTCTTTGGCGCGAAGACGTACAAGCTGAAGTTCGGACATCGGGGTGCGAACCACCCGGTCCGCGACGAGACGACGCGTCGCGTCTTCATCACAGCCCAGAACCACGGATACGCGGTCGACGGCGATGGACTGGACGCCGCGGTCGCCGTGTCGCAACTTCATCTCAACGATGGAACCGTCGAGGGGCTCGAACATCGCGAGCTCCCGTTATTCACGATCCAATATCACTCGGAGGCGTCACCGGGGCCGAAGGACACTGAGTTCCTCTTCGACCGCTTTCTCGCCTCCGTAGTGGAACAAGCCTAGGCGGAGGAAGTCATGGCAGCAGAAGTCCGAAGAGCCGACACCAAGGATGCGGCGCAGATCGCTGAGATCATCGCGGAGGTCCGCGGCGACTCGAATCCAACAGGATTCGAGGATGCACAGACCCCCGAGCAGATCGAAGCCTGGATCACCCGGCAGGGCGGCAGTGGCGCGATGTTCGTCGTCGATGACGGACGGCACGTCCTCGCCTTCGCGGCACTCGATTTCGACTCGTCCGAGCCGGACGAGTGCAGCTTCGGGGCGTGGGTGCGGGTTCAGAACCGGCGACAGGGCCACGGCACGGCACTGGCCGAGGATGCGCTGGCGTTCGCGCGCGACCGCGGCTACAAGCGCATCCGCGCGCGCCTGCCGCAGGACAACGAGCCAGCGCTCTCGTACCTCTCGTCGATTGGTGCGCTCGTGCCGATGACGAACCCGGGTACCCGGTTCGAGCTGCCGATCTAGCAGGAGAGCGAATGACGACGGAAGCAGACACCTCCGCATACGCGGCGCAGCGCGCCAGCGACTGGGAACAGTTCGCGGCGCGCTCGGATGCCCTCATCGACTATTGGGCGGAGTGGGAGACCCGCTCCCACGGCTGGCGCGTGCCGATCGAGTTCCTGCAGCCGCTCGGCCTCGACAAGCCGAAGTTCGTCGAGCCGCTTCAGCCGCTGATCAAGGCCCTCGATGCCCTCGATGAGGTGGACGTCATTCCGACGTCGTGGCTGCACCTGACGACCGTTCACGTGGGGTTCCTCATGGCCACCGGCATCATGTGGTCGCAGGTCGAATCGTTCTACGTGAACGCGGCACCACGCTTGCATCGCATCGAACCGTTCGATCTCGTCACCGGCGGGGTCTCAGTGACCGAGGATGGCGTCTACCTCGGCGTCGACGACGGCCTCGTGCTGCGCGAGCTCAGACGTCAGTTGAAACTCGGCGTGCCGGCCGTCTACGAGGTGATGAAGGACGACCCGCTGATCACCGCAGATGGTGACGCGTACGTGCCTCAGATTCCGCTCGCCTACTTCACCGGCGAGGGCGAGCGCGCTCGCGTTGTCGAGGCGCTGGAGCCCTTCCGCGAGATCGAGGGCGACACGGTCGCGATCACGCAGGCGAAGATGGCGCGACTGCCGATTCAGCCACACGACCACTACTTCGAGATCGATGTCGTGGCCGAGATCGCTCTGCTCGGCGAAGCCGCACGTCAGGGTTACCACAATTAGTCTGCACCGCTCCCAGACCGCTCCCTCCCCTACCCGCGCTGACGCGCGCTGAGGCCAATCGACATGACCGACGAACCAACGAGCAACGCCACCGCCGGGCAGGCACCACCGAGCAAGGTGCTGATCATCGGCAGCGGGCCGATCGTGATCGGGCAGGCTGCGGAGTTCGACTACGCCGGGACGCAGGCCTGCAAGGCGATGCGTGAAGAGGGCATCACCTCCGTCCTCGTCAACTCGAACCCGGCGACGATCATGACCGACGAGGACGTCGCGGACATCACCTACATCGAACCGCTGACCGTCGAGGTACTGACACGCATCATCGAGCGCGAGCGCCCCGACGGGCTGCTGCCGACGCTTGGCGGGCAGACCGGTCTCAACCTCGCGGTCGAACTCGCCGAGGCGGGCGTGCTCGAACGCTTCAACGTGCGCATGCTTGGCACGTCGATCGAGACGATCCAGCTCGCCGAGGACCGCGAACTGTTCCGCGATCTACTGCTGCGCATCGATGAGCCGGTCGCGGAGAGCGTCGTCGTCGAGACGTGGGAGCAGGCTGAGGACGCGCTGAAGCAGATCGGCCTCCCGGCCGTGATCCGGCCCGCCTACACCCTCGGCGGCACCGGTGGCGGCATTGTCGGCACACTCGAGGAGTTCGAGACCATCGTGAAGTCGGGGCTCGCCGCCTCGCGCATCAGTCAGGTGCTCGTTGAGCGCTCGCTGCTCGGCTGGAAAGAGGTCGAGTACGAGGTGATGCGTGACGGCGCAGGGACCGTGGTCACGATCTGCAACATGGAGAACCTGGACCCGATGGGCGTCCACACCGGCGACTCAATCGTCGTCGCGCCGTCACAGACGCTCTCCGACAAGGAGTATCAGATGCTCCGCAGCAGCGCGCTGAAGATCATCGGCGCGCTCGGCGTCGAGGGCGGCTGCAACGTCCAGTTCAGCCTCGCGCCGCGACCGGACGTCGTCCCGTGGGAGGGCGCGGAGTCGGCCAGCGAGCTTGAGTACTACGTCATCGAGGTAAACCCGCGCGTCTCACGCTCGTCCGCGCTGGCGTCGAAGGCCACCGGGTACCCGATCGCCCGCGTCGCCGCGAAGATCGCCGTCGGGCGACGGCTCGACGAGATCACGAACCGCGTCACCGGGCGCACGACCGCTGCTTTCGAGCCGGCGCTCGACTACTGCGTCGTGAAGGTGCCGCGCTGGCCCTTCGACAAGTTCATCGGCGACCGCGAACTCGGCACGCAGATGAAGGCGACCGGTGAGGTGATGGCGATCGACCGCACTTTCGAGCCGGCGCTGATGAAGGCGATTCGCTCGCTCGAGGTCGGCGATCGCTCGGCACTGTGGGAGTCGCCCGACTGGGCCGAGGGCGACTGGGACGGCGGCCCCGACGGACTGCTGCGCGCGACCGACGAGCGCCTGTGGGCGCTACTCGCGGCCCTGCGACGTGGCATCGCACCCGCCGAGGTATCGAACCGCACCGGCGTCGACCCGTGGTTCACAGAACGGCTGGCTCGCCTGATCGCGATGGAGCGGCGGCTACTCGCCGAGGAGCTGACGCCAGCGCTGCTGCGCGCTGCGAAGCGCCTCGGGTTGAGCGACGCGCAGGTGGGCGAACTCTCGGACAACCTCCCCGAGCGTGTCCGCTCGATGCGCGACGAGTGGGGCATCACGCCCGTCTACAAGCTCGTCGACACCTGCGCAGCCGAGTTCGACGCGGCGACGCCGTACTTCTACAACACCTACGAGGACGAGAACGACGCACCCCCGTCCGGCAAGGAGAGCGTGCTGGTGATCGGCTCCGGCCCGATCCGCATCGGCCAGGGCATCGAGTTCGACTACTGCTCGGTGAAGGCCGCGCAGGCGCTACGCGACGCCGGCGTGCAGGCGATTCTCGCCAACTCGAACCCGGAGACCGTCTCAACCGACTTCGACACCTCCGACCGCCTCTACTTCGAACCACTCGATGAGGAAGCGGTCCGTGACCTGCTGGAGAACGAGGCCGGCGACGGCGAAGCGCCGCGCTCCGTCGTGCAGTTCGGCGGACAGACCGCGGTCAACATGGCACGTGCGCTACACGCCGCCGCGTTGCCGATCGCTGGCTCATCCGCCGACGCGATCGACCTCGCCGAGGACCGCGGCCGTTTCGAGGCGCTGATCTCGGGTCTCAGCATCCCGCAACCGCCGGGCGCCGCCGTCGAGACGCTCGATCAGGCGCTGCCGACCGCCGACGCCGTGGGCTACCCGGTGCTCGTGCGGCCCTCGTACGTGCTCGGCGGGCGCGCGATGGAGGTGGTGCAGGACGCGAATGAGCTCGTCCGCTACTTCGGGATCGCGCGCGACGAGTACCCCGGGCCGATCTTGATCGACAAGTACCTCGAAGGACTCGAGGTCGAGGTGGACGCGATCTGCGATGGGGAGACGGTGCTGATCCCGGGCATCATGGAGCACATCGAACGTGCCGGCGTGCACTCGGGCGACTCGATGGCCGCCTACCCGCCGCAGAGCCTGAGCGACGAGCAGCGCGAAGCGATTGTCGACTACACGACGCGCATGGCGCTGGCGATGGACATCCAGGGGCTGATGAACGTGCAGTACGTGATCGCCCCGGAAGCCGAGCCGTCCGGCCCCGGCGTCTTCGTGATCGAGGTCAACCCGCGCGCATCGCGCACGGTGCCGTTCATCTCGAAGGTGACCGGCGTGCCGATGGTGCCGCTGGCCGTCAACGTGATGCTCGGCCGCAGCATCGTCGAGCAGGGATTCGAGGGCGGGCTCTGGCCGGAAGGCGACCTCGTCGCCGTGAAGGCACCCGTGTTCTCGATGTCGAAGCTCACAGGCGTCGACACCTACCTCGGCCCGGAAATGAAGTCGACCGGTGAGGTGATGGGTGTCGATCACAACTTCGAAGCGGCCGTGCGAAAGGCGCTGATCGCTTCCGACACGGCGATCGAAGCTGGCACGCCGTTCCTGCTCTCGATCTCAAACCAGGTGAAATCCGAGGCCGTGCCGATCATCCGCTTGCTGCACGAAGCCGGCTGTCCGCTCTACGCGACTGAGGGTACGGCGGCGATGATCCGGGGGCTGGACATTCCCGTGCAAGAGGTGACGAAGCTGCTGAACGAGGGCCATCCCAACGTCGTCGACGTGATCACCGACGGTACCGTCGGTGCGGTGATCAACACACTCGAGGGCGGCCGAGCCTCGCACATGCGCGATGGCTTCCACATCCGACGCGCGGCCACCGACGCTCGCATGCCCTGCTACACCGCAATCGACACCGCGCGCGCCGCAGTTCGCGCGCTGGTCGCACCCGGCGAGTACGATGTCCTCCCGCTGGCGGAGTACCGCGACGGAGCTTCCGCATGACGCCGCAACCACTCCCCGCGCCGAGGGCCGTCCTCTTCGACCTCGATGGCACGCTCGCGAACTCGGAACCGTTGATCGCGCGCCTGCAGCTTGAGGTGTTGGCGGACAACGGCCACAGCGTCACCGAAGCCGCCCTTGCCCCGCTGGCCGGGTCGCCGTTCCCGGAAAAGATGGTCGCACTGAAACTCCCGCAGCCACATGAGGCGATGGACGAGCAGTACCGACAACGTTATGCCGCCAACCTCGCCGGTACGTCCGAGATCGAAGGAGCGGGAGCCCTGCTCTCGACGCTCAGCGAGCGCGGTATTGCCTCCGCGATCGTCTCGAATAAGGTCGAGGACGGCGCTCGCCGGTTGATCGCGGCCCTCGGCTGGGACGAGTACTGCAGGGTGATCGTCGGACGGGACTCTGCTGCCGACGGCACCCGCAAGCCGCGACCCGGTCCCGCGTTTCACGCGCTCGCGGAACTCGGACTCGCGGCCGTCGAAAGCGTCTTCGTCGGTGACTCTGCTGCGGACATGACCTGCGGAAAGCAGGCCGGATGCGCGGCGGTGATCGGTCTGACCGTGACGCATCCGGAGAAGGACCTGCGCGCGGCCGGCGCCACCCATATCTGCGACTCGCTGGCAGAGGTGAGCGCGCTGCTGGTTCCTGCGAGCCGGGCATGACCCCCCGGCCGCCCTGCGCGGCGTTCTCGGCCCACCTGTGAAGAGCGAAACCGTCGAGGTCACGGAGAGCGCCCGGCTCTACGGCACGACCCACGTGCTCTGGCTGAAGCAGCCCGACTCCTTCTCCCACGCGAAGCCCGGTCAGTTTGCGATGGCCTACATCGGTGAGCAGGACGACCCACTGCTCGGGCGAGCGATCTCGTTCCACCGTTTCCGTACGGGTGCCGCGGGCCCCGAGTTCGCGTTGCTCTTCGACATCGTGGGGCGCGGCACGGACTGGCTGGCACGTCGCAACCCGGGCGACCCGGTGAGACTGGTCGGGCCGCTCGGCAACGGCTATGAGCCGCGCAGTGGCGTGCAGCACATGCTGCTCGTCGGCGGCGGCATCGGCTGCGCGCCGCTCGTCGGGCTCGCCGACGCGCTGACGGAAGACGGACGCGACGTCACACTCGTGCTCGGCGGGCGCAGCGAGGCCCAGATCTTCCCGCCGCACCTGCTGCCACCGACCGTCGAGGTTGTCGTCGCAACCGAAGATGGCTCGGCCGGCGAACGTGGTCTGGTCACTGCACCCTTCGAACGGCTGCTGCCCTGGTGTGATCAGGCGTTCGCGTGCGGCCCAAATCCGATGTTCGAGGCGCTGCACCGCGTCGGCCGCGAGTCAGCGGTCAACAAGCCGGTCCAGGCGCTGCTGGAAGCGCCGATGGCATGCGGGATGGGCATCTGCTACTCGTGCGCCGTATTCCCACGACGCGGGGGCGTGAAGCTGGTCTGTCACGACGGACCGATGTTCGATCTCCGCGATCTGTACTAGCCTCTAGATCGGTCGGAGTACGACCGCTGGAGGGGGGATCGATGCATCGCGAACTACTCAGCTCTTACCTGCTGGTGGGCGGCGGCTTCAGTGCCGGTCTCGCCATCGGCATCTTCGCGCTCGACGCCCGACCGCCTGTCCTCGGGTGGGTCTTTGGCGCTGGCGCGGGCCTGATGCTCGGCGCGTTCATCGCCGCGATCGTCTCCGGCGAGTCACTGGTCAGCAGCCGCATGCTCCCAACGTCGGAATTCAACGCAGGGGAACTAGACTCGATCGACGATGAGGCTAGAGACGCGGCCTACGACGAGGACTCGTCGCCGAGTTAGTCGCTGATCTGGTCGAAGATCGATCCCAGTTCGACGTAGCGGTCAGCCAGCGAACGCATCTCCACGGAGGTGCTGCCGGCGAAGGCAACAACCTCCACGCGCACGCCGCGGCCCTGGATCACCTCGACGAGTCGCGCGAAGTCCGCGTCCCCTGAGACGACGGCGATCACATCGAGGCGCTCGGCCATCGTGACCATGTCGACGGCCATCTCCACATCGAAGTTGCCCTTGATCGATCCGTCCTGGAACCGCTTCAGCGGCTTCGTGACGATGCGGTAGGCGTGCGGGACGAACGGCGCGACGAATCGCTGCCGCTCGACCGGCTCTGACGGGTTGTCGGAGACCGGCGAGTAAGCCGTGGCGCGCACAAGGTCTCGGCCCACCGCGAGGTGGTCGAGCAGCTTGCCCATGTTCAACTTGTCTTCGAGTCCCTCGGCCCCGTAGAGCACGTTCGGAACGTCGACGAAGACGCCGAGCTTCGGCCAGTCCGTCGACTGCGTGATGCGTCCGCTCAGTTCCTCGAGCGTGCTCTTCACAGCGGCAAGTTCGGTCTGCAGAGCGGCGACATCACCGGCGGGTGCGGCGGCGGCCGCAGTCGATCGACGGCGCGGCTGGCGCGGAGCTGCCTGCTCCTCTGCCGGTGCCTCAGTCTCGGTCGTTGCGGCTGCAGAGCTTCGCCGCCGGGTCGTCGTGCGCGGCTTCTCTTCAGCCGGCTTCTCGTCGGCGCTCCGTGAGGCTGCCGAGCTGCGCCGACGGGTCGTCGCGCGCGGCTTCTCGTCGGCCGGCTTCTCGTCGGCGCTCCGTGAGGCTGCCGAGCTGCGCCGACGGGTCGTCGCGCGCGGCTTCTCGTCGGCCGGCTTCTCGTCGCTGCTCCGCGAGGCTGCCGAGCTACGTCGTCGAGCTGGCGTGCGCCGCGGTGCGTCGTCCTCGCCGCCGTCCTTCGCCGCGGGGCGCCTGCGCACTACGCGCGGCTCACTGCCGAGCGACCCGTTGCCTTTGTCTGTTGATTCGGTGCTCTCACTGGAGCGTCCGCGACCACGGCCACCGCGTGTTCCGCGGGAAGTGGTGCGTCGCGTAGGTTTTTCGTCTGCCATGCGTTGGTTACTGATGTCCTTTGTGTTGGTCTCGTGTGTCGATGCCGTGACTATCGGGCGGCCGATATCGTCAGGCTGGTGCGGTCTCTCCCGCATACTGAAGCACTGAGCAGCGCGCCGCCACCTGCTCCGCGAGCTGCGAGAACGCTCGCGCCTGTTCGGATTCCGGGTCCGTCGCCACAATTGGCGCTCCATCGTCGGCCCCCTGACGGATCGCGGCATCGAGCGGAATCTCGCCGAGGAACTCGATACCCAGTTCGTCCGCCGCCGCAGCAGCGCCACCGCGGCCGAACACTTCCGAGATCATGTTTTCGACCAGCCCGAAGACGGGCACGCCGAGCCGGTCGAACATGCCGACCGCCTTCGTCGCGTCCTCGACTGCGACGCGCTGGGGCGTTGAGACGATCACCACGCCGGCTATCGCCGCCTCCTGCGCCATCGACATCGAGGCGTCGGAGGTACCCGGGGGCAAGTCGACGATCAGGTAGTCGAGTTCGCCCCACTCCACGTCATGCAGCAACTGCCGCACACCGGAACCGACCATCGGGCCGCGCCAGATCACCGGCGTCCCCTTCGGCAACACGAATCCCAGCGAGACGGCCCGGACCCCGAACGCCTCCAGCGTGTGCAGCCCGCCCTTCCCGTCCGCCATGATCCCCTCGTCGAGCCCGAGCATCGTCGGCAGGTTCGGGCCGGTGATGTCGGCGTCGAGAATGCCGACACTCGCACCCGCATTCGCCAGCGCGACCGCCAGATTCACGGCAACAGTCGACTTACCGACACCGCCCTTGTTCGAGGCGATGGCGATCACGTTCTTGATGCCCGCAATCGGCGCTGGCGCGCCCTCGCGCATCGCCTGACCCCGTACCTCGGCATCCCATTCGATCGCTAGCTCGTCGATTCCGTCGATCGCTTCGAGCGCCGCGCGCACATCGGCGTCGATCTCGTCGCGCAGCGGGCAGGCGGGCGTCGTCAGCACCAGCGTGAATGCGACGCGGCCACCACTCACTTCCAGGTCACGAACCATGCCCAGCGAGACGATATCGCGGCGCAGTTCAGGGTCCGTGACGCCAGATAGGGCAGTGAGGACCGCGTCTTGATCAGGCATAACTACTTCTCAGACTCGAATTTTCGATGGTGGAGAGGGAACCTTTGGCGTCATGCAAACGTTTCTTATGACGCGAACGTTCTCTTAACAGGCTGCGGCTACGCTCTTGGAGTGAACCCAATGCCTCGAAGCTACGGCTCGCGGCGCTAGTGCCCGATTCCATCGTTGGAACCGAGTATACGCAGAGTCGGAGTCAGTGGAAATGAGGTCAGAAGCGAGATTATCACACATTACAGCGTTTAAATGCAGGAATGCTTGACGCAGTAGAAATGATCGCGCTACAGTTCGCAGGCTGAACGTGTAGGTTTGGCCAGTTTCGTCCTCGGGCGGAGTGAGTCATGGAGTCGGCACAGGCTACACACAAGACGGGGTGATGCCGACACCAGAGAAGGATAAGCACAATGGCCGATGCAACGGCCCGCAAGACCAGGGCAAAGAAATGCGTCCACCACTGGATGATCGAAACGCCCAACGGGCGTGAGAGTCGCGGCGTCTGCAGGAACTGCGGTCGCAAGCGCGCATTCGCTAATTCGACTGAGAACGTGATGTGGGAGCAGACGAACACCCTGCGCAATGAACTGCGCAGCACGCTTCGCATCCCCAAGCCGACAGAGATTCGTCTGTCGGACGAGTCCTGAGCGCCACGCGCGTAGCTGGACAGCATCTATTAAGGGAGGCGGTACCAGTTGGTACCGCCTCCCTTGATTTCAGCTTCGGATTGGGTCTCGGTGATATCGCAGCCCGACGCCCCGCCGTATCATCCGGATGCGGGAGATACGGAGCGCGTACTTGGCAGTAGATCTGAGCGTTGACCTCGCCGGAACCCAGAAGCAGGACTTGCACCTTCGCAATCCGGTGATGACCGCCTCTGGCACGTTCTCGAACGGGCTGGAGTTCGCACGCCAGTTCGATCTCGACCGGCTGGGCGCCATTGTCTCCAAGGGCACGACGTTGCGACCGCGCCAGGGAAACCCGACGCCGCGCACCGTTGAGACCGCGGCAGGCATGATCAACTCGATCGGGTTCCAGAACGTCGGCGTGGGCAAGCTGATCAGCGAGGTCGCCCCAGTCTGGAATCGCTGGAACGTCCCCGTCCTCGTCAACATCATGGGCGAGACGATGGCCGAGTACGGCCAGCTCGCAGCCAGGCTCGATGAGGTGCCGGGCATCCGAGGGCTCGAAGTGAACATCTCCTGTCCGAACGTCGAGCGCGGCGGCATGGAGTTCGGCCAGGCACCCGAGCCGGCGGCCGCGGTGGTCGATGAGATCCGACGCAATAGCTCCCTCCCCTTCTCGGTGAAGCTCTCGCCGAACGTCGACGACCTGCGCCCGATCGTGGAGGCGGTCTCCGCCGCTGGTGCGGACGCGATCACGGTCTCGAACACGATCGAGGCGATGGCGATCGACATCGAGCAGCGCCGCCCGACGCTCGGCACGGTGTTTGGCGGACTCTCGGGCCCCGCGGTGAAGCCGATCACGCTGCGCAACGTCTATCTCGCGTCTGCGGTCACCGACGTACCGATCATCGCGTCCGGCGGCATCACGAGCGGTCGCGATGCCATCGAGTTCTTCATGGCCGGCGCCAGCGCGGTGCAAGTCGGCACCGCGACCTTCCGCGATCCCGGGGCACCGTGGCGGATCCTCGATGAAGTCACCGAGTGGTGCGAAGCCGAGGGCGTGCACGACCTCAACGAGATCATCGGCGCTGCCCGCCGCTCGCGCTGATGCCGGGCCGGTACCCGTCGCTTACGTGGAGCGTCCTCGGTCTGATCTCGACCGCTGCGTGGTACATCACTGCGACTCGAATCGCGCGCATCGTCGGAATGCGCGACGCCGCCTCGGCGATCGGATTGCTCGCGGCGGTCCTGGTGGCGATCACCCTCTGGCGCTGGGCGCTCGCCGACCGTCGCCAGACCGCGCTCACGCACCTCCGCTGCCCGCAGTGCGACGCGCAGCTGCGGACCGAGCACGAGCACGCCCGACCCGGCGGGGTCGAGACCGGCGTCCAGCGCTGGCGATGCGAGGACTGCGGGTTCGAGCACACGGAGGCGTTGACGTGCCCTCGCTGCGCCGCTTAGCGTCGGTAGCGACGATCGACGGGGTGTAGCTCAGCCTGGCAGAGCGCTGCGTTTGGGACGCAGAGGTCCGCAGTTCGAATCTGCGCACCCCGACCAACCGATCCCTTAACCGAGATTTGCCTAGGCCGCGAGCCGGTCGCTTCGCGAGTTGAGCATCCGTTCTCGAGCGGCAAGATCCACGGCATCGAGCACGTCATCCTCCACCGACCCGGCGAGAATCTCGCGCGCCCGGACGGCCGCAGTAGCGAGATCGAGCCCTTCACCGACCGGCGGCGCTGCCTCGGTCCACGCCAACTCAACAGCGGCATGCGCGATCTGCTCGTTCAGCGCCATCACGTCCGGTGCGGTCCGTCGCCACGTCTCGTTGTGGCCATCGATCATCATCTGAGCGCCCTCGCGTACACGCCGCCGTTCGAGGTCGTCGAAGCGGCCGGCAGCGAGGCCGGCGATCAGGAGCCGTAGCGGGACGGTGGCTTCCGGATGCGCATCCAGGCGCACGGCGGCGACGAGTGCGTAACGTTCCGCAGTTGCCAGCGCATCCAACTCTTCGTCAGAACCACCGGCCCGCGAGGCGTTGAGAATCGCGTCGGTGCTCGTACGCCCCTCGCGTACGTGGAGCTTACGAGCTCGTTCATCCTGCCGGCTCTCGCGAGCCAGTCTCGTGTGCTGTCGATCTTCTTCGCTCTTCGCCTCGTACATCGCGCCATCGGCAGCGCGCAGCACGTCTTCCACGGTCCGCCCATCGTTCGGAGCGACGGCAATGCCGATCGATGTCCTGATCTTGACGGGCGCGCCGGGAATCTCCGTGTGCAGGTCGACCAGCGTCTCGTGTATCCGATTCGCGAGCGCCTGCGCCGCTCGCTCGCCAGAGTCCTCCATCACGACGACGAATTCGTCGCCGCCATTGCGAGCCACAAAGTCTTCTCCCCGCGTCGACGCCTTCAGTTCGCGTGTCACGAGCTGCAGGACTCGGTCGCCTGCCTCGTGGCCAAGCGTGTCGTTGAAGACCTTGAACTGGTCGAGGTCGAGCATCAGGATCGCGGATTCCCCGTCCTCGGTTACACCCGAGCGAAGACTCTCCAGTCGCTCCTGCAGGTATCGCTGGTTGGGCAGGCCGGTCAGGGTGTCGTGGCGGGCGTTGTACTCAGCGCGCTCGTACAGGCGCAGGCGATCGATGCTGACCGAAAGCAGCCCCGTCACCTCTTCGAGCGCGGCGAGCTCATCGACTTCGAAGGCCTGCTCGTCGTTGCGCACGATCGTGAAGACGGCATGCAGCTTACCGTTGTGAATCATCGGAACAGCCGCCACGGACTGCGCCTCAACCCCAAGCACCCCCCAGTTGAGGTCCGAGAAGAGCGGATCAGGGCGCATCATCGTGATCGTCTCCCCGACCCGGACGGCGTGCTCAAGCGGCGTACCCGTGACCAGGGCGCCCGTCGAGCGCCTTCGCTGCCGGCGCGGACAGGATGCGTACTCATGCAGCTCGCCGGTCTCTTCGTCGACATCGATCATCAGTGCAGAGTCGAACGGCACGACCCAGCGCATCTCCTCGGCGAACTCCTCGAACGCATCGCGCAGGTCGACGACGGAGGCGACGGTCGACGCCAGATTGCCGAAGACCTGGATGCGCGCAGCTCGTTCGGTCGCCTGGCGGTAGAGTGCCGCGCTATCCAGCGCGAGCGAGAGGTGTTCCGTTGCCTGCGCGAGCAGTGTCTTCGCCTGGCCGAGCGATGGATCGCGGGTTCCGATTGCGACGAGTCCCAGTAGCTGTCCCTTCGGTCGCATCGGAGCGACCAGGCCAAATCGATCGTCATCCTCGATGAACGAAGGGACTCCGTCCTCAGCGGCCCACTGCTCGATGCTGCGCTGGGCGAGCCACGCGTGCTCTCCATCCGCCGGATCGCTCTCGCGTGCAGGCATCAGGTTGCCGTCCGAATCAAAGCTCGAGACCTGCGCCAGCCCATCGTGAACGTCTACCCGCGCGATATAGAGGTGCCCATACGGCACCAGGTCGCGGACAGCCATCGCAAAGCCGCTGTAGAGGCGATCCGGATCGATCGTCGACTGGATAGTTGACGCGACTTTCGCGAGGCCAGCGAATTCCTGCATGCGCCGTTCTTGAAGCTGCGTAAACGCATCTGTCTCCAGTCGCCGAGCGATGATCTCAGCCAGCCGGCGCATGATCCCCAGCGATCGTTCACCCCACTCCGCGTCCGAATCGCCCGCGATCACCAGCACCGCCGATACGGTCCGAACGGACCCTGGCTATCCGCCAGCCATCGCCTCGTCGCTCGACACGACGGCAACCGGGACGATCGCGAGTGCTCCCACGGCAGCCTCCTGCAACGCGTCAGGTAGCGGGCCTTCGCCGCCGGTTCCGAGCACGAGCGCCGTCGTTCGGTCAGCAGCCAGCGCGGGAGCGCTCTCAAGCGCCGCCGAGAACGCGGCGTTCAAGGCCGGAGACCCGGACTCTCCGTAGCGCGCGATCACCCGAGGTGTCGACTCGCCGCTCTCACGATTCACGACCCCGCTGACGCGCGCATCGAGCACCGGCGCGAGCATGGCGAGCAACTGCGCCAGCGCGCGATCGATCTCGCCGACGGCGACGACGCGCGACGCGGTGCTGACCATCGTCTCCGCCTCGGCACCGTCCACGGCATCGCGATAGAGACATTCGTTCTCAAGCGCGACACCAAGCTCCCGGCCGATCAACTCAAACATCCTCAGCGCGCGCTCATCCCACCCCGCCTCGCGTGTCCCGATCGCCGCGAGTGAGCCTACTCTCCGTCCCTTGGCGATCAGCGCGATGATCGCGTACGGCTGGAGTGGAGCGGCGACATCTCCAGCGACGATCGGCTCCGACGACTGCATCGCCTGCTCCATCAGCGCCTCGTCGAGTCGTTCGCCGCCCGTCTCTGGTTCAG
Source organism: Dehalococcoidia bacterium (assembly GCA_036013055.1). Classification (GTDB taxonomy): domain Bacteria; phylum Chloroflexota; class Dehalococcoidia; order UBA2979; family UBA2979; genus SHYR01. The sequence goes on along the minus strand of DASCQM010000016.1, from coordinate 5,242 downwards.
CGGTCACGAAGACGTGGCGTGGCTGGAGCCCCTCGGATCTCAACTCATGGAGCTGCACGGCCGGCACTTCAAGGACGCGAGCGATCAGCTGTAGCGCCGTCTCGGTGGCGCCGTCCTCATCCATCGACCCACTGAGCGCGAATGAGACCGCGTTCACTGAGGCGAGGTTCCGATTCTGTTCCTCGAGCTCGCTCGTCTGGCGCACAGCTCCGCTGACGAACTCTTCTGCCTGTTCGCGGGCTGCGGTCGCATCCTTCTCCGCCTTCTCCGCGATCGTGCTCTTCGCTTCAGCCGCGCGAATCCGTCGACGGCTGATGCGCAGGCGCTGTGCCACGCTCAAGCTCGCTGCTGCCGCGACAGGAATCAGGAGCCCGCTCATGAACATAATTCGGACGACGGCCACGCCGAGATGCGACGTCGCAGTTCCCACTGTCGCCGCATGGGAGTGGGCCACCGTGGTGTGGGGCACGATGCCGACGCCTTGAGCGAGCATCAGAGCCGCAAACGTCGCGGCGGTCGCCAGTGTGACGAACGTCAACGGTCGAGCCGGCAGTAGCGCTCCAGCTCGAATAGATAGGAGTGCGAACGCTGCGGAACTGATCCAAGGCATGTCCACCGTCTCAAACGTGACGACGACAGCGAATGCCAGGTAGATCATCGAAAAGGCCGAGATCGTGCGGTCGAGCGAAGCGACCGTTGTCGTGCGCCAGACGGACTGCACCTCCAGCTCAGTCACGATCGCGACGACGACGAGGAGCGCGAAGAATTCCGCACCAAGCGGAATCCATCCAGGCAGCGTGACCAGCGCGGTCGCGAGCATGCCGACGACACCGAACCTGCGAGCCGACACGAGCGCGCGCATATCGTGCCGGCGGTCGCGCAGCTCGTCGTCGGGGACGTCGTTGTGTGCCGGTAGCAGCCTTGCTAGCATTTCGGGCACACCATGCCTGAAGCACTGCCCGCATACGTTCTCGTCGCCCGAATCAGCTCGGTGATCGGCATGTCGCTCTCACTCGCGATCGGGCTGCTACTGCTGATCGGCGGGTGGATGCTCCCGGCGCTGCTGGCATTTGTCCTGTTCATTCCGGCATTCGGGCTGATGCTATTCGCGGAGCGCAGTGCGGCCGCGAGCATGAACGACTGAGCAGTCATCACGCGGCCTCCTGATCATGTCCGCGCAGCCAGAGGCTCTCAGGCGACCGCAGCCGCCGTTCGAGCGCCACGACGGCCTGCGGATCGAACTGCGTTCCCGCGTTGCCCCGCACCTCTTCCACCACGACGTCAAACGCCAGCGCATCGCGATATGGCCTGTGCGAGGTCATCGCGTCCCAGGCGTCGGCAAGCGCGAAGATCCGCGCGCCCAGCGGACTCTCTTCGCCGGTCAGCCCGCTGGGATAGCCACCGCCATCCCAGCGCTCGTGGGAGGCCAGAATCATCTCGGCCGTCCCCATCAACGGGGGGATGTCCTTGAACATCGAGTATCCGAGTTCCGGATGCAGGTACATCTCGGCCCACTCCGCGTCATCGAGCGGCCCTGCCTTGCGCAGGATCTCAAGGCTGACGCCGAGCTTGCCGATGTCGTGCATCAGAGCACCGCGCCTGATTTCAGCGAGTTCAGGCGAATCGAGCTCGTAGCCGACCTCTAGCGCCAGTTCAACCGCGAGACCGGCGACGCGCTCCGAGTGCTTCGCCGTTCCACCGTCGTAGTGATCGAGCGCGGCGACGAGCGTGGCGAGCAACTGGTCGCTCCACCAGCCATCCAACCGCATCTCGAACGTCTTGATGTCAGGGACGAGGCCGAGCGCTCCCGCGATCGGAATCTCCGGTCTCTCCACACGCATCGATCTATCAGGGCGCACTTGTCCCTCCCTTACGATTGTCGAACGCTGTGGGGGATTCAGCACTGCGCGGCACAGGCTGACATACGTCAGATACGGCTTGTCAGTTCGTCGAATGGCGTGGCGCTATGCGCGTCAGCTCTCTGACGTCTCACGGAGTTCTATGAGGGGCGGAGGTCTCAGTCTGACTCGGTCTCGATGATCTCGATGTCGAGAATCAGATCAGCGGGTGGTTGACCCGTTCCGGGCTCACGAATGGTGATCTGGCGAAGCACGTCAAGGCCTCCCGTCACCCGTCCGAAGACGGTGAAGTCCCCTTCGAGGAAGGGCGTCGGCGCGAGTGTGATGAAGAACTGGGATCCGCTGACGCCAGCGCCTTTGGCCATCGAGAGCACACCGGTTCCGAAATCCAGCTCGTTCTTCTCTTCGACGAGACTGTAGCCGGGGCCGCCAAAGCCCTGCCCTTCCGGGTCGCCGCCCTGCGCCATGAAGCCAGCGATCACGCGGTGGAACGTGAGGCCATCGTAGAAATCGTTGCGTGCGAGGAAGACGAAGTTGTTGACGTAGCCCGGCGCCTCTTCGGGGAGCAATTCGATGCGGATCTCACCGTTTTCGGTCTCGATCACGGCCTCGAAGCTGTTCGCGACGTCGATCTCCATCGGCGGCGCGGCGACGTAGCTGCGCACGATCTGATCGGCCGGCTCAGCCGTGGCGGACGCTGCTACTGTCGGCTCCGCCGTGGCCGGCGCTGCCGTCGCCGTCGGATCGGGCGCGGCGTGCGAACCGCCGCCGAGGCCACCGAGGAACACGGCACCGAGGCTGGCGAGCATCACTGCGATCCCGCCGACGTAGAAGATCCGAGGGTTGGCCTGAAACCAGCCCATGATCCCGGGCATCTTCACGTTGCGGGGAGATTCGAAACCGGCCTGCCCGCGTCCTGAGCGACGGCTGCGCTGACGTTCACGGCGGCGTTGCTGTCGACGGTCTCGGCTCAAATCGTCCTCTATCTCGCTGCGGCGCTCCTCGCGGGCCGGGAGTTTGCTGCTGGTACCCTCGGTAGGATTCGAACCTGCGACTTCTGGCTCCGGAGGCCAGCGCTCTATCCACTGAGCTACGAGGGCTCATCGCCAGTGTATGGAGCGCTCTCAAACGGGCGCAACAATTCGCCCGCTCGCCGCATCAGCTAGCTGAGCGATGCGAAGAATGCCGAGACGTCCGCGGAGAACGCCTGCGGCTGCTCCAGCGCGGCGAAGTGGCCGCCGGCCGGCAGTTCGGTCCAGCGCACGGTGTTGTACGACCGTTCGATGCTCGCTCGCGCCACCTCGAACGGCTCAGCGGGGAATCGTGCGAACGCCGTCGGCACCTCGATGCGGACCGTAGCGCTGGCTGCCGGCGTCGATCGCTCGTGAGATGCCTCGTAGTAGATACGCGCGGACGACATCGCGGTGCCGGTCAGCCAGTAGAGCGTCACGTTGGCGAGTACGTCATCGCGGTCGAGACTCTCCCAGAGATCGTCGCCGTGCTCGGACCACGCCCAGAACTTTTCGAGGATCCACGCCAGCAACCCCACGGGAGAGTCGTTGAGCGCGAAGCCCAGCGACTGCGGACGCGTCCCCTGGATGCGCTGGTAGCCGGTCTCTTCGCGCGCAAAGCGCCGCCTGCGTTCTGCCACCTCGCGTTCCTCGTCCGTCGGCTCCTCGCCCTCGGGGGGCGCGACCGTGCCTCCTGCGAAGTTGAGGTGGAGCCCGGTCACCGCCTCTGGCTGCTGCCGCGCGAGTCGGGTGCCGATGATCGCGCCCCAGTCGCCACCCTGCACGCCGTAGCGGTCGTATCCGAGTTCCGCCATCAGCAGGTGCAGCCGTTCCGCGATCCGTCCCGGGTGCATTCCCGCCTCGCTCGGCGATTCCGAGAGTCCGAAGCCCGGTAGCGAGGGGATCACTACATCGAAGGCTGCGCCTCCGTCGATGCCCGACGCGAGCAGTTCACCCGCCTCCACGAATTCGATGAAAGAGCCGGGCCAGCCGTGGATCATCAGTAGCGGCTGTCTGCGTTCCTCGCTGCCCTGCCCGGCATCCTGCCCGCCGCCCGCGAGCACGACGGCGTGCAGCTCATCTCCCTCGATCACTCCGCGCACGTGAGGCAGCCGGTTCAGTCGCTCCTGCACGGCGAGCCAGTCGAAGTCGAACCGCCAGTAGCGCACGAGCTGGCGCAACACTGCGGCGTTCGTGCCGGTCGACCAGCCGGTGTCGAAGCGAATCTCCGGCCATCGTGTGGCCTCAAGCCGCCGGTGGAGGTCGGCGATCGAGCGGTGGTCGAAGTCGAGACGAAACGGCAGCAGCTCACCCACGGCAGCGACCTCCGGTCAGGCGCATGTTGTGCGCGGACTATACCCGCCTGCGCACGCGGAGCTAGATCGTGTCTGGTGGACCGTACCCGGTCGCTACTGGCCCGCGACAGCCTGGTCGTAGGCGTCGAGGACGGCTTCCTAAACCGCGATCGTGTCGATCGTGACGTCGCTGGTCTTGCCGAAGCCACATTCCGAGCCGGCGGGGTCGAACATCGATGATCCTTCGAGTGAGAAGACCTCCGGGCCGTGGTAGTGATCGTCGGAGCAAGCGTCCGCACCGGCCTCATGGAACTGATCGAGTGGGAAGTTCTCGCCGTCGATCACCATGACCTCGACGTACACGAGCACTTCGTCGTCGTCGCCGATCGTTGACTCGCTCTCGTCGTCATCGTCGGCTTCGACGTCACCGCAGGCCCCTTCCTCGAGCCGCTGCTGCGCGAGGTCGACCGCGGCCTCAACCTGCCCGAGCAGCGAAGGCAGCCCTGCCACCGTCGATTCGATGCGGGAGACCGCCAACGCTGATCGCACGGCGATCTCGTCGCTCGTGTCTTCGCCTGCTTCCCGCGCGGCATCGATCGCCCCCGGCGCGTCTCGCTCGACCGCGGCGGCTCCTTCTCTCGCGCGCACCAGCGCCGCTGCGGCCGCCTCCGGGTCGCAGTCATCCGCCGCGTCACGCGCAACCACTAACTCCTGTCGCACGGTGCCCTCATTCTCAAGCAGGGAAGCCAGCCCATCCTCGGCCTTGGCGATCGGCGACTTCGTATTGCACGCGCTCACGAACAGCGCGATCGCGAGTAAGCCGATGGCCGCGAGCGTGGCACCACGGCGGCGCGAATTCTCCGAGGAGGTCAGATTCAGGTTGAACATGCGACCAGACTGTCAACTGTTCCGGTGGGCGTCCACCGCAGCCAGAACTGGTCGCGGCGACCAGCAGGAATCTCGCCGGGAACGTGGCCGACCCGCGGGCACGAGTGATCGTAATCACCCCGGACTCCAGCGGTTCGCGCAACGCCTCCAGCGCGGTTCCGGTGAACTCCGGTGAGCGATATGAGCCTGA
>DASCQM010000015.1:0-169540 GCA_036013055.1 Dehalococcoidia bacterium | reverse complement strand
GATGCAGCTCCTCGTCGAGTCCTACCGCCAGCTCTCCGGCACTGCCGAGGATGGCGTCAACGGGATCGCGGGTAAGCAGACGAACGCCAAGTCGCTCGTCGTCAATGGCACCGGTGGATCGCTCTCGTACACGGGTACGTTGGTGCTCACCGCCGACTAGCTCTCTCGCTCTGGCGAGACGCAAACACGAAGGGGCGGCCATCTGACCGCCCCTTCTCACATCAGTCGCCGGCGAGCGCAGTATGCTGCGGCGGGGTGGCTACGTTCCTCGCGTCGGATTCGTCGAGCTTCGTGACGGGGCACGCCCTGGTCGTTGACGGCGGGTACGTGGCCTAGTTCTGGATCGTGGCGACCCCACCGGCAACACTTCGGTTCCGACGTGAAAGGTAAATCTGAATGACGACAAACGAGCACTTCGACGTTCTGATCGTCGGGGCCGGCATCTCCGGCATCGGCGGAGCTTATCACCTCACCAAGCAGCGCCCGGGCACGAGCTTCGTCGTGCTGGAGTCGCTCGACAGCTTCGGCGGCACATGGTGGATGCACCGCTATCCCGGCATTCGCTCGGACAGCGACCTGCACACCTTCGGCTACCGCTTCAAGCCGTGGCGCGGCGCACCGATCGCGACAGCCGAGGAGATACTCGACTACATGGGCGACGTGGTCGAAGAGAACGACCTCGCTCAGTACATCCGCTACAACCACAAGATCACGTCGGCAGAGTGGTCGAGCGAGGAGAACTGCTGGACGATCGACGCCACGCGCACCGACACCGGTGAGCCGCTGCACTTCACCGCCAACTTCCTCTGGATGTGCCAGGGCTACTACCGCCACTCGGAGGGCTACACGCCGGAATGGCCTGGCATGGAGGACTACGAGGGCGAGATCGTGCACCCGCAGACGTGGCCGGAAGACCTCGATTATGCCGGCAAGCAGGTTGTGGTGATCGGCTCGGGCGCGACGACGGCCACCCTCGTACCCGCGATTGCCGGCGACAGCGAGCACGTCACGGTGCTGCAACGCTCGCCGACGTACTTCTCCCCGGGTCGCAACCGAAACGATCTCGCCGAGACGCTCCGTGAACTGGAGATCGACGAAGACTGGATCCACGAGATCGTGCGTCGGAAGATCCTCTTCGACCAATCCGTCTTCACACGTCGAGCGGTCGAGGAACCGGAGAAGGTAAAGAGCGAGTTGCTGAAGGCTGTACGCGCCCGTCTCGGTGACGACTACGACATGGAGACGCACTTTACCCCGACCTACCGGCCCTGGCGGCAGCGCATCGCCTTCGTCCCGGACGGCGACCTCTTCAGCGGCATCACCTCCGGCAAGGCATCGATGGTCACCGACGAGATCGAGCGGTTCACGCCCGGCGGCATCCTGCTGAAGTCCGGCGAAGAGCTGCCGGCTGACCTGATCATCACCGCCACCGGCTTCAACATGAGCGTGCTCGGGGACATCGAGATCGTGATCGACGGCAAACCGCTCGTCTTCTCCGACACGGTCAACTATCGCGGCATGATGTTCACCGGCGTACCGAATCTGCTCTGGATCTTCGGCTACTTCCGCGCCAGTTGGACGTTGCGCGTCGAACTGCTCGCCGACTTCGTTTGCCGCCTGCTGGCGCACATGGAAGCGAAGGGCGCCCGCCGCGTCGATGTCGCGCTGCGGCCGGAAGACGAGGATATGGAACTGCTGCCGTGGATCGACCCGGAGAACTTCAACCCCGGCTACCTGATGCGCGCTCTCGACCTCCTGCCGAAGCGCGGCGACAAGCGCGAGTGGCAGCACACACAAGACTACTGGCGCGAGAAGGACGAGATCCCCGCGATCGACCTCGATGGCCCGGAGTTCGTCTACCGCTGAGCTGAGCGGGCACCGTCGGCGTACCGCGAGCAATCGACGCGGCAAACGTCGACGTCACCCGGATCTTCACTGCGACCCTCGTCAGCGCCGGGCCATGCTCCGCACGTCGAACCACCGCTCGTCCGCAAGTACGACCGAGGTCTCAATCTGTCGTTCCGGCACGGACCAATAACGCCGCAGCAGGCGATCCTTCTCCTCGGGTGAGACAACCTGAAATCCTCGCCGCTCGTAGAACCCGACCGCCCAATCGGCGTCGGCCCACGTGCCGACGAGCATCGGATCCGATGTCTGCGCGTAGAGATGGTCGAGGAGCCCCCCGCCAATCCCATGCTGCTGGGCCGTCGTACGAACGTACGCGTGCCTGATCAGCGTCACGTCCTCGATCGGCTGCACGCCCATGACGCCAAGGAGTTCGCCTTCATGTTCATGTCCCCAGAAGGCGACGCCGTGATCGATCTCATGCCGCAACTCGCGCTCCGGCATGTACGGGTCGTGCCAGCGATCGTCGGGAATCACACCTTTGTACGCACGAGCGGCGTCATTGACGATCGCCAGCATGACGTCGAAGTCGCTATCTGCGCACTGACGGATCATCGTTCGCCCCCGGTGGTCGCGTTGGAACTAGGATCCCGGAGCGCAGGTATCGTTCCTATTCGGGGGTCAGAGCTGCCGTGCATGAGTCCCAACGGAGTCTATACTCCGGCCTGCGGCACCGACTGACGACCCACTCCGCACGGGTCTCGCGACTAGTCGCACAGGGAACGAGCAGGGAGCGCTCATGGCTGATCTGACCCGCGTTGGTATCGTCGGCGCAACCGTGACTGCTGGGGGCAGCGGCTGGGGTGCGAACGCGCACGTACCGGCGCTAGCCGCACTGCCGGACTACGTGCTGAAGGCGGTCTGTACCGCCCATGAGGAGACGGCGACCGCCTCAGCCGAGCAATTCGGCGCCGAGCTTGCGTTCCACAACATCGACGACATGGTGCAACACCCTGACGTCGACCTGGTCGCCGTGGTCGTGCGCGTTCCGCTGCACCACGAGCTGGTGATGGCAGGATTGCGCGCCGGGAAGGACGTCTTCTGCGAGTGGCCGCTTGGGGCCACCGTCGCTGAAGCCGAAGAGATGGCGAGGCTCGCCCGCGAACGGGGGCTGCGTACCGTCGTTGGCCTGCAAGCTCGCAGTGATCCGGCGATCCGGTACGCGCGTGACCTCGTCTCGGATGGCTACGTCGGCAAGGTACTGACCGCGAATCTCAGTGTGATGACGCAGGCCGTGCTGGAGCGCGGCCCCGGGCGCAGCTGGCAGGCCGTGCGAGCCAACGGCGCGAACACCCTCACGATCGCCGGTGGCCACGCGATCGATGGCATGTGCTTCGTTCTCGGTGAAGTGGTCGAGGTCTCTGCCCGCGCCACAACGCGTATCACCGAGTGGCGCGATGAGGACACGGGCGGCGCCATTCCGGTTGATTCCCTCGACAGCATCGCCGTCGCGGCGAGACTTGAGAGCGGAGCGGAAGTCGCTATCCAAGTGGCCGCGGTGCCAGTGCAGCCAACCGGTACTCGACTGGAGATCTTTGGCGATGAGGGCGCATTGTTCCTGAACGCCCGATCCTTGAACATTGGTCCGAGTCAACTGCACGGAACCCGCGGCGGAGAGGCACTCGCCGAACTCGAACCGTCCGACGAGTACGTGCTGGTCCCCGAGGGGACACCGCCCGGATCACCCCTCAACGTTGCCCACTCGTATGTGAGATTCGCTGACGCGTCTGACGGTGATGATCGCTTCGATCCCGACTTCGACGTCGCGGTGAAGCGCCATTGCCTCCTCGCAGCGATCGAGCGCTCGGCCGAAACCGGGCAGACCGTGAATCTCTCGGATTGAACTGTCCGCTCCGAGTTTGATGCTCGGAACTTCCTATGTTGAGAGCATCACACTGACAGTCTGAAGGTCTTCGCAGAATCGGATGGTTCGGGCCACACCGATCGCTCTGCGCGTCCGTGCGGTGTTAATAGCATGAGGAAGGTGGCGCACAGTGATGGCGCGTCCGGCTTGGATGATCTCGAAAGTAGCCGCGCTAACGGCTCCACTGCTGCTCGTCGACTTCCTCAGGGGAGTGAAGACGGACCCCGTCGTGCTGCCGCCGCGCTTGCGCTGCCCAGTGCGCACATCGTATCAAGCGAGTCGTGCCCAGTAAGACGCTGGGACGGCATCGACCAGGCAGATCAACTACGAGATCACTCCGAGTGGGGGAACGCAATGCTCTTTGAACTCCGCCAGTACAAGATCCGCGACGGCCAGCAGGAGAACTGGGTACGCCTGATGGAGGATGAGGTCATTCCCTTTCAGGTCGCGCAGGGAATGGTGGTTCTTGGCAGCTTCACAGGTGAGGACGACGACTCGGTCTACGTGTGGATCCGACGCTTCGAAGATGAGGCCGAACGCGAACGCCTGTACACGGCAGTCTACGAATCTGACCACTGGCGAGACAACATTGCGCCTCTCATCCCGAAGATGATGGACCGCGAAGCCATCAACGTGACGCGCCTAGAGCCAACCGCGAAATCACCGATCCAGTAGCTCGGCGCTGTCGAGCATCGGTATGGGGCGATCTTCGCCAGCATCGCGTGATGCTCTCAGATGTTGTGTCTGACGCTCACTGGACCTGAGTACTCGGCTTCCACTGCCTCGCTCCGTGACGAAAAGCACGGCGGCCTCGGTCGCTGGATCCCGGATCCCTGTCGTCTAATCCGCACGGTGATGTGTGACAGCAATTGGTACCATCTCACCCGCTAGCCGAGCGGCGACTGGGCACTTCAATGACGGCACGCCGCGACAAGGGAGGCGTCATGGTGAGCGCAGCGGTGAAGATGGAGAGTCTAGTCGACCCGGAGTACCGAGCTACATTCGACGCTTTGCCCAGGCGTGTTCTCGACCCCTCCGACGTGGCAGCCTCGGTCAAGACGATTCGCGAGGCGGCCACCACGCGGCGAGCGGCAATGGCCGAGGTGCCACTACCTGATAGCGTTTCCGTCGAGGACCACCTAGTCCCCGGACCCGACGGCGCGTCGCCGGTGACGGTCCGTGTTTATCGATCCACCACGAGTTCGCTGTCGACACCTGTGCTCTACTACATCCACGGCGGCGGAATGATCGGTGGGACTCTCGAATTGTCCGATCCGTACTGCGCTTCGATCGCAGACAGACTCGGCGTGGTCGTGGCCTCGGTGGAGTATCGCCTCGCGCCCGAATACCCCTACCCGGCTCCGCTCGAGGACTGCTATGCGGGTCTGCAGTGGGTGTGGCAGAACACCAACCAGCTGGGCGTCGACCGTGGGCGCCTGGGCATCGGCGGGGGGAGTGCTGGTGGGGGGTTAGCCGCCGGCCTAGCACTGCTAGCGCGAGACCGGGGCGAAATCAGCGTCCGTTACCAGCATCTCGTCTACCCAATGCTCGATCATCGAAACTCGACCCCTAGCAGCCACGCGATCACCGACGACCGAGTCTGGAATCGCGACACGAACACCGTTGGCTGGAACGCCTATCTCGCCGGAAGGGCCGGACAGGAGGACGTGTCTCCTTACGCCTCGCCCGCGTGCGCGGATGACCTGAGCGGTCTGCCGCCTGCATACATCTGCGTTGGAACGGTCGATCTATTCGTCGACGAAGACACCACCTACGCCCAGGCACTCCGGTTGGCAGGCGTGCCGATCGAGCTACACGTGTACCCGGGCGCGTTCCACGGCTCACAGGGGTCGATACCCGATGCTGCACTCTCGCGTCGCTGGCGCGAAGACGAGATGGTCGCGATCGACCGCGCACTCAACGGTCCGTCCCCAGTCTGATGCTCTGAACTTCAGCGTCGGAGGGTCTTGATTCGTGGAGTCCGATGCTCGTCCCGAGAACCGGAACTCCTGAAGCATCCGCGATTGCCAAGCTCGGAGGGTGCACGCTGTGGCAGATGACTCGATCGAACCGCTACGACGAAACGCGCTGATCATGGTCTGGGACGGCCTGCGGCCGGACATGGTGAGCGAAGAACTGACGCCGCGTCTGCATGCGTTGGCCGGCGCGGGGACCTGGTTCGAGCGCAGCCATTCCGTCGTACCCCCGGTGACTCGCTGCAATTCAGCGTCACTCTCCACCGGCACCCTGCCCGAGCACCATGGCATCCCCGGGAACCAGTTCGTGATGCCCCTTGACGACGGTGTCCACCTACTCAACGCCGCGGACGCGGACCATCTTGAGCAGCTGCGCCCACTCCGCAATGGCCGCCTGCTGCACCGACGAACGCTGGCGGAGCTCGTGTCAGAAGTCGGCGGCCACACGGCGATCATTGGCACGGGTAGCCCGGGCGCCGCACTACTGCAGCATCCCCAGGTGCGAGACCGATCGTCGTCGGGCGACGCTATCTACAACCATTCGCTGTGGCTCGGAAGCTCTCGCAAGGATGTCGAAGCTGAACTCGGACCGATGCCCGAAGCGTCCGTGCCGAACAGTGAACAGAATGTCTACTTCACGAAGCTCATCACCGACCTGCTCCTCACCTCCAGCGAGGCACCGGCACTAATCACCTTCTGGCACACTGATCCCGACCGCACCACACATCGCCATGGTGTGGGCCACCCGGATGCCCTTGGTGCACTGCGCGACGCCGACCGCAACCTCGGCACCATTCTTGATGCGCTCGATGCCACCGGGCGAGCCGACTCCACGAACGTGATCGTGACGTCTGATCACGGCTTCGCAACGGTCGCAGAGCGCGTGAACATCGACGAACTGCTCGCGTTCGAGGGAGCGAAAGAGAGGGCCGACAGCTCGGACGTGACGACTGCCGGTCCCGCTATCTTCATCACCACTCCCGGCATATCGGATGAGGAACGTCGGCGCGCGACCACCGCCGTCGTGCGTGTGCTGCAGTCGGAACACACGATAGGCAGTATCTTCACCGGCGCGCGCGGCAGACCGCCAGTCTTCGGCACGTTGCCATTGAGCGCGGTCGGCCAGGGCGGCGACCTCGCGCCCGACGTGCTCTTTTCCTTCAACTGGTCAGACGCACCGAACGAACATGGGTACGAGGGCGTACGGCCCGCCGGGGTAGCGATCAAGGCGGACCATGGCTCCCTGAGCCCGTGGGAGATGCGAAACACCCTGGTGGCGACAGGTCCAGACTTCCGACGCGGTTACGTCAGTTGGCTACCGGCGGGCATTATCGACGTCATGCCCACGTTGGCCCACACCATGGGGATCGATCCAGCGTTCGATGTGGACGGCCGCGTGCTGCACGAGTCACTGACGGAGAGCGTCACCCAGGTCGCCGGACAAACGAGCCCGGACCCGCACAGCCAGCTGCTCGAGCGTTCGGCGGGTGCGTACCGCCAGCGGTTGCAGCTCTCTCTGTATGGCGGGTCGACGTACGTGGACTTCGGTGAGGTGGAACGGAACTAGGCTGGTCCGCGCACTCTGGCTGCTATCGCGTGCGGACACCACTGAGCATGACTGCCGCTCGCCTCGAGGCGCGGTCTCCGCCATCTACGAGTGGTCGAGGACTGGCTGAAGGTACGCGTCAACGCCCAACGCTGTCGCCCCGACGTCCGGGATCCGGTGCCCTGGATTCGCGGAGTCTGATGCTCTCAGATTCCTTGTTGTGCGCTCCCGGATCCCGCGCTGGCGGCTCACAGGTTGTTCGCCGCGTCAGAGCGGGCAGCCGAGACACGGGCGAACCTGCGCTAGGGAGTTCGCGCCTGAGGGAGCTCGGGATTGCGGCCTGCCACTATGTTCTCGGTGCGCATGGTGATGCGGTCGAGTGGAACATCGCGCGTCAGCACGTAGAGCTGCTCCTCCCGGATCGCCTTGAAGAGCTGGTCGGCGACCTCCGAAGGAGCGAGGCCGCGCTCGTAGTAGGCGTCGGCCTCGGCGATACGTCTCACTCGTTCGTCACCGCTCAGCTGCTGGTCAACGTTCTCCAACTCCACCGGTCGGTTGCGGCCGGACGCGAAGATTCGAGTGTTGATTATGCCCGGGCAGAGCACCGATGCCCGCACCTTCGATTCATCCTGCAGCAGTTGGAAATAGAGTGCTTCGGTGATGCGCACAACCGCGTGCTTCGTCGCGCCGTAGATATCAGCGCTTGCCCCGCTCAACAGTCCAGCCATCGAGGCTGTGTTCACGACGTGACCCTCTTCTTCCTGCTCCAACATGATTGGTAGGAAGGCGCGGATGCCGTGTACGACGCCCCAGAAATTCACGCCAAAGGCCCACTCCCAGTCGTTCGTCGAGTGCTCCCAGATGCGCGCCTGGCGGTTGCCGAGGAAGTCGAGGTCGCCTGCGACGCCCGCGTTATTGCAAACGATGTGGACGCCGCCGTACTGGTCGACCGTCGCGCGCGCCAGATCCTCGACGGCCCCCAGGCTAGAGACGTCGGTTAGCAGGCCAGTGATCTCGAATTCTTGAGCACGCAGTTCGGCAACGGTCGCATCAAGCGCATCCGCCTCAATGTCCGCCAGCACCACCTTCATGCCCTCGCGGGCGAATCGCTCAGCAAAGGCACGCCCCATGCCGCTCGCCGCACCGGTCACCACCGCCACTTTGCCGTCGAACTCTCGCATCGAGTCTCTCCTCTTGTTCGCCCGCACTACTTCCAGCATCCGCGGGCCCCAAGACGGACCCTCGACTTAGGGCCAGGAACGCTCGGCAGCCCATACCGCGCACGAGGCGGTCAGGTTTGGCCCCTCAGTGCAGGGCGGACCAGGTACTTCTGTCCGGTCGCCCGCGCCCCGTAGCCCTGGACGGCGTCGATCGTCAGAGCGCCGGCCAGCGACACCTCGTGCGAGTAACCACTCGCGAAGGTCGTTGTGATCTCCGCGGCCACGCGCTTGCGCAGCTCTTGCATTGCCTCCGGGCCAACGCGCTCCTGGAATGGCCCGAGCAGCCAGCCACCGAGACCCCAGGCCGAACCGAAGTTTCGGTTGAAAGTTGTCACCCTGCGGTCGAGGCCGCCGTAGACATAGACCTGCTTGTGGACGTTCGAGCCGTAACGAGTGGAGGGAGGTGATGTGCGCGCAATTGCGGCTTCCATGCGCGAGAGGATGTCGCCGGCCAGCCTGCCGCCGCCCGTCGCATCGAAGCCGATCGTGGCGCCGGTGGCGATCAACGCATCGGTGAGGTCGTCAAGGAAGGTGTCCGCACTCGAATCGCAGACGTACTCCGCCCCTAGTTCGCGCAGCAGCGTCACATGCTCAGGTCGGCGAACGATGTTGACGAGGCCGATGTCATCGGCGAGGCAGACACGCTGCAGCATCTGGCCAAGGTTCGACGCGGCGGCAGTGTGTACAAGCGCCGTGTGCCCTTCAAGACGCATCGTCTCGACCATGCCGAGAACGGTCAGTGGATTGACGAAGCAGGACGCTCCCTCGATCGGCGTCACACCCTCAGGCAGTGGCAGACACTCGGCTGCCGCGATGGAGCGGTACTCGGCATACATAGCGCCGCCGCGGATCCCGACGGTGCGACCGAGAAGCGCCTGGGCCTGCGCGCCAACGCCCGCCCTCACGACGATCCCGCCAGCTTCGTTTCCTGCGGGCTGCGGCTCGTCGAGGCGTCCGGCCATAGTTTCCATCAGGTCCGCAGGAATGTCAGCCGTGATCACCGGGCGAGCTGCGTCGCCGGAGGCCCTCGTCGTGTCGAGGTCAGCGGGTCCGAACAACGCGCCTATGTCGGACGGGTTGATGGGCGCCGCCTCGATGCGGACGAGCACCTCGTCGTCGTTCGGTTCCGGGACGGGCACCTCGACGAGCGCCAGCCGGACCGTGGCGTCGCTGCGCACCGTAGATTGCAGCTGCAGCGCAGCGGTGGGGATTTTCGACATTTCACCCATCCTCATCTGTAGTGCATGCGGCGTCGGTTACCACGGAATTCGGAAGGTCAGCATCCTCGGGCGGCCCGAGTAGTTGATGGAGACTTTCGCGAAACCAGTCTTCGTGGACATTCAGTCTTGCAGCGATTCGAGATCTACTCGAGGAGTCGTCGCTTCAGCATGACGGAGTTCCAGTGCCATCGAAAAGCCACCACCGGTCAATCGCAGGCGGAATAATAAACCTTGCCGTCGCCGTTAGAAAACTGTGGTCTGTTTCGACGCTTGAGCCCGACTCGTCACGATTGCAATCAGGTAGATCATGATCACTTCGTCGATTTGCGTAGTCATCGCGTCTCCATTCGGACGCCATGACTCACTCGCGAGGCGCACGAAGACAACGAAGACCACAATCTTCTAATATGAAGATCCTCCAAGGGTCGATATGGCCGGGTCGCACCGAACGACATGCGCATCCATGCGTTATAGGTGACAGGGGAAGGTCGTGCACTGAGATGGCGCGTCCGGTTTGGGTGTTCTCGACAGCAGTCGCGCTGACGGCTCCGCTGCTGCTCGCCTTGATGGCGCTAGCGCCCGCGGGCGAGGTGGCGGGCTCATCGACCGTTCCAGCGAACGACCGTGTCGGCGTCTCTAACCTCTACCGAAATGCCATCGATGACACCGCCCCCGACCAACTCGCGGACCCCGCACGCCGCCGACCCGGTCGACCGCGATACCGGAGCGCATTCCCGCCACGCATGCCAACTCCCGCAGTTCCGTCACCAGTGTCCTCGGAGATCCGGTGCGGTCCGATCGATGGCTCCGGGGGCGGACGCCAGTTGACTGAGCTC
The DNA here is from genome assembly GCA_036013055.1 of Dehalococcoidia bacterium. GTDB lineage: Bacteria > Chloroflexota > Dehalococcoidia > UBA2979 > UBA2979 > SHYR01. Next base: position 158,973 of record DASCQM010000015.1, on the reverse strand, counting down.
GGCGTCTGGAAGACATCCCGCGTCGGTGGCATTTCGCTCTCCTTCAGACAGGGCTCGACGGCAGAACGCGATCTCGACGCGGTCCGGGAGATCGTAGCGAGCACTTTGTTCCTCGTCGAAGAAGTCCTCGAAACGCCATTGCTGGAAGGGCTATCAGTCATCGTGCACGAGAGCGCCGGCAGTATTGTTCAGCTAACCGGCATTCCCAGTCCCCACTTCGACGGCTACCACGTACATGTCGTCTGTGGCTGGTCGGTCAACCTGCAAGCACTGGCCCACGAGACCGTGCATGCGGTATCGCGTCTGAACTACGGGCTGCAAGCGCCTGCCTTGCTCGGCGAAGGTCTCGCCGTTTGGGCAACACCTCAGGTGTTCGAGTTGGCCAGTGAGCGTGGACTCCCGCTGTGGGACGTCACGCATGGCCCCGACGACTATTTGATGGCCCTCGACCGCCGCACACTGCCGCCAGTGCAGTCGCTGGTCGATTCCGTCGCGTTTGGCGAGGCGGATGCGCTGCTGGCATATGGGACCGCCTCGCTGGTCGTCAGCCACCTCATCGATCAACGCGGGCTAGATGAGTTCTGGTCGTTCTGGGTCGAAGGTGGCGATGTCGAGCAAGCGATCAATCGTCACTACGGCGTAACCTGGGCCGAGCTGGATGTCGAGTTTCGCTCGGCGTTTAATCTGCGACCGCCCGTCTAGCCGCCACCCTTGGACTACCTCGTCGCCGATGGCGTTCTCTGGGAGCGCGGGAGCGATTTCGATAGCATCACGTCGCAAACGAAGCTGAGCCTCGGTTTCGTCCGTGGACGTTGGTGCGGTCGGGACAGGTGTGGCTGGCGCGCCGGGAAGGATTCGAACCCTCGACCCTCGGATCCGAAGTCTGTGAGCATCACACAGCTGGTCTGATGATCACGACATCAGCAAGGTATCGAGGCCTCCCAACGCTCGAAGCGCGTCTGCAAATCGAAGAGCGGGCGAAGCAAACCGGTCTCGGCGGGTAGAGTACCGACGGACGAGTGCGACTACCGGTGCGAGGGACGAGCTGAGTGAAGTACCTGTGGGAACTGCGCCCGTACTTCCGGCAGGTGTCGGGCCAGCTCTTGATCGGCTCCCTTGGCGGCATCGTCATGAATACGGCGGTTGTGCTCCCGGCCATCCTCCTCGGACGGGCCGTCGACACTGTCGTTGACTTCGGAGACGGGGCAGCATCTCACCTGAACGTTGCGCTGGCGGCCGCCGCGTACGCCGGGGCAATGGCAGCGCACCAGGCACCGCGCATCGTCAAGCGGTTCTGGCTGATGACCGCAAACATGCGCATTCGATCGAGTCTCCGCGCCGACGCATTGCGAGGCGTGCTGGGATGGCCGATCGGTCGCCTCCAGCGGGCTCCGGTTGGTGATCTCATGGCCCGCATCAACGGCGACGTCGAGACGCTGGGAGTGGGAGTACGCGAATTCACGATCGAGACGTGGGACACGGTCCTGTTCTCCGCTTCTCTGGTCGTCGCCATGCTCCTCTTCGACAGTGGCCTGACCGCGCTCGCGCTCGCGCCCGTGGTACCTGCGATGGTGTTGGCGCACGCAACCGGGCGATGGGTCACGAGGCGCACGACGCGCTGGCGCGAAGCGAACGCTGGCCTGACGGACTCGCTGCAGGAACAACTAGCGGGCGTACGCGTGCTGCGATTGTTCGGCCGCCGAGCAGCAGCAGCGGATCGGGTGACAGCGCAATCGCAGCAGCAAGTCGATGCCGCTCTCGCCCTGGTCCGACTGCGCGATGGGCTTCGACCCACGTACACAACACTGATGACCGCCGGCGTGGTGCTGGTGGTGTGGCAGGGAGGCGAACGGGTGCTCGCGGGCGCCCTCACCACTGGGGCCTTCGTCGCCTACCTGGAGCTCTACCTGCGGTTCGTAATCCGCGCCTTCCGCGTGCCGCAGCTCGTCAATTCGATACAGAGTGGCGCCGCCGCGTACGTCCGCCTGCGTCCTCTGCTGGCCACGCCACGATCGATGGACGGCGAGCCGCCGATGGCCTCCTTCCATCAGGGACACCTCGTCGGAGCGGGTTCGGTGCCGGAACGGCCGAGCGGCGGAGGCACAGGCGCGGCGACGCTCTCGCTGGAGGGCGTCACGATGCGCTACCCGGGAGCGGAGGCTCCGACCATCGATAACCTCTCACTCGAGGTTTCCGCTGGCTCCCTCGTCGCCATTACCGGACCCGTCGGCTCGGGTAAGAGTGCTCTGGCTCAGGCACTGGTGGGGCTGTACCCACTCGACGGCGGGAGCGTGCGGGTCGGCGGCCAGAGGCTCGAGATACTGCCGTCGGTCGAACGCGCAGCTCGCATTGGGTACTTCCCGCAAGACGCCTACCTGTTCTCGGGCAGTGTTCGCGAGAACGTGCTGATGGACGATGTCCGCGCGCTCACGGCACCCGGTCTCGAGCCTGCACTGCACTCCTCCATCGCACTTGCGGCGATGGAACCTGATGTCGATGCGTGGCCGCAGGGACTGGCGACCGAGATCGGGGAACTTGGCATTCGCGTCTCCGGAGGGCAACGCCAGCGCATTGCGCTGGCGCGGGCGCTGGCGGCGCAGGCACCCCGCCGCCCTGGGCTGCTAGTGCTTGACGACCCCTTCTCGGCAGTCGATGTCGATACCGAGGTCCAGATCGTCACCGCCCTGCGCGAAGCGTTTGGTCCGGCCGCGTCTCCCGACGAGCAGGCCACGATTGTCCTCTTCTCCCATCGACTGGCCGCGTTCCCGCACGCCGACCACGTGGTCGTACTCGAGCGCGGGCGCATCGAAGAGCAAGGAACGCACTCCGAACTAGTCGCCACCGCCGGGCTGTACGCCCGCATCTACAGCGCCCAGGCGCGCGTGGAGCGGCAGACGGCCGAAGGCGAGAGCTGAGTCGATGACGGCCGCCACGCCAGAACCGCAACCGGTGGCGATCGGAACTGTCGCTGGATTACTACAGCTGACCCACGGGCGGCGGCTGCTGTTGGCGACGATCGGCGGCACCGTTCTCGTAGCTGCCGTGCTCGACCTCGTTCCCCCGTTACTGGTGCGCACGCTGATCGACGACCACTTGATCCCGGGTCGGAGCGAAGGGCTGCTGAGGTTGGCGTTCCTCTATCTCGGCGCCGTCGCCGGCGTAGGGGCACTGACGTTCGTCTTCGCCTACCTTTCAGCGATCGCCGCCCAGGGTGCGTTGCACGAGCTACGCATCCGTCTCTTCGTCCACCTCCAGCGGCTACCGGTGAGCTATCACGACACTCACCCGCTGGGCGACAGCATCAGCCGCTGCACCGCGGATATCGAGACGATCGAGCGAGTCTTCTCCACCGAGGTTGCGACCCTGATCCAAGCAGTACTACGCCTGGCATCGGTGACAGTCGCGATGTTCGTACTCAATTCCACCCTGGCCGTCGTAGCGCTACTGATCGCTTCTCCGGTGGTAGCGATCACGCGCCTGATCCAGGTGCGGGTGCGCGATGCACAGCGCGACCAACGCGTCGCAGTCGGACGTCTGAACACACATCTGCAGGAAACGCTGGGCGGTGCCGAAATCGTGCGTGCCTTCGCACGTGAAGAGGCGTTCGTCGCTCGCTTCCGCGGCGCACTCAGCGAGCAACTCTCGGCGTTCAACCGGTCGGCCGCCTTCCTCTCGATCTTCCCAACGACCATGGCAATGCTGCTTGCCGCCGCGACCGCGACACTGCTGTGGGCGGGCAGCACCGACTCGCTGCTCAGCTTTGGCGTCTCGATCGGAACGCTGGTGGCGTTCGTGCTGCTGCTGCAGCGCTTCTTCGAGCCGATCATCGCCCTCGGCGGCCAGTGGCAGACGGTGCAAGAAGCGCTCTCCGGTGCAGAGCGAGTGTTCGAGGTGCTGGCACTTCCTCCCGAACAACGGCCAATCACCGAGCGTCCAACGCCCGGCACGACCGATGCTCCCGCGATCGAGCTCGATGCCATCGTCTTCGGCTACCTACCGGCGCGACCCGTGCTGCGCGATATCTCGCTCTCCGTTCAGCCCGGCGAGCAAGTCTCGCTCGTCGGCCGCACGGGCGCCGGCAAGACGAGTGCGCTGCATCTGCTCGCGGGGCACTACGAACCGTGGTCAGGAGCCGTGCGCGTTGCTGGCGTCGACCCTCGTGCATTGGCAGAGGAACAGCGACGATCAGTCGTGGGTGTGGTGCCACAACAGGTACAGCTCTTCAGCGGAACGGTGCGCGACAACCTCGCGCTGAACGACGACTCCGTCGAAGATGAAGCAATATTCCGCGCAACGCGGATCGCCGGCGTCGACGCGCTGATCCGCTCACTGACTGATGGGTACGCCACGCAGCTTGTCGGTGGCGGTGGCGGTCAGGGTGCGAGGCTCTCCGCCGGGCAACGCCAACTGCTGGCACTCGCGCGCGCTCTCGTGCGGCGACCGCCGGTGCTGTTACTCGACGAAGCAACCTCGGCGGTGGACGGTGCCAGCGACGCCGCCTTCCGCAGAGCCCTGCGAGCAGAGGTGCGAGCCCGGGGCATGGCTGTACTCTCCGTCTCTCACCGCCTCTCCACCACTCGCGAAGCCGATCGCGTTGTGTTGTTAGAGGCCGGGGAAATCATCGAACAGGGCGCTCCGGAACAGCTCGTGAGAGATGGCGGGCGCTTCGCAGCCTTGCTGGAACTGGAAGAGGCTGGCTGGGACTGGCGAGAAACTGAAGTGACGACCGACTGAGGAGAATCCCCATGGTGTTGAGAGACGCGGACATCTACTTCCAGCCCGACGCCACGGACCCGGTACTTGCGGACGACCTGGTGCTCTCGCTGGTGCGACGGCACGTCCCCGCTGCGCGTGCTGTAACCGGTATCGACGAGACGGGCGGCGAAGCGCGGGTCTACGAGATCGACGACGACGTAATCTTCAAGACACAGCGACCGCACCGCGCTCGCGACCGGACGAGTCTGAAGAAGGAAGTCTTCTTCCTCGGGCAACTCGCCTCCGACGCGGAGGTCTCGGTACCAAAGGTACTCGGGTACGGACGCGAGAGCGAGCACATCGAATACACCTGCATGACGCGCATGCCCGGCGTCACCTTGCGCTCCGTCGACTGCGAAGGTGAGACCCGACGGCAGGTATTTCGGGCAGTCGGTCAGATGTTGCGGCGCATCCACTCGCTACCGCAGCAGCCCTTCGTCGAGAACGAGCTCCTTCCGGGCGATCGTGCAGCTGGCGACGTCCGCAGGCGGTTCGAGGCGCTGTACGCGAACGCCGTTCGATCGATTGGCGAACAAGACGGGTCTTGGCCGCTCCGCGAGACACCGGAAGCGCTCGCACAGCGCGTGCTCGCTGCTTTCCCCGAGTCGGACGATCGCGTCGCGCTTCACTCGAACCCAACTGCGGTACATATTTTTGTCGACGGTGAGAGCTGCGCGTTCGAAGGCCTGATCGACTTCGGAGACGCCTACATCAGCCACCCGGCCTTCGACCTGCGCCAGCGAGGAGCGTTCGCAGACCGCGCGGACGTGCTGAAGGGCTACACCGCAGACGAGCCAGTGAGCGACCAGTTCATGGCCACGTGGCGCGCGGTGATGGTGCTTACGACGATGACCGCAATCCCCGCGCTCCGTCCGGAGCATCGCGGCGCGGCCGAGCAGACATTGCGGGACTTGCTGAACGCGATCTAAGCAGGATGATCGCAGTTCTGTTCTAGCCGCCATCCGGGTGGCAAATCGAAACTCTCTTCCGGGCGCAACCTCCCATCTCATTCCTTCAAGGAACAGCGAAAATTGGCAAGGCAGAATTGCGCACGCCGCGCTATAGCACGCGCCCGTGAAGACTTGCAGATTCTGGGTCGGATGCTCTTATCCCACGAATCTATTGATCTGAGATTCTGGAATCTGAGCGTGCTCGCCGCCGCCGCGAGTGATACTGCGCCTCAGTAAGACACTGTTGCTAAGATGCCGCTGTAATCGCAACTACTACTCGCACCGCGTCTGGGACTCTCAAGTGGCAACGAACCCTGGTGCGCCTGTCCTGATCAGCATCGATCTCGGCACAACTCGTCTGAAAGTCGTGGCCTTCGACGCTGGCGGCACGTTGCTCGCTCAAGAAGCGGTTCGCAATCGCGAACATCACGACAATCACCTCGCGTGGCAGGATCCGAACGAATGGTGGGCGGACACCTGCGAGCTGATACAGCGCCTGCTCAGCCGTCCTGAACTCGAAGAACGCGACATCTCCGGTCTCTCGCTGTCCGGCCGCGGCGGTGCGGCAGTATTTGTCGATCGCGAAGGCAAAGCGCTCTCTCCCTCCTGGTCCGACCGACGGCACGCCTCAGAACTGGCTGCCCTCGCGGCATGGCGCACTGGCGAAGCCCATCTCTCGAACTACGGCATGGCGCTGATCGCGAAGCTCACTTGGCTACGGCACAACGACCCACTCACAGCAGAGCAAGTCGCACACGCCATGTATGCGAAGGACTTCATCCTCTTCCGGCTAACCGGTGCAGTGATCACCGATCCAACATCGGGACCTGACGCACCGCTGTGGGACAGCACCGCACTCGCGCACGCCAGTGTCGATAGTGCCGTGCTGCCCACCGTCGCGATGCCGTGGGAACTTGCCGGCGAAGTGAGTGCTGACGCGGCTCGGCAATGCGGTCTGCCCGCGGGAACACCTGTCGCCACCGGTGCGCACGATGGCATTTGCGCAAACGTGGGCGCTGGTGCTGGCGCCGTCGGCACCGTCGCGATCACCGTAGGCACGCACGCCGTGGTGCGTGCCGTGATGGCGGAGCAGCCGGAGGACGCGTACCGCTTCTACGGTATGCCCCCCGACCGCGAGATCATCGGCGGGAACGCGGTGATGGCTGGCCGCGGCGCAGACTGGTTCATCGACGGTTGGCTCGGACACACGTCGAGCGAGCAGCGCGCCGACACACTCGCCGAGATGGACTCCGAGGCTGCGAGCGTGAGGGTTGGTGCCGGCGGCGTACTCTTTCTGCCGTTCTTGCAGGGCCAGGTCGCCCCGGAAGCGCGCCCCGACGCGGCGGCCTCTTTCGCCGGACTACGCAGCGATCATGGTCGCGCCGAGATGTACCGCGCGGTACTCGAGGGTGGTGCGTTCGCAATTCGCGGCATCTTCGAACAGGTGCGACATTGGTGCGGTGACCCCTCGCTCGTACGTTTCACCGGGAGCGGTGCGCGCAGCGCCATCTGGCGTCAGATCATCGTCGATTCCCTGCGCTGGCCGGTGGAGTCGACAGATGCAGCTGCCGAAGGTCGAGGCGCGGCGATCTACCTGGCGACGGCGCTCAGATACCATCCCAACGTTGACGCAGCGGAGGTCGCAATGGTGCCTCAGGCCACGCTGATCGAGCCGGACAGCGCAGCAGCTGATCTCTACGACTCAATCTATGCCCGCTGGATTCGACTCTCCGACGCGATGCGCCCCCTGGACGAAGAAACGAGCACGACACTGTGACGTCCACTTTGATCCAAGGTGGCACGTTGATCGACGTGGAAGCCCGGTCGTCCGCGGCTGGCGATATTCTGATCCGCGACGGCTTGGTCGCCGCCATCGGCGACGTACCGGAGAGAGAGGCACAGGCTGCGGACGAACGCTTTGATGCCACCGGTAGCTATGTCTCACCCGGCTGGATCGACATCCATGCGCACCTCTACAACCACGGCCTCTTCACCACCAGCAGGCTCGATGCAGATCGTGTCGGACTCGGCCAGGGAGTGACCTGCCTCGTCGACGCGGGATCTTCTGGCGCCGTGTCGATCGACGCCTTCCCGCGGGTCGTACTCGAGACGCAACGCACGCCCGTCTTTGGACTTGTGAACGTCGGATCGCCCGGCCTGCCGAATCTCGGCGGAGGGCATTCGTCCCGTCCTGAACTGGTGTCTCTAGGATCAACCGTCGAAGCGGCAGAACGACACGCCGGGTGGGTGCGAGGGATCAAGGTGCAGGCTTCCTCAAGCCACGCCGGGATGTTCGGCATCGAGGCGGTGAAGATCGCCCGCAAGGCTGCAGATCTCACGGCGCTCCCGGTGATGGCGCACATCGGAAATGCGCCGCCCGTACTGGACGAAACCCTATCGCTACTGCGGGCGGGCGATATCGTGACCCACGCCTATCACGGCAAGATCGGTGGAGCACTGTCGCGACACGGCGAAGCGCTGCCCGCACTGCGCGATGCCGTCGAACGAGGGGTAATCGTCGACATTGGCCACGGGCGCTCATCGTTCTCCTTCGCGACCTGCGAGCAGGCGCTGGCAGAGGGGCTGCCCGTGCACACGATCAGTACCGACATCCACCGCGGGAACATCGATCGCTACGTAGTCTCACTCGCCCGCACCATGTCGAAGCTAATGTTGCTCGGACTATCGCTGGAGGAGGTCGTCAGCGCCGTCACGGTCACACCTGCGCAGGCCCTGCGGCTCGACCGCGACGGCCACGGCACACTCGCGGTCGGCCGATCTGCACATATCACGATCTTCCGGATTCGCGACGAGCCAATCGAACTAGAGGATTCAACCGGCGAGACGCGCACGGCCGAGCAGTGGCTCGATCCCCTCGCTGCGTTCTCGCGCGGTGAGCGCTTCGACCGCGACTTGCCGATCTAGCGAGACAGCGGCGGAGCGAGCGAGGCCGGACCGTAAGCTATGACGATGGATATCTACGAGCGCATCGGCGTCACCACCGTGATCAACGCCGCGGGGAAGCTCACAGCCCTCGGCGGGACGGCGCAGCACGAGGAAGTCGCGGCCGCGCAGTTCTCGGCCGCCCGCGGTCACGTTGATCTTCCGACACTGCGGCAGCGGGCTGCGGAACTGGTGGCGAAAGCAACCGGCGCCGAGGCAGCCAGCATCACAACGGGTGCGGCAGCCGGCATCGTCGTGGGCGTCGCCGCGGTGATCGCGGGGACAGACCAGCGCCTAGTCGCACTGCTACCCGAGAGCGAGGGGCTGCGCAATCGCGTCCTGATCCAAGCCGGCCACTGGGTGAACTTTGGGGCGCCCATCGAGCAGATGGTGCGGCTGGGCGGTGGCGTCCCGCATCTCGTTGGCAACGTCAACAACGTATCGACGGAGGTGCTCGAACAGACGATTCGCGAGAGCCAGCCCGCCGCACTGCTCTACGTACAATCGCATCACGCCGTGCAAGAGCGGATGGTGCCGCTGGAGCGCTGCATAGAGCTGGCCCATGCCAACGACGTACCGGTGATCGCCGATGCCGCAGCCGAGCAGGACCTCGCCCGCTACATCGCTGCGGGCGTCGATCTCGTCACCTACTCGGGTGGCAAGGCCTTTGGCGGTCCCACGGTCGGCTTCATCACTGGGCGTCGCGAATTGATCGAAGCGTGCGAGGCCCAGACACATGGAATCGCCAGGCCGATGAAGGTCGGCAAAGAACAGATCGCCGCGCTCGTGGTGGCACTTGAGCGCTACGCGACCCGCGACACAGGTGCCGAACAGGAACGTGAGCGACGCGTCAACGCCGTCGTGCTCAACGCGATCGACGGGATCGACACCGTCGATGTCTCACTGCGCCTCGACGAGGCCGGGCGTCCGATCGAGCGCGTGGCGATCTCGGCGCGTGACGGCGCCTTCGACGTTCGGGAACTGGTGGACTTCCTCGCCGATGGTGCGCCGAGCATCCGAACGCGAAATCATCATCTCGATGCGGGAATCGTGGCCATCGACCCTCGCGAAGTGAGCGAGAAGCAGGCTGACGTGATCGCGGATCGACTGACGGAGTTCTTCCGCCGGTAGGCCTCAGGCCAAGACCAGGATCGTCAGTCCGCCGCCCACGACGACATGGGTCGAGAATGGGTCGGAATTGTCGATGCGGATGAACATCGACGGGCTGCTGGGTACCGGTTTCAAATACGAAACAGTGGCGCGCCGGGAAGGATTCGAACCCTCGACCCTCAGATCCGAAGTCTGATGCTCTATCCACTGAGCTACCGGCGCGTGCAAGAGATTTAGATTCGGATTAGCCGTTTCGTCCCGCTGCGGTGCCAGACTTCGCACCGTTTGACAGCAGATATGACAGCAACGCGGTTACGCTCCTGCCTACAACAGCTTCCCGACCCTATCCGTAGCGTCCTTCGACAACTCAGGCATGACATGGCCATAGATGTTCGCCGTGATGTCGATCTCGGAGTGACCGAGAACCTCCGTCACGACGCGAAGTGAAACGCCCTCAGCCAGCATAGATGAGGCTGCCGCGTGGCGCAGGTCGTGGAACCTCTGTCTGGTGCTGGTGGGGATTATCCCGGACGCCGACGAACGCGATCAGTTCGAGCAGCCATCGTCCCAAGCGTCGCCATGACTTCAGCCCCTGCTACTTCGCCACCGACCACCGTGTCATAGCCAAGTTCCTCAGCCTCTACTGCGATCTGCACAAAGTCATTGACTGAGAGACCGTCTTCGACGGGCGAAGTGACGCCTACTCTCACCGTTGAAGCCCTCCGGCGCAGTGAGGACTCGGGAACCTTCCTGCTGAGGGACGAGTACACGGACGCACGGGTGCTTCCGGGGCGCCCCGAGCCGAAGACCCAAAGCGGGCGGAGGCGAAAGCGCATCCGTGAACACGGGTCGGTTGGCCCTGGTTAGATCCGTAGGTCCTTGGACCATTGATTTCATGGTCTCGTAGGTACGAAGATTCGGATTATCGTTAGGATGGAATATGAAGACAGTTGCGCAGCTGGTCATCATAATGATCGCTGTCTTTGGGCTAGCCTTGATGAGCTGCAGCGGTGACGCTGACGAGCCCGCGCCCACGGCGACCTCCGCGCCTGCCGCACTCTCGACGGTTGCCGCCACCACTGCACCGACTCCCATGCCGTCGCTTGCACCGTCGGCACAGGCACCGCCCGCAACCGCAACGCCGCGCGTGCCGGTGCAGCTCGGCACGCCTGCCCCTCAGCCGACCGTGACGGCGACGCCAGCCTCGCAGCCGACCGTGACGGCGACGGCGACGCCAGCCGGGACCTCCGGCGCGGACGAGCCGGACAGACCGGAAGGGTGGACGACCGCGACGCACTCCAAGGGCGCCGACCCGAACCACGACGAGGTGTTTAGCGATACGGAGGTGAAACGCATCGACATCGTTTTCAGCGCCGACGAGTGGGACACGATGATGGCGGACATGACCGAGATCTACGGTGAGCCCGGCGGAGGCGGACCCAGAGGCTCACCGCCTCCGCCGGGCTCACCGCCTCCGCCGGGCTCACCGCCTCCGCCGGGCTCACCGCCTCCGCCGGGCTCACCGCCTCCGCCGGGCTCACCGCCTCTGGGTCCGCCGTCGCCAGGCGAGTTTTCGGACCAGGACCCCGTCTTCGTTCCCGCCGAGATCCATTACGGAGACAAGACCTGGACCAACGTGGGAGTGCGGTTCAAGGGCAGCTCCAGCCTCATGTCCCCGTGGAGCAACGGCAACCTCAAATTGTCCTTCAAACTGGATTTCGATGAGTTCGAGGACGCCTTCCCGGAGATCGACAACCAGAGGTTTTTCGGCTTCAAGAAGCTGAGCCTGAAGAACAACTTCGACGACCCGTCGTTCGTCCGAGAGAAGGTGATGGCCGATGTGTTCGCCGACGCGGGGATGGTGGTCTCGCGCACCGCGTTCTACGCCGTCTACGTGGACCGCGGCGAGGGCTCGGAGTACTTCGGCTTATACACCATGGTGGAAGAGGTGGACGACACGGTGCTGGATACCCAGTACGGCAACGTCGACGGCAATATCTACAAGCCCGACGGCCCGTCCACCCAGTTCTCTGCCGAGTCGTTCGACGAAGCTGAAATGGACAAAAAGAACAATAAGAAAGAGGCCGATTTCAGCGACGTCGAGGCGTTGCTGGCCGCGCTTCACGACGACACCCGGACGACGGATCCGGCGACCTGGCGCCAGGGGCTGGACGCGGTGTTCGACACCGACGTGTTCCTACAGTACCTGGCCGTCAATGGGATCGGACAGAACTGGGACACCTACGGACGCATGACCCACAACTACTATTTGTACAACCGGCCCGAGACCTCGCGGCTGACCTGGATCCCCTGGGACAACAACGAGGCGCTGCAGACCGGCAAGAGTGGCGGCGCCCTGCCGTTAGATTTTTCCGACCTTCAGACCGCGACCTGGCCGCTGATCGGCTTCCTGTACGCCGACCCGGTCTACCGCGCGACCTACGAGGAGTACCTCCAGCAGACCATCGACGACGCCTTCACGGTGGCGGGCATGCACGCCCGGTACGACGCTTACCAGGCGCTGATCGAGCCCTATGCGACGGCCGAGCGGACGGGATTCACATTCCTGAACAACGCCGCCGCGTTCGACGCCGCCTTCACGACGTTGCACAACCACGCCGAGTCTCGCGTCGCGGCCACCCAGAACTACCTGTCCCAGTAGGCCGCCCCGTCCTCGATCAGTACGAGGTCTACCTCAAGGAGTTCACGCCCGGGCTCTCGAGCAAAAAGGCGATCGCCCTCCCGTGGTCACACCTCACGCTCAACTCGGCGACGGGCGACCCTCCGAAAGGAATGAGGTTGATCGCCACGTCTGCTCGGCCAACAGCAGCGATGCTCACGGGCGTCGCAGGCAGGCATCGTCATCATCGAATCTTTGAACTGAGGCGTGAGGTACACCTCGCGCCGGGGCAGACGGTTGGATGCGATGAGAGCGGCTAGACTGCGGCCGCGGGTGTTACGAGGAGGACGAGATGGCGTTGGTCCAAGCCAGTGACGTGCAGCTGGCATAGTTCGCCGATGGGCTCGCCGCGATGGAGCGTGCGGTCGAGTTATGGCCACACGATGCGATGACGCTGTTCACGCTCGGCTGGTATCGGGAATTCGTCGCCCATGCCCTGGAGCGGAAGCGCGAACGACATCAGCCAGTCGCCGCGATGCACCGACGCTCTATGCGGCTGCCCGCGCCACCTTTCTCCGTGCGCTAGAGTTGGACACCGACGACGGCCTGCGAGGGACATTAAGGACATGCTGGACGTGACCGCATCGGCGACCGGTGAGCCCTGGGATGACCAGCCACGGGCGGTGTTCAACTAGTGCCACATCTCGATCTCGACGATGGCTTCCGCCTCTACTACGAGGTGCAGGGTTCCGGGCCCGCAGTGATGTTCGCGCATGGCGCGGGCGGCAACGCGATGGTCTGGTGGCAGCAGGTGCCCGCGTTCTCCGAACGATTCACGACGATCACCTTCGACCATCGTGCCTTCGGGCGTTCACCGGACGTCGATGACGGGCCCGGCCGCATCGCGTTCGGCACTGACACGTTCGCGCTGATCGAGCACCTGGAACTGGAGCGCGTGCACTTCGTCGCTCACTCGATGGGCGGGCGCACCGCTGCCGGCCTGCTGCGCCGCTGCCCGGAACGGATCGGATCGATCATCTTCTCGGGCACGAATGGCGGCACGGTCGACGACGCTGGCCGCGCGCGCAAGGTTGAGCTCGAGGCGGAAGGGTTCTTCGAGGGTTCGCTCTTGCGTCGTGCGCTCGCCGAGCCATTTTACGAGGAGTCGCCCGAGTTCGCGTTTCTCTATCGCCAGCTGCGCGGCATCAACCCGAGCCGCCCTCGCGACTTCCTCGCGCCGACGGCGCGCATGCTGAACTACCGAGGTTCGATGGCAACGACACTCGTCGAATCGGAGATCCCGCTGCTGTGGATCGTCGGCGAGCACGACCGCGTAGTCGCGCCTGAGCTGATCCGGCGTTCGCATGAACTGACGCCCGGATCGCGTCTTCACATCGTCCCGGACGCGGGTCATTCGACGTACTTCGAGCGGGCCGACGACTGGAACCAAGCGGTAATGGAGTTTATTGACGCGGTCGAGATAGCCGTCGAATAGAAACGATTCGATGCGAACTTAAACGGGGTTCGTCGTCCATGCCGATCGCACTTTAACCTACCAAAATGGAAGTCAGGAACCATTCGTCTGCACCAGCGGCCGGAAATCCCAATCACAGTCTAATCCAATGATCACAATCTTCATGTGTCTTAACCCTACTATTAGTGTTTGCCAAAACTCCCGATGTCGCGGCACTACTAGGATCGATATTGTTCGTGCAGGTCATCTATGTCGTTACGCGATCCAGCCACCATGAGACCCACAGTGATCTCCCCGTCTGCGGCAATCGATCCGCTCGCCGCCGCTGGCGTGCTGCTGATCGACGCGGAGTGCACGATCGTCGTCGCCAGTCAGGGCGCGCTCGACCTGCTGGGGTATGCCGGGCCTGAACTCGCGCACCTGCGCCTCCGGACGCTGGTCCCGGCGCTGCAGCGTGAGCAGGTCATGCAAGACATCGAAGCGGTTCTACACGGTCAGTCGGCAGAGTATTCAGCGACTCTGCCCCTGGTCCGGAAGGACCGCACGGGAATCGATCTGCAGATTCACGTGTCGGCGCTTGAGTCCCAGCAGCGGTCGCTCGGCGCGCTCGTCACTGCCGAACCGGTTGCGCCACCGGCGGGCGACGGCGCGGGGCCGCATGCGGCGTTCACGCCCCGGCAGCGTCAGGTGATGAGCCGCCTGCTCGATGGCGTCACGGTGCAGGAGTTCGGCACCACGCTCGGCATCTCGGTGAACACGGCCCGTATGCACATCAAGAACATGCACTCAAGCACCGGTACACGAACGCTCCATGGCCTCGCCATCTGGGCGCTCCGACACGAGGACTGCTGCACGAACGTCTGACGTGACTGCGCCCCGATCGACGCCCGACCAGCACAGCCCCGTCAGCGCAGCACGATCGGCGTGATGCGCTCAGCTCGATACCGTCGCGCGCTCAGTGATCTCTGAGGCCAGCGCGATGTCACGCTCGGTGACGCCACCGGCGTCGTGGCTCCAGAGCACGATCTGCACGCGGTTGTACGTGTTGGTGATCGTCGGATGGTGGTCCGCGCGTTCCGCGAGCACCCCTACCTGCGCGATGAAACCCAGCGCATCGACGAAGTCGCGGAACTGAAATTCGCGCTCGATCTGGGGGCCATTCTGGGCCCAACCGTCGAGGCCGGCGAGCGCACGATCGATGTCGGCATCGCTCAACTTCGGCATGGCGACCTCCGCTCACAACCGCATCGCAAGGCCGCAGGGTAGTCGACGGAATCGCATTCGTACATCGCCGCAAGCCGGGCCGCCGCAACGTCGATCAGCTTGCCGCGCCAGTTGCGGCGCGTGACACTCTCTGCGACCGGGTTGCAGCGACTGGGATGCTGCGACCGGGCTACACATACCGCCGCAGCGAGGAGCGAGCCGTGGGCACGATTCTGGAGACGTTCGAAGCGAAGCACGCCGCGTCGAAGCCTTACGCGGAGCGGGCCGGCGAGCTGTTCCCTTCTGGCATCACGCACGACACGCGCGCCTTCACGCCCTGGCCGATCTACGTGGAGCGAGCGCAGGGCGCGCGCAAGTGGGACGCCGACGGTAACGAATACGTCGATTACATCGGCGGACACGGCGCGCTGCTGCTCGGCCACAACCGCGCGGAGGTGGTCGAGGCCACACAGGCCGCGCTCTCCCGAGGCACGCACTTCGGCTCATCGCATGAGATCGAGGTCGACTGGGGCGAGCAGGTGCGCTCGATGGTCCCCTGCAGCGAGCGCGTACGCTTCACGTCATCCGGCACCGAGGCGACGATGATGGCGCTGCGGCTGTCGCGCGCGTACACGGGCCGTGAGCGCGTCGTGAAGCTCGCCGAGCATTTCCACGGCTGGCACGACATCGTCGTCGGGCGGCAGAACGCCGACGACTCCGCCCCACACTCGCCCGGTGTGCCCGAGGGCTTCTACGAGTCGCTGACGATCGTTCCCCCGGGCGACGTTGAGGCGCTGCGGGAGGCGCTGGCGCCGCGCGACGTGGCGGCCGTGATCCTTGAGCCGACCGGCGCGCACTTCGGGCAGGTGCCGCTCGACCCCTCCTACCTGCGGGCCGCGCGCGAGGCGACGGCAGAGACGGGCACGATACTGGTGATGGACGAGGTGATCACCGGCTTCCGCATGGCTCCCGGCGGCGCACAGGAGCTGTACGGCGTGAAGCCGGATCTCTCGGCGCACGCCAAGATCCTCGCCGGCGGGCTGCCCGGCGGCTGCGTCACCGGTCGCGAGGACGTGATGTCGATGCTGGAGATCCGCGATAACGAGGCGGAGTGGAACGCCACCGAACGTGTCACCCACCAGGGCACGTTCAACGCAAATCCCGTCTCCGCCGCCTCCGGCCTGGCCGCGCTCAAGCTGATCGCTGCGGGCGGTGAGGTCGAACGCGCCGACGCCTCGGCTGCCCGCCTCGTACGCGGGTTGAACGCCCTCTTCGCGGAGCTCTCCGTCCCCGCGTCCGCGTGGGCTGTGTCATCGATGTGGCATCTGAACATCGGCTATGAGGCCCCTCGCCCGACCGGCATCGAGTGGGACGCCGCTGAGGCGCCGCGCGGTGCCGTCGACGGGATCGCGCTACCGCTGCGGCTCTCGCTTTACAACCACGGCGTCGACCTGATGGGAATGGGCGGTATGGTCTCGTCCGCGCACGGTGACGCGGAGATCGACGAGACGATCGAGGGCTTTCGCGCCGCCGTCGGTGACCTGCGCGCAGAGAGTCTGCTCGGCTAGTCGCGGCCCCCGCGCTAGCGCTGGAATCTGACGCACGGCAGACAGTAGCGGCTACCGCCTGATCCGCAGGGCTGGCATACTTGCGCGCGATGCGGCGGGGTATGCAATGGCTCAGCAGGCGTGCGCTCATGCGCGCCGGTGCTCAGGCGGGTGCCCTGCTGCTGATCGCCGTGTCGGCCGGTGCGAGCGCTCTCTACTTCACCGACGATCACGACTACTCGCCCACCGTGGCTTACGCCTCTGCAGATCCGGCCAGCGAGAGCGATCTGCTGGCGGCGGCCCGGCTACCCTCGCTGCCCGCGCTCGACGTGTACGTCGCACCGACGAGACTGCAGCCGATGCCGAGCCTCGAAGCGATCGCGCGTATTGCCCCTCGTGAGATCGAGGTGCAGACCGTGAGCATCGCCCTCAGCATCGAGAGCGACGCCGAGAGTGCGGACCCGCCCGCCCTGTCGCCGGGCGACCGCGTTGAGGCACCCGTGACGTTCTACTACTGCGAGCACAGTGAGCAGACGCCGCTCGGTGATGGCGGCAACTTCTGCGGCATCATGCGCGACGGCAGCGTGGTCTTCCCCGGTGCTGCCGCGTGCCATTACGACTACCTCGGTCAGCTCTTTAAGATCGAGGGCGACCCGCTCGATCAGATATATCGCTGCACTGACACCGGTAGCGCGATCGGCGGACTCGACCGCGATATCTGGTTCCTCACGAGCGCCGAGGGTTGGGCGTGGCAGAATGCGGTCGGCACGACTGCAATCATCGAAATTCTGCCCTAGCGACGTCGATCGACATGCGCCCATTGCGCCAATTCGAACCTAATTTGCAGTTCTCAGACTTTGTGCTTGTGCGCACAAGGACCCTATGCCAAAATCACATATAGATTTGCAGGTACCCGCAGCCCCACCATCGGAAGGCACTCATGACGACCGAACACACCTCCCACCAGCGCGATCTCGCTGCGCAGCGGTTCGCCGTCGGACAGCGCCTGCGCGAGTGGCGTCTGAAGCGTGAACTCTCGCAGGCAGAGGTGGCTCGCTCAGCCGGAATCACGCAGGCGTCGCTCTCGAACTACGAGACGGGCAAGCGCGACATGCCGCTCTCGACCTTCCTTGGTGTCGTCGCCGCGCTCGATGTCAGCGTCGGCGACCTGCTCGAGATCCCGGACGTGATCGTCGTGCGGGCTTCTCGCATCGGCGGCGCGGTGGAGCGCCTCGTCGCACGGCCCGAGCTGACCGACCGGCTCGTGCAGCAGGAGCTCGGGGACGCCGCCTCCTAGCCGCGCATCCGGTCACTCAGGCACCGCTCACCGGCCCGCTCGCACCGCAGTTTCGACCTGCCCGCCGGGTGAGATCGGCACGTGCGCGTGCATCGACACCCCATCCGCCTATACTGTGCTCTCGGTGGGGGCTCGCGTTTCAGCTTCGCGGTACAAACTCCCCTCCCCATGAACATCCTGCGGCCGTCCGGCAGACGTCGGGTGCGGCCCATGAGGTGGAGGTCCTGTCTTGGCGAACTCGCGAGCGGCAACGCTGGGTGAACTACGCGAATCCGGCTATGAAGTACTGACAGTTCGCGAAGAACTGCGGAAGAACCTGATCGAGCATCTGAAGAACGGCGACGAGGTGTTTCCCGGGATCGTCGGTTACGACGACTCCGTGGTGCCGCAGCTCGAAAACGCGATCCTCTCCGGCCAGGACGTGATCCTGCTCGGCGAGCGCGGCCAGGCGAAGTCACGCATCATCCGCTCGCTGACCGGTCTCTTCGATGAGTGGACGCCGATCATCGATGAGGCGGAGGTCCCCGAGAACCCGTTCCAGCCGATCACCGCAGAGGGCCGCGGGATCGTCGAGGAGCAGGGCGACGCGACCGCCATCCGCTGGATGCACCGCGACGAGCGTTACGGCGAGAAGCTGGCGACGCCTGACATCACAATCGCCGACCTGATCGGCGAAATCGACCCGATCAAGGTCGCCGAGGGTCGTTATCTCTCGGATGAGCTGACGATCCACTACGGCCTGATCCCGCGAACGAACCGCGGAATCTTCGCGATCAACGAGCTTCCGGACCTAGCCGAGCGCATCCAGGTCGGTCTGCTCAACGCGATGGAAGAGCGCGACATCCAGATCCGCGGGCACAAGGTTCGCTTTGACCTCGATGTGCTGATCGTCGCGACTGCGAACCCCGAGGATTACACGAACCGCGGCCGCATCATCACACCGCTGAAGGACCGCTACGGCTCGCAGATCCACACGCACTACCCGACCGCGATCGAGCACGAGATCGACATCATGCTCGCCGAGCGAACGACGCTCGACACGGGCGACTACGCGATCGACGTGCCGGACTACATGACGGAGATCGTCGCTGAAATCACGCGACTGGCACGTCGCTCGCCTGACATCAATCAGCGCTCCGGCGTCTCGGTGCGCGCCTCGATCGCCGACTACGAGGCGTTGCTGGCGAACGCGCTGCGACGCTCGATTCGCATCGGCGACACCGATGTCGTGCCGCGCATCTCCGACCTCCCGTTCCTCGTGCCCGCCCTGCAGGGCAAGGTCGAATTCGAGACGGTCGAGGAGGGCCGCGACGAGCAGGTGATCGACCGACTGGTACAGGGCGCCGTCGTGGCCGTCTTCAACCGCCGCTGCAACCTCACGGAGCTTGAGCCGATCGTGGAGGCGTTCAAGGCTGGCCTCTCCGTCGATACCGGTGAGTCGCTGACCACGGACGAGTACCAGACGATGCTCAAGGACATCGAAGGTTTCTCCGCCGCCGTCGAGGAGCTTGAGCCCGCAGCCAGCGCCGCCAAGCAGGCCGCCGCGATCGAGTTCCTGCTCGAAGGGCTGCACCTGAACAAGCGGCTGAACAAGGATCAGGTCAGCGGGCAGACGCACGCCCGTTACCGCGGTTAGCAGGCAGCGATGACGTCGCCGTCGTTCGGTTCGTACTCCCGCTATACCGAGTGGGACGGCACCCAGGACATCGCCGGGCTCGACGCCGGCGACGTGCTCTCGGCGCTGACCGACGACCTGATGAACTTCGGCGACCTGCAGCACGCGCTGCGCAACCTGATGCAGCGCGGCATGCAGACGCCTCAGGGCGGCGACAACATGCAGGGGCTGCGCGACCTGCTGCAGCAGCTGCGACAGCAGCGGCGCGAACGTCTCGACCAGTTCGACCTCAGCGGCGTGATGGAAGACCTCAAGCGCCAGCTCGCTGAAGTGCTGGAGATGGAACGCGGCACCATCGATGAGCGCCTCGACGAGGCCGGACGGCCGGAGGCGGGCGAGGACGGTGGCGAACAGCCCAGCGACGAGCAGGGCGAAGCGGGCGGCGACCAGCAAGGCAACGCCGACGGTGAGGGCGAGAGCCAGTCCGACGGACAGCAGCAGAGCGGCGCGCCGGCAGGCATGCCTCAAGCCGGCGGACAGCAATCCGGCGGACAGCAGGCCGGCGGTCAGCAATCTGAGATGTCCGAGGAGGAGCAGTTCGCCGAGATGCTGCGTCGCATCGCCGAGCGTAAGCAGGACTTCCTCGAAGAGCTGCCTGAGGACACCGCCGGGCAGGTGAAGTCGCTGCAGGACTACGAATTCCTCAACCCGGAAGCGCAGCACAAGTTCCAGGAGCTCGTTGAGCAGCTTCGGGAGTCGATGACGAAGTCCTTCTTCAACGACGTCGAGAAGATGGTCGAAGAGATGTCGGAGGGCGACCTCGAGCGCATGAAGGAGATGATGCAGGCGCTCAACGACATGATGGTCGAGAAGATGCGCGGCGAGGAGCCCGACTTCGACTCCTTCATGGAGCAGTACGGCGACATGTTCGGCGAGAACCCCCCGCAGTCGCTCGACGAGCTGATCGCGATGATGCAGGCGCAGATGTCAGCGATGCAGTCGCTGATGGAGTCGTTGCCCGCTGGGCAGGCCGCGCAGTTGCAGTCATTGCTGTCCGACAAGCTAGGTGACCCCGAGCTACAGGGAGAGATGGAGCAGCTGCTCCAGAACCTCGAATTCCTCAACCCCCAAAACGGCGAACGAGGCAACGCCTACCCCTTCCGCGGCGACGAGGAGCTCGACCTGCAGGCCGCGATGGAGCTGATGGGCGAGATGCAGGACATCGACGGGTTGGAGCGCCAGCTCGAGCGCGCCCAGTACGACGGCGACCTCGACGCGGTCGACACCGATCAACTCCGTGAGCTGCTCGGCGACGACGCCGTCGACACCGTCGACGAGCTGCAGAAGCTGCTCGACACGCTCGAAGAGGCCGGCTACATCCGCAAGGAAGACGACGCCTACGAGCTGACCCCGCGCGGGACCCGCATGATCGGCGACAAGGCGCTCGGCGAGATCTTCGCGCAGTTGAAGAAGCAGAACCTCGGCAACCACCAGTTGCCGGAGATCGGCCGCCTCGGCGAGCGCATCGACGAGACCAAGCCGTACGAGTTCGGCGACCCCTTCCATCTGCACATGGAGCGCACGATCCGCAACGCGCTGGAGCGCGAGGGTCCGCAGACGCCGGTCAACCTTGAGCCGAGCGACTTCGAGGTCTACCGCAGCGAGTTGATCACCCAGACGACGACGGTGCTGATGGTCGACCTCTCGTGGTCGATGGCGCTGCGAGGGTCGTTCCAGGCGGCGAAGAAGGTCGCGCTCGCGCTGCAGAACCTGATCACACGTCAGTACCCGCGCGACAACCTGTACATCGTCGGATTCTCCGCGCTGGCGCGGGAACTGAAGCCGCACGAACTGCCATACGTGCGCTGGGACGAGTCGGTGCTCGGCACCAACATGCACCACGCGCTGATGCTCGCCGAGCAGATGCTGGCGAAGCACCCGGGTGGCACGAAGCAGATCATCATGATCTCCGACGGCGAGCCCACCGCTCACCTGGAGCGCGGGCGCTCACAGTTCGCGTATCCGCCAAGCCCGATCACGATCCGTGAAACGCTGAAGGCCGTGAAGCGAGTGACGCAGAAGAACATCACGATCAACACGTTCATGCTGGACAGGAACTACTACCTGAAGGAGTTCGTGAACCAGCTCGCGAAGATCAACGGCGGGCGCGTCTTCTACACCACGCCGGACAAGCTGGGCGAGTACATCCTCGTCGACTACGTGCAGAACAAGCGAAAGCGCCTCACGAGCGGCCGCTAAGCACGAGGTTCAACCTAGGGCGGCCAGTCACGGAGTTGGCGGTCGGGCCGGCGATAGACACGGTGCTGCGTGCCGGCGATCGGCTGATCATCCACGGACCACAGGATGAGGTGGAGGGGCTACACGCGGCCCAGAACGCGCACGCAGAATCGGCAGGCGGCGCCGGCTAGATCCAGACGCCGGAGCGCTCCTGCCAGAAGAACTGGGCGAGGAAGCCGCCGGTGTGACGCGGATGAATGAACGCCTCGCGCCACGTCGCGCCATCGGTCACGCCCTCGCGCTCACCGAACGTGGGAACGCCGTGATGCTCGCACGCGGCGACCGCGCGATCCCAGTCGCCGACTTCGAAGGCGACGTG
The DNA here is from genome assembly GCA_036013055.1 of Dehalococcoidia bacterium. GTDB lineage: Bacteria > Chloroflexota > Dehalococcoidia > UBA2979 > UBA2979 > SHYR01. The sequence continues at coordinate 136,842 of DASCQM010000015.1, read as the reverse complement.
ATGGATGGCGGGCCCACGAGCCTCGATGAACCGCTGCACGAATGAATCATCGCCGAGCGGCTCCAGGATCTCCCAGCGCATCTGCCGCGTCGCCGTCTCGAGCACGCGCGTACTGAAGTCGCTTCGCTCGCCGCCGGGCGAGCGGTAGAACGCATCCCAGCCGAGCACGCCCTCGTACCACTCGACGAGGTCGTCGGCTGCCGGGTGTGCGTGCGAGAGATGGTTGATCGCGGTGATACCGAGTGAATGCTCGACGTCCGGGACGGGCTCCGTAGAGCCGGGCCGGCCCCACGAGTCTTCCTCGCGCGAGAAGAACTGGAAAAGGAACCCGTGCCCGCCCATGCGGGGGTGGATGTAGGTCTCGCCTGGCGGGCCGTCGTCGGCTGACCGCGGCGGCCAGAGCTCGATGCCCAGCGCACCGAGCTCGGTGATCGCGTCGGCAACGCTCGTCACCTCCATCGCGACATGGTGAAAGCCGGGTCCGTTCGGACCGTCGAGGAAGCGCTGGATGTAGGAGTCCTCGCCGAACGGCGCGAGCACTTCCCAGCCGATGTCGGACGTGCCGGGCACATCGAGGGTCACGCCCTGATGGGTGTTCCCGGAGTCGGTGTCCCAGCGACTGCCGCGCCTGAAGCCGAAGAGCGCTTCGAGGATCTCAAGCTGCGGCTCGAGCTCGGGCACGGCGATGCTGATGTGGTCAATGCGAGCGATATCGAGCACGGAGGTCCCCCGACGGCTCCACCGCGGAGTCCGTCGCACGATGGTAGCGGAGGACCCGCTGACGTCCACCTACTAGCGCGGCACCAGTTCCCCGTCCGCGATGCCGTAGCGCCGCGCGTTCGGCAGTTCGTCCTCACTCGGACGGTCGGCATCCGGCGACGTGACGAAGACCTGATCGACGCCGTAAGCGACCGCCAGCACGCGCTCACGCCGTTCCGCGTCCAGCTCCGAGAGGATGTCGTCCAGCAGTAGTAGAGGCGGGTCGCCCGTCTGGCCGGTCGAGAGCGCCACCTCACCAAGGCGCAGCGCGAGCGCGAGGCTGCGTTGCTCCCCGCGCGAGGCGAAGGCCCCTGCATCGTGCCCGCCGAGCAGGAAGCCGACGTCATCGCGGTGCGGCCCGATGCGCGTGACGCCCGCGCGGATGTCGATCGTGCGAGCCTCGCGCAATGCGTCGCGGAAGCGACCCTCGATGCCGGGCGCGGACGGCGATTCAGCGAGGTCGGGGGGCAGCTCCGGACGGTAGCGCACCTCCAACTCATCGCCGCCGGGTGAGAGTTCGGCGTAGCGTTCCGCGGCATCGCGTCCGAGCGACGCGAGCGCCTGGGCGCGCGAGGAGATGATCACCGCGCCCGCCGTCGCCGCTTCGTCGTCCCAGAAGTCGAGCTCGGCTGCATCGCCTCGGCGCTCCTGGAGCCGTCGCAGCAGCGAGTTCCGCTGTTGCAGCACGCGGGCGTAGCGCTGGCTTGCCCGCACGTACGCCGGCTCGAACTGCGAGATCGTGAGATCCATGAAGCGCCGTCGTATTGTCGGCGCGCCGCTGATGATCGCGAGGTCCGACGCGGAGAACATCACCACGCGCAGCCGCCCGATCAGGTCGGAGGCTCGCCGTGCGACGCCGTTGACCTGGAAGCGACGAGAGGCGGCCATCCCCTCCCCGCCCTTGGCTGGCCGGGTCACCACCGCGACAGCGAGATCGGTCGCGTCTCCGGCGGCCTCACCCGACGTCTCGACATGCGCTGCGAGCCGTGCGACGGGCAGCGGATCGTCCTCGACGGCGGCCCATGAGACGAGGTCGACATCAGCGGCGCTGCGCGGCGACTTCGTGGTCGCGATCATCGCGATCGCCTCCAGCAGGTTCGTCTTGCCGCTGGCGTTCGTAGCCGTGACGAGATGCAGTCCGGGCTGGAAGTCCATGTCCAGCGAGCGGAACGTGCGGAAATTCGTCAGTGTCAGGTGCGCGAGATGCATCGCGCGGGATTATCGCATCTCTCCACCCGCTGCCGCCGCCCTGCCCTCGCTGTGGCGCCGCGATCGCGACGTCGGCGCCCGCCGGTACACGCGTGGGCCGGTCAGCCGCTACACTCGCGCTCGCGGTCGCGAGCGGCGACCCGCACTGCGAGGGGATCTCGATGACGGAAATGACCGGCGGCCAGGCACTCGTGCAGTCGCTCAAGATCGAGGGCATCAGCACGATCTTCGGGCTGCCCGGCATCCAGCTCGACTTCGCCGTCGACGCGCTCTGGGAGGAGCGCGAGTCGATCGACGTCGTCCACACGCGGCACGAGCAGGCGACGGCATACATGGCGGATGGATTCGCCCGCACGACCGGCGAGATTGGCACCTGCCTCGTCGTCCCCGGCCCGGGGTTGCTGAACGCGGCAGCGGGGCTCTCGACGGCCTATGCCTGCTCCTCGCCGGTGCTCTGCGTCTCAGGCTCGATCCAGTCAGACGCGATCGGCGCCGGGCGCGGCGTGCTACACGAGATCAACGACCAGCTCGAGACGATCGCCTCCGTCTGCAAGCACGTCGAACGGGCGATGACGCCGGAAGAGATCCCGGCGATGGTGCATCGTGCCGCGCGCGAGCTGCAGACCGGCCGCCCACGGCCCGTTGAGATCGAGGTGCCGCCGGACATCCTCGAACGCGTCGCCGACGTCACGCTGCTCGAGCCGGAGGCCTTCTCGCGCGACCAGGGCGACACGGACGAGCTTGAGCGGGTCGCCGAGGTCCTCGGCAAGGCCGAGCGGCCGCTGATCGTCTCCGGCGGCGGCGTGCTGTCGTCGGGCGCGTGGGACGAACTGCGCGAACTCGCTTCGATGCTCGAAGCGCCGGTGATCATGACGGACAACGGGCGCGGCGCGATCTCCGACCGCGATTACCGCGCGCAGCGACTACTGCAGGCGCGCGAGCTGATGCCAGAGGCGGACGCCGTGCTGGCGGTCGGCACGCGCTTCCTGCTCGGCCCGCAGAACGCCGGCATCGAAATCCCCGCCGAGCAGAGCTTCGTGCAGATCGACATCGACGAGGAAGAGCTGGGCCGTAACCGGACGCCCGACATCGGCATCGTCGGCGATGCGAAGCACGCGCTCGGCGAGCTGGTGCAGCGCGTGCCGCGCCACAATCGCTCGCACGACTCACGGGAGGCAGAGCTTGCCGCTGCGAAGCAGCAGTTCGTCGATCGCTACCTGGCGATGGACGTGCAGGCCGGGTTCGCGGGCGCGATCCGCGACGAACTGCCGGACGATGGCATCTTCGTCAACGAGAGCACGCAGGTCGGCTACTGGTCGCGCAACGGCTTCCCGATCTACGAGCCGCGGTCGTACCTCAACTCCGGCTACCAGGGCACGCTCGGCTACGGATTCGCTACGGCGCTCGGCGCGCAGGTCGGCAACCCCGACCGCAAGGTCGTCTCGATCAACGGCGACGGCGGCTTCATGTACAACGTGCAGGAACTGTCGACGATGGCGAAGTTCAACATCCCGCTGGTCGCCATCGTCTTCGATGACGGTGCCTTCGGTAATGTCCGTCGCATGCAGCAGGTCCGCATGGATGAGCACACAATCGGCACCGAATTGCACAACCCCGACTGGCTGAAGATGGCCGACTCGTTCGGCGTCGCGGCGACGCGAGCGACAACGCCCGACGAGTTGCGAGGAGCGCTGCGCGGGGCGTTCGACAGCAACGCGCCGCATCTGATCGAGGTGCCGATGCCCGCCGCACGCGATCTGCCTGCAGTGTTCCCGATGCAACAGCTTGCACCGCGCCCGAATCTGAATCTCTAGGAGAGCACCATGGCGAACGACCCCATCCGCGTCGGCATGATCGGCGCCGGCGCGAATCAGCGACTGCGCCACATCCCCGGCCTTCAGGCGATCGACGGCGTGGAGGTTGTCGCGGTCTGCAATCGCTCCGAGGAGAGCGGACAGGCCGTCGCCGACGAATTCGGCATCGCGAGCGTCACGACCGACGTCGATGCGCTGCTCAGCGACAAGAGCATCGACGCGATCTCGATCGGCACCTGGCCGTACCGCCATCGTGAGTACACGGTGCGCGCACTGGAAGCCGGCAAACACGTGCTCTGCGAGGCGCGCATGGCGATGGACGCGAGCGAGGCGCGCGAGATGCTGGCGGCGTCGCAGGCGCACCCCGACCTCGTGGCGCAGATCGTGCCGGGCCCGTTCGACTTCAAGAGCCACGCGACGATCGAGCGACTGGTGCGTGAGGGCGCGCTCGGTGAGCTACGTGAGATCCACGCGACGTTCCTCAACGGCGCCGGGCTCGGCGACAACCCGCTGCACTGGCGCGACCGGCGCGACTACTCGGGCACAAACACGATGACGATGGGCATCATCGCCGAGGTGATCCACCGCTGGACTGGCCCGACCGAACGCGTCGTCGCCGACGCCGCGACCTACGTCGGCAGCCGCATCGACGCCGAGAGCGGCGAGGCCGTGGCGATCGATGTGCCGGACAGCATCGGCGTGATGGCGCGCATGGCGAACGGCGCACGCGCGACCTACCGCCACAGCACGGTCACCGCCGGCGGCGACCCCGCAAGCAACGGCATCTCGCTCTATGGCACCGCAGCCACGCTGCACTGGCGCCCCGGCGAGTCGATGACGTTCGCAACGCACGGTGAGGACCAGCAGCCGCTGGAGCCGGACGAGGGCACGTCGCACGGCTGGCAGGTGGAGCAGGACTTCGTCGACTCGATCCGTGACGGCAAGCCCGTCACGCTGACGAACTTCGAGGACGGTGTGGCCTACATGCAGTTCACGGAAGCGGTCTACCGCTCGTGGTCAGAAGGCCGCTCCGTCGACCTCAGCGAGCTGTAGGAGCGAACTCCATCGCCCTACTCGGCCTGCTCTCGCGGCTTCGCGGTCCACTGCGGGGTCCGCTTCTCCGCGAACGCCGCTGGACCCTCGGCGCGGTCCCCGGACGCCATGTGCTCGCGCACGTTGTCGTAGGGCGCGTGGATCACGTCGCCGAGTCGCTGGTCGAGGCCGAGCCCGGTCAGCGCCGACTCTTTCGACCCGCGGACGGAGAGCGGCGCGGCTTCGAGGATCTCGTTCGCCCAGCGCTCCGCCGTCGGCATTAGCTGGTCCCCGGGCACGACCTCGTTGACGAAGCCCATGCGAAACGCCTCCTGCGCATCGACGGACTTGCCAGTCAGCATCATCCCCATCGCCTGCTTCATCGGAATCTGGCGCGGCAGCCGATGCACGCCGCCGGCGGTGGCGACGAGGCCGACGCGCGGCTCCGGCAGGCCGAAGCGGGCCTCCTCGGCGGCGATCGCGATGTCACAGGCGAGCACCATCTCGAAGCCGCCGCCCATCGCCCAACCATTGACTGCCGCGATTACCGGCTTGAAGAGATCGAAGCGCTCCGTGATGCCACCGAAGCCACCGTTGAAGCGGCCGGACGCCGTCGTGCCCTCGCCACCACCCTGGTCGCGCGCGGCGGTCGCCTTCAGGTCGTTGCCGGCGGAGAACCCCCGACCCGTGCCGGTGAGGATCGCGACCCAGAGGTTCGGATCTTCCGCAAAGTCGTCCCAGATGCCCGCGAGCTCCTCGCTGACCGCAGGGTGGAGCGCGTTCAGCACCTCCGGCCGGTTGAGCGTGATCACCGCGATGCGGTCGCGCTTCTCGTAGATCGCGTACTTGTAGGCCACGGCTGCCCCCTTCGGCGCGCGGCCATTGTATGCGCGCGGGCGACGCGACGACGCGCCGTTCGCTACCCTTGAACGCAGGCAGGGGGCACGACATCACGCTCGAATTGCACGGTCTGAGCAAGCGCTTTGGCGACACCGTCGCCCTCGATGGCTGCACGTTCACGGTGCCCCGCGGCAGCATGCTCGGCTTCCTCGGTCCGAACGGCGCGGGCAAGACGACGGCGATGCGCTCGATCTTCGGCCTGATCACCGTCGACGCCGGCGAGGTGCACTGGGACGGCCACGCGGTGGGACAAGATGACATGCGTCGCTTCGGCTACATGCCGGAGCAGCGAGGGCTCTACCCGCGCATGGAGGTACTGGAGCAGCTTTCGTACTTCGGCGCGCTGCACGGCAAGGATCGCGGCGAGGCGCGGCGGGTTGGCGCGAAGTGGCTGGACCGGCTCGACCTCGGCGACCGCGCGCACTCGCGGCTGGAGGACCTCTCGCACGGCAACCAGCAGCGCGTGCAACTGCTGACCTCGCTGCTGCACGAGCCCGAGCTGCTGGTGCTCGACGAGCCGTTCACCGGCCTCGACCCGCTCGCGGTGCAGACGCTGGGCGAACTCGTCACGGAGCAGGCGGAGAGGGGCACCGCCGTGGTCTTCTCGAGTCACCACCTCGACCTCGTCGAAGGCCTCTGCGAGGACGTGGTGATCATCAACGGCGGGCGCATCGTGCTCGAAGGATCGGTCTCCGCGTTGAAAGCGAACGCGCAGCGCCGGCTCGTCGAGATCGAGGTGCCCGGCACCGGCGGCAGGTGGCTCGACGGCAACGGCACGTACGACATCATCGACCGCACGGGAGACCGCTTGCGCCTCGTCGTCGACCGCGAGGCGGATCTTGAGTCGCTACTCGAACTGGCGCGTAGTGCGGGCACGGTGAGCCACTTCTCCTTCGAGGCGCCGCGGCTCTCGGAGCTGTTCATCGAGGCAGTGACGTGAAGCGCAGCCTGCAGGCCATCTGGATGGTCGCGATGCGCGACTTCACGCAGCGGGCGCTGAGCAAGGGGTTCGTGATCTCCTCGCTGATCGTCCTGCTGTTCATCGGTGGCATCGTGGCGGTGCCACGGCTCGCGGACCGCGAGGTGGAATTGCACTTCGACCTCGGCGTGCTGGGGTTCACCGAACCTCGACTGGATCAGGTGCTGCGGCTGGCGGCGGAAGAGTCCGAGGGCCAGATCGACATCGCGACGCACGCGTTCGCGAACCGTCCTGCGGCCGACCGTGCCCTGCGCGAGGACAGGATCGACGCCCTGCTCATCGACTCAACAGTGCTCGTCTTCCATGAGGATGAGGACGAGCAGCTACTCGTGGTCACGAACCGCGCTATCTACTCCTCGCGGCTGAACGACGAGCTGGCGCGGCTTGGCATCACGCTTGAGCAGGCGCGCGGGCTGTTGAACGAGGACGTGCTGTCGGTTGAGTCGCTGACCCAGCCGAGCGGCGTGGCGATCACGGCATCCGGCGTCAGCACGCAGGACGGGCGCAAGTGGATGGCCTTCGCCGGGGGCTGGCTGCTGATGATCTCGATCACGACCTACGGCCAGTGGGTGTTGCTCGGGGTGATCGAGGAGAAGACGAGCCGCGTGGTTGAGGTGCTGCTCGCGACCGTCCCCGCGCACCAGCTGATCGCTGGCAAGGTGCTTGGCGTTGACCTCGTCGGGCTGGCGCAGCTCGCGATGGTCGGCGTACTGCTGGCGGTCGAGATCCCGCTGACCGGCGCGTTCGAACCGCCCGACGGCGCGCTGGCGATGGCCGGCAGCACCGTGCTCTGGTTCTTGCTCGGCTTCGCGCTCTACGCGACGGCGTTCGCGGTCGCCGGTGCCACGGTCGGGCGGCAGGAGGATGCGCAGTACGGCTCGCTGCCGGTGATCCTCATCCTGCTCGTCGCGTACGCGATCGCGACTGCGGTCTCAGTCGTCGGACTCGCCGACGCGACGTGGGTGCGCGTCGCCTCGTACGCCCCGCCGCTCGCGCCGATGTTGATACCGACGCGCGCAGCGATCGGCAACCTCGCGGCGTGGGAGGTCGTGCCGGCGGCGGCGCTGATGCTGTTCACGATCTACGGCCTGCTGCGCCTCGGCGGGCGGATCTACGCCGGTGGCCAGCTCCAGACCGGCGCGCGGCTGGGGCTGCGCGACACGTGGCGCATGGCCCGCGGCTAGGCCGTTACCCCAGCCCCAATTCGCGCTCGAGGTTGCCGACGGCCACATCGATGCCGTCGACGATCGCGTCGACCTCCTCGCGGTTGATCACGAGCGGCGGTGCAACGGAGATGCTCGCGCCGGACCGCATCAGCAGACCCTGGTCCTTGAGCAGCTTCGGCATCAGGTCGGAGAGGCCGTCGTCCGGCGTGAAGTCGATGCCCGCCTCGGGGTCCTTCTTCAGCTCGATGCTGTGCATCAGGCCGATGCCCCTCGTATCCGCGATCACGCGGTGGCGCGACTTCAGCTCCTGGAGCTGCGTCGCGAGGTGATCGCCGACGCGGGCCGCATTCTCGACCAGCCGCTCACGCTCGATGATCTCGACGTTCGCCAGCGCGACCGCGCATGCGACCGGGTGCGCGCCCCACGTGATACCGCCCGCCAGCGCATCCTTGCGCTCGCCGACGAAGGCGTCTGCGACGTGCTGCGCGGCCATTGCTGCGGAGAGCGGGGCGTAGCCGGAGGTCAGCCCCTTGGCGACGGTCATGATGTCCGGCTCGATCGGGAAATGCTGGATGCCGAACCACTCGCCGGTGCGCCCGAAGCCGTTGATCACCTCATCGGCGATCAGCAGGATGCCGTGGCGGTCGAGGGTCTCACGCAGCGTCGTCCAGTACTCATCGGCGGGCACCCAGTTGCCGTTCGACGTCGAGATCGGCTCCGCGATGAAGGCGGCGATCGTCTCCGGGTCGTGGAACTTGATCACGTCCTCAACGTGACGCGCACAGAAGACCTCGCAGTCGGGATAGGTCTTCTCGAACGGACACTTCGCGCAGTTCACGTTCTCGACGTGGACGACGCCCGGCACCAGCGGCTCGAACGGCTTCTTGTTGATCGCCGCCGACCCGTTGACCGAGAGCGCCATCGCTGTCGTGCCGTGATAGGAGCCAACGCGCGCGATCACCTTGGTGCGGCGTCGTTCGCCGCGGTTGTAGTGGTACTGCTTCGCCATGCGGATGGCGGTCTCGACCGCCTCTGAACCGGAGTTGATGAAGTGGATCTTGTTGATCGTTTCGGGCGTAATCGACGCGAGCTTGGTGGCGAGGTCAATCGCCGGCTCGCTGGCGTAGGCGAACGAGTTCGCGTAGCTGAGCGTCTCCATCTGCCGCTTCGCGACCTCGCCGAGCTCCGTGCGACCGTGGCCGACGGCGACGACCCAGAGGCCGGACATCGCATCGATGAACTTGCGGCCCTTGATGTCCGTCAGGTAGATGCCCTCGCCGGACTCGACGACGATCATGCCGTCGTCCTTCGCCAGCTCGTTGTATTGCGAGGTATGCACCCAGAGGTGTTCCAGCCCGCGTGCGAGGTAGTCGTCCACCCGTTCAGAGCCGGCAACATCAGAGACCTGGGCCATGCGTCCCTCCTTCGAGGCGTGCGGACGAATGCGGGCATGCTAGCACCCGAGGCGCGGCGGAGACGCGGCGAAGAGTCAGCGTGCGGCTAGAACCCGGTGCCGCAATGCGGCCGGTAGACCGTCGCGAAGAGCCGATCCGCGAGGCTCAGCGCCTGCTCATCACGCGCCTCGATCAGCCCCGCTCGCGCGAGGTAGCTGGCCGAGTCGTGTCCCGAGATCAGCGACGCGAGCGAGCGGGCGGGCATCGAGATGTCCGGCTCCCGGTCCGTCCTCGTCACCTCGCTCTCCACGCCATTCGTCTCCAGCAGGTAGGTGCCGTTATTCCACTCGCAGAGGCCGTCATCGACGATCGCGATCGAAAGCTCACCGCGGTCGCCATACGGCCGCTGCGGCAACGCGCGTTCAACGTCGACGACCCGCAGCCAGATGCCGTCACCGGTGATGCGCCGCAGCTCCCGCGGCTCGAGCATCAGCGAGCGAGCGGGGTCGTCCTCCGGGACGCCGGGCATCTCGATCCGTGCCACGAGGTCGTGGCGGCAGAGGTACTCCCAGAGTCCCTTGAAGGCGTCGACATCGACGGCAACGAACTCCTGAACGGTCATCAGTTGATTCGGACCCGGCTCCGGCTTGCTGACGCCACCCTCGCGCCACTTCGTCTCGTAAAGCGCGTAGCCGCGTGGCTCGCCGCCCTCGTCGAAGTACACGGCGGCGTAGCGCTGGCGCTTTGGCCGCTCGCGGAAGACGGAGTCCCAGTAGGCCGGCGCGCGATGGACGTCGAGCGTGCGCGGCCCGGAGTACTCGATGTAGAGCCGCTCGATGATCGGACGCGCCTCGTCGAGTGCGAGCAGTCGCACCGCGCCGGCCAGCGGACTGGCGTCCTCGAGCGCCCCCTGTCGCGGGTCGAGTTCGTAGCGCACCCACGTCGATGCCAGGCCGTAGCCGAAGCGCTGGTAGATCGCGCCGAAACTCGCCCAGAGGATCGCGAGGCTCTGCTCGCGCTCCCGCTGCTCGCGCAGGCCCTGCTCCATCACACGACGCAGCAGGCCGGTGCGGCGGTACTCCGGGTACGTGCCGACGGCCGTCACGCCGGCAACATCGACGGCTGCACCGTTGAGGCGCATGCGAAACAGGAACGCACCCATCGTCGCCGCGATGCGGCCGTCGACGAATGCGCAGGTCGTCCAATCCGGCTGCACCGGGCTCTCGGCGTCGGGGCCCTCGGCATCGTTCTCGGCGAAGACGTAGCGCTGGAGGCAGCTGAACTCCGCCATCTCGTCCGCCCGCGCGGCGCGAATCTCGGTCGTCATGGGTGACCCCCTTCGGGGGTAGGAAGCGTGCGCGTTTCCGCGACACTTCGTGAGAGAGTTGCGGGCACGTGGGCCGGGGTGTCAGGCCGGTGCGAAAAGCGTACCTCGCGCGGCCGCAGGGCGACTAGTTCGCGATCAGGCCGCGAGCGCGAGCGGGATCCCGAGCAGCACTCCCTGCACGATCGACCCGACGAACGCAGTGGCGATCGCGCGCCCGGTGCCGAAGTCGAGGGCCGCGCGCAGCGCAACGACGGTCGCGATCAGGATCCAGACCGCGACCACCAGGCTGACGGTCGCGCCGAGCACCGGAATGCCGCTGAAGACGAGGAAGACGCGCGGTGTGCTCGCGAATCCCAGCGTCCTCGCCAGCTCGCCCCACGTGGCGCTGGTGTCCTCACCGGCGAAGATTCTCGTGCCGATGAAGTAGGTGATTCAGGCATAGAGCGCCCAGCCGATCAGGCTGAACACGAGGAAGAAGATCAGCCCCGCGAGGCCGATCGTGATGCCCGCGCCGATGCCGGCAGCGAGCGCCGTCCCGACGACCACGATCAGCGCCTGGTTGGTCGCCTCCGGGTCGTGCTCGACTTCCTCGTACAGTGATGCGTCCAGCTTCGCTGCTCGCATCATCCTGCCGACGATCGATGTCTCGTCCGCGGCCATCTCCATCGGTACCCTCCTCGGTTGTCGATCGATGGTAGGCCCCGCCAGTCGTGCGCGGCTACCGACGCCTCGGGCGCTCGCGTAGACTCACGCGGCGATGGCAAATCGACCGTTCTTCATCCGTTTCGGTTCCGGGCGCCCCGACTGGACACCGGAGACGCTGCTCTACCGCCTCGTCGTCAACGCGACTGGGCTCTTCCTCGCCTCGGTGGTCGTCTCGGGCATCGAGATCGACGACTGGCAGTCGTTGGTTGCGGGGACCGCAATCTTTGCGATCGTGAACTCGCTGCTGCGGCCGATCGCGATGTTCCTCTCGTGCTGCTTCATCATCTTCACGCTCGGGCTGTTCACGGTCGTCGTGAACGCGGCGATGCTCGGTGCGACCGCCTGGTCGGCCGGGCAGCTCGACCTCAACTTTCACGTCGATGGTTTCTGGGCGGCAGTCTCCGGCGCGCTCGTGATCTCGGCGGTTTCGCTGCTCGCGAACCTGATCTCACGCCCACGCCGACCGAGGGGGCCGACCCGCGACGTCTAGCGCGGTCTCGCCCTTCGACGGTCTCAGGACCAGCGGTGTGAGGGACGCGAACGAGCCGAGGCTACGGCCGCTGTGACCCGGCCTTGCGCATGCCGCCCGGCCCGCGCCCGCGACCGGCACGCGAGGGGGTGCCGACGGCCTCGACGCGCACGGCGCACGCCTTGTACTCCGGGATGCCCGCGGCCTCGTCGAGCACGTTGTTCGTGAGGAAGTTAACCGCTACCCCGCCGAGCTGCACGAAGGGCACGAAGAGCTCGCCACGACGCATGCGATCGACGATGTGTACCTGCGCGACGATCTCACCGCGACGCGAGGCGAGTTGGACGTCCTGCCCATCCTCGAAGCCCAGCCGTTCCGCGTCGGCGGGGTGCATGTCGACAGCGACAACGGGCATCTGCGCGATCAGCCCGGCGACGCGACGCGTGATCGTGCCGCCGTGCCAGTGGTAGAGCGAGCGGCCGGTCGTGAGCGTGAACGGGAAGCGCCGCGAGGGTAGCTCCGCTGCGGGCGGCCCCTGCGTGACGGGCACGAAGCGCCCCTTCCCTCGCGGGAACTCGTCCTCGAAGAGACGCGGCGAGCCGGGGTGATCGACGTCGGGCACCGGCCACTGCACCCCGCCGTCGCGTTCCAGCCGCTCGTGCGACAGCCCGGCGACGATCGGCATCAGCGACGCCATCTCGTCGAAGATCTCGGACGGCGAACCGTGGTCGAATCCCTCGGCCGGGTGCTCAAGCAGCTCGCCGACACGGCGCGCGATCTCGTTCGTGATCTCCCAGTCGGCACGCGCCTCACCCGGCGCATCGACGATCGGGCGAATCAGTTGCACACGGCGCTCACTGTTCGTGAACGTGCCGCTCTTCTCGGCAAACGACTGGGCGGGCAGCACGACGTCGGCCTCCGCGGCCGTCTCGTGCATGAAGATGTCCTGCACGACGAGGAAGTCGAGCTGCTCGAAGGCTTCGCGGGCGTGCGCCAAGTAGGGATCCGAGAGCAGCGGATTCTCGCCGACGACGTACATCGTGGTGAGATCGCCCTCGATCATCGACTCGATCATGCGCGTCGCCTGCTCGCCCGGCTCGGGGTCGAGGTCGACGCCCCACGCTTCCGAATACTTCGCGTTCGCGGGGCCATCGAGGGGCTCGTAGCCGGGGAACGTGTTCGGCAGACAGCCGGAATCGCTGCAGCCCTGCACGTTGTTCTGCCCGCGCAGCGGGGAAATGCCGCTGCCGAATTTGCCGACCTGCCCGCAGAGCAGCGCCAGGTTGACGAGCGAGCGTGCGTTGTCGGTGCCCATCGAGTGCTGCGTGACGCCCATGCCCCAGATCAGGCACGACCCGTTGCGGTGCGGCTTTGCGTAGAGCCGAGCGGCACGCCGGATCTCGTCGGCGGGCACGCCAGAGATGCGCTCTGCCTCCTCTGGGGTTGCAGCATCGACGGCAGCGCGCCACGCGTCAAACTCCTCGGTCCGCGAGTCGACGAAATCGCGGTCCCACAGCTCCTCCGCGAGGATCACGTGCGCCATCGCGTTCAATAGCGCGACGTCCGTGCCGGGGCGCGGCTGGAGGAATACCTCAGCGACATCGACGAGGTCGATGCGGATCGGGTTGATCACGATAAGCTTCGCGCCCCCCTGCTCGACCGCTTTGCGCAGCCGCGCGGCGACCACAGGGTGGTTCTGGCTGGTGTCGCTGCCGACGACCATCAGCGTGCCCGCGTTGTCGTAGTCCTCGTACGAGTTCGAGGTCGCGCCGGAGCCGACCTGCTCCATGAGCGCCACCACCGAGGGCGCGTGGCAGAGCCGCGAGCAGTGATCGATTGAGTTCGTACCCATCACCGCGCGCGTGAACTTCTGCAGCACGTAGCCGTCCTCGTTGGTGGCCTTCGCGGATGCGATCGTCGCGAAGGAGCCGCGCGCCGCGGCGAAACGCTCGGCGACCAGCGAGAGTGCCTCGTCCCAGCTCGCCGGCTGCAACTCGCCGTCGCGGCGGATCAGCGGCGTCGTCAGGCGGTCGTCGGAGTGCACGAACTCGAGACCGAAGCGACCCTTCACGCAGGTCATGCCGAACGACGAGGCGTTCTCCGGCTCGCCGTCGACCCACGCGATCTCGCCGCTGGCGGTGTTCACCGCGAGCCCGCAGCCGACGCCGCAGTACGGGCAGGTCGTGTGCACCACGGTGCTCTTAGCGCTGCTCAACGAACCGCTCTCAGGCACGCGAGCACTCGACGTCGCCGGCATCTCAGCCTTCGGCAGTAGCGCCCCCGTCGGGCACTCCGAGACGCACTGGCCGCAGGAGGTGCAGATCGACTCCGCCCACGGCGCATCAAACGCGACGCCGATCCGCGCATCGCTCCCACGCCCGTTGATGCCGATCGCGCCGATGTGCTGGGTGCGCTGGCAGGAGTCGACGCAGCGACCGCAGAGGATGCAGTCCGCCATGTTCAGCGAGAAGAAGTTGTTGGAGTCGTCGATCGAATGCTCCGGCGCGCGTGGAGCGGGCGGGTACGAGGAAAGCGGGAGCTCGTGCGCGCGGGCCTCACGAGTGGCCTGACCGGCACCGGCACCATCCGCCGACATGCCGAGCGTGAGGTCGAGCACGCCGCGTCGGACACGCTCGGCACGCTCCGACGTCGTCCGCACCGCCATTCCCTCGGTGACCGGCGTGTGGCACGCGGCAGCGAGCCGCGGCGCGCCCTCGATCTCGACGAGACAGGTGCGACAGGCACCGAGCGGGCCGCGCGCGTCGGCCTTGCAGAGGTGCGGCAACGAGACGGCGGCGGCCGCGACAGCATCAAGCAGCATCGAACCCGCGGGCACCTCGACGCTCTGCCCATCGACGGTGAGTGCGACCGACGAGACTGGCGGAGCGGTCATGATGAGGCGGCCTCAGCGTCGCTCCCGACGCCGAACGCCAGCGGAAAGAGCTCGATCGCCGAAGCGATCGGGCGGCCAGCCATGCCGCCAAGCTGGCAGAGCGACGCTTCCATCATCACGTCGATCAGTTGATCCACCCTCGGCCGGTCGAGCGCGGGCGCTTCGAGTAACGCGACTAGCCGCTGCGTCCCCTCACGGCACGGCGTGCACTCGCCGCACGATTCGCTCGCGTTGTAGCGGGCGAGGTCCAGGGCGACCGCAGCGACGTCGCTGCCCGCCGCCAGTGCGACAACGCCACCCGCGCCGAGCGCCGCCATCTCCAGCGGCTGGTCGAACAGCGAAGGCGGCACGAAGAGCCCGGACGGACCGCCGAGTAGCAACGCTTCGATATCGTGCGATGCAGCACCTGCCTCAGCGAGCACCGTCGCCCACGTCGATCCGCCGTCGACCGCGACCTCGTAGAGGCCGGGGCGCGGCACGGCCCCGGAGAGCGAGACCAGCTTCGTCGATGGCGGTGACGCGTCGAAGAGCAGCGTCGCGGCGGCCAGCGTCTCGGCGTTGTTCAGCACGGTGGGGCGGCCGAAGAGACCGGCCTCTGTGATCTGCGGCGGCTTGAATCGCGGAACGGGGCGTTGCCCCTCGATGCTGTTCAGGATCACCGTCTCTTCGCCACTGACGTAGCCGCCGGCACCGGAACGAATCTCGACCTCAAGGTCGACCGCCGCGCCCAGCGCATCGCCGCCGACGATGCCCGCCTCCGTCGCCTCCACGAGCGCTCGTTCGAAGGCGGCACCAGCGTTCCGCGCCTGGCCGTTGATGTAGACGAAGACCTGCTGAGCGCCCGTCGCGTGCGCGGCGATGATCACGCCCTCCAGCAGCCGATGTGGGTCGCCTTCCAGCATGTGGCGGTCTTTGAAGACCCCCGGCTCGCCTTCCTCGGCGTTCACGACGAGCAGCGGAGCCTCCGCCGCACCCGAGGCGAAGCGCCACTTCAGCGCCGTCGGGAAGTGCGCACCGCCGCGTCCCGTGAGTCCGAGCGCCTCGACGGCGTCGACCACCGCGCCCGGCTCCATCGCCAGCGCCTGCGCTGCCGCCGCGTACGCGCCACCCGCGAGCGCGTCGCCGAGCGATCGGTCGGTGCGTCCGAGGCGCTCTGTGACACCGCCGTTGCGCTCGTCACCGTCCCCGTCGCAATCGCCGCCGAGGCAGGCTTCGAGCGGAACGACGCCGCTCTCATCAAGTCGTGCGAAGCGGTGCACGTGTGTCGCGCCATTGGCACTGGCGTCGGCACGAATCACCGTCGCTGCGGGCGCTGCCCAGCACGCGCCGTCGCAGGCGGCTTCGACGAGGCTGGTGCCCGCGATGCCGCGCAGCTCGTCGAGGGTGCGTTCGACGCCTGCGGCCTGCCCGCAGGTGCCGCGATGAACAAGCACGCGCGCCTCCGCAGCCGCTGCGTGCGTCTCGCGCAGCGCCGTCAGGGCCGCGTCGATCGTCACGACGCACCGTCAGTGAGCGCCGCGAGCGCCTCGACACTGACGCGTCCGCTCAGCGCGCCGTCGTGTCGCTCGATCACCGGGGCGAGCGAGCAGAGGAAGCGGCAGGCCGTCGGCGCCGCGCGCTCGCCAAGCGCATCGACGAGCGCGTCCGCACCCGCCTGCTGGCAGGCGACGCCGGTGCAGACGTTCCAGCGGCCCTCGACCGGCGGCTCAAGGCGCAGTTCGGAGTAGGCGGTCGCGGTCGCGTAGACCTCGGAGAGCGGGATGCGCGTATGCGCCGCGACGTGCTCGATCGCGGCTTCCGGTAGCCAGTCGATCGCGTGCTCGGCGGCGATCAGCGCAGGCAGCAACTGGTCACGACGGCGCGGCAACACATCGACGGCAGCGCGCATCGCTGCGAGGGTGGAGTCGGCGATTTCGGCGGCCATTGACGCGCATTGTCGGCGGGCGCGCTCAAGGGCGGCAAGTCGCGCGAATCGGTAGGCTGCGGTCACATCGGGAGGCTCAGTGGCGAAGCAAGTCGCGGAAGGTGTGTGGAACCTTGGTGCCCACCACTTCAACTTCTATGCGATCGAAGACGGCGGCAGGATCACGCTCGTCGATGCCGGCGTGCGGCGTGACTGGATGCGCCTGCTGCGCGGCCTCGACGAGATCGGCCACGCCCTCGGCAGCGTCGAAGCGATCGTGCTCACGCACGCGCACATCGACCACGTTGGCGTCGCCGAACGCACGAGGTCGGAGGCGGGCGCGCGCGTCCATGTCCACTGCGACGATGAGCCGTATGCGGCCGGACGCGAGCGGATACGGCCGTCGTCGCGGCAGCGACCAGCCTTCGGATGGACGCTCCTCAAGTCGGCCTTCTGGATGCTCGCTGGCGGAGGTGTTCGCTACCCGGCGATCCACGAACTGACGACCTTCGATGACGGCGAAGTCATCGACGTGCCCGGCCGGCCGAAGGTGCATCACACGCCGGGCCATACACCGGGGAGCGTCTCGTTTCAGATCCCGTCGCGCGACCTGCTCTTCACCGGCGACGCGCTGGTCACCCGCAGCATGGTGACCGGGCGGCAGGCACCGATGTCTGGCCTGAACATCGACGCCGAGCAGGCGCGCGAGTCGTTGCGCGTGATCGAACGGCTCGACGCGAAGATCCTGTTGCCGGGGCACGGTCCACCCTGGCTCGACGGAACCAGAGCGGCAGTCGCGCTGGCACTCGAGGGTTCGGACTAGGCGACGACGCTCGTCTCTTCGCCCACCAGCACCTCGATGCGGTCGTCGAGCCGTTCGGCGAGCTGCGGAACGTGTGAGATCACGCCGACCATGCGCCCCTCGATCGACGGGTCGGCAAGCGCCTCAAGCCCCTCGATCGCGACATCGAGCGACTGCGCGTCTAGCGACCCGAAGCCCTCGTCGAGGAAGAGCGATTCCAGTGAGACCGCGCCGCCGGTCCCAGCGAGTTCCGGCAGCCGTTCCGAGAGTGCGAGCGAGAGCGCGAGGCTGGTGAGGAACGTCTCCCCGCCGGAGAGCGTCTTCACCGACCGCTGCTCGTCGCCGTTCATGTGGTCGATCACGGCGAAGTCGCCATCGTCGAGCACCAGCCGGTAGCGCCCGTTCGTCAGTTGCCGCAGCCGCACGGACGCGTCGGCGGCCAGCACGCGCAGTGCTTCCTGCTGCACGTAGCCGATGAAGCGGTCGCCGCTCAGGTCCTGCGCGAGGCCGCGTGCGAGCTCCAGCATCTGCTCATGGGCGGCGATCGACGTGCGCATCTGCTCGGCGTCGATCGTCTCGCTGCGGGCACGATCGATGCGCTCTCGCAATCCGCCGAGCGCCTGCGCCGCCGTCCGCGTCTCAGCCTCGATCTCGCGAAATAGCGTCTCGATCGCGGCGATGTCCTGCGCTGCGGCCGCGTCGATCGCCTCGGCGTTCGCGAGTCCGTCACGCCGCTCGGCGAACGCTGCGCGCGCCTGCGCCTCAGTCGCTTCGTCTGTTGCGACCAGCTTCGCGCGCTCGTCGGTCTCGACGCTCACGCGCCCGCGCTCTCGCTGCCGCTCGTCACGCCGCGCCGTCACCGCCGCTTCCGCCGACTGCGCGCTGCTCGCCGCCGCCGCAAGTTGCTGCGACTGCTGCGCGCGCTGCTCCATGCCGGCCAGCATCTCGACCACGCGCGCCGCGTCGATCGGATCATCGCCGGTCAGCGTCGCCAGCTTCGTGGTTACCGTCTCGAGGGTCGCGACAGCCCGCACCCGGCCTGCCTCGACCTGTTCAACGGCACGCTGCTCGGCTCGCAGTTGCGGCGCGGCCTCGCGCGCGGCGGCGGCAGACGCGGTCGCCTGCTCGCTCGCGGTTGCGTGAGCGTCGAGCGCCTCGCTGAGGCTGGACGCGGCTTCGGGTCGCTCGCTCGCGGCCGCCTCGATCTTGTCGAACGTTGCGGCGGTCGCGTCGTCAGATGCCGGGACGCGTGCAAGCAGCAACCCGATCGCTTGCTCCTCGGCGCGGATCCCCGCTGCCTGCTCCTGCGATGCCACCACGCGAACGCGCGCGGCTGCCTCCGACGCTCGTGCCTCGTCGATCGCGGCGGCGATACCGTCGCTACTGACGCCGAACGGAGCCAGTTCGACGCGGAGCGCCTCGAATCGCGCGTCGACACCCGCGACCGCGCCATCGGCGGCTGTCATCTCCGCCTCAGCACGAGCTGCCGTCGCGGCAACCGCCGTGTGCTCACTACGCGCCGACGTGAGCGCCGCCAACGCCGCACTCGCGGCTTCGTCGACCCGATCGAGGTCGGGGATGTCATCGTGCGCGACTTCGCTGAGCGTCTCGCCGCAGACCGGACAGCGGTCGCCGGGCTTGAGGTCTCGTTGCAGTGTTGCGGCGGCATGGCGTTGGCGCGTCGAATCCAGTTCCGCCTGACGCTCGGTCGATGCCTCGCCGGCAGCGGCGAGCGTCGATGCCGCGCGATCCCGCAGCGCCGCGGCCTCCGTCGATGCCTCGCCGGCACGCGCCCGTGCCGCGATGGCCGCAGTGCGCTCGCCGTCGAGCGCTGTGGCACGCGTGCCCAGGCCATCGAGCGCCTGCATACGCTCTCGCTGTTCGGTGGCGAGCCGCTCGGACGCGACGCGCTCTTCGTCGTTCTGACCGATCTCCGCTCGCAATCGCGCTGCCTCGCCTGCTGCGCTTCGCGCGGCCGCAGCTAGCGCCGATGTCGCGGTCGCGAGCAGCTTCGACGCCGCTACTGACTCCTTCTCGTGCTGCGCGACCGTCGCCGCAACGAGGGTCTGGCGCTCCCCTGCCGCCGCGACCTCGCTCTCTGCAGCGGTCAGTGTCGCCTGCGCCTCGTCGCGCCGGGAGATCGTCGCCGCGACCTCGCGCATCGTCGCGTGCGCTGCGGGATCGTAGGCGAGCGCATCGCGTTCCGAGACAGCAGCGAGCGCAGCGGCTTGCGCGACGACGACGGCGGCCTCCGCCTGCCGCTCGGCTTCCGTCGCAGCGGCAAGCGCCGACGTCGATGCGGCCGCGGCAGCCCGCGCGGCGTCGAGCGCCTTTCGCGAATCGTCTGCCGTGCGCGCGAGCCTGCCCAGGTCGGCGACCTGTTCCCGTCGTTGTTCCCCGGCGGCGATCGCCGCGTCGAGCTTCTGCAGCTCCTGCTCCAGTGCGGCGACGTCCTCCGCAGACGTGTGCTTCAACCGCCCGAGCTGCAAACGCAGCTGGTCGGCCAGCTCGCTCGCTGACTTGCTGCGGGCCCGCGCCGTCCGTCCGACCGCCTCATAGGTGTCGAGACCAAGCAGTCGCGTAAGGATCGCGCGACGGTCGCCCTCGTCGCCGCGCAGGAACGAATCGAATGCGCCCTGCGGCAGCACGACGGTCTTCGTGAACGTCGAGTAGTCGAGGCCGAGGATTTCGGTGACCTGCGCGGTGACATCGCGTGCTCGGTCGGCGAGCGGCTGCCACGAGTCGCCCTCGATCTGGCGCTCAAGCCGCGTCCCGGTCGTGGCAGGCGCGCGACGGCTGACGCGGTAGGTCTCGCCGCGGGCGGTGAAGTCGAAGCGCACCGACATCGATTTCTCACCGTGCGTGATCAGTTGCCGGGTGCGATTGCCGACGCGCGGCACCTGCCCGTAGAGCGCCCAGATCATCGCGTCGAGCAGCGACGATTTGCCCGCCCCCGTTGGCCCGGTGATCACGAAGAGCCGGCGGCCATCGAATTCGACGACGGTCGACTCGCGGAAGGCCGTGAAACCACGAATCTCCAGGCGCAGCGGTTTCACGGGCGCGTCACTACGAGGCCGCCTCGACCGGTGCGGTCGGGGCAGGCGCGGCATCCGGCGCTGCCGCATCGGGCAAGAGCGGAGCCTCGGCGCTCTCGTCGAGCAGCTCCGTGAAGAGCGCGAGCAGCGCCAGGTCGGGCGCAACACCGTGCTGCGCCCGGTAGTAGCGGTCGAACAGCTCCTGCGGGCTGAGGCGCGCCAGCTCTGGCTCCGGCGCTTCATCGACCGCTCGCGGGTAGTCGAGCCGCACATCAACGGCCAGTGGGATCGCCTCACGCACGCGAGCAGCGAGGCCGGGCTCGGGCCGATCGACGTTGAGCACGACGCGCGTGAAGGCGTCCGCGACGCCATCGGCGGCGGCGATCACGTCGTCGAGCGTGCCGCGAAGCTCGGTCAGCCTGCGCCCCTTCGTCAGCGCGATCGCGCGCTGCTCGATCGGGCGACCGGGTTGCACGTCGATGATGCGTACGACCTTCTCCTGGTCGCGCTCGCCGAAGTCGAGCTGCAGCAGCGACCCCGCGTAGGCCGCCGGGGCGGTCGTCGTCAAGATCTCCTGCGGCTGATGGATATGGCCGAGCGCGATGTACTGCGGCGTCGACGGCAGCGCCGCCGGTGCGATGCCGTAGCCCATGCCGATGTGCAGCAGGCGCTCGGAGCCATCGATGTCGGAGAGCACGGCCCCATCGACGAAGAGGTGACCGGCCATGATGTTGATCGTCTTCGCGGCTGCGGGCTCGTCGAATGGCGCGGCCATGCTGCGATAGATACGCGCGGTCTGCTCGGCGTAGCTCTGGTGCTGCTCGTGCTCCAGGCCCAGCACCTCCGCGGCGTCGATCACCCGCCCCTCCTGCACCCACGGGATGGCGGCGATGCGCGCCGTCTCGTCGCCCGCCGTCAGCGTGATCACGCCACCCTCGTCCGGGCGCTTCACGTGCGACTGGGTGTGTACGCCGAGCAGATCGGAGAGCCGCCCCAGCGCCTCGAGCTTGCGCGCGCTGTCGTGGTTGCCGGCGATCAGCACGACCTGCACGCCGAGCCCGATCAACTCCCGCAGCGCCTCGTTCAACAGGCGGTCGGACTCCGGCGAGGGCGATGCGGTGTCCCAGATGTCGCCGCAGACGAGCATCACATCGACCCGCTCCGCCTTCGCGATCTCAGCCAGCTCGCCAAGCACGGCCTCGAACTCCGACGCGCGGCTCTTGCCCCGCATCGTGCGGCCGAGGTGCCAGTCGGCGGTATGCAGGATGCGCACTAGCTGTCGAACCGATCAAAGACGTCGCCGCCGCTGGCAGCCGCGCCCTCGGCAACCTCCGAGGGGCGCGTGGCCCATGCCGGACGCGGGAACTGCACGAGGATCGGCACCGGCAGCTCCGGCTGGCTGATGATCATCGTGCCGGGCTTCAGCAGCCGCGCCCGCTCGCGGGCAGACGCAGAGAGGAAGCGGTATTCGCCGCGCCCGGCCTCGGCTGCATCGAGCCGGCCCACGATGCGGAACGCCGACTGGCCGACGACACGCGTCTCGACCTCGCTCGCAGTCTGCTGCGCGCCGATCATGATCACGCCCAGCGAGCGCCCGCGCTCGGCGATGTCGAGCAGCAACTCCTTGATCGGGCTGCGGCCGTCACGGGGTGCGTACTTGTTCAGCTCATCGACGACAACGAAGAGCGGCGGCGGGCGATCGGAGCCGGCACGCGCCTCCCGGTCCTCCATCTGCTCGCTGAGCACGACGCCGACGACGAAGCGCTGGGCGCGGTCGTGCAGGCGATGGATGTCGACGACCGTGAGCTGGTGGCGCGAGGCGTCGATGCGGTGATCGGCGGGGTCGATGTCGGCGAACTCATCGCCGCGAATCAGGTTGCCGACGTGCCGCGAGGCCGCCCGCAGGCGGCGCATGAACGCGCGGATCGTGCCAATGCTCGCGGCGCTGTTGCCGGAGCCGCCGGCCCAGTGCAGTCCGCCCATCTCGTCCTCCGGGTCGGTATGCACCTCGATCACATCGACGAGGTCGTCGAAGTTGCCGACAGTCGCGCCGTCGACGACGACGTTCGCGCCGGGCGGGCTGGCGTGCGCGACCTTGCGCAGTTGCGCCTCGACGGCATCGACCACGTAGGAGAGCTGCGAAAACTCTGACTCGGCGTCGGCGAAGAGGTAGCGCAGGTAGCCACGTTCGCAGAAGTCACGCAGCGTCCAGAAGAAGCCGGTGACACCCTCCTGCCGCGATCCGGTCTCCGGGATCGGCTGCTTACCACCGCGCACCGGCGCGAAGAAGCCGGCGGAGCGGAACGGCGTCGCGGGCAGGCCGAGCCGCTCGTACTTCGCACGCTCGATGTCGTCGAGCTTCGCGTTCGGCTTGTCGAGGAAGAGCAGATCCTCGCCCTTCACGTTGAAGATCACCGCCTTCGCGTTGGCGGCGCGCTGCCCGAGCGCCCCACCCTCGAAGAGCGCATGCAGCAGGAAGGTCGCGTACGACGTCTTCGTCGCCACGCCGGAGATGCCGGAGATGTTGACGTGCGCACCGTTGGTGCCATCGAGGAACTGCAGGTTGCCGTAGACCGGGTCGCCCGCCCGCGAGATGCCGAGCGGGAATGTCTCCTCCATGCGGTCGTAGAAGAGCGCCGCCTGCTGCGCCTCACCCTCGGCGATCACGACCGGCTGCCCGGGCATCGGCGGCACGTATAGCTCCGGCTCGATGCGCGTCACCGCGACGTGCGCCGAGACGACGGACTGCGCCGGGAGCACGCCCTCACTGATCAGGCCGACGTCCGACGTGAACGATGCACCCTCCTGGTGCGCGCGAACCTCATCGACGACGCCGTAGAGATCGACGAGCGTCCCGTCCGGCAGCGGCGACTGCACGTGCACGACATCGTCGAGCTGGAGGTACTTGCTCGGATCGACGTAGACCCAGAAGCCGAGCGGCGTCGATGCCTCAGCCTCGGTGCCGAGTACCAGCCCGACGGCGGCATCGGCATCGGCCGGGCGCACATCACTCTTCTGTTCGGGCGCAGCAGTCATCTCGTCAGGCCCCTTCCGGAAGCGTCTGTTCGTGAATCAATGCGGTGGCAGCGGCCACGGCGTCGGCCCCCTCGCCCACGGAGGCGACGAGCAACCGGCGCAGCCAGCGACGATCGCCGAGCCGGTGCGTCAGCACCGCCTCCAGCGCGCCGACCGGGGTGAGGTTGTGTGGCGCGCGCGGGTCGCGCACCGGCGAAGAGGCCAGCCGCGGTAGTTCAAGCGTCGACTGGTTCGCCAGCGCGATCGCCTCGGAGAGTGGCGCGAAACCGGGCGCCTCAAGCCGCATGATGCCGCCGAGCTGGTGGTAGCGAGCGCTGAGGTCGGCGATACGAACGAACCACGTGTAGCGCTCGCGCCCGTCGGTGCCGCGCAACATCACCAGCGGCGAGCGCTGCCCCGCGCGGAGCGCCGCGAGCAGCCGCAGCCGCTCCCCGTCGATGTACCAGTTGTGGATGCGCTTCACGTAGCCGACGACGCGCTTGCCGGACGGGCGGATGTCGCGCAGCGGGCCATCGACGAGCGTCAGCACGCTCTCGTCGGCTGACAGGTCCTCGGCGAGCTTCGCTTCCTGATCGAGCATCTTGCGATTGAGCGCGTCGACGAGTTCGTTTGCCGTCGTTGCCCGCGGCGGCACCTCCGCCGCGAAACGCAGCGCGTCGTCGCCAACGGCAACCTCGCGATCGACGGGGTCGCCACCGACCTGGAAGTAGCGGCGCTCGACGCTGACGTGCTCCTCGAGGATGCGCGCGCCGTCGGCGTCGAGCCGCACCGCACCAACGGCGAGCGAACCGAAGAGGCCGAAGAGCGGCGCGCCTTCTGGCGACTCGTCCATCGCGTGCGCCTCGGCGCGTCGCACGCCGTCAATGATCTGCAGCGCCGCCGGACGATCGCCGGTCGGGGTCACGACGTTCCAGTCGATGCCCTCGACGGTCGGATCGGCGTCGGTCGTGGAGTCGTCACCCGTCTCGGCGTCGAATTGCATCGACGTGCCGTACTCGGGGGCCCACGGGAGTAATCTGAGCGGCATGGGTTGAGTCCGCGGGGAGTCTGACCGGATCGCGCGGAGTATAGCAGAACAGAGGTTCGCGTACCTGCATAGGCGGTTACGCGGCGATTCGAATCTGAGTCACGATGCCCCTGCCCCTCGGCTGGCGTACGATCCGCGCGTGAGCGAGCAGCAGCCCTCCGACCTCTTCGCGCCCGACGCCGATCGAGCGCCCTACGTGCAGACGATGTTCAGCGACATCGCGGCGCGCTACGACCTGATGAACAGCGTCATGACCGGGGGGCGTCACCACGCGTGGCGCAAGCTCGCCGCGAGCCTGCTCGTGCGCCCCGGCGACCGCGTGATCGACGCCGGCTCAGGCACCGGCGATCTGGCGTTCGCCTGCGTCGAGGCCGGCGCCGGCGAGGTGCTGGGGCTCGACTTCGCTCGACCGATGCTCGAACACGCCGGCGCAAAGGCGGCCCGTCGAGGTGGACGCGCAAACGCATTTGCGCTCGGCGATGCGACGCACCTGCCGCTCCCGGACGAGTCAGCCGACGTCTGGTGCTCGGCCTTCGTCGTGCGCAACATCCCGCAGCTCGACACGGCGCTGGCTGAGGCGTTTCGCGTGCTGAAGCCGGGCGGTCGCATCGGCGTTCTTGAGATCCCGCGTCTCGATCGTGGCCTGCTGCGGCCCCTGATACGCCTGCACTTCGCGCGGCTCGTCCCGCTGCTCGGCCGGCTGATCTCGGGGCACGAGAGCGCCTACGAATACCTGCCGGTCTCCGTCGACCACTTCCTCACGCCGCCGGAGTTCTCGCAGGCGCTGCGTCGCGCGTGCTTCGTCGTCACCGACGTGCGCGTGATGATGCTCGGCACGGTCGCGCTGCACGTCGCCGAAAAGCCTGCCGACTAGCTAGCTCAGGAACGAATCTTCCAGCGGGTCACGTGGTACCGCCTGGCCCTCGTTCACCATCTGGTGCGCCAGCGGACCGAGCGCGGACAGCATCTCCGCGACGACATCGTCCGCTGCGCCGCACTCGCGTAGCGCCTCCGTCATATGGCGCAGCCAGCGACCGGCACCGCGGTCCGAGACGATGAACGGGAAGTGGCGGCGACGCAGCCGAGGGTGGCCGTAGCGCTGCGAGTAGACCGCGTCACCACCGAACCACTGCTCCATGAACAGCATCTGCTTCTCGCGACCTGCGGAGAGGTCCTGCGGGAAGATTGCGCGCAACTCCTCGTCGCCCTCGATGCGGTCGTAGAAGGCGTCGACGAGCCGAACGACGGCGTCGTGCCCACCGAGCCGGTCGAGCAGCGTCTGTGTCGACTCGCCGGGATTGGCGGGTCGGGTCGGTTCAGCGGGGCCGGTCGGTGTCAGTTCAAAGGTCACTGAGCCAGTGTAGCCACGCCTGCTACCATCGCGTCACGCTGACGGAAACGTAATGGTGATTCCAGATCGGAAGCCGCGCTCCGTACAGACTCGCGCAAGAGGTATCCATGACACAGCAACCACCACCGACGGACGAGCCGACCCCTCCCACGCAGCGCACGCCGGAATCGGACAACTTCCCCAGCGGCCCCGCCGTCGGTGAGGCGCTGCCCAACTTCGCACTGCCGAACCAGCACGGTGCGGCAATCGATTTCTCGACCGCGCGCGATGGGCACAAGGCGCTGGTCGTCTTCCATCGCTCGACCCGCTGGTGACCGTACTGCCGTACGCAGCTCGTGGAGCTGCAGAAGCAGAAGGCTGAGTTCGAGGCCGCGGGCGTCAAGCTCTTCGCGATCAGCTATGACCCCGTCGATGCGCTCTCCGACTTCGCCAACGAGCACGGCATCGACTACGACCTGATCGCGGATGAGGGCTCGGAGTACATCAAGGAAGTCGGCATCCTCAACACGCTGGTGATGCCAGACGAGCGCGTCTACGGCATCCCCTTCCCCGGCTCCTACCTGATCGATGAGGACGGGCTGATCGAGCAGAAGTTCTTCCACCGCGAGTATCAGGTGCGCGAGACTGGCGCGACCGTACTGCGATCCGGCTTCCGCGCCGCGATCGACCTCAGCGGGTCACCCCACGCCGAGGTCACCGAGGACGACGTGAAGGTCGCCGCCACCCTCGGCGGCAGCGATCTCGCGTTCATGCAGCACGCGGACCTTTACGTCAGCATCGAGCTCGGCGAGGGCCTGCACGTCAACGGCCCGAACGCGCCGGAGGGCTACTTCGCCACGATGGTCACGGTCACAGGCCCGGAGGGCCTGCGCGTGGGCGAGCCGGAGTACCCGGGGACGGTTCCTTTCAGCATCGACGGGCTCGATGAGCAGTTCGATGTCTTCGAGGGCGGCGTTGAAGTCGTCGTCCCGCTGGTCTCCGCGATCCGTGAGGGCGATTCGATCCCGCTCGACATCGAGGTGCTCTACCAGGCGTGCAACGAGAGCGAGTGCTTCCTCCCGAAGACGGAGCAGCTGCACGTCGAGATCCCGCTCGGCCAGTTGAACCGGGCACAGCGACGCTAGATCAGCCGCTAGAGGTCGCCAGCAGCTGGCGAAGCGGGCCGATACCGAACAGCAAGTAGGGCAAACTCCGGCGTTCACCCGACCGCCGAGGCCCGTACAGTAGATCGACGCGAAGTCACCCGTTTCGACGGTGGCGCGCGCTACCTGATCCGACGAAGGCCCACCAATGATCTCACGTGGCTTTATCGTGCTCTGGCTCGCGATGGTCGTCGCCATGGCGGGCATCGGCATGGTCTCTCCGCTGCTGCCGGTGTACGTCCGCGAGGACCTGGGCGGGCCTGAGGTCGCGGTCGCGCTCTCCTTCTCGGGCATCGCGATCACGCAGTTCTTCCTCTCACCGTTCGTCGGCCGCCTGGGCGACCGATTCGGCGCGAAGCGCTTCATGGTCTTCGGCTTCGCCGCCTACGGCACGATGGGCTACGGCTACCTGCTGGCCGACACGTGGGAGCAGGTCGTGGCGCTGCGCATCGCATCCGGCATCGGCATCTCGTTCATCTTCCCGCTCAGCCTCGCCTACGTCGGACGGCTCTCTCCGGCTGGCGGCGAGGGGCGGATGATGGGTGCCTTCGCGGTGGCGCAGATCGTTGGCTGGGGGATCGGTCCGCTCGCTGGCGGCATCGTGCGCGACGTCTTCAGCTCCAACGTGGCGTTCGCTGCGATGGCATCGATGCTCTGGGGCACGGGCATCTTCGTCATGCTGCTGCTGCCCGGGCGCCCCCGTCCGGCGGGTGCCAGCGAGGACTACGAACCGCCCGAGGAGCCGCGCCTCTCGTGGCGAGAGCTAGTGCGGCGTAAGTTCGTGCACGCGGTGATCGCCTCCGGCCTCGTCGGCAGCATCTCCTTCGCCGCGTCCGGTGCATTCCTCTCCGTCTACGTTGTGAGCGAGGAGGGGCTGAACACCGGCAGTGCCACCTTCGTCGGCATCCTGCTCGGCTCGCGCTCGCTGATCGGCGCGGTCGCGCAGCCGACGTTCGGGGCGCTAGCCGATCGCTGGAACCGCGTCGCGCTGGTCTCGATCGGGCTGGGGCTGGCTGCGGTCTTGCAGTCCCTGATCCCGAGCGTGCCGGACTACGCGTTCGACGTGACGATCTTCGGCACGACGCTGCCGATCCTGCCGTGGTTGCTGGCGCTGTACGTCTCGCTCGGAATCGCGGAGTCGATCGCCTTCCCCGCGCAGCAGGCGATCTTCGTCACGGTTGGCCGCACCACCGGCATGGGCGCGATCATGGGCGTGCAGCAGATGGCGGGGTCCGTCGGATTCCTCGGTGGCGCGATGATCGGTGCGTGGGTCGTCGCGGTATTCGGCATCGACAACGTCTTCCGCTACGCCGGCATCGGCACCGCGACCGGGGCGATCATCTTCATCCTGCTGATGCGCCGCGCCGGTGACGAGGTGCGCGAAGCGGAGCGGCTGGGCTCACTGGCCGAGGAAGCCTCGGCGGCCGGCAGCTAGCGAGCGATCTGGGGTCCGCTCGTCGGCAGCGACATAATTCGCTATGCTGGTTGCAATGACGATTCCTACCGCAGCCTGCTGGCGCGGGAACACAGCCACCGACACACCCATCTCAAGCAGCGAGCGCGCAAGTTGAGCGCCTTCGGACGCCTTGTACGCCGTCTCGCCGGTGGGGAAGAGCCCGCAGCAGCGCAGCCAGCACAGACTGAGGCCGAGGGCGGCCGCAAACGTCGACGGGGACGTCGCGGCGGACGTGGTCGTGGCCGCGGCGGCTCGAGCGGCGCGTCGAACAGTGCGCAGAGCGACAACTCGCGCGACAGCAATTCGCGAAACAGCAGCTCGAACTCGCGAAACAGCGACGCCCCGGCTGACGGCGACAACCGTCAGAGCGAGGGTCGCGGCGAGCGTGGACGCAATGAAGGCGGTCGCGGACGCGGCAATCGCGGCGGCAACCGAGGTCGTGGCGGTGACTCAAACCGCAACACCAGCTCCACGCAATCCGGTGCGGGCGAGCGCCGAGGGCGCAGCGGTCCGCCGCGTTCCGAGATGAAGCCCCGCGGTCGCCCCCCTCGCACGGCCGGCAACCAGCGCCAGCGGCGCGACTACAACTCCTTCGATGCTCCCCTGCCCGAGGATGTCGCGTGGCGACCCCCGTCGGACGGTGGCGACGACGACCTGCTGCCGCGGAACCGCAGGCGGCCGCCGGGCCTGCGCGGCACCAAGCGCGTGATGATGGGCGGCAGCCGCTACGTCACGGGCTTCACCAACTCTGACCCCGTCAACCCTGATGATCCGAACAGCGAGCGCACGTCGCCCGACGCCGGATCCGGTTCCGACGACGGCCAGCAGCGCAGGCGTCGTGGGCGACGCGGCGGACGCGGCCGCGGTGGTAGCGGTGGCGGCGGTAGGTCCGAGGACTAGTCCCGGCCATCCTTGCGACGAGCGAGCCTCGCTGACTCACTGTTCATCGATCAGTGCCTGTCTTCGCAGCTACCCGGCAGCCTATAATCGCGCGGCTACACACCGACACATCAACGCGCGATCAGGGGTATGAGATGCGAAAGATCCGAATCGGATTCAACTGGCAGGGCGGATTCGACGTCCGCAGCGCCGTCGACGAGATCAAGGTTGCCGACGATAGCGGCGTCGATGCCGCCTTCAACGCCGAGGCGTGGGGCCGCGACGCCTTCACGATGCTGGCGATCCTCGGCTACGAGACGAGCAACATTCAGCTTGGCACCTCGATCGTCAACATCTACTCGCGTACGCCGGCGGCACTGGCGCAGCACTTCGGGACGCTCGACGAGCTCACCGGCGGTCGCATGATCATCGGGCTGGGTACGACCAGTGCGAACGTGACGGACCACTTCCACGGCGTGAAGTTCGGCAAACCGCTCGCACGCATGCGCGAATACGTTGAGATCATCAACATGCTGATCGCCGACGAGCCGCTGCACCACGACGGCGAGTACTTCAAAGGGATGGAGCGCGGGTTCACGCTCCGCGGCATGAACCTGCCGCGCAAGCACATCCCGATCCACATCGCGTCGATCACCCCCAAATCGCAGCAGTTGACCGCAGAGATCGCGGACGGCTGGTTCCCGATCTTCGCCCCCCGCGAGCAGTGGGACGCACAGGTGAAGCCGTTCCAGGACGCCGTGAAGGCCGCCGGTCGCAAGATCGAGGATGTCCCGATCAACTCCGCGGCAGCCGTCCGCGTCACCGATGACATCGAGGGTGCCCGCCGGTCGCGGGCGAGCGGTGCCGCCTTCTACATCGCGCGCATGGGCGACTTCTACTACGAGCATTTCGTGCGCATGGGTTACGCCGATGAGGCCAACGCCGTGCGCCTCGCGTGGCGCGAGGGCGGCGCGGATGCCGCGATCGAGGTGCTGCCGGAGGAACTCGTTGAGCAGCTCGGCGTCGCCGGTAGCGCCGAGGAGTGCATCGAGTGGATGGAAGCCGCAGAGGACGCCGGCTACGCGACGCACAGCGTCTCCGTGGATGAGCGGGACCCGAAGAAGCGAGCGGAGATCTTCCGCAAGCTCGTCGGCTAACGGCGAGACGCGTGGCTGAGGTTCCCTCCCGCGAGGAGCTGATCCGGCAGGGCGACGAGCTATGGGCCGCGCTCTGGGCGAAGCTCGGCGTGCTCAGCGACGAGCAGCTCGAACAACCGGGTGCGAGCGGGCCGCAGTGGTCCGGCAAGAATGTGCTCGGCCACATCGCCCACTGGCACGATCACGCCGCCGAGGTGATCCGCGACATCGTCGAAGGGCGCGAGCCCGACTCGCGGTCGAACTACGACGAGTGGAACGCGCGCTGGTTTGATGAAGACGCCGCACTGACCTCCGCGGAGGTGCGGGAGTACTGCGAGCGCTCCCGCGGCGCACTCCGCTCTTACCTGCTCGGTCTCAGCGAGCAGCAGTGGGCGGAGTCCACGTGGGACGCCCCGGATGGTTCAACGTGGCACATCCACGGCACCGCAGACGTGAACATGAACGAGCACTACCGGGAGCACCTGGACGAACTGGCTGAGAGCGGCTGGTCGCCGGCAGGCTAGCTGGCGGTCGTCGCAGCCTCTTCGGCCTCGCTGGCCGGCTCTTCGCTGCCATCGCCGCGCACGCGACCGATCGCGCTCGTCACCGCGTGGCCGGCACCAGCGAGCAGGCCCGCCGCGCCACGCAGCACGCCGCCGCGCTCAAGTCCGATGCGATGCAGGCGCTCTTCACGTCGACGTCGACGCTGCGCCCCGCGTCCGCGTGACGCCTCCGCCAGCGCACGACGGAGCGGCGGGTCCAGCAGGCGGATCGCGCCGTCCGGGTTCGCATGCGCGCCACCAACGGGTTCCGGCACCAGCGTGTGGACCACGCCGAGTTGATGCAGATCCGTGGCGGCCACGCCGAGCGCTTCAGCGACCTCCGGTGCCCGTTCGCGATCGCGGAAGAGAATCGCCGCCGCGCCCTCGGGTGAGGTGACCGCGAACATCGCGTTCTGCTGCATCAGCACACGGTCAGCGACGGTCAGCGCCAGCGCGCCACCCGACCCGCCCTCGCCGATCACGATCGCGACCGATGGTGTCGTCAGCGCCGCCATGCCCGCGAGGCAGTCGGAAATCGCGCCGGCGAGCCCCTGCGCCTCGTCGGCGATGCCGTCGTGCGCGCCGGGCGTGTCGACGAAGGTGATCAGCGGCAACTCGAGCCGGTCGGCGAGCCGCATCAGGCGTAGCGCCTTGCGGTAGCCGGCGGGCGCGACGCGGCCGTTGCGACGCTCGCCTTCGGCCGTGCGATCGCCGCGCTCCTGTCCAATCAGCACGACGTTCGTGTCGCCAATGCGGCCGAGACCGCCGACGAGCGCCGGGTCATCGACACCGCTGCGGTCGCCGTGCAGTGGCATGAAGTCGGAACAGATCCCGTTGATGTAGTGCATAGCCGTCGGGCGGTTCTTCTCGCGGGCGCGCTCCACGACCGGCCAGCCGCGATCGACGGCGCGTGGCGCGACCTCCGGCTCCAGTCGATCGAGGTCGGGCGCGACGGCGGGCTGGAGCAACGTGACCGCACGCAGCAGGTGGTCACGCAGGCTCTCTCGGTCGAGCACGGCATCGACGAGACCGGCGGCAAGCAGATCCTCGGAGTAGAGCGTCTCGCGCTCCTCGTCCTCGTCGTGCACGGCGCGGACCCGCGGGCCGGCGAAGCCGATCAGCGCGTGCGCCTCCGCGATGATCACGTCGCACTGGTTCGCGTAGGAGGCGTAAACCCCGCCGGTCGTCGGGTCGCCAAGCACGGCGATCATCGGTACGCCGGCCTCATGCAGACGCTGCGCGGCGGCGGCCGTCTTCGCCATCTGCAGCAGCGCGACCATGCCTTCCTGCATGCGCGCGCCACCGGACGACGTCACAACGACAAACGGCACCTTCGCCTTGCGCGCCTCGTCCATCGCGATCGCGACGCGCTCGCCGACGGCGAATCCCATCGAGCCACCGATGAAGCGGAAGTCCGAGACCGCGACGACCACGCTGTGGCCGCCGATCTCGGCGGTACCCGTGGCCACGGCCTCGCGCTCGCCACTCTTCTCGCGCGCCTCTTCCAGTCGCTCCATGTAGGGGCGGGAGTCGGAGAACTCCAGCGGGTCGGGGGTGCGCACGCCGGAGAAGCGTTCGTCGAATGAATCGGTGTCGAAGAGCAGGTCGATCCACTGCGCGGCGGAGATTGGCTCCACGCGGCCGCAGGCGGCGCAGATGCCCGTCTGCGCAAAGTGTGTGTCGTTCGTCAGATCGGTCTCGCAGCCGCGACACTGCACAGGCGTCGGCGGCTGGTCGATACCTTCAGTGTTGTGGTTGCCGGTACGGAAGAATCGATTCATGAGCTACATCACCCCGCCTGCAACATACATTGTAGACGCCACATTATGATCGGTTGGCAGGGATTTCCCCTACAGATTCGATCTAGAGTGAACCTATGACCGCTGACGCGCTGCCCGATTACGTCCGAGCGCTATTTGACCCCGCTGCGTACCCGCACGCGCCCGACGAGATCGAGCTGCGCCAGACGCACATTTCTTATGTCTTCCTCGCCGGCGACGTCGTCTACAAGACGAAGAAGCCCGTCGATTTCGGCTTCATCCAGCAGCTCGATGCCGAGACGCGCGAGCGGTTCTGCCGCGCCGAGGTCGCGCTCAACCGCCGCCTCGCGCCCGACGTCTACATCGACGTCGTCCCGATCGTGCGCACGTCGGACGGGCGCTTCGCCGTGGAGGGCGACATCGAGGGAGGCGGCGAGGTCGTCGAGCACGCCGTGAAGATGCGCCGCCTGCCCGACGACCGCACGCTCGACGAACTGCTGGCGACCGGCGCGGCACCCGAGGACGTGGTCGAGCAGATCGCCAGTCGCGTCGTCGCGTTGCATACGGGCGCGGAGGTCGTCGCAAACGACCCCACTTACGCGGGCGTCGCCGCCGAGCGAGCGTGGTGGGAACGCGAGTACGGCGAGGCGAAAGGCTTCATCGGCGGCACCTGGCGCGCCGAGGATGCGGCGGCGCTGGAGGCGTTCGTCGCGGAGACGATCGACGCGCAGGCGATGCTCTTCGACGAGCGCCTGGCTGCCGGTCGCGTCGTCGAGGGGCACGGCGATCTGCAGGCGAAGCATGTCTACGTACTCGGCGACAGCGCCGAGCAGATCACGATCGTCGACTGCGTCGAATTCAACGACTGGTTCCACTTCCGCTATCTCGACGTCGGCTACGACGTGGCGTTCCTCGCCATGGACCTAGAAGCCCTCGGTCGCCCCGACCTCGGCGACAAGTTCGCCGGGCGCTACATCGCGGCCACGGGCGACGAGACGATCGGCGTGCTCCAGCCGCTGCATCGCGCCTTCCGTGCCTTCGTGCGCGGAAAGGTGGAGTCGATCGGCGCGGGCGCGCCGGAGGTTCCAGCGGCGCAGCAGGCGGAACTCGCGGCGTCCGCCGCCCGCTACTTCCGGCTCGCCGCCGAATACGCAGAGCGACGCAGCGGCCCTGCGCTGATCATCCTCGCCGGGCTCTCCGGCACCGGAAAGACGCTGGTCGGCGCGACCCTCGCCGGTCGCATCGGCGCGGCCCATGTCTCCTCCGACGTGATCCGCCACGAGCTCGCCGAGGCCGCAGGTCTCTCGACGACGATGTGGCAGCAATACGAGGCGGGCGCGTACTCGGCGGAGATGAGCGAGCGCACGT
Organism: Dehalococcoidia bacterium; assembly: GCA_036013055.1. GTDB lineage: Bacteria > Chloroflexota > Dehalococcoidia > UBA2979 > UBA2979 > SHYR01. The sequence continues at coordinate 102,758 of DASCQM010000015.1, read as the reverse complement.
ACGACGAGATGCGGAACCGCGCCGCCGCCCACCTCGCTGCAGGCCGGCCGGTGATCCTGGATGGCGTGCACGGTCGCGCCGTCGATCGCGCCGCGGCCGCGCGCGTCGCACGCGAGGCCGGCGTGCCCGCCGTGATCGCCGAGCTGCGGCTCTCCGACGACGCCGCGTTCGCGCGGCTGGCGCAGCGCGAGCGGGAACAACACGACACCGACGTCGATCAGCCCGCGTTCCAGCGTCACGTCGAGAGCTACGAGATGGTGAAGGCGGGCGAGGCGCAGACGCACCTCGCGCTCGACGCCTCGCAACCACCCGCCGAGATCGCGCTGGAGATCGCCGACGCCCTGCCGCCAGCGGGCTGAGACACCGGCAAGCTGACCTTCGACCCGCGCCGCGGGGGCCGTTCTGCTCTCGGCACGGGCGCTGCGGACGCCCACGATCAAGATCAGATCAGACTGACGAGGAGGTCGCGATGCGTGACACGCTGCGGGCTCGGTTCCGCTCGATCCTCGACGCCGTCACAGGTATGACCCGGCTGCTCCCGATGCTCGGCTTCGGACCTACATACAGGCGAACCACCGACGGAGCGCGTCCAGCGCAGTGAACCGACGACGTCCAGGGTCGCTTCGGCGAGCACGATCCACGACGAGCTCCCGGTCGATGAACGCGAGCGACTGGAGAACCTCCATCCGAAGCGCTAGCCTCCGGTCAGCAGCTGCGGAGGACTCATGCCCGAACAACTGACCCAGGAACTGACGGAACTGCGCGACCGCATCGAGATCTTCGTGGAGGCTGACCTACGTCCGCTCGAGGAGCAACTCGACGCCGGGACGCTCGACGAGGCCACCGTCCGCCAGCGAGTGATCGAGCGCTCCCGCGACCTCGGCTTCTTCGGCATGACCCAGCCAAGCGAGGTCGGTGGCACCGAGGCCGGCCCGCTGGCGCTCACCGTCGCCCGCGAGACGCTGGCCGCCGGCAACCTGCGCATCACGCGATCGGTCTTCGGCCCCGGCCCCGGCATCCTCGCCCGCTCCGAGGGGCTGCTCCGCGAGCGGTACATGGAACCGCTGATCCGTGGCGAGGTGCGCAACGCCTTCGCCTTCACCGAGTCCTCGGACGGCTCGGCGCGCACCTCCGCCCGCCGCGACGGCGATGACTTCATCGTTAACGGACGCAAGTCGTTCGTCAGCGGCGGCAGCGCGGCCGACTTCTACTCCGTGCTCGTCAACGTCGAGGAAGGCGACGGCCCCGGCGGACCGGCGATGCTGATCGTCGATCATGACGCGCCGGGGCTGACTCGCGAAGACGATTTCGTGAGCCTCGATGGCGGGACGCACTGCGCGATGAACTTCGACGAGATGCGGGTGCCGCAGACGCATGTGATCGGCGAGGTCGGACAGGGAATGCCGCGCGCGATGGGCAACATCGGCCGCGAGCGGCTGCAGATCGCGGCTCAGGCCAGCGGCACGGCGATGTGGGTCGTGGAGCACACGCGCGAGCACATCTCGAAGCCACACCGCAGCGGCACCTCGCTCGGCGAGCGCGAGCAGGTGCGCGCCGTCTTCGGCCAGATGATGCTTGAGACGTACGCGATCCGCAGCACCCTCTACCGCACCGCGCGGCTGGCCGACGACGACGTGGACATCATGAATGAGGGCGCGATCGCCAAGGTCTTCGCGGCCGAGGCGGCCGGTCGTGTCGTCGATGCCGCGATTCAGCTCGGCGGTGGCGAGGCGTTGATCGAGGGGCACCCGCTTGAGCGGCTCTACCGCGTCTCACGGTCGTGGCGGCTGGCCGGCGGCTCGTCGGATGTGCTGCGCTTCAACATCGCGCGCGGGAAGCTCGAGTTCGAGGCCGGTCGGGTCTAGCGAGCGGCCGATCAAACGGGCCTGACGGGCGAACCAGCGACGGCGCTGCGGCGCCGGACTTGCGCCGACCCCCTACTATGGCCGCATGGCATCTATGAACTTTTGCCCGCGCTGCGGGCTCACCCTGACATCACGCGAAGACGGCGGACGCGAACGGCAGTCCTGTCCGGACGTCGAAGGCTGCGGCTTCATCCACTTCGGAGACTTCTCGATCGGCGTCGGCGCCGTCGTCTTCTCCGGCGACAAGGCGCTGCTCGTGCAGCGCGGGCAGAACCCGAACCGCGGCGCCTGGCAGATCCCCGGCGGATATGCCGAGGCCGATGAGGACATCGCACTCTCGATCGAGCGCGAGGTGCTTGAGGAGGCCGGCGTGACCGCGAAGATCCGCGACGCCATCGGCTTCCGCCACGCCATCGGCGGTGGCATCGGCGGGCCGAGCACGAACATCTACATCGTCTTCCGCCTCGACGCGGAGCCCGGCGAGACCTCGTTCGACAACGACGAGATCATCGGGGCGGGCTACTTCAGTCTCGACGAGATGGCGAACATGGAACGCGTGCAGAGCCTCTCGAGCTGGGCGATCGACCTCGCGATGCGGACCCCACGGGATGCCGGGCTCGGCGTTGCGATGGAGGGCCCCGGCGCGGATCGACCGGGCTGGACGATGTTCGGACTGCGGCCCGAGGACACGCTCTAGGACTGCACCCTGCTGAGCTCTTTTTGAGCGGTCTACAGTTGGTTAATACCGGTTTCAGATTCAGTGCCGTCTCTTATGTAATTAGTAGCGTCCCTCACTAGCGAAGCGATCACTTCGCCTGCTAGGATGTGACCTTGCCGTGAACGTCACGGTCGGCACGGGCTCCTCGGCCGAACCTGGCGACGTAGCGAAGGCTCGTATGACGACAGCCGAACCTCCGGCTCCACGCACCCCCGACGCTGACGACGCGCGCGACGGCTTCAACCTCGCCGAGCGTATCTACGGCGACGCCTCGACCAACGGCACCGCGAACGGAACACACGACGAGGGCGCGCCCACCAACGGCAACGGGCACTCGTCGAATGGCGGCGACGGCGCCAGCGCGCCACCGCAGTACAACCTCGCCGCGCAGGTCTACGGTGACGAGAGCGGCACCGGTGCCGCCGCGCCGACGAACGGCAACGGCAACGGTGCGACCGCTCCCGAGCAGTACAACCTCGCCGCGCGCATCTACGGCAATGGCAACGACAACGGGGCAACAGCAACGGCTGTAGCCGCACCAGCCGCCGCACCTCCGAACGGCGCGGCGCCCACCGCCGTCGCGGGATACGTCGAACCACCGGAGCAGAAGAAGCGCTTCCGCACGTTCGAGTCGCTCGGCCAGTCGGGCTTCCGCTGGTACATGCTTGCGCAGCTCGGCTCCTTCGGTGCGATGAACATGCAGCAGCTCGTGCGCGCCGTGATCGTCTTCCAGCTCACCGGCTCGTACGCCGCACTGGGCACCGTCGCGCTCGCGCAGGCGATTCCGGGCATCGCCCTCACCATGTGGGGCGGGCTCGTCGCCGACCGCTACCCGAAGAAGCTCGTGGTGCAGATCGGCCAGGGCGTAAGCGCCGCAAATGCGCTCGTCGTCGCGATCCTGCTCTTCACCGACGGGCTCGTCTTCTGGCATCTGCTCGCCGCATCGGTCGTGCAGGGCGGCGTGATGGCGATGATGATGCCATCGCGACAGGCGATGATGCCCGAGGTCGTCGGCATGGGCCGGCTGATGAACGCGACCGCGCTCAGCATGGGCACGATGAACCTGATGCGACTTGTCGGCCCGGCGGCCGGTGGCGTGCTACTCGCAGCCTACGGTGGCGAAGCCGTCTACTTCGTGATGGTCGGGTTCTACATCTGGTCAGTGGTGATGCTGGCGAAGGTGCCGATCCTCAGCCCCGAGGAGGTGCGTGCGAGCGCCCCCGCAGGCGCCCCGCAGGGTGGCCGTGGCGGTCGCGGCCCGGGCATGCGTGGCGGCGGCCGCGGTCGTGGTGGCGGCGGTATCAAGGAGATCATCGCCGGCCTCAGCTACATCCGGCACAACCCGACGATTCTCACGCTGCTCGTGACCAGCCTCTCGATCGTGATCTTCTCGATGCCGTACCAGATGATGCTGCCGGGCTACGTAATCGATGTGCTCAAGGGCGGCCCGGAGACCGTCGGCTATCTGATGAGCGTCACCGCGATCGGCTCGTTCGTGACCACGCTGGTGATCGCCTCGCTGCCGGAACGCAACCGCGGCCGGTTGCTGCTCGTCGGCGGGTTCTTCAGCGGATTCGCGCTGCTCGCCTTCCCGATGACCACGTTCTGGCCGGTGATCATCGGCGTCGTGATCGTCGTCGGTGCCGGGCAGAGCCTGCGCATGTCGGTCAGCAACGTGCTGCTCCAGACGTACGTCGAGGACGAGTACCGGGGCCGCGTGATGAGCGTGCAGATGATGCAGATGAACCTCTCGATGTTCGGGACGTTCGTCTTCGGTGTGCTCGCCTCGATCATCGGGCCGCAGCTCACGATCGGCTCGATGGGTGCGATCCTGCTCGTGATCGTCACCTTCGCGACCATCTTCCTGCCGCGACTACGCCGCCTCCAGTAGCGCGTCCCACCGGCGCCGGCGTCCGCCCCTCGATCGCTGCTTGACGTCCGTCGAGGGCGGTGCAACCCTGCCCCCGTCATCCGTAAGGAGACCGCTGGGGGTGCCTTCGGGCTGAGAGGCGGACAGACCGCCAACCCCTGGAACCTGATCACGTTTGTACGTGCGTAGGAACTGCGGTTATTCGCCCCGAGGGACAATCAGGCCGGCTGAGCCCGATCCCCGAGAGCGGCAATCACAACTACATCAGGCAGCGGTCTCGCAGCACAGGGAAGGACCCTGAGATGCGAGCCAAATCAATACTTGTCGCCTTCGTCGCGACTGCGCTGCTGCTTGCGGCGTGCAGTCGCGACGACGACGGAGCATGCCCCGACGAATCCCCGACCGGCGACACACTGATCGTGCTCACGCACGACTCGTTCGACGCCACCGACGAGGTGATCGCGGCCTTCGAGCAGCAGCACGGGGTCACCGTCACCTTCCTTCAGGGAGGAGACGCGAACCAGGTGGTGAACCGCGCCATCCTGAGCGCGGGCAACCCGGAAGCGGACGTGCTATTCGGGGTCGACAACCTCAGCTACCAGCGGGCCGACGACGCGGACGTGTTCTGCTCGTTCACGGCAAGCCGCCGCGGCGAGATCCCCGGGGACATCCGCGATCAGTTCGGCGACACGAAGACCGTGACGCCCACCGACTTCGGCTACGTCAACCTCAATCTCGACCGCGCTGCGGGGCTGCCCGCACCGACGAGCTTCGAGGAACTGACTGACGAGAGCTGGCGCGGGAAGCTCGTCGTCGAGGATCCAGCAACCTCGTCGCCGGGGCTCCAGTTCCTCGCCTCGACCGTCGCGCACTTCGGCGACGGCGACTGGCAGGATTTCTGGCGCGACCTGCGCGCGAACGACGTGATGGTCACCGATGGTTGGTCTGACGCCTACTACACGCACTTCTCGCACTGGGGCGGCGATCGTCCGCTCGTCGTCTCGTACACGACGAGCCCGGCGGCGGAGTTCTTCTTCGCCGACCCACCCGTCGATGAGCCCCCGACGTCGAACGTGATCCCGGGCCCGCTCTTCCGGCAGGTCGAAGCCGCTGGCGTGCTGCGCGGAGCCGAGCATCCGGGCCTTGCCCGCGCGTTCATCGACCACATGCTCTCGAACGCGTTCCAGTCGCAGATCCCATCGACGATGTTCGTCTACCCGGTGATCCCGGACGTCGAAACGCCCGACTGGTGGCAGTGGGCCAACGTCGATGTTGAAGCGGCCGAGATCGATGTCGATCAGGACGAGATCGATGGCTGGATCCGCGAGTGGACGGAGATCATGCGGCGGTGATGCAGCGCCGCTCGACCACTGGCTGGCGCTGGGCGATCCCGGCGCTGGCGCTGGTCGTCCCGTTCCTGCTCTGGCCGCTGGCCGCAATGTTCTGGCGCGGGGTCGCGCCGGACGGATCGCTCTCGTCCAGCGTGGTCGTCGATGTGCTCGGTGACCGCTTCTACTGGGGGCGGCTCGCATTCACGACCGGTCAGGCGCTGGCGTCGACGGTGCTCGCACTCGCGATTGGCATCCCGGCGGCATATGTCTTCGCACTGATCCGCTTCCCAGGGCGCGCGCTCGCTAAGGCACTCGTCACCGCGCCATTCGTGATGCCAACGCTGGTCGTGGCGCTCGCGTTCAGCCAGTTGCTCGGACCGCGAGGTTGGCTCAACGACCTGCTCGCCTCGTTCGGCCTCGCGAGGGTCGACGCGCTCGGCACGATCTGGGTGATCCTGCTGGCGCACGCCTTCTACAACGTCTCGATCGTGATCCGGCTCGTCTCAGGCGTCTGGGCGAACCTCGACGCGCAGACGGAGGAGGCGGCGCGGCTGCTCGGCGCCGGGCGCTGGGCAACGTTCCGGCACGTCACGCTGCCCGCGCTCTCCCCCGCGATCGCCTCGGCGGCGGCGCTCGTCTTCACGTTCGCGTTCACCTCGTTTGGCGTCGTACTGGTGCTCGGCGCCGGGGGGCGCTTCATGGGCGGCCCGCTCGATACGCTCGAGGTCTCGATCTACCGCCTCGCGACGCGGCTCGTGGAACTGCCGGCAGCCTCGATCCTCGCGCTCGTGCAGCTCGGCACCACGCTCGCCGCGCTCACGCTCTACTCCTCGCTACAGCGTCGCGCCGCCGTCACACAGGCACTGCGTACCGACCGCGCGAAGCCGTTCGCCGCGACATCGATGGCAGAGCGCGGCTTGATGATCGCGGTCGCTGCGACACTCGGGCTGCTCGTGCTCGCGCCGATCGCCGCTCTCATCCACGGCGCGTTCACGATCGGCGGCGACGGAGCGCTGACGGGCGCGAACTTCACGCGCCTCTTCGAGGAGACCGGCCGCGTCTCCTACATCGAGCCGCTGAACGCGGTGCGCTGGAGTCTCACCTTCGCGGTCGGCGCGACGCTGATCGCAGTCATCGTCGGCACCGCCGCGGCGACCGCGATCGCGCGCTCGACGGGCCGACTGACGCCGCTGCTCGACGGCGCACTGATGCTGCCGCTGGCCGTTCCTGCCGTCGTGCTCGGCTTCGGTTACCTGACAACGTTCAACCGCGGCTGGTATGACCTGCGCGGCTCGGCGTGGCTGGTACTCGCGGCGCATGCGCTGATCGCCTACCCGTTCGTGCTGCGCGCCGTACTGGCGGTGCTGCGCGGTATCGACCCGCGAGTGCCGGAAGCGGCGCGCATGCTCGGCGCGTCGCCGTGGCGCGTCTGGCGGCTCGTCGAACTGCCGATCGCGTCGCGCGCGCTGCTCGCAGGCGCCGTCTTCGCGCTCGCGATCTCACTCGGCGAATTCGGCGCGACGCTGCTGCTACGACGGCAGGAATTCGCGACGATGCCGATCGCGATCTTCGAGGCGCTGGGCCGGCCGGGCGAGGCGAATCTCGGGCGCGCTCTCGCGATGTCAGTCGTGCTGCTGGTCGTCACGACATCGAGCTTCCTCGCGATCGAGCGATTGAGGTACCGCGATGTCTCGCCCTTCTAAGCCGCGCCCTGCTCAGTCGCTGCGTCGCCAGCGAACGATCGGTCACCCATGGCGACGCTGAGCGTGCAGGCGCTGACGCACCGCTACGGCGACGTCGCCGCACTCAACGACGCCTCCTTCACCGTCGAGGATGGGCGCACCGTCGCCCTGCTCGGCCCATCGGGCTGCGGCAAGACCACCGCGTTGCGCGTGATCGCTGGACTCGAATCGCCGCACGCAGGGGATGTGCTGATCGATGGCCGCTCGATCCTCGGCAGCCCGCCTCACCAGCGCGGCGTCGGCCTGATGTTCCAGGAACTGGCGCTCTTCCCGCACCTCGACGTGCGCCGGAACATCGAGTTCGGGCTGCGCATGGCGAACTGGCCGACGCCCCAGCGCGACCAGCGTGTCAGCGACCTGCTGGCGCTGATCGACCTGCGCGACCACGGCATCCGGCAGATGCACGAGCTCTCCGGCGGTGAGCGTCAGCGCGTCGCGCTCGCACGCACGCTCGCACCCGAGCCCGGTGTGCTGTTGCTCGACGAGCCGCTCGGCGCACTCGACGAGAGCCTGAAGCAAGATCTGCGCGTCCAGCTGCGCACAATCCTCACCTCGCTACACACGACGTCGGTGATGGTCAGCCACGACCTGCGCGACGCGATCGCGATCGCCGACGATCTCGTGATCATGGGCGAGGGGCGCGTGCTGCAGGCGGGGCCGCTCAGCGACGTGCTCGCGCACCCGCAGACGGCGCGGATCGCGCGCATGGTCGGCTACGTGACGCTGCTCCGGGGCATCCGCGAGCGCACGCGCATCGTCGAAGCCGGCGCGGGCTCGATCGCGACCGACGTCCCCGAGCCGCTCGCCGGACGCGGCGTGGTCGTGATGGCGCACCCATCGAGCATCGAAGCGGTGCCGACCGCAGCCGGCGACAGCCACACGATCCGTGCGACCGTGCAGCACAGCCGCCCGGACGGGCCGTCGGCGGTGCTCGACGTCTCGATCGCCGGGCGTCGCAGCATCGAGGCGCGATGGCGCGGCGTCGCACGTCCCTCGGAAGGCGAGACGGTGGCGCTGGCGATCGACGCGCAAACGCTGCGCTTCTTCGACGCTGACGACGCCGAGGCAGACGAATCCAGCGCGGACGATGCCACCACAGGCGCCACCATGCAGTAGCCTGCACTCGTGCGGCTCACACTCCTCCGACGTGACCCCGAGACGCGTGCCCTGCGGGCGCTCTCACAGCGCTTACGCCGCCTGCCCGAACGCCACCGGCCGGACGACGCGCTGCAAATCGTCGCCGACCTCGCCCGCTCGCTGACCTCGGCGCGCTACGCGGCGCTCGCGGTGACGGACAGTGGCGACCGCACGATCGGGTTCATCACGTCCGGGCTGAGCAGCGAGGAGCTTGGCGGCCTGCGCACGCCGCCGCAGGGCCACGGCCCGCTGGGTTCGCTGCGGGCCGATGGCCGACCGGTACACATCGAGAACGTCGAACAGCACGAGCGCGCGTTCGGCTTCCCGCCGCGACACCCGGAGATGCGGGCGTTCCTCGGCGTGCCGCTGTGGGCGGGCGGCGAGGTGCGTGGGGCACTCTACGTCACCGACCGCTCACGAGGACGGCTGTTCAGCGACGAGCAGGAGCAGATCCTCGTCACGCTCGCGCGCCACGCCTCGAAGGTGATCGAGGACGACTGGTACTAGCGACGCTCGATCTCGCGCCCTAAGCGAGGTGCTCGGTGAACCACGACACCGATCGCGTCCACGAGTCCTGCGATGCTTCCTCGTGGTGCGCCGGACCGGCGTTGAAGAAGGAGTGCGCGGCACCCTCGTAGATCTTGATGTCGTTCGGCGTTCCCTGCGCATCAAGCGCCTGCTGGAACTCGTTCACAAGCTCGGCCGGGATGCCCTGGTCCTCGCCGCCATACGACCCCATCACGGGCACGCTGATCGAGGCGATCTCGTCGGGCGTCAGCCGCGGCGCGCCGTAGTAGGCGTGGATCGCGTCCACCGTCGATGTCGGGCGCGTCGCGGTGCCGAGCGTCAGGCTGCCACCCATGCAGTAGCCGACGCTGCCGACCTTGGCGACGCCGTGCTCAGCCTTCAGGTGCTCGATCGCGGCATCGAGCTCGCGACCGGCGATATCGCGGTCCAGCGCCATCGCCAGCTTCCGTGCCTCATCCGGCTCGGTGCTCATGTCGCCGTGATACATGTCCGGCGCGAAGGCGACGAAGCCCTCCGCGGCGTAGCGGTCGGCGATGCCCTTGATGTCATCGTTCAGGCCCCACCACTCCTGGATCACGATCAGCCCGCCCTTCGCGTCGCCCGAAGGCTCCGCGATATAGCCGCTGACCGAGACACCATTGTGCTCAAAGGTTGTGTCAGACATTGGATCCCCTCGCTGTCTGTCGTGTTGCTAACCCGCGATGGCGAGTCGGCGCAGTATAGCGAGCGCCGCGCGAGATTGCGCTGCGTCGGCAAGCTAGTCGGCAGGCAGCGAGAAGAGCAGTCGCATCGTCGCGCCGACATCGATGCCGCGCTCGGCGTACCAGCCCGACGGCGCCTCGACCGCATCGATGTAGCGCGCGCTCGGGGTGACGAGGTCGAGCGATTCCGCCACCATCTCCCGGATATCGACGATCACTCCCTCAGTCGAGACGAACGCGATCGCCAGGTCGATGTGCGTGTTCTTCATCCAGAACGCGCCCTGTCGCTCCTCCGAGTAGCGGAAGAGCATCCCACGCGGCACCCCCGGCTCACCGAGCGTCCGACGTCCCGAGAGCCCGATGCTGAACTCGCGCGCGGACGGCGCCTCCACGGGCAGCGCGAATACCACGCCATCGGCCCGCGTGAACTCGATGATGCCGAGCTCGGCGGTCGGGATGCTCGCGGTCGAAGCTACGACCTCGGCCTCGCCGGGCGTCGCCGTCGGCGCGGCGGTGGGAGCGGACGTCGATGTCGCAGTGGCCGTCGCCGCAGCAGTTGCTACTGCGGTCGTCGATGGGGACGCGTCCGCGGGCGGGGCATCGTCACCACTGCACGCCACAGCCAGCGCGACGGTGACAAGCGCAGCGACGCGGATTAATCGGAGAAGCGGATTCGGCACGTCGCGATCGTAGGGGGCGCCGTCTCGTTCGGCCACCATTCGATGATCCGGCGGCCCTGACACGCGCTGCTCGCCTGCGTGCATTGACACAGCAATCGCCGCATTTGAAGCTTCCAGCCATGAGTGAGAGCGAGATCATTGACCTGGCACTGCGCCTCTGGCCGCAGGTTCGCGACGGTGGCAGGGTCGATGACCCGTCGGATCTCGACCGCCTGATCGAGACGCAGAATCAGCCCGGCGCGATTCGTCGCGACTGCGGGCAGCAGTACACGTTCGCCTGCTTCGCCGAAGACGCGGAGGCATCGCTCACGCTGCCGACCGGCGAGACGGCTGAGGGCGACGACGCCCGCTTCATCGGCCATCTGCTCGTGACGCGCACCCTGCTCGGCGCGGGACTCTCAATCGACGAGCGCGTGCTGGGCGCGATGAGTGACGCGTACGCGTTCTCGTGGACGATCAGCGGCGGCGGGAACTACCACCAGTCATCGCTCGCGCTCGCGACGCTGCTCTGGCTGAGCGCGCTCGACCCCGACTCGGGCTCAGACCGCCCGCTCCCGATCGAGTGGGACGCGGATTGTTTCACGTCGGATGACCTGTGGGATCCCGACTACCGCCTCTTCTCGCACTACGACATGCGCCAGCGGGCACTCGACTGGACGATGTACGTCGCCGCGAACGCGGAGCGTCTCTCGGGCGTCTCCGTCTGGTCGATCGTCGAGCCGCTGCTGCGCATGGGGCAGGAGTCGAGCGCTCGCATGGCTCTCTCGCAATTCGCCGAGGCATCGGACTCCGGGTCGGAACGCGCCGGAGCAGCAGCGATGCTGGAGCGCAGCCGCGTGGCGACGATGCTGCGGGAGTACCTGTCGGCTCAGTCCGGGGGCTAGGCGGCCGGTAGGCCTACCCGAGCAGCGGCAGCGAGGCTGGCCAATCGTCGGCCGAGGCCGCGTGCTCCTCGATCGCCGCGAGCGCATCGAGCAGCTCCGCGTCGTCCGCGCCGGGCATGTCGGAGACGTGGTAGCCGCCGAAGGCATCGACGACCTGACGGTGGTCATCGATCACGAAGTCCGGCCGCATCGGCACGCCCAGCGTCTCAAGACGCTCGTGGTGCCGGTCGAGCGGCTTGATGTAGTACTCCTCGACGAAGTCATCGAGCTCGTGCCGCTTCATGTCCCAGCGTCGGATACCGACGCCCGACCAGACGTAGATGGTGTGCCCGCCGTCGCGCAGGCGCTCGAAGACATCGCGCACGTGGTTGCGCAGCTTGCCGTTCCACATGATCAGCGTGTTGTCGACGTCGAAGAAGACGTTGAGGTTGCGTGGCTCTACCAGGGGGGCTGCTCCAAGCATTTCGTCACAGTGAAGTTCCGCTTCTGAGGATTCTCACAGTACAGGGACTTACCGCAAACCCCGAAGCCGATTCGCCATCACTCACGGTGCAGGCACGACACAGGACGCGAACGTGAATGCGAACGCGGCCAGACCATCCGATTCGGTCTCCAGCACCAGCTCGTGCCGCTCCGCGTCATCCCCTTTGACGAGGCTGTACATCCGCGGCATATCGACGCTCGCGACCCCATCGACGACGTCATCGCCAGCCATCGACGCGTCGATCGGCTCGCCGTCGAGCAGCACACGGACCTTCGCGGCGTCACCGGTGATCGGCGGGTGCATCACGAGATTGACGTCGACGGCCATGAACGCGAGGTGGGTGCGGCTCGGCGTCTGCGCGCCGAAGGGCCGGCCCAGGCTCTCGGCCGAGAGCAGCCAGTCGCCATCAAGGTAGAGCGTGCCCTCCACGTGCTTGCCCGGGTCCGTGTACGTCATCGGGCTGTCCGGCGCGACCGCACCGACGTTCCCGATCAACCCTCGCTGGTAGCCGCAGTAGAGCTCAGGCGTGACTCGGTAGCAGACCGCGCCCACGGCGTCTTCCGGGCGCACGGCGTCCATCACGGCGGGCAGGTCGGCGGAGAAGCCATCCTGCTCGCGCAGCATCGTCTGCAGGAAGCCCTCGGAGTCGGCATAGCCGCCCTCGCCGTAATGCCGCGCGCGGATCAGCCCGGCCTGGTCGACGAAGTACTTGGCGGGCCAGTACTGGTTCTCGTAGGACTTCCAGATGCTGAAGTCGGCATCGAGCACGACCGGATACGTGATGCCGTGGCTCTCGATCGCCCGTCGCACGTGCTCCGGGTTACGCGCGAAGGAGAACTCCGGCGTGTGCACGCCGATGACGCGCAGCCCGAGATCCTTGTAGCGCTGGTGCCACCCCTCGACGTACGGCAGCGTGCGCAGGCAGTTCATGCAGGTGTAGTCCCAGAAGTCGATCAGCACAGGCTGACCGCTGCCCTGGATCTGCACCGGGTCGCCCTGCAGCCACTCTCCCGTCGTGAGGTCGGGTGCGGCGACCGGCTGCGGTGCCTCGGTCGGTTCCTGCGGCGGCTGCGTCACGAGGTGCTGTCGAGGTAGTCGAGCACCAGTTGCAGCGCCTGATCGGCGGCCTGCTGCTTCGTCGACTCACGGTCGCCGTCGAACTCGTAGCGCTCAACGCGCTCGTAGCCCTCGGCCTCGATGCCGATGTAGTACGTACCCTTCGCGGGCTGTGACGGGTCTCGCGGCGCGGCCATGCCGGACTCGGAGACCGCGACATCGACGTCGAATGCGGCGCGCACGCTCGCGGCCATCGCCCCGACGGTCTTGCCGGCGACCGAGCCCTCGCTGCGGATCGTGTCCATGTCGATCTTCAGCACGCTGGCCTTCGCGCCGCCGGCGTAGGCGGTAATACCGCCGACGAAGACCTTCGACGACCCCGGCACGTTGGTGAGCAGGTGCCCGATCAGTCCGCCCACCGTCGACTCCGCCGTGGCAAGGCGCAGGCCCCGCTCCGTCATGCGCTCGATCACTGCCTGCTCGTTCATCGATCGCTCCTAGCGAATGGCTCCAGCGTCACGCATCGCCGTGATCTCGTCCGACGAGTAGCCAGCCGACGCCAGTATCGCATCGTTGTCGCGCCCCAACGGTGGCGAGGCGCCCTGCGCCTGCGGCGGCGAGTCGCTCATCTTGATCGGCGGCGCCACCTGTGTCTGCGGGCCCGTGATGTCGTGGTCGAGGTCGATCACGTAACCGTTCTCGATCACCTGCTCGTGCTGATCCAGCGTCTCGACGAACTCGATCGCGCTTACCGGCACGCCCGCGCCCTCCAGCACATCGATCCAGTGCTCCGAGTCATCACCCTCGATCATCTCCTCGATCTTCGCCGTCAGCTCCTGCTGGAACGCCTGCGACTCCGGTGCGAGCGGGTCGTAGTCCGGCTCGTCGCGGATGTCGGTGAAGTCGAGCGCCTGGCGCATCTTCTCGCGCAGCGAGACCGAGAGGCAGCCGACGGCAATCGCACCGTTCTTCGTGTTGAAGCAGCGGTAGTAGACCCCGCCGGCGCCGCGACGGCGCATCATCTCGCGGCGCTCCTCGACGAAGTCCCGATAGGACTTCCCGCTCCCCTGCGCTTGCTCGAGCTGCTTCAGCAGCGCACCGCGCACCATCGCGTCCCCCGCCGGCAGCGACATGAACGAGCCGTACTGCACCATCAGCGCGTTCGCGAGCAACGAGGTCTCGACGAGCTGGCCGCGACCGGTGCGCTCGCGGTGGAAGAGCGCCGCGCTGACGCCCCACGCGATCGCGTAGCCGGTCTGGTTGTCAGCCGTCGGCTGGCCGCCGGGCAGCGTCGGGTTGCCGTTCTCGTCGAAACGCCCGCCTGCGGCAGTGAGGCCGGAGAACGACTGAATCACGATGTCGTAGCCGGGGCGTTGAGCCAGCGGACCCTTGCGCCCGAAAGCGGTGCTGTCGACGTAGATCAGGTCGGGCTTGATCGCCTTCAGCGTCTCGTAGTCGATGCCGAGGCGGGCTGCGACATCGGGGCGGTAGTTGATCACCACGACATCGATGTCGGCGACGAGCCGGTGGATCGCGTCTTGCGACTGCTGCTGGGTGAGGTCCATCGCGAGCGATTGCTTGCCACGGTTGAGCGCCTGGTACGTCTTCGACTCCAGCGGCACGAACTGCGCCGTCAATCGCCACGGCTCACCCGCGACCGGTTCGACCTTGATCACCTCCGCACCCATGTCCGCGAGCAGCATGCAGCCCAGCGGGCCGGCGATGATCTGTGAAAACTCCAGGATGCGAATACCGACGAACGGGCCCGATGCCATTGAACACTCCTAATGGTCTCTCACGTAATGTGTCGCCTCGGCGAACGCGCGAATCCTACCAGAGCCCGCCGCGCGGGTCAGAGCGTGCTAGGCGATCACCCCGGCGGCGCGCAGTTCGGCGATCTGCTCGGCGCTGTAGCCGGCCAGCCCGACGAACTCGTCGGTGTCACGCCCGAGCGGCGGCGATGCGCCGTCCGGCACCAGCGGCGACGCTGAGAACTTGAGGATCGGGCCCACCTGTTGCTGCGGTCCCGAGAGTTCGTGGTTGAGGTCGATGATCAGGCCATTCGCGACGACCTGCGGGTCGTCCGTCATGTCCTCCGCAAAGTTGACCGGCCCGCCGGGCACGCCCTCGCGATCGAAGATCTCCATCCACTCGGCCGTCGTCTTGCTGCGCACCAAGTCCTCCACCTGCGGGACGACCGCAGCGAACTGCGCGATGATCGCCGGATCGTCGAGGTCAACGTCGTCCTGATCGGGAACATCGACGTCAAACGCAGCGCGCACCTTGTCGCGCAGGCCACGCGAGAGCGCCCCGATCGCGACCGCGCCATCGCTGGTGGCAAAGGGGCGATAGTAGATCGACGACGCCCACGGCTGATGCGCCTCGACCAGCTCGCCGAAGCTCGCCCCCGCCGCCCGCATGCGATCGATGTTCTCCATCATCGGCACGCGCACCGCAGCGTCCACGGGTGGCAACGACATCACCTGCGTGCCCTGCATCGCCAGCGCGGTCGCGAGCAGCGTCGACTCGATCAGCTGGCCCTCGCCGGTGCGCTCGCGGTGGAAGAGCGCCGCGCTGACGCCCCACGCGATCGCGATGCCCGTGCCGTAGTCCGCCATCGCCGACGACGTGATCTGCGCCGGGGAGCCGTCGTCGGCCACCTTCGCCTCGCCAGCCATCAGCCCGGAGACGGCCTGCACGACGATGTCGTAGCCCGGTCGGTGCGACCACGGCCCCTCGCGTCCAAACGCGGTGTTGTCGACGTAGATCAGGTCCGGCCGGATCGCGCGCAGCGTCTCGTAGTCGATGCCGAGCCGCGCGGGAACATCCGGCCGGTAGTTGATCACCACGACGTCGATCTCCGGGATCAGGTCGTGGACCACCTTCTGCGCGCGCTCGTCGCCCATGCGCAGCACCAGCGATTTCTTGCCCCGATTCAGCGACTGGAACGTCTTCGACTCGTTCGGCATGAACTGCCCGAAGATGCGCCAGGGCTCGCCCTCCGGCGGCTCCACCTTGATCACCTCCGCGCCCATGTCCGCGAGGTTCTGGCAGCCGAAGGGTCCGGCGATGATCTGCGTGAATTCGAGGACGCGAACACCGTCCAGTGGGCCTGAAGCCATCTTGTTCCTCCGCCGACCGCGATGCTGATCTAGATTCGGCCGGAGTATCGTGCGCTGACCTCGACGCTGTCCATCGGTCTGCTTTTCGCGGATCGGTTGTCCGGCCGCGAACGTGCTCGTACGCTGACGCGGCTGTGACTCTCCCCACGGATTCCACATGGACGCCCGACGACATCGAGCGACTGCTCGCGCCCGTCGTCTCCGAGCTGCCTCGCCCCACCTCACTCTCCGACCTCGCGTTCGACCTCAACGCCGGCGTGCCGGATCGCGCGACGCTGCCCGCGGACGCGCTCGCGGAGGCCGCGCGTCGGGCGCTCGACGCCGACCCGGCCGGGGCGCTCACGTACGGCGGTACGCTGGGCTATGAGCCGCTGCGCGCATGGATCGCCGCGCAGCAGTCCGCTGAGACCGGCCTGCCGCTGGACGCCAGCCACGTCACACTCACTGCCGGCAGCGCGCACGCCATCGACAACATCGCCGCCACCTTCATAGCGCCCGGCGATGTCGTGATCGTGGGCGCGCCTACCTACCCCGGCGCGATCCGCACCTTCCGCGCCCGCGGTGCGCGTCTGATCGAGGTGCCGCAGGACGACGACGGCCTGCAGATGGTCTCGCTCGCATCGGCGCTCGAGCACCAGCGCGCGATCGGGGCGCCGGCCAAGCTCGTCTACGTGATCGCGAACTACGACAACCCCAGCGGCTCGACCCTCCCGCTGCACCGCCGCGAGGAACTGGCCCAGCTTGCGGCGCGCTACCACACGCTCGTCGTCGAGGACGACGCGTACACCGGCATCGACCTCGACGGTCCGCCGCCGACCTCGCTCTTCGCCGTCGCGGGCGGGCGCGGCATCCTGCGTGTGGGCACGTTCTCGAAGACGATCGCGACCGGCCTGCGCGTCGGCTGGGTCGTCGCCGACCCGCTGATCATCGAGCGGCTCGCCTTCATGCGCTTCGACAACGGTGCCTCGCCGCTGATGCTGCGCACCGTGCATGAGTACCTCGAAGCCGGCACGCACGAAGAACACGTGGGGCAGCTTCGCGCGCTCTATCGCGAGCGGCGCGATGCGTCGGCGCAGGCGCTGGTGGAGCACTGCGAGCCGTATGTGAGCTTCCGCAAGCCGTCGGGCGGCTTCTTCCACTGGCTGCACCTGCGCGATGGGCTCGACGCCCTCGCGGTCACGAAAGCAGCCGCGGCGCACGGCGTCGCGATTACGCCGGGAAGCGGCTACTACGCGTCATCGGGCGGGCGCGACCGCGTCAGACTCGTCTACTCCGCACTACCCCCGCAGCAGCTCGACGAGGCGATCTCGCTGCTCGGAAGAGCGCTTGGGGACGTCGCTTCAGCGCGATCCTGAGCGGGTTCCGGTTGCCGACCAACCGTCAGGGCCACTACGATTCGTCAATTACACGTGAAGGGTCTCCCCATGGCCATCGAACAGGTATCTGACGATCTGGCGCAAGAGCTAGCGCGCCAGTGGTCTGCGCGCGACATCGTCTCACTCGCGAATCAGAACGCGATGGTGATGAGCGCCGGTACGGCAACCGACTGGGGACTGGCCTCCGCGATCGACTCGCCGATCCCGCCGATCACGCTCGGCGGCGGTATTCCCGACCCTGACACGCTGCCCCGCGCCGACCTGATCGCCGCCAGCGAGCGAGCACTCATGATCCACGACGACGGCCCGCTCCGCTACGGCGGTGCGATGGGCCTCGACCGCCTGCGCACGCAGCTTGCGGAGCGCTACACGCGGGACCGCGGGCTGGCGGTCGATGCTGACCACTTCATCATCGAAAACGGTTCCGCCGGAGCAATCGATGCCGCCTGCGCCGCTCTGCTTGAGGTCGGCGACGTGGTGATCTGTGAGGCGCCCACCTTTTCCGGCACGCTGCGCACGTTCCACGGCCACGGCGCGGAGGTTGTCGCCGTCGGCATGGACGAGGACGGCATGCTCACCGACGAGCTAGCCGAGACGATGGATCGGCTGGCCGCCGAGGGCAGAACCGTCAAGTTCGTTTACACGATTTCGAATTTCCACAATCCGACCGGAATCACGATGTCGCTCGAGCGCCGCGAGGAGTTACTGCGCATCGCTGCAGCGCACTCGGCGTTCGTGATGGATGACGATGCCTACGGCGAGCTACATTTCGACACCCCGCACCCCCCGGCACTCTCCGCGCTCGCCGGTGTCTACGGCGTCCTCACCGTCGGCACGCTTTCGAAGGTGATCGCGACTGGCCTGCGCATCGGCTGGGTGCACGCGCGCCCCGAGATCGTGGATGTGATCGCCCGCGTGCGCTTCGACATGGGCAACAGCGCGCTGCTACACCACACGCTCTCGCAGTACCTCGAAGGCGGCCGCCTCGACGACCACCTGACGAAGATGCGCTCGATCTATCAGGAGAAGATGGACATCCTCTCCGCTGCGCTCACCGAGTTCGCGGAGCCGTACCTCACGTTCCAGCGCCCTGCGGGTGGATTCTTCCTCTGGGTCACCCTGCAAGACGGACTGACCGCGCAGGCGGTGCAAGCCGCAGGCGTGCAGGAAGGCGTGATCTTCCCCGTGGGACGGGCTTTCTATCCGGAAGGCAACGAGACCGACGGACAGCACATCCGGCTGGCGTTCTCCTGGACATCGAAGGACGACCTGCGCGAGAGTGCCCGCCGCCTGGCGCAGGCCTGCGCACGCGCCGCCGGAGACTAGCGCCGCGCCACCAGACCCGAGTATCGACCGCAAAGATGATCGCAACGCCCAATCGCAACGGAGGTATCACCATGCCCGCACGCAAGATCCCGCGCCCGTTCTCGATGCACTGGGGCGACGGCCAGATCATCGAGGAGGCCGGCTTCGACGGCGATCACACTGCGCCCGCTATCCAGTTGATGCGCTTCGACGACGGTGAGGCCGCCGGGTCGCGGTCGATCCGGTTCTGCCACTTCAGCCATCGCGGGCAGTTCCAGCGCTCGCCGATGATCATCTCGGAAGACGAGATCGACGCTCTGCGCGAGGCCGTGGCACAGACACCTGAACTGCAGCGCCTGCTGTTGCGCATCGCCGGGGGATGACGTCCGTCACGGACGCGCCTCCACCCAGCTGGCCCTAGCGCACCTCCCTGATCCCGCTGATACTGCTTCGCATGTACCCCTCGCTCTCCGGTAAGCGCGCCGTCGTGCTGGGCGGATCACGCGGCATCGGTCGTGCGATCGCCCTGCGTCTCGCCGCCGAGGGCGCGCACATCGTCATCAACTACGCTCGCTCCACCGAGGAAGCCGAGGCGACCGCCGAACAGTGCCGCGCGCTCGGCGTTGAGGCGGAAGCGGT
The DNA here is from genome assembly GCA_036013055.1 of Dehalococcoidia bacterium. Classification (GTDB taxonomy): domain Bacteria; phylum Chloroflexota; class Dehalococcoidia; order UBA2979; family UBA2979; genus SHYR01. Next base: position 83,320 of record DASCQM010000015.1, on the reverse strand, counting down.
GCAGGCGAACGTCGGCGACCCCGAAGCACTCGCCGCGCTCTTCCGCGACGTGAAGACCGCGGGCGGGCTCGACATCCTCGTCAACAACGCAGCACGGGGGCTGGAACGGCCGCGTCCGGCCATCGAACAGCGGCCGAAGCACCTGCACGCGACGATGGACGTCAACGTCTTCGGGCCGTGGCAAGCCAGCCAGGCGGCGGTACCGTTGATGGAGGATCGCGGCGGCGGAACGATCGTCAACCTGTTGTCCCCCGGCTCGTGGAACTATATGCCGGACTACTCTGCCGTCGCCGTGAGCAAGGCGGCGCTCGCCTCGCTCACGACCTACCTTGCCGTCGAACTGGCGTCGCGCGGCATCCGCGTGAACGCCGTCTCGGCCGGCTGGGTCGAGGGCTCCGACGGCGAGCATGCCTACCGCAACGAAATCTCCGACCGCGTCCGTCCGCACGTCCCCGCAGGCCGCAACGTCAGCCCCGCAGATGTCGCCGCCGCCGTCGCCTGGGTCTGCTCGGACGAGGCGCCGATGCTCGTCGGGCACACGCTGCACCTCGATGGCGGCTTCGGCGCGGGCGCATGGAGCAACATCCTCGAGACACCGGTCGACGACTGAACCAGCAACGGTTCAGTTAGCGCGGGTTCCGCCACATCGGCCAGAGCGGCGGACCGCCGTCGGGCAGCTCGATGCGCTCACGTACCACGAATCCATGACGCTCGTAGAACGGCAGGTTCCGTTCCTTCGAGTTCTCGAGGTAGGCCGGAATCCGCTCGCGGTCACAACGATCGAGCACGGTGCGGATCAGCGCCGAGCCGACGCCGCCGCCCTGCCCGCCCGGCAATACTCCGATCCCGAGCAGGTAGAAGTGCTCCTCGGCCGGGTGGTGCGCGTCCATCACCTCTCCGAGCACGCGGGAGTGGTCGGCGTTGTCCCCGACGATCTCCTCGAAGATCGCCCCCAGCCGCGGATCGTTGCGCTCCGGTACGCCCGGCGCCCGCCAGAGCGTTGCGCCCGTGCAGTCCGCAGTGATGTGGCACTTCCCGCCCGGCAGGTACTCGTAGCGCCCGACCTCGCGGAAGAGTGTCTCGATCGCCCAGCCGCGACGCTCGTCGGTGCGCACGATCCAGTTGATGATCGGGTTATCGTCAAAGGCAGCGCCAAGGATGCGGCCCACCTCCTCGGCGTCGTCGACCGTTGCGCCCCTGATCTCTGGCTCAGCCATCGTCCGGCTCCCCTCCCGCGCGATCGGGCAACAGCGCGCTCAGTGCCTCGCGGTACGTCAGCGGCCGGTGCGGTAGCGGGAAGCGCCGTGAGGGGTCGCCGCTGACCTGTGGCTCGCGCAGCGTCTCGAGCAGCAGTCGGGTCTTGCGACGTGGCAGACGAGCCAGCGTCCATGCCATCTGCTCCGTGACCCGTTCGCCGTCGCTCGGCAGCGGGAGGTAGAGCCGGTGCTTGCCCGTCGCCCTGCCCCACCCGCGCACCAGCTCGCCGAACGTCATCCGCTCGCCCCCGCTGACATCGAACGAGCGGTCGTCGAACTGCCGGTCGTCGATCGCCATCGTCAGCGCCTCGACGACGTCTGAGAGCGCGACTGGCTCGACCGCCACCCGACGCCACCCGAACAGCGGCACGACCGGCGAGCGATTGACGAAGCGGCGCATCATCTCGAACAGCGTTCCGCCGTCACCGACGATGATCGGAGCGCGCAGCACCACCGACGTCATCCCCGACTGGCGCACCGCCAGCTCCACCGCCCAGCGCGCGACGAGGTAGCGCGCGGTCGCCGCCTCCGACGCCGCGATCGGGCCGAGGTGCACCACCCGCTTCACGCCGGCAGCTCGCGCGGCCAGCGTGGCGTTCTGCGCCGCCGTCAGCTCGTTCGCCACCGGGTCGCCGGGCAGATCGGGCGTGTGCGCCAGGTAGACGAAGGTCTCGACGCCGCGCATCGCCGTGTCGAGGCCCGCGCCCGCCGTGAGGTTGCCGACCATCGCCTCGATGCCGCGATTGCGCAGGCGCACCGCGTCGAACTCGCGTCGCACCAGCGCGCGCACCGGCTCCCCACCCCGCGCGGCGAGCGCATCGAGCAGCGCACGTCCGACGAAGCCCGATGCACCGGCGATCAGGATCATGTCGGCCTTCCGGACGGTCGTTGGCGTCTGTCGAAACCGCTCGGTCGAGACGGCTCAGCTGGGACGGCTCAGTCAGGGACCTTCAGCACGGCACCCGTGTTTGCGGAGGTCACCATCGCACGGTAGCGATGCAGCCAGCCGCCGGGCACCTCGCGCTCGAAGTCGGGCGCGGCGTCGATGCGGCGCCTGATCTCGTCCTCATCGACTTCGAGCGTTAGCGCGTGGTTCGGGATGTCGATGCTAATCATGTCGCCGTCCTCGACCGCGCCGATCGCGCCACCCTGCACCGCCTCCGGCGAGATGTGGCCGATTGCCGCACCTCGGCTGCCGCCGGAGAAGCGGCCGTCGGTCACCAGCGCAACCTTGTCATCGAGACCCATACCGGCGAGGTTCGCGGTCGTGCCCAGCATCTCGCGCATCCCCGGCCCGCCCTGCGGACCCTCGAACTTGATCACGACGACATCGCCTGCCTCAATCTCGCCCTCAAGCACCGCGCGGCTCGCCGACTCCTCGTCGATGAACACCTTCGCCGGACCACGGTGCGTGAGCATCTCGGGTGCCACGGCACCAGACTTCACGACCGCACCGTCGGGGGCGAGGTTGCCGAAGAGGATCGCGAGCCCACCCTGCTCCGAGTGCGGATTCTCAATCGGACGGATCACCTCGTCACCGACGCGCTCGGCCCCCTCGATCGTCTCACCGAGCGTCTTGCCGGTGACCGTCTGCGCATCGAGAGCGAGCACGCCATCGCGCGTCGATATTTCCTTCAGGATCGCGCCGATGCCGCCCGCGCGGTGGACGTCCTCGAGGTGGTAGTTCGACGCCGGCGCGACCTTGGCGATGTGCGGCACGCGTGCGGCGACCTCGTTCAGCCGCTCCAGCGGATAGTCGACGCCACCCTCGTTGGCGAGCGCGAGCGTGTGCAGCACTGTGTTCGTGGAGCCGCCCATCGCCATGTCGAGCGCGAACGCGTTATCAATCGCCTCCGCCGTCACGATCTGGCTGGGCAGCAACTGCTCATCGACCATCGAGACGATGCGGCGGCCCGCCTCCTTGTAGAGTTCGTCGCGCTCGGGGCTCGTCGCAAGCACCGTCCCGTTTCCGGGCAGCGCGACGCCCATCGCCTCGCTCAGGCAGTTCATCGAATTGGCCGTGAACATCCCCGAGCACGAACCACAGGTCGGGCACGCGACCTGCTCCAGCTCCAGCAACTGCTGCTCCGAGATCGCTCCGGACTGTAGCTGGCCGACGCCCTCGAAGACCGTGATCAGGTCCACCGGCGTGCCGTCCGCGGTCTGCCCGGCCTCCATCGGTCCACCGGAGACGAAGATCGTCGGCACGTCCAGCCGCATCATCGCCATCAGCATGCCGGGCACGATCTTGTCGCAGTTCGGGATGCAGACCATGCCGTCGAACTGGTGCGCGGCGACCACCGTCTCGACGCTATCGGCGATCAACTCGCGCGACGGCAGCGAGTAGCGCATCCCGATGTGCCCCATCGCGATGCCGTCGTCAACGCCAATCGTGTTGAACTCGAATGGCACGCCTCCGGCGTCGCGGATCGACTGCTTCACGATCTGGCCGACGCGCTGCAGATGCACGTGACCCGGCACGACATCGATGTATGAGTTTGCGACCGCGATGAACGGCTTCTGGAAGTCGTCCTCGCTCTCCAGCGCGCCGGTCGCTCGTAGCAGTGAGCGGTGTGGCGCGCGCTCAAAGCCGCGCTTGATCGCGTCTGAGCGTCTGGCCGGAATCTCGCTGGTCATGGCGCTACCTCCCCCGGACATGCCGGGTCTACAGGATGAGTAGAACGTAAATGGTAGCAGTGGCGACGCGCGGGCGCGGAACCACTATCGGTCGTCAGGATCGTCCGGTGTCGGGTCGGGAATCGGTTGCGTCGAATGCCCGTTCGAGCCGGGGCAAAAGTGCTTGCCATCGGCCTCGGTGGGCTGCCCGCAGAGCGGACAGAGCGGGCGTCCAGCAGCGACGATCGGCGGGATGTGCTCGATCAGCTCGAGTGCCATCGAACGCGTCAGCTCCATGCGGAACGCCGGCGTCTCTCCCCGCTCTAGCGCCTCGGCGTCGTCGGCGAGCAGCACGATGTGCCCCTGGTCGTCATCAAAGTCGAGTCCCATGCGCGCGATCCGAAAGTCGACGTCGGGCGCATCGGTGAACCCGCCGACGACGGGAGCGGCCTCGGCCGGCTGACCGCGCTGCTGGGAGCGCGCCGCAAGAATCTGCGAGAACGCCTGCCCCAGTGTGTTCAGCTGCTCCTTCTCCATCCAGAGCGACGCGGTATTCGAACCGGCGCGGGCGCGGATACGAAACGTACGTTTCCCGGGCGGTCCGATGGACTCAGCATCCACGGCGTCGACAAGGCCGAAATCGATCATTGCAACCCTGCGGCGTACGAGCGGTGGGATGCGCGCGAGCGTATTCAGCGCACGCCTGCCGGTCAACTGCCACGCTCCTGACGGTTCATCGATCGCGTCACCCGAAGGTCATCCCCGGCTGATACCATTTCACGCGCGAATCCGTTCGACGCGGGTGGGGGCGATGTGGCTGAGCTTGAACTCTGCTATTTCACGATCGCGGAAGCAGACCGCCGTATTGAGAGCGGCTACCTCTCGCCGGTCACGCTGACCGAAGAACTGTTCTCACACATCGAGGATTCGGACGGCCGCATCAACTCCTACGTGCGGCTGATGACCGACTCCGCGATGGAGGAGGCCGCGCTCGCCAAGCTGCGCGCCGAGAACGACTCGCGGCTCGGCCCACTCGATGGCATCCCGATCGCGGTCAAGGACCTCTACGACACCGCCGGGGTCGTCACCACCGGCGGCACGGGCGCGTATCGCGAGCGCATCCCCGCGGCCGACTCGACCGCCGTGCGACGCCTGCGCGAGGCCGGCGCGATCATCCTCGGCAAGACAAACACACACGAGCTCGCCTACGGCGGCACGACGAACAACCCCCACTACGGCGCGACGCACAACCCGTGGTCGTACGACCGCGTGCCGGGCGGGTCGTCCGGTGGATCCGGTTCCGCGCTCGCTGCCGGGCAGACGCTCGGCGCACTCGGCACCGACACCGGCGGTTCGATCCGCATTCCGGCGGCATTCTGTGGCGTCTCCGGACACAAGCCGACCTATGGACTGGTCGGTCGCGGCGGCGTGATCCCACTCTCGAACACGCTCGACCACGCGGGGCCGATGGCGCGTACCGCCGAGGACTGCGCGCTGATGCTCAACATCCTCGCGGGGCCGGACGAGCGCGACCTCGACTCAGCGATGCGCGAGGCCGACGACTACACCGCCACGCTCGAAGCGGGCGTCAGCGGGCTGCGGCTCGCGGTCATTCCCTCGCTGCTCGAAGGTTCGGTCGACGCGGTGCTCGAGAACTTCGAGGCGTCGCTGGAAGTCCTGCGTGGACTCGGCGCGATCATCGAGAGCGTGGAGCCGATGGCGGGCTTCGACGACTGGCGCGGGGAACTCAACGGCATCATGGCTGCCGAAGCCGCCGCCTATATTCGCGAGATCCTCGAGAAGCGGCCGCAGTCGATCGGCGAACTGGTCCGCACCCGCCTCCAGACGGGACTCGACATCAAGGCGACCGACTACACGCTGGCGCTCGACCATCGCAAGGTCGTCGAACAGCGCTTCGAGCGCGCCCTCGACGACTTCGACGCCTACATCGTCCCGACCTCGCCGCTGACCGCCGAGCCGATCGAGGATGCGGAGGCTTGGATCGTACTCAAGTTCCGCAACACCTCCACATTCGACCACTCGCACCAGCCCTCGACCTCCGTGCCGAACGGGTTCGATGAGGACGGGCTGCCGACCGGTCTGATGATTACGAGCGCGAAGTTCAACGATGCGATGGCGCTGCGGATCGCTCACTCCTACCAGCAGGCGACCGACTTCCACACGCGGCGGCCAAACCTCGGCCCGCAACAGCACGAGCCGATCCCGATGCGCAGCCCGGCCGTCCAGCCGGCGTCCGAGATGGGACAGCCGCCCCGCATCGGCATCTAGCCAGCGACAGCGAATCGCCCGCAGCCGCTACCATCGGCCCATGCCTGAGCCAACCTCCGATGTGACCCACCTGCTGACGCGCGATGTGCACCTGCGCGAGCACACGTACCTGCGCATCGGTGGCCCCGCGCAGTTCTTCGCCACACCCGACCACCGCGACGACGTCGCGCGACTGGCGGCGTGGGCAGCCTCCGAGGGGATCTCGCTACGGGTGCTCGGCGGCGGCTCGAACGTGCTCGTCTCCGACGACGGTGTCTCGGGCCTCGTGATCTCGCTGCGCCGCGCCTGCGCCGAGACCACCTTCGATGGCGTCAGCGTCAGCGCCGGAGCCGGTGTGATGCTGCCCGCGCTCGCCCGCGCTGCGGCCGCGCATGATCTCGGCGGTCTCGAGTTCGCGATCGGCATCCCGGGCGCCGTCGGCGGCGCGCTGCAGACGAACGCTGGCATTGGCGACGGCCGCAGCATCGGAGGCCTCGTGCGCAGCGTCGATGTCCTCGACGACACCGCGGTACGAACGCTGGCTGCGGACGAGCTGACGTTCGACTACCGCACCTCGTCGCTGCGCGGCAGCGGCCTCGTCGTGCTCGCGGCAACGCTGGAGCTGCAATCGCGAGCGCAAAGCGAGGCCGACGCGGAGATGCGCGAGCTACTCGCGGCGCGCTCGGCGAGCCAGCCGACGGCGGGACCGAACGCCGGCTCGATGTTCCGCAACCCGCCGGGCGACTACGCCGGACGCGTGATCGAGGCCGCAGGCTGCAAGGGCCTCACGTCGGGCGCCGCAAGCGTCAGTGAGTTGCACGCCAACTTCATCGTCCACGACGGTTCGGCGAGCGCCGCGGACATCGTTGCGCTGATGTCGGACGTGCAGCGACGCGTGCGCGACGCAGCCGATGTCTGGCTCGTGCCGGAGGTCGAGTGGTGGGGCGACGGCGAGTTGCCTGCGCCGTGGCAGGGCTCGCCGCAGCGCTAGCCAGCGGCTAGTTGAGGATCTCCGGCAGCAGAGAGCCCTGCCCGGTGATGAAGATCAGGCCGAGGCCGAGGCTGAAGACTGCCGTCACCACGCCCAGCCCGACGTAGGCGACGCGGTGCGTGCGCGATCCTGAGAACCCGAGCACGCTCCCGATCGTGATCGCCGCGTTCGAGACCAGTAGCCCGACCACGAACGCGAACAGCAGCAACGAGCCCGAGAAGTCTGATGACGCGCCGGCCGCGGTCGCGAAGAGCAGCACCTGACTGCCGGTCTCAGCCCCGACGCCGTGAATCGCGCCGATCCCGTACGCGGTGCCGCTGCCGTAGGCATCGCGCGTCTCGTGGCTGTGGGGATGGTGGTGCACCCGTCCGGTGAGCCGGCTGTCGAACCAGCGCCCGAGCCGGCGCACGCCGGCAAAGACCAGCATCCAGCGGCTGCGCAGTTGGAACTCCGAGCCATCGCGGACCAGCGAGAACGTCAGCCAGAGGCCGAGCGAGAGCAGCGTCACGCCGACGATGAATTCCATCGCGGCATCCATCGACTCCGGCAACGTCGAGCCAGCCCAGAGCGCCAGCAGGCCGAGCGCGACGACGACCGTCGCGTGGCCCAGCGCGTAGAGCGCACCGAGCCTGAACGCCTTCCAGCGATCCGGCTGCGTGCCGGTGACGTCCGTGATCGCCGCGATGTGGTCCCAATCGACGCCGTGGCGTAGGCCGAGGCCCAGCCCGGTACCGATCAGACCCAGCTCAATGCTCACGTGGCCCCCGCCCGCTCGCTCTAGCCCCGGCAGGCGGCGCAGAGGCCGCTGATGCCGAGGTGCCGGATATCCGGCTCGAATCCCGTTCGCTGCTGGATCTCCGCCTCGATGCGGCTCAGGGCGGGTAGTTCGACCTCCGTCGCCTCGCCGCACTGGCGGCAGACCAGGTGGTGGTGCCGCGACTCGCCGTCGGCGCGCTCATAGGTAGCCGTGCCGGACGCGGAGTCGAGCTCGGAGACAAGCTGCATCTGCTTCAGCGTGTCGAGCGTGCGATAGACGGTCGAGAGCGAGATCCCCGCGTGTGGGTCATCGGTGCGCACCCGCTCGAAGATCTGGTCGGCGGACGCGTGACCATCGCTGTGCCGCACGGCAGCGAGGATCTTCGAGCGCTGCACGGTGACGCGACGCCCGCTCTCGCGTAGCGCCTGCTCTACCTCAGATTCGCAACTCACGACGGTCACGACCTTCCTGCGAATATTCGCAGGTGCAAAATACCACAACTCGCCACGCGGTGCGGTCGAAGTGTGCGGTGTGATCTGATCGCAAGCGCGCGGAGGCTATGCCTGGATCTGCTGCTCCAGCGCGCCGTCGTCCAGCACCACGATCACGCCCCGACGAAGCGCGACGAAACCGGACTGCTCGAACTGTTTGAGGTGCTTGTTCACCGCCTCGCGGCTCGACCCCACCATCGATGCAAGCTCCGACTGCGTGATGCGGATCAGCCGATCCCCGCTCTCCTCGCGAGCGTGCGTCGGCTGCTCGAGCGCGAGCTGGAGCACGCGCTTCGCGATCCGCTGCGACAGCTCGAGGAACGAGAGGTCGGCGATCGCGTCGTTCGTCCGCCGGAGCCGTAACCCGAGCGTCTCAAGCGCCGCCAGCGCCACGTTCGGCCGCTGCTCGATCCACGCGCGAAAGTCGTCGCGCGCCACGCGCAGCGTCGTCGTCGGCTCGGTCACCAGTGCCGTCGCGGAGCGCGGTCGCCCGTCGAGCAGCGCCAGCTCGCCGATCGAATCGCCTCGCCCCAGCGTCGCGAGAGTGGCCTCGCTCCCGCTCGACGAGACGACGACGATGCGCACGGCACCGGTGACGATCGTGTGGAACGCGTCGCCGGGGTCGCCCTCCCGGAAGATCGGTTGCCCGGCGCGGTGCTCGCGTGCGTCGCTCAACTCGGCGAGGGCGCGCACGTCGTCCTCGGGCACGTTCGCCAGCAGCGGCGCAGTGCGCATCACCTGCGCGCGATTGGTTTCACCCGGCTGTACGGCGCTGCCGCTCACTAACTCACGCTCCGAATGCTCCCCTGCGACCGCTCGCTCGACCCTGACGAAGCCTACCGCGTCCCATGCTGACGCGCGTTCAGGTCTGACGCAGATCATCCACGTGGGACGTCAGAATGTTCCCCTGATGTGCATGACGCTGTTCGTAACTGCGTTCTCAGGCCCCCGGAAGACGCCTACTGTTATCTCAGGTCAAGCGGGGGCGCCACGGAAGCGAACTGCATAGCTTCCAAGGCGGGCAGTCCAACCTTGATTCAGAACGGCGCACTTCCTGGGTACACAGGGGTGCGCCGTTTGCTATGTCCGAAATGTCCCCATCTGAGACGTTCCATCCGTCGCGAGACATTCCGCGCTGAGGCCCCGCCCGAGGCCCGACCTCAGCGGAAGTTCGGCAGCACCGTCTCTGCGAACAACGCCGCCGGCTCGCGCGTGTCGCGGCCGAAGAACTCGATCATGAACATCGTGCAGCCCAGATCGATGTGCTTCTGAATCTGCTCGCTGACCCGCTCCGGCGTTCCCGTGAGCCCGAGCGGCCCGGTGGGGTCTCCCATGTGGCCGCCGAAGATCTTCTGCGCCAGTTCCACCATCGGACCGGCCGCCTCCTCGTCGGGGGCGATCGTGACGAGGCATTGCTGCGAGATCGTAATCTCCGACGGGTCCCGGCCGATCTCCTCGCAGCGCTGCCGCAGCACGTCGATCTTGTGCTCCAGCGCGGCATGTCCGCCTGCCGGGTTGTTCCAGATATCGGCCTCGCGAGCGGCCAGCCGTAGCGTCACCTGCTCACCGCCGCCGCCGATCATGATCGGCGGCACCCGAGGGGGCTTCGGCTCCGTGACAAGGTTCTCCGCCGTCACGTACTCACCCTCAAACGTCACCGTCTCCTCGGGGCCCCACATGCGCTTCAGCAGCTCGATCGTCTCGGCGAGCTGGCCGAGCCGCTCCTTCGTCGAGCCGAAGGGCATGCCGAAGTCGGTGAACTCACGCGGCATCCAGCCGGCGCCGAGGCCGGGGATTACCCGCCCGCCCGCGATACCATCGACGCTGGCAATCACCTTTCCGAGATGGGCGGGGTTACGCATGCCTGCCGGTGTCACCAGCGTGCCCAGTTCCACGCGATCGGTGATCGCCGCGATGCCCGCGATCAGTGACCACGCCTCCAGCATCGGGATCGTCGGCGACTGCGGCCCGTAGAGGTGGTCGTTGACCCACAGTGAGTCGAAGCCCATCTCCTCGAACGCCGTGGCGGCTGCCTGTGTCTCGTCCCAGTTTCGCTTGATCTGGGGAACCATCACGCCGAAATGCACGTCTGCCATGTCTCGTCCCTCTCACGGATCCTGTCACGATCCCGTACCGTGGCGCCGGTAGCGTAGCGGGTTGGGGCTGAGCGTGTACGTACACCTGTTAGATGGGACCTACGAACTCTTCCGCCACTTCTACGGCGTGCCGCCGCAGCAGGCACGCGACGGCCAGGAGGTCGGCGCCGTGCGCGGTGTACTCGCCTCCGTGCTGCGCATGTTTGAGGAGGACGCGACGCACCTTGGTGTTGCGACGGACCACGTCGTCGAGTCGTTCCGCAACGACCTCTGGCCCGGCTACAAGACCGGCGACGACATCGACCCGAGTCTGCGATCGCAGTTCGACCTGATGGAAGAGGGGCTGACCGCGCTCGGCGTCGTCGTCTGGCCGATGACCGAGCTCGAGGCCGACGACGCGCTGGCGACCGCAGCCGACCGCGCAGCGGCCGATCCGGCGGTGGAGCGCGTCTTCATCTGCACGCCGGACAAGGACCTCGGCCAGAGCGTCGTCGCGGATCGCATCGTGCAACTTGACCGCAGGAAGAGCGTGATCCTGAACGCGGCAGGCGTCGAGGAGAAGTTCGGCGTACCGCCGCAGTCGATCCCGGATTACCTCGGGCTCGTCGCGACAGCGCCGATGGCTTCCCCGGGCTGAAGGGATGGGGCGCGAAGTCCACGTCGATCGTGCTCGCGCGCTACGGGACGATCGACGCGATCCCGGACGACGCGGACGCCTGGGACATCACGGTGCGCGGTCGTGAGCGTCTGGCCGCGACGCTGGCCGCCGACCGCGAGCTGGCGATGCGCTTTCGCGACCTCGCGACGCTGCGCACGACCGCCGACGTCTTCACGCACGTCGATGAGTTGCGATGGGACGGCCCGACGTCGCAACTCGAGGCCTTCGCCGCACGCGTCGGCGACCCTCGCCTCGTCGCTCGGGCTCAGGCCGCCGCAGCTCGCGAGCGCTAGGCGATCGCGTCGCGGAATCGCGGGGCATGAGTAAGCCCGCCTTCCGGAAGCGCCTCGAAGCTGACAGTTTGCCACGGCAATCGGCAGACGCAGATGCGGCTCCACGCCGTGTTCGCACCTCTTCTTTCACGTTCAAATGCCGATGATTTCGATATGGAAAAGGCTCGCCCGCATGGTGAGTCAGGTGCCTGACAGCCATGAACGAACTCCCCTCGGCGAGTGCGCCCGATTTGTTTGTTGCTCGCCAGCCGATCTTCACGGAGCGGCTGAAGGTGCATGGCTATGAACTGCTCTTCCGCTCCGGAGCCGAGAACGTCTTCCCGAACGTCGACGGAAATATCGCCACCGCCGATCTGATCGGCAACGTGATCGGGACACTCGGTCTCGATACGCTGACCGGCGGCAAGCTCGCGTTCGTGAACTTCACCCGCAGCATGCTCGTCGGTGAGTACTACCGGCTCCTGCCGCCGGAGCGCATGGTGATCGAGCTGCTAGAAGACGTCGAACCTGATGAGGACGTGATCGCGGCGAGCAAGCGACTGAAGGACGCCGGGTACACGCTCGCACTCGAGACGTCGTCCGCTTCGACGATAGCTACGCCCCCCTCTTCGAGTTCGCCGACATCATCAAGGTGGACTGGCTCAAGGCGACCACCGAGGACCGCCGAGAACTGGCCGGGCAGGCGAACTCCTCGACGAAGTTGCTTGCAGAGAAGATCGAAGCGCCCGCAGAGCTCGATGAAGCAATCGAGCTGGGCTACGACTTCTTCCAGGGCTACTTCCTCAGCAAGCCCGCGATGATCAGCGGCAAGCGTGTCGTCACGTTCAAGCCACACCTCTTGGAACTGCTCCAGGCAGTGACCCGCCCCGACTTCGACTTCAAGGAGATCGAAGAGAGCATCAAGCAGGACGTGGCGCTCTCCTACCGCATGCTGCGATTCGCAAACTCGGCGGCATCCGGGCTGGCGCAAAAGGTGACGTCACTCGGCCACGCGCTCGTGATGCTCGGCCAGCAAGAGGTAGCGCGTGCCGCCTCACTGCTGGTACTCGCGGACCTCGGTGGTGACAAGCCGCAAGAACTCGCGGTCAACTCGCTGGCGCGCGCCTCGTTCATGGAGTCGCTGGCCACGTACACGAGCGTGAGCGTGGAGGCGGTGGATGTCTTCCTCACCGGGCTCTGCTCACGCCTCGACGCGATGCTCGACCTGCCGATGACCGATGTCGTCAGCCGTCTGCCGCTCAGCGGCCCCGTCTCAGGAGCGCTGCTCGGCGGGGACGGCGTTCTGCGCATGATGCTCGATCTGGCGATTGCCTACGACGCCGCACAGTGGGATCGGGTGAGCGTGCTGGCGAACACACTCGGCGTCCCGGACCTGGAACTGGCCGCGTGCTATCTGAAAGCCACGGAGTACTCGGATCGCGTCTTCGGGAACATCACCCCGGACAACTCGTAGACCCTAGCCAGCCGCCTCGACCGTCTCGCACGCCGTCACCACCGCGACCGCTTCCACGTGGCCGATCGGGGATGGGCGCTCGACCGCAGCCGCCGGGCGACTGGTGAGCGGTAGAACGAGGAGGCCCCCGGCCGCGCTCTTGTCATTCGCAGCAGTCGTCGTTGGTGCCATGTAGTTGAGCCAGCACATCGCCGTCCCCCTTCAGTGAGGACGCAACAATGCCAGAACCGGCCGCGCGCCTCTATGACCCGTTTCACAGAGCGGCATGCGCGTCGGAAGGTCTGCGGGCCGTCGTGGACGCTCGCCTCTACGGTTCGATATCTTCTGAGCACGCATTCGAGGTACCAATGACCATCGATCTCTCCCGTGTGGCCGCCGGCGACGTCCTCGCCGACTTCGAGTTCGCCGTCAGCGCCGACGACGTTCGCGACTACCTCGATGCGACGGGAGAGGCGAACGACCTCTGGGAGACGCATGTCCCGCCGCTGGCGCTCGGTGCGCTCGTACTCGCGGGCCTGATCGCGCGCGCAGGCGGGCTGGAGGGCCTCGTGCACACCGGGCAGCAGATCTCGTTCCACCGCGCGGTCGCGATCGACGAAGCACTCGGTGGCCGCTTCACGGTGATCTCGCACTCGAAGCGAAAGGGCGTCTACATCAACGCGCTCACACTCGAGATCAGCAGCGACCAGGGTTCCGTCGCGGAGGGCCGCACGACGCTGCTACTCGCGCCCGAGGGCGCGACAGAGCCGATCGACGGATGACCGCCGCTACGCCCCCCACGATCGAACCCGTGACCCGCCTGCTCGACCAGCCGAGGGTGACTCGCTACGCGGAGGCGGCGCGGGATGACAACCCGATCCACCTCGACTCACCCGAGGCACGCGCTGGCCAGTTCGGCCGCCCGGTCGCCCACGGCATGCTGGTGCTCGCGCTGGTCTCTGAGGCGATGACCACCGGCTTTGGTCTGCGCTGGGCCGCTGGCGGCGAACTGAGGGTCCGCTGGCGTGCGCCGGCGCTGATCCCGACCACCGTCACCGCGCGCGCCGAGCTGCGCGGCGTCAAGGATGGCGTCGCGAGCTATGACGTCACGTGCGAGGACGAGCAGGGCGAGATGCTGCTCAGCGGGACGGCCAGCGCGCCGCTCGACTGACCGCCGCCGCATGCGACGCCGGCAGCGAGAGTGGTAAGGCCCACCCGCGTTCGCATAGGCTCGATCGACGGAAATACGCCATGGTGACCGTCGACCACGAGTTCTCGCCCAAGCTCACGCCTCCCCGGCGGCGCAGCGACACGATCAGACGTGACCGCCTGCACGGCGTGCTCAGCGACGCGCTGGAGTACGAGGTCGTGGTCGTCAGCGCACCCGCCGGCTACGGAAAATCGACGCTGGCCATCGACTGGTCTGACGACGCGGGCGTGCCCGTCGCGTGGCTCTCCCTCGATCGCCAGGACATCGATCCGCTCGTCTTCATCTCAGACCTCGTCGGCGCCGTGCGTGTCGCCTTCCCTGACGCGCTGGAGGACGTGCATCAGCGGCTCGTGGGCGGCGCGAAGCCATCGGATGCGTCGACGCTGATCGGCCAGTTCGTCGCCAGCGCGCACCGCGATATCGACGACCTCTTCCTGATGGTGATCGATGACGTCCAGGTCCTCGAAGGCGCGGACGATGCGCTCGCCGCCCTCGACACCCTGGTGCGCGGGCTACCGCTGAGCATGCGGCTCTACATCCTCTCGCGGACGATGCCGCGCCTCTCCTCGTTGCCACGAATGTCCGCCCAGCGCCGCGCACTCTCGCTCGGCGGCACGGACCTCGAGTTCACCGACGACGAGGCGGTCGAGTTCCTCCGTCGCTCCGGCATCGATGGCGCATCGAGCCAGCTCGATGTTGTGCAGCGTGCCGGAGGCTGGGCGGCGGCGCTCGCGATCCTCGCGGATCACTACGATCCGAGCCGGGCGCAGGGAGGCACCGCGCCGGGCTCGGAGTTTGTCCTCTCCGACTTCATCGATCATGAGGTGCTCGCACGCCTGCCGGAACCGCACGTCACGCTGCTTTCCGCGTGCGCCGTTCTCGATTCGTTCGATGCCGAATTCGCGGAGTCGCTCACTGGCGACCCGCAAGCGGAGCAGCACCTGCGCGAGCTGGAAGGGACAAGCCACCTGATCACCAGCCTCAGCGAGCGCTGGCTGAAGATGCACGCGCTGCTGCGTGAGCACCTGCTCGACCGGCTCGCACGCGAGGATCCGGAGCGGCTGCTGCAGCTTCGACGCTCGGCGGCTGCCCAGTGCGCGAGGCGCGGCCAGCGTCGCGAGGCAATCGACCTCTCGATCCTCACTGAGGACTGGGCTGAGGTCGTGCGCGAACTACACGACTCGCGTGAGGAGTTCTACCAGCGCGGCGAGTGGACGACGCTCGGAGGCTGGTTGGATCGTCTCCCGGTGGACGTTCTGCGCGCCGAACCCGATCTCGCGATGACCCGAGCCCGGCTCTCGACAAAGATGCTGAACGGCCAGCAGGGGCTCGCGCAGCTCGACTCGATCGACGAGCAGCAACTCTCCGTCGACCAGCGCGCCAGGCGGGACCTCTACCGCGCCGTCTCGTTGCGGCAGGTGAGCCGCCTCACGGAATCGCTGCTGGCCTGCCGCCGCGCGCGCCAGCTCGCCAGCGAGGAGCTCCCGGACGACGACCCGCTCTTCGCCGAGATCGACCTTGAGGAGGGGATCGCGCTCGGACAGAGCGGTCAGTTCGCGGCAGCTTGTGAGCGGCTGCGGTCGGCTGCCGAGGGATTCGATACCGCCGGTGACCATCATCGGGCAGCGGAGGCACACGACAACCTTGGAAACTCGCTCTTCCATCAGGGTTGGCTCACCGACTCGATGGTCGAGTACACGGCCGCCCTGCGCCGCTGGCGAATGCTGGAGGAGGACGGCACACAGCTCACGACAATGAATAACATCGCAAACGTACAGCACATGCTCGGCGAACTTGAAACCGCCCGGGACACTTTCAACGGAGCGATCGAACGCGCCCGCGAGATCGGCCACCAGCGGATGGACGCCTACGGCCAGGAGGGGCTCGCCGCCGTCGAACGCGACCTCGGCGACATCGACACGGCCGAGGCGCTCTACACGATCGCGCTGCAGCGGGCGCAGGAGCTCGATGACCCGGTCCTCGTCGGGTACGCAACGTGCGGCCTGGCGCTCGCGCACCGTGATCGCGGGCAACACGCTCAGGCGCGAACGCTGCTCGACCACGGGCTGCGCACCGCGGAACAACACGATGCGCTGCATTCGCAGGCTGTATTCCGCACCGGCATCGGCGCCACGCTGATCAGCGAACGCCGGCACGCGGATGCGATCCCGGTGCTCGAACAGGCCGTCGCCGCATGCGCCGAGACCGGCGCGAAGCGAGAGCACGCGATCGCCCTGCTGCTGCTCAGTTGCGCCTGCTTCCATCGCCGCAAACGAAAGCAGGCCGTCGAGCATCTGAAAGCCGTCCACGAAATTGTGGAGGAACTCGGCTACGACCAGTTCCTTTACTCGGAGGCGAGGCTGATGCCGGAAGTCGTCGAGTACGGCGCTGCACGTCGCATCGGCTCGGGCTACTTCCGGAGCCTCCGTGCCGAGCTACGCCCACTGATCGAGGAGGGCGACTCAACACCGTCGGCTGGCGAGCCCCAGGCCGCGATTCGCGCCGAGGCGTTCGGGGGGCCCCGCGTCACCGTTCGCGGCCATCAGGTCGCCGACCTCGAATGGCGGAGCGAGCGCAGCAAGGAGATGTTCTTCTACCTGCTGCACCACGGGAAGCCGCTGCGCAAGGAGCAGATCGCGAACGACCTCTGGCCTGATCTCGACCCGAAGCGCCTCAACAGCGCGTTCCACTCGACGCTCTACCGGCTGCGCAAGGCGATCGATCCGCAGGTCGTGATGCAGACGGACGACGGCTACCAGGTCAACCCGACGTTTGAGATCGCCTACGACGCGACCGAGTTCGACGGCTACACGCAGGGCAGCGACAGCGCACCGGCAGAGAGCGAGATCTGGGCCGAGCAACTGGTTGCGGCGGTCGCGCTCTACCGTGGCCCCTTTGCCGAGACGTTCGATTCCGACTGGGCGAACGACGCGAGGCGACGCTACGAGGATCGGTTCCTCTCCTGCCTGCTCTCGCTCGCCTCGCACTTCGAGCGCAGTGGGGACACGGAACAGGTAGTTCGACTGGGCGACGCGGTTTCCAACATCGATCCGGTCAACGAGGAAGCAGCGCTCTACGTGATGCGGGCGCAGGCACGTGCCGGACACCTCGATCTCGCCACGCGCGCCTACCGGCGGCTGCAAAACGCGATGCTGGACGACCTCGGCGAGGAACCTTCCGAACAACTTCAGAAGCTCTACGCGCGGGTGATCTCCGGAGCGGCCCTCGACACGTAGTCGATCGTCCACGCGTACATCAGATCTGGTGGCTTCATCACGTTCGCGTATGAACTATTGTTCTCGTCCGCCGGGACGTGGCGAGATGTTGGCGAGAGGTCGGCTCTTACCTTCCGCCCATGTTGGGAACGGGTACGCCGCAATCGGCGACCCGAGCAACCTGGGAGGTACCCATCATGGCCAAGCGAGCAACTCTTTCAATCACCACAGCGATCTTCATGGCAGCTCTCGCAATCGCAGCCAACCCGGTCACGGCATTCGCCGGCGTCGCGTGGGGCACGTAGCCCTCACCTCTCGGGCGATCGAGCCCGACTGAATTTCCCAACCCCCGTAAGGCCCCTGGGGGCAGGTCACAGAGTCCCCAGGGGCCTTACATCCCGCGTGCGGCCCTGAGTGGCCGCGCGCCATTCGCACGCCCCAACTGCCGATCCCGCCGGCGTTAGCGCGGCGAGGATCGCGCCTTGTTGTCCACCATCGTCGCTCGGCTCGAGTCCGAGGACACCGAGACGTGAATCTTGTACGGGCCGATGCTCACGTCCACGTCTCCGGCGACGCTGATTTCATCGCCGGTCAAGAGTGTGCGGCCGACAGTCGTCCCGTTGCTGCTGCCGAGATCGCGAATCAGGATCGAACCGTCTGAGCGGAGCGAGAACTCGGCGTGCCGCCGGGAGACGTTCGGGTGCGGCAGTTGGAGGTCACTGGTCTCGTGGCGACCGGCGATCACTCGACCGCGAAACGCGAACCCGCGGCGCTCCTCCCCGTCGGGCATCGTGACCAGAAAGACCAGCTCGTCCATCGCCCCCGCCTGCCCGTGCGCCCGTAGCGTCAGTCGCGACGATCGTAGGCGCGCACCGATTCACCACGCATCGGGAACAACACTGAGAACCTTCGCGCGAGGCGGGTCAGCGGTGGAACGTCTGCGCGCCCGCAGGCATCGACGTGGGGCAGCGGCCCGTACCGAATGCGGCCGCGAGCTGCGTGTCGGAGAGCACGCGCACGTACGCGTACTTTGACCCGTTGTAGTCCTCGAAGCAGTGTTCACCGGTCACTGTCTTCGGATCGGCCCACGTCTAGTGGGTGCGCGGCGTCCGCACCGAGGTTCCCGGTCCGTTCACGTCCACCGAACCGTCGCCGGCGATCTTCGCCACGAGCCCCCAGTCAGCGATGCCAAAGCCAGTGGTGTCGGTGAATGGTGTGAGGAACCAGCCACCGGCAATCGTCCCGACGACGTCGGACTGCGTATCGCACGCGATTCCCGGCAGCCTGCCGTCCCATGCGCCGTAGAGCGCCGTGTAGGCGGCGCGCAGCTCTGGCGCCAGATAATCGACGGGGCAGACGGAGTGCAGGATCGTCTGCAGGTCGCCAGTCCCCACGTATCGCGCCTGGTTCGCGAACTGCACGGTGACGGTGCTGTTCACGATCACAAAGTCCCAGACACGGGCCGGGGCCGTGCCGCTGGTGTAGCCGATCAGGTCGCCGGCTTTCACTTCGAGACGGATCGGCACCATCGCACCTCGCGTGTCACGCGCCGGTTCGGGGGAGGCCAGCGACGCGAACGGCTCCACCAGCCGCGAGACGTGGTCGAACCAGTAGGAGACCTCGCACGAGACTTCGAACCGCACTTCGAGCTGCGGCAGCTCAGACGCGGTCCCATCGAACGCCACCATCTGCGCGAGGTAGTGGGTGATCCCGATCGCGACCGAATCGACGGGGGCGTAGAGCGGAACCTCGGGCGCGTCGTTGGCGGAGTCCGTCACGATCTTGTGGTACTGCCGGTTCTTCAGCCAGTTGCCGCTCGTCACGATCGTGGGATTGATGAAGTCGATCTGAGTGAGGTCGGTGTAGTGCTGCGTCAGCACAGGCTGCGGGTTGCTCACGCATCCGCCGTCGGTCGTCGTCGGCTCCGGCGTCGGTTCGACGGTCGGCAGAGGCGTCGACGTCGCTGCAGGAGCAACCGTCGGAACGGCTGTTGGCACCTCCGTCGCGGCTAGCTCCGTCGCCGTGACCGCCGGCACTGCCGTCGGCACGTCTGTCGGAGCGGCCGGTACCTCGGTCGATGCCGCCGGGACGGCGGTTGGCGTGACAGTGGCTGGCACTTCCGTCGGCTCAAGCGTCGCGGTCGCTGCCTGCTCGGTCGTCGATGAGGCGCTCGTCGCGGCGGCATCGCTCGCGGTAGCGTCGGCGGTCGGCGGTGAGTCGCTCGCCCCGCCGCAGCCGACGGCGAGCGTGGCCAGGACGACGAGCGCAGCCAGCATCAAGAGACGGCGGAGCACGGTTCCCATGCGATCACGCTAGCAGTCCCGCGCGAGTCACGGCTCGGTGATCTCCCTCAGTCTGACGCGCCCGACCGGCTCAGGGCTTTCGGCCGAGACCCTCGACATGCAGGAACGTGAAGAAGGCCTCCGGGTCGCGGGCCCATTCGCGCCAGCCGGTCGCGATCTCCGCCAGTTCTTCCGCCGTGGCGAGGCCGTACTCGATCGCCTTCTCTCCGATCGCTGACTGTGTGACGCGATCCGCCCACGAGTCACCCCAGTTCAGCAGCGAGTCACGATCGGCGAACGTCCACGTCGACGAACTGATCGCCAGGTCGACGTATCCGGCGTCCCGCAGCCACGTCGGGATGCGACGCCCGGCATTCGCGTCGCCGCCATTTCGTGCGGCCACGGCCGTGTAGACCTCGATGAACCGCGTCAGGCGCTCGTCGTCCGGCCACCACGTCATCGTCGCGTAGTCGACATCGCGCACCGCGACGACCCCGCCCGATCGCAGCACGCGCCCCGCTTCCCGCAGCGCGGCGACCGGATCAGCGAGGTGTTGCAGCACCTGGTGCGCGTAGGCGACATCGAACGACTCGCCGGCAAACGGCAGCGCGTAGACGCTGGCATTCGCGAACTGCGCGTTCGTGGCGCGCTGCTCGGCGGTGTGGTCGCGAGCGACGCGCAGCACCTCCGGTACGACGTCGAGCCCCACGACCGAGCCAGCGACGCGGGCGAGGCCGGCCGTGATCGTCCCCGGGCCGCAGCCGAAGTCGAGCACGCGATCCGTCGACGTGAGCTCCGGCAGCAGGAACGCCGCCGCCTCCCCCGCCGTCCGACGCTGGTGCTGACCGACGACGGAGGCATGGTGCCCGTGGGTGTACGTCTCGTCCGGTCGTGCGGCGTCGGTCATTGGCTGAGCCCTCGTCGGCGGCTAGAGCGCGCCGGCCAGCAGGAACTGCTTCGTGACCTGGATGTGCCCCAGGTGCACGGCGGTGTGGTCGATCACGTGGATCAGCCCCAGTTCGACAGTCATTAGGTCGACGCCGAGGTCGGAGCGGTACGCCGGGAGCGTCGTCTCGCGTCCCAGCTCGCTGTCGGGATACTCGTCGAGCACCTCGTGCATCCCACTCATCCACACGTCGTAGCGCGCTTTCAGATCAGCGAAGGTGCCCGTCGCGACGAACTCCGCGTCGCGGTCGCGAGGGATGTCCCGCCCGCCGACGACGACGAGCGTCCAATTCTCGCCGGAAGCCATCATGTGCGTGGCGATCGCGAACAGCGAATTCGCCTCCGGCACATCGACCGTCTGATTCAGTAGGTCCTCGGGCAGACCCTCGAGTTCGCGCAGTACGTCGCCTGCGAGTAGCTCAAGTTGCGTTGCGATCAGGGCTGCAGTCGTCATGGCATCACCTCCAACCGAGTGATACCACGTTCTCGCGCAGCGTTCTGACGGCACGCTCACGGCGCGGTCGGTCAGTCGTCTGCGGATGCCGATCGAACGTGTGCTACCATCGGCTCCGTTCCGACGCAGGAACCGGGGAAGTCGGTGCAATTCCGACGCTGTCCCGCAACTGTGATCGCTGCCAGTGCGCTGGCGGCGGCAGCCAGAGTACCGGCCTGCGTCATTGTCAGAGACCCGCGAGGACGGGCGACGGATCTGACGCGGCCGCGCGCCGCTCGCAGGTTTTCGCATCGACCCCTCGCTGATGGCGAGGGGTTTCTTTGTTTCGTCGTCCCCCTCGCAGCAGCGTGCGGAGGCACACGTGACTCGTTCAATCAACTTCAGCCGGCTGCGCATCGCGCTTCCTGTTCCCCGACTCGCGCTTGTGCTGGTCGCGCTGGCGATGCTCGGTGCGGCGTGCACGAGCAGCGACGACAGCACCACCGCAACCGCCACGGCGACGAGAGCGGCGAGCGCGCTACCCGATGCGACCGTCGCACCAGCGCCCGTCGCCGCCACGACCGACACCGCATACCCGCTCACGATCGTCGACTCGTCCGATACCGACGTCGAAATCAGCGCCGCTCCGACTCGCGTCATCTCGTACTCCCCTGCCGCGACCGAGATTCTCTTCGCGATCGGCGCGGGCGATCTGGTGGTCGCCGCGGATCAGTTTTCCGACTTCCCGGCAGCGACGGCGGACCTGCCGAAGCTCGAGTACTCGAACCCCAGCCCGGAGGCGGCGCTGGCGCACGAACCCGACCTCGTGCTGATGGTCACGCAGCAACAGCAACAGGTGCAGCAGTTCCGCGACCTGGGCATGACGGTGCTCTTCCTCACCGAGGCCGCATCGCTCGACGGCGTGATCGAGAACGTGCGCGTGCTCGGTCGCATCACCGACAACAATCAGCAGGCTGAGACGCTCGCCGACGAGATGCAGCAGTCGATCGACGCCATCGCTGCCGCGATCGCCGATGTCGACGAGGGCCCGCGCGTCTTCTTTGAGCTCACCACCGACCTCTACAGCGTCGGCGAGAACACCTTTGTCGGAGGGATGATCAGCCTGCTCAAGGGGCGCAACGTCGCCGCTGGCAGTACCAGCGATTTCCCGCAGCTCTCGGCGGAGGCGGTGATCGTTGCCGACCCGGAGGTCGTGCTGCTCGCCGACGCCGCGTTTGGCGGCGACCCGGAGAGCGTCGCCGCGCGCCCCGGCTGGGATGTCGTCTCCGCAGTCGTCAATGAACGGCTCTATGCCGTCGACCCGGACCTCACGAACCGCCCCGGCCCGCGCATCGTCGAGGGTCTCGCGGATCTGGCACGCGCGCTCTACCCGGACCGCTTCGAGTAGCGTCACGCTCGAAGGAGGCGCAGCGATGACCGCCCCGGTGCTGCTGGTGCTCGGCACCGCCTCGTCCGTCGGAAAGTCGGTGCTGGTGACGGCGCTCTGCCGCATCTACCGGCAGGACGGCGTCCGCGTAGTGCCGTTCAAGGCGCAGAACATGTCGAACAACGCCGATGTGACGGCGGACGGCCTGGAGATCGGGCGGGCGCAGTCGGAGCAGGCAGCGGCCGCCGGGCTGCCGCCGGCGGTCGAGATGAACCCGGTGCTGCTGAAGCCGCAGGGGGATCGCACCTCGCAGGTCGTTGTCGACGGGAAGCCGTCCGGCACGCTGCACTCCCGCGACTTCATCGCACGCAAACGTGACCTCTGGCCCGCCGTCGAGCGAGCGCTCGGCTCGCTGCGCAACGAGTACGAGCTGGTCGTCGCCGAGGGTGCCGGCAGCACGGCCGAGCCGAACCTGCGCGAGGGCGACATCGTCAACATCGGCCTCGCCGTCCACGCCGGCGCGACCGTGATCCTCGTCGGCGATATCGACCGCGGCGGGGTCTTCGCGCATCTGCTGGGGACGATGGAGCTGCTCTCGCCGTCGGAGCGTGCGCTCGTCGCCGGCTTCGTGATCAGCCGCTTCCGGGGCGACCCGGGTCTGCTCGCACCCGCCATCGACGACCTGGAGCAGCGCACCGGTGCCCCGGTGATCGGCGTCGTGCCGTGGCTCGACGACCTGCGCATCGCCGACGAGGACGCGGTGGCGCTGGAACGCGCCGACGAGCGACCTGCGACCGCCGCTGGCGACGCACCCGAGGTCGACATCGCCGTGATCCGCTTTCCGCGTATCGCGAACTTCGACGACTTCGACCCGTTCGTCGACGAGCCGGGCGTGCGCCTGCGCTACGTCTCGCGGCCGGAGGACCTCGGCAGCCCGCAGCTTGTGATCCTGCCCGGCACCAAGGCGACGATCGCCGACCTTGCGGCGACGCGCGTCGCTGGGCTCGCCGACGCGGTGCTGGACGCGCACGCGAGCGGCGCATCGATCCTCGGCATCTGCGGCGGCTTCCAAATGCTCGGCGAGCGCATCCTCGACCCGGCCGGCGTCGAGAGCGACGCGGGCAGCGAGGCGGACGGCCTCGGCCTGTTGCCGCTGACGACGACGTTCAGCGCGGAGAAGACTACCGTGCGCAGCGCCGGGCGGGTGACCGCCAGCGCCGGTGCGTGGTCCGGCGTGGCCGGAGCCTCAGCGGCGGGCTATGAGATTCACATGGGCGCAAGCGAGACGACTGACGACACGGTCACCCCACTGCTCAGCCTCGACGGACACGACGACGGCGCGATCTCAGTCGACGGCCGAGTTGCCGGCAGCTACCTGCACGGCCTCTTCCACAACGACCAGCTCCGGCACGCCCTGCTCGCGGGCCTCGGACGCTCGGAGACCGCGCGACGCAGCTTCGACCGCGAGCGGGAGTTCGACCGGCTTGCGCAGCACGTCCGCTCGCACCTCGACATGGAGCAATTGAACAGGAAACTGGGGCGCTAGCGCGCCCCAGTTGTGTGGTCTTCTGACCGTGGTCGAAGGGCTAGCCTCGCGGCAGACCCAATCCACGCGTCGCGATGATGTTGCGCTGAATCTCAGACGTGCCACCGGCAATCGTCGAGGAGATGGAGCCAACGTAGCTCTGCGTGAAACGCCCGTTCAACGGTGCGCGGCCACTCTCGTCGTCCCAGAGGTTGCCGTGCAGCCCGAACGTGCTGATACCGGTACGCGCGAGCGCCTGGTTCAGTTCCGAGTTGAAGAGCTTCGAGGTCGAAGCCTCGTAGTTCGGAATCTGGCCGGCCGCCTGCATCGAGATGATGCGCAGCGAGAAGTTGAACTGCACTTCCGTCTCGATGTAACGGTCAGCGATCGCCGAGCGTGTCGACTCTGTCATCTGCGCCTTGTCGCCACCTGCGTCCGTCTCGATGTAATCGAGCAGTGAGGTGATCGTGCGTCGGCTCGAAATCGCGCCGCTGATGTTGGAGCGCTCGAAGTCGAGCAACGTCGCGCCGACGTACCAGCCGCGGTTCTCTTCACCGACAACGGCAGAGGCAGGCACGTGCACGTCCTCGAAGAACGTCTCGTTGAAGCCATGCTGCCAACCCATGTTGATCAGCGGGCGCACGGTCAGGCCGGGCAGGTTCTTGTCGAAGACGAAGAACGAGATGCCGCGGTGCTTCGGGGCCTCCGGGTCGGTGCGGGCCATCGTGAAGATGAAGTCCGCGGTGTGTGCACCGGAGGTCCAGATCTTCTGGCCGTTGATGACGTACTCGTCACCGTCGCGCACTGCGCGCGTCTGCAGCGAAGCAAGGTCGGAACCGGCACCGGGCTCAGAGTAGCCCTGGCACCACGCAACCTCGCCGGAGAGGATCTTCGGCAGGTGCTCCGCCTTCTGCTCCTCGCTGCCGTGCACGATCAGGGCCGGGCCGAGCATCTGTACGCCCATACCGCCGACACCCGGTGCACCGGACTGCGCCATCTCCTGGTTGTAGATGAACTGCTCCATGGAACTGAGACCGGCACCGCCGTACTCAGAGGGCCAGTGGGGTGCCACCCAGCCCTTCTCACCGAGCGCTGACGCCCAGTCCATCGCAGCCTTCTTCGCGTCTGGATCCTCGGAGACGCGGTCTGATTGCCAGCCACGCTGCTCGGACTCTCCTTCAGCAGCCATCTTCTTGTAGCGCTGCGGGAGGTTGTTCTCGATCATGTCGGCCACTTGCGCGCGGAACGCGGCCTGCTCGGGGGTGTCTGCCCAGTCCATAGATGCTCCTCATCAGGGTCATACAACGCAAGGATTCTGCGCTGAGACTACCTGTACGTCAACGTGAGCAACGCCAGCAGGGGCACCGAAGGGTGCCCCTGCTTCAATTCAACGTCGGTGGCCTGGCGGCCTGCCGGCTAGCCTCGCGGCAGTCCGAGGCCGCGCGTTGCGATGATGTTGCGCTGAATCTCGCTCGTGCCTGCCGCAATCGTCGACGAGACCGAACTGACGTACGCCTTCGTGAAACGCGCACCCATCGGCGCGCCCTCGCCCTCCCAGAGACTGGAGTGCAGGCCGAACGCCTTCATACCGGTGCGCGCGAGCGTCTGGTTCAACTCCGAGTTGAAGAGCTTCGACGTCGATGCCTCGTAGTTCGGGATCTGGCCCGATGCCTGCATCGAGATGATGCGGAACGAGAAGTTGAAGAGCACGTTCGACTCGATGTAGCGGTCGGCCACGTAGCCACGTACCGGCTCAGTCAGCTCGACGTCGCTGCCCTCGTCCGAGTTGAGGTGCGTGAGCAGCGCATTGATCGAGCGCTGGCTGCTGATCGCGCCGCTGATGTTCGAGCGCTCGAAGTCGAGCAGCGTCGCACCCACGTACCAGCCGCGGTTCAGCTCGCCGACGAGGTTCGACGCCGGCACGCGTACATCCTCAAAGAACGTCTCGTTGAAGCCGTGATCCCATGCCATGTTGATCAGCGGTCGGACCGTGATGCCGGGCGTGTTCTTGTCCATCAGCAGGAACGAGATGCCACGGTGCTTCGGTGCCTCCGGGTCGGTGCGCACGAGCGCGAAGAGCCAGTCGGCGTTGTGCGCCCCGGAGGTCCAGATCTTCTGGCCGTTGATCACAAAGTCGTCGCCATCGCGGATTGCCCGCGTCTGCAGCGACGCGAGGTCGGAGCCGGAGCCCGGCTCGGAGTAGCCCTGCGCCCACTGCACCTCGCCTGAGAGGATGCCGGAGAGGTGCTGCTCCTTCTGCTCGTCGCTGCCCTGGATGATCAACACCGGGCCGAGCATGCCGACGCCGGAACCGCCGACGTTCGGCGCGCCGTGGCTCGCCATCTCCTGGTTGAAGATGAACTGCTCCATCGGGCTCAGGCCCGCGCCGCCGTATTCCTTCGGCCAGTGCGGCGCGATCCATCCGTGGTCGGAGAGCGCGCCGGACCAGTCGTTGGCGGCCTGGCGGTGGTCGGCGTTCTCGGAGACGCGGTCCTCGCCGTAGCTGCCGAAGCCCTCACCGGTCTCGGCCTGCTTGCGGTAGCGCTCGGGGAGATTGCCCTCGATCACCGTGCGCACTTCGGTGCGGAACGTTGCCTGTTCTGGTGTGTCTGCCCAGTCCATGTGTTGACTCCTCAGAGCTATTCAGTCTGCGGATACTGCGTCCTATCGAACCGGCACGTCAATCTATCTGGCACCGGCAGCGTGATAGCATTCCGCGCGCGTACGGAGGTTGCGATGAGTGACTATGAATTCTTGCTCGACGAACACGACGGGCCGGTCGTCACGTTCACCCTGAACCGGCCGGAGGCGCTGAACGCCCTCTCGCGACCGCTCGAAGACGAACTGCACGCCGCTCTCGATGCCGCAGTCGCGGATGAGTCGGTGCGTTCGATCATCCTCACCGGCGCCGGTCGCGCCTTCTCCGCCGGCTACGATATCTCCCGCAGCGACGCTCCCGACGCGCCGCCACCTGCCCGCACGCCGGTGGGTCCGTACCTGCGAGGGCAGTTCAACAACTCGCTGCGCAATCCCGACATGATGATGCACCTCATGCAGCTCCCCAAGCCCGTGATCGCCGCCGTCAACGGATGGTGCATTGGCGGCGGCTTCTGGTACTCGCTGGCCTGCGACATCACCCTCGCTTCCGATCAGGCGACGTTCGCCCAGCCGGAAGTGCGCATGGTCTCGAACTCCACCGTGCTCTTCGCGATGCTTGCTGGCTGGAAGAACGCCCACCGCTACACGCTCACCGGCGACCATTTCGACGCACCGGAGGCGCTGCGCATGGGCGTCGTGAACGAGGTCATCCCGCACGACCAGCTCATGGACCGCGCGATGGCGCTGGCCCAGCGACTCGCGCTCGTGCCGCCCGACTCCGTGCGCCTGAACAAGGCGATCACGAGCTATGGCCTCGAGGCCATGGGCCTGCGGAACGCGCTCAACGTCAACGCGATGCTCTCCACGCTGATCCACGCCTCCGATGACGGTCCCGACGTCGAGCACCTCGATCGCGCTCGCGAGGAGGGCGGCTTCCGTGGCTTCATGGAGGCCCGCGACGGCCCCTTCCAGCCAGAGCCGTTCGGCCCGCGCAGCAAGCCCCGGGAGTAATCGCGTGCCAGGACCGCTCGAGGGCATCGTAGTCGTCGATCTCACGCGTGGCACGGCGGGCCCGCACGCCACGCGACTGCTCGCCGACTATGGCGCGACGGTGACGAAGGTCGAGCCGCCGGGTGGCGACCCCGCCCGCACGTGGGGGCCCTTCCCGGATGGCGCGCCGGACATCGAGGCGAGCGCCCACTTCCTCGCGCTGAACACCGGCAAACGCAGCGTCGTCGCCGATCTGACGACCACCGACGGCCTCGCCACCATCGAGGGTCTCGTCGAGCGTGCGGACGTCGTCGTCGAAGACTTCGCGCCCGGTGAGCTGGCCGCAGCCGGGCTCGACCTCGCTGCCGTGCGCCGCGAGCGGCCGGGGCTCGTCGTCTGTTCCGTCACGCCGTTCGGGCAGAGCGGTCCGTACGCCGGGCTGCTCGCGAGCGACCTCGTGCTGCAGGCGATGGGCGGCGCGATGTACCAGACCGGCCACCTCGACCGCGAGCCGCTGCGCCTCAGCGGTGAGTACGCGCTCTGGCAGGCCGGACTGACCGCCGCCTTCGCGATCGTGCTCGCCGTCTACCGCGCGGAACTGACGGGGCACGGCGACCACATCGACCTCTCGACGTACGAGACGCAGGCGGGCGGCAAGGACCGACGTCAGCTCAACCTGCTCGCGCACGCCTACTCGGGCGAGGTCGCGAAGCGTCGCGAGACCGCGTTCGCGATCTGCTCGGGCGTGCGCCCCTGCACCGATGGTTTCATCAACCTGCTCGGCCAGCAGCGGCTGCCCGACCTGATGCGCCTCGTCGGTCGCGACGACCTCGCGGACCTGCCCGAGGTGAACGGGCTCGCGCGCCTGATCCCGGCGGAGACGATCGAGCAGATGGAGGCCGCATACCTCGTCTGGACGACGAGCCACACGATGCGCGAGGCGCTGGCGATGGCGCAGGAACGCCGCATCCTCGGCGGCACCGTGCACACGATCGCCGACGTGCTCGAAGACCCCGCGTTCCGCGACCGCGGCTTCTGGGACGCCGTCGATCACCCCGTCGCCGGCACCCTCGACTACCCCGGCCGCCCCTTCGTGATGTCCGACTCGCCCCGCCCCACGCGCCGTCGCGCCCCGCTGCTCGACGAACACGCGGCCGAGGTCGCGGCGGAACTCGCCGCAGCGCCGCCGGAACGCGTAACTCCCCCCGTCGGCACGCCCGAGCTGCCGCTGGCGGGCATCCGCGTGCTCGACCTCGCCGTCGTCTGGGCTGGGCCCTTCGGCTCGCAACTGATGGCGGAGTGGGGCGCCGAGGTGCTGAAGATGGAGCCGATCAGCACCGTGCAGCCGCAGACGCGACAGGTGCAGGTCACGCGCACGGCCTGGTACCCGGACAACGAGGGCGGCTCCGACCCCTGGAACCGCAGCGTGAACTTCAACTGCAGCGGCCTCGACAAGCGGTCGTTCACCGGCAACCTGCGCACGCCCGAGGGGCTGAAGAGCTTCGAGGAACTGGTCGCGATGTCGGACATCGTGATCGAGAACAACGTGCCGGAGACGATCGACCGGCTCGGCGTCAGCTACGAGGCGCTGGCCACCATCAACCCGCGCATCATCGTCGTGCGAATGCCCGGCTTCGGGCTCACCGGCCCGTACGCGAACTACCGCTGCTGGGGGAACCACCTCGAGTCGATGGCCGGGCACCTCAGCGTGCGCGGCTACCCGGACATGACCCCGGATGCCGCCGGCGAGACCTACGCCTGCGACTCCGTGGCCGGGCTCACCGCCGCGCTCGGCGCGCTGATGGCGCTGCGCCACCGCGAGCGCACGGGCCGCGGGCAGCAGGTCGAGGTGCCGCAGGTGGAGGCATTCGCCTCGATGATGGCCGTCGAGTTGCTCGACTGCCAGATGGGCGGCGGGCTGAGCGAGAACATGGCGAACGACCACCGCAGCCACGCCCCGCACAACGCCTACCGCTGCGCCGGTGACGACCGCTGGATCGCGATCGATGTCGCGACCGACGACGAATGGCAGGCGCTCTGCTCCGTCCTCGGTGCCGTGGACCTCGCCGCCGATGCTCGATTTGCAGGGGCGGCGGACCGGCTGACGAACCGACGAACGCTCGATGCGGCGCTGAACGTCGTGACGGCAGACCGCGACCGCGACTCGCTGTGGCGCGAACTGCAGGAGGCGGGCGTCACCGCAGGGCCGGTGCAGGACGACGCAGATGCGTTCCACTGCCCGCAGCTCCGGTCGCGTGACTTCTTCGAATCGATCGCCCGCGACGACCTCGGCAGCTACGACCACCCGGGACGGCTCTTCCGCATGGCGGAGACGAGCCACGGGCCGCGCCGTGCGCCGCCCCTGCTCGGGCAGGACAACGAATACGTCTACCGCGAGCTGCTGGGCTACTCCGCAGAGCGCTACGAGGCACTGATCGCGTCCGGCGAGGTCGGAACGCAGTTCACCCCCGCCGCGCTCAGCCGCGGGTAGCAGGCTGCCGCGAATCTGACCTCCGCCTGATTGAATGTTTGTCCCGGCACACTAGCGGCGGTAAGTTATGCCTAGATTTGGCACGAAGACTCGTGCCACCACCACAGAGGGAGACTCTAGTGACGAACAGGTGGTTCTTTAAGTTCGCCGTCCTCGCTGTCGCAATGCTCAGCATGCTCGTGATTGCATGCAGCGACGACGACGAGAATGGCGGCGGCAGCAGTGACGGCGTGCTCCAGAAAGTTCTGGACCGCGGCGAGCTGAATTGTGGGGTCAAGGAGTCGCAGCCCGGCTTCGGCTTCCTCGCGGCAGACGGCACCCGCTCCGGCAACGACGTCGAGTTCTGCAAGGCCGTAGCGGCAGCGGTGCTCGGTAACGCGAACGCAGTCGAGTACGTCCCCGCCAGCGCGGCCGACCGCTTCGAGCTGCTCGCGTCCGGCGAGATCGACGTGCTGATCCGCACCACGACGTGGACCGCCAGCCGTGACGCCGAGCTGAAGGGTGACTTCGTCACCACGACGTTCTACGACGGCCAGGGCATGATGGTCCCCTCCGATTCCGGCATCACCTCGATCGAGGACCTCAGCGGCGCAACCATTTGCGTCACCTCCGGCACGACGACCGAGGGCAACCTGGACGACCAGTTCACCGCCCGCGGTATCGCCTACACGCCGCTCTCCTTCGAGAGCGACCCGCCGATCCTCGCTGCCTTCATCGAAGGCCGCTGCGATGGGTGGACCGCCGACAAGTCGAACCTTGCCGGTCAGCGCGCGGCGTACCCCGCCGACGCCGGTGGTTCTGACGCCGTGACGATCCTCGGTGAGACGCTCTCCAAGGAGCCGCTGGGACCGGTCACACCCGACAACGACAGCCAGTGGCACGACGTCGTGCAATGGGTCGTCTTCGGGATGATTCAGGCTGATGAGTTCGGCATCACGAGCGAGAACGTTGGTTCGTTCGTCGCCAACCCGCCGAACCGCAACATCGCGCGACTGCTCGGTGCCGGCTGGGAGGGCGACGCCGCCCAGGACTTCGGTCTCGGCATCCCGGTCGACTTCATGCAGAAGGTGCTGGCGCAGGTCGGCAACTACGATGAGGTCTACCAGCGCACGCTGACGCCGATCGGTCTCGGTCGGCCCGGCTCGCTGAACGCATCGTGGCTCGAGGGTGGCGCGATCTTCGCCCCGCCGATGAGGTAGCGACGAATCGCGAATCACTGAAGGCGGACCCGGGAGTGCTCCCGGGTCCGCCTTCTTCTTTGGTCACCACACCCGATGTCAGCTGAACCTGCTCAGCGCTCACGCCTCTGGCGCAGCGGTCGCTCGCGGAGCCTCACGCTCCAGGCGGGCTTCTCGCTGCTGCTGCTGCTGCTGCTCGCCTACATCGTCGATCGCGGGTCGAACCTCGAACTCGACATCGGCTTCCTCGACCAGCAGGCCGGATTCGCGATCAGCCATAGCTGGCTCACCGAC
Source organism: Dehalococcoidia bacterium (assembly GCA_036013055.1). GTDB lineage: Bacteria > Chloroflexota > Dehalococcoidia > UBA2979 > UBA2979 > SHYR01. The sequence continues at coordinate 51,914 of DASCQM010000015.1, read as the reverse complement.
TTCGACAGCAACGACGGCAGGGTCGCCGCTTACCTGATCGCCGTCTCGAACACCGTGCGCATCGTCTTCGTCGGCATCGTGCTCGCGACGATCATCGGCGTGATCGCGGGCGTCGCGCGACTCTCCGACAACTGGCTCGTCTCGCGGCTGGCGACACTCTACGTCGAGATCGTGCGCAACACGCCGCTGCTCGTGCAGATCGTCTTCTGGTACACGGCGATCTTCCTCAAGCTCCCGCGCATCGGTGACAACCGCAACGTCTTCGAACTCGTCTTCGTCTCCAACCGCGGGCTCGCAATCCCGTGGCCCGAGCCTCGCACCGACGCGTTCGTCTTCTGGGTCGCGGCAGTCGTACTCGCGCTCGTCCCCGCGTACCTCGTGCGGCGCGCTCGCGATCGACGTGAGCTTGAGACGGGCGAGACGACGCGGCCCAACCTCTACGGCGTCGCGACATTCCTCGGCGTCGTCGCCGCCGCGTTCGTCATGCTCGGCCTGCCGGTCGAGATCGACACGCCCGCGCTCGTCGATGACCGCTTCACGCAGGCCTACGTCGGCGGGCTCTCGATCACGCCGGAGTTCGCGGCACTGCTGATCGCGCTCGTCGCCTACACCGGATCGTTCATCGCGGAGGTCGTGCGCGGCAGCATCCAGGCGCTGCCGCCGGGCCAGTCTGAGGCCGGCATGGCGCTGGGCCTCACCGGCTACCAGCGCACGTCGCTCGTGATCCTGCCGCAGGCGCTGCGCTCGATGATCCCGGGGCTCACGAACGAGTATCTGAACCTCACCAAGAACTCCAGCTTGGCCGCCGCGATCGCCTACTCCGACCTCTTCCAGATCAGCTCGATCATCATCAACAAGGCAGGCCACGCCGTGGTCATGTTCATCATCGTGATCCTCACCTACCAGGCGATGAGCCTCACGATCTCGGCCGGAATGAACTTGCTCAACCGCCGCGTCCAGCTGGCCGGGTCACGATGACCGCCGCCGCACCAGCGATGCGACCGGGCGGCCCACGGCGGTGGGTGCGCAAGAACCTGTTCAGCAGCCGCGCGAACAGCGTGCTCACCATCGTCACGACGCTGCTCATGCTCGCCCTCACATACAACGTCGCCCGCTTCGTGCTCGTCGGTGCCGATTGGGAGAGCGTCGACGTCAATCGCCGGCTGCTCTTCCTCGCGACCTATCCCGGCGACCAGCAGTGGCGGCTCTGGCCCCCGCTCTGGCTCTTCGCCGCCGTCGCCGGACTTGGCTACGGCCTCTGGAGCCGCGCCAGCCGACGCGAGATCGCCTCGCTGCTCGCGGTGACCGCGTTCCTGTTGCTGCTGATCGTCGAGGGCAACACGGCGCTGCTCACCGTCGTCACGATGGCGCTCACCGTTGGCGGTTACGTCGTCGGCAGCCGCGCGCGCGAGACGCAGTTCGATGTGCTCGCGCGGCGCGCCGCGATCGGTGGCGGCGTCGCGGTGCTCCCGCTCGCGCTCGTGCTGCTCAACGTCGGCGAGGGCGTGCGCACCACGGCGTGGGGTGGCGTGATGCTGAACATCATGCTCGCGGGCTTCGGCATCGGCGCGGGCTTCCCCTTCGGCGTGATGCTCGCGCTCGGACGCACCAGTTCGCTGCGCGTCGTGCGCATCGCCTCGACCTCGTACATCGAGTTCGTGCGCGCGGGGCCGCTCGTGCTCTGGCTGGTGATGGCGCGCTTCGTACTCCCAGACTTCCTGCCCGCGGTCGGCGGGTTGGACGAGGTCGACCTCGTCGTGCGCGCGATGATCGTGATGGCTGGCTTCTCCGCCGCCTACATCGCGGAGGTCGTGCGCGGCGGCCTGCAGACGATCCCGGACGGCCAGCACGAGGCCGCCGACGCGATGGGACTGAACGCGCTGCAGACGACCTGGTACATCGTGCTGCCGCAGGCGCTGCGGGCGGTGATCCCGGCGCTGGTCAGCCGCTTCGTCAGTCTCTGGAAGGACACCTCACTGGTCTTCGTGCTCGGCTTCGTCGACCTGCTCGGCGCGGCGCGGGCGATCCCGGCGCAGCCAGAGTTCGTCGGCAAGCAGGCGGAGGCGTTGCTCTTCGCGGCGCTGCTGTTCTGGACCATCTCATTCACGATGTCGCGCCTCAGCGCGCGCATCGAGCGACATCTCGGCGTCGGCGTACGCTAAGCGAGGGGGAATAGATGACGGTCACTGAGAACGCGGCGGACATCATCGTCGTCGAACACATCTCGAAGTGGTTCGGCGACTTTCAGGCGCTGCAAGACGTCAGCACGACGGTGAAGGAGCAGGAGGTCGTGGTCGTCTTCGGCCCCTCCGGCTCCGGCAAGTCGACGTTCATCCGCACCCTCAACCGGCTCGAGGAGCACGACGAGGGGCGCATCGAGATCAACGGTGTCGAGCTGACCGACGATCTGCGCAACCTGGAGGCGGTTCGCTCCGAGGTCGGCATGGTCTTCCAGCAGTTCAATCTCTTCCCGCACCTCTCCGTGCTCAGGAACGTCACGCTCGCGCCGCAGAAGGTGCGCCACCTCTCGCAGGTGTACGCCGAGACGCTGGCGATGGAGCTGCTGGAACGCGTCGGCATTCCCGAGCAAGCCGACAAGTTCCCCGGCCAGCTCTCGGGCGGTCAGCAGCAGCGCGTCGCGATCGCCCGCTCGCTCGCGATGCAGCCGAAGATCATGCTCTTCGACGAGCCGACGTCCGCGCTCGACCCGGAGATGATCAAGGAAGTGCTCGACGTGATGCGAGGGCTCGCCGAGTCCGGCATGACGATGATCGTGGTCACGCATGAGATGGGCTTTGCCCGCGAGGTCGCCGACCGCTTCCTCTTCTTCGACGAGGGTCAGATCGTCGAGGAGGGCACCCCGGAGCACTTCTTCACGAACCCGCAGGAGGAGCGCACGAAGCTCTTCCTCTCACAGATCCTCTAGCCGCTCACCGCCTCAGCCGTCGGAAGCGGCGACCCTCGCAGCGCGACCCGCGCCCCCACTGCTGAGGTCGTAGCGGGCCGTGCGCACGGCGAAGAGCGCAGCCGAGGCGAGCAGTGCGACCGCGGCACCGATGAAGACCGAGCGCGTGCCTGCCGCATCGGCGAGCACGCCACCGCCGAGCGACCCAACGAGCACGCCGATCGCGAAGCCCATCGAGTTCACTGCCATCACCGTAGCCATCCCGAGGTCGCGCCCGACCTCGACCATCAGCGCGCGCGAGGCAACGCCCTGCACCGCGCTACCAAGCCCTGCCCCCAAGGCGAACGCAGCCGCCAGCAGCAGATACTGCGTCGTCAGCGCGAACGCCGCGTACCCGGCCGCGACCATCACAACGCCGATGATGATCAGCAGTCGACGGTTGAGGCGGTCGGCGACGCGTCCCATCACCGGCTGTAGCAGCCCCCCGACGAGTTCCTGACTTGCGAGCACGACACCGACCATCGTCGCGGTCGCCGCGATCTCCTCCTCAAGGTAAACGGCGAGGAACGAGAACCCCGCCCCGAACGCGAGTGAGTAACCGACGTGGACGGCAAAGACGCCCTGCACGATCGGATGCCTTAGCACGACCGACCATGGTGCAGCGCCCCGTGGTGCGTCACCATCGCCCTCGCGCCCGCCTCCAGCGGTCACGCGCGACGGAAGCAGGGCGCTGATCGTCATGATCGCGAGCACCATCAGTATCGCCATGAAGATGAAGACCGCGTCGAAGCCGTAGCGGTCCCGCAGGATCCCGGAGACCAGCGGCCCCATGCCGAAGCCGAGAAAGTCGAAGAGCCCGAAGACCCCCATATAGCGACCCTCGTGCCCCTCCGGAGTGAGGTCGCCGATGTAGGCGGTCGCCAGCGAGAAGACGAGCGCCGAGCCGACGCCTGAGAGCGCGCGCATCCCGATCGCCACCCAGATCTCGGTCGTCAGCAACCAGCCGATCGCGGCAATGAGATAAGTGGCGAGCCCGAGCAGGATCAGCGGCTTGCGGCCACCTCGATCGCCGAGCCGCCCGGCGAACGGGCTGACGAGCAGTTGCGTGATCGCGAACGCGGAGAACGTGAGCGCAATCTGCGGCCCCGTCGCACCGAGCGAGCGCGCGTGCACCGGCAACACCGGCGCGACGACGCCGATGCCCATCGTCGCGGCGAAGATCGCGAGCGCGAGCGTGACGAACGGGCGGCTGAGCACGGGCGATCCCTCCGAGTGAGCGCGGGCACGATACTCGCATCATCGAGCACCGACGCACCGCGGTCGATCGGCATTGGCACGGTGTTTCGCGCAAGGGGTATGAACCACGCCCGCGCTGATCTTGCGCATCGCTTCCCCGAAGCCGCACGCTGCGGATGACAGCCCACAAGGGATCAGCCGGCAGGGGGGAGGCGACGTGTTGGTTCTGAGTTACCGCACGCGCTCCACGTCGCGCGCCCGATCGGATCGTCCGACGTGAGCGCTCCCGAATTCATCCTGCTCGTCGTTGCTGGGATCGCGATCGGTTCATACGCGACAGCGGTCGGTGCCGGCGGCGGATTCCTGCTCGCCCCGCTGCTGCTGTCGCGCCACACAGAGGCGGAACCGGCGGCGATCGCCTCGGCGACGCTCAGCGTCGTGATCATCGCCAGCGGGCTGGCCGCAGCGATGTCGGCGCGCGCGCGCCACGTCGACTACCGGCTCGCCGCCGTGCTCACGCTAACCGCCCTGCCCGCGGGGCTGCTCGGCGCGAACATCACCGCGCTACTGCCGCGGGCTTGGTTTGCGATCTTCTTCGCCACGCTGCTCATGCTCGCGGGCCTCTACCTCGCGTGGCGCCCGGCACAGGGGCTGGTCTCGCCGGTGCTGCGCGGCTGGAACCGCGAATTCGTGAATGCCGATGGCGATCTCTTCCGCTACCGGGTGCCGATCCGCCGCGGCATGCTCTCGACGTTCGGGACGGCCTTCCTCGCCGCGCTTGCCGGCATCGGCGGCGGCCTGATCTACACGCCGATGGTGACGCGCGTGATGCACGTCCCCCACACGCTGGCGGTTCCGATCGCGCAGGTCGTGAACACCGGCATGGCAGTGATGGTCGTCTCCTTCCACCTCACGGCAGGCAATACGGGCGAGCCGATGCAGGACGTGCCCGCGCTCGCGACCGGCGTGATCATCTCCGTGCCGCTGGGACGGGTGATCCACGCCCGCCTCGGCGAAGGGCGTCTCACACGGATGCTCGCCGCCGGCCTGATTCTCGTCAGCGTGCGCACCGCCTTCTTCGCGTTCTAGCGAGACCCCCCCAGCGCGTTCTAGCGAGATGCGGAGGGGTTCGCCGCCGTCCGCTAGGAGCGGAAGAGTGTCAGCGGAGCGAACTCGTCGCCGACGATGCCGCGACGATCGACGCCCAACCACTGTTCCGCGAGTGAGGCGTAGATCGAACGGAAGTCCGTCGTGTAGCGCAGGTCGCCGAGCACCGAGCCCCCGACCACGAAGGCCGGACCAGCCGCGCCGTGATCGGTACCGGCGGAGCCGTTCGCGCGCACGCGGCGGCCGAACTCCGTCCAGACGAAGGTGGTGACGTCGGCGCCCGTGCCATGCGCATCGAGGTCGTTCTGGAACGCCAGCATCGCCTCGGAGAGCCCCCGCAGCAGCTCCGGCTGCGTGCGCGCCTGCGCCGCGTGCGAGTCGAACCCACCGGTCGTGACATAGAGCACCGTCGTGCCGAGATTCGAGCCGATCAGTTGCGCGCAGGTGAAGAGCGCGCTGCCGAGTGGCGATGTCGGGTAGTCGGCCAGCGCGACGTAGCCCGAAACGTCGTCGCCCAGCTCGATCGTCGACTGGTAGGCGTCGAGGCCGGTCCGCGAGAGCATCGCGAGGCGGCCACCGGCTGCGGCCTGCTGCGCGTAGATCTGCATCCAGTCGGTCGTGCGACGTGCCGCGCCAGCCTCCGAGAGCCGCTGGTCGCTTTGCAGCACGTACGCCGGCATCGACTCCAGCGAGGGCACGAAAGTGTCATCCGCTCCGAGCGCGAGCGGCGCTACCGCACCGACGTTCGCCGATCGCCAGCGCGAGTCGTGGTCGCCGGCCGACGCATCGAGCAGCCGCCCGAGCCAGCCGGTCGACGCCTCGGTGACGTCCGCTCGCGGCGACGCGGTGTTCCAGATGTCCATCGCGCGGAAGTGCGAGCGATTTGGATCCGAGTAGCCGACGCCCTCGATGATCGCGAGCGAGCCGCGCTCGTAGAGTTCGCCGAACCCGGCGAGATAAGGGTGCAGCGCGACCCGGTCGTCGAGCGCGATCACCGACTCCGGGTTCACCGCCAGCTCGCCGCGCGCGTCGAAGTAGGCACCGTCGGCGTACGGGATCACGGTGTTCAGACCGTCGTTGCCACCGCCGAGCTGGACCACGACCAGCACCCTGCGCCCCGAGAGCGTCTGAGCATCCGGCAACTCCTCGGCGAAGACGCCGCGCACGAATGCGGCCGGCATCAGCGACCCGGCGGCGACGAACGCCAGCCCGCGTGTGAGGAACGCGCGACGGTCGACGCCACCGAGCGCACCGCCTCTGAGATTCTGTGTCTCGCTCATTGTCGTGTTCCCCCCTGTGCCCCTCGGACGATTCCCGCGCTCATCCATCAGCTCACCTGGTAAAGCGGCATCGAGAGCGCGAGGTAGAAGAGGCCATTCAGCGACCCGTCGCGTGCCGCGCGCTCAAAGTCGAAGTGGAACGACCCGCCGAGGTGGTCGACGAGCGTCTCCCGCGTCGTAGCGTCGACGTCGCCGCCGACGAGCAGGTCGAGCACCCAGTCGACGACCTCTGCGGCGCTGCGGGTCGCTCCGGCAGCCGTGAGCAGCGACCCCACGTCGGTAGCCATGCGGCCTCCTCGCTGGGTGACGAGGTTCGCGAAGTTGGAGCGGGCGAGCATCGTCGTGGAGTTGATCCAGGCGTCACCGCCCGTCCACCCGGCGGGGTCGGGCGGCAGGAACAGTTGCTGACCCATTACCCGCATCTGCTGCATCTCGAGCCGGCCATCGGACTCGATGCCCAGCGCGCGTTCCGCCCCGAATACGACCTCGACCGGCGACTTCACTCGCGTGCGGTAGGCGTCCGCCGAGTACATTTCTTCCGAGAGCAGGATCGTGCGCACGACCTCGCGAATCGAACCGCCCGATGCGAAGTAGACGTCCGACGTGCGCTCGACCATCCGCGGCGTCGGCTCCGGTACCGCGAAGAAGCGCCAGAGCTTCGTGCCGATGAAGTCGGCCGTTTCACGACGCTCGGCGAGCAGCGCGACGACGTCGGCGTCATCGAACGTGCCGCTGACGCCGAGCACAGTCTTCGTTCCGTCGTCGTGGCGACGAGGCAAGAAGCGTGTGCCGTCGCGGCTGACAAGCCATCCGGTGAGCGCGCGCCGCCTCCTTGATATCGGTCTCCGTGTAGGCGTTGCCCTCGCCGAGCGTATGCAGCTCCATCAGTTCGCGCGCATAGTTCTCGTTCGGTGCCGCCTTCGAGTTCGAACGGTTGTCGAGCCAGACGAGCATCGCGGGATCGCGCGCCGTCGCCAGCAGCAGTTCGGGAAAGGAGCCGAGCGCGTGCTCGCGCAGGGTCGCGTTCTGCACGTGCATCGGAACCGCCCGGCCGACCTTGCGCATGCCGGTGGCGAAGTGGTCGTGCCAGAAGTAGGTCAGCTTCTCCAGCAGCGGGCGTCGGGTCGTCTGGAGGCGCACGTGCCACGCCTGGAAGAGCTTGATGCGCTCTTCCTCCATGTCGCCGAGATCGAGCGACTCGACGCGAGCCTCGGTTGCCGAGTCGTCGATCGCCTCGGGTGAGAGCAACCGCTCGACGGTGCCCTTGAGCCCCAGCGCCACGTACTCGTCGAGTTCGCCCGCGCTGTAGCCGAACGCGGCCCGCCGCAGCAGGTGCTGAACCCTCGATCGCTCGGTTGCCAGTACCGCCATCGTTCGCTCGCAGTCCCGACAGATCGACCCGCATCTGCGGTCGCCTGTACGAGGGGTAACGCTCCAGCGCTCAGAGTGTTCGTCGGCAGGGTCGTTCAGATCGGCGGGCGATCACAATCGTCAGACCGCCGCCTTGAGTTGCGCGCATCCAGCGGATAACATCCGCGCTTCACTCACGACTGATGATAAGACTGATCGGAGCGGCGCATGTCCTTTCCCATCCGCGATCGTGGCTATCCGCACCCCGAGCTGCTGGCCGACACCGACTGGCTCGCCAATCATCTCTCCGACCCGACGCTACGCATCGTCGATGCTCGCGAAGACGATGACTACGCCAGCGGCCACATCCCCGGCGCAGTACACGTCGGTGGCTTCCTGCTCGGCGGCCTGCGTGATGGGGCCGAGATGCCTAAGCCCGCTGCCTTTGCCGAACTGATCGGCGCGCTCGGCATCGACGAGAGTACGCCGGTCGTCGTCTACGACGCCGGGCGATCACAGATGGCCGGCATGACCGCGTGGGCGTTCCTCTACTACGGCCACCCCGACATCCGCTACCTCGAAGGCGGCCTCACGCAGTGGACGGCCGAGGGGCGGTCCGTGACGAGAGAGCTGCCGTCGCACGAGCCTCGGACGTTCGCCGCTCAGCCGGCGGAGGGCGTGCTCTGCCGCCTCGACCAGGCGAAGGCGTCGGTCGATGACGACGGCGCGGTCTTCTGGGACACGCGCAGCCTCGGCGAGTTCGACGGCAACACGGCAGGCTGGAACCCCCCGCCCCAGCTCGGACACCTCCCCGGCGCAATCCACCTCGAATGGACCGAACTCTTCAATGGCGACGGCGGGACGCTCCTACCGGCCGCCGAACTCACGACCCTGCTGGGTGCGAAGGGCATCACGCCGGAACTCGTCGTCCACACCTACTGAGGGGGCGGTGCGCGCGCGGGTCTCGCAGCGCTCGTCCTCAAGGTTCTCGGCTACGACCGCGCGTCGAGCTACGCGGGTTCGTTCAACGAATGGGCCAACCAGCCCGACACTGAGGTCGTGAGCTAGCTAGCTTCCGAGGGCAGTCGCTCAGTCAGCCCGCGGCAGTGATCCGCATCGCCCGTGCGGGGCGTGCGCCCACGATTGATGTCAGAGCAGCCAGCAATCTGAGTCCGGTCTGCCAAATTCCGGCATATTCCTAAGTCTTTGCGCAGATTTGCGCCGGTTCAGGACCTTCGTCCAAGACTCCCGCCATAGCGATCGCGGCTGTAGACCTGATCGCCAGGAGGCTCTTCATGCTTGGTGTTTCACGATTACTTGCCGGGTCGGTCACGGAAGCGGACGCGCTGCGCTACAAGCGCCAGAGCGGTGCCCTACCCCCCCACCTCCTGCACTACTCCGAGGACAAGAAGTCGGTCGTCGTCTGGACCTCGACCCAGCGCTGCAACCTGCACTGCGCCCACTGTTACAGCGACTCGTTCGACCGCGAGTACCCCGGCGAGCTGACGACGGGGGAGGCGTTCGGGATGGTTGATGACCTCGCCGAGTTCGGCTCCCCGGTGCTGCTGATCTCCGGCGGCGAACCGCTGACGCGCCCCGACCTCGAAGATGTCGCCGCCCGCGCGATCGGCAACGGCATGCGCGTCGTGATCTCGAGCAACGGCACGCTGATGACGCCCGAGCGCGCCGAGCGCTTGGCGAAGATCGGCATCTCCTACGTCGGCCTCAGCATCGACGGCAAGCCGAAGACGCACGACAAGTTCCGCGGCATGAAGGGCGCGTTCGACGCGACGATGGATGCGATCAAGTCCTGCCAGGACGCTGGCATCAAGACCGGCCTGCGCCTCGAGCGCGAAGCTCTGGGTCCGCGCCCCCGGAAGGACATCGAGAAGGCCATCCGAGACATGGCTATCGCCGAGGGACTCGATCCGGATCAGGCAGTCAAAGACGCGCTCGACATCCTCGACGGGGACTAGATCTCACAGCTGGGGTCGCCCGGCAATTCTGATCAACACGCGATATTCCTGTAGCAATTCTGCAGTGCTTATGCAGTTCTCATGCAGTTTTTGAATCTGGCTCGTTCTCGGCGGCTCTGACTAGGCGGATGATGCAGCTTGGAATGAGCACGGAGACGCTCGCAGTGAGTGGCTTCCCTGCCCGGGCACGCGTGCCCCCGAGGCGATCGGACAAGTTGGTAGGTCACTCGTCCGCCATCCGACCGAATCACTCCAGCCGACAAGCGCAGTCTTGCTACTCACCTACGGCCCCTCTTCACTCGCCGTGCGTGGCGATCGAGGCGGGAATTGCTCGTACGGGTAGCGCGCGAGCGCGTCTTCATCGAGGTCGATTCCGAGCCCGGGACCCGTCGGTAGTTCGATATACCCGTTCACGACGTCAATCGGCGTCGTTGCCACGTCATTGCCGAACTCTTCGAGGCTGACGAAGTATTCCGTGATCAGGAAGTTCGGGATCGCAGCCGAGACGTGCAGCGTCGCAGCGAGGCCGACGGTCGAGCTGTTGTAGTTGTGCGGCGAGACGGCGACGAAGTAGGTCTCCGCCATCGCCGCGATCTCCTTCAGCTCGAGGATGCCGCCGACGTTGCAGACGTCCGGGTTGATGATGTCTGCCGCCTGTTGCTCGAAGACGTCGCGGAACTCGAACTTCGTGTAGAGTTCCTCGCCGGTCACGACCGGAATGTTGATGGCGGCGCGCGTCGCGGCGAGCGCGGTGACGTTCTCCGCGAGCACTGGCTCCTCGTACCAGAACGGCCGGTACTGCTCGATCTCGTGCGCGATGCGCTCGGCGTGCATCGGCGCGAGCCGGCGGTGCATCTCGATCAGAATCTCGACGTCCGGGCCGACCGCCTCGCGCACCACGCGCACGCGCTCGACGGCCTCGCGCTCCGTCTCGCGTGAGATCAGGGTGCGCCACGGGCCGGGCACCGGGTCGAACTTCATCGCCGTGAAACCGCGTTCAGCGACCGCCTGCGCGGCCTCGGCAAGATCCTCGTGGTTCTGGCCGCCGCGCCCCCAGCCGTTCGCGTAGACGCGGATGCGCTCGCGGCAGGCACCGCCGAGCAACTCGTAGACCGGCACGCTCAGCCGCTTGCCGGCGAGGTCCCACAGCGCCTGCTCGATGCCGCTGATCGCGCTGTAGTAGTCCATCGCACCTCGGCGCGCGGCGAAGTCGTTGTACATCGCGTCGGTGAACTGCTTGATCTGCGTCGCGTCCCAGCCAACGACGTAGCGCGCGAGTTGATCGAGGTGGGCGGCGATCGAGGTGTCGCGATCGGATTGGGTGTAGCACTCGCCCCAGCCGTAGAGGCCATCGTCAGTCTCGAGCCGAACGAAGAGCAGGTTCTTGCCCCGCGGCGGGTGGGCGAGTACGTGGCGGATGCCGGTCACCAGTGTCATTCGATGGTCTCCCGTCTCTGCCAGTCTCTGCCGTGCGCCACTCGGCCGGGCCACTGTCCGGCTGAACTCTAGCACTCGCCGCCCGAGCGCCGTTGTACTATCGCGGACGTCACCAGACCGACGTTCGGCAGGAGGCTGGGCCATGTCAGGCGCGCTCGACGACATCCGCGTGATCGACTTCGGGCAGTTCATCGCCGGCCCACTGACCGGCATGCTGCTCGCGGACCAGGGCGCCGACGTGATCAAGGTCGACCCGCCCGGCGGCCCCTCGTGGGATACCCCCGCGAACGCGACCTGGAACCGCGGCAAGCGCTCACTCGTGCTCAACCTGAAGGACGGCGCCGACATCCAGACCGCGCGACGCTTGATCGCGTCCACCGACGTCGTGATCGAGAACTTCCGTCCCGGCGTAATGGAGCGGCTCGGTCTCGGGCACGAGGCGATGACGGCCGCCCATCCTCGGCTGCTCTACTGCTCGCTGCCGGGGTTCGCGGCAGACGACCCCCGCGCCGCGCAGCCCGCGTGGGAAGGTGTCGTCGCCGCAGCCACCGCCAGCTACCGGCAGGGGCAGGGCTCAGGCGGCGCGCCGCTCTTCACGGCCGTGCCGATCGCGTCCACGTACGCGGCCTTCATCGCCAGCGTGAGCATCATCTCCGCCCTCTACTCGCGTGAACACGACGGACGCGGCCAGCACATCGAGGTGCCGCTCTTCGACGCGACGTTCGCGGCGATCGGCGCGAACGGCCTCTCCGTGCGCGGCAGCGAGGCCTCTGGCGGCAGGCCGAAGGACTTCGGCGGCGGCATCTTCGAGTGCGCCGACGGACGCTGGGTACAGGTGGCGCTCGCCAAGCCGCACTTCCAGCAGCGCTTCGCGCAGGCGGCCGGGCTAGCGGACCGCGTCGACATCGATCGCCTTGCGAGCGAACTGAGCGAGCGTGACAAGCTCGCCGCGATGCTGCCAACGCTCTTCCGCGAGCGTCCCGCCGACGAGTGGGAGGCGCTCGGCGCCCAAGCCGATCTGCCGCTGATCAAGGTGCGATCGGCTGGCGAGTGGATCGACGTCGACCACGCGCGCGCGTCCGCGACGATCGTCGATCTCGACGACCCGCAACTCGGCCCGACCGCGCAACCAAACTCACCCGTGCGCCTCGCGGGGGCCGATCCGCGAGATCGCCAGCCGAGGCATGCGCTCGACGTCGACCGCGACAGCGTGCTCGCGAACCTCGACGGTGGGACGGGCGAGGATTCGCAGCCAGCGGAGGCGCAGTCAGCATCGCGTGCGACGGCGCTTGAGGGCGTGACCGTGATCGACCTCAGCCAGGTGCTCGCCGGTCCAATGGGTGGACGAACGCTCGCGGAGTTCGGCGCTGACGTCGTCAAGATCAACCCGCCGGATGAGCAGGGCGCGGGCATCCGCTTCAGCGTCCACCGCTATCACACCGACGTGAACCGAGCGAAACGTACGATGCTGCTCGACCTCAAACGCCCCGGCGCGCTCGACCTCTTCTGGCGGCTGCTTGAGGACGCCGACGTCGTGCTCCACAACTTCCGGCCGGGCACGCTCGAACGCCTCGGCATCGACTACGCGACCGCCCGGCAGCGACGTCCCGGCATCATCTACGTCTCGATCACGGCTTACGGCGCAGACGGTCCGTGGGGCGGCCGCCCCGGCTACGAACCCTTCGGGCAGGCGCCGACCGGGCTCTCCGCGCGACAGGGCGGCTCGGATAAGCCGCTCGGCCAGCCGTTCGCCGTCAACGACTACGGCACGGGCCTGATGTCCTCCTTCGCGGCCGTGCTCTCGCTCTTCGCGCGCGAGCGCACCGGCGAGGGCAGCGAGGCCGAGGCGGCGCTCGCCTTCACCGGGTCGATCCTCCAATCGCCGTACCTGATCGACTACGACGGCAAGCAGTGGGACGAGCCGGCCGGGCTCGATGCCACCGGCTGGGGGCCGCTACAGCGGCTCTACCGCAGTAACGAGGACGATACCGATGGCGACTGGTTCTTCCTCGGCGCGCGCGATAGGCAACTCGCCGACCTCGCTCGGGTGCCGGGGCTCGACGGCGTTGACGGCCTCTCCGGGGCGTCGCTGGAGGCGGAACTGGAACGTCGTTTCGCCGAGGGGAGCGCGGAAGAGTGGTGCGAGCGACTCGTCGCGGCGGGCATCGGCGCGCACCGCCTCACGGGTATCGCCGAGCTGATGGATGACCCGTGGGTCATCGCGCACGGCCTCAGCCTGACGCGAGCGCACGACAACGGCTCGGAGATCACGACCGTCGGGCCCGTCGCGCGGCTCTCCGGCACGCCGGTTGTCGCGGGCCGCCCCGCGGTCTCACCGGGCGCGGATGGGCTCGCGATTCTCGAAGGCCTCGGACTCGGCGACGAGTTCGAAGCGCTGATCGAGGCCGCCGACGCGCCAGCCCCGGTAGCTGGAGACGACTAGAGCGGATCTGCTAGGAAGTCCCGATCGAGAGCAGGTTCTCCAGAGGTTGGTACAGCTCTTCGAGGTAGGCGACGTCCTCTTCCGCAAGCGTGATCTCGGTCGCGTCGACGAGCTGCTCAAGCTGCTCGATCTTCGAAACCCCGACGACCGGCGCTGCGATCTCAGGCTTGTTCACAAGCCACGCGAGTGCGATCTGCGCCGGTGCCTTCTCGTACTTCTCGGCGATCTCGACGACGCGATCCGCGATATCGAAGGTCGCCTCCCCGCGGTAGAGCCCCTCCGTGCGTACACGGTCGCGGCCGCGTGACCGGTCGGTCGCGCCCTCGTCGAAGCCGCCCTTGTATGAGCCGGTGAGGATCCCGCGCGCCAGCGGCGACCACGGCATCAGCGCGACGCCGGTCGACTCGCAGTAGGGGTTCATCTCCCGCTCCTCCTCGCGATAGACGAGGTTGTAGTGGTTCTGCATCGAGACGAACTTCGTCCAGCCATTCAGCTCCGCCGTGAGCTGCATCTCCGTGAACTGCCACGCGAACATCGACGACGCGCCGAGGTAGAGCACCTTCCCCGCCCGCACGACGTCGTGCAGCGCCTCCAGCGTCTCCTCGATTGGCGTCTCGACGCTCCCCGGCCTCCCGTGCGGGTGCCTGTGGATCACGAGGTGATCGATGTAGTCGAGGCCCAGTCGCTCGAGGCTCGCATCGACGGCTTCCATCACGTGCTTGCGCGAGAGGCCGACCTGATTCGCACCGCTACCCATCGCGCCGGAGATCTTCGTGGAGATCACGTATTCGTCGCGCGGCACGAGCTCGCGCAGCAGCGCGCCGACCACCCGCTCGCAGGCGCCGAGCCCGTAGACGTCGGCGCAATCGAAATGGAACAGGCCCTTGTCGAGCGCCGCCTGGAAGATCGGGCGCGCCTGATCGATGTCGAGCGTCCAGTCTCCCTGGTGCCCCGTCCCCGGCTCCCCGAAGTTCATCGTTCCGAGGCAAAGCTCCGAGACGGCGAGTCCACTGCTGCTGCCGAGTTGTATCGATTCGAGCATGGCGACGCCACTCCTGTGAATTCAGATTCGCGTGGCCTGACTCTAGCCGATCGTCGCTGTGGCCGCCGACGTGGAGCGGGCTAGCGGTAGAGCGCGTCGATCTCGTCCCAGCTCAGCCCGTAGACGCCAACCGGCGCCGCGACGGGGTCAGCGTAGGCCGCACGCACGAGGTCCCAGTACGGCTCAAGCCCACCGTGCTGCTCCACAAGCTGCGCGACGACCCGTGCCGCCGCGCCCTGGCACTCGAAGGGGATCGGTCGCATGGTCGCCAGCTCCGCGAGCGTCTGCGCGCAGGAATCGGCCTTCGTCGCGTTGAATTAGGCCCAGCCGCTGATCTCCTGCGCGGCCCACTCGGCGACACCCTCGGCGAGCAGACTGTTCGCGCCGGGGAAGGCACGGAACATCACCGTGTGCGTCAGCTCGTGTAGCAGCACTACGGGCTCCGCGTGCAGCACGCGCGTGTACGGCATCCAGATGCCGGTCGTGTCGCCGAACGCGGCCCACATCGGCAGCCAGCTCATGGACGCGAGCTGCACCCAGCTCTCGTGCGCGTAGACGTTGATCGTGCGGCCCGCTGCGATGCCGATCGTCGCCTCGACATCGTCGAGCGCAGCCGATGTGGTTGCCGCAATATCAGGAAGGGCCGCCACGACCGTCTCCGAGAGCGGGTGGTAGATACAGAACTCGCCCGCGCCGTAGCCGCTCCAAGCGTCGTACGCCTCGGTGAAGTGGTAGTCGTCCGGCGCGCCGCAGTCGCGGTCTCCGATCGGCGTCAGCGGCCCCTCGACGCGAGGAACGGGAGTCGGTGCTGGTGTTGGAGCTGGTGTGGGCACGGCGCTGGGCGCTGGGGTCGGCGTTGGGCTGGGCGTCGCGGTTGGCTCGGGCGTCGGCGTCGGGCTGGCCGTCGCGGTCACTGTCGAGGTCGGCGCAGCGGTCGACGTCGGCGTCGCGGTCGGGACGGCGGTGGCCGCCGCTACCTCAGTCGCTGGCGCAGCCGTCGCGCTGACGGCCGCGCTCGCTCGCGTCGCGACATCGCCGCCATCCGCCGACGAGTTGCCACACGCCGCGAAGACAGCGGCGAACAGACCAGCGGCAGCGACAAGCGCGACCGCCACGTGCCGTCTCATGCGTCCTCCGTGCTGGCCCGCGAGGGCATCGGGTCCGACCCGCAGACTACAGGTAGCGGGGTGCCTCGGTTGGCCCGCCTCGGGTGCCCGGCACCTCGAACGTTAGGCTCTGCTTGGCGGTGGGCCCGACGTGAATTCGATCATGACGTTGCCGTTGCTTGCGGGATGCACCCAGGCGGCATTCGGCGACTCGGGCACGCGCGTGACCGTGAGCCCGCCCGCCTCAGCCTGCTCGACCGCTTCGTCCATGTCGTCGACACGGAACGAGGTCAGGTAGAGCCCCTCCCCGCCCGGATAGGCGTCGCCCTCCCGCATCGCCATGAACCGCGCGAGCGGACTCTCATCGTTGACGGGTGAGACCAGTTCGACCACGTTCTGGTCGCCAATGCCCATCATGCAGGCGCGAAATCCCCAGCGCTGCTCGTTGATTTCAGTGGTCTGTGTGAGCCCGAGACTCTCCTCGTAGCGCTTGATCGTGCCTTCGAGGTCTTTCGTTGCGACCGAAAAGTACTGAAGCTTCTGTACCGACATGATTCTCCCTTCGCACGTGCCGTCCGGGTTGGATCGCGAACGGCGTCGCCACTATACCGATCAGCCCTCTCATCTCGACCAAACGTGGCTGCGAGTTCCCGTGATACTCTCCCGCCGCCGCCCGGTCCTGGCGGCGCATCACCATGTTGTGAGGACCAGTCACGGAGTACTGTCATGAACGTCACGGCCGAGCTGGGCATCGCCCACATCCTGCAAACGGAGGGCGTCGAGTTCGTCTCGACGTTCCCCACGAACGGCGTCAACAACGCGCTCGGCCCGGAGGGCGTGCGCCTGCTGATGATGCGCGACGATCGCTACGCGATCGCGGTCGCCGACGCCTACTCGCGCCTCAACAACGGCAACAAGATCGGCGTTGCGACCGTGATGGGCGGGGTCAACTCCGCCGGCCTGCAGGTCGCTTATGCCGGACTCGCGCAGGCCTTCGAGGACGGCTCACCGATGCTCGTGCTCACCGACGGCGTGCCGACCGGCTCGACGCAGAACGCGCACTTCGACCCGATTGAGGCGCTGCGGCACGTCACGAAGTGGGCGGCCCGCATCGATACGCCCGCCGCGACGCCGCAGTTCATGCGCCGCGCGTTCACGCTGCTGCGTAGCGGCCGCCCAGGACCGGTGCTACTCGCGATCCCGCGCAACATGGGCGAGTACGACGAGGACGCACACCCCTACGTGCCGGTCAAGGGCTGGCGCTCCGCCCCGGACCCCCTCGACGTGACTGCAGCCGCCGACATCCTCCGCAACGCGCGCAAGCCGCTGATCTTCGCCGGTGAGGGCGTCCTGTACGCCGACGCGTCGCAGGAGCTACTCGAGTTCGCCGAGCTGGCACAGGCGCCCGTACTGACGACGTTGAAGGGCAAGGGCGCGTTCCCCGAGCAGCACCCGCTCTCGATTGGCGTACGCGGCGGCCCCGCCTCGACGTTCCTCGACGAGTGCGACGTGCTCTTTGCCGTTGGCTCGAGCCTCTCGCCCGGTCGCTTCAGCCACGCCGTGCCGAACCCTGCCGAGAAGCAGGTCGTGCAGTGCGTCGTCGATGAGTGGGACCTGAACAAGATGCTGCCCACCGACCACGCCGTGATCGGCGACGCGAAGTTCACGCTGGCCGCCCTCTGCGAGGAGCTGCGCTCCGGCGGCGGCGGCGACCGTGACCCGGCGCTGGCAGCGCGGATCGAGAGCGAGAAGGCAGAGTTCGACGCCGAGTACGGCGAGCATCTGGCATCGGCGGATCAGCCGATCAACCCCTACCGGGTCTACGCCGGGCTACAGGAAGTGCTGGACCCCGAGAACTCGTTCGTCACCCACGAATCGGGCAACACACGTGATCAGCTCAGCACGGCCTACCGCACGACGATCCCGCGCGGCTTCCTCGGCTGGGGCAACGTCTCGACGCTGGGCTTCAGCTTCGGCGCCGTCGTGGCCGCCAAGCTTGCGTTCCCCGACCGCCAGTGCATCGCCGTCAGTGGCGACGCCGGCGTCGGCTACATGCTGGGCAATCTCGAGGCAGCCGTCCGCAACGAGCTGGGCATCACGGTTATCCACATTAGCAACGGCGGCTTCGGCGGCTACGGCCCCGGCTTCTGGGGCGGCGGGCACGACCCGTACACCCACGAGGTGCTCGACTCCGACACGATCGACATGTCGAAGGCGGTTGCGAACCTCGGGTACCACTCCGAACGCATCGACGACCCCGCCGACGTTGAGTCGGCACTGCGACGCGCACTTGAGCGCAACGCGGAGGGTCAGCCCGCGTACCTCGAGTTCATTTGCAGCCAGTTCCCGGTCTACGGGTCGTGGGTGACCGACCCGTCGGCCCCCCGCTAGCCGCCTCCGGGCTCCGCTAGCGCAGCGAGAACGGGATCTCGAACTCGCGGCAGGTCGCCTCGAACCAGTCGACGACCTCGGTGTGCAGCGGGATTCCGCGCTCGCGTCGCTGCGCCTCGGCCTCTTCCTCTTCGAGGCCGGGCGTGAGTACCCGCTCCTGCCCCGGCGCGGTCGGCGTCGCCTCCATATACTCCAGCCACTGATCCATCAGTTCCTTGAACTGTTCGACGTCGGTGAAGGCATCGATGTCGTAGGCGGCGAGGTGGTGCGTCGCCTGTCTGCCGGCGTCCGGCAGCGTCATCGGGATGCCGCCGGAGAGGATCGTGCAGAGGATCTCGACCACCATCGCCATGCCGTAGCCCTTGTGCGACCCCAGCTCACGGGTGCCGCCAAACGGGATGTTCTGATAGCCCTCGGGCAGTGGTCCCGCCGTATCGACGATTGCGCCCTCGGCGTCAGCGACCATGCCTGCCGGGAGCGATGCGCTGAGCCGTCGTGCGAGCCCCAGCTTGTTCGAGGCGACCATGCTGGTCGCGATGTCGAGCACGAAGGGGTGCATCTTCTTCGCCGGTGCGGCCACAGCGATCGGGTTCGTGCCGAGCCGGCCGACGGCGCCGAAGGTGGGCACGACGGCCGTGCCGACCGCCGTCATCGCCACGCCGATCATGTCGTGCTCGAGCGCCAGCATCGCGTGGTACGAGGCCATCCCCATGTGCCCGCCGTTGCGAATCGCGACCACGCCGATGCCCGTCTGCTTCGCCTTCTCGATCGCGAGTTCCATCGCCTTCGGCGCGACGATGATGCCGAGACCGCGATCCGAGTCGATCGTGGCCGTCGAGGCGCGCTCGCGCACGACCTTCCACTCGGGACGCGGGTTGTGGCGGCCCTCCTGGTAGCCCGTGACGTAGCTGCGCAGCATGTTCGAGACGCCGTGGCTGTCGACGCCGCGCATGTCCGCCATCACCATCACGTCGGTAGCAAGCGCGGCGTCCTCGGACGGCACGCCCATCTGCTCGAAGACCGCCTGTGTGGTCTCGCGCAGGCTCGCGATGTCGACGTACACCGCCTGATCCGCAGGCACCTTGAACAAGTCGAGTGGCATCGCATTCCCCGCTCTCTGCCGTGGGAGATTAGCACTCGACGAGCGCCATCGACGCGGGATCGCGCCTGCTGCGTGGGTTGTGAGCGTGTGGGTTGCGGGTGACCGCGAACCGGCGAGCGGCTCTAGCCCTGGAACGACTCCATCAGCTCGCGCACCCTCGGTAGGTTCGCGGCCGGATCGATGTCGGCGTCAGCGGGGCCATCCGACGGCGTCGCGCCAAGCGTGGTCTCGAGCGAAAGATTCTCTCCCTCGTAGATCACGCCGGTCAGCTTCATATCCTCGGCCTCAAGCTCGACGGCGAGGCTGAACGCCGCGCTGCGATCATGCGGGTCATAGCCGTCGATGGTGCTGACATCGCGCAGCTTCGAACGCCAGTCGTGGTAGCGGTCGTTGTAGGCGACACACGGCGAGATCACATCGAGGAACGCGAACCCTTTGCCGGCCCTCGAATGGTTGATCGCGGCGTCGGTGAGCTCGGCCAGCTGCGCGGCGTTCCCGCTGTAGCCACGCGCGAGGAACGTCGAACCGGGCATGCTAAGGCCGAGCATGATCGGGTCGGCAGCGCGGCCGTCCGTCGCCCCCTTGTAGCCCGCCTGGCTGGACGGCGATGCCTGCCCCTTGGTCAGCCCGTAGGTGCCGTTGTTCATCATGATGTAGGTGACGCTCGGGTTCGTGCGGAAGGAGTGCATGAGGTGCCCTCCCCCGATCGCGAGGCCGTCGCCGTCCCCGCCCGCGGCAATCACCGTGAGCGCGGGGTTCGCGATCTTCGCGCCCACCGCAGACGGCAAAACGCGCCCGTGCAGCGCGTGGTAGCCGTACGCCGTGACGTGGTTCTGAATCGTGCCCGAGCAGCCGATGCCCGCCAGTACCAGCGACTCGTGGCGCGGCACGCCGATCCGTTCAAACGCCGAATCGAGCGCCGCAAGGATGCTGAAGTGGCCGCAACCGGCACACCAGATCGGAACAGAAGGTGGGAACGTGTCGGTCATGAGCCGGACTCCAGTTCCAGAATCTCCTCGGCGATATCGTTGGGCCGCAGTGGCAGACCGTCGTAGCGCAGCACCTTGCGCATCCGCTTCGAGTCGCCGCCGCCGTGGGCGATGATGCCAGCCAGTTGGCCCGTCGCGTTGTGCTCGACGACGTAGACCCGCTCGCACGACTCGACGAACGCGAGCGTCTCATCGAGCACCGGGAAGACCGTGCGCGGCTGGAGTAGTTGCGCGGTCACGCCGCCCTCCTCAAGTAATTCCATCGTCTCCAGCAGCACGCCGTACGCGGTGCCGACGCCGATCAGTCCGACCTTCGCGCTCGGGTCGCCGGCGCGACGTGCGCGCGGCAATTCTGCCTTCGCGGTCTCCAGCTTCTGGGCGCGCTTGTCCACCATGCGCACGCGATTCTCGGGGTTCGCCGAGACATGGCCAAATGGGTCCCGCTCGTTGCCGCTCACGAGCGACATGCCGCCCGGGGTACCAGCGACGGAGTATTCCGAGACGCCGTCATTGCTCATCGCGTAGCGTCGATAGGCGGGCATCGCCGCCAGTTGTTCCGCGCTCAACCGCTTGCCGCGGTCGACCGTCACGTCGTCGATATCGAATGGTGCGACCGTCGCCTGGTTCTGCGAGAGCGCCTGGTCGAGGGCGATGTAGACCGGGCATTGGAACCGCTCGGCGAGGTTCAATGCCGCGACCGCCAGCTCGAAGCAGTCCCCCGGGTCGCCCGGGTTGAGCACGATGCGAGGAAAGTCGCCGTTGCCGCCGAAGGCCATCATGTTGAGGTCGCTCTGCTCCGGCTTGGTCGGCATTCCGGTGCTCGGCCCGCCGCGCTGGCTGTCGACGATCACGATCGGGATTTCCGCGCTGCCCGCCTGGCCGATCCCTTCCTGCATCAGAGCGATGCCGGGGCCGGACGTCGCGGTCATCGCACGCACTCCGGCGAGGGCGGCACCGATGACCATGTTCACTGACGCGAGTTCATCCTCCGCCTGCCAGACGACGCCGCCGAACCGCGGCAGCCACTCTCCAAGCTGGTCCATGATCTCGGTCGCAGGCGTGATCGGGTACCCGGCGAAGAAGCGGCCTCCACCGGCGATGAAGCCGAGGGCGGTCGCCTGGTTGCCGGTGATCTGTAGCTGGTCTTCCGGCCGGCCGCCTGCGTCGGCAGCGTCGCCTTCGCGACTCAGTTCCATCTCGGCGGCGAGCTCGAAACCGAGGTCGAGCGCCTGCAGGTTCTGATCGAGGATCGCCTGCCCAAGCCGGGCGAAGCGCTGCTCGAATCCTTGCTGCACCTCTTCGTCGGCGATCCCGAGCAGCCGCGTGGCGACTGCCACAGCGATCGAGTTCTTGTAGAGGATGCGGCCGAGCTCCCGCACGGCCAGCCGGGCGAAGGGCGCCGTGTACAGGCGCACGCCATCCCGCAGCAGATCCGCGGGTATCGGCACGTCCGAGTCGTCGTAGACCACCACGGCGTCCGGGGCGAGCTGCGTCACCGTCTTCTCGATGCCTTCGAGGTCGAACGAGACGATCAGGTCGACCTGGTCACCGCGCCCGAAGCGCAGTGATCGGCTGGCGCGCAGCCCGGCAGCGGCAACGCCGCCCTTGATCCGTGAGAGCACGTCGCGCTCGGTATAGACGTTCAGCCCGTGCTGGCGCAGCAAGTCGGCCAGAATCGTACTGACAGTCAGCGACCCGTCGCCGCCCTGCCCGGAGACGATCAGGTTGACGTCGTCGAGGCGACGCTGTGTCGGAGCGGTCATTGCGATCCTCCACCGTTTCCGGATGGCTGCTCGATCGGATTGCCTTCGATGTTGAGATGCGGATCCATCTGCGCGGGCAGCAGCCCTGAGCGCTTGGTCTCGGAGAGACGGATCAACAGCGGGCGGCTCTTCGGCGCGTCCGCGACGGGACGCGTCTCGATGTCGCCGTCTTCGATCGCGCGCTGGAACGCCTCGTGGCCGGCCACGGTGCGCACGACCACGTACGACCAATCATCGAGGCCGAGGCCGCCGACGGCGATGTCCGACTGATCCGCCGCGTAGTCCTTGCAGTAGTGGCAGGCCGGACGCGCGTAGTCGCGGAACTTCTTCAGCGACATCGACTCCTGGCGGCCACCGCTGATGTCGACGATCACCCTGCCCTTGATGTTGATGCGCTCGATCTCCTGCCGGTTCACGCCGAAGCGCTCGCCGATCGCGGAGACGGACTCGTGCGTGAAACTCTCCGAGCAGAACAGGCCAATCGCGAGCTTCACGTTGTCGCGGTACCAGCGGTTGAATTCCATGCGCAGACCGCTGTGCTGTTGCAGCCGGATGCCATCGATCTGGCAGGGCACGCCGACGACGGCGAGCGGGTGGACGTTGTCGGCCATCGCCTGCTGGAACGCCAGCGTGTTCGGCGAATAGGTGTAGCGGGAGCCGCTGCAGGCAAGCACCTCGGCCTGCGTCGTCGCGAGAAACTGGCGGCCAACCTGTGGGTCGTCGGGGTCGATATCGCCGAGGATCGCGCCGTTGATCACGCCGCGGTCGAGCGCGTGGATCAGTAGCGTGCTGACGACACCGCCGTCCTGCGTCTGCGCGACCACTTCCGGGTGCTTGCTGCGCGCGAGCACCTCGTACGAATACAGCCCAAAGCCGTCGTCCTTCACATCATCGATGTACTTCAGGTCCGCCTCCATCGAGGCGTCGGGCGGGCGCAACACGGGGCAGACGTCGGCGCACAGCACGCAGCGCACGCAGGCCTCGGGCCGGCCGGCGCTCGGGCGCTCGTCGTTGTAGTCGAACACGTCCGTCGGGCAGATCGTGACGCAAGCGGCACAGCCGACGCACTTGCCGGCGTCGACGACCTCCGCCTTCAGCAGGTCGTAGGCCTCAAAACCGCCGCGGTTCAGTTCTGCGCGCCAGGCGTGTGCCCAGTCGTGCGGGTCGGTCTGTTCGTCGACTGATTCGCGGTAGCGGCTACCGACGATCGCCGCGCGGTCTTGCTCGATCATTCAACTACCCCACCGAATTCAGCCCGAACCGACCGCTCCAGCGGTGATTCTGCTTGAACTTTACGGGGCTGGCCGCTGTCAGTACAGCGCAGTTTGTCCGGATGCTCGGTCACTGCGCACGGCCTCGCTCGCGCTGCCTCCTGAAGGCGCTCAGCCGAATCTGCGGTACCATCCCGGAGCGATGAACTGGAGTTCGGAATGAGCGACTACGAGGGTCCGGCAGTGATCCGGAAATACGACCAGTCGTTCAACGCGAACGTGAAGCTGTGGCGGACGCCGCCGGCCGACGGCCCCGTCACCTGGGGCGGCGAGGTCATGATCCCGGGCCACCCCGATCCGCTGCTCCTGACCGGGGGAGAGTTCGAGATCGAGATTCCCGACGCCCGAGAGGGACTGATTCTGATCGAGAAGAACATCGGCTGGCAGCGGAGAACCGGCACTGGTTTCGTGGTCAGCGGCTCTGGGGACCCCCCGTTCGGCGACCCGGTCAGTCCGTAGCAGCGACCACGGTCAGCGAGGCGACTCGCCGCCCTCCGATGACTCGGGATCTGCTGCAGGGGGCAACACGCCTCGCTCTCGGAGCACGGCCCCCAGATCGGCGAACGTAGTCGTTTCCAGTTCAGCGATCTGAGCGTCCAACCCGCGCTCCCATGCTTCACGTAGCGGGCACGGGCCCTCCCAGCCGCAGTCATCGCCACAGAGCGCGCATCCCACGCGATTCGGCCGGCCGTCTGCGGCCTCGATCACCTCAAGCAGGTTCAGCTCCCCGGGTGGTCGCGACAACGCATACCCACCGCGCGAGCCCGCGACCGATGTCACGAGTCCCGCGTGGACGAGGTTGGCCAGCACCTCTTTGAGGTAGTACCCGGGGACGCTCGTCTCCTCGGCGATCTCGCGCGACTTGCGGAGGCCCTCGCCGAAGTGCTCACCGAGGTTGAGCACAGCCAGCGCCGAGTAGGCGCCACGGCGCGTCACAGCCGCTCCCTCGCTGCCTCGACCGCAGCACTCGCGGTCAACCAATCGAGGCAGCCGAGTACCGCGTCATTCATCGCTGAGCGCCGCGCACGCCTACGGGTTCTGATATTCGGCGCGCGGCCCAAGGTAGTACCACCAGTTGAGGACGAGGCAAACCCCGTAGAAGGCCGCAAAGCCGAACAGCGCGTACTCCGGTGTCGCATTGCTGATCTGCGAGCCGAACTCCGAGGGGACGACGAACGCGCCGTAGGCCGCAATCGCCGATGTCCACCCGAGCACCGGGCCTGCCTGTTCACGATCAAACACCATCGCGATCGTGCGGAACGTCGATCCGTTGCCGACACCGCTGGCGGCAAACAGCACGAGGAACAGCACGAAGAACGGGATGAAGTGATCCTCGGGCGTCGCCGACTGGTAGGCCTGCTTCATGTAATAGGCCACGCCGAGGGCGCTGAACACCATCACGATCGCGACCATCTGGGTCACTTTCGCGCCACCAACCTTGTCCGCGATCACACCGCCGATCGGGCGGATCAGGGCTCCGATGAACGGCCCCATCCAGGCGTAGGTCAGCGCGGACGGACCGTCCGGGTTCACCAGATCGTGCGTCATCACGCCGTCGACCTCGATGTGCTGGAAGCCGAAGATCACCTTGATCGCCAGCGCGAATCCGGCGGAGTACCCGATGAAACTGCCGAACGTCATCGTGTAGATCACGCTCATGATCCACGTGTGCTTGTTCTTGAAGATCAGGAACTGTCGATCGAGGTTCGTCTTCAGGTCGCCGCGCAATTGCTTGAGCAGCATCACGACACTGAAGACCACGCCAGCGAGCACCGGGTACTTGGCCCACGACAATCCGAGACCCGTGGGCTCGGGAAGAATGATGAAGAGACCGATCACGGCAGGGATGAACGCCAGGCCCAACATGCCGCTGATCTTCGTGAACGCGCTGATCGGCGAGCCGATGTCGGGCGAGACATGATCCGCCTTGATGTTGTCCATCAAGAACCAGCCAGCAAAGGCGAGCGGAATCAGCAGGATCAGCCAGACGAATCCGGCGTTGTGGATCCAGGTCTGTGTCCCCGCTTCGATCGTACCGATCAGCGTGCCGGAACTCTTCTCGAGCACCATCGACCCGCCACCGAACGCGCCAACCGTCATGACGGCCGGGATCAGGATCTGCATCGTCGTCACGCCGGCGTTGCCGAGCCCAGCGTTGAGGCCAAGTGACATGCCCTGGATGCGCTTCGGGTAGAAGAAGCTGATGTTCGACATCGATGACGCGAAGTTGCCGCCGCCGAATCCGGACGTGAGGGCCAGCAGCTGGAAGACCCACAGCGGCGTGTCCTGCGACGTGAGCGCGAAACCGGTACCGACCGCGGGGATCATCAGCAGTGCGGTGGTGAAGAAGATCGTGTTTCGGCCACCTGCAACTCGGATCAGGAAGCTGCTGGGAATTCGCAACGTTGCGCCGCTGAGGCCGGCGATGGAGGTCAACGTAAACAACTCGGCCTGGGTGAACGGGAAGCCCAGATTCAGCATCTGGACCGTGATCATGCTCCAGTAGATCCAGACGGCAAACCCGGCGAGCAGGCTCGGAATCGAGATCCAGAGGTTGCGGGTGGCTACCCGCTTCCCCGTGGATTCCCAGAACTGTTCGTCCTCGACGTCCCACTCTTGGATGTCTGCCATGTCACTACCTCTCCAACACGGGCGAACCCGCTAGTTCGACGATCTCGGCCGCCGTGTTGACTCAAATGTATCCACTGCTGCCGGCGCGCGGCTCACAACTGGCTCCACGATTTGCTGCCATCCCGTACGGCGTCGGACGGGTTCTCGTGTTCCATGCGCTGCACGACCACATGCATCCACACGAGCGCCACGAGCGAGACGAGCGCGAGGAACATCCACGTCGTGGTCCAGATCCCGGTCGCCTGCAACAGGTAGCCGAACAAGATCGGGCTGACGAACCCACCGAGGCCGCCCAGCACGCCGACGGCACCGCCGACAGCACCGACGTCCGCGGGGAAGTACTCCGGAATGTGTTTGTAGACGGCAGCCTTGCCGATGCCCATGACGATGCCGACAAGGAATACCAGTCCGGTGAAAATCCAGATATTCGCCTGGAAATAGATGCGCGTCACGCCGCGCGCGAGCAGCGCGCGTCGCTTCACCTCGTCGCCGACCTCGACCGCTGGCTCGTGCCACGACGACGAGGTCGGGAGCACCAGCGCGCCCTCGGGCTCGGTCTGCGCGTTGGCCGCGAGCGGCTTCAGCGCGTACTCCATATCGTCGACGACGACCCGACTGGCTGAGACACTCGTTACCGTCCCTGAGCGCACAGCGAGCACGCCCTCGCCCGGCGACCTGATGTCCATCCGAGGCACGGCGAGCAGCGCGCACATGATCATGCAGGATCCGAGTACCCAGTACATGATCGTGCGCGCGCCGAAGCGGTCCGACATCCAGCCCCCGAACGCCCGGATCACGCCAGACGGGAAGCTGAAGATCGCGGTCATCAATCCGGCCGTCGCCACCGTCATCGAGTAGACATTCACGTAGTAGGGAACCAGCCACTGGGCGAGCGCCACGAAGCCGCCGAATACGAGGAAGTAGTAGAGGCCAAATCGCCAGACCCGGATCTCCTTCAGGGGGGCGAGGCGCTGCGCCATCGTCTTCCCCTCTTCGCCCTCGACCTTCCGCGTCTCCGTGAGCAGGTAGAACACGGCGGCAGTGAGCAATAGCGTCAGCGCGTAGAGCCGAGGCAGCATCCGCCACCCATCGAGGTCGGCGCCATCCGATGTGAACGCGTTGAGGGCTGAGGGAGCGACCAGCACGGTGAACGCCGCGCCCGCGTTGCCGGCACCGAAGATCCCGAGCGCGAGGCCCTGCCGCTCCGGCTTGAACCAGACCGAGGTGTAGGCGATGCCGACCGAGAATCCAGCGCCACAGAGCCCGAAACCAAACCCACCTAGAAGGAATTCGGTGTAGGTGTCCGCGAAACTGACCAGATACATCGGCACGGCGGAGATCAGAATCAGCAGAGTGAAGACGATGCGCCCGCCGTACTTGTCGGTGAGCAGTCCAGCCGGGAGCCGAGCAACCGACCCCGCGAGCACCGGCATGCCGATCAGCCACCCCATCTGGCCGCGGTCCCAGTCGAAGACGCGGTTCTCGACGAGGAACGTGATCAGGACGCCGTTCATCATCCAGGCGGCGAAGCAGATCGTGAACGCCGCGGTGTTCACCGTCAGGATCTTGTTCGCGCGCGCCGCCTCGCTCATGACGAGCTACCGCGACTCTCTCTGCACGTGGTCGCTGCGTACCGGTACAGTCGACGTCGACTGGAACAGGACTGGTTGAACGGGCATTGCCCCGATCGCCGTCGGGCCGAGCGTCGTACCGGACCGTTGAATGCAGACGCGGAAGCGCTGGCCAGAACACGAGGGCCGCCACCAAATCGCTCTCTCACGCGCCCTACCGCAACCCGCAGTACCGACCGCGCCTGCTGCTACCCGTCGCTACTGCGACTGGTTCTGCCGTCGGTTCCAGATCACCACCTGGTACGGTCGCCAGAGGTACGTGATCGGGAAGGTGAATATGTGCACTAGGCGGGTGAACGGGAAGAGAGCGATGAGCATGAACCCACCGAGCATGTGGATCTTGACCACCCACGGCAGCGACGTCACAAACTGAGTCTCCGGGTCGAGCCGCGCGAGCGACTCCAGCCACGGCACGGCCGTGTGCAGGTACCAGTCAGAGCCCCAGCGGAAGAAGAGCGCGACCCAGAAGCCGAGCGCCATATGCGCCACCAGTACGATCAGCAGCACCCAGTCCATCGTCGAACTGACGACGAAGATGCGACGGTTGAAGAGCCGCCGCATGAACAGCAGCACGAGGCCAGCCAGCGCGGCGAGCGCCAGCGCCAGTCCAACAACCTCAAGCACGTAGAGACGCGTCGGGTCAGCGATCAGGCCGGACCAGACGCCCGGGATCAGCAGCGCGGCGATGTGCGCGAGCAGAATGATGATCACGCCGAAGTGCCATGGCACCGAACCCCAGAAGAGTGTGCGGCTCTCAAGGAACTGCGACGAGAAGCTTGAGAAGGAGAACCGGTCACTCGAGTAGCGGTAGATTCCCACGCCTACGGCGAGCGCGATCGCCACGTACGGGAACGCCGCAAACAGTACGATATCAACCATCGATCCGCTCCTTCAGTGGAATAATGTTCTCGGTCGAAATGGCCGTCGCGGTGACCATCGGCGCCACACGAAGCGGCTCGATCACGATGCGCAGTGCATCGATCACCGGCCGGTATGGGTCGCGATCGGGTCGCAGTTCCCTCAACTCCAGCTCGGCCTCATCCAGATCCACATCGTCCAGCGGCTCTTCAGTGACCAGCTTGTCGAGCGATGGGATCAGTCCTTCTGCCAGTAGTTCGCGGTTCGCTTCGGCATCGCTGCCGACCGACAGGAAGCGCAGCACCTCTGAGAGACGGTCCGGCAGTTCCACGGTGTTCGCCTGGAACCCACCTGCGCGGTAGAGGTCCTTCAGCTCAAGCAGGAACTGGCTCCGCTCGTAACCCTCTCCGAAGAGCTGGTAACCGAGGTACGGATGACAGTCGGCATCGAGGTCGAATACCGCCGTGTAGATCTCCTGCAGTTCGCCGTTCGACGTCTGCTCGACGACCCCGAGGAACTGGCGCAGGTGTGCGCCTGCCTCTGCGTCGCTCGCCGAGACGAGGGCCTCGCACTCGCGTACCTGCTCGACGATGTCCGTCTCCGGGTACTCAAGGATGTGGGCGAAGAGCCCCAGCAGCTGCTGGCTGACGACTTCGCTGGCCACGGCTACCACCTCCGCTTCGGCGGCAGAACCTGCCCGAAGCCCTTCTCTCGCTTGTGGGTGAACGGGTCTGCCGTCGCACCGACGGCCTCTTCACGCGCCATCGGCGGAACGACGAAGCGCTGGGAGTAGGTTGGCACCGCGGTCAGGCGGTGGATTGCCTCAGCCTCCTCGGCCGTGATGCCGGCGCCCTCGAGGCCTTCGACGGCCTCAGATGCCGGCATGTCGCCGACGGTCTGCGCGCGCATGTGGACACGCACCGCGATCAGCTTCTTGTAGACCTTCTCGATCAGCGACTCGTTGCCCGCAGAGAACAGGCTGGCGAGGTACTTCAACGGCACCCTCGCGTTCTCGAGACGGCTCATCAGCGGAGCAAGCCCCGCGCCCTCAAGGCCGGAGACCTCGTAGTGCCCGTCCGTCGTCGTGGTCGCGAGCACCGGCAGCATCGGCGGGACGTAGAACAACATCGGCACCGTGCGGAACTCGGAGTGCAGCGGGAGCGCAATCTCCCACTCCTTGACGAACTGGTAGACCGGCGAGCGCTGCGCCGACTCGATCGTGGCGTCGGCGATGCCGTTCTCTTTGGCCGCGGCGATCACCGCCGGGTCGTTCGGGTCGAGGATGATGCTGCGCTGGGTCTCGACGAGATCCTCGTCCTTCGCGTTGGCAACTTCCTCGATGCGGTCTGCGTCGTAGAGCAGGATCCCCATGTAGCGGATGCGGCCGACGCACGAGTGGAAGCACGCGGGCGGCTGGCCACTCTCGATGCGCGGGTAGCAGAGGATGCACTTCTCGGACTTGCCGGTGCCCCAGTTGAAGTAGGACTTCTTATACGGGCAACCCGAGACACACATGCGCCACGCGCGGCACTTGTCCTGGTTAATCAGCACAATGCCGTCTTCGCCGCGCTTGTAGATCGCGCCACTGGGGCAGGATGCGACACAGCCGGGGTTGAGGCAGTGGTTACAGATACGTGGCAGGTAGAAGAAGACGACCCGCTCAATCTCGGCGAGCTGCTCACGCTCGGACGAGGTCAGGTTCTCAAGGTTCGGATCGTTCGCCGCGTAGACGGGCGAACCGCCGAGGTCATCGTCCCAGTTCGGACCGGACTCAATCTCCATGTAGTCGCCGGTGATCAGCGAGACGGCACGTGCCGTCGGCTGGTCGTCGCCCTCGGGCGAGTCGAAGAGATCCTCGTACTTGTAGGTCCACGGCTCGTAGTAGTCGTCGATCGTCGGCAGGTTCGGGTTGTGGAAGATGTTACCGAGCGCGCCGAGCCGGCCCTGCAGCTTAAGCTGGACCTTATCGCCCTTCTTCTCGAAGCCGCCCTTGTACTTCTCCTGGTCTTCCCACTTTGTCGGGAAGCCGGTGCCCGGCTTCGTCTCGACGTTGTTCCACCACATGTACTCGGTGCCCTTGCGGTCCGTCCAGATATTCTTGCAGGCGATGCTGCAGGTATGGCATCCGATGCACTTGTCCAGATGGAAAACCATCGAAATCTGTGTTCTGACGTCCATGCGTCTGCCCTTCCTGCGCCCCAAAACGACTACGGATTCTCGGGACCGACGGCGGTACATCCGCCCCGGTCCCACCGCGCTAGTCTGGGAATCCTTTCGATCCGTTTTCGCCAGCGGCAAAGACGGGAGTGTTCACCTGGTTTGCTACCACTCGAGCTTTTCAAGTTTGCGAATTACCACATTTGTGTCCCGGGTAAAGATCCCGATCGGTCCCCAGTAATTGAACATGTAGGTGAACTGCGCGTAGCCGCCCGCCAACTGCACCGGGTTGATGCGGGTACGCGTCAAGCTGTTGTGCCCGCCGGCACGCTTACCACCTCTGACCTGCGATTTGGGGATGTACACGGTTCGCTCGACAGCGTGGTAATAGAGGCACATGCCCGTTTGCACGCGAGCGCTGACGTTCGCGCGTGTCACCACGACCCCGTTGTCGTTGTACATCTCGACCCAGTCGTTGTCTTTGAGACCGATGCGATCCGCATCCTTGTCGTTGATCCAGACCGGGTCCATACCACGCGAGAGCGTGAGCATGCGGTGGTTGTCCTTGTACGTGGAGTGGATGTTCCACTTCCCGTGCGGCGTGATGTAATTCAACACCAGGCTCTCGTCGTCGACCGGGCTCTGCGGCCCGATGTCTCCGGTCTTCACCGGATCCAGCTTCGGCTTGTAGGTGACCATCTGCTCACCGAAGTCGAGGTAGTACGGGTGATCGACGTAGAGATGTTGCCGGCCACTGAGCGTGCGCCACGGGATCAGATGCTCGACGTTGAGCACCCAGGCGGAGTACGCCCGTCCGTCGTTGACATCACCCGTCCAGCACGGCGTCAGCAGTGTGCGCCTCGGCTGCTGGGTGAGGTCGGCAAACGTCATGCGCACGCCACGGTTCTTCTCCGCCAAGTGCGCTAGGTCGAGACCGGTCTTGATCTCCTCGTGTTTGAAGCCGTCGTAAGCGAGCTGCCCGTTCGTCTCCGGAGCTAGCGCCAGCAGCATGTTCGCCGCATCAAGCGAGTCTTCCAGCGAGGGGTACTTCGTGCCCTCCCACTCGACAACACGCGTCTGCTTCGGATCCGGCGCGCCACCGATCTGCCCGGTGAGCATGTCGTCGTAGGCGTCGGCGATCGGGATATGGGCCCCGTTGCCATTGATGCCATTCTCGCGGGCGCTGCGCCCGAAGGTGATGAACTTGTTGTAAAGGTTCGCGTAGTCGCGCTCGATCACGCGCAGATGGGGCATCGTTTTGCCCGGGATCGGCTCGCACTCGCCCTCGGCCCAGTCGGCCACCTCGGTCTGCGCCAGCTCATCGGGCGTGTCGTGCCCAAGCGGGTACGAGACGATGTCCTTGACTGGCTCCGGAAAGGTGTCCGGCGCCATTTCGCTGACCTTCTTGGTGATGGCCTTGAAGATGTCCCAGTCAGTCTTCGACTCCCAGACCGGAGGCACAGCGGCCCCTAGCGGGTGCACGAACGAGTGCAGGTCGGTGCTGTTCAGGTCGTTCTTCTCGTACCACATTGCCGTCGGCAACACGATGTCCGAGTAGAGCGCCGACGAGTCCATGCGGAAGTTAATGTCGACGACCAGGTCCATCTTTCCGCGCGGGGCGGTCTCATGGAAATTGACGATGTTCGTCTTCCCGGCTGCCTTCTCCTCGGCGACCACGTTGTCGTGGGTGCCCAGGTAGTGGCGCAGGAAGAACTCGCTGCCCTTCGCGCTGGACTGGATCGCGTTACCCCGCCAGATGAACCAGAGTCGAGGCCAGTTTTCCGGCGCGTCGGGATCATCGATGGAGTAGTTGACTTCCTTCGACTGTAGCTTCCCGACGACGTTCTGAATGACCGCGTCGGAATCGCTCGCGCCGGCTTCCTCGGCCTCTTTCACGATCTCGAATGGATGGCGGTCGAACTGCGGATAATACGGCATCCAGCCCATACGCACGGACTTCGCCACCAGGTCGACGGCATGCCCCTTCGCCCAGCGGGCGTCGTCGGGGACAGATGCGTATTCGGTGAAGTCACCCTCGTATCGCCACTGGTCACTGTTCACGTAGTGCCAGATTGGTGACTGCTGGCGGCGTGCCGGGATGCCCCAGTCCGCCGCGAACGCCATCGTCGACCACGGGGCGACCAGCGTGAGCTTCTCTTGCCCGACGTAGTGGTTGAGCCCACCACCGTTGACGCCACAACTACCGGTCAGGATCAGCGCGGTGATCGGAGCGCGGTAGGAGTGGTTGTTGTTGTACCAGTGGTTAAGGCTGGCGCCAGTGATGATCATCGACTTGCCCTCAGTCACCTCAGAGTTCGAGGCGAACTCACGGGCGAGCTGCAGGATCGTGTCGCGGGCGATGCCGGTGAACTGTTCCTGCCAGGCGGGCGTGTACGGCGCGGACGCGTCGTCGTAGTCAGTTGCGTAGTCGCCCGGGAGCGAGCGGTCGACACCGAACTGGGCCATGAGCAGGTCGAAGACCGTCGCGACCTGAACCGGACCGTCGATAGTCTGGAGCGTGCGAACCGGCACGCCGCGCAGGTTCACCTTTTTCTCGGCGAACTCTTCGAACTCCACCTGGAAGACTTCGTCGTGCTTCTCGAGGAACGAGAGTGCCGGGTTGAGCGGCGTGTCATCGACGCCGTCCTCCATCTTCAGGTTCCACTTACCGTCTTCCTCGCCCCAACGGAAGCCGACTGAACCCTTCGGCATACGCGGCTCGTCGCTCGTCTCGTCGTAGATGGCGAGCTTCCAGTCACCGTTCTCGATGCCGTCGTAGCGTGTGAGGCGGTTGGCGCGCAGCAACTGCGCGGGCTTGTAAGAGTCACCGTTCGGCAACATCTCCACAAGGAACGGAGTGTCGGTGTATTGCTTTAGATAGTCGACGAAGTACGGCACCTGTCGGTCGACGTAGAACTCCTTGAGGATGACGTGGTTCACAGCCATCCAGAGCGCGGTGTCCTGACCGGGTACCACCGGGATCCACCAGTCGGAGAACTTCGCCACCTGGCTGAAGTCCGGGGAGATCACGGTGAACTTGGTACCGTTTTGGCGGGCCTCGGAGATGAAGTGCACGTCGGGTGTGCGCGTCATGTTGAGGTTGGCTGCAACGGAGACGATGTACTTGGAGTTGTACCAGTCAGCGCCCTCGCAGACGTCGGTCTGGTCGCCCCACGTTTCGGGGAACGCGTTCGGCAGGTCGGCGTACCAGTCGTAGAAGCTCATGCTCACGCCGCCGAAAAGCTGCAGAAAGCGTGAACCGGCTGCGTACGAGTTGTAGGACATGGCGGGGATCGGCGAGAACCCGAACACGCGGTCCGGGCCCCACTTCTTCGCCGTGTAGATGGCGGAGGCGGAGACAATCTCCAGCACTTCGTCCCAGTTACTGCGGCGGAATCCGCCCTTACCGCGAGACTGCTGGTAGCGGGTGCGCTTGGTCTCATCCGAGACGATCGACTCCCACGCGGCCACGGGGTCAGACTCGTTAGCTCGCGCCTCGCGCCAGAACTCAAGCAGGCTGCCGCGTACGTACGGGTACTTCACGCGGATCGGGCTGTAGACGTACCAGGAGGCGGAGATACCACGCTGGCAGCCACGCGGCTCGTACGGTGGGAGGCTCTCCTCGAGCGCGGGATAGTCGGTTTGCTGCATCTCCCAGGTGATGATGCCGTCCTTGGAGTAGACGGCCCATGAGCACCCACCCGTGCAGTTCACCCCGTGGGTGCTACGCGTGATGTTGTCATGCTGCCACCGGTTCCGGTAGAAGTCTTCCCAGCGCCGCGACTTGGGGTCGGCAAGGTCTTGAATCCAGCCCATATCAGTAACCTCCGAAAGCTCTGTTAGTCGTCATTCCGCTGGTCTTCGACCATCGGAATACGCACCCCCGCGAGGCGGCGGCGCCAAATCAGTTGGATCAATACCCCGATGACGACGATGCCAACGACCGCCAGCCCGACGAGCTGACCGATCACTTCGGTCGACCGCTTGGTCACATCGGTTGAGCTAAAGAATGCGAGCAGATCCGCCTTCTCGGAGGCCGTCAACGGCTTCTCCGTGAAGATCGGCTTCATTGTCTGGGACATCTCGGGCCACAGGATCATGGTGTCGCCTAGCTTCGCGTAGGCTCCGGTCAGGTCCGGGCCGAGCTTGCCGCCACCGAGTCCGCCGATGCCGCCACTGCTGTGGCACGCACGGCAGGAGGGGCCGCCGTTCTCGAGGCGTGTGACGCCGGTGAAGATGTTCCTGCCGGCGTCAGAATCACCCTCTCCCGTCGCCGTGGCGGGGGCAGGGGTCGTCGGTGCGGCATCCCCGCCGCCCTGGGAGTCAAAGAACGCGATCAAGGAATCTATCTGCGCTGCAGACAGCCCGAAGTTCGCCATTTCGATGCCGTTGAAGGTCGCGACCATCTCAGTGGCGATCGGGTCACCGTCAGCGATCAGCTGCGGCGGGTCCGCGAGCCACGACGCCAGCCAGGCGGCGTCACGTCGGGCGGTCACGCCCTCCAGGTCGGGGCCAATGCCGTCGCCGCCGCCGATCGTGTGGCAGGCGATGCAGGTGCTCTCAAAGAGCGCCTGGCCGTCGGCGGCGCTGTCCTGCGATGGGGTCACGGCGTAGTCCGCGCTAACGGCGGGCGCGGGAACAGCCAGCGCACGGTTTTGCACCGCTACAAGCGAAAACACGAGCAGCAGGGCGAATAGAGCGGCCCAGAGGCCCTTTCTCGTGGCGGTGCTTCTCGTGGCGGTTCTTCGTGTCATGAGCGGGCGCTCCCGAAAAATGTCTCTGGCTGGGCAGTCACGGTCGACTCACTGGAGGGACAGGTAGCCTGACGGGATGGCGATGAACGTAGATACGTCAGATCGGCGCTGAACATCTGATTCCGCACCCGTCTGCGCATGAGACTCCCGTCGCTGGCATCCTGATAGAGCGGAGTCATTTCACATGAGCGTGCGGAACCGGGTAAGTGACCTTAGTCCTGAGCCATCTGGGAACTTTGGCCCGGTCAAACTCAGGAGAGGCGAACAACGTCCCATCCGATGCGCTCCCGGACGGACTCGCAGAGCGGTCGCGGGGTCCCGCATCAAGTGCACTGCCGGCTTGCGATCGAAACGATCGGTCTTCACCTGCGTCGCTGAGAGCCGCCGGTGTTAGGACCTAACGCTCGCGAGAACCCGAGGATGCGCGACGGTTCAAGCGCGAGAATACGAGAGATCCAGCATGATAGCAGGTCAGAGGACGAGCGAATCACGCCGCTAGCCGGCGAGCGTAACCTCGAGCGGCACGCGGGAGACTTCCGAAGTTACGGCATAGATAGCGACTTCGTACTTGCCGGCTTCCGGGACATCGACCACAACCGGTACGGGAAAGCGGTAGCTCTCTTCGTCAGGCGCGCTGAAGTCCACGCGAATCCAGAGTTCGGGCGGGTTTGTCGGTTCCTCGTGGGTTCCGGCGCGCACGCAGCGCCCCCAGAACTCCACCGACTCGCCGTTCAGCTCCTCACTCGCGTTCGTGATCACGACGACCGCAACGATCGTCTGCTCATGCGGCAGCGCCTCGACGACGAGCATACCGTTCAGCGGGTCAACCGCATCGCGGGTGCTCTCCTCGAGCCGGTCGAAGAGGTGAATTTCGATATCCATTGGAGCAGCCATCGGAGGCGGAGGCTAGCACGGCTCGTCTGCAGGTGCTTCCACCGGAGCTGTGCGAGCTAGCGGTCAACCGCGATCACCAGCGAGGTTCGGGCGACCTCTGAGCGGCGCGCGTAGACGGCGACCTCGTAGTTTCCAGATACGGAGGCAAGAACCAGCACCGGCACCGTGAACGAGAACTCCCGTTGCCCGGGATCGTGCATTGTCACGCTCTCCCAGAGCTCAGGTGGACCATCGGGGAAAGCGCGGCGACCGGCCAGCACGCATTGCCCCCAGAACTCCGTGGCCTCACCGATCAGCTCCATGTGCGGGTCAGTAATCGCCACGCGGGCGACGATCACGCGCTGGTGCGGCAGGCCATCGACGGCGAGCACACCGTCGAGCGGATCGACGGCCTCTCCAGATTCGTCGTCAATTCGCTGGAAGAGCTGAATCGCGATGTCCATGGCGCCGGCAGCCTAACATGGGCAGGCGTGAGACCGAACATTCGTCAGATGGACGAACGTCACCCTCCTGCCACACAGCGTCAGTGGCGTCGGCTTCTGGGTGGATCATGTCGTAGAGCTCCGACACCTTGCGGTCGGCGTCGGCGATCAGCGGGAGGTTCGGGGCGGTGCCCTGCGTCTCCGCGATGTCGGCCGCCCAGCCCTCGTGCTTGTCGACGGGGTCGACGGTGAGCGCGATCGGCTTCACGTTGCGCCGCTCGAACTCAGACTTGAGATCCGCAACCGTTCCCAATTCTGTTGTGCAGACGGGCGTGAAGACGGCCGGGTGGGAGAAGAGGATCCCCCAGCTCCCGCCCAGCCATTCGTGGAAGTTGATTGCGCCCTCTATGCTCTCTTGTGTGAATTCTGGGGCCTCGTCACCGAGCCTGATTGACATCTTGCCGCACCCTCTCTGGCGGGCACCAAACAGCACCCATTCGTGAGGTTGGAACGTTACTCCACTGCCGCACCGCGACGGTGACCCCGATCACACCCGTCGGACGCCTTGAACGGCCGCGATCGAGCAGCATCGGGCGTCGCCAACCTCCGACGTTGCCGCGGGGCGGCTCGTTCGCTGGGCCGGCTACTCGGTCAGCAGGAAACCGTGTAGTGGTGGCTGCGGAAGCCCGGTGGTGTCACCGGCGCGCGGTCGCCATCCGTGTAGTTCAGGAGATGCTCCGCGTAGGTGATCCAGAGCGGCCCGTCCGGATCGAACTCACGTTCGAGCTTGCGCGTCGCGCTGCGACGGCCACGGCGTTCGAGTTTGCGCACTGGTTCGAGGTCGTAGTCGTCGGTGGACTCAACCGCGTCGGTCACCTGACCCCACGCCCGTGCACCTGCCTCGCTGCGCACGACGACAGTGGTGAAACCCTCCTCTGTGCCGAGACTGCCAACGGAGATGTCGGCGAGCCGCCCCGTGAAGTCGGCGCACTCGTCGCAGCCACGCAGAGCGGCGTCGCGGAACTCCTTGACCGGCGCCTCGAAGAGCAGTTCGCCATTTGCGGTGTGGCACTGCAGCGACGCGTCCTGCACGGCGACGGTAGCGACGCGCGCGAGCGCGACGCCGCGGTCGAGCAACAACGAGGCGAGCTTGCGACCGTCAAAGGAGCGCGTGCAGAAGAGCGCGATCGTCAGCGTAACGTTGTCGGCCGCGTTGTCGCGGTGCGCAACGCCAAACTCCTTCAGCGCGCGCAAGCCGTTGATCTGGCAGGGCGTGCCGACGACGGCGATGCGGTCGCTGCTCTTGAGCACGCTCGGGTCTACGAGCACGAGCGGAAGGCTCTGGTCGTAGATGCTGCCGGCGCTGGCGTGGAGCTCCTCAGGCGTGCGAGCGATGTACGGCTCCGACTCGAACGCCCCGCGCCGCCGAGTGACGAGCACGCCGTCGATTTCGTCACTCACGAGCAGGCGCTCAAGCATCGACGTGACCACGCCGCCATCCTGCGCGCCGGCGGGCGGATCCACCGACCGGGCACTGTACGCGGCGTTCACGATGCCGATGCCATTGAGTTCGAAGTCATCGCCTTCGGTCAGTTTCCAGAGGCGCTCGGGGCGCATCCCCGCCAGCGGGCAGAAGTCCCAGCAGCGCGAGCAGCCGGTGCACATCTTGACCAGCGTGGGCAGGCCGTCCTCGGCACCGGTCAGCGACTGCGATGGGCAAGCCGCGATGCAGGCGCCGCAGCGGACGCACCGGTCAGCGTCGATCACGGCGGATGCGGTCTTATGGAACCAGATCTTATTCGTCAGCTCGCCGGTGCCGGAGCGCTGGGCGACGACTTCGCGGATGTCGCCCGATGGGTCGATCACTTGGGGGTTCACAGCGCTGCCTCCCGGGCGGTTGCCTGACTCGAAGTTACGTCCCTGAAGAATTCGGCCGCGCGATCGATGCCAATGCGGTCGAGGAATGCGCCGAACGACTCACTCTCTTCCCGTTCGCCGTGGTAGGCGGCGACGAGCAGCTTGATCGCTTCGAACGTCTCTTCGGCCAGGACTTCAAGCTCGACCCACGGCGCGAGCTGACCGGCGACAATGTTGCCGCCAAGCGCGACATCGAACGCCTCGTGGTAGCCAGCCTCATCCTTGGCAAGCGTGGCACGGAGCCCGATGTCCGCGATTTGCACCTGCGCACATGACGCCTTACAGCCGCTGATGTGGATCTTCAGCGACTCGGTGCCGTCAGCGAGATCGTTCAGCCGGTCCGTGAGGTCACGGCCGATCGCCTTGGCATCGACGATGCCAAACTTACAGAACGGGGCACTGGTGCAGGCCACGATCGAACGTCGAGCGGCCGGCGGACGCGGCGAGAAGCGTTGCAGGATCGGACGCTCGAGCAGCGCCTCGACCCGGCCCTCGTCGACGCCGGTGATCACGAGATTCTGGCGCGGCGTAAGGTGAACCTCGCCGTCGCCGAAGTCACGGGCGATATGGGCGATCTCGATCATCTCCTCGCCGCTCATGCGGCCGACGGCCACGGCGAGCCCGAGGTAGACCTTGCCGTCTTCGGTCTGCGGGTGGACGCCGACGTGGTCGTAGCGGGGGATAACGGTGAGGTCGGTGCCGAGCGAGGGCGGGTCGAACGACAGTCGGCCGCGGATGTCCTCGCGGACGCGCTCGATGCCGAGTTCGTCGACGACGCGGCGGAAGCGGTTGACCGCCTTATCCTCGTAATTGCCAACCTCTTTGAAGAGGTCGATCGCGGCGCAAATCGTGTCCTGCACTTGGTCGATGGTGATGAAGATCTCCAGCGAAGATGCCAGCCGCGCGTAGTCGCTCAGCCCACCGCCGACCCAGACGTGGAAGCCAACCTCACCGTCGCGCTCGGCGGGGGTGAAGGCGATGTCGTTGATGCGCGCGAGGATGCAGTCTTCGCGGCAGCCGGTGACCGCGACCTTGAACTTGCGCGGCAGGCCGGCGCCATACTGCGCGTTCTCAAGTGAGAAGAGATTCAGGTCCTGGATCAGCCCAGAGACGTCGATCACCTCATCGTGATCGACGCCCGCGATCGGGCAGCCGGTGATGTTGCGCATGCTGTCGCCACAGGCCTGCACCGAGAGCAGATCGACATCGTCGTAGAGGCGCCAGATCTCGGGTAGGTCGCTGGGGCGAATCCAGTGGAACTGGATGTCCTGCCGCGTCGTGATCTCAAGGAACTGCTCGGGGCCGATGTCGTGCTCAGGCGGACGCTTCGTGAAGTCCTCGGAGACACGACCGATCGTCTCGGCCTGCTGCCACGTCAGGCGCCCACCGGGGACGCGTGTGCGGA
This sequence comes from Dehalococcoidia bacterium, assembly GCA_036013055.1. Lineage (GTDB taxonomy): Bacteria > Chloroflexota > Dehalococcoidia > UBA2979 > UBA2979 > SHYR01. The sequence continues at coordinate 11,847 of DASCQM010000015.1, read as the reverse complement.
GCATGAAGTAGCCACGCTGGCGATCGTCGTAGACGCCGACGAGGCGAAGTTTGCCGGCGGTGACGGAGTCTTCCTCGGTCAGGCGGTCAGCTTGACCGGAAGAGGCGTATTGCGTCGCTTTCGCGAGCACGTCGTATGGTTCGTCGGAGGCAGCAAAGATTGACATCGGACGATCATGATGAACTTGAATGTCTTAGTCAATTATCGCGCCCCCTGCGGCCGTCATGCTGCTACCGTCGCGGCACCAGCAAGCGCCTGGTCGGTCGCTCGCGACCCGCCGGGCGTGTGGCCCGAAACGAGGGGTAGCGACCGGTGGTGACTTCAGACCAACGCCTAAACACGTACGACCGGGATGCGTCATTGCGGGAACGCGCGTCGCGCGTCCTGCCAGGTGGGATGTACGGACATCAGTCGGCGGCTCGACTGCCCGCGGGATTCCGCCTCGACCTCGGCGGGAGCGGGGCGTCTACCTGCACCCGACACACAACTGGTTCATTTCCACGGCGCACAACGACGGGGACATCGAGCGCACGCTCGCGGTCACCAATGTCGCGTTCGCAGCGGTGAAGCAGGCCTTCGGCGACGGCTAGGCCCGCCGACGCATCGGTCGAATCGATCGACTCCGGCCGATCTTGCGACTGTCTGACTGGTTGTCACCGGTCGGGATCTTCCCGATCGTCGACTTCGGGAATTCCGCCAATACTAATCTCGCAGAAGCCTCACGCCGTCGCCCTGCGCGCAATCTCCTCCGCGCCGCCGGCCCCGATCCGCGCACGAAAGCTCGACCGACTGAAAACGTAACCCACAACTCCTACCAGTAGCCGGTCACCGCAGGCTCCACCCGGGCCAGCAACCAGCACGGACCTCAGTCAAGTCTCGGTGTGAGGGCGACGTCGGGGCCATGAGCACAATTCGGCTGTGATAGTGTCGCGGGGCCATGCCGGAAGTGCCCGCACGGCGGAGGTGAAGTTTGTGGACGCGAGTGATCATCGTCTGCACCGGTTGTTCTACCCGCGCTCAATCGCCGTGGTCGGAGCCAAGCAGCAGGGCAACTACAGCTGGCTGCGGCGCGCGCTGAACTTCCCCGGCCCCACGTACAACGTGAACATCGACCGCGATGAGTGGCCCGGAGCGTCCGAACTCGGCGTGGAGAGCTATCCAAGCGTCTCCGAGATCCCGGGCGACGTGGACTACGTCTCCATCACCGTCCCGGCCCCTGTCGTGCCGTTAGTGATCGAGGACTGCATCCGCAAGGGCGTCCTTGGCGCGCAGATCTTCAGCGCCGGATTCAGTGAGACCGGTACGGAAAAGGGCATCGCCCTCGAGGAGAAGATCGTGGGCATGGCGCAGCGCGCGGGCCTGATGCTCGTCGGCCCGAACGGCATGGGCATCTGGAACCCTGACACCGGATTCGGGCTCGAGCGCCGCGACTGGGAGGCGGGACACATCGGCTTCGTCAGCCAGAGCGGCATGACCGCGATGTCATTCATCGAGGAGGCCGAACTCAACGGTGTTCCGATCAGCAAGGTCGTGAGCATGGGCAACGGCCGCGTGGTCGACGCCGCCGACTACCTGGACTATCTGCAGCACGACGATCAGACGCGGGTGATCGCGCTATTCCTCGAAGGGGTCGGCAACGGTCGAAAGTTCTTCGACGTGCTACGCGAAGCGGTCCGCAAGAAGCCGGTGTTGATCTGGAAGATTGGCGAGACCGACGACTCGGCTCGCGCGATCGCGTCGCACTCCGGCTCGATGCGAACGTCGCAGGATGTGTACGAAGCCATGCTGCGCCAGTGCGGAGCGATCAAGGCTGACAGCGCACAGGAGATGATCGACACTTCCAAGGCGCTGATCCTGCTCCCGCCAATCACCGGCAACCGTCTGGGGCTGTATTCAGTGTCCGGAGGACGAGCCACGCAGATGGCGAACACCATGAGCAAGGCTGGCTTTCGAGTGCCGCTCCTCTCGGAAGCGTCGCAAGCACCGATGGAATCCCGACACTCGTCGCCGTTGATCAACTACAACAACCCGATCGAGTCGACATCGTTCAATCAGTTCGAGGACTTCGCCGCCGGTGTGCTCGACGGCCTCGATGCCGCCGAGGAGGTCGACGCGATCGTCCACGAGTGGTCGCCACAGCTTGGCGCGCCCGGCAGCGACAACGACGTGGCACGGGAGGCCCGGCTGGACACGATGACCGAGTTCGCCGCGCGCGCGAAGAAGCCCTACATCGTCGTGATCGCGGAGCGCCATCCGATGCCCCCGCCGGAGATCGTGCAGGCCGTACACGACCGCTTGATGGCAGCGGGGATACCGACGTTCCACGGACTCGAGCGCGCGGCGCGTGCGCTGCAGAACGCGCACGCATACGGCGCCTTCCTGAGCGAGAGCGCCGCCGACGATCGCGCACCGGTGGCCGGCACATAGCGAGGCCGCGATGGGCCTCGATCTGAAGACACGAGTCGGCGGTCTGCGAACCTATTTCGCAGCCTTTGAGCACCGCAATTTCCGTCTGCTGTGGGCGGGTCGGTTCTCCTCGAACATGGGCCGGATGCTGCGCGTCTTCCTGCGCGGCTGGGTCGTATGGCAGCTCACGGACTCGACGCTGCTGATGGGGCTCGTCATCTCCTCGCTCTCGTGGCCGATGCTGTTCATGCCCTTCATCGGCGGGGTCGTGGCCGACCGGGTGGATCGGCGCAAGTTACTGATCGTCACCGAGACCATGCTGGTCATCCTCTGGGCAGTTGTGTCGCTGTTGCTGACGCTCGACATGATTGAGTGGTGGCACTTCGTTGTCTCGTCGGTCGCCAGCGGGGTGATCCAGTCGTTCGGACGGCCGGGGCACCTGGCGATGGTCGCCGACGTGGTCGACAAGGAGACGCTCCCAAACGCGGTCGCACTGGACACCGCTGCGCAGACGTGGCCGGGCGTCACCGGACCGGCACTCGGCGTGCTGCTGATTCCGGTGATCGGCGTCGCCGGAGGCTTCTGGCTGACCACCGCGACGCAACTGATCACGGTGATCACGATTCTCAAGCTCGATTGGACCGTCAAAGAGCATGCGGAGGAGACCGGTGGCGGCGCCGGCAGCAGCATGGTGGAAGGGTTCCGGTATGTGGCCGGACAACCGGTACTGCTCGGCCTGTTCACGCTTGGGGTCCTCTCAGCGCTGTTCGCCCAGTCCTACAACTTCCTGCTCCCCGTCTTCGCCGACGAGATTCTCGGGCTCGGAGGTGACACGCAGGGAGCGCAGGGACTGGGCGTACTGATGACGGGGTCCGCGATCGGCGCGTCGGTCGGAAGCGCGGTCGTCGTCGGGCTCAGCGGCTACCGGCGGCGCGGTCCCCTGCTGCTCGTCGCGGTGATGATCTTCGCGACCTTGATCGTCGCGTTCTCGCGCTCGGAGATCTTCTGGCTCTCGATGATTCTGCTGTTCTTCATGCGCATCATGGGGATGCTCACGCAGACCATCAACATGACGGTCATGCAGCTGCAGGCGCCCGACCATCTTCGCGCTCGGGTGATGAGCCTGCGCGTCTTCACGATGGGGCTCTCGCCGTTCGGCGTCATGATCATGGGCACGCTGGCCGAGCCGACGATCCTCGGTGTCCCAGACGCGGTGATGCTCGGTGGCGTCGTCTACGCGGCCGCGACGCTGGTGCTGTTCGCCGTTACCCCGTCGCTGCGCCGATTCCGCTAGCCGCGCGTACACAAGGGCGGATCGAATACGAATCGGCCAACGAAGGATCACACCCTCTTTCGGTACCTCTTGCTGTGACTTCAGCATGGACATGATCAGCGACCGCTGATGGCGGCGTCTTAACGTCTTGGTCGCCAGTCTCGGTATCCTGATTCGCAATGACGGAGCAACGCCCTACCAACCCCGACTTGCCGCAGGTCATCGCAACCTATCGCCTTGAGCAGGTTCTCGGTCGTGGCGGCATGGGCACGGTCTATCAGGCAACTGATCTCAGGAGCGGCGTTCCGGTCGCGTTCAAGCTGCTGCATCCCGAGATCGCAGCCGACGAGTCGTTCCGCGAACGATTCACCCGCGAGGCTCACGTCGCCTCGCTGCTGCGATCTCCGTACACCGTCCCCCTGCTCGACTCCGGCATCGACGACGGCCGCTACTTCCTCGTCATGCGGCTGGTCGAGGGGCGAACGCTGGACGAGGCCTTGCGCGATCAATCGCTGTCCGTAGCCGATGCGCTGCGCATCGCCGCACAGGTCGCGCGCTCGCTTGAGGAGGCTGAACTTCGCGGCGTCGTACACCGCGACATCAAGCCGGACAACATCATGCTGTCGGAACCCGGCAACGCCGCGCAGGTGATGGATTTTGGCATTGCGAGGCAGGCAGGCGGTGCGAGGCTCACGACTGCGGGCACGTTCATCGGCACCCCGACCTACGCCTCGCCCGAGGCGTGGGGAGGCGAGCAGGACCGACGCTCCGACATCTACTCGCTAGGCGCGACGCTCTATCAGATGCTGGCCGGGGCCCCGCCGTTCCAGGGTGAAGCGCTTGACGTACTGCGCCAGCACCGTGAGACGGCACCGCCCGTCGAGCCACTCGCAGCCATCGACGCGGAGACGCGAGATCTCGTCCTCCGCTGTCTCGCCAAGGACCCGGCCGACCGCTTCCAGACCGCCTCCGACCTCGCCGGCGAACTCGAACGGCTGGCCTCGCGGAAGCCGACGCAGGCAGACGATGTGACGGTGGTGACCACCGAAGTCCTGACCGTTGACCAGGACGCACCATCGGCAGGCGACAGCGCGGCCCTCACGCTCAGCCTGAATCCTTCCGAAATGCGCCACCGCTTCCTGCCCGCGGGACGGGAGAACTCATTTGAGCTCATCCTGAACAACGCCTCCGCCCATCCTGTCGAACTGCAGCTGACAGCATCTGCTGATTCAGACACGGTCGAGTTCACGCTCCCCGCGCGCGTGGCCGTGGCATCCCATGACCACGAGACCGTAACGATCGACGTCCGCCCGCGTCGGAGGCGCTGGCGAGGCAAGACGGAATCAATCCCCTTCGAGCTGTCGGTGGATGGAGATGGCGACGGCGCAGCGACGGTAGTCACCGGCGAGTTCCAGGATCGACCGGACCGCCGACCGTCCTACGTTGGCGGCGCCGCCTTCTCCGTTGTGGCGCTGACCTTCGCGATGTTCGCGTTGATCGGCGGCGACGAGAACCCGGGCGCACCAATCGACGCACCTCAACTGACCGAACTGCGCTCGACCGTCGGCCAGCTCTCGGTCGTTGAGTACTTCCAGCGGCTTGAGGTTGCCGACCGTCGAGTGAGCGATGCGATTGCAGTAGCGATCGTGGATCTCAGCCAGTCCGTGCAGGTCGCGCTGCGTGACGGTCGCGTCGAGGACGCGGCAGCGGCGGCTACCGCCTTCGCCGAAACTGCCACGGCTGCGTTGGCCCTCTTCAGCGAGACTCTCGCCAGCACCGGTGCGCCGGTCGGACTCGAGCCGCTGCACGACGACATGGTGACGTCCTCCGCCGGCTGGGTAGCGGCAATCGCGGATCTGGATGCCAGCGACGTACGCTCGATCGCCGACGTCGAACGCATTCTCGGCGCGACGTCGTTTGTGGCCGCGACCGACCTGATGAATCAGTCCTGCCTGGCGATGCGCGATGCCGCCGCAGTGCGCGACATCGCCGTCCAGCTGAACTGCGAGTCGATCAACTCCTCGGCGCTCTCCGAGCTAGCGCCTTCCGCCGACGACGAGAACCGTCAGTCGGTCTCGGTGCTGCTGGGTCCGATCAACGAATCCGACGGTCTGGTGCACCCGTCGGAGGGTGATGGACAGACGCGACCCGAGACGCGCGCCGGTCGCGCCTGCCGTGCGCTGGTCAGCAACGGCTCTCTCGTGCGGTACGCCTACTTCGATGTCGACGACTCTTTCATCCACGCACAGCGGTCGGCGGTCGATGTCACGATCGAGTACTTCGATGAGGGCAACTCGTCGTGGTGGCTGGAATACGATGGCATCGATCTTGCGTTTACCGACTCGTCGCGCGTGCTCTCGACGGACACGCAGACGTGGCGCACGCACACCTTCGCAATCAGCGATGCCACGTTTGGCAATCGACAGCAGAGCCGTCACGACTTCCGCATCGGGCTCGCGGAGGGGGGGAACCAGGCCTCTGCGTGCACGGTGTCACCATTGAGCGCACGTCACCCCGCATCAGGCTGCGCCTGACCACCAGCTCCGACTGGAGTGACATCGAACTCCAGGGTTTCCTCGTTCGCGCGGTGACCGTGATCGAGCCTGAGGGGTTGCCCGACGATTGGTTCGTCACCAGCGAACAGATCCACGTGGTTCAGCCGGCCGCAGCCGCCCAGGGTGACACCGAGATCCAACTCACGATCGACGTCAGCCTCGATCGACGGGCGCTCAGCGAAGGATTTCTCACCCGCGTCCAGAAGGGGTACATCGGAGCATCGACGCTGCGCATCTTCGCGCTCACGGACGAGACCGCAAGCCTGATCGATGAGCTCACGATCGAGGGGCCGGTTGATGGCGCGGTGTCCGCCATGCTCAGTCCGGAAGCGCTCCAGGAGGCGTTCCCGCTCCTGGTCGAGCGATAGCGTCGCGGGCCGTATCGCCGATTCCATCGTCGGCGGCACACCCCCGCTCGATCAGTCGTGGCTGTCGACGTAGTCCAGCAGGTTCTGCGGGCGATATGCGGCGGCCGGAGCGGCCAGGCGCTCTCTTGCTGCAACGCTGACAGTCTCGGCTTCGGTCGACTGAACGCCGATCGGCCTGAGATACGATCCCGTAAAGCGGAAGATGCCGGTCAATGAGTTGCCGATCCACCCGGTAGGATTCGGGCTCGTCGTCTCATCCAGATAGCTGTCGTTCACCTCCAGACCGCACTCCTTCGCCCGCTCGACCATCCAGTGAAGCGCGCCGTCCGAGGGCGAGGTGTCCCGAAAGCCACCGCCGATGTTCGAGTGCACGCCGGGGAACCACACCTGCATCACACGCTGACCGGGCTTCTTATCACCGCTCCAAAGCGACGGCTTGAACGATCTCCGCCGCTCATCGATCGCCAGAGCATGGAATGCGTTCTCAGCCAGCCCGGTCAGGTTGACGTCGTGGAACTTCGGGGCGCGCAAGAAGTGGATCGCGGACCACGGGCTTGTCCTAGGAACACCCAGGGCACCGACCGTGTCCCAGACGCCAATGCACTTCACCTTCACCTCACGCGAGTAGTCGGCCCGGAACTGGCCTGAGGTCGCATCGTCGGGATGAGAGTCATCTCGGTACAACTCGTAGGCCTCGGGAAGCCGATCCAGCGAAGTCTTTCGTAGCAGGCCGCACTGGCGAATCATCCCCAATAAGCTGCGGGCGGTGAACGATCCACGACTAAAGCCAAAGATGAACAGCTCATCACCCTCGGCGTAGTTCGGCGCGAGAAAGCGATATCCATCGCGGATGTTCTGCTGAAGCCCCTTGCCGAGCGTCCCGCCAAGAATCTGGTCGAGGGCGTTCCCGGTGCCGACGCCTGCGTGGTAGTAGACGACCTGCTGAGTTCCGTCCTCCGCTACAGGCTCGATCGCCCGCGCAATCTTCACGACATTCGTCGGGTGATCGCTGCTCGGCTTGTTCCACGTGCCATCCATGCAGACGACGAGTCGTTTGGCCATTTCGTCCCCTCAATCGCAACACTCGACGAGTGTTGATTTTACGCGCCCGTGATCTGAGCGCCGCTACGCGGGAACCATGGCATCGACAAGCACACCGGCGTTCGCGAGGTCATCGATGCCCCACACCAGCTCAACCAGGCGCCGCGACGCGGCCTCGCCCAGCTTCGGCACCATCAACTCGAGCGCCTTCGCCTCGACGTCGTCGTGGTCCATTGGATTGGCGGGGAAACCGCGCACGTGCTCCACGAACGTCTGCTCCGTGCCGCCGCCTGCAAGCGTCACTGTGACGCGCGCCGACTCGATGCGCGGTTCTGCCTCCTGTGCGGGGTCGTGCGCGACGTGGACGCGCGGCATCAGCGCCCGAACCTCGGCGTCACCCTTCATCCGCTCCAGCGAGTCGGCGGCTTCAAACTGCAGCGCACCGTCGATCAGGATGATCGAGCAGAGGTACGGCAGGTTGAGCGCAGGCATCTCCGCGTTTGCGAAGGCCGTGACGGAGCCCGGCATCTCGATCTCGATCCGCTCGATCTCGTTGCGGTTGACGCGCTGCCCGAGTTCGAGCATCGCCTGTACGACCGGCTGGGTCGGACCCCCGACGGGGTAGCGCTTGTAGGCGACCAGCGGCATCTCGAATCGCTCGCCGAGCTTTTCGACGAGATAGCGAGGATCGAAGTCAGAGCCCTCCGCGTTGAACATCGGCTGACTGAACCATCCGCCGAACGACTCCAGCGCGTCGGGGACGCCGGTGAAGCCGTTCTCGACCAGTAGCGCGGCGTGGATGCCATTGCGCGCGGGCATGCCGGCGAAGACGAACGACTTCTCCGTGTGCTCGACGTCGAGCAGCCACTGCAGCGACCCGGAAGTCTGCTGCGCGCAGTAGCTGAGCATGTGGTTGATCTGCGTATCGCTGTAGCCGCGCAACGCGGCGGCAGTCGCTGCCGCTCCGAAGATCGGCGCGTAGCCATGGCTCGAATAGCGCAGGCGTCGCCCGTTGGTCACGCCGAGTGCTTTCGGGATACGGCAAGTGAGCTCATAGCCGGCGATCACGGAGCGGAGCACCGCCGCTCCCGGCAACTCGTCGATCTCCGAGATGCAGAGCGCGGTGCTGACGACCGCCGGGCCGGGCTGCACAAAGGCAGAGGGACAGAAGTCGTTGATCTCCGCGCCGTGCGCCGTCATCGCACTGGCGAAGACCGCGTCCGGGAGCGAGGCCCGTTCGCGAGAACCGAGGATTGGCGCGCCATCACTGACGGTCCCGCTCTGGGCGGCGGCAAATCCCCTCGCAAGCAGCGCGGTTTCGCGCCCACCGCAGACGACGATCGACGCGATCGTGTCCAGGATGTGACGTCTCCCGAGCTCCAGCGTCTCCTCAGGCCAGTCAGCGGTAGTCGTCCCAGCGATGAACTCGGTCACCTCTTGCGTCAGCGGTCCAAAGTCATCGGCCACGGTCAGGATCCCTTCGATGCGCTTCTAGATGCGGTGGCGGGGGCTCCGAGACTGTCGAAGAGGCGCATCGCGAGGAACCGCCTCGACTCCACCATCTCGTCCTCGGGCACCTCGGGATGGCCGCCGAGGTTGGCATGCAGGCGCTTGTCGTCGGTTCCCAGCGCGTCGAAGAGCGCCGCCGAGGCGCGCCCGCCGACCTGCTGGTCACCGAGCTGCTGAAGGAAGAGCACCGGTATTGCGACCTTCGGCGCGTCGTCGTAGACGCGCTGATTCGCTTCGGTGCCGGGCTTGATGCCGAACAGTCCAAGCACCGCCACCCCAATGCGAGGCTCCGCAACGACCAGCGGGAGTCCGAAGCGCGTGCCCATCGAGAGGCCCCAGTACCCCGCCGGCCCCTCGCCGACGTCGGACAGCGCCTGCGCGACATCGAGCGCGCCCCGCCAGTCGGCGATCATCTCGTCGTACTTCGCCATGTAGTAGCGGCGGCGGTATTCGTCGCGGTCGCGATCGCGCAGTTCGCGTGCCTCGTCCGTGTTGGTGTCGCGGTCACCGTTGACGGGCCCATCGATCGCCAGCGTGGCGATGCCATGCTCGCTGGCCAGCCCCTGCGCCATCGCGGTCACCCAGCGCGCGCGACGATCGCCGCCGCCACCGTGTCCCACGAGCACGATCGGAAGCGGCCCGACCGCGCCCTCCGGCGTCCAGAGCACGGTCGGCACGCGGCGCCCCTCGACGGTGACATCGAGGTCGCGTTCGATCAGCGCTCGTAGGTCGCGGGCGTGGGCGGTGTCGTCGGTCATCAATGCTCCTTCTGGTCTGCTCTGAGTTCTACTCAGAGTGCGACGGCGTGCGGCGCGAACGCGGTCATCTAGCAGCCTGCGATCCGACGAATGCAGCGCCTTCCCACGGCAAGCTCGGCCGCAGGTCGCCCCACGCGAGCCGTTCCTCCGCTCGTGGGTCAGATTCGAGCCGCGGCGGAACGTCGAAGAGCATCGTCGCGCGCTGATCAACGTCGTACGGATCCCACGCCGGCAGCCCGGCGTGGTTTGGGTCGCCGCTGCGTGCGAACGCGATCCAGGTGTCACTCATCGTGTCGGCGAGCAACGTGCGATCCTCGCGAGTGCCCACGATCGGCGTTGAGCCGAGGTTGTGGAAGACGAACGGAATCTCCATCGTGTGTGCCGCCTTCAGCAACTGATAGTCGCTCTCCCACGTGAAGAGGTACATGTAGACTGGAGCACCACCTTTCGCAGCGGCCTGACGGGACTTCTCCTCGGCGGTCTCAATTGAGAGCAGGCGACGGTCCTCGCTGGTGATCGATACGAAGTGGTCCCACGTGCTGTCCCGCGGACGGGCGCGACGATGCGCGTCGATCACGCGCTCCGTGCCGTCGCCGAAGACGCCGCGCAGCCGATCGCTGAGCGCTCGATCATCGAGGGTGCCCGCATTCGGTAGCTGGCTGTGAAAGAGCGCCATCTCGTCCTTGTTGGTGCCGATGATCAGCGGCACGTCGCTGCCCTCCGGCGACGCCGGATCAAACGGGTGCGCCGGGAGATGCGTCCTGTTCAGTACCGGTGAGAACGTCATCCAGCGGCCCGCACTGGCGGCAGGCAGATCGGGATCGTCGATCCCCGCGAGCGCCCGCTCGACGCGGGCAAACAGCTCTTCGCCCGGGATCGCCTGCAGCGCGTCAATGTCGCCGACTGCGAGGTCAAGCGCGGTGAAGACGTGACGCGCGAGCAGCGAGGCGAGCGGACGCGGCACCGCCCGAGGGTGCGCGCCGCTCTCGATGATCGCGCGGTGGAAGAGGCCTGTGGCCGCCGGCATGCCCATCAGCATGCTGACCTTCCGGCCGCCGCCCGACTCACCGAAGATCGTGACGTTCGAGGGGTCGCCGCCGAACTGCTCGATGTTGTCGCGCACCCACTCAAGGGCGAGCACGATGTCCAGCATCCCCGCGACACCGGACCCGGCAAACTGCGGACCGCAGATCTCTTCGAGTTCGAGGAATCCGAGTACGTTCAGTCGATGGTTGAGACTGACCACCACAACGTCGCCGCGCTTCGACAGGTTCGCGCCATCCGTGAACGGTCGCGACGCGCTGCCGCCGCGGAAGCCGCCGCCGTGTAGCCAGATCATCACCGGTCGCTTCGCGCCGTCGCTCGGCGCAGGTGTCCAGACGTTGAGCGCCAGGCAATCGTCTCCCGCGGGGGCCAGCGAGTTTGCGGCTGATGTCGGCGCCTGCGGGCAGGTCGGACCGAATTCGAGCGCACTGCGAATGCCGTCCCACGGCGCGGCGGGCACCGGCGGCCGGAAGCGGAGATCGCCGACCGGATTCGCGCCGTAAGGGATGCCGAGGAAGGTATGAGTGCCACCAGCATCGGCGATGCCTCGCACCGGGCCCTGCGTCGTCGTCGCGATCGAGTCACTCATCGTCTGTGCTCCTTCGTGCCCCGCGCCGGCTGCCGCCCCACTCCGTCTCGAAGCTGGATCCGGTCTCACGAGTCCATCATGCGTTCAGACTATAGATAACGGCCTGCGTCGCTCCCGCCAAGAGCGCACCCGTTCCGACTGCGCTTTCATGCCGGACGGCACGAAGAGTCGGGAGCGGAATTCGGACATCACTCACTCCGCTGGACGGCGAAAGCAACTCTCAGATCGGTTTTTCTAAATACAGGGATCCGGGAGGCCGACGTCAGGCGTCTCGGAATGGCGAGATCGAGCGGACGTGGGCGTA
>DASCQM010000014.1:0-153199 GCA_036013055.1 Dehalococcoidia bacterium | reverse complement strand
TACCCCTTCAGACCGAGCACTTTCGTGATCGCTGCCGTCAGCGTCGTCTTCCCGTGGTCCACGTGACCAATCGTTCCGACGTTCGCGTGCGGCTTCGTCCGCTCAAATCGCTCTCGTGCCATCTCTCGCTCCTACGACTTCTCTGTTGATTCGAGCCGCTAAACAGCAGCCGCTTCACCCGCGATGCGGCGAGTGATCTCTTCCGCGACGGATGCCGGCACCTGCTCGTAGCGTGCAAATTCCATTGATGCTGTACCGCGTCCCTGTGTCAGAGAGCGCAGGTCGGTTGTGTATCCAAAGGTCTCGGCCAGCGGAATGATGGCGCTGATGATCTGCGTGTTCCCACGTACGTCGGAACCCATCACCATGCCGCGGCGGCTGTTCACATTTGCCAGCACATCGCCGAAGTAGTCGTCGGGTACGACGACCTCCAGCTTCATCATCGGCTCAAGCAGGATCGGGCTCGCCGTCCGCAGCGCCTCGCGCATGCCGATCGAACCAGCCGCCTGGAACGCCATCTCCGACGAGTCCACATCGTGGTACGAACCATCGACGACCCGCACCGCGACATCGACGACGGGATAGCCCGCCAGCGCGCCATTGAGGACCGCCTGTTCGACGCCCCGGCGCACCGAGGAGATGTACTCGCGCGGGATCGACCCGCCGACGGTCTTGTCCTCGAAACTGAAGCCTTCACCGGGCTCGCGCGGCTCAACTTCAAGCTCGCAGACGCCGTACTGACCGCGACCACCGGACTGACGCACGAAGCGCCCCTCCGCGGTGACCGGGCGCGTGATCGTCTCGCGGTAGGCGACCTGCGGACGGCCGACGTTCGACTCGACCTTGAACTCGCGCTTCATGCGGTCAACGAGCACTTCGAGGTGCAGTTCACCCATGCCGGAGATCACCGTCTGGCCAGTCTCTTCGTCGAAGCTGATCCTAAACGTCGGATCTTCCTCACCGAGGCGTCGTAGCGCCTCGCCCATGCGGTCCTGGTCGTCGCGCGTCTTCGGCTCGATGGCCACGGAGATAACCGGGTCCGGGAAAGTGATCGAGTCCAGCAGCACCTGCTCCTGGCGGGAGCTGAGCGTGTCGCCGGTGAACGTCTCCTTCAGACCGATCGCGGCCGCGATATCGCCGGCGTAGATCGAATCGACGTCCTCCCGCGAGTTGGAATGCATCTTCATGATGCGGCCTACGCGCTCACGCTCGCGGCGCGTCGTGTTCATGATGTCGTCGCCCTGCTTCACGACGCCGGAGTAGACGCGGAAGAAGACGAGCCGCCCGACGAACGGGTCGGTGACGACCTTGAACGCGAGCGCGGTCAGCGGCTCGTCGTCGGAAGCCGGGCGCTCGACCGCGACGTCCTCATTGCTGGCGTCGCGTGCGACGACCGCCGGGATGTCGAGTGGTGAAGGCAGGTAGGTGACAATCGCGTCCAGCAGCGGCTGAACACCCTTGTCGCGGAGCGCGGCACCGGTCAGCACCGGCGTGATCGCGTTGCTGATCGTCGTGCGTCGGATCGCCTTCTTCAATTCGATCTTCTCGATCTCGTGGCCCTCGAGGAACGAGACCATCAACTGGTCGTCATTCTCCGCGACGCGCTCAATCATCGTCTCGCGCGCGAGCTCGGCGGCCGCTTGCATGTCGTCCGGAATCTCGGTGACCTCGAACTCCGTGCCGCGGTCGCCACCGAACCTGATCGCGTTCATCTCGATCAGGTCGATCACGCCGATGAAGTCGTCTTCCGCGCCGATCGGAATCTGCAGCGGGACGGGAACGGCGCCGAGGCGCTCGACGATCATGGCCACGGAACGCTCGAAGTTGGCTCCGGTGCGATCCATCTTGTTGATGAAGCTGATGCGCGGCACGCGATAGCCGTCAGCCTGTCGCCAGACCGTCTCCGACTGCGGCTCGACGCCCGCGACGCCATCGAAGACGACGACGCCGCCATCGAGGACGCGCAGTGAGCGCTCGACCTCAACGGTGAAGTCGACGTGCCCGGGGGTGTCGATGATGTTGATCGAGTGGCCGTCCCAGTCGCAGGTGGTGGCGGCGGACGTGATCGTGATGCCGCGCTCGCGCTCCTGCTCCATCCAGTCCATGACGGCGGTGCCGTCATGGGTCTCGCCGATCTTGTGGGTGCGGCCGGTGTAGTAGAGGACGCGTTCGGTCACGGTCGTCTTACCCGCATCGATGTGGGCAATAATTCCGATGTTCCGGACGTTCTCAAGGGGAGTCTCGCGTGGCATTTCTGTCTGAGTCCTGTGTTCCGCTATCCCTGCCTACGTTGTCTGATGCCTGTGCTGTCAGTGGTCGTTGTTGTCTTGGTTGGTTGCTTTCGTCTGCCTCATTCGGTCCGGGGACTGCACCGCCCCCGTCAATGCGAGGGCGGAGGTCAGGCCCGTATGACCGTTACCAGCGGTAGTGCGCAAACGCGCGGTTCGCCTCCGCCATACGGTGCACTTCTTCCTTACGTCGGACGGCCGCGCCCGCCTCGTTCGATCCATCAAGGATCTCACCGGCGAGCTTCTCAGCCATCGAGCGCCCGCCGCGACGACGTGCAGCGTCGATCAGCCAGCGCAACGCGAGCGCCTGACGGCGCTCGGTGCGGATATCAATCGGAACCTGGTAGGTCGCACCACCAACGCGGCGCGGCTTGACCTCGATGATCGGGGTGATGTTGCGCAGCGCCTGCTCGAAGATGTCGATGCCACGGCGACCGGTCTGCTCTTCGATCTGCTCCATCGCGGCGTAGACGATGTTCTCGGCCACGCTCTTCTTGCCGCTCTTCATTATCTTATTCACCAGCGAGGTGACCACCACCGACTGGAACTTGGGATCGGGAACAATTTCGCGGCGCTTGGCCTGTGATCGTCGCATCTGACTCGCCTACGTCTTCCGGGTGCCATACTTGGAACGGCTCTGCTTGCGCTCTTCGACGCCGGTGGCATCAAGCGCACCGCGAACGACGTGGTAACGGACACCGGGGAGATCCTTGACACGACCGCCGCGGATCAGCACCACGGAGTGCTCCTGCAGCGTGTGGCCCTCACCGGGGATGTATGCAGTGACCTCGATGCCGTTCGTCAGGCGGACACGCGCGACCTTGCGCAGTGCCGAGTTCGGCTTTCGAGGGGTGACGGTGCGTACCTGTGTGCAGACGCCGCGCTTCTGCGGCGAGCCCTTGGCGCTGCGCACCATGCGGTTCTTGAGCGTGTTGAAGCGGAAGCGCAGCGCGGGCGCCTTGGTCTTCTTCTGGACCGGCTTGCGGCCTTTACGGACGAGCTGATTGATCGTTGGCACGGTCTACTCAGTTCTCTCTCTTGAGACGCTTCCGTCTCGCGTGTTCTGTCTCGCGTGAGACATTCGCTCTCGGTTCAGCCCTCATGGGCGCAGGGCACGACAAACGGCCTAGCGGGGTAGCGATGAGCCTTGCCACGGCGTCGTTACAGCCCTCGAAAGAGGGGGGTGCATCGACCGTTGCCGTCGGTCCTCACCGCGTCCGACCTGCCGGCCGTCACACAGAATGAATCGCGCCTGAACGCGCAACCTCAGACGTTACGGATGGAATACGGTTGTGTCAACGACTTTTGCCGTATCTGGGCAAAGTCGTGCGGGCACTTCCCGGACGGGACCTCCCGCGTTCCGTATAAGAAAGCTAACGCGAAGCTGCGTAACGGTCGAGTGCCCGCAGTCTGCGGGCGAATCTAGCGGCGGAAGTTCTGAAGCCGAAAGTGCTCCAGGTAGGCAGGGTCGCCCTGCTCGCCGCTCTCGGCCTGCCGGGCGCGAGCGCGGGTGCGCCACATCTCGAGCACGTCGTCCTCGGTGCGGCCGCCCATCTGAGACGTGTGCGCGAGCAGGCCTCGCACCTTCTTCCGCAGCACCGATTCGATGTTGATGCTGCAATCGGGATTTGCCGAGTTCGCGAGCAGGATCGCGGCGGGGCGGTGCGGTTCGAGCCCCTCCTCCGTGATCTGGTGCGGCTCGTAGAGGCGGTCGTCGGCTGCCGGGTAGATCGCGTCGTAGGTCGAGATGCCGATGCGTCGATGGTCGCGATGATTCGTCACCGGCTGAACGCCATCGAAGGTGAAGACGAGCTCCGGCCGCTTCAGGCGTATCTGCCGCACGATCAATCCGCGCAGTTCGTCGTCATCGATCAGTTCGCCGTCACCGAAGCCGAAGAACGTGGGGTCGTTCGCGCCGAGGATCTTCGAGGCGCGCCGCTGCTCTTCTTCGCGCATGCCGGCGAGGTCCTGCGAGGTGACGGCGGGGTCTTTCGTGCCCTTGTTGCCGCTGGTCGCGACGACGATGTCGATCTCCCAGCCTCGGGAGGCGAGCAGCGCGACGGATCCACCGACGATGAACTCGCAGTCGTCGGGGTGCGCCATCACAACCATCGCCCGCGAGGGACCGAGCTGATCGATGATGTCAGGTTCGGATTCGGCCTGATCGGCGGATGCTGCGGTGCGACTGGTCACTAGTCCCCTCCGGCAACCACCGGACGCTGATCGCGCTCTGCACCTTCGATCGACAGTGCGCTGTCCAGAACCTCTTCATAGAGATCGATCAGCGATGCCGCAACCTTCTCCCACGCGAACCGCTCCGCCGCAGTCACCCCGGCACTGCCGAGCGCGCTGCGCAGGCCCTCGTTCGTGAGCAGCAGGTCGAGCTTCTCCGCAAACGGCTCCGGGCAGCGCCACGAGATCAGATACCCGGTGCGGCCATCCGCCACCGTCGACGGCAACCCGCCGACGCGCGACGCGACGACCGGGACGCCCGACGCCATCGCCTCCAGCGCCACGAGGCCGAATGACTCGTAGAACGACGGGATCACCACGACATCCGCGGCGTTGTAGTACTTCGCAAGGCGCTCGTGTTGCGTCGCGCCGGGAAGCATCACCCTCGATGCCACGCCGACCTCTTCCGCGATCGCCGTGAGGCGTGCGAACTCGGTTGCCGCGCGCTCGTCGCCGCCGAGGATCACGAGCGTGACGTCCTCGTCCTCGGTCATGTCCGCCAGCGCGCGAATCAGGATGTCGAAGCCCTTCAGCGGCTCGACGCGACCGACGGCAAGCAGGATGCGTCCGTCCGCGGGCAGTCCGAGTTCACTTCGCGCCTCTGCGCGGTCGCGCGGCTGGAACTGATCCATGTCTACGCCAAGCGGGGTCACGCTGACTCGCTCGCGTTCGACGCGGTAAAGCTGCGCCAGCATGCGGCGCTCATGCTCGGTCGCCGCGACGACACGATCGACGGAGTGGACAAGCGCACGTTCGGCATCAAGCCGCACCTCTGGCTCGTGCTCGGAGGCACGCGCGCGCAGCTTGATATCGCCCAGCGTGTGGAACATCGCGAGATGCGGGACGTTCCGGTGGGGCCTGGCCCAGCCGGCGACCAGCCGGTCCCCGGCCGCGATCGAGAGCCAGTAGTGCGAGTGAACCACGTCGTAGCGGACGCCCTCGCTGCTGCGGAAGGCCTCAACGCCCTCGGCGAACTGTTCGACGGTCATGATCAGGCGGTCGTTATCGATCGGTTCGGCCGCACCGGCGGTGATCTGGATCAGGCGCGCGCCGGGCGCGAGTTCTTCGACGTCAGGCGAATCAACGTCAACGCGGCGCGTGAAGACATCGACGGCCACGCCCAACGCGCTCAAGCGCTCGGTGATGCGTCGCACGTAGAGGTTCATGCCGCCGGCCTTGCTGCCACCGAGCGGCGCGAGCGGCGATGTGTGGAGCGAGAGCATGGCGACGCGGGTCGGGCGCATTCGTACCGTCTTCTCTCTGAAGCGTCTCTGTCAGGTGGTCGTTAGTCGAATGGTACGCGAAGAGGCGATCAGTGCTGGATCAGACCCAGGAACTCCTGCCGCGTGTTCACGTCATCGCGGAAGAGCCCTCGCATCGCCGAAGTCACCATCCGCGAGCCCGGCTTCTTGATGCCGCGAGCCGTCATGCAGGTGTGCTCCGCCTCGATCACGACACCGACGCCCCGTGCGTCCAGCACGTCGCCGATGCACTCCGCGAGCTGCGTCGTCAACCGCTCCTGCACCTGCGGGCGGCGCGCGAAGATCTCGAGCGCGCGCGCGATCTTCGAGAGCCCCACGATGCGGCCAGCAGGCAGATACCCCACCGCCGCTTCGCCGTGGAACGGGAGAAAGTGATGCTCACACATCGAATAGAACGGGATCGAACGCAAGATCACCATCTCGTCGTGGCCCTCTTCGAAGCCAACCGAGAGTGCGGCTACCGGATCCTGGTTCAGCCCCTCGAAGAGCTCCTGGTACATCGCGGCGATGCGGCGCGGCGTCTCGCGCAGGCCCTCGCGGTCGGGATCTTCGCCGACGGCGCGCAGCATGACGCGCGCGCTCTCCTCGGCGGATTGAACATCAAAGGCACCTAATCGGGAGGTAGTAGTCACATGGAACTCCGAGATCCGGGGGACGTCGCCGTGGGATATGTACGCTCTAGCAGATCGTAGCACGCACGGATCAGACGACCGTGAGCGGCGCTACGGAACCGCGAGCGCTCGGGGGATGCCGCCCGGCCGCTCCTCGCTGGCTAGCTCCAGCCGAGAGCCTGCTCGATCGCGTCGATCTCTGCAGCCGTCTCGTGGGTCACCGCCTCGATCGTCATCGCGGTGTCTGGGTCCTTCAACCCGGAGCCGGTGATGATGCAGACAGCCGTCTGCCCGGCAAGGCTGACGCCGCCGCGCACGCGCGAGAAGAGTCCGGCAACGGAGGCAGCCGACGCCGGCTCACAGAAGACGCCCTCGTCCTGCGCGAGTCGCTGGTACGCCTCGAGAATCTCGTCGTCGGTGACCGCCTCGATCACCCCGTCCGAGTCGTCGCGCGCCCCGACGGCACCCTTCCACGACGCGGGGTTGCCGATGCGGATCGCTGTAGCGATCGTCTCCGGCTGCTCGACCGGCGCTCCGCTCACCAGCGGGGCGGCACCGGCGGCCTGGAATCCCCACATCCGAGGGCGGCTCGCGGCGCGCTCAAGCTGATAGCACTGCTCGAACCCCCGCCAGTAGGCGGTGATGTTGCCGGCGTTGCCGACCGGGATCGAGAGGATCGATGGCGCCTCGCCCAGCTCATCGACGATCTCGAAGGCACCAGTCTTCTGCCCCTCGATGCGGTACGGATTGACGGAGTTCACGAGCGCGATGTTGTGGCGCTCCGAGAGCACGAGCGCAATCTCAAGCGCATCGTCGAACGATCCTTCGATCTGCACGATCTCCGCGCCGTGCGCCGTCGCCTGCGCGAGCTTGCCGAGGGCGATGCGGCCGGCCGGCACGATCACGTACGCGCTCAAGCCGTAGGCCGCTGCGTATGCTGCCGCCGAGGCGCTGGTGTTGCCGGTGGAGGCGCACATCACCGCGGTCGCACCCTCTTCGACGGCCTTCGCCACCGCGACGACCATGCCGCGGTCCTTGAATGAGCCGGTCGGGTTCGTCGATTCGAGCTTGAAGTAGAGCGCATCGAGGCCCAGCTCATCCCCGAGCCGCTTCGAGCGCACGAGGGGGGTGCCACCCTCGCCGAGCGTGCGGCGCGGCGTCGCATCGGTGACCGGGAGCACATCTGCGTAACGCTCAAGAATGAAGCGCGACCGCCCGTCGCTCATATCGTCTGCTCCTGCGATGACTCGTCCGTACGCTCGGTCAGCCGCACCAGCAGGTCGCGGGCCTCGCGATTGACGCGCTCGATCTCCTCGACCTCTCGCCGTCCGGCCTGCGTATTGGTTTCCGTCCAGCGCCGGAAGTGCTCAAGGATCAGGTCGCGCTGCGCCTCCAGCGCCTCGGCGAGGTCGCGCAGGTGCTGCTGCTCGCCCGCCACCTGGCGACGGAACATCGAGCGCTCCTCGGCGGCGCTGCTCGACTCGATGCGCGCCTCCTCCAGCTCGCTGTCGAACTGGGCGAGTCGCTCTTCCAGCCGCTGCCGCGCAGCACGCTGTTGCTCGATCACCCCCAGCAGCTCCGTCTCACGCTCGCCGACGGCGCGCAGGATCGCGACGTCCTGTTGTAGCCGGTGCTGTGCTTCGTCGGCGGCCTTCGCGCGGTCACGCAGGGCTTCGATGCTCGACCCGACCTCGGACCAGCCACCGCTCGCGCGCTGATGATCCGTGCGTGCCGCGTTCAGGTCCTCGCGGTTCGCAGCGACCTGCTGCTCCAGCTCGCGCATGCGCGACTCCATCGCGTCCTCGCCACGCCGCTGCAGCGCGAGCGACGCGTCGACGCGGGCACTGCGCTCGGCGTCAGCATCGAGCCGCGACTGCAACGATTCAACACTCTGCTGCAGCGTTTCGAGCTGCGTCACGAGCGTCGATCGGTCGTCCTGCTCCTGCTGCGCGCGGCGCTCAAGCGCGGCAACGAGGTCGCGACGGAACGTTGACTCGCGGTCGAGCCGGTCGAGGATGTCGTCAATCTCCTGCCGCGCCGCGCGCGCTGACTCCTGCCCGGCCTCGTGGCGCTGGGTGCGCCCTTCGAGCAGCGCGACCGCGTCGTGCAGGTTCGCCATCTCAGCCTGCTGCGCGTTGAGCGCGGCGACGATGCGCGAGATCGCGCTCGCGACGTCGCCCAGTTCGGTGGCCGTTGCGAGTGCGGATCCGGCCGATGGCTGCTCGGAGGTCATCGTCAGCCCGCCATCTGCAGTACGTTGCCGATCTCGACGACCTGCTCGAAGCCGCCAATCTCCTCAAGTGCTGCGCGCAGGCGACCGGCGTTCGCGAGGTAGGTCGTGATCACGAATTCTTCGGTCGGCGCGTTCTCGTCCATTCCAAACTGGATCACGGAAGCGATGTTGATGCCGTGCTCACCGAGCGATGTCGCCACCGCCGCGAGCACGCCCGGCTGGTTCGAGCCGGTCATGCGGATGTAGTAGCGCGATTCCTGATCGGCGGCTGCCCGCACATCGGCGATTCGATACTCGAAGCCCGGCTGCGGCTGCCTGCCAGCGGTGATGTCGCGCGCGATGTCCAGCACGTCAGCGAGGATGGCGCTTGCCGTCGGCGCCGGACCGGCCCCGGGACCCTCGAAGAGCACGCGGCCAACGAGATCGCCCTCCACCTGCACCGCGTTCAGCACGCCGTCGACCTTCGCCAGCGGCTCGTCCTGCGCGACGAGCGTGGGCAGCACGGAGGCCGTCACCGCGCCATCGACGAGTCGCCCGGTCGCGAGCAGCTTGATCGTGTAGCCAAGCTCCTCCGCGTAGACAAAGTCGCTCGCGGAGAGCCCCGTGATCCCCTGCCGCGTCACGTCATCTGGTGTGACGGCCACGTGGAACGCGAGCCCACAGAGGATCGCCAGCTTGTACGCGGCGTCGATGCCCTCGACGTCCGCCGTGGGGTCGGGCTCGGCGTAGCCAAGCTCCTGGGCGTCGGCGAGCACGTCCTCGTAACTCGCCCCCTCCTGCGCCATGGCGGTGAGGATGTAGTTGGTTGTGCCGTTGATGATCGCGGTCACCGCGCCGACGTCATTCGCGAGCAGGTCGCGGCCGAGGGGGTGGACGATCGGGATGCCGCCACCGACCGACGCCTCGTAGAGCAGCCGCACGCCATGTTCCGACGCGGTCGCGAGCAGGCTCGCACCATGCTTGGCGAGCACTTCCTTGTTCGCCGTGACGACATGCTTGCCGGCTGCGAGCGCCCGCTCGATGTACTCGCGCGCAGGCTCTTCGCCACCGAGCACTTCGATCACGATCTTCGTTTCAGCGTCGGTCAGCACATCGTCGACGTCGGTGGTGAGCTGATCTGCGGTGAGTCCTTCGCGGGCGCGGCTCGCGTCGCGGACAAGCACGCGTCGCAGCTCAAGCGGCGCGCCAACGCGGGCGCCGTAGCGGTCGACGCCGGCAACCAGCGCCGCAACCACGCCACCGCCAACGTTGCCCGCTCCGAGCATGCTGATGCCGAGCGATTCAGCCATCGCTACCCGGTCCACTTTCTGACTTCGTCGACCACTTTGTCGGTGACCCACTCCGCTTCGCTCCCGGAGAGCGTCTCTCGGGTCTCGATGGCAGCCCTCGCCTGCTCAAGCCAGTCGAGCAGCTGCTGCCGAACGCCATCGTCAATCTGCTGCGCATCGAGCTCGCGATCCTCTTCTGCCTCCGCCACCAGGTAGAGGTCGAAGAATAGTCCCGCCGCAATGACCGGTGCGAGCGCACCGACCTCGACCCCGGCAATCGCTTCGGCGACCTCCGGCTCGAGCGACGAGAGGGTCGCCCAACCGAGGTCTCCGCCATCGTCACGGTGCGCCGAGTCGATCGTGTCTTCGCGCGCGAGGTCGCCGAAGTCCGCGCCGCCATCGACAAGCGATCGCAGCTCCTCGGCAGCGGCTTCGGTCGTGACGCGGATGCGCGAGAGGCGCACCTGCGGGGCGGATCCCTCAAGCGATTCCTCGAACTGATCGGTGAGCCGGCTGCGGACGATCTGTGCCGCGATCACGCTGTAGAACTCATCGAGCCCCAGCCCCGATCGCGAGACCGCCTCCGCGAGCAGCCCCGGGTAGAGGTCCTCCTCCTCGGACTCTGCCGTCGCGGTCGGCTCGGGGGTCGGCTCCGGCGTCGGAGTGGCGGTCGCGGTGCCGTCCGTCGGAGTGCCGTCGGTGGGAGCGTCGTCGGAGGCGTCCGTCTCGACCGGTTCCTCGATCTCGATCAGCCCGTACCGGGTGCGCAGCTCCTGCTCGATCTCGGCCGGCCCGATCACGCCGACGGTGGCGGCGGACTGCGTGCGCAGCGCTTCCTCGTCGATCAGCAGCTCGACCGTGATCTCCGCGATGTTCTCCGCCCCACCCGGCAGCGCTTCCTCGAAGATCACGGCGTACGCCGCGCGACGCGCGACGTCGGAGGTGTTGTGCTCCTGGCCGTTAACGGTAAGGACGTGCGCACGAGGGGCGCGGTACTGGGTGAAGAAGAGGCCAACGGCGATGATGGCGACCACGACCGCCAGTCCACCGACGACGCCCATCACGATCAGCCGTTGACGGCGGTTCTCCGCCTCCATCTCAAGACGCCGCGATGACCGGTACTCACCCGCCAACGTTGTCCCCTTCTGCGGCCGCATCTACCTCTGGATGATGGCGCGGCCGTGGGGAAGACTCCCGCAGGGGAGAGGCCGTTGATCTCGCCAGAGGTGGTTCAGGCCTAGCGCCTGCCCCCGGCTGGTACGCCTGTGACTCGAATGTGCTCCGATGTGTAGGGGAGGAGTGCCATGTATCGCGCACGCTTCACCGCACGTGAGACCACGCGCTGGTGCTTCGCGCACGTGCCGACCTTGCGTCGTGCTTCCATCTTGCCGCGGTCGCCGACGTATCGACGCACGCGCTCAACGTCTTTGTAGTCGAGCACATCGGTGTGGCCGATGCAGAACTCGCAGCCCCGACGACGGAACCCACCGCCGCCACGACGGTCGTCGCGGTCACCACGATCGTCGCGGTCACCCCGGTCGTCACGGCCACCACGGCCACCACGGTCGCGTGAGTCGCGACGGTCGTCGCGACCCTCGCCTGCGGGGAAATCCGCTGCGGCCGCCGCTGGCGCGGAAGCCGGAGCCTCTGCCGGGGGTGTCGTCGCCGTCGGCTCGCTGGGGGGGGTGGGTTCGTTTGTCACCAGTTCGTGCTCTCGTTCCGTCTCGACTGCTTTGATTCTCGGTTGTCTATTGGGTTTCCGCCGTTAGAACGGCAGGTCGTCCGGCTCCGTGTCGCCATCGGCGTCGACGCCGACCGGGATGCCCGGCTCGTAGCTCGACTGCTCTGCGCCATCGCGTCCGCCGAGGAATTTCACCGTATCGGCAATCAACTCGGTGCGATAGTGCTTCTTGCCGCACTCACCATCCCATGAACGGGTCTTCATGTGCCCCTCGACATAGACCTGGCGACCCTTGGTCAGGTACTGCGCGCAGGTCTCCGCCAGTCGGGCCCAGGTGACGATGTTGAACCACTCCGTCTCCTCGACCTTGTCGCCTTCACGCGGATTGTATTGTCGCGATGTCGCGACACTGAATTCCGTGACCGCCGCCCCATTGGGCGTGTAGCGCATTTCCGGGTCACGACCCAGATTTCCAATCACGGTGCATCTGTTGAGCAAATTACCCCTCCCGCCGTATGGGGAGAAATTTTCAGGAACTGATTGTACCTGCTGCGGGAATACTACTCCGCTGCAGCGGTTGCTGGCGACGGCTCTTCAGCCGTCTCCTCGGATGCGGGCTCCGCGCTCTCGACAGGCTCCGCGGTCTCGGTCGCGGTCTCATCGGTGGTCTCGTCGGCGGCGGGCGTGGCATCTGCTGCCGGCGCGTCCGCTGCAGGAGCGTCAGTCGATGCTTCGGCGGGTGCATCCGAGGTCGGCTCTGGCGTGTCCGGCGCGGGCTCGGGAGTCTGCTCCCGCACCTGCGGCTCGATCACACCCTCGAAGGGGATGATCCCCTTGATCACGATGTGTCGAATGATGTCCTCGGAAATCACCAGCGGGGGCTCAAGCGCGTTGGCGCCCTCTGGCGGCATGTTCAGGTTGAGCAGGACGTATGTCCCCTCGGTCTCATGGTTGATGGGATAGGCGAGCTTCCGGCGGCCCCAGTTGTCCTCTGAGAGGATCTCGCCGCCGCTACTCGTGACCAGGCCTGCAACCCACTCGATCACCGCGGTCGTCTCCTCGGCGGTTCGCCGCGGATGCACGATGTAGAGCAGTTCGTATTCGTTCAATCAAAACCCCTGCCTGGCGCGAAGCTGCGAACATCCGGACACAAAAAATCCGGCGCCGTCGATGCAGCAGCTGGATATTCTCGGCGTCGCGTCGATCAATAGTGCGTAAAAGTATAGGAACGCGTCTCAGGGGGGTCAACGCGCAGAATGCCGGCAACCCTGACAACTCGCGAACAAGAGGGGCGCGGAACGTTCCGCACCTGTCTGCGATCGATCTCCACTGCGTCTCGGCCGACGTCGCTGCCCGCTAGCCGCGCGGCAGGCCAAGCCCGCGCGTCGCGATGATGTTGCGCTGCACTTCGCTGCTGCCGGCGGCGATCGTCGCTGGCACGGACTGCACGTACGACTCGATGAAGCGCCCGTTCATCGGGGCGTGGTCATCGCCGCGCCAGATGTTCGAGAAGAGCCCAAACGCCCGCGAACCTGTGAGGGCGAGCGACTGGGAGAGCTCCGAGTTGAAGAGCTTCGACGTCGATGCCTCGTAGTTCGGGATCTGGTTTGCGTTCTGCATCGAGATGATGCGGAACGAGAAGTTGAACATCACCTCAGTCTCGATGTAGCGGTCGGCAATCGCGCCTCTCACCGATTCGGTGACGTTCGACTTCGCCTCGCCCTCCTCGCTGCCGAGGTAGTCGAGCAGTGTGTTGATCGAGCGTCGACTGCTGATCGCGCCGGTGATGTTGGAGCGCTCGAAGTCGAGCAGCGTCATGCCGACATACCAGCCGCGGTTCTCCTCGCCGACGAGGTTCTTTGACGGCACGCGCACGTCCTCGAAGAACGTCTCGTTGAAGTGGTGTCGCCATGACATGTCGATCAGCGGGCGCACGGTGAGCCCGGGGGTGTTCTTGTCGAGGATCATGAACGAGATGCCACGGTGCTTCGGCGCATCCGCGTCCGTGCGCACCAGCGCGTAGAGGTAGTCGGCACGGTGCGCGCCGGAGGTCCAGATCTTCTGCCCGTTGATCACGAAGTCGTCGCCATCGCGGACGGCGCGCGTCTGCAGCGACGCGAGGTCGGAGCCAGCGCCGGGCTCGGAGTAGCCCTGCCGCCAGTTCACCTCGCCGGAGAGGATTTTCGGCAGGTGCTCCGCCTTCTGCTCCTCCGTGCCATGCACGATCAGCGTCGGGCCGAGCTGGCTGACGCCCTGACCGCCGACGCCGGGCGCGTTCGCCAGCGCCATCTCCGCCTTGAAGATGAACTGCTCCATCGGCGAGAGACCGGCACCGCCGTATTCCTTCGGCCAGGCCGGAGCGACCCAGCCCTTCTCCGAGAGCGCTGCGGCCCAGTCGTTGGCGGCCTGTCGCACCTCTTCGCGCTCATCGACGCGGTCGATCTCCCAGTCCCCGCCATTCTCGTAGCGAGCCGGCAGTTTGGTCTGAATCACACCCTGAACTTCGGCGCGGAACGCTGCCTGCTCGTCGTTGTCGTTCCAGTCCATGAACTTACTCCTCGTACAGTTCGTCAGTGCGCGGATGATGCGACGGCAGTCGACAGGACGTCAATTACAAACGTGACGCCACGAGCGATCGCGCGGCGTCCAGCGCCACCTCACCGGCGAGCGTGCGGGCACCGAGGTAGTCCGCGCCATTGAAGCCAGCGTCCCACCCGGCCTCCTCGTACAGCGTGTCTGAAATCGCCAGTACCGCAGCGCAGTCGACACCGTGATGCTCCGCCGCGATATAGAGCGCGGAGACCTCCATGTCGACGGCAAGCACGCCCGCGTCCTGAAACGCGTGCACCTTTTCGACGTGCTCGCGGTACGGTGCGTCGGTCGTCCAGTGCAGGCCCTCGACCGCCTCGACGTCGCGAGCGACGCAGGCTGCTCGCAGCGCGTCCATCGACCCTGCGCCCGCGACGGCTGGTCGGTCCGACGGCATGTAATGGTGCGAGGTACCTTCCTCGCGCACCGCTTCCGTCGGCAGCGCGATCGAACCGATCGGCAGGCGCGGCTGCAGGCTCCCCGCCGCGCCCACGACGAGCAGCGTCTCGACGCCGGACGCGAACCACTGCTCCGCCAGCATCACCGCCGCCGACGCGCCCATGAACATCGTGGCGATATTGAAACCCTCTGCCTTGAACACCCGACCGGCGGGCGTACGACGATCCGCGAGTACAGTTGGCTCCGCGCCGACGCTGGTGACTAGCTCCTCGGTGAGGTCGGGAAAGAACGTGGCGACGAGCACCGGCTCCAGTTGCAGCTCGTCGAGGCCGACGCCGTGGCGCTCAGCGAGCGAGGGAAGATTCTCGTGCGCCGTGATTCGCGGCTGCCCGTCCAAGTAGAAGTCGCCGGGTCCGATGTCGCGTGGCGCCGTCATGCGCGCGAGTGTAGCAGCCCGATCTGGCGCTACGCGGTCGGCACGCCCGGTGCGGGGAAGCGGTCGCAGAGCTCTCTGATTTCCGCCTTCACGCGCTCGGCGACGGCTTCGTCCTCGGGGGCGCTCAGCACCTCCGCGATCATCTCGCCGACGCGGTGGCACTCGCTCGTGCCGAGGCCGCGCGAGGTGATTGCCGGGGTTCCGAAGCGGATGCCGGAGCCCGTCATCGGCGGCAGCTCGTCGAAGGGGATCGCGTTCTTGTTGACGACGATGCCCGCTCGCTCCAGCGCGTCTGCCGCTCGCTGACCATCGAGATCGACCGGCGTGACATCGAGCAGGATCAGGTGGTTGTCGGTGCCGCCGGAGATCACGCGCAGGCCGGCATCGGAGAGCACCGCGCCGATCGTGCGGGCATTCTCGACGGTCTGCTCGGAGTAGGCCTTGAACTCGCTGGTCGCGGCCTCCTTGGCCATCACGGCCTTGCCGGCGATCACGTGCATCATCGGCCCGCCCTGATGGCCGGGGAAGACGCCGCGGTCGACGCGACGTCGGAAGTTGCTGTCACACAGGATCATCCCGCCGCGCGGGCCGCGCAGCGTCTTGTGCGTCGATGTCGTGATCACCTGCGCGAGCCCGGCCGGGCTGGGGTGCGCCCCACCGGCGACGAGCCCGGCGATGTGCGCCATGTCGGCCATCAGGATCGCATCGACCTCGTCAGCGATCTCGCGGGCGCGCTTGAAGTCGATCTGGCGCGGGTACGCGGTCGCACCGACGACGATCACCTTCGGCTGATGCTCCTTCGCGACGGCCAGCATCTCCTCGTAGTCGATGATCTCGCTCTCACGCTCGACGCCGTACGAGACGAAGTTGTAGAGCTTGCCGCTGGCATTGACGGCGTGACCGTGCGTGAGGTGGCCGCCGGCATCGAGCTTCATGCCGAGCACGGTGTCGCCGGGCTTGATGATGCCGAGGTAGACGCCGAGGTTCGCCTGCGCGCCGGAGTGCGGCTGGACGTTGGCGTGGTCCATCCCGAAGAGCGCCTTGGCGCGCTCGATCGCCAGCGTCTCGACCTGGTCGACGATCTCGTTGCCGTGGTAGTAGCGCGCGCCGGGATACCCCTCCGCGTACTTGTTCGTCAGCACCGAGCCGACGGCGCGTATTACAGCCTCGCTGGCGTAGTTCTCGGAGGGGATCATCTCCAGCGAATCGTGCTGGCGCTGCTCCTCTTCACCGATCAGGTGCGAGATTTCGGGATCGACGCGCTCAAGCGCCGCTGACAGGTCGGTCACGTTCGTGTCCAGGTTCTCCGCGAAGGGGGTGGGAATTCGTCGACTTCCACAATATCGCAGCGTCGCGCAGTGCGCCCGTGCGAGGCGCTTGCTAGAGCCCGAGCGCGCGGTCGTGCTGCTCCCACGCCCAGTCATTGAGCAACCGCAGCACGCCGCTCACCAGCGAGTGCCCGCCGAGCACGACCGGCACCGGCGAGGCGTTCGCCGCCTCGACCAGCTCGCGCAGGCCGTCATCGACGATCTCGTCGGACCGGCCGACGTCGGCGGCGAAGCGGTCGGCGCGCGACGGCGTGAGGCCGAGTTCGACGAGCGCCGGACGGATGTCGATGAACGCTGCGTCGCAGAGCTGCGGCAGCAGCTCGCTGAAGAACGTCGATGGCCCCGCCGACGCGATCAGCTGGCCGAGCATCGAGCTGGCGCTGCCAGCGGCGTCGCGCCCGGCCGCGCCCATGCCGCGCTCTTCTGCCAGCACGCGGACGCGGCAGGCGGTCTCGCGCTCAAGGTACTGCCACGTGCCGGAGCTGACGCGACCGGCGACCAGCACCTCCAGATCGCGGTCGGTGAAGACCATCGCCGCCCGCGCCATGCGCTCGGTGTCGAGCGAAGCGCCACCCAGCAGCGCCGCCAGCCGCGCGCCGGCATCGACGAACGAGAGAGCCGCGAGGTCGATCGGCGTGTCGATATCGACGAGCGTCGCGGTGGTGCGCGGCAGCTCCTCGATTTCCACGCCGTGCTCCTCCTTCAGCCGCCGCGGCACGCCGTTGTCTGCCGTCGGTGGCGGGTCGAGGTCTGCCAGCAACGACGCAGGTGCGACCGCGAAAAGGTCGGCCGAGAAGAAGTTGTTCGTGACACAGACGGGCGAGTCGCCATCGATGCCGCGAGCGAGCGCAACAAAGTCGTCAGACGTCAGCAGCGGGCCGCTGCCGCCGCCGAAGTAGACGAGGCGCTCGATGTCATGGCCCGCAACGACGTCGGTCAGCGCGCTGCCGAAGTTGAACTCGCCGCCATCGATCACCAGTTCGACTCCCGCCGGGAGATCGAGCGTCGGTGCGGCGTCGGTGAGCAGGAACGCGCGATCGAAGCAGCCGCTCGCGAGCGCGGTCTCGATGCTGTCGAGCGCGCTCGCCTCCAGCGCCTCTCGAACCAGCGTCTCAAGGGCGCTACCGGAGACGCCGCCGAGCATCACGACCAGGGACGCGCGATTGCTTCCACTCACATAGGGGTCCTTCAGATTGCCAGTGTGGTGCCAGCGCGGCACTAGTCCTCGCGAGCGAGTGCCAGCGCGTAGACCGATGCGGCACCGGCGCGCCGGAGCGTGCCTGCCGCTTCCTCGAATGTTGCGCCTGTCGTCGTGATGTCGTCCACGAGCAGCACGCCCGGCTGCGGCGGCGCATCGACGCTGAACGCGCCACTCAGGTTCGAGGCGCGACGCTCCGCCGAGAGCATCGCCTGCGGCTCGGTCGCCGTCGCGCGCCTCAGCAGCGAGCGCTCAAGCGGGACGCCGAGGTCGCCGGCAACCACGCGCGCGGCGATCTCTGCCTGGTTGTAGCCACGTCGACGCTCGCGCGTGCCGTTCAACGGGATCAGTACGACCACATCGATGTCCCAGTGCAACGGGACGGAGAGTGCTGCGGCGTGGGCGAGTGGCTCGATCAGCCGGGTAACGCCGCGAAACTTCGCCTCGATCAACGCCCGCCGCGCGTCACCGACAAAGCGGAACGCGGCGCGCAGACCATCGAAGGCCGGTCCGGACGTCGCGCAGCGCTCGCACAGCTCGTCACGCCAGTGGATCGGCGCCCAGCAGATGTCGCAGCGAGGGGGCGGCGCAGCCACGAGCGCCTCGACGCAGCCGTCGTGGAGCGCGGCGCCAAAGCGGTCGCAGACGATGCAGCGCTGCGGCAGCAACGCTTCGGCGACCTCACCCGCGATCGTTGCCAGCGTCGAACGTGACGCCATTGAGCGAACCTCCTCACAGAACCGAGTCAGTGCATGAGATAGCATGCCGAGCTATGGCAGCAACCGCGCAGTCTCCCGAACCGCCCGCGCCGTCGGACTTCGTTGAGGACACGCCGCCGCAGTCGTCATGGAACGCGCCGCTGCGCATCCCGGCATTCCGGCTGCTCTGCATCACCCAGCTCGCGACCGGTATGCGCATGCCGATGGCTTTCATCACGCAGGCCTGGTACGTCAACACCGTCGCGCCCGAGAGCCAGCGCATCCTGCTGCTCGGCCTGCTTGCGACGCTGCGCGGCGCCGTCTTCCTCGCCTATGTCGTCTTCGGCGGCGCGTTCGCCGACCGCTACCCGCGTCGCGCGATGCTGCTGATCTCGCACGCGATCGCGTTCTCGTCGACGTTGCTGATCGGCGGGCTGTTCTTCCTGCCCGGTGCCTCCGAGGGCGATGGCCCATGGCTCTGGATCATGTTCGCCCTCTTCACCGGATTCGGGCTGATCAACGCGCAGGATCTGCCGACTCGCAACGCGATGATTGCCGACGCCGTCCCCACCTCGATGCTGACGTCGGCGATCACGATCTTCTCGATGTGCCTCTCGATCACGATGCTGATCGCCTCTCCGATCACGGGCGAGGTGATCGACCGCTTCGGCTTTGGCACGACCTACCTCTTCGCGGGCATCGGCCACGTCATCGTGATCGCCGCAGTGCTGCGCATGCATGCCGGGGAATCGGCCGCCGACCCGGACGCGGCCGGCGAGTCGGTACTTGCGAACATCCGCACCGGGCTCTCGCGGCTGCGCACCGACCCGGTCGTGCGCTGGGTCGTGATCGCGAGTTGGGTCTCGTTCACGCTGGGCATGAGCGTGATGGGCCTGCTGATCGCGGCGTGGACGCGCGACATCCTGGGCCTGGACGCCGCCGGGTGGGGCGTGCTCATGGTCGCGTGGGGCGGCGGCGGCGTGCTGGCGTCGGGGGCGCTCGCATCGAGGGGTGAGTTCGGCCGCAAGGGCCCGCTCTATCTCGCCGCGATCCTCATCTTTGGTCTCTCCGTAACGGCCTTCGGATTCAGTCGCGGATTCGTGCTCGCGTTCATCTTCAACGGCATCGCCGGCGGGATGCAGCAGTGGATCCGCATCCTCAGCACCGCCTCGCTGCAGCACGCCGTGCCGAACCACGTGCTCGGGCGCGTGATGTCGCTGCTGATGCTCTCGCAGGGCATCGCGCAGACATTCGGACTGCTGATCGGCGCGATCGGTCAGTGGATCGGGCTGGAGGTGCTCTACCCCTCAGCCGGAATCGCGATCACGTCCTTCGCGGTCTTCCTCGCCGTCACACAGCGCTCGCTAAGGCAGCTCGACTGATCGCATCGCCACGGCACCTGTACCCACTGCACCTATAATCAGAGGGCGGCCATTCGATGCGCCCATGAACCGCTGACAGTCACGGAGCAGCAGTGCAGATCAATGTGAAGCTCTTTGCGGGGCTGAAGGACATCGTTGGCGGCGACCTCGAAGAGAGCTTCGAGGGCACCGAGGTGACGGTCGCCCAGCTCACGCAGCAGCTCGCCGCCGCGCACCCCAAGCTCGAGCCGTACCTCACCGGCCTCGCGGTCGCAGTCAACGAGGAGTACATCCTCGGCGATAGCGAACTGCTGCACGACGGCGACGAGGTGGCGCTAATCCCGCCGATCTCTGGCGGCAGCGAGGGCAACGACACTCCGCACTACCTCGTCACCGCCGACGAGCTCGACCCGAGGGCGCTACGCGACCTCGTGCGCAGCGACCGCAGTGGCGCCGTCGTGGTCTTCGAGGGCGTCGTGCGCAACCGCCATGAGGGCTACGACGTCGAACGCATCGAGTACGAGGCCTACGACTCAATGGCGGTGAAGCAGCTGCAGGCGGTCGCCGAGGCCGTGCTGAAGGAGCTGCCGGTGCACGACATCGCGGTGCATCACCGCACCGGGAACGTCGAGATCGGCGAGGCATCGTTGCTCGTCGCGGTCTCCTCCGAGCACCGGGAGGAGGCGTTCGCCGCCGCGCTGCGCGTCGTCGATCGCGTGAAGGAGAGCGTGCCCGTGTGGAAGAAGGAATTCACCCCGGACGGCGCGATCTGGCAGGAAGGCCGCCCAGCCCGGCCCGCTGAGTAGGGCCGGCTGAGCAGCCGCCGCGTGCCGCTCGCTGCCTCCGAGGGCTTCTGCCCCCGCTGCGGTTCCGCGCTGCGCCCCCCGACCGACGGCGAGCCGGGCCACGGCCAGTGCAGCGGCTGCGGGCGTCCCCACTGGCAGAACCCGATCCCGGTCGCCGGCATCCTGCTCACGCGCGCGGGACGCGTGCTGCTCACACGTCGCAGCGAGAAGATGGCTGAGGGCGTCGGTCGCTGGGCCTTCCCCGGCGGATTTGTCGAGGCCGGCGAGACCGTCGAGGAGGCGGCGCTGCGGGAGACGCGCGAGGAGGTCGCCCTCGACGCGACGATCACCGGCATCGTCGGCTCGCCCCATTCGATGATCAAGGCGGGCCACCTGGTGACGGTCTACCGCGGCGAAGCGAGCGGGGATCCGTCGGCCGGCAGCGAGGTCTCGGAGGCCCGCTGGTTCGCCCCGGATGAGATCCCGTGGCCGGAGATCGCGTTCCCGACGACGGAGGCCGCCCTGCGCGACCTGATCGCCGAGGGTTTCGACGGGCCGCCCGCGCACCCGCTGGAAGTGCCCGCACCCCGCGCTCAGTCGTTGCCAGCGCCGTCCTCGCACTGCCGCGCCTGCGGCGGCGTGATCGAGGCTGCCGACGGCGGTGTCCACGGCCACGGACGCTGCACTGCATGCGGCACGCCCGTCTGGGTGAACCCCGCGACGGCAGCATCGATGCACGTCGTGCGCGATGGTCGGGTCCTGCTCTCACGTCGCAGCAGCCGCATGGCGCGCGGTGCCGGCCAGTGGACGGGGCCCGGCGGGCACATCGAGCCGGGCGAGACGGCGGAGGAGGCCGTGCGACGCGAACTGCGCGAGGAGGTCGCGCTCGATGTCACGATCAGCGGGCTGAACGGCGTCTTCTCGCTGCGCGATCCGGCGGTGGTGTTCGTCTCGTACTTCGGCACCACAGAGGGCGAGCCCCGGCCAAGCGACGAGACCGACGAGGTGCGCTGGTTCGCCCCTGACGAGATCCCGTGGGGCGAGATGTTCGAGGATGCCGTGCCGCCGATGGAGAGCGCGCTGCGCCAGCGCTTCGGCTAGCGGGACGCGCGGCCCTCGGCTAGTTCACGTCGCCGCGTCGGAAGTCAGGCGCCTCGATCTCGTAGACGACCACGACATCGAGATCGGCGAGCCGCGACGCGATGCGCGGCTCCATCTCCTTCAGCTCGAGGTTGGTCGTGATCACCGTCGGCATCTGGCCGAGGTGGCGGTGGTTGAGGATCTGGTAGAGCTTCTCCTGCGCCCACGGACTGGTCTGCTGCGCGCCGAGGTCATCGAGCACCAGCAGTCGCACGTCGAGCAGCCGCTGGAACACGGTGTCGAAGCGCTCGACCGCGCCGGGGGCGAAGGTGGAACGCAGCTCATCGAGCAGATCCGGGACAGTCGCGAAGCAGACCGTTTCATCGCGCTCCAGTCGGAAGTTCGCGATCGCGCTGGCGAGGTGCGTCTTGCCACAGCCATTCGCACCGACGAAGAGCACCCAGCCCTCCGGCGTCTCGGCCCACTCACGCGCCATGCGGAATGCGCCCTCGAGGTTCTGCCTCGCCTTGCCCCGTAGCCCGCGTCCGGCCGGCTCGAAGTTGCCGAAGTTGAAGCTGCGCAGCCGTTCCTGCGTCATGCCGCCGATCTGCGAGTAGGTCGGCAGCGAGCGGTCCTCAAGCGCGACGATCTGTGAGATCGAGGGGTCGGTGAGCCGCGCACTCAGTCGCGGCTCGATCTCGGACGGCGGCTGCTCGCAGGTGAAGACCGTCGGCAGCGCCGCGTGGAAGCGGTGCGAGATCAGCTGCAGGAACTTCTCCTTCGCCCACGGCGTCGCGGAGTAGCTGTCGAGGTCGTCGAGCACCACGAGCGGCGCGCTGCGTAGTTGTTCGAGGAGCTGTTCGTACGGCAGGTCCGCGTCCTCGTCGTAGGAGGCGCGCAACAGGTCGAGCAGGTCGGCAACGCCGAGGAAGAGCGCTGGGTCGCCGCGATCGATCGTGTGGTTCGCGATCGCGGCGGCGATGTGCGTCTTGCCGGAGCCGGGAACGCCCGTCAATACCAGCCAGCCGCGCGGATCGGCCGCGTAACGCTCCGCGACATCGACGGCCTGCGCGTACCGCTCCTGCGCCTCGCGCTGGCTCGAACGCCCCTCGCGCAGCAACGTATCGAAGGTGAAGCGTTGCAGCGCGCCGAGCTGTGAGTAACGGACGAGCCGATCGCGGCGCGTGCGGTCATCCTCCGATCGGACGCACTCACACGGCATCGCGTTCCCGAAGTCGGGGCTGCTGAGATCGTCGGTGACCCGAACGAAGCGCGCGCCATCGCAGATCGGGCAGATCGACGCGGCCTCGCGGTCGCGGGCTGCGTCGGCACGGGCTGCGTCAGAATCAGCCGAGTCAGGGCCAGCTGCGGCGGACGACCCGCGCATACGGGTCGCGCTTGCTCGCTGCTGTTCCAGAATCTCGTTCAGAGGGCGCATCGTCCCGTCCTTCGCTCTCCCACCGCTGCAAAATCGCGTCCGCGTAGCGCCATGAGCGCGCATTCGCCTTCGCCGCCTCGCGCAGTGCATCGACGATCCACTGCTCCGGATACTGCTCACCCGCCTCCGCCAGCGCCGCCGCCACGGACGGCGTCAGCGTGCCTATCTCCTGCTCATAGACCTGCGCCGGACGAGCCGGTTGCTCCCCTGCGGCACCAGCGAGCTGGCCCGCGTCCTGCCTCGGCGCGGCGCCGGGCACCTTCAACGCCCCGCTGGTGACGCGCAGCATGTTACGACGCCCCCCGGTGTTGTTCACGAAGTAGAGCGCGTCGCCATCGTCCAGCGGACAGGCGAGCAACGTCCCGCGCTCGGCGGCGCGGTCGAGGGCGGGTCCGACGGCATCGACGCCGCCGTGTCGCGCCAGCGAGCGAATCAGCGGACCTTCTGTGCGCAAATCGCCCGCGCGCACTGCGCGAAGCTGGCCGCGCTGGCGCGCGATGCTGTAGAGCGCGTAAAGCGTGACCCGCAGCTCCGCCTCGTCATCGATCTGCGGCAGCACGTCGACGAAGAATTGCGCGGGCAGCGTGGTCGCCGCTCCGCCGGTCGCGAAGCCCTCGAACGGTGTTTCCGCGTCGCTGGGAACGCTCTCGGGCGCGGTCACTCGTGGAACTCGGGCATCTCGACGGGCTCGCGCAGCACGAGGTCCTCGAACGTGGCTAGCTGGGCGCGCCATCTCACCGAGATCGTGTCTGTCGGACCGTTGCGGTGCTTGGCGACGATCAGCTGCGCGAGCCCGGTCGGGTGCTGGCCGCCGGGCTCGTTCGGGTTCTGATCCTGCCACTGCTCGGCGGTCTGGTAGACGTCCTCGCGGTAGATGAACATCACGACGTCCGCGTCCTGCTCGATCGAGCCGGATTCGCGAAGGTCGGAGAGCATCGGGATGTGCGGCTGACGCGTCTCGACCGCTCGCGAGAGCTGCGCGGCCGCGATCACCGGTACGTTCAACTCGCGCGCCAGTTCCTTCAAACCCCTGGAGATCGCACCAACCTCTCCGGCGCGCGTGTCGGCACGCCCGGCGTTGTTCAGCAACTGCAGATAGTCGATCACGACGAGGTCGAGGCCCACGTCCGCCTGCAGACGGCGGCACTTGGCCCGGATCTCGGGCACGGAGAGGCTCGCCGAGTCGTCGATGTAGAGCTTCGTATCGCTGAGCTGGCCGATCGCGTTCATCACGTGCCGCTCTTCGTCGTCGCGGTGACCACCGATGCGCAGCCGGCCCACCGAGACGCCGGACTCGGACGCGAGCAGGCGCATCGCGAGCTGGTCGCCAGACATCTCCAGCGAGAAGTGCGCGACAGTCGCCTTCTCCCCGACCGCGGCGTTGCGCGAGAACTTCAACATCAGCGCGGTCTTTCCGACGCCGGTACGAGCAGCGACGATGATCAGGTCGCCGCGCTTGAAGCCGGTCAGCACCTGATCGAGGTCCATGAATCCGGAACGCACACCGGCATCGAGCCCGTCCGCCTCTTCGCCGGGGCTCTCGAGGAAGTCATCGAGCAGATCGCGCAGGCGCTTGAAGTCGCTCTCACCCTGCGCGGACTGGATGCCGAGCAGCAGTTCCTCGGATCGCGCGATCACCTTGCGCTGCTCCGGGCCACCCTCGTACGCCAGCCGCGCGATCTCGCCGGCGGCGTTGATCAGCCGTCGGTAGAGCGCGTCACGGGCGACGATGCGCGCGTGGGCCTCGACGCCGACGGCGGTGAAGTACTTGCCAGCGACCTCGGTGAGGTAGGGCTCGCCACCGGCGGCGTCGAGCTGGCCGGCGCGGTCGAGTTCGTGGGCGAGCGTGGGAACGGTGATCGGCTCGCCACGCTCGGCGAGTTCGAGCGCGGCCTCGTAGCACCAGCGGTTCTGCTCACGGAAGAAGTCGGTCGGAAGGAGGATCGGGACGACGCGAGCGTACGTATCGTCGTCGAGCAGCAGGGCCGCGATTACCGCCTCTTCGGCGGAAACATCATGCGGTGGGAGTCCGGTCTGTGGACGGCCCTCTGGGCGAAGCGTCGCCGGACGGCTGTCACTGACCAAGGCGGAACCTACTCGGTTACCGCCTCCTCGGTCTCGTCGTCGCTGGCAGCCTCATCGGCCTCAGCGTCGTCGGTGGAGGCGGGCTCGTCAGACGCATCAGAGGTCTCAGCCGCTACGTCCGCGGATGCTTCCGCAGATGCCTCGTCCGGTGCCTCTTCGCCGTCTAATTCGTTTTTGCCCTGCTCCGACACGTCATCGGTCTCGGTGACATCGGACTCTTCTTCCGCCGGCGTAGCTTCGGGCTCTGGCTCCTCCATTACTGGTGGGGCCAGTAGCTGTTCGACAGCCGCGTCCACACCTTCCGGCGTTTCAGCGTCCACAACCGCTACGTTCACCTCCGCCGCTATATTCCGCGAGAGACGGAGGGTGACGGGGAACAATCCAACATTCCG
Organism: Dehalococcoidia bacterium; assembly: GCA_036013055.1. GTDB lineage: Bacteria > Chloroflexota > Dehalococcoidia > UBA2979 > UBA2979 > SHYR01. The sequence continues at coordinate 127,835 of DASCQM010000014.1, read as the reverse complement.
TATTACCTCGGGTAACAGTACCCGACGTCTGTCCAACTCTTCGCCGAGAATCTCCCCAGCCTTCTCAGCGATGTCAGCACTGGTGACGGAGCCGTACAGACGTCCCTGCTCTCCCACCCTGACGGTCATAACGAGCGTTGCATTTTCGAGCTTGCCGACAAGCCCGTGCGCGCGCTCGTCCTCGACCCGCTGCCGCTCCCCCTCGATCTGTGCAAGCTCTGCAGCCTGCTCGATGAGTTGCGGCGTTGCCGGTGCGGCATAGCCGCGTGGCAACAGGTAATTCCTGGCAAATCCATTTGCGACATCGCGGATGTCACCCATGGCACCAGAGCCCTCAACGGTCTCAAGGAACACGACCTTCACGGTAGGAACCTTTCGGCGTGTCGGAGCCGGGACACCGCCATAGTGGGGGTGGAGAGCACGGCCTCGGAACGCAGTTATCACCAGCGATGTCCCCAAGCGACGGGAAGTTTCCCTCCCGCCTGTGTGGGAACCGTGGATACGTATTTGAATCGGTTGTGCAACCGGACAAATAGCGTAGCCGCGCGCGCCGGTGAGACGCAATCCGAGAGCCACGCCATCGCAGACGCCCTCTCAGCAGTTGCAGCCACTTTAGAACGTACGTCCTACGTTGTCAAACGTATGTTCTGGCCGCCGCCTACCCTGCCAGCGCCCGCTCCAGCGCGCCGTCGTACGCGTCGCGCGCGGCATCGAGGGTGACATCGACCGGCCCGAGGCGGAGGCGATCGCCGCTGGCCGTGCCGATCACAGTCGCCGGCACATCGACGTCAGCGGCGAGCGCGAGCAGCGCTTCCGCGTCGGCGGCACTGCCGACTGTGACGATAAGCCGCGATTGCGTCTCGCCGAAGAGCGCCCCATCGAGGCGCGCGCCGAGGTCGAGGTCGGTGGCCTCAAAGCCAACATCGCCCGCCAGGCAGGACTCCGCGAGCGTGACGGCGAGGCCGCCATCCGAGCAGTCGTGCGCCGCAGTCAGCAGCTGCCGCTCGTGCGCGTCCAACACCAGCGCCTGCACGCGCCGTTCGAGGTCGAGGTCGAGCGCCGGCACGCCGGCGAGGCGGCCGTGGACGCTCGCGAGGTACTCGCTGGCAGCGAGCGCCGCAGCGGGCTGATCGACGGCCGCACCAAGCAGGACGACGCTGTCGCCCTCGCTGAATCCAGCAGTGAGGTGGCGTTCGACATCGGTCAGCACGCCCAGCATGCCAACGGTCGGCGTCGGGTGAATCGCACCATGCGGGGTCTCGTTGTAGAGCGAAGCGTTGCCGGAGACGACCGGCGTGCCAAGCACCTCACACGCCTCCGAGAGGCCGATGATCGACTGTTCCAGTTCGTAGGCGATCTCCGGCTTCTCGGGGTTGCCGAAGTTCAGACAATCGGTGACCGCGACCGGCATCGCGCCGGTGGCGACGAGGTTGCGCGCCGCCTCAGCGACCGCGATCTGCGCGCCGATTCGCGGCTCCAGTGCCACAAGCCGGCCGTTGCCGTCGGTCGCCACGGCGAAGCCACGACGCGGGCCGTCGCCGCCGGCCGGTAGCGCCATCACGGCGGCGTCCCCGCCGGGGCGCACGACGGTGTTGTTCAGCACCTGGTGGTCGTACTGGCGGTAGATCCAGCGGCGGCTACCGATGTTCTCCGAGCCGAGTAGCGCGAGCAGCGTTGCGCTCGCATCGCTGACGTCCGGCAGCGCGGCGAGATCCTCGGCCTGCGCGCGATCCATCGAAGTCGGCCGCTCGGCCTCGGGCGGATAGCTCGGCGCATCGACGAGCACCGAGATGTCGATGCGCGCGACCTCCGTCTCGCCGTCGCGGATCGTCGCCATGCCGTCGTCGGTGACGTGGCCGACGACATCGGCGTGCAGCTCCCAGCGTCGGAAGAGAGCGGCCACGTCGTCGAGGTGTTCCGCCTTGGGGATCACGAGCATGCGTTCCTGTGACTCCGAGAGCATCACGTCATAGGCGGACATCTCCAGTTCGCGGCGCGGTACGAGCGCGACATCGATCTCGATGCCGGTCCCGGCGCGGTCCGCCGCCTCGATCGCGCTCGATGTCAGCCCGGCAGCGCCGAGGTCCTGCAAGCCCTCGATCCAATCGCCGTGCTCCTCGGCCAGCTCGATGCAGGCTTCCATCAGCAGCTTCTCGGTGAAGGGGTCGCCCACCTGCACCGCCGGGCGGCGATCGCCCGAGTCCTCGTCGAGCTCAACCGAGGCGAAGGTCGCGCCGTGGATGCCGTCGCGCCCGGTGTCGGCGCCAACGAGCAGCAGCGGGTTGCCCGGCCCGTTCGCAGAGGCGGAGAGTAAATTGTCGATGCGGCCGACGCCGACGGCCATCGCGTTCACGAGCGGATTGCCGCTGTATGCGGCATCGAACTGCACCTCGCCACCGACGGTCGGCACGCCGATGCAGTTGCCGTAACCGCCGATGCCGGCAACGACGCCGCTGAAGAGGTGGCGGTTCTGTGCGTCGTCGAGTGGCCCGAAGCGCAGCGAGTCGAGCAGCGCGACCGGGCGCATACCCATCGCGAAGATGTCGCGCAGGATGCCACCGACGCCGGTCGCAGCACCCTCGTACGGCTCGAGCGCGGAGGGGTGGTTGTGGGATTCCATCTTGAAGACGGCGCACCAGCCGTCGCCGACATCGATCGCTCCGGCGTTCTCCTCGCCGACCTTCGTCAGCACCAGCGGACCCTGCGTCGGGAAGTGATGGAAGAGCGGGCGCGAGTGCTTGTACCCGCAGTGCTCAGACCAGAGTGCGCCGGCCATGCCGAGCTCGACCTCCGTCGGCTCGCGGTCGAGCATGTCGACGAGCCGCGCGTACTCATCGCGCGACATCGCCACCTGTTCGAGTGTGAAGTCGTCGACGGCCATCAGGCGACCGCCCCAACAGCGGCGAGCACCGATTCCCAGATCGCGTTGCCGTCGGTGCCACCGAGCAGCGGGTCACAGGCGCGTTCCGGGTGCGGCATCATGCCGAGCACATTGCCACGTTCGTTCGTGATGCCCGCGATGTTGCGCAGCGAGCCGTTGGGGTTCGCCTCCAGCGTCGGAGCGCCGGAGTCGTCGACGTAGCGAAAGGCGACCCTCCCGCTGGCTTCGAGCATGTCGAGCGTCGCCTCGTCGGCGTAGTAGTTGCCCTCGCCGTGCGAGACCGGCATGCCGAGGATGCGCCCCGGCTCGATCGCGCTGGTGAACGGGGATTCGTGCTGCGCGGGTGCGAGATTGATGTCCTGACAGCGGAATTGCAGCGAGTCGTTGCGCATCAGCACGCCGGGCAACAGACCGGCCTCGCAGAGCACCTGGAAGCCATTGCAGATGCCGATCACGAGCCCGCCCGCCTCGGCGTGTCTTTGCACCGCGTCCATCACCGGCGAGAAGCGGGCGATCGACCCGCAGCGCAGGTAATCACCGTACGAGAAGCCGCCGGGCAGCACGACCAGTTCGCCCGGCTCGATGTCGGTTTCGCGATGCCAGACCCGCCGCGTCTCAACGCCCAATCGCTCGAGCGCGTAGATACAGTCGCGATCACTCCAGGTTCCGGGAAAGACAACAACCGCGGCACGCATACGCGGACTCCAGCGAGGGGAGGAACAGGCTGAGCGCCGAGTATAGCGTCGAGTCGTCTCAGGCTCGACCGTCGCGCCGCGAAGAGTCTACGCGTCGTCCTCGGCGGGTTCGTCCGGGGGTACCCCGGCGGCAGCGGCCGTGGTCTCCGGCAGCGTCGCATCGGACGTCGCCAGCGGCGGAGCCTCGGCGATCCGCCGACCCTCCGCGTCGAATTCGTCGTCATCGTCGGCGGTGGCCGCCGCTGCACCGGCACGCTCGGCGAGCTCGCGGTCGGTGGGCTCGGGGTACTCGACGCGCGGATGGTAGACCGCGTTCAGTGCCGAGCTGAAGGAGTCGACCACCATGCGCAAGTCGCGCAGCGAAAGCGCGCACTCGTCGAACTGGCCCTCTTCGACGCGCTCGCGAACGATGCCCTCGATCACCTCGGTGATGTGCTCCGCCGTGTGGTTGGTGTCTGCGCGCACGGATGCTTCGGACGCATCGGCCAGCATCACGATCGCGGTCTCACGCGACTGCGGTTTCGGGCCGCCGTAGCGGAACAGCTCGGGATCGATCTCAGAGTCTACCTCCGCAGCTCGGCGGTAGAAGTACGCCATCAGACGCGTGCCGTGATGCTGCGGGATGAATCGCACGACCGCTTCCGGCAGCCCCTCGCGGCGGGCGAGATCGACGCCGGCGGTGACGTGCTGATGGATCACGCGCGTGCTCTGCAGCGGGTCGAGGCTCTCGTGCGGGTTCTCGCTATCGCCGATGTTCTCGTAGAAGAACTCCGGCCCGACCAGCTTGCCGACATCGTGGTAGTACGCGCCGATTCGCACGAGCAGCGCGTCCGCACCGATGCGGTCGGCGGCGCGCTCCGCGAGGTTACCGACGAGAATCGAGTGCTGGAACGTCCCCGGCGCCTCGTCCTGCAGCCGCCGGAGCAGGCGGTGGTTAAGCTGCGCGAGCTCCATCAGCTCCACGCGAGTGATGATGCCAAAGGGACGGCTGAGCAGCACGAACGCGCCCACCGAGATCAGCGCGGAGAGCACCCCGCCGACCACGGCCACCCCGCCGACCCAGATCAACTCAACGGCGCTGCGGTCGGCATCGAGCAGCCAGAACAGCAGCAAGGCCCCCGCGACGGCGACCGCCGATGCGAACCCGGCCGCGAGGTACCGCTGTAGCCGGTCGGCGCTGGCGGCAATCGAGATGCCGGCGAAGGAGCCCGCGATCACAGCGAGCCACATCCGCGCAGCCTCCAGCTCTCCGCCGGGCACCAGCCCGACCTCCGGCAGGTAGAGCGTGACGAACGATGCGACCGACGCCAGCACGACGGTGACGACGAGCGCCGTCATCACGTCCAGCAGGACCGCCGCCGCGATCGGCGCGGCCGCCAGCGGGACCGCGTACGCGAGGAAGTGCCGGTCGACGTCCGGAAGCAGCAGCGTGAAGCCGAACTTCGCGCCTGTCGCCGGGATCAGTATCAGTAGTCCGAACAGCATCAGCCGTCGCAGGCTGCCTACCGCCGCCGGCTGCGCGACGATCAGGTAGCCACCTGCTGCGGCGCCAGCCATCGCAGCGACCAGTACCGTTGCCGCCAGCGTCGACAGCTTCAAACCGGACTGTCGCAGCCCGAGCTCGTCGAGCTGCTCGATGTCCGCAGCAGTCAGCACGTCGCCGTCGCGCACGATCGTCTCGCCGCGGTCGACGGTCACGCGTACCGACGGCTGCGAGGCGCGTGCCTTCTCTCGCTGCTCCGCGGTGCGCTCCGCGTCGATCACCTGTGTCGCGACGACCAGCGGATCGGCGAGCTCGCCGAGTGCCAGCGCCTGATCGCTGCTGAGCAGCGGCGTCAGCAGTTCGCGTACCCGCTGACGGGCGGACGCGACATCGTCAGCGTCGATCGCGACAGCGAGCGTGCGCTCAAGCGCGTCGCGCAGATCGTCGACGATCTCATCCCACTGATGGTCGGGCACACTGGTCAGCGCCGCCGCTGCGCGTACCGAGAGGGCTACGCCCGGCACCGCCCGCACCGCGGATTCGCGCGCGGAGGCCGACAGGTTCGCGTCGTCGCGGATCTCCGCGATCGCCTCGATCTGGCGCTCCAGCTCGACAAGCTGCGCACCGGCGATCCCGGGGTCGTGCACCAGCACGTCGCCGACGGAGGCCGCGCGCTGTTCGCTCGCGGCCTCCGTCAGGACGCGGGAGTCATAGGTGCGGTCGCGTGGGGCCGCGACCGAGCGCTGGGCGACAGAGCCGACCTCCAGCACCGTCTCGCCGGGGAACCAGGGAAAGAGCACGCCAACGAGCGCCAGCGCCACCAGCCCACCAAAGAGCGCGGCTGTGCCACGCCCAAAGCGGACAGTACTCGATACAGAGTCAGGGGATCGGGTAGCCACAGCCGCAGTCCGGTTCGCAGGCCGTCGGCGTCTCAGCCGGAGGCGAGCTGCTCCCGCACGAGTTCGTTCACGCGCTTGCCGTCCGCACGACCGGCAACGCGCTCCATGACCGGTCGCATCACCTTGCCGAGGTCTCCGGGCCCTTCCGCGCCAACTTCCGAGACCACTGCGCCGATAATCGCCACGACCTCGTCCTCGGACATGCCTGCCGGGAGGAAGGTCGAGATCACGTCGAACTCTTCTTGCTCGGCGTCAGCCAGGTCGTCTCGCCCGCCCTTGCGGTATTCCTCGACCGAGTCACGTCGCTGCTTTGCCTCGCGCTGAAGCGCGCTGATCGCCTCGTCGTCATCGAGGTCGTGACCGGCCTCGATGCGGGCGTTGTGGAGTGACGCGACCAGTAGCCGCATGATGTCGCGGCGGCGCGCATCCCCCGACTTCATTGCGGTGGTCATCTCATCGCGGATGGTTTCGACGATCGGCATGGGAGGCGGCCTCTGCGATCGGAATCCGACGGCTGAAACAAGGGTCCCTGTCGGCCGGGCAGTCCGGCCGGGGCGATCTGTTAGCGCCGGGCTCGCTGCTCCGTCTTGCGGGTGACCTTGCGCAGCTTGCGCTGTCGCGCAGCTTCCTTCTTCTTGCGGCGTTCCGAGGGCTTCTCGTAGTACTCGTGCCGGCGCGCGTCGGTCAGGATGCCCTCAGCCTGCACGCGCTTGTTGAAGCGCTTCAACGCAGAGTCGAGCGACTCACCTTCACCAACGTAGACTTCCGACATCTTCCCTCCAGGGAACTCTCGACAAGAAAGCGCGCTATCAGAGCGCGCACCGAGGATCGTAGGCGAGCCGTCAGGGGCCGTCAAACGGTTCTCCCCTTAGACGTCCCTCACAGCTCTCCCGGATAGCAGATACGACCGCGTCGCGGCCGTATCAGGTTCAAAGTGGGGACTCAACTCGTCGACGTTTCCGTCGACAGAAGCTCAGTCAGCCGAGGGCAGCACCTTGGGCTGGAGCTCTTCCATCTCACGGCCATCGACCTTGAGGTCGCATTCGCCGGGCTTGATGCAGAGCACCTCGATGCTCGACTGCTCGTCCTTGTAGCGCTTGCCGAGTGCAACAGCCATGTGTTCTGCCCCTAGATCTGTTCGAGTACTTCGTCGCCGCAACGAAGTTCGCCTTCGCCGCCGCGCGTCACGATGAATTCTGCGCCACACGACGGGCAGCGGTAGCGCTTTCCGGTCTCAGCTGCCATGGATGTATCCCCCTTCGAAAGCCGGTTGACCGGCCGTCTGATCTGAGCGTCCTACTCGACGGTGAACGCCGCTGTCATTCCAAGCTGGTAGTGGGCGGGCAGGTTGCAGACGAGCAGATAGTTTCCCGCCGAGAGGTCGAACGTGGCCTCGCGCGTCTCGCCACCGGCATACTGGTCGATGCGTCCGACGACATCAACCTGTGACTCGTCAACCATTCCACCTGCCTGTGGCAAGGCGTCGACTGCCGCATCACTGCGGTAGACCGCGAACTCATGGGCGATCGCGCCATCGTTGGCGACGCGGAACGTAACCGCACCCGCCTCTGCAATGGCGACACCGTCGATAGCGAACTCGGTCATCGCGAACTCGGAGGCAGGGCCATCGGATGGCGCGACTGCGGTTGTCGTTGCCGCGGGCTCAGCGGTCGCAACGGCAGCCGGCTCTGAGGAGAACGGGTCGCGCGTGCGGAACTTCGTGGCGTCGGCTGGGCTGTACTGACCGCAGTTGGACTGCGTGATCGCAAGATCGGCGGGGTTCGTCACGACGATGGCGTGCACATCTTCCTCGGTGAGCCCGTTGTGCTCGTCCTCTTCATGGGCGACTTCCTCAACGAGATCCCAGCGACCGTTCGTCATCATGGTGACGAGGTTGCTGATCTGCTGATCGGAAAGCGATCCCTGGAACTCCAGAGACCACTTCGGCATGAACGTATTCGTCCGGCCACAGGCGATCGTGTCGTAGAGGAAGGTCTCGATGCCAGCCGCGACACCGCCAGACGTCGGCTCCAGGCCGAACTCGTTACCTTCGTCGAGAACGAGGAACGCGCTCGAGTTCAATTTCGGCCCGAATCCGGGCGGGTCACCTTCGGGGCCAAGACCATCGAGGCCGTGGCAGCTACGGCAGTTCCCAACGTAGAGCCGGGCCCCGCGCTCGGCGTTCTTCTCGACGATCTCTTCGTGCGCCGCTTCCTGCCGGTTCCCCTCGTTGACGGCGTATGCGCCAACGATGAGGAAGATCAGGAAGAGCATGCCAATCATCACGTTGACTTGCTTGCCGGTATTCATCGCGTCGCCAATCCGGGCTTAGGCCGAACCGGCGCGCTGGGGGTTGTCAGGCCCACCCGGCGTCCGAGATCCGGTTTGAACGGTAATGTTTCCAGAGGCATCGATGTCGATCTTCATCGTGTCCATCGATCGAGCCGCGGGGCCGAAGACGCGCACCCCAGCCTTGGTGTACGTCGAGCCGTGGCAGGGGCAGCGGAACCAGCCGCTGTCACCCCCGTATGCGAAGCCCGCCCGCCATGGGACGGTGCAGCCGAGGTGCGGGCAGCGATGCCAGAGCGCGAGCAGGCCGTCGCCGCCGCCGCTGCCGCCGGGGCGCGTCTCCGCAGGGTCGAGGTTGACGATGAAGAACTGACCGGTGACGAAGTGCTTCGGCTCTCCGCCGACAGGGTAGTCAGCAACATTCCCGCCGGGAACCGGGCCACCGAAGCCCTTCACGTTCCGCGGGTAGAGCAGGTCGAGCAGCATGCCGACGAAGCCGAGCAGGGTAATACCGAGACCGGTCCAGAACGAGCCCTGAACGAACGCTCGCCGTGAGACGTCGGCGCCAATCCTCGACGCCTGAGCGCCGGGTGCGCCCTGGTCGGGGTGCTGTTGTGTGCGCCGGGTTGCGAGTGCCTTGCGCCAGGCGTCTGAAGGCGCGGCCGACGATCCCTCGTCGGTCGTTGCCTCAGCGGCTTCCTTCGCCTCAGTATCGCTCGTCACTCAGATGCTCCTTGCATCGTCACGCCCTGCGCCTGCGGCGCCACCGTCCCATTGAGAGTCGTCATGAGACGGCCGGCGAGACTTCCCAGAACCAGAACAGTTCCATTCCCAGACCACGGAAGAATGTTCCGATGATCGTGAGGGTCAGGAAGACTGCAACGAATCCGGAGAACTGGACAATCATGTGGTCGCGGCGGGTATGGGCGATGCCCAGCTTCCAGAGCACCGCAGAGAGCAGCACCGGCAGGCCGATCATGAGGTTGGCGGGCAGGATTTGTTCGACGATCATCGCCGGGATGTTCACATCGAGGTCGACCGCGGGTAGCCCGAGCAGGTCGGTACGCAGCACCTTGGATCCAAGCGGCACGGCTTCCCACGAGGATGGCCAGTTGATGTCGATCTGTAGCGACCGCGCGTTACGCATCCAGTTGAGCTTCGTCGGCCAGTCGCTGACCTCGTTGCCGGTGAGCTGCGCCCACAGTACGACGTGCTTGCCGCCGTCCCAGAGGATCAGGATCAGTGAGCCGATCGCGCCGGTGACGGCGCCGATGCGGACGAACTTCCAGGCGTCGGGGCTCTTCAGCCATTCTCCCTGGTGCTCGTTGTCGTTATCGAAGTAGGGAATCGCGCCGAGCGCGATCAGGGCGACCGTCGGCACGATCACACCGGCCAGTGCCGGGTGCATGTGCAGCAGCATCTCCTGCAGATTCAGGAAGTACCACGGCGCCTTCGACGGGTTCGGCGTGTGCGCCGGGTTTGCCCGGTCCTGTAGCGGTGCGTTGATGAAGATCGCGAGCAACGTGAAGGCGAGCCCGAAGACCATCGCTGCGATGAACTCGACGAATACGAGATCCGGCCAGACGAGGACTTCCTCCTCGCGCTGACGACGTGCGCGACCCCTGACGGCGGCCGACTCGGCTGCGGTTTGTGCTTCAGCGACCATGCGCCCCTCGCCCTACAGCGGTCGAGCGAGTCCGCCGTCACGACGGATGCGCCAGAAGTGCACGGTCATGAAGATCGCCGCCATCAGTGGCAATCCAATCACGTGCAGCGTGTAGAAGCGGATCAGGGCGGCGGCACCGACGTCGAAGCCACCGATCAAGACGAAGCGGTTGGGAGGGCCGAGCAGCGGGGCAGACCCCACCATGTTCGTGCCGACCGTGATTGCCCAGAAGGCGAGCTCGTCCCACGGCAGGAGGTAGCCGGTGAAGGAGAGCAGCAGCGTCAGCACGAAGAGCACGACGCCGACGATCCAGTTGAATTCACGCGGCGGCTTGTACGCGCCGGTGTAGAAGACCCGCATCATGTGCATGAAGACGGTCAGTACCATGCCGTGCGCCATCCAGCGATGGATGTTCCGCATCAACATGCCGAAGCGGACGTCGGTCTCAATGATCTGCATGTCCCGGTACGCCCGCTCAACCGAGGGAACGTAATAGAACATCAGCAGCACGCCGGTCACCGTCAGCCCGAGGAAGAGGAAGAAGGAGAGCCCACCGAGGCAGAAGGTGTGGGTGATGCGGACGTGGGTGCGGTGAATTCTCGTCGGGTGGAGGTGGAGGAAGACGTTGGTTGCGACCGCGAGCATCTGATTGCGCGGCGTGTTCGGGTAGCCGGAACGGAAGATCGATCGCCAGAAATAGCTGTGGAAGACCATGTCATAGACACGGTCGCCGAGACCTTTGCTCTCGGGGCGCTCAGTCGTCGCCATTCACACTCTCCGTAGCGTTGCCCTGAACCCCGAGGGGCTCACCAGCGCTATGTTTCCCACCATTTGCCGAGCACGACCATCACCGCCAGCGCGCCGAACAGCGTCACGAAGACGGCCACCAACTCAAGCGCCTCACCGACTTCACCGAAGATCAATTGGAGCCTCCGCGAGCGGACTCAACCTAGATTGGCCGTGTGCACGACCGACGTGACCTCTGTCACAATCGCGCCCGATGCTAGCCCGACCCCCATGTAGCGTCAAGGAATCGCCCGATCGCCCGGCGGCTCGCCGTCGCCGTCCCGCTCCGGCCACCGCGCCGCGCCGCGCGAGACCCGCGGCACTCCTCCGGTGCGAAGGCGCCAAATGCCGCGCAGGTCATCGAGCGCGGTGTCGACGACCGCGACGCTGCTGTCGGTGTCTTCGATCCACTTCACCGGCACCGCGCGCATCCGGTAGCGGTTCTCCTGCGCGACCATCAGCATCTCGGTATCCCAGAACCAGTGGGTGTGCAGTACGAGCGGCAGAATCTCCCGCGTCGCGTCCCGGCTCATCGCTTTGAACCCGCATTGTGCATCGGTGACCCGCAGCCCAAGCAGCGTCTGGAAGACGAAGACGTAGCCGCGCCCCACGACCTCGCGGAAGAGCTGGCGTGTCGTCTGCGAGCGCGGATCGAGCCGCGTCCCGTATGTCACATCAACGTCTCCGGCCGCGATCGGATCCACCAGCTCCGGCAGATGCTCGATGTCCGTCGAGAGGTCGACGTCCATGTACGCGTTCACGTCGGCGGGCGAAGTCAGCCAGGCGATGCGAAGTGCGAGCCCCTTGCCCTTCGCAGGCACATCGAGGGCGGCGACGCGACCGGGGTGCTGCTCGCTAAGCGTGCGCGCGATCGCGAGCGTGCGATCGGTCGAGGCGTTGTTCGCGACGACAACGCGCCACTCGTGCTCCGGGTGGCCATCGAACCATTCGAGTAACGTCGCGACCGACTGCGCGATCACGCTCTCCTCGTTGTAGACGGGCAGTACGACGTCGACTGTTGCCATGCGGTCAGGCTAGCGCTTCAGCGACGAGAGCGCTCAGCACCGAAAGAACAGACAGGACCGACAGCGATCAGTGCCGGAAGTGCCGCACGCCGGTCGTCAGCAGCGAGACGCCGAGGCGGTCGGCGGCCTCGATCGAGTCCTCGTCGCGGATCGAGCCGCCGGTGTGCATCACGCTGGTGACGCCATGCTCCGCGCAGACCTCGACGGTGTCGGGAAACGGGATGAAGGCGTCGGTCGCTGCCACGGCGCCTTGCGCCGCCTCGCCTGCCGCCTCGCCTGCGAGGCGCGCGCTGCCAACGCGATTCGGCTGACCGGCACCGAGCCCGACGAGCACGCCGTCCTTCACGAAGACGACGGCGTTCGATTTCACGTGCTTACAGACGACCCATGCCACGTCGAGGTCGGACAGTTCTTCCGCGCTCGGCTGACGCTTGCTCACGACCTCGAACGTCGACTCCTCGGAGATGTCCGCGTCCTGCACGAGCACGCCGCCGCGCACCGCGCGGAAGTCCGGCCGACGCCGGCGCGGCTCGCCGAGTGGCGCGGTCAGGATGCGCAGATCCTTCGACTTCTTCTTCAGGTGCGCGAGGCCATCGTTCGTCGCACCGGGCGCGATCACGATGTCGAAGCGCATGCGCTGCCCACCGTCCGGGTCGCGCACGTCGCGTAGTGCCGTCGCGTACTCCATGTCGATCGGTCGGTTCGAGGCGACGATGCCGCCGTAAGCGGAGACGTTGTCGCCGGTGTTGAGGGCGCGCTCGTAGAGCTTCGCCACTGACTCGTCGCCGACGGCAAAGCAGCACGGGTTCGTGTGCTTGATGATCGCAATCGCGGGCTCATCGAACTCCGCGACAAGGTTGAAGGCCGCGTCCGCGTCCATGATGTTGACGTACGAGAGCCCCAGCCCGTGGTGCTGCTCGTAGCCACCGATCCCTTCGACAGGCGCGTGCACCGCATCGAAGGCGTAGAACGCGCCCTGCTGGTGCGGGTTCTCGCCGTAGCGCAGCTCCTCGCGGCGCGTCATCGCCAGCGTCAGTTGCGGCGGAAGCATCGCGTCCTCGCCGCGCATGTAGTCCGCGACCATCGCGTCATAGCGAGCGGTCAACGCGAACGTCTTGGCCGCCAGCTCACGCCTCGCCGCGTCGTCGAGACCGCCGCCCTGCAGCGCCGCGAGCACGTCCGCATAGTCGGCAGGATCGACGAGCGGCACGACATCGCGGTAGTTCTTCGCCGCCGCGCGCAGCAGCGCGACACCGCCGATGTCGATCTGTTCCAGCGCGTCCTGGTGCGTGACGTCGCCGCCCGTCACGGTCTGCTCGAACGGGTAGAGGTTGCAGGCGAGCAGGTCGATCGACGGCAGCCCGTGCTCCTCGACGTCGGCCTCGTCCGCCGCGAGCCCGCGTCGATAGAGGATGCCGCCGTGGATCTTCGGGTGCAGCGTGCGCACGCGACCGCCGAGCATCTCCGGGCTGCCGGTGAGATCGGCGACCGTCGTGATCGCCTTCCCGGCCTCGGAGAGAGCGCGTGCGGTGCCGCTCGTCCCCGTCAGCTCCCAGCCGAGATCGAGCAGACCCTGCGCGAAGTCATCGAATTCTGGCGTGTACCCGGCAAGCAGAGCGCGCACCGCTAGTCCTCCAGACCCTGCACGAGCAGCTCGTCGCCGCTGCGCGGGACCACCTCGCCGATCTGCCACGCGCCCGGCAGGCTCGAGATCACGCTCTCTGCGTCGGCGGCATCGACGGCGACGACGAGGCCCGCGCCCATGTTGAACGTCCGCCACATCTCGCCCTGCGCGACGTTGCCGGTGCGCTGGATCAACTCGAAGAGCGGCGGCACCTCCCACGTCGATGGGTCGACGGTCGCGGCGAGGTCGTCCTCGAAGATACGGGAGAGGTTGCCGGGGAGGCCGCCTCCGGTGATGTGCGCGATTGCGTGGATGCGCGGCAGCAACGGCTGCAGCGACTCGACGAAGCAGCCGTGGACGGCAAGCAGCGCGTCGCCAAGCGTCCCGCCCAGCTCCTCGTACTGTGTCTCCAGCACCTCGCGGTCGTGATCCGCGCCGAGCCCTTTGCCGATCGCCCAGACCTCGCGCACCAGCGAGTAGCCGTTCGTCTGCATGCCCGTCGACGGCAGCGCGATCAGCGCGTCGCCGGCCGCCAACTTCGAGTTGTCGATCATCTCGTCGCGTTCCACCGCGCCGACGATGAAGCCCGCAAGGTCGAAGACGCCCGGCGGGTAGATGTCCGGCATGTCAGCGGTCTCGCCACCGAGCAGAGCGATACCGAGTTCCTCGCAGGCCGCGCCGACGCCGGCGACGACCTCGACGCGCGCGTCCTGTGAGAGGTCGGCGGTCGCGAGGTAGTCCATGAAGAAGAGCGGCTCGGCACCCGTCGGTAGAATGTCGTTCGCGCAATGGTTGACGAGGTCGCGACCGACGCTGTCGTAGCGCCCCATCGCCTCCGCGATCAGCAGCTTGGTGCCGACACCATCGGCGCTCGCCGCGACGACAGGGTCGCGGAACTTCGCGAGGCTGAACAGTCCGGCGAACGGACCAACGCCAGAGAGCACTTCGGGCCGCGTCGTCTTGCGCGCGATCTCGCGGTAGCGAGCCACGGTCTCCTCGGCCGCGTCGATGTCGACGCCGGCATCGAGATAGGTGATTGAGCGCTCGTCGCTCTTGGTCATCGACGCCTCACGACCGGGGAGGTGGAGTGTCCTGCTTCTTGGGAGTGCCTCCCTCGCGGGAGTGCTTGCTGCGTAATCGTGTTTCTGGGCTGTCCTCTACTCACCACCGAGCGGCAGCGTGGCTGCAGATCGCTCTGGCACCTTGCCGCCCTCGAGTTCGAACTTGTCGAGCTCCAACGGGACTTCGCCGGGGTACTCACCGGAGTAGCAGCCCGTGCAGAGCGCCTCACCGGGGGTCTTGGACGCGTCGACCATTCCCTTGAGCGAGAGGTAGCCGAGGGAGTCGGCACCAATGTACTCGCGGATTTCCTCAACGCTCTTGCGAGCGCCGATCAACTCATCCGGGGACGGCATGTCGACGCCGTAGAAGCACGGAGAGATCACCGGCGGCGAGTGGATGCGCATGTGCACCTCCGCCGCTCCGGCCTTGCGCAGCATCGCGACCACTGGCGGGTTCGTCGTCCCGCGCACAATGGTGTCATCGACGACGACAAGTCGCTTGCCCTTGAGCAGCGCGCCCAGCGGGTTGAGCTTGAGCTGCACCCCGAGTTCGCGCAGGCGCTGATCCGGCTGAATGAAGGTGCGTGCCACGTAGCGGTTCTGCACGAACCCCTCGGCGTACGGAATCCCCGATTCGAGCGAATAGCCGATCGCGCCGCGTGTCCCGGAGTCGGGGACGCCAATCACGAGATCGGCCTCGGCCGGCTGCTCACGGGCGAGCTCCCGACCCATGCGCACGCGGGCGTTGTGGATCAGCTCACCGGACATCACGGAGTCCGGTCGCGCGAAGTAGACGTACTCGAAAATGCACATCGCCGGACGCTCGCTCGGGCGGTCGTTGGGGAACGTCGATGTCAGGCCCTGGCTGTCGATGCGCACGACCTCGCCCGGCTCGACGTCGCGCACGAATTCGGCGCCGAGGTGGTCGAGCGCGCAGGTCTCCGACGCGAAGACGTAGTCGCCGCCGTTGAGGCGGCCGATGCAGAGCGGGCGGATGCCGTGCGGGTCGCGCAGCCCGAAGATCGCGTCCTTCACCAGCACCGTGAGTGAGTAGGCCCCGTCGGCGCGCGCCAGCATGTAGCCGAAGCGCTGCTCCCAGTCATCGCCGGGCGCGTTTGCGACGAGCCGGGCGATCACCTCGGAGTCGGTCGTCGTCGCGAACTCGACGCCGCTTGCCTGCAGCTCCGTCCGCAGCACACCCGCGTTGACGATGTTGCCGTTGTGCGCGAGTAGCAGCTGCGAGCTCTCGTCGGACCCCGCGAAGGGCAGCGCGTCCACCAGCAGCGGCTGGCAGTTCTCTTCGATGCTCGATCCGGACGTCGAGTAGCGCGTGTGGCCGATCGCAGCCTTACCCGGGAGCGCGCTCAGCACCTCTTCGTTGAAGATCTGAGTGACGAGACCCATCTCGGTGTGCACGAACAGCTCATCGCCATCGGTCGTGGCGATCCCGGCGGACTCTTGTCCACGATGCTGAAGTGCGAACAGACCGAAGAAGGTAAGCCGAGCTACATCCTCGGCAGGAGCATAAATGCCGAAGACGCCACACTTTTCGCGGAGGCTCGGCGTCACCCGATCCGACTCCCTCTTAGGGGCGTTAGGGACGGATTGTAGCACTTGCCCGTTTGAGGGCTATGCCCGGGCGGTTCGGGGCTACGCCCCGGCGGGGAGACGTTGATGTTCGATCTTCGTGCAGAGGTCCATCACGACCTCAAGGCCGGCGGCGCGCGCCACGGCGGCGGCCTCCTCGTTCACGATCTCAAGCTGCATCCACACCGTCTTCGCCCCGGCCGCGACCGCGTCTTCGACGTGCGGCATCACCAGTTCCGGGCGGCGGAAGATGTCGACGATATCGACGGGGACCGGCAGGTCCTGCACGCGGTCGTAGACCGGACGGCCCAGCAACTCCCCCTCGATCGCCGGGTTCACGAGATAGACCTCATACCCCGCGCCGATCAGGTAAAGCGCGACATCGTACGAGTCTCGGCTCGGCCGGTCCGAGACGCCGACGACCGCGATCGTGCGCGCGTCTCGCATCAACTCAACTCCGCGATCCATCGCTGACCCCTCTCACTGCGCTCCGCGCTCTTCGGTCTGCCCGTCACTCCCCGGCGGCGGTCTGCGGTCACCGCGATCGATCCGCCGACGGCGTCGCGGCTCGACGGTAGCATCGGCTGGCTGCGCGGCGATCTCGACGTTCGCGCCTTCACGCAGTTCCGCGCCCGCGACCTCGGCGATCGCCCGCGCGGCGGCATTGGCCCGCTCCAGCGCCTCGGCGGCGAAGAGCCGGGCCGTGACGACGATCCCCAGTTCGACGATCTTGCCGTTGTCCTTCACCAGCAGGATGTCCCACTGCACGGTGTCCTGCAGCTCTCCGCTGCTCAGCTCCTCGTCGAGGTCGCCGGCCACCTCGATGTGGGCGATGCGCCAGAAGGGAACGAGTTCGGACGTGCCGATGCCGAGACCGAGGAAGCCCTGCTGCACGACGACCGACTGCTTCTCGCCGTCGACGGTGACCGCCGCACCGACGAGGTTGTAGACGAGCCCAAGGACGGCAGCCGGACCGACGAGCATCGCCACCAGCAGCGCGAAGACCATCAGAACGAGCGACCCGTTGTTGTTCAGTAACTGGATGATCAGGAAGATCGCACCACCCGCGATCGCCGCCTGAATTAGCGGAACGACGAGCCGTCCCGACGGGCGAACGACGACCTTGCCGTCGCTGATCACGGCGGCAGTGCGATGCAGCGGGATGCGGTCGGGCTCAGCCACGTTTGCCTCGCAGGCGCGTATGGGAGATTCTGAGTTTAGCGGTGATTCACCGCAGCGGGGCGCTATCCTCGCCGAACTACCGCCCTTCGATCGACGTATGCGCCAACGCGCGAAGTAGAGGAGATCCGATGCGCCGCGACCTCATGGACATCCTGGCGTGCCCCGTCTGCAAGACCGAGCTCACGCTCACCGTCGACCGCGAAGAAGAGGAAGAGGTCATCGAGGGTTCGCTGCACTGCGCGAACTGCGATGAGCGCTACCCGATCAGCGATGGCATCCCAAACCTGCTCCCGCCCGACCTGCGCCGTGAGATGGAAGCGGAAGCCGCGGACAGCTCTTCGTGAGCATCGAGCAGACGCGGCAGGCCGGACAGGCGCTGATGGGCGGGGCGGCACTCGCCGTGCTGCTGATGCTGATCGGCGTCGCGCGTCGCTCCTACCTCGCGATCGCGTTGCCGGTCGCCGCCGGGGTCGCCGTGATCGGCGCGCTCGCGTTCTGGGTCGGCTACACGCTGGCGATGACGGAAGAACCTGACCACGTCGACGTCACGGGCAGCGATCAGACTGCGACGGGCGACACGGCGGATGCCGACGTTGCAGGCGACGCCGTCGAGGGTGACGCAGCCAGCGCTTGACTCGCCCGGCCCGATGGCCACTTCACCCAGCCGCGCCCGGCCACCAGCCCGGCGATTCGATCACGGTCACGTCGACCGTCTCAACCGCATCCAGTAGCTCGTCGACGGTCTGCCCGAGCGCCGGGTGCACAAATCCCTCGGCGACCTCCGCCAGCGGCATCAGCACGAACGCGCGATCCTGCATCAGCACGTGCGGCACCTTGAGATCCGGTTCGTCGATCTGTTCGCCGTCGATCGCCACGATGTCGATATCGAGCGGGCGGGGGCTGTTGCGCGGGGCATCGAGGTCGCGGCCCGCAGCCACCTCGATGCGCTTGCAGAGCCGCAGCAGCTCTCGCGCCGAGAGCGCGCAGAGGCCGCTGACGGCGATGTTCGCGAAGCGCGGGTCGCTCGCATTCGGCCACGGCGGCGTGTCGTAGACGGACGAGACGGCATTGATCGCCACACCGCCGCTCACCAGCTCGTCCAGCCCAAAGCGCAGATTGGCGAGACGGTCGCCGAGGTTCCCGCCGAGCGCCAGCCAGACGCGGCGCGGCGCGCTCACGACGCGGGACCGCGCACGACGGCGTCCGTCAGCCGCACCACGTCGGCCATCTCGCGCACGTCATGCACGCGCACGATGTCGACGCGAGCCTGTGCCGCCAGCGCGATCGTCGCCGCCGTGCCCCAGAGCCGCTCGCCCTCGGGCCTGTCGAGCACCGCGCCGATCGTCGACTTCCGCGACGTGCCGAGCAGCAGCGGAAGACCGAGCGCCCGCAGCTCACCGACGCGCCCGACCATCTCCAGGTTCTGCTCCACCGACCACCCGAAGCCGAAGCCCGGGTCGAGGATCAGTTGCTCGCGAGCAACCCCGGCGCGCTCCGCGATCGCGATGCTCTCCCCGAGCCCCGCGCGGATGTCCGCGATCACGTCACCCGAGAACTCGCGTCGTCGCTGGTTGTGCATCACTACCGCGGGACGGGCGACGCGAGCGAGCAACGGCGCCAACTCGCGGTCGGAGCGCAGGCCGTCGATGTCGTTGAGTGCGTCGGCGCCGGCGTCGAACGCTCGCTCCGCGACGGCGGCCTTCGTCGTATCGACGGTGATCGGCACGTCGACGGTCGCGCGAACCGCAGTGAGCACCGGCGCGAGGCGGCCCCACTCCTCGGCGGCGTCGATCGCGTCATGATCGGGGCGCGACGACTCCGCGCCAATATCGAGCAGCGCCGCGCCGTCCTCGACCATCCGCCGCGCCTGCTCGGCAGCGGCCGAGGGATCGAGTACACCGTCGCCGGAGAACGAGTCGGGCGTGGCGTTGATCACGCCCATCACGTGGGTGCGCACGCCCCACTCGAACGTGGTCGCTCCGAGCGTCGTCGCAGCGGGGGAAGTGAGCGGCTGGGTCACGGCGATAGCGTCATGGCAGTGGCGTCATAGCGACGGCTAGACGATCTCCAGCGGCACTTCTTCGATATTGTCCTCGTACTGCTCCGCAGCCTTGATGCGGAA
Organism: Dehalococcoidia bacterium; assembly: GCA_036013055.1. Lineage (GTDB taxonomy): Bacteria > Chloroflexota > Dehalococcoidia > UBA2979 > UBA2979 > SHYR01. Next base: position 108,535 of record DASCQM010000014.1, on the reverse strand, counting down.
GACGCGGACGGTCGGCAGTGCCTCCTCGAGCGAGACGACGATGTAGTACGTCTCCGGGTACATCAGCGCGCCAGTTGTGTCTGCGGGCGGCCAGAAAGCCATGTTCACGTCAGTCGGTGACGGCTTGGCCTCCGAGGCAACGTGCGAGTGGTAGATCGCGAAGAGCGTCTCGCGGCTCTCGTCGCGCTGCTGTTCGAGCTTCAGCTGCTCCAGCGGAGCCATCTCGTAGCGGTAAGGGCTGGCGGCGGCGTTGGTGACGCGGTGCACTGTGGCCGCAGCGCCATCGGCTGCGTGGATCACGCCGCACGCTTCGTTCGGGAACTCCGCACGCGCGTGCGCGATCATCTCGTCGACGAGGGCCAGGGCGATCTCGGCCAACTACTCGCTGCTCCGCTACTTCTCGATCGGCGCGCCGATCAGCGAGCCGTATTCGGTCCATGACCCATCGTAATTCTTCACGTCCGGGTAACCGAGGATGTGCCTGAGTACGAACCAGCTATGCGACGACCGCTCGCCGATGCGGCAGTAGACGATCGTCGTCTCGCCATCGGCGATGCCGGCGTCACCGTAGATCTGGCGCAGCTCGTCGGCCGAGCGGAACGTGCCGTCCTCGTTCACCGCGCGCGCCCAGGGGATATTCGATGCACCGGGGATGTGACCCGCGCGCTGTGCCGTCTCGCTCATCCCGGGTGGCGCAATCACGTCGCCACTGAACTCGGCGGGGCTGCGCACGTCGACCATCTGCGTGCCGGCAGCGACTGCTGCGAGCACGTCCTCGCGATAGGCGCGCTGCGAGCGATCGAGGTCCTGCGCCGTGTAGCTCACCGACGACGCCACACCGTCGTCGGTCATTGTCGCGCGGCCCTCGGTCAGCCACTTCGCGCGGCCGCCGTCGAGCAGCGAGATGCGCTGGTGCCCGTAGAGCTCGAGCAGCCAGAACGCGTACGCCGCGAACCAGTTGTTGTTGTCGCCGTACAGGACGACGTGGCTCTCGTTGTCGATCCCGGAAGCGCCGAGCAGCGCCTCGAACGACGCACGCGTGAGGATGTCGCGCTCCGTCGCGTCCTGGAGCTGCGTCGTCCAGTTCCAGCCGACGGCGCCGGGGATGTGGCCTTCCGAGTAGGCGTCGGCATCGACGTCGACCTCAACCACGCGGACGTCCTCGTCCGTCATGTGCTCGGCCAGCCAGTCGCACGAGACGAGCTTGTCACTCACGAGAGTCCCCCTGAATTTCGTGCCGGCATCGAGTCTAGTCGAGTCGGGTGTGGCCCGGAACCGGCTACCACCAGAGCTTTTCGCTCACGTTCGCTTCGATCTCGTCGTACTCGTTCGTCCAGAGACCGCTCGAGAGGTACTTCCAGCCACCGTCGGCAAGCAGGCAAACGATCTTCGCCCCTTCGTCCGCTCGCTCGGCCGCCCGCTGTGACGCACGGATCACCGCGCCGCTGGAGACGCCGGCGAAGATGCCGGTCTTGAGAGTCAGCTCCTTCGTCGCAGCGAACGAGCTCGCGGAGTCGACGACGATGCGACCGTCCAGCACGGACTCGTCGAAGACCGGCGGGATGTAGCCGTCCTCAAGGCTGCGCAGCCCCTGCACCATGTCGCCGGGGTGCGGCGCGGCCGCGACGATGCGAACGGCCGGATTGTGCTCTTTCAGTCGCCGCCCGACGCCGGTCAGCGTTCCACCGGTGCCAAGACCGGAGACGAAGATGTCGACGTCCGGGAGGTCGGCGATGATCTCCTCGGCGGTCGTCTCGTAGTGGACGCGCGGATTGTCCTCGTTCTCGTACTGAAACGGCATGAACCAGTCCGGATGCTCCGCCGCGACCTCACGCGCCATCGCTACGGAGCCGTTGGTGCCGAGGTCGCCGGGCGAGTAAATGATCTCCGCCCCGAAGGCGCGCAGCAGTTCGATGCGCTCCTCGCTGACCGCGTCGGGCATCACGACTGTGACGGGGTAGCCACGAAGCCGGCCGACGAGGGCGAGCGCGATGCCGGTGTTGCCGGAGGTTGGTTCGAGAATCATCTGACCGGGCGTGAGCCGCCCGTCGCTCTCGGCGCGATCGATCATGAATTTGGCAATGCGATCCTTCACGGAGCCCGTGGGGTTCTGGCCCTCAAGCTTCGCGAAGATGCGGACGTCGGATCGTGGCGAGAGCGCGGCAATTTCGACCAGCGGGGTGTTCCCCACCATCTCGATCAGGCTCTCATGCAGCACGTTCGGCTCCCGCCGTGCGGTCGCTAGCCGCCCGCGAGCGCGGGCAGGATCGACACCGCATCACCGTCGCTGAGCTCGGTCTCCGGGCCGCCGAGGTACCGGATGTCCTCGTCGTTGAGGTAGATGTTCACGAACTGATGGAGCGTGCCGTCATCGTCGCTGATCTGCTCCCGGAATCCCGGGTAGCGCTGCTCGATGTTCGTGAGCAGTTCCGCGATCGTCCCGCCATCCGCCTCAAACTGGCGCTGGTCCTCGACAACCTTCTGAATCACTGAGGTGACATGTACCTGAACCGGCAATTGATGGCCCTTTCGTCGTGCGCCCCAAGTCGGTGGCGCCGTCGGTCGTTGAACTCGATACAGCTCGATCGCTGTCGCTAGTCGTCGCCTGCCTGCGCCGCCACTAGCGCATCGAACTCTTCCTGCAGCGGTGGAGTGCCGCAGAACTGGTCGTAGTCAATCAGTGCGGTGACGGTCGGGTTGTCGCCGCAGAGCGGGCACTCCGGATCCTGCCGCAGCTTCATCGTGCGGAACTCCATCGTCAGCGCGTCGACGAGCAGCAGCCTGCCGACGAGCGGGTCGCCGATGTCGAGGATCTGCTTGAAGACTTCCGTCGCCTGAATCGAACCGATGACACCGGTGATTGCACCGAGCACCCCGGCTTCCGCGCAGGAGGGCACCAGCCCGGGAGGGGGCGGCGCGGGGTAGAGGCAGCGGTAGCAGCCGCTGCCTGGCTTGTAGACGGTGGCCTGCCCATCGAAGAGCAGGATCGAACCGTCGACGAGCGTCTTGCCGAGCATGTAGGACGCATCATTCACGAGGTAGCGGGTCGCGAAGTTGTCTGCACCGTTCACCACGATGTCGTAGTCCGCGATGATCTCCATCGCGTTGTCGGAGGTGAGCGGCGAGCCGTGCGTGCGCACGTCGACATGCGGGTTGAACGCGTTCAGGCTCTCGACTGCGGAGTCGAGCTTGGTCTTGCCGACATCGCCCGTCTGGTGCAGGAGCTGTCGCTGCAAGTTGGAGAGATCGACGATGTCGAAGTCGACAATGCCCACCGTGCCGACGCCGGCGAGCGCGAGATAGATCGCGACCGGCGAGCCGAGCCCACCCGCGCCGACGATCAGTACCTTCGCGTTCTGCAGCTTGCGCTGACCCTGTGGTCCGACCTGCCCCATGATGATGTGACGCGAATATCGCATCACCTCATCGGGCGTCATCGCCGCGGCATCACCGCTCCCTGATTTCTCTGCCATGTCAGCACCTCCCGCTAAGGCTGGGATGACGGCGATGCGATCGCCGTCCTCAACAAGTGTGTCCACTCCGCTCAGATCGTGAATCTCACGATCGTTCACGTAAATATTGATGTGCCGGGGAACCTGACGCGCCTCGTCGTAGACAAGGTTGTCGAACCCCGGATATTCCTCGTTCATTGCATCGAGCACGCCGGAGACGCTCACCGCCTCGACCGTGACGTATTCCTTGTTGGCGACGAGCCGCCGCCATGGCGAAGGGATGTAGACGCTCACAGTCATGCGCGTCGCTCTCCTCTCGTAGTGATCACGCTCACGATGCTCACAGCGAGACGCTCAGGTAACGCTCGCCCGTGTCGCAGAGCATCGTCACGACGCGCTGCTCCGGACCAAGCTCCTTCGCGACCTCGACGGCCGCCCAGACGTTCGCGCCGGACGAGATGCCGACGAGCAGCCCCTCTTCGCGCGTCAACCGTACGGTCATGGCGAAGGCGTCTTCATCGCGAACAGAAATGATGTCGTCGTAGATGTCCTGGTTCAAGACCCCGGGCACGAATGACGCCCCGATCCCCTGGATCGCGTGCAGGCCGGCGCGGCCACCCTGCAGCACTGCGGCACGCGAGGGCTCGACGGCGACGATGCGTGTGTCGATCCCTTCCGCGCGCAGCGCCTCGCCGACGCCGGTGATCGTGCCCCCGGTGCCGACAGCTGCGACGAATGCGTCGAGCTCGCCGTCGGTTGCGTGGATGATCTCCGGGCCGGTCGTGCGTCGATGTACCTCCGGGTTGGCGGGGTTGTCGAACTGCTGTGGCATAAAGTAGCCCTTGCCGTCACGCAGCTCGTTCGCGGCGTGGACCGCGCCGGTCATGCCCTCGATCGCCGGCGTCAGCACAAGCTCCGCGCCGAAGCGCTCCAGCAGGCGTCGACGCTCGACGCTGTAGTCTTCCGGCATCGTCAGGATCAGCCGGTATCCCTTCCGGGCCGCAACCATCGCCAGGCCGATGCCGGTGTTGCCGGATGTCGGCTCAACCAGCGTGTCGCCGGGCGAGAGCGCGCCATCGCCCTCGGCGGCCTCGATCATGCTGAGCGCGATGCGATCCTTCACCGAGCCACCGGGGTTATTCGCCTCCAGCTTGCCGAGGATCTCGGCACCCCCCTCGGGCGTGATGCGCTGAAGGCGGACGAGCGGGGTCCCGCCGATCAGGTCGATGACCGAATCGACGATCGCAGGTGCGCCATCAACCGAGGCTTGCACCGCGGCATCTTGCATGTCTTCAGCCCTCAGATGCTGTAGCTCGGTGCAGCCGTCTGCACCCGCTCTTGTTCGTGTTTGACCAGGTCAGCGATCGAGATCGCCGCCAGCTTTTCTCTCATCTCGTCGTAGAGGTCGCGCCACACCCACTGCTGACCACAGAGCGTGTCGTGGGAATCGTCGGCTGCATCCTTGTGCACGCATCCGATCGGCGACAGTGAGCCTTCCAGGCTCTCCAGCACGTGCAGCAGACAGATCTCGGTCGGGGTCTTCGCGAGCTGGTGCCCGCCGCCCGGTCCGCGGGTGCTGCGGATGAAGCCGTCACGACGCAACTGCGCGAGCAGGTGGTCGAGGTAGGACTCCGGGATCTGGCGCCGCTCAGCGATTTCCGCGCGCTGCACCGGACCCTCGCCATCGTGAAGAGCGAGGTCGATCAGCGCACGTACGCCGTAGTCGCCCTTGGTGCTAATCATCATCGGATCGTTACCCCGCGCTCCGCCCCGTCGACGTGCCGCCAGATTCAGCCACACGTTCGAGCGAGGGATCGCCGCTATTCCCGACTAATTTGGTCAGCATTGTATCACGCTCTGCGCTCAGACTGTCACTGCCAGTCCCGCCACCGTGACGACGAGGGCGATGACAGAAGCAGCTCCCGCCGCCGCAGTCGCCTCGCGCTGCTCGTTCCAGGCGCGGATCGTGGCTCCCCACGTGAACCCGCTGCCAAGCAGCAGTGGCATCCCGACGCTGAAGATGCCGATCAGACCCCACGCGAACATCGCTGTCGCCGCGCCACTGAGCAGCACGATGCGACCGTACGGACTCGGCCAGAGCGAGCCGGAGATCGCGAGCGACGATGAGGCGGCCAGCGCGGAGGAGACGAACATCACCGCTGAGCGATCGTTCGAGGCCACACCCTCGTCGAGGATGATCGCGACGTAGAGCACGGTCACGCCAAGCGCGATAAGGCCGCCGCTCAATCCAAGCAGCGTCGGTCTCAGCGCCGTCGGGGCCTCAGCTCCCGTGTCGGATTCGCTATCGGGCAGCGGCTAGCCCCCCGCGACCGCCGGCACGATCGAGATCTCATCGCCTTCGCCGAGCGCGGTCGCGAGCCCGTCGAGGAAACGCACGTCCTCGCCGTTGACGTAGATGTTCACAAAGCGGCGCAACTCGCCGGAGTCCTCGCAGAGGCGCTCCTTCATTCCGGGAAACGCGCTCTCGAGGTTCTCGACCATCGCCGCGATCGTCTGCCCATCGCTATCGACCTTGTCGACTTCGTTGGTGAGCGACCGCAGGGGTGTCGGGATCTTCACTGTGACTGGCATTCTCAATTCCTTCTCTGGCCGCTTCCGGCACTTAGTCTATCGGCACCCTTCGACGGGCTCCGCGTGAGCGTGGCTGGCCAGCGCGTACGCTCAGGCCCCCTCGACGACGTCGCCGAGCGTCGGATCGTCGACGCGGACGCCGACCTCTCGGGCCCAGACGATGCTACGCTCGATCTCATCGAGCTCGCCTTCGAGTTCGAGTACGACCCAGCCGACGCTGTCGTCGACATCGGCCATGCGAATGTTCGTCACGACCTCGAAGCGGTGCCCGAGATCGTAGATCACTGGTTGCTTGATCTTGTCCGGCTCAAAGGTGAATCGGACTCGCTTTGTTGCCATGGCTAGGCACCTCCTGCGGGCGCGCCGGCGAGTTGCGGACTGCGGGCGGCAAGCGCCTCGTCGAACGCCGCGGCGTCTGCCGGCACACGGATCGGCGCGGTGAGTTCGTCCTGTACCGACTCAACGGTCTTCAGGCCCGCACCAGTGATGAACGCCACCGTCTCTTCGTCGGGCTGGATGTGACCGCTCTCCGCCATCTTCTTCAGGCACGCGATCGTCACGCCGCCCGCCGTCTCGGCGAATATGCCTTCCGTCTCGGCGAGCAGCTTCACGCCATCGATCACTTCCTGATCGGTGACGGCCTCCGCGCCACCATTGGTCTCTTCCATCACCTTCAGCGCGTAGTACCCATCGGCGGGATTACCGATCGCGAGTGAGCGGGCAATGGTGTTCGGCTTCTGCGGCCGGAAGTTGAGCGTGCCCTCGCGGTAGGCCGTCGCGATCGGCGAGCACCCTTCCGCCTGCGCGCCCGACATCCGAGTGTGCGGCTCGTCGATCAGCCCGATCTTCGCGAACTCCTGCAGGCCCTTCCAGATCTTCGTGTAGAGCGACCCGGAGGCGAGCGGGGCGACGATGTGGTCGGGCGCGCGCCAGCCGAGTTGCTCGGCGACCTCGAATGCGAGCGTGCGCGAGCCCTCGGCGTAGTACGGCCGCACGTTGATATTCACGAAGGCCCAGTTGCGGTCGGCGGAGAGCTCCGTGCAGAGCCGGTTCACGTCGTCGTAGGAGCCCTCGACCATCACCAATGTCGGGTCGTAGATGTTGCTGCCAACGACCTTGCCCTGCTCCAGGTCGTTCGGAATGAAGACGTACGCGTCCATCCCGGCGTGGGAGGCGTGCGCCGCCACGGAGTTGGCGAGGTTCCCAGTGCTGGCGCAGGCCATCGCATCGAACCCAAACTGGCGAGCCCTCGCGATCGCGACGCTAACCACGCGGTCCTTGAACGACCAGGTGGGATTGACCGTGTCGTTCTTCAGCCAGAGGTTCTTCAACCCCAGCTGCTCGCCCAGCCGTGCGGCACGCACGAGCGGCGTGAAGCCGGTGCCGAGGTCGACGCAGTACTCCGGGTCGCACGGCAGCAGGTCGCCATAGCGCCAGAGCGTCGCCGGACCGGCGGCGATCGACTCGCGTGTCATCGATGCGCGGATCGCGTCGTAGTCGTACGCGACTTCCAGTGGGCCGAAACAAAATTCACAGGAAAAGATCGGATTGAGCGGATACTCCCGCCCACACTCCCTGCAGCGCAGGGCGCTTTCAAAAGACATTCTGGTGCTCCGTTGATGGTTCGTGTCTACGCGCTTCGGTCGAGAGGCCCGATCCGTCGCTCCTGAGAGGAACGCAGTCGGGCTAGCGCATCGCCATCCAGCACATTGATCGATGGTGCATGAGTCGCCTTCCGTTCATCGTTCCCGCCTGCCACAGGTGACTGTCACATGTGGATCCGACGAGTCGGACTTGGCACCTTCGGGTCGATCGGCGAGACCGGCCCGGGTTGCCGTGGCTTCGACGGGCCGCTGCCCTCAGCCACTCTGGATGAACCGCCTCCGCAAAGAGACGAGGGGTCGAGGCTAGAATTGGCTCAACGTTCTGTCAACTAGAGTTCGCGAGCGCCCGGCGCAGGACCGCAGCATCGATCGGCGCCTGAACAATCACATCGCCATCCAGCTCGATCACCGGGATTTCGACGAAGAAGCGGCGCTCCAGTTCCGGGTCAGATTCAATATTCACCTCGCTGAGTGCGAAGCCGAATTCGGCACGCAGCGACTCAAGCAGCTGCAGCGCGTCCTCGCAGAGGTGGCAGCCGGGCCGCGAATACAGCACAACGTCAGGCATCGCGGCGCGCCCCGATCCGTCGCGACGCCCTAGTGGCGACGTCGTACCGGGACGCGGCGACCCTCGCGGCGCATGAACTGGCCGGTGTTCGTGCCCTGCGGCGCGGGAGGCTCGTCCCGATCGACGGGATCCTGCCCCGCGAGGTAGACGATGAACGGGACCGACACCAGTACGACGATCAATGATACGAGTTGCGGCACGCGCAGCCCGAAGGCCGCGACCGCCGAGTCGACGCGCAATTCCGTAAGCACCATCCGCATCACGGCATAGCCAACGAGGTACGTGAAGAAGGTCAGCCCGGGCCTGCGTCGGAAGACGCCGTTCAGCACATAGAACAGCACCCCGAGGATCACGAGGTCGCCGATCAGCTCGTACGCCGTCGCCGGGTGATGCGCGCCGACGGTGATCGAGTGCGCGAAGGCCGGCGAGGCGGGGTTCGTGTAGATCACGCCCCACGGCACGTCGGTCGCGATCGCCAGGTGTTCGCCGTTGATCACATCGCCGATCCGGCCCGTCGCCTGGCCCGCGATGATGCCGAAGGCCGCGATGTCGAGCGCGCCGGTGATCGGGTAGCGCCGCCAGAGCGCGAAGAGAAAGCCGCCGAGCACGCCACCGAGGATCGCACCCCAGATCGAGATTCCGCCCTCGGTGATCGCGAGGATGCGACCCGGGTTCTCGCCGTAGAAATCCCAGCGCTCAGCGACAAACAGCAGGCGCGCGCCGAACACGCCGCTCGGTACACCGACGAGTGCGAGCGTGTACGCGTCGTCCTCGTTGTAGTGGATCACCCGCGCCATGCGCAGGGAGAGGTTGACGCCGATCAGGATGCCGACGGCAGTGAAGATGCCGTGCCACGTGAGCAGAAACCCGCCGATCGTGAGCAGGTCGGGGTCAAAGCCAAGCTCGATCACGAGGAACGGCTGCACTGTTCGTTGTCCTAACGTCGGCTGTTCGGGGCGCGATCCATGCTACTCGAGCGCGCCCTCTGGGATGAGACGCGCCTCACTCTTCAGCGGCGGGGCCGAAGACGCGCTCGTAGAGCACGCGCACCTCGTCCGGCGGCAGCCCGGCACCGATGAAGCTCTCGCCGATGCGGATCTCGGCGTGGAGATGCATCTGAGTGCCCGGCATGCGGATCGCCTCCGGTGTCCCCGACTCACCGACGCCGCCGATCACCGCTCCGCGCGAGACCTCGGCGCCGACATAGATGTCCACCGCGATCGTGCCGAGGTGCGCGTAGAGCGTGACGATCCCGGCGCCGTGGTCGATCCAGACCTGCCGGCCGCGGAACGCATCGAAGACCTCCGGCTCGGTACACGAGCACGCCTCGACCCGCGCCTCGAGGTCGGCGAGCGTGCGCGGCGTCAGCTCGACGTAGTCACTGTCGGCGCGCACGACGACGCCATCGTACATCGCCAGCACGTCGGTGCCTTCGGAGACGCGAGCGCACGACGAGAGGTCGTACCAGTCGATGCCCTCGTGGAAGCCCTGGCGGTACTCACGGGGCGAGTTCGGCATCAGCCGGTCGGAGTCCGGCAGGCACGCCCCGACGACCGGCCAGAGGAAGCCACGCACGTCGTCCGGATCGAGCGTCGTCGGAGGCGGGGTCGGCGTGAAGGGGATCGGCTCGGGCGTCGCGGACGGCGTCGAACCGACAGCAGTCGCGGTCGGCGAGGCCAGCACGGTGCCGTCGACGATCACGACGACTTCCGTGTCGCTGCTGCCGCAGGCCACGGCGAGCGCCGCGATCAGCAAGACGAGGAGAGCGGTCGGGCGCGGAAGGAGATGCCGTGACATGACGCCGTCAGCCTCGCTACACCCCCGCCGCTGCCAGCATCGGCAGGCGCGGCGCGAACGTCAACGCGGAGGCAGCGGCGCGTCAGCGAGGGTTCGGGCGGCCTCGCTGCCTCGCGACGTTTGCGGCGGTGGCGTGGGCGCGGTCGGCGTACGGATCGTCGACGCTCGGCAGCTCCGCCTCGCCGTAGCGGTGGCGCAATGCGGCAGCGATCAGGTGGTCGGTCAGCGCGGGGTTCTTCGGCAGCAGCGAGCCGTGGAGGTAGGTGCCAATCGCCTGCCGGTAGATCGCACCCTCGCTGGTGTCGTCGCCGTTGTTGCCGTAGCCGTGCAGCACGCGCGCGAACGGCGCTGCGTCCGGCCCGAGGTAGGTGCGACCGCCGTGATTCTCAAAGCCGGCGACCTCGCCAACGCCCTCGATCGATGCCTCCGCAAGCACATCGCCGATGCAGCGCGGCCACTTTGGCGCGGGGGCGACCGTGACGGCGTCGAAGATTTCGATCCCGGGTAGCTCCACGCCCGCCGCGGTGCGGTAGTAGTGGCCGAAGAGCTGGAAGCCGCCGCAGATGGCGAGCATCGCCGCGTCGCCGTCCGCCCATGCGCGCAGCGCGGGGCCACGCGCGGCAAGGTCATCTGCAATGCGGTGCTGCTCGCGATCCTGCCCGCCGCCGATCAGCACGAGATCGGCCTCTGCCGGCAGTTCGTCGCCAAGGCCGACGGCGATGACCTCACAGCCGACGCCGAGCAACTCGCAGCGGGCGCGCAGCGCGATCACGTTGCCGCGGTCGGCGTAGACGTCCATCACCTCCGGATAGAGGTCGACGACGCGAATCGAGCGTTCTGAGGTTGGTGCAGTCACTCTGTCGTCGCCTCCGCTTCGTCCCAGAATGGCGCCGCACCGGTGCGTGCGGCCAGCGCATCACGCACCTCGAGCATCGCTGTGTAGGTCGGCACGATCTCCAGCCAGCCCCCCTCCGACGTCGCGGCGAGCGCGGCGTCCAGCGCCGCATCGATGCGCGGCTCAACGACGTCAGGCGCGACGCCCGCGAGCTGGAAGCGCAGCGCGAGGTCGTCGGCGCGCGTGCCCGCGACGATCACACTGCCGACGTGCCCGGCGAGTTGTTCGATGTCGGCGTCGTAAACCCACGAGACGTCCCGACCGTCGGCGATGCCGTCATTGAGGATCGCCAGCACCGTCGGAGGCTCATCGGCCGCCGCGATCGTACGCGCGACCTCGTTCAGGCCGGTCGGGTTCTTCGCCAGCAGCAACCGCACGTTGCGGCCATCGACGTCGAACCGCTCCTGCCGTCCGAAGGCGGGCCCCGCCTGCTCCAGCGCCTCGGCAATCGCCTCCAGCGGCAGGCCGAGCGCGCGGGCGGCCGCCGCCGCGCCGAGCGCGTTGTAGACGGAATAGAGACCTACGAAGGGCAGGTAGATCTGCAACGTTCGACCGGGGCCCTCGCTGCGGATGTCGAGCTGGAAGCTGACGCCGTCCGACATCAGGTCGACGTCGCGCGCCGCGACATCCGGCTCCGTGCGGCCGCGACCGCAGGCATCGCAGCGCCAGATGCCGACGTGCCCCATGTAGACGGCGTCATACGTGAACGCGCCACCGCAGGTGCAGAAACGCGCGTCCGAGGCGTGTTCCGGGTCATCGAGGCCGGCGTGGCTGTCTTCGATCCCGAACGTCACGACCGCGTGGTCACCGGCCTCGGCGAGCTGCGCGATCGTCGGATCGTCCGCGTTCAGCACGAGCGTCGCTGTCTCACCCGTCGAAGCATCACCCGACCGCGCGAGCATCGTGCGCCACGCCTCCGCGACGGAATCGACCTCGCCGTAGCGGTCGAGCTGGTCGCGGAAGAGGTTGAGGAAGACCGCGACCCGCGGCTGCAGTCGGGGGAAGACGCCGGGCAGCGCGGCCTCATCGACCTCGATCACCCCGATCCGCCGTACCCCGTCCGCTAGCGCGCCCGCAGCGGTCGCCTCATCGACGTAGCTGCTGACGAGTCCGCGTTCGAGATTGGAGCCGGAGCGATTGGTGAACGGCTGCAGTCCGGCGAGCGTCGCGGCCGCGGACAATAGTCGGGTCGTCGTCGTCTTGCCGTTCGTGCCGGTGATGACGACCGCCCCGTGGCCGAGCTGCCCGCCGAGCGCGGCAACGAGGTCCGGCGCGAGCGTTGCGGCAATCAGGCCGGGGAGCGCCGTCCCGCCACCCTGCCCGAGGCGGCGGGCCGCAGTACCGGCGGCGCGGCCGAGCAGCAGCGCCCCGCGCTCCTGCAGCGAGGGCATGCGACGTGGCGGCGGTTGATCAGTGTTCACGGCGAGCGATCATGGCGTCATTGTCGCACCTGCCGCCGCGCCCGCTAGCGCGACGCCAGCGCGGTCCGCTCCGCGGCCCTCGTCGCCGACCTTCGGGTCAGGCCTGCTCCCAGAGCACGACCCCGTCGTCCTCGACCTGCCGAACGCGACCGTTGTCCGCGAGCACGACGAGGTGCGAGAGCGTCTCGCCCAGCGCCGAGCGCTTGGTGTGGATGTTGAATTCCTCGAAGGGGCCGGTGTTCCAGTGCACGCGTGCCGAGATGTCGCTGGCCGACGAGGAGACCTCGCCGATCGCGGTACGAACCTCATCGAGGCGCTCGTCGTGGTGGGCGATCAAGCCCTGCGCGCGCGCCGGCAGGTCGCGGATGCTGAACTCGTGCGCCGGCAGCGCGAGCGCGGTGTCGTACGCGGCGACCTTGCGCAGCGACGACTGGAAGTCAGCCAGCGGGCTGCCGTCCCCGTGCTCCTGGTGCAGCGAGACGTTGGGCGTGATGTGCGGCAGCACGTGGTCGCCGGTGAACATCAGTCGGTGGTTGCGCTCGTACAGGCAGAGGTGCCCCGGCGTGTGTCCGGGAGTCCAGACGGCCTCGAAGGACCAGCCATCGAACTCGATCACCTCGCCGTCTTCGAGCTTCACATCGGGCTCCATGCCCATGCTCGCTCCCATCGAACCGAAGGGGCCCCGTGGCCCGCCGTCCCCGCCGCGCTTCCCTCGACGTTTCTTCATCTCCTCGGACGACGGCATCCCGGGAGGGCGGTGGTTGCCGGACTTGTGGGCCTCATCGATCTCGTCGCGCGAGATGCCGTGCTTCACCATCCAGTCGTCGGATCGACGCATCCACTCCTCGGGACCGCCCGACGGCTGATCGCCGTTGGCGCCCGGGCGCGGCATGCGCTCGCTCATGTGCCGCCACTCCTCGTTCAGCATCACGAGTTTGGCGTCCGGCGACTGCTCCTTGATCCAGCTCACCATGCCGAGGTGGTCGGGGTGGAAGTGCGAGACGAGTACGCGCCGGATGTCCTTCGGCTCGTAGCCGAGCGCCTGCAGTCCGGCGGTCATCGCTTCCGTCGCCTCAGGCGTGCCGTGGCCGGAGTCGAAGAGCGAGAGACCATCGCTGCCTTCGAGCACGTAGGCCATTACATATGACAGCCCAACCATGGGCATGGGCGTCTTCAGTTGATGTAGGCCGGGAACGATTTCCAAGACAAGGGTCCTCTCCATCACGCCCAACCGGCCTGGGATCCGGAGCGGTACGTGTGGCTCGTGTTGCGATCTGGGTCGCTCACCGAGCATAGCAGAGCGCCTCAGCAGGCTCCGAGAGCCGATGGCGGCAGACGTAAGAAGAGCCAGCCCGATGGGCTGGCCCAATTCATCGTGCCGGTAGCTCAGCTATCCAGAAGATTCCGTGCTGTCCTCGTCCGATGACGTGGTACTGGCCTTCTCTGAGTCGTCGTCATCCTCGTCCTCTTCGTCGTCGGCGCGCGCCTGCTCGCGGAACTCGCGAATGCCGCTGCCGAGCGCCCCACCGAGGTCGCGCACACGTGTCGCGCCAAAGAGCAGCGCGAGGATCACAAGGATGATGAGCAGCTCTTGCCAGCCCAGCGTTCCAATCATCAGTCCGTCCCTCCCGGCCCTCATTGAGGTGCCGTGCGCCGATCGTAGCATCAATCCTGTCAGGCGACAGCGCTAGCCAACGCGAACGCCAGACGATCACGCGATCTGTGTGTCGTGCAATTGATACGCAGTCAGTCGGTGCGCGGATCGCCGAGGGCGACCGGCGGCCGGTCTCGGCTAGCGAGCAGGCAACACCACGATGCGGTTGTTCGCGGTGTCCGCGATGAATACGTTGCCCGCACCGTCGATCGTCGCGCCACGCGGGTTCTGCAGATGCAGGTCATCGCCACCGGCCTCGCAGGCGACGCCGAAGAGCACCCGCCCCCCGCCGTCACGAATCTGCAACCGCACGGCGTGGCTCAACGTGTCGACGATCAACGCCCGCTCCGCGTCCACGACCGCGACATCGCGCGGGAACTGCGGGGCCAGCGGCCCTGCGGGCTCGGCTGCCACCTCGACCACTTCTGGCGTCGCTGTTGCGTCGGCTTCAACCGTCGGCGTCATAGTCGCTTCCGGCTCTGGTGTGGCGGCCGCCTCGTCGTCGCTGGTGGTTGTGTCGGCTTCAGCGGTGGCGGTCGCGGTGGCCTCTGGCTCCGGCTCGGGGGTCGGCACCGGTGTCACGGTTGCGACCACGGCCACGGTGTCGCCGCAGCTCGGGTACGTCGACTGCCACGCGCCGAAGCGCCCCTCGTGGACGAAGCGCACCTGATTCACCGCGTTACGCGGCGCCGTCTCCGGCGCGACGTAGAGCAGCAGCGAGTCGTCCGGCGCGACATCGACGCCTTGCGCGCCCGCACCCGGCACCCAGTCATCGACCTGTCGGAACGGCGCGACCATGCGGTAGACGCCGACGGGTTGGCTCGCCGTGAGATAGATCGCGCGGTTGTCGGTGACGGTCATCGCGACGACCTGTGCCGGCCAGCCAGCGAGGATCGACGACGTCAGTTGGACCCAGTCGTCGTCACCGCTGCGATGGAAGAGCCGCCAATCGAAGACTCCGTCAGCCACCAGCAGGTACATCGTGCCGTCGGTCGTGACCGCGACGTCCTTCATCGTGGAGCCGAGGTCATCGATGCCGTCGAGGTCCACCTCAGACGACTCGCCTTCGAGATCAATCTCCCAGAGGCCGAACTGCCCCTGGCTAACGACGTACGCGACGTCGTCGCCGGCTGCGATGAAGGTGGGTCGAGCGAGCTCTGCGAAAACGGGCGCCTCGAACGTCAGCGAATCGCCACTCAGCGCGTCGGCTGCCGCCATCGCGTCGGTGGAGACGCCGTCGGCGGAGAGGCGCGTGCGCTCGACGAGCACGTTGCCGTCCTCGTCTTGCACGATCACGTAGGTGACGGCGGGCCCGGCCACCTCCACGATCTCGACCGTGGAGTCGTCGTCGTTGAGGTCGGTGATCCCGGGGATCCCGATGAAAGCGAGCACGAGACCGGTATTGATCAGCGAGATGACGATGCCCGCCAGGAACCATCGTGCTGAGTTGTCCACGAGCACCCCTCTGGGCAACGTTCACGCCAACGTGAACTCCCCGGGACTCTAGGCGCGCCGCAACCCCGTGTCTAGCGAGCGGGCGATCCGGTGCTCAGTCGGTCGCGAGGGCGAGCAGGTGGCTGCCGAATGCCCGCAACGATTCAACGTCGTTCGCGGGCAGGAAGTCATCGCAGAACGGCAACGCGGCGGACATGCCCTCGGCGAGCGGCTGGTAGCCCGCGTGGCCAAGCAACGGGTTGAGCCAGATCACCCGCTTCGCCCGTCGCTGCAGGCGCTGCATCTCGGCACCGACCAGCCCGCCGTCACCGCGATCCCAGCCGTCCGAGAGCACGATCACGACCGTGCGACGGTGGACGCGCTCCGCACCATAGCGATGGTTGAACTCCTGCAGTGACTCGCCGATCTGGGTGCCGCCGCTCCACACGTCGACGTTGTCCTCGATCAGCCGTAGCGCGGTGCTGAAACTGCGTGCGCGCAGCATCGCCGTCACCTCGACCAGTCGCGTTGAGAAGACGAACGTCGAGACCCCGCGCAATTCCTGCTGCAGGCCGTAGACGAACTGCACGAGGAACTCGGAGTAGAGGTCCATCGAGCCACTGACGTCGGCGAGCAGCACCACGTCGGTGCGCTTCTCGCGTCGTCGCTGCCGCGCCAGCTCGTGCATCTCGCCGCCGCGTCGGGCGGCCCGACGCATCGAGCCGCGCAGGTCGAATGCGCGGCCGTGGCGGGCGCTGCGCCGACGCCGCGAGACCGCAGTGCGGAGCTGCGGCGCAAGCTGCTGAATCATCCGACGTACCGCGCGCAACTCGGCTGTGCTGAGCGAGGCGAAGTCCTTGCGGGTGACGAGGTCAGCGACGCTGTAGGCCTGCGGCTGGCCCTGCGAGGGGTCGTCGCTGCCCGCGTAGACATCGCCGGTCGCGGCCCGCTTCATGGCGCTCGCCGCCGGCCCCTGCGTGTTGCCGCGCCCCCCTGAAAGGTCGGGCTGCGGGAGCGGCGTCGGGCGTGGCATTGGCTGTGCCGACCAGAAGATGTCGAAAAGCGCATCGAAGAGCGGCCGCTGCTCGATGTGGGAAACGAGCGTGGCGACGAGCGCCGCGTGGACGTCGTCGCGGCGCAGCGCGTCCACCTGCTCAAGCGCCCGCCCCGCCTCCACAGCGCGACCAGTCGTCACCGGCAGCCCACCCTCGCGGAGCAGCGCGGCGAAGGCGATCACGTTCTCCGCAAGCGCGCCACGTCTCGACGCCGGCGCGGCAAGCGCGAAGTCGGTGAGCGCGCCGTCGTCGTCTGCTGACTGGTTGACCCGTGACTCTTCGATCGGCGGGAGCGTCATCCGAGACCTCGCTAGAGCGAGCGGTTGATGTCGACCTGGTCGAGTACGGCGACGAGGTTGTCTGTTGTGAAGCGCTCGATGTCGTCGTGGTACTTGAAGATGCAGCCCACGGTCTCGGTGACGGTCGCCTCGTCCAGCTCGTCCCGGTGCAGCGCCATCAGCGCGAGCCCCCAGTCGATCGTCTCGGCGACGCCCGGCTTCTTGTAGAAATCGCGGTCGCGCAGCAACTGCATGAAGCCGCAGACCTGCGCCGCGAGGTGCTCATCGATGCCGGGGACGCGCGTGCGGAGGATGTCGTACTCGCGGTCGAAGTCCGGGTAGGAGAGCCAGAGGTAGAGGCAGCGCCGCTTCAGTGCGTCGTGCAGCTCGCGCGTGCGGTTCGAGGTCAGCAGCACCAGCGGACGTTGCCGCGCCGTCAATGTACCCAGCTCCGGCACGGTGATCTGGAAGTCGGAGAGCACCTCCAGCAGAAACGCCTCAAACTCCTCGTCGGCGCGATCGACCTCGTCGATCAGCAGCACCGGCGGCACGTCGTCGTCCGCGAGGATCGCGTCGAGCAGCGGTCGCCGCACGAGGTAGGACTCGGAGAACAGCTCCTGCTCAAGCGCCGCGCGGTTGCCCGCCTCACCCTCGGGTGTGTCGCCATCCGCGAGCCGGATGTGCAGTAGTTGGCGCGGGTAGTTCCACTCGTAGAGCGCCTGCGAGGAATCGATGCCCTCGTAGCACTGCAGCCGGATCAACCGCGCGCCGAGGCTCTCCGCCAGCGCCTTCGCCAGTTCGGTCTTGCCGACGCCGGCCTCGCCCT
This sequence comes from Dehalococcoidia bacterium, assembly GCA_036013055.1. Lineage (GTDB taxonomy): Bacteria > Chloroflexota > Dehalococcoidia > UBA2979 > UBA2979 > SHYR01. The sequence goes on along the minus strand of DASCQM010000014.1, from coordinate 90,959 downwards.
CGAGCAGCAGTGGCTTCTCCAGCGCCTGCGCCAGGAAGACGGTCGTCGCGAGCTCGCGATCGGCAATGTAATCGACGGCAGCCAGACGCTCGGTGACGTCCTCGATCGACTCGAAGCGGCTCATGCGCGGCAGGGGGATTTGTGTGTGGTCAGCCGGAGATCCGCTCGATGAAGACGTCCATCACGCCGCCGCAGATCTTGTCGTCGCCGTCGACCGGCTCGGTGAGGTCGACGGTGAGCAGGCGCGGCTCGCCATCGCCCATCGTGTCCATCGCCTCCTGCCAGACCTCGGCCTCGCCGCAGCCGCCACCGATCGTGCCGGTGAAGGACCCGTCGGGCCGCAGCAGCATCAGCGCGCCGGCCTTGCGGGGCGTGGAGCCGCGGGTCTCGGCGACGGTCGCGAGTACGCGCGGCTGACCGGCCGTCTGCGCCTCACGGATCTCGGCAAAGAGTTCTTTCGACATCGCGGTCCTTCTTCTCGGTCGTGGCTCGTCGTTCGTCGTCGAGGCCCGCATTGTAGCAACTGACGCCGAATCGCCGCGCACCAGTCTGTGCTCGACATAACCACCGCCAGCGAAAATTCGAGAGATCCAAACGTGCAAACGGTGCGTAATGACTCTGGAATGAATAAAGCGCGAGGGCCAGGCGAACCCGGCCCCCACGCTTCCAGAGGGAACTGGCATTTTTGACGGCGTCCGCTTTTGGCGGTCGCCGTTTTTTATTTTAGCACAAATGATCCCCGCTCAGACTGTGCTTACCGTCACACAGCGTAGATTCAGCCTACATTCAGAATCGGCGCTCAGCGCCAACGGCAGCGACTAGTCAGGGTCGCGCAGCGTCTGTCGACGTTCGACCATGCGTTCCCCGCTGCCGCCGCGTCGCTCCATCACAATCTCCGCCAGAATCGACACCGCGATCTCTTCGGGCGTCTCCGCGCCAATATCGATACCGATCGGTGTGTGTACTGCCTCCAGCGCCTCGCGCTCGAAGCCGTCACTCAGTAGCTGCTCCAGCACCGTGCGCGTGCGTCGACGGCTGCCGATCATGCCGACGTAGGCCGCCCCCCGCCCGACGGCGTGGCGCAGCGCCTGCTCGTCTTGCTGGTGCCCGCGCGAGACGAGCACGATGTAGGTCGCCGCGTCGAACGTCATCGCGTCGAGGCCCTCACCGAGGTCACCGGCGAAGACGTCGTCGGCCATCGCGAAGCGTTCCTCGTTGGCGAAGTCCTCGCGGTCATCGAGCACGGCGACCTCGAAGCCCGTCTGTGCGCCGATCATCGCGAGCGCGTAGCCGATGTGGCCGCCACCAACGATCACGAGCCGCGCCGGCGACTCGAAGAGCTGCACGAGCACCTGCGTATCGCCCTCGGCGGCCTGCGAGCGTCGATCGGTCGCGCCGCGGCCGGCGTTGACCCAGAGCGCCTGCGCGGTAACGCGCGGCAGCATCACGAGCTGCTCCGTCGCCGCGTCGCGTATGTGGTCGTCGATCGACGGGTGCAGCGAACCGACGACGGTCGCATCGGCGCGCACCAGCATCTTCGTGCCGGCGGCCACGCTGCCCGCGCCGGCATCGGTCACCGTCGCGACCGCGACCGGCGGGCCGCCCTCGAGCGCTCGCTCGACCTCGGCGGTGACTTCGAGCCGGATGTCGATCGGTTGGCCGGTCATCTGCACCTCTGGGCAATCATAGCGACCGACGCCAGCGCCGCAGCGCGCGCTGCCCCCGGTCCCGCGTCAGACGTTGAAGAGAACGTTGATCACGTCGCCGTCCTGGACCTCGTAGGTCTTGCCCTCGGTGCGCAGACTGCCCTGCGAGCGGAGGTTGCCGTAAGAGCCCGCGTCGAGCAGGTCCTGCCAGCCAGCGACCTCGGCGCGGATGAACCCGCGCTCGATGTCGGTGTGGATGCGTCCGGCGGCCTCCAGCGCAGAGCTGCCCCTGCGCAGCGCCCACGCGCGGCAGTCGGTGTCGCCGGCGGTGAAGAACGAGATCAGGCCGAGCACGTCGTAGGCGGTGCGGATCGCGCGGTCGAGCGGCGGCTCCGCGTCGAGCCCCAGCCCGCTGCGAAACTCGCCCGCCTCCTCGGCGTCGAGCGACGCGACTTCAGCCTCAAGCTTCGCGCAGACCGCGACGACCGGCGGTGGAGCACCGCCCCCGCCGGGATCGAGGCTCGCCTCCAGCTCGGCGATCCGTCCGATGTCGTCCTCGCCGATGTTGAGCACGATCAGCAGCGGGACGCGGGTCACGAACTGGTACTGCATGAGCTGGCGCTGCTCGTCCTCGTCCAGCGTCATGTTGCGGATCGCGGTGCCGCCCTCGAGCTGCTCCTTCACGCGCTCCAGCAGCGCGCGGTCGCGCTCAGCGGCGCCACGGTCGGCGGCCTTCACGGAGCGCATCTCCGCCTCGATCCGCTCGAGCCGTCGCTCGATGAAGGCGATGTCGGCAAACGTCAACTCTAGGTCGAGCAACTCGATGTCGCGAGCCGCGTCGACGCTGCCCTCCGGATGCGGCATCGAGGGCTCATCGAAGGCGCGCGCCACATGCACGAGCGCGTCCATGTTCGCCAGCTCCGCGAGGAAGCGCGCACCCGGCGCGTCCTTGCCGAAGCCGGATGGGTAGTCGACCCAGCGCACCTCGGCGTAGGTCGTCTTCTTCGGCTTGACCACGCCAGCGATCGCGTCGAGCCGCTGATCCGGCACGTGCGAGATGCCGACGTTCGGCTCGCCACCGCTGAACTCGCCGATGGGGATGTCGCGCCCGCTGACGGCGTTGAAGAACGAGGTCTTACCCGACCGCTCGAGGCCGATGATGCCAAGGTCTACCACTGATACCCCTGCCGCTGAACCGCCGCCACACAGGATGCCGCGCCTCGCGCGCTCGGGCTAGCGCTCGGGGAGCCCCAGCTCACGACGCCCGAAGGGGCAGCGACGGAGCAACGCGCACTCCTCGCAGCGCGGATTGGAGCGCTTACAGAGCTGCTGCCCGTGACGCACGATCAGCGCGTGCCACTCGTTCAGTCGCTCGACGTCGGCCCCGATCTTCGCGAGGAAGAAGTCGCGGTAGACGTCGTACTTGCGCTCGCCCGACGCGAAGTCGAGCCGCTCGAAGAGGCGGTAGGCGTAGGCATCGACGGGGAAGCTCGGCAGCCGCGCCGCGTAGAGCAGCATCGCGTCGGCGGTCTCCGGTCCGACGCCCCAGATCGCGAGCAGCCGCGCCCGCACCTCGTCCAGCTCACCGGCGAAGAGCGAGTCGAGCGACCCGCCGTGGTCCTCGACGACCGTGGCCGCGAACTCCTGTAGCTTTCGCGCCTTCACGTTGAAGTGGCCGGAGGGCCGCACGAGGTCAGCGAGCACGTCCTGCGGTAGCTCCAGCAGCGCCTCGCAGTCGATCGCGTCGGCAGCACGCAGCTGTTCCAGCGCGGCCGCGGCCCCGCGCCACGAGGTGTTCTGCGTGAGGATCGCGCCGAGGCATATTTCCAGCGCGCCGTCGTCGTCCGACTCTTCGTACGGCCACCACTGCTGCGGCCCTTGCATCTCGATCAGTCGCTTGTAGACAGCGCCCAGCTGCGCGCGCGTCGGCGCCCGACGCAGCGGCGAGATGCGGCCATCGGTGCCCGTCTCACCTGGCTGCAGGCGGCCGCCCGTCCCGACCACCGCCGCCCCGCCCGCTAGCCCTGCGCCCAGCCGGGCAGCGTCGCGTCCGGCTCGGAGTCGTAGTGCGCGATGTACGGCTTCACGTCGAGGACCGGCGTGCCGTCGACGAGATCGAGTCCCTGCACCAGGAGCGAATCGCCCTCGACGGCCAGCAGGCGACAGACGGTGACCGCTATCGGATTGGGGCGCGCACCGCGCAAGGCGAAAGCTCCCTGCAACGGGAAGCGGTCGTCGCCTGAGGGGTAAGCCTGTCGTCGCTCGCGCAGTTCGTCGGGCATCTGATCGAGCCAGCCGACGACAAAGAGGTGGGAGTAGTCGTCGAGCCCGAGCAGCGCTTCGCCAAGCCCCTCGGAGAGCACGATCGTGCTCCGCACGGCGCTCCAATCGACGCGCGAGAGGTCGCTTTCGTCGTTCGTGACGCGGCCGATCGGAGAGAGTTCCAGCGGTTCCACGGTGCGCATTCTACGTGCGCGACGAGAACTTCCTCTCGCTCGCCGTCGCAAAGCGAGTATTAGTGAGCATACGAGCGTTCACGCGCGACGAACCTCAACGTTCAAGTTCTCATGCCGTCCTTACCCACTTAGACTCGCGATCATCGGGATTGAATGCCGATTTCAGCGCCGTTCCGACCCGCCCCGCCACCCCGGCGGGACGCATTCCGTGCTAGAATCGATGCGTGGCGGGTCGAACTGAAATCTGGACCTGTCGCGCCCCGATTCCTCCCCCGGAAACGGAACCTGCGACCAGTGCAAACAGGGCCGCGTAGTACGTCGTACGCGCTTAGTCCTCGCTGCTGGCAGTAACGAAGACGAGCGAGGACCGATGGCAACGAAGACCAGCACCAAGAAGGCCGCACCCAAGGCGAAAGCCGGGGCAGCAAAGCCGAAAGCCACCGCGAAGAAGGCCAAGGCCGCCAAGGCAGCCCCGCCCAAGGCAACTGCAGCGAAGACAAAGGCCCGCGCGAAGGCATCGAAGTCCAGGGCCCCCGCCCGCAAGACCGGCAACGGCAACGGCGCATCCGCCGCCTACACCGCCGACGACATCCAGGTGCTCGAGGGGCTGGAGGCCGTCAAGCGCCGCCCCGGCATGTACATCGGCTCCACCGACCAGCGAGGGCTCCATCACCTCGTCTACGAGGTCGTCGACAACGCGATCGACGAGGCGATGGCCGGGCGCTGCGACACGATCGTGATCACGATCGACAAGGACAGCTACGTCTCCGTCCACGACAACGGCGCGGGCATCCCCGTCGGCAAGCACGCCAAGACCGGCGTCTCGGCCGTTGAGACCGTGCTGACCACGCTCCACGCCGGCGGCAAGTTCGGCGAGGGCGGCGGCTACAAGGTCTCCGGTGGCCTCCACGGCGTCGGCGTCTCGGTCGTGAACGCGCTCTCCTCGCAGCTCGATGTCACCGTCGACACCGGTGGCGCGCGCCACGAGCAGACATACAAGTACGGCGCACCCGTCAACAAGCTTGCGAAGGTGCGCGGTCAGAAGCCGAAGGAGAGCGGCACGACGATCCGCTTCCTCGCCGACGCCGAGGTCTTCGAGACGCTCGACTACGACGCCGCCGAGCTCGCCTCCCGCTTCCGCGAGATGGCGTACCTGACCAAAGGCGTGCGCATCCGCTTTGTCGATGAGCGCGACCCCACCTACGAGGGCGGACGCGAGCGCTCCTTCTATTTCGACTCCGGCGTCGAGGCGTTCGTGCGCAGCATCAACCGCGGCAAGGGCTCGCTGCAGACCGCGCCGATCTACGTCCACGAGGACCGCGGCGACACGATGGTCGAGGTCGCCCTGCAGTACAACTCAACCTTCGCGGAGTCGACCTTCTCATTCGCGAACTGCATCAAGACGATCGATGGCGGCAGCCACATGACCGGCTTCCGCACCGCTTTGACGCGCGCGCTGAACGAATACGCACGCCGGGCGAAGCTGCTGAAGGAGGGCGACCCCAACCTCAGCGGCGACGACGTGCGCGAGGGCTTGACCGCCGTGATCTCCGTCAAGCTGCCGGATCCGCAGTTCGAGGGCCAGACGAAGACCCGGCTCGGCAACCCCGAGATCAAGGGCATCGTGGAGTCCGTCGTGGCCTCGAAGCTCAGCCAGCACCTGGAGGAGAACCCCTCCGTTGGACGTCGCATCGTTGAGAAGGCGCTGACGGCCTCCCGCGCTCGCGAGGCGGCCCGCAAGGCGCGCGACCTCGTGCAACGCAAGGGCGTGCTCGATGGCGGCCTGCTCCCGGGCAAGCTCGCCGACTGCTCGGAGAAGGACCCCGGGCTTTCCGAGCTGTACGTCGTCGAGGGTGAGTCGGCGGGCGGCTCGGCCAAGATGGCGCGCGACCGTCGGACGCAGGCGATCCTGCCGCTGCGTGGCAAGATCCTCAACGTCGAAAAGGCGCGACTCGACAAGATGCTCGCCAACGAATTGATCCGGCTCCTGATCACCGCGCTCGGTACCGGCTTCGGCGAGGACTACGACCAGTCCAAGCTGCGCTACCACAAAGTCGTGATCATGACGGACGCGGACATCGACGGCGCGCACATCCGCACGCTGCTGCTCACGTTCTTCTACCGCTTCATGCCCGAGCTGATCGACGATGGCTACCTCTACATCGCCCAGCCGCCGCTCTTCAGCATCAAGGAGGGCTCCAAGATGACCTGGCTCTACAGCGAGGCTGAGCGCGAGTCGTTCATCAAGGCGAGCAAGAAGAAGAACCTCTCGATGCAACGCTACAAGGGCCTGGGTGAGATGAACGCCGACCAACTCTGGGAGACCACGATGGACCCGGAGCACCGCCACCTGCTGCGCGTTGAGGTCTCAGACGGCGCCGAGGCCGATGACCTCTTCACGCGCCTGATGGGTGACGAAGTGCCGCCGCGCAAGGCGTTCATCATGACGCACGCCCTGGACGCCACTCTCGACGTCTAGAGCGGCACCGAGGGTTCATCTCCCGGTAGAGCGATCGGAGCGGCCCTTCACCGGTCCGCACCGACGCGTCTCTTCGGCCTACTGGCGTTGAACGGGCGCGATGCGGGTGTAACGATGCCTCGATGACCACAACGCCAGTCAGCCCCCGCGCAGCGCGCATGCGCGCCTTCGAGCGTTGGCTCTCCGGCGCGAGCCTGCGTAGCCGGCTGCACCTCTGGGGCATGGGGGCGCTCGGCACGTTCTTCGTGAACAGCCCGCTCTTCCGGCTCCCGGAGAACCTGCAACTCGACCCAGACTTGCGCGTGCTCGAAGTCGGCACTGGCCGGGGCTCGTTGCTGCGCATGCTCGACTCGCGTGTGCACTTCGATACCGCTCCGGCCGGCATCGACGGGTCGCCCTCGACGCTACAGCGGGCGCGCCGCGACGAAGCGCGCGCTGAACGACCCTCGCGGCTGGCGCGCGCGACGTCGACGGATCTGCCCTTTGCCGACGGTAGTTTCGACCTGATCCTCTGCGGCCACGCGATCGGGCATCTCCCCGATGACGAGCTACTCGAGTCGCTGCGGGAGTTCCGGCGCGTGCTCGGTGTCGGCGGGCTGGCGCTGATCTGGGACTTCTCGCCCAGCGGGAAACGCGTGCTCGACCGCTGGTACCGGCGGTTGCTGTTCATCGGCAGCCGCGCCCAGCAGATGCGCTCGACGGTGGCATTGCTACAGGCCGCCGAGCTGGCGGGGTTCGGCTTCTTCCGCGACGCCGGCCTGCGTCCGTTCCTCTTCCCGCCGGTGCCACGCGCGTCGATCCTGATCGGCGTGCCGCCCGACGAGACCGCTCCCGGCGCGACCCACAGCCACGAGGCCTAGCGGTCACTCGACTAGCGCTACGGTGCCCCAGCTCTATCTATCGATAGAGGCCCGTCTCGTCGATCACACGACGTACCGCCTCCGTCAGCAGGAGATCGGTTGAGCGCCCCTCGCGGACACGCTCGCGCAACTCGCTCGCGGAGACCGTCAACGGTGACATCGGCACGCGGTCGATGCGCTGCTCGATCGCTGGCACCGCGCTCGAGAGTGCTGGGGGCACGACGATGCCCTCACCCCCGCGGGCGGCAACCGCGAGCCGCGCGGCCGTAACGATGCGTGCCGGCTCGTGCCACTGCGGCATGTCTGCGAGCGCGTCGGCACCGAGGATGAACCACCATTCCCCGTCGGTGGCCGCGAGCTCTTCCAGCGTCTCGGCGCTGTACGACGGCCCGCTGCGGCGCAACTCGATGTCGCTCACGTCGATCCAGTCGAACGGCGCGGCTGCGGCCTCGGCCATCCGTAGCCGAATCGCCGCCGGCGAAACCTCGCTGCCGGCCTTGCGCCACGGCTCACCCGCTGGCACGAGCACTACACGATCGAGCGCCAACGCTCGGCTGGCGGCAGCCGCGAGGGTGAGATGTCCGACGTGCGGCGGGTCGAACGTCCCGCCCAGCACGCCAACTCTCACCCTTCCCACACGACTTCCACTTCTCCGATGCGCACCCGGTCACCCGCCACCACACCCTCGCGGGCCAGCACCCGGCCGATACCCATGCGGCGCATCCGGGCCAGCAGCTCCTGCCGCGCCTCTTCGACCGAGAGATCGAGTGTGTTCGCCCATCGCTCGATCGACCGGCCGGCAACGGTCGCCAGGCCGTCGGGCGTCGTGACGACGAAGCGCTCTCGTCGCGGCTCGGGGCGCAGCACCGGTACGGGGGCGGTGCGCTTCTCTTCCTCGATCGCCTCGTGCAGCACTTGCAATGTTCGCCGCGCCAGGGCGTCGGTGCCTTCGCGAATCATCGCGGAGATCACGAATTGCGGATCCCCGAAACTCCCGGCCCCGCTCTCATCGAGTAGGTCGACGTGGGCGCGCGCATCCGGGTCATCAACTTTATTCAGCGCGACCAACTGTGGCTTCTCGGAGAGCCCATGACCGAACGCCGCCAACTCTGCGTTGATCAGTACCATATCGGCACGTGGGTCATCGCGAGTCATGTCGAGGACGTGTACCAGCACCCTCGTGCGCTCGATGTGTCGTAAGAACTCGTGCCCCAGACCGACGCCAGCGCTTGCCCCTTCGATCAGCCCCGGCATATCAGCCGCGACGAAGCTGTCGTAGTCAACCGCCACAACGCCAAGCTCGGGCTCCAACGTCGTGAACGGGTAGCTGGCGACCTTCGGCCTTGCCGCGCTCCACGCCCGTAGCAACGTCGACTTGCCCGCATTCGGCAGACCGATCAGTCCGACGTCCGCGAGCAGCTTCAGTTCGATGCGCAAACGCTGCCGCTCGCCGGGTAAGCCGTCCTGTGCGAACTGCGGTGCCTGCCGTGTCGCCGTCGCGAAGCGTTTGTTGCCGCGCCCCCCTCGACCGCCTCGCGCTACCGTTACGCGCTCCTCATCGCCATCGAGATCAGCGAGCAACTCGCTGGTGCCGTCGGCCGCGACAGCGAAGACTTCGCAGCCCACCGGCACCGGCACTCGTAACGTCTTGCCAGACGAACCCCGCCGACGGTTCGGTCCCCCGGAGACGCCGTTGTCCGCGACCTGCGGACGGTGATCGTGGTAACGGCTGAGCGTCGAGAGCTTCGAGTCAGCCACCAGTTCGACGCTCGCTCCATCGCCACCGTCGCCACCATCCGGTCCACCGCGTGGCACAAACTTCTCTCGCTGAAACGAAACCACACCAGCACCGCCGTTGCCGGCGACCACATCGAGTTCTACGGAATCGATCATGAATTCACTTTACCCACACAGTGCGGTGACGGGCACTCGAACGAATCATCAGTCAGAGGGATTGAGAAGGTAATGATCCGCCGTCGTCGTCGTAGCGTGGACAGTGTGCATGTTGAAGCTACAGGGAGTCTGGGCGCGCTGTGGATGAAGCTCGCGCTCAGGGAGCAGGGTGTCCACGAGCTGTGGGTCGGTGGATGTAGAAAGGTGGACGTTCGGGAGGTGGTGTCTTCCCGTAGCGCGCGCTATCCACACGCGGGTAGGAATATCCACAGCAGATTCACAGATATCTACGAAGATGTGCGAGAGAAATAGTAAGGCGTATTAGTGGTTGCTGCGTAGCTCGCCATCAGATTGAGACCTTCTCGATGCACTTGCTGGTCGACAGCAGTGCGCGCTGCACGCGATCACGTTGAGCGGTCGCGACACGGCACAGGGTCAGTGGCGTCCGGGCGCTAGGCGACCTGGCGGGCCTGCTCGACGAGCTCGCGCAGGCTGGAGATGTCGCGCTTCGTCTCCGGGTCGACGGACTGGGCGCGCTCCATCTTGCGCCAGCCGTGGTGGACCGTGGAGTGGTCGCGGCCGCCGAGGAAGGTGCCGATCTCGACGAGCGAGCGGTGCGCCATCTCGCGCATGAGGTACATCACGATCTGCCGCGGATAGGCGACGCGCTTCTCCCGGCTCTTCGAGAGCAGGTCTTCGCGGGTCATGTCGAAGTACTTGCACACGACGTCGGCGATCAGGTCGGGCGATGGGGGGAGCCGGGGCTCAGCTGGGGCGAGCGATGCGAGCGCGGACTGCACGAGGGCGGGCGAGAGTTCTTCGCCGGTGAGGCGGGCGTAGGCGAGCACGCGAGTCAGCGATCCCTCGAGCTCGCGGATGTTGGTTGTGAAGCGTCCGGCGATGATCTGGAGCACGTCGTCCGGGACGGAGAAGTGCTGCTCGGTCGCCTTCACGCGCAGGATCGCGATCCGGGTCTCCATGTCGGGGGCCTGGATGTCGGCGATCAGACCGGACTCGAATCGCGTCCGCAGCCGCTCTTCGAGGTGTGGGATCGAGGCCGGGTTCTTGTCGGATGAGATCACGATTTGGCGCTCGGACTCGTAGAGCTCGTTGAACGTGAAGAAGAACTCTTGCTGGGTCTGCTCTCGCGTGGCGATGAACTGGATGTCATCGATCAGCAGGACGTCCGCTGCGCGGTAGCGGGCGCGGAACTCTTCCTGCCGTCGTTGCTGAATAGCGGTGATCAGCTCGTTCGTGAATTGCTCGGCGGAGAGGTAGACCACGCGGGCGTTGGTGCGGAGCGCGCGATGGCCGATCGCGTGCAGCAGGTGCGTCTTGCCGAGGCCGACCGGACCGTAGATGAACAGCGGGTTGTAGAGCTTACCGGGGGAACTCGCTGTGCCCTCGGCGGCGGCGTGCGCGAGACGGTTGCCCGGCCCGATGATGAAGTTCTCGAACGTGTAGCGGTCGCGCAGCCGCGGTCGCGGGACGGCGGGTTCGTCAGTCGCCCCGGGCGCGGTCTGCAACGCCAGCGCGTCCTCGGTCTCGGCGCGCAGCGGTTCGAAGCGGATGTCGAATGGCTCGTCGACGAGGTCGGTGAGGGTGCGAACGATCAACGGTCGCAGGCGCTTCTGCAGCCACTCCGTGACGAACTCGGAGCGTGTCCCAACGACGAGCGCACTGTCTTCGAGCCGGACGCCTTCGGTGCCTTCGAGCCAGGTGTCGTAGTTGGAACGCGAGACGTGCTGGCTGAGGTTGTGGAGTGCCTCTTGCCAGAGAGCAGCGGGATCGCGATCCACGGTGGCGACCTCCCGGCCGGGGTCACATCGAGCGTCACAAGCCGGGAAATTCGTGCGATCGAAAGCACGAAACCTACCCACAGATGTTGGCAATCTGTTGATGATCCCAGGGCGCTAGAAGTGGTGGTGATCCTCGCAGAGGGGGATGCCTCGCTGCTTAGTTGATTATCGCCGACTTCCCCGCCGCAAGCAGTGATGCCAGTGAATCGGCCGGGAATGTAGCACCGCGACGAATCCGGAGGCAAGCGTGTTATGTGCAGTCGGGCGGAATCTTCCGATCTTTTTCTGTGTTCGTCCTCGTCGCGGCGGGATTTCTGTCAGATCGGCGACAGGCAGCGCTCCGGTCGGCGCGGCGAGAGCACAACGCGAGCGGCTGTATACTCGCCCTCGCGCCCTGCTCGCGGAGCAGGCGCGACGAGGGGGATGCGGCGTGGCGAACGATCTGCTGCTGGCAATCGACATCGGGAACACCTCGATCGCGATCGGCGTCTATGACGACGAGGAATTGGCCGCGCATTTCCGCATCGCGACGGACCGCGACAACCTCGCCGACGAGTTCGCGATGCTGCTGATCTCGCTGCTGCGTGCGCACAACATCGAGCCGGAGCAGGTCGGCGCCGCAGCGATCTCGTCGACGGTGCCGCCGCTGGTGAGCTCCTTCCAGCAGGTTTGCCGCACGTACTTCGAGATCGAGCCACTGGTGGTGACGACCGGTGTGAAGACCGGCGTGCGGGTGCGCTACGACGATCCGCGCGCCGTCGGTCCGGATCGCATTTTGCACGTCGTCGCGGCGCTGGCGGATTACGAGCCGCCGCTCGTGATCGTCGACATGGGCACGGCGCTCGTCTTCGACGCGGTCTCGCGCGACGGGGACTACCTCGGCGGAGCGATCGCGCCCGGCATCGGCATCGCTTCGGAGGCGCTGTTCTCACGGACGTCGATGCTGCAGCGCGTCAGCATCGAGGAGCCGGACGGCGTGATCGGGCGCAACACGATGCACTCGCTGCAGGCCGGCATGTACTACGGCTACGCGGAGATGGTGCGAGGCATGGTCGCGCGCTACAAGGCGGAGCTGGGCGATGATGCGACCGTGATCGCGACCGGCGGGTACGCTCGCGTGGTCGCCGATGAGGCGGGTTGCTTCGACGCGATCGAGGATGATCTGAACCTAGAAGGACTGAGACGGGTCTACGAGATGAATCAGCCGGAGGCCGGAGCATGAGTGAGCCACTGACCGGGCGTCGGGTCGTACTGGGTGTCTCCGGTTCGATCGCCGCTTACAAGGCTGCGGAGGTGACTAGCCGCCTCGTTCAGGCCGGTGCCGAGGTCGACGTCGCGATGACGAAGTCCGCGACGAATTTCATCACGCCGCTGACGTTCCGCTCGCTGACCGGCCGCGAGCCGTACGTCGATATGTTCCAGCCGCACGGCGAGTACGGCGAGGCGCACGTCGAGCTGGCGCGGCGCGCCGACCTGATGCTGATCGCCCCGGCGACGGCGAGCACGATGGCGCGGCTGGCGAACGGGCTAGCCGACGACTTTGTCTCACTGACCGCCGTCGCGACGCAGGCGCCGCTGCTGATCGCCCCCGCGATGGATTCGCAGATGTGGGAGCACCCGGCGACGCAGGCAAACCACTTCGAGCTGGAGGGCCGCGGCGCCCGCTTCATCGGACCGGCTGCCGGTCGCCTGGCGTCGGGCCGCATCGGCGCGGGCCGGCTCGAGGAGCCGGCGACGATCGTTGACGCCGCGAAGGCGCTGCTTGGCCGCACGCGCGGCGACATGGCGTCGGCGCGCATCGTGATCAGCGCCGGGGGGACGCGTGAGGCGATCGACCCCGTGCGCTTCGTCGGCAACCACTCCAGCGGAAAGATGGGCTACGCGCTGGCGGAGGCCGCTCGCGATCGCGGCGCGGACGTGGCACTGATCACGTCGGCTGCGCTGCCGGACCCGCACGCGATGCGCGTGATCCACGTCAACAGCGCGCTGGAGATGCAGGCGGCTGTTGAGACGGAGTGCGCGAACACGAACGCGCTGGTGATGGCAGCAGCCGTCGCCGACTACCGCCCCTCGGAGGCGGTCGAGCAGAAGATGAAGCGCGCCGGGGCGGACGAGATCAGCGTCGACCTCGTCGAGAACCCGGACGTGATCGCATCAGTGCAGGGCGACTTCGTGAAGGTCGCGTTCGCCGCCGAGACCGAGAACATGGTCGAGAACGCAATCGGCAAGCTCGAGCGCAAGGGCGCGCAACTGATCGTCGCCAACGACGTGACCGCCACCGACGCAGGCTTCGGCACCGACACGAATCGCGTGACGATCCTCGATGTCGCCGGCGGCGTCGATGAGCTGCCGCTAATGTCGAAGTACGACGTGGCCGTGCGCGTGCTCGACCGCGTTGTGGCGCTGATGATCGAGCGCCGCGACCGCGACGATTAGGCGGGCCCGAGGGCCTCTCGTAGCGCTCTTTAGCGACCCTTGTTGACGGCCCAGTGCACCAGCGTGCGCACCGGGATCCCGGACATGCCCTTCACCAGCAAGCCGCGGTCACTGCCCACGCCCATCATGCCGGCGATATCCATGTGTGCCCACGGCGTGTCACCGGCGAAGTGCTGCAGCAGCTTCGCTGCGGTGATCGATCCCGCGGGGCGGCCTCCCGTGTTCTTCATGTCGGCCACCGTGGACTTGATCTGGCGCTCGTACTCGTCGTCGAGCGGCATCCGCCAGACCTTCTCGCCCGAGGCATCGGCTGCGCGCTGAATGTCGGCCCAGAGGCGCTCATCGGTGGCGAAGACGCCGGACCTGACGTTGCCGAGGGCAATGCTCATCGCGCCGGTGAGTGTCGCGATGTCGATCATCGCGCTCGCGTTCTGCGTGCGTGCGTAGGCGATGGCGTCGGCGAGCACGAGGCGGCCCTCTGCGTCGGTGTTGATCACCTCGATCGACTGCCCGTCCATCGCGTAGACGACGTCGCCAGGCTTCGTCGCTGAGCCGCTGGGCAGGTTCTCGGTGCAGGGGGCGACCGCGATCACGTTGACGCGTGGCTTGAGCTGGGCGATCGCGCCGATGGCGGCGATCACGCAGGCCGCGCCACTCATGTCGGCCTTCATGTCCTCCATGCCGGCGGCGGGCTTGATCGAGATGCCGCCGCTGTCGAACGTGATGCCCTTGCCGATGAGGGCGATCGGGCGGCCACGGCCGCCGCCGTTGTAGCGCAGCACGATGAACTTCGGCGGCTGCACCGAGCCGTTGGAGACGGAGAGGTAGGAGCCCATGCCGAGGCGCTCCGCCTCGGCCCGCTCGATGATCGTGCACTCCAGCCCGTTCGCCTCCGCCACCGCCGCGGCGCATTCGGCCATGTGCGAGGGCGTCATCATGTTGGCCGGCTCGTTCTCGAGGTCACGTGCGAGGTTCCCTGCCTCGCCGAGGATCGTGCCGGTGGCAACGCCCCGACGCACCTGCGCAGCGCGTCGCGTGCGCGGCTCAACGAGGGTGACCGACTCCACGGAGCCGGAGGGGCGGTCGGCGGCCTTCGTGTGGTGCTTGTCGAAGCGGTAGAGCCCGAGCACCAGCCCCTCCGCGATCGTGCGACCGACGTCCTCCGCGGGGAGCCGGTTGGTCAGGCCCTCGGTGGAGATCAGGACCTTGCCAGCGTTCATGTCGCGCAGCCGGCGGGCGAGCGTCCCGATGTTGTTGCGCAGGCGGTCGAGCGTCAGTTGCGGACCGCGACCGATGCCCGCGATCACGGTGCGACTGGCGCGCGCGCGGCCGCTGCGGCCGAGCGCGTGGACCTCGCCGTTCTTACCGACAAGTATCTCGTCGCGGTGGAGGCGGGTGATTGCGCCGCTCAGAGCGCCGTCGACGGCTGCGAGCTCGCCGCCGATGCTGCCGCGTTCCTCGAAGGTGACGACGTAGGTGTCGGTCGATTGTTCGGTGATGCTGCCGGTGGTGACCTGAATTTCCACGAGGGGGCTCCATTCGCTTCGGTGCCGCTACGATCAGAGGGCGCCGGGAGAATAGCGACGCGACCCGCCCCGCAGCAAGGCGCGCGGCGGGTCATGCCCTGCCCGGTGACGCGGCTAGGCTGCCTCCGTGGGTACAATTTGCCCATTGCTGTGACGAAATTGCTGCTCCGATATCTCTTGAACGTGACCCACCCGCAGCGCACGGGGCTGGCGTGGTGGGACCTGATCGAGATCGCGCTCGTCGCCGTCGGGTTCCTCGCCTACTTCCTCGTGCGCGGCGCCGTGATCGACCGCGAGGCGGACGCCTTCAGCCATGCGCGCAGCATCATCGATCTGCAGGAGGCGATGGGGATCTGGATCGAACCCCAGTTCAATGCCTGGGTGGTTGACCACCGCGTCGTGATGCGCTTCCTCAACTTCGTCTACTTCTGGCTCGACTTCCCACTCGTCGTCGGTGTCGGGCTGCTGCTGTTCTGGCGTCGTCGCAACTGCTACACGCTCTTGCGCGACTCGATCCTGATCTCGGGCGCGTTCGCGCTCGTCTTCTACTGGACCTTCCCCGTCGCGCCACCGCGTTACCTCACGGAGTGGGGGTTCGTCGACACCGTTGAGCAGTTCTCGAACCTCTCCTACCAGGCGCAGTCGATGCGGCCGTTCGTCAATCCGTTTGCGGCGGTGCCCTCGCTTCACGTCGGCTGGGCGATGCTGCTGGTCGTGGCCGTCTTCCAGGCGACGCCGCACTGGGGGCCGCGCAGCGCGATGGTCGCGATCTTCATCGCACAGTCGGTCGCGGTCGTGGGCACGGCGAACCACTTCATCCTCGACGGCGTCGCGGGCCTCGTCGTCTGCGCTGCCGCGCTGGCGGTGGGGCTCCTGCTGCAGCGCCACGGCTACCCCGGGGTGCGTTCGCTGATCGCGACGCTGGAGCGCCTCGCCGACGGTGCGCCCGAGGCCGAGCGCGTCGCGCCCGACGGCTGAGGCGATGATCGCGGCGGCGTCGATTGTGCACGGGTGGTGAGGGGACTCGCGTTCCTCGGATCGCTGTGCTAGCGTTACTTGCGTACCCACAGCTGTTGCCGCTGAGTGCGGCAAGGAGCACAAGGGCGCCCGACACGCAAGGTTTATCGGGGGCGCAAGCGGGTACCGGCCATCAAAGGCTGACCGTTCGATAGTGAAGTGCAGGGTCGACATGGGTCGCCCGAGTTTGTGAGCAACGTGCCGACAGACGAGAACAAGCAACAGATCATCACCGATTACGCTCGCCACGAGGGCGACACCGGATCGTCGGAAGTGCAGATCGCACTGCTGACCGACCGCATCCTTCGGCTGACGGATCATCTGCGCGAACACAAGCACGACTTTCATACCCGCCGTGGACTGCTCAAGCTCGTTGGGCAGCGCAGGCGGCAACTCCGCTATCTGAGCAAGAACGACGTAGGCCGCTACAACAGCGTGATTGAGCGGCTGGGGCTGCGCCGCTAGTCGATCGGATGTTTGACCCGGTAGGGGTCGATCCAGACTAGTCAGAGGGCCGCGCAAGGAATGCGCCGCCGGGTGTGCTCCGCGTATCGCAGGGGCGGAAAGCAAGGCAGAGACAGGACCCCTGTTCGAGGGATCACGGATTAGAGAATCACGTTGCCATCGAGCGAGCGGACAGGCTCGCGAGGCACGAGAAATCACATCAACCAGGAGCGAAGGCCACGCCACAGTTGGCGCGGATTCGCATAGTGCAGACGACTCGCAACAAGGCGAATCGCGAAGAGGTATACGAATTTGACGACAGAGATTGAAAGCAAGACAAGCACACAAACATTCAGCCGTGAGATCGAGGGCACGACCTTCGAGATCGGCACCGGTGTCCTGGCGCAGAACGCAGCCGCGTCCTGCACCATTAGCTACGGCGACACGCTGGTGCTGGTGACGGTCTGCGACGGCGAGGCGCGCGAGGGGATCGACTTCTTCCCGCTCACCATCGACGTCGAAGAGCGGATGTACGCGATCGGGAAGATCCCCGGCTCGTTCTTCCGCCGCGAGGGTCGCCCCGGCGACTACGCGACGCTGGCAGCGCGCATGACCGACCGGCCGATCCGGCCGCTCTTCCCGAAGGGCTTCCGGCGCGAGGTGCAGGTTGTACTGACGCTGCTCTCCTCCGACCGCAACGTCCCCGCCGATGTCTTCGGCACGACCGGCGCGTCGCTGGTGCTCGGGATGTCACACATCCCGTTCCAGGCGCCCGTTTCGTCCGTCCGCATCGGGCGCATCGACGGTCAGCTCAAGGCATTCCCGACATACGAGGAGCTGGAAGAGGCTGACCTCGACCTCGTGGTCGCCGGGACCGAGGACTCGGTCGTGATGATTGAGGCCGGTGCCAATGAGGTGCCAGAGGCCGAGGTGATCGAGGCGATCGACTACGCGCGCGAGGTGATCGCGACGCTGAACGAACTGCAGCAGGAAGTCTTCGCCGCGCTCGCGGTCGACAAGATGGACTTCGACCCGCCGGCTTCGGACGACGAGCTGCTGGGCAAGATCAATGGCGTCCTCGACGGTGAAGGCGAGCGCATGCTCGACGCCGTGAAGGACGAGGGGTTCCGTGGCGTCGACGCGCTCGCGCGCTGGGTCGTTGCTGAAATCGGCGACGACGACGTCGACTACCGCACGGTGCGCCGTGTGATTGAGGACCCGATCAAGGCGTACGTGCGTGCACGCGTGCTGAGCGAGGACAAGCGTGTCGACGACCGGTCGCACGACCAGATCCGCGAGTTGAGCGCCACCGTGGGACTGATCCCGCGCGGGCACGGCTCAGGGCTCTTCCAGCGCGGCGGCACGCAGGTGTTGAGCGTTGCGACGCTCGGCCCGTTGCGCGACCGCCAGCGGCTGGACAACATCCACCCGGTCGAGTTCAAGCCGTACATGCACCACTACAACTTCCCGCCGTACTCGGTGGGTGAGGCTCGCTTCATGCGCGGCCCCGGCCGTCGGGAGATTGGCCACGGACTGCTCGCCGAGCGCGCGCTGATGCCGGTGCTGCCGGCGTTCGAGGATTTCCCGTACACGATGCGGGTCGTCTCAGACGCGCTGATGTCGAACGGTTCGACTTCGATGGCCTCCGTCTGTGGCTCGACGCTCTCGCTGATGGACGCGGGCGTGCCGATCTCGGCACCGGTGGCCGGCGCGGCGATGGGCCTGATCACGGACCCGGACAGCGACGAGTACAAGGTGCTGACCGACATCGCGGGCATCGAAGATGCCTTTGGTGACATGGACTTCAAGGTCGCGGGCACCGCAACCGGTGTCACGGCGATTCAGCTCGACACGAAGCTGAAGGCGCTCCCGGCGGACATGCTGGAAGCGGTCTTCGCGGACGCGCGCACCGCGCGCATGACGATGCTCGACGTGATGGCGGAGGCGCTCCCGGAGCCGCGCGAAAGCGTTGGTGAGTTCGCACCCAAGATCGTGACGATCAAGATCGACCCGGAGAAGATCGGCCTGGTGATTGGGCCCGGCGGCAAGATGATCAACCGCATCTCGCAGGAGACTGGCGCGAGCATCGACATCGAGGACGATGGTTCGGTGTTCGTCGGTGGTGCTGAATCCGAGAGCGTTGACGCGGCCGTCGACTGGATCGAGGGCCTGACCAAGGAAGTGAAGGTCGGCGAGGAGTACGAGGGGCCGGTGACGCGCATCCTCAACTTCGGCGCATTCATCGAACTGCTGCCCGGTAAGGATGGGCTCTGCCACATCTCTGAGCTGGAGCACGGTCGCGTGGAGCGCGTCGAGGATGTGCTTGAGGTCGGCGACATGGTCAAGGTGAAGGTGATTGAGATCGATAACCTCGGTCGCATCAACCTCTCCCGCGCCGCGTTGCTCGATGACGCCCCCGCCCCGGCGGCGGATCGCTTCGACGACGATGAAGAAGATGACCTCGTCGATGACGATGACGAGGATATCGTTGACGACTTCGATGACGATGACGATGACGGCGACGGCGAGGACTTCGACGAGGACAACATTCCGCGTCGTGGGACCGTTCCGGAAGAGCGTTCCGGTGCCGGTCGCGGTGGCAACCGCGATGGTGCCAGCCGTGGCGGCAACCGTGGCGGTAGCCGCGGTGGCAGTGGCGGCGGCGGCAACCGAGGCGGCGGCGGTGGTCGTGGCGGTCGCGGTGGCGGTGGCAACCGAGGCGGCGGCGGCGGCGGTAGCCGTGGCGGTCGCGGTGGCGGCGGCAACCGAGGCGGCGGCGGTAGCCGTGGCGGCGGCGGCGGCGGCGGCAACCGAGGCGGCGGCGGTCGCGGCGGTCGCGGCGGCGACGGCGGCAACCGAGGCGGCAGCGAAGGCGGCAACCGTGGTGGCGACGGTGGCAACCGTGGCGGTCGCGATGGCGGCCTCAGCAGCGGTGGCGGCTACGGTGGCAACCGTGGTGGCGACGACGGTGGTAACCGTGGCGGCGGCGATGGCGGCTCGAAGCCCGCTCGTGGTGGCGGTGGCGGCGGACGTCGCTGGTAACCGCGAAGCGAATTTGCGAATACACTGCGCCCCGGGAGACCGGGGCGTAGTTTTGTCTCACGTGAGCCGGGTCGACCAGCGATCGTGATGAGCCAGTGACGGGGGCCTGAGATGATCCGTGTAGCAGTCAGCGGCTCAGGGACGATGGGAACGACGGTCGTCGCGGCCGTTGAGGCTGGCGGCGAGATGCAGGTCGTCGGCCTCGTCGAGCCGCTCGTCGAAGAACCCTCGGGCACTTCGGCGGTGTGGGTCTCTGCGAGCGGCGAGAACTACCCGCTGCACGCCGACCCCGCGGCGCTCTTTGCTGCGGCAAGCCCCGACGTCGTCGTCGACTTCACGAACGCGCAGTTCACTCCCCGCCTGATCGATGCGGCGCTCGATGCCGGCGTGCGCCCGGTCGTCGGCACTTCCGGCGTCACGGGCGAGACGATCGACGCGCTGCGCGCGCGCTGTGCGTCGGAGCAGCGGGGCGCGGTCGTTGCGGCGAACTTCGCCCTCGGTGCGGTGATGCTGATGCATCTCGCTGAGGTCGCGTCGCCCTACTTCGACGCGGCGGAGATCATCGAGCTGCACCACGACGGCAAGGTCGACGCCCCGTCCGGCACGGCGCTGGAGACGGCGCGGCTGATGCGCGAGGCGCGCGGCCGCGACTTCGAGCATCCGGAGCCGGAGTTGACGCACATCGATGGCACGCGCGGCGGCGCGGAAGGTGGCGTGGGCATCCATTCGGTGCGGTTGCCGGGATTCGTGGCGCACCAGGAAGTCATCTTCGGCGGCGTCGGACAGACACTCTCGCTGCGGCACGATTCCACGGGTCGCGATTCGTTCATGCCCGGCGTGCTGCTGGCGATCCGCGAGGTGATGCGGCGCGAGGAACTGGTTGTGGGGTTAGACGCGTTGATCGGACTCAAATAGCAGTCTGCGTTAACTCGCACCCTGCCTCGCGCGCTTCTATGATCGCATGACGGCCGTCTGCACTGGATGGTGTCCTATTTCTAGCGAGGCGAGACGATGTCACTAACCGTGGCGGTGATTGGCGCGACCGGCGCCGTTGGCGATGTATTCCTGCGGGTGGCGGAGGAGCGGAAGTTCCCCGTCGATGAGCTGCGACTGCTTGCCACGTCGCGCTCTGCCGGTCGCAAGCTGAAGTACGCCGGCACCGAGATCACCGTGCTTGAGACGTCCACCGAGACGCTGCAGGGCGCTGACCTCGTCTTCTGCTCGGCCACGTCGGAGGCATCGCTGCACTGGGGCCCGCAGGTGATCGAGGCGGGCGGCGTGATGATTGATGACGGCTCCGCCTACCGCATGGCGCCGAACGTGCCGGTGGTCGTGCCGGAAGTGAACGGCGACGACCTCGACTGGCACGAGGGCATCATCTCGATCCCGAACTGCACGACGACGCCGCTGGTGATGGTGCTGCATCCGCTGCGCGCGCTCGCCCCGCTGAAGCGCGTCACCGCATCGACGTACCAGGCCGTGACCGGCACCGGCGCGGCGGCAGCCGACGAACTGAAGCTGCAGATGCAGGCCTTCGGCCGCGATGAGCAGATTCCCGCCCCCGCTGTCTACCCCCACCAGATCGCGCTCAACGTGATCCCGCAGGTCGACACCTTTGGCGAGGATGGCTTCACTGCCGAGGAGAACAAGATGCGCAACGAGACGCGCAAGATCCTGCACGACGAGGATCTGCCGTTCGCCGCGACTTGCGTGCGTGTGCCGACGATGATCGGGCACGGCATCTCGCTGCACGTCGAGTTTGAGAGTGCGATCGACCTCGCTGCCGCGCGGGAGGCGCTGATCGCCCAGGACGGACTGACGCTACTCGATGACCCGGCGAACCACGGCTACCCGACGCCGCTGAACACCGAGGGCGACGACGGGGCATTCGTCGGCCGGCTGCGCGTCGATCCGACGGTGGAACATGGCCTCGTGATGTGGTGTGTCGCGGACAATCTGCGCAAGGGCGCGGCGACGAACGCGATTCAGATCGGCGAAGAGTTGATCCGCCGGGGCAAACTGTAAGAGTCTGCTGACCCGGGATGCGGCGGGAGACGCCGGAACCGGGTCGCGGCGGAGGGGTCACGATGGCTGCTGAGTGGGGCCGCCTGCTGACGGCAATGATCACGCCGATGACTGAATCCGGCGCGGTGAACGACGCCGCGCTCGCCGAGCTGGCGCAGGCACTCGTCGCGTCCGGCACCGAGGGGCTCGTCGTCACCGGGACGACCGGCGAGGGGCCGACCCTCTCCGACGAGGAGACGGTGGGCGCGTGGGCGACCGTGCGGGCCGCCGTCGATGCGGACGTCGCCGTGATCGCGGGAGCGACGGACAACAGCACGTCGCACTCGATCGCGATGGCGCAGGAGGCGGAGCGCGTCGGCTGCGACGGAGTACTGCTGACGGTGCCCGCGTACAACAAGCCGACGCAGGAGGGCCTCTACCGGCACTTCACCGCGATCGCGGAAGCGACCACGCTACCGGGGCTGCTCTACAACGTGCCGGGGCGCACCTCGTTGAACATGACCGCAGAGACAACGGTCCGCCTCTCAGCGGTGCCCGGCATCGCCGGGATCAAGGAGGCGAGCGGCGACCTGCAGCAGATCTGCGAGATCGTGGCGGACGCCGCGCCCGAGTTCCGCGTCTGGTCGGGCAACGACAGCGACACGGTGTTCACGCTCAACGTCGGAGGCTACGGCGTCGTCTCCGTCGCCTCGCATCTCGTCGGACGGCAGATCCGCGAGATGATCTCCGCCAGCATCGCCGGTTCAAATCAGCGAGCGCTCGACTTCCACCGGCGGCTGATGCCGCTCGTCGATTCGCTCTTCGTCGAGAGCAACCCGAGCCCCGTGAAGTTCGCGCTGAACGAGATCGGGTTCGCTGTCGGTGAGCCGCGACTGCCGATGGTGCCGCCCTCTGATGCCGCCGCCGAGGTGATTCGCGCCGAACTGGCGAAGCACCAGATCGACCTGCCGGTACCCGTTCGCTAGCGGTCCTCGCTGGCCGTGCGGATGTGGCTCTGCACCGCCGCCAGTAGCGTCTGGGAATCGAACGGCTTTTGGACGAGCGCGTGTGCGCCTCGTTCGAGCGCCTCTGCCCCAAGCGCATGGCCGCTGACCATGACGACGGGGAGATCGGGGTTATTCGTGCGCAGCGTGCGCAGCACCTCCCAGCCGTCCGGGGCCGGCATTCGCACGTCGAGCAGCACGAGGTCGAGCGATTCACGTGTGGCGATCTCGAGGGCTTCGGTACTGCTGGCCGCACGCACCGCGTCGTAGCCAGCATCAGTCAGCAACTTCGAGATCACCTCGCGCACGATCGCCTCGTCGTCGACGACGAGGACGCGCCCGTCGGGCGGGCGAGCGGCATCGGCGTCGTTGCCCGGCGTGGAGTCATTGCTGGCGGCCGGCGCCGTCGGAAGTACGATCACGAACGTCGATCCTCCGTCCGGCCCTGCTTCGGCGGCGATCGAGCCGCCGTGGTCCGTGATGATGCGATAGGCGATCGAGAGACCGAGACCGGTGCCCTCGCCGACGTCCTTCGTCGTGAAGAAGGGGTCGAAGATACGCTCAGCCGCCTCGACGGAGATTCCGGTGCCGTTATCGCGGATGCTGATCTGGATCGTCGGCGATTGCGGGCTGTCCAGATCGTCGATCTGGTCGACGTGCTGCTCCACCGCGACGCTAATCCGAGGCTGGTACGAGTTGCTGTCGGAGCGTTCGGAGAGCCGCGCCAGCACGGCGTCACGGGCGTTGACCAGCAGGTTCATCAGCACCTGGTGGATCTCGCCGGGGACGGCCCAGGCGTCTGGGATGGACTCCTCGATCTCGGTGCGAACGTCGATGCGTTGATCGATCGTCTGCGCCAGCAGGCTCGCCGTCTCGCGCGTCAGTGCGGCGACATCGACGAGGCTCCTGACACCGTCGCTGCGGCGTGAGAAGGCAAGTAGTTGCGCGACCAGGTCGGATGCGCGCGCGGTGGATTCCTTGGCTCGGCCGAGCCAGAGCTCCTGCGGGCCAGTCGTCTCCGCCATCTCGATGCTGCCGCCGATCGCGGCGAGGAGATTGTTGAAGTCGTGGGCGACGCCAGCGACGAGCGTTCCGACGGACTCCAGCTTCTGAGCCTGGAGCAACTCGTCTCGCAACCGCAGCGTCTCGGACAGGTCGGTCCATTCCAGCCGTATCCCGGTCACTTCGCCGCTCTCGCGGTAGAGCGCGGCCGACGCGTGAACGGTCACGATCGTGCCATCAGCGCGTAGGAGGCGGCGCGGGCGTCCGCGCCCCGTCGGGTCTCGCTCTGCGGCATCGGCGAAGACTGACTCCATCGAGACTTCCACGATCTCGCGCTCGTCCACGTCCACGATTTCGCTGTAGCTCTTGCCGATCAGCTCGTTCGCTGGCTGTCTCAGCAGCTCGGCCGCCGCCGCGTTCGCGAAGCGGATGCGTTGATCGCGGCCGACGACGACGCTCCCGTTCTGCGCGGTCTCGAACAGACTGCGATAGTGCTCTTCGCTGTCCCGCAGAGAACGTTCGGCGGTCAGTTCCGCGGTCACGTCGCGGGCGGAGAGCAGCAGCCCAACGCGCTCCCCGGCGAGTTCCAGCGGCGACTCCTGGAGGATCACGTTGACCAGGTGCCCGTCCCGGTGAACGTACTGCCGAGCGATCGGTGCCGTGTCAGCGCTCATGCCGTCCATCATCTTCTGGATGCGCCGGGGCCCGCCCCGCAGATCGGCGGGCAACATGAATGCGGTGCGTGGGAGATCTCTAATCTCCTCGGCGGAGTATCCGAGCATGTCGCCAAACGCTCGATTGCGTCGCAACTCGTTTGTCCGCGAGTCCACGAGCACGAGGGGCGTGAGGGAGTCTTCGAAGACGGCACGGAACTGTTCCTCGCTCTCCCGGAGATCCGTCATGGCAGTCAGTTCAACGGTGACGTCGCGGATGGTGATCAGTACGCCAAAACGCTTCCCGCCGATATCGATCGGGGAGGATTGAATCACGACGTTGAGCGTGCGTCCGTCACGGTGGACGTAGTTCCGCGAGTAGGGATCCGGCGCGGGGTCTCCACCATCGAACAGGTGTTGCATGCGTCGTGTTGAGTCTTCGTCGTCGTCGAGCGGAAGGATCGCCTCGCGCGGTAGCTCCGCCAGTTCCTCGATCGAGTAGCCGAGCATGCTCGCGTAGGCCTGATTGCGGAGCACCTCTCGGGATTCGGCTGTCACCAGCATCATGGGGGTGAGTGAATCTTCGAAGACGGCGCGGAATCGCTCCTCGTTCTCCCGCAGGGCAGTCTGCGCCCTGCGTTCGATCGTTACGTCGCGGAGCGAGAGAAGCACCCCTAGTTGCTCGCCGTCGATCACGTGTGGTGATGCCTGGACGAGGACATCGACCAGATGCCCGTCCTTGTGGATCTGGCGTCGCGCGGCCGGCTCCGAATCGCGCTCGCCGCCGTCGATCAGGCGCTGGATCAGCGCGGAACCGATCGCCACGTCCTCTGCCCTCACAAATGCGTTGTGGGGGAGGGCAGAGAATTCTTCGAGCGAGTATCCGAGCATCTTCGCGTACGCGTCGTTCCGCAGTACGTGCTCTCGATCGGCGTCCAGAATGAGCGCCATCGGGGTCAGCGAGTCTTCGAAGATTCTGCGGAAACGCTCTTCGCTGTCTTGCAGCTCCCGCTCTGCCGCGATCCGCGCCGTCACGTCGCGGTACGTGGTCATGCTCACCGGGGCTTCGTGCAGCGAACCCCGGATCGAGGAAGAAGCCTCGACCGTTACGGTCTCCCCATTCTTTCGCACGAGCCGGACGACGTAGACAGCGGGCACGGACTCGCCGGCGAGGCGCCGGGTACGTTGTTCCTGCAGCCACGCGACGTCTGCCGGATGCACGACATGCGGGATCGTCTTGCCGACCAGCTCACCGGTCTCGTAGCCCAGCATGCGGCAGAGCGCGATGTTGCAGTCGACGATCACGCGGTCGGGGGTCGAGACGAGGATGCCATCATGGGCGGTCTCGAATGCCATGCGGTAGCGGTCGTCGCTCTCGCGCAGCGCCGTGGTGGCGTTGACCTCGCTGGTGACGTTGCGAAACTCCACGAGCACGCCCGATGAGCCGTCAGCGAGGGTCAGAGGCTGGCGCGAGATCAGTGCGTGGATCGTGGAGCCGTCCGGCCGCTGTAGCCGCCGGGTGACGTCGCTATCAGCCGGGATCACCCCGATCGCCAGTCCCTGCAAACGCTCTTTCGCTGCGGAACGTTCTTCCGGATGGATGAACTCGGTGATGTCGGACTTTCCGAGCAGCTCTTCCTGGCTGTGCCCCAGCAACTTGCTCAGTGCCTCGTTGACGAGCACGAAGCGACCGTCCGCGTCGCGCACGAGGATGCCGGTCTGGAGGCTTCCGAGCACCTGCGCGAGCTCCGGGTCAACCAATGTCGCGTAGAGCAGTGAGATGCGGCACCTCCGGCGACGCCAAGTCGGAATGCGAGGGAGAGCGTGGAGTATGGGTGTCGGGAGGCTGGGAAGGCTTACGCAAGCCTGACATTCCGACGGAATCTGTTCGGAAGCGTCGCATTGGGTGCGCTTTGCGGTGTGGCACCCTGATCGCGGCGACTCGCCGGTACTATCGCTGCTCGATCCACTGCGCCCAGTCATCGAGCAACGTCGCGCGCGCGCGGTTGTAGCCGATGTGATCGCCGTAGTACCCGCCGAGGATGCCGGCGAGGGCACGGCTGCCGACGAGCAGGATGATGAAGTAGACGATCGTGGCGGCGATCAGACGTTCCCGCAGGTAGCTGATGCCGAGCACGAAGGCGAGTCCGCCGAGGACCGCGATCAGCACGCCGACGTAGGCGAAGCCGTTGACCCAGCGTCGTTCGGTGCCGCGCACGATGCGGAGCATCGTGATCACCTCTTCAGGCACCTGGTCGACGGTGGAGAGATCTGCCGTTGACGTTTCGCAATGCGGACAGCGCGCGGTCTCGGTCGCCATCGGCGTGTAGCAGTTGCCGCAGAAACGACCGCGGTTCGGGATCTCGCCGCGCGTGACGGCGACGATGTGGTCAGCGAGCCGCTCGCTGAAGAGCGGGCAGTCATCGTCCGGGCGGTAGACCTGCTCCTCCGGGTCGCGCTGTTCGGCGCTCATGCGGTTCGTCCGAGGTGCGCGGACAGCTCAGCGAGGACCGCACGCCCACGGTCGTGCCACTTTGCGGCGCGCCCCGACGTCGATGGCATCACCCAGACCTCGGCGTCCGCGATCGTGACCGGCTGGCGGCCCCAGTGCTCCGCCCTGCGCACGCCGGGGAAGAGCGACTCGAAGGCGCGAGTGCTCGTGAAGCAGACAACCCGCGGATCGGCGGCGGCGATACGTTCGAGGAAGGTGGGTGCTGCGGCCCTCAGCTCGTCGCTGGTGACCGCTGTGCTGTCGGTGACGACCCGCTTAACGACGTCGGTGAAGCCGATCGCGCACTCGTCCGGGAGCAGGTGGTCGTCGGCGGGGCCGAGTTCGCGGCCGGCCAGGCCGGAGCCGGAGATCGAGCGCCAGAAGACGTTGCCGCGGTGGTCGTAGTAGTGACCAGCGCGCGCGGACTGCTCGCCGGGGTTGATGCCGACGAAGACGAGGTCGAGTCCCGGCTGCAGCAGGTCGGGCAGGGTCGCCGGGAGGGTTGTCTCCGGGGAGAGCGCCTGCAGAGGTTGAGGTGGCGTCGTCATCGGATGGGTGCGCCGGCGGATCAGTTGAGGACGTGGGCGTATTCGTGGCTGCCGAGGGTTACGCCCATCGCAAAGACGGCGGCGGCGGCGAGCAGCATCACGAAGGAGAAGGCGAACGACTGGCGTCGGATGTTCTCAAGCGCGATGCGGGCGTCTTCATCGCCGGGCGACTCGATCACCGTCTCGGTGGCGCGTGCGATGCGAGGTGCGAGCCACATGCCGTGTCCGACGATCATGACGACGAGCACGATGGTCGTGATCATCTTCGCGGTGAAAACGAGCCCGAAGCGGTACGACATCATGTTGTCGCGCACGTGGGGCGGCAGGATGCCATCGCTCGCGAACTGCAGGAGCCCGGTTACGAGCAGCACCCCGAGCGAAATCATGGACAGCACCGCGAAGCGGCGGGCGACAACGCGGGTGATGATCCTGCGCAGTGCCTCGTCTTCCATGATCCACGTGGCGGGGGTGACGGCGAAGAACATCAGCACCATGCCGCCGACGAGCACGGCAGCGGCGAGGCCGTGGAGGATCAGTACGATTGTGTCCATCAGTCGCTCGCTCTCTGCCGGGGCGGATCTCGCTGCTAGAGCGCGCTGCCGAAGATGTCGCGGGTCACGATCACCTGATTTCGCTCAGGCCCCACCGAGATCATATCGATCGGGGCACCGAGGAACTGCTCAATGCGTCGCACGTACTGGCGCGCCTCCGTTGGCAGGTCGCCGAGCTTGCGGATCGCGGAGACGTCTGACCTCCAGCCCGGCATCTCCTCGTAGACCGGCGTCACCGCCTCCGAGTCCTGCAGCGCGGCGGGCAGCGTCGCCACGCGCTCACCGTTGAGTTCGTAGCCGGTGCAGACCTGGATCGCATCGAACTGGGAGAGCACATCGAGGCGCGTCAGCGCCGCCGAGGTGACGCCGTTGACGCGCGAGGTGTAGCGCGCGAGCACGCCGTCGAACCAGCCGACGCGGCGAACGCGGCCGGTCGTTGTGCCGACTTCGCCCTGCCCCTGAGCTGCCGCCGGGTCGCGTAGGCGTTCTGCGGTCTCGTCGAAGAGTTCGGTCGGCATCGGGCCGTTGCCGACGCGCGTCTGGTAGGCCTTGTAGACGCCGACCACGCGTTCGATCGCGCTCGGGCCGAGGCCGATGCCGGTGCCAGCACCGGACGCGACGGGGGCCGGGATCGAGGAGGTGACGTACGGGTACGTGCCGAAATCGAGGTCGAGCAGCGAGCCCTGCGCGCCTTCGAGCAGGATGTTCTCACCACGCTCGTGCGCGTCCTGCACCAGCGCCGCGGTGTCGGTGATGTACGGACGCAGTCGGTCTGCGTACTCGGTGTACTGTTCCTTGATCTCGTCGTGGGAGAGCGGGTCGGCGTCGTAGAGCTGGGTCAGCACGCGGTTCTTGTAGGGGAGGATGGTGCGCAGCTTCTGCTCGAAGATCTCGGGTGTGATCAGGTCGATCGTGCGGATGCCCATGCGCCCGCCCTTGTCGTGGAAGGCAGGTCCGGTGCCGGTGCCGGTCGTTCCGATCGCGGCTTCGCCCTTCATCTCCTCGTCGAGGCGGTCGATCAGTGGGTGCCACGGCATGATCACGTGCGCGCGGTCGCTGATCACGAGCCACGATGTATCGACCTGATGCTCTTCGAGCATCGAGATCTCTTGGAAGAGGCCGTTCGGGTCGATCACGACGCCGTTGCCGATCACGCAGGTCTTGTCGCCATAGAAGATGCCGGCGGGGACGAGGTGCAGCGCGAACTTGCCGAGCTCGTTGATGATTGTGTGTCCGGCATTGGTGCCGGCGGAGTAGCGGCCGATCACCGTGCAGGTGCGCGCGTGGAAGTCGACGACGCGACCCTTGCCTTCGTCACCCCACTGGCCGCCGATGATCACTGTGGCGGGCAAAATCGCCTCCCTGCCGCCCGGCAACTGCGCCGAGGCCCGGAAGATCATAGCGCTTCACCGCGTACGGTCGCGTCCGATTGCCGCTCGCGCTTGCAGGTGAGCGAGGGCGAAGGCTAGCGGGCGCGTTCCCGACGCTCGATCGCGTCGACCTGAGCGAGCAGGCTGGCCGCCCGTTTCGACTCGTGTCGGTCGGTGTTTGGGCCGTCGACGGTGGCTCGGGCGGCGTCGATCGCTTCCGGCGCGGGCGTGAAGAGGGCGTTGATCCCTCGCGCCTCCGCCTCGGCGGCGATCCCCGCACCTGAAGCGCCGAACTGGCGAGCGCGGGTTGCGAGCCGTGCGCGTTGCTCGGCTGATGCGGTCGGCGCGGTGACGATCCACGGTAGCGCGGCGTCGCGACTGGCCAGCGCGACGTCCCATATCGCGTGATCGAGCGCGGGCCCCGTGACGCTATCGAGACCCATGTCGACCGCGAGCGCGCTGGCGTTCAGCGCGACGGCACTGTGGCGATCGACGACGCGCAGCATCGAGGGCAGCGCGAGCAGCCCGGTGGCGCTGTCGATCTCCGCGATCAGCCGCACCGTGCCGGCGCGGATGCGCAGCCGCATCTCGTGGCGGCGGATGCCGACGTCGGCGTCGCGCACGTCCTGCGCGATTTCTGCGCCGGTGAGCACGACCGCAGTCAGCCGTCGGCTGATCGAGGCGGCGAGGTCGTCGAGCAATTCGCCGCCTCGTGCGGGCGAGACGCGCACGTGGGCGCTGCGTCGTGCGCGTGCGATCGCGACGATGCGTGCATCGACTGCTGCGCGGGCTGCACCGCGGCTCTCGGCCGCGAGATCGACGACGATCGCGTCCGCGGCTGACGTCGCCGGGTCAACGTCGCTGTCGGGGGCGAGCAGCAGCGAGCTGCGCAGTGCGAGTGCGGGGATGGCGGGTCTGTCGGGCATCGGCGGAATCGTATCACCGCCGGACAGGCGCAGGCCCGAGGAGCGTCAGACGGCGCGGGTCTGCGCCAGCGCGAGCGGCAGCGTCTCCTCGAGGAAGGCAATCAACTCCTGCTCTCGTGGCTCTTCGGGGTGGGTGCCGATGCGCGCCAGTACTTCGACGACCGCGAGCTGGTGCGCTTCGGCGAGGCGCACCTCACGCAGGATCGTGTTGCGCTCGTAGCTTTCGATGGCGGCGCCGACGAGTGTCCAGCCATGACGAACCGCCAGCGTTGCGAATTCCAGCGCGGGTGGCCCCACGAAGGCATCGCCGAAGTCGATCACCGATACGAGGTGCCCGTCTCGGACCGTGAGGTTGGCGGCATTGAGGTCATCGTGGATCACCACACTCTCGCCGACCTCGGCGAAGCGCAGCAACGGTTCACGCAGCGTGCCGAGCGCGGCGAGGAACTGCGGCGCGTTGCGCGCGATGCGGTGGCTGATCAGGGCGCTGCCGTCGAACGGCCAGAGATCCGGCCAGCGATCGAGCAATGCGCTGAGACGGTCGGCGGTGCGGCCTTGCAACGTCTCGCGCAGCACGTCGGGCTGCTGCACGAGCATGCCGAAGCCGCTGGCGGGGAATGCGTGCAGCTTCGCGAGCAGCGTGCCGATCTCGTGGCCGAGCACCTCGGGAGTCGGGACGGCGGCGGGATCAACGTTGGCGAGCAGTGTGCCGGGGGCGTAGGTCGTGACCAGCCAGGCGACGTCGGTCGGGGCAAGCCCCTGCACCTCGTCGCTGCGGTTGGTCGCGAAGGGCCGGGGAACGCGGTCATCGAGCGGGCTGAGCCGGCTGAGGACCGCGAAGTCGCTCTCGATCCGCGCCTCGTCCCAGTCGGAGCCGTCCGACGGCTTGGGGACCGCGATCAGCACGGCGAGCGGCCCCTCGTCCGTCTCGACGCGCCAGCAGAGGCGGGTCCAGCCCTTGCCGACGATCTGCATGTCGCGCGCATCGCGACCTGTTGCTGCGCGCACGATGCGCGCGACGCCGGTCGCGTCCGGGAGTTGGTCGAGCCCCGCCATCAGGCTGGCTGCCTGCCGCCGAGCACCACCCCGGCGTCGACGTCGGCGAGGAACGCGTTGACGTAGTCCGTCCAGTGGTCGCGGCGCTGCCAGGCGCAGCCGACTCCGGCCAGCTTCACCTGCTCGATGCGTGCCTGCGGTGCGAGCGCGGCCACGCCGCTGATCGCCGCGGACATCGCGCTGAGCTGTCCGACGAGCCAGAGCTGCGGCATTGGCAGCGTCGCGAGGTCAGCGGTGTGGTCGGGCCGTTCGAGCAGTGCGTGCGCACTGCCGATGTAGCCATCGGCGTGGACCATGCGCCATCGGTTGACCACGCGCTCGCGCGGGCCGGGGTCGTGCGATACGCGCGGCTCTGCCTCATGCTCCAGCACTGACCGCGCGACGGCTTCCATGCCGCCGGCTTCGGCGGCAGCCAGCCGCCGTGTCAGCGTCTGTTCGAATCCCTGTACGCCGCGGTCGTCTGCGGGCCAGCCGGGTGCCGGGGTGCAGTCGGAGACGACCAGCGCCTCGACGCGCTCCGGAGCGTTGCAGGCGATCTCAAGCGCGATCGCGCCGCCGAGGTCGCTGCCGACGAGCACCGCGCGATCGACGTCGAGCGCATCGAGCAGCCGCAGCAGGTCGGCGGCGTGGGTCGCCACGTCGTAGCCATCGCCGAGCGGGGGAACGGGTGACTCGCCGTGTCCGCGCAGGTCGACCGAGATGGTGCGGCGCTGTTGCGAGAGCAGCGGCCGCAATGGTCGCCAGAGGCGGCGGTCGCCCGCGAGGTCGTGCAGCAGCAACAGCGGAGCAGCCGTGCTGCCGGCGGGGCCATCGATGCGGTGCGCGAGCGTGGGCAATGCCATCGGTCGCGATGCGCCTCAGGCGGTGAGGATGCTGTCGAGGCGGTCGGCTGAGGCGGACGGGCCGACGACCGCGAGTGCGAATTCGCCGGGGCCGATGATGCGCTTCGCCACCTGCTGCACGTCGTCCGCCGTGATCGAGCGGATCGTCGCGATTGTCTCGTCGACGGTCTCAAGTTCACTGTCCATCAGGAGCTGGTTGCCATAGCGCTGGCCGCCAGCGCGCGCCGTCTCCTGCGAGAGGCGCAGGCTGCCGGCGACGTAGTCGATCGCCCGCCGCAGTTCGCCTTCCTCGACGGGTTCGTCGACGAGGCGGCGCAGCTCCGCGACGATCACCTCGAGTGCCTCCTCCTCGTGCTCGCGCGTCACGCCGGCACTCACCTGCAGCGTGCCGATGTCGGTCAGCCGCGACGCGCCGGAGGAGACGGAGTAGGCGAGACCACGACGTTCGCGCACCTCTTTGAAGAGGCGGGACGACATGCCGCGACCGAGCACCGTGTTCATGATGTCCAGCGCGTAGCGGTCCGGATCGCGTCGGCCGATCGCCTGCATCGCCAGCGCCACGTTCGTCTGCTCGATGTCGCGCTCTTCGACGATCACTCGCTCCTCAGGAAGGCCCGGCGATGCGGGCGCGATCTGCGGCGGTGCGCCGCTCGGAAGCTCACTGAAGTGCTCAGTTGCGAGTTCGACGACGCGGTCGTGTTCCACGTTGCCCGAGACGGCAAGTACGGCGTTCTCCGCCGTGTAGAAGGTCTTCATGTGCGAGAGGAAATCGTCGCGCTGCATGCCCTCGACGAGTTCGAGCGTGCCGCCGACGGGCCACCCGACCGGCTGGTCGCCGAAGACGGCGTTGCCGAGCAGTTCGCCGACCCACGCGGCAGGGTTGTCGTGTGAGCGGCGCAGTTCCTGCTGCACGACGGGGCGCTCGCGTTCGACCTCCTCGGGGTCGAGCACGGAGTGCTGGATCATGTCGGCGGTGACATCAATGCCGGTCGCAAGCTCCTCGAAGGGGAGATTGTTCCAGTAGCAGGTGACCTCGCGGGTCGTGTAGGCGTTGAGCTGGCCGCCTGCGCCCTCGATCGCCTCGGAGATGTCGGGGGCGCTGGGGCGGCGCTCGGTGCCCTTGAAGAGCATGTGCTCGATGTAGTGCGAGAGGCCGTTGGTGTGTGGCTGCTCACCGCGCGAACCGATGCCGACGAAGTAGGCGATGCTGGCGGCCTGCGAGGTTTCAGAGGCGACCGTGAGGACGCGCAACCCGTTGTCCAATGTGGTAATTTTGGAATCGTCTGACATCGCAAATCCCGCCGCTAGCCCGAATCTGTGAGGGTCGCCTCAGCGTAGGTGGCTCACGATAGACCGGCAAGCTGTGGGTGAACCTCCCGATGGCCACACGCCGGCACCGGCTGGAAGGACATGACCATGCCCGAAGAAGTCGCCTACAACGGACGAATCCTCAGCGTGAATCTCACGACCGGCGAGATCGACGCCGAAGAGTTGCCTGAGGAGATGTACCGTCAGCACCTCGGCGGCTACGGGCTCGGCGCGCGCCTGCTCTTCGACCGCATTCCTGCGGACGCCGACCCGATGGGGCCGGACAACATCCTCGGCTTCTTTCCCGGCCTGCTGACCGGCACGCCGCTCTTTGGCCAGCGCTTCCAGGTCGTCTGCAAGTCGCCGAAGACCGGCGGCTGGGGCGACGCGAACTGCGGCGGTGACTTCGGTCCGATGCTGAAGTTCACCGGCTATGACGGCATCCTCTTCTTCGGCGAGTCGGAGAAGCCCGTCTACCTCTACATCGACGAAGAGACGGTCGAGCTGCGGGACGCGGAGCCGTACTGGGGCATGCTCGCGATCGATTGCGAGGACCGCTTCAAGGAGGAACTCGGCAAGAAGATCAGCGTGGCGCTGATCGGGCCGGCCGGCGAGAACCTCTCGTACATGGCCGGTGTGGCGAATGAGCGCGGGCGGCTGGCCGCGCGCTCCGGCGTCGGCGCGGTGATGGGCTCCAAGCGGCTGAAGGCCGTGGTCGCCAAGCCGACGCGCAAGATCCTCTCGCAGGACAAGGACGTACTGAAGACGGTGCGCGCATCGCTCGATGAGTTCTCGGAGGCGTCCAAGCGCTTCTTCACCAGCTTCGGTACCACGGGCATCACGTCGAACTCCGCCGTCTCCGGCGACTCACCGGTGAAGAACTGGGGCGGCGTCGGCATCGTCGACCTCGTCGGCCAGTACGACATGTCGGGCGCGACCGGCCCGGTCGTGAACGCGAGCATGGAGAAGAAGTACGCCTGCTGGCACTGCCCGGTGGCCTGTGGCGCGGAGTCCGTCGATGGCTCCGACCGCGGCGAGTTCGCGTTCCCGAAGCGAACGCACCGCCCGGAGTACGAGACGATGGGCGCCTTCGGGACGATGAGCGGCAACAACAACGTCGACTCACTGATCGCGCTTAACCACTGGTGCAACCAGTACGGGCTGGACACGATTTCCGCCGGTGCCACGATCTCGTTCGCGATCGAGTGCTTCGAGAGCGGCCTGCTGACGAAGGAAGACACGGACGGCATCGAGCTGACGTGGGGCAACGCCTCTTCGATCCTTGAGACGCTGCACCAGATCGGGCGGCGCGAGGACGGCATCGGCGACCTGCTCGCCGATGGCACGAAGGTCGCCGCCGAGCGCATCAGCCAGGGCGCGAGCGAGTACGCGATCCACATCGACGGCGAGGAGCTGCCGATGCACGACCCGAAGCTCGACATCGGGTTCGGGGCCTCGTACAAGCTCGACCCCACGCCGGGGCGTCACACCATCTGGTCGCCCGGCAAGTCATCGAAGTTCGGCAGCAAGCCGTCGATGCCCGAGGTGAAGGGGCAGGCGGAGGGCATGGGGGGACCGCTCAAGCACGCGCACGAGTCCGCGCACATCATGAACTCCGCAGGCATGTGCTACTTCGTCTACACGATGTCGCCGACGAATCGTATCCCCGAGTGGATCAACCTCGTCACCGGCTGGGAAACCGACGAGGCTGAGCTGCAGGAGGTCGGCGAGCGCGTCGCGAACCTGCGCCTTGGGTTCGCGCTCAAGCACGGCAACAACCCCGCCGCGCGCGAGGTGAACGGTCGCATCAATGGCGAGCCGGCGCAGACCGAGGGCCCGCTTGAGGGCGTGACCGTCGATGTCGCGACGATGCAGCGCGAGTGGTACGAGGAGGCGGGCTGGGACGAGGCGTCCGGCAAGCCGACGCGCGCCAAGCTTGAGTCGCTCGGCCTCGCCGACGTCGCGGACTCGCTGGGCGTATAGGGCTGCCGGGGGTCAACGGTCACCATGTCAGAGGAGTCGCGATGTCATTGAGCGTGCGCATGCAGGACATCCTTGCGGAGCGTTCGAAGAGCGACTCGCTCAAGCTTGAGATGTCGTTCGAGGACGGCATGGTGGCCGGCGACGTCGTCAGCCGCGAAGGCTTCTCCGGCGCTGAGGCGCAGGCGATCGTCGTGATGGTGAACTCCGCGCAGGCGCAGAAAGGGACACCGCTGCACGATGGCGACACGATCGAACTGGTGACGCAGATGGTGGGCGGCTGAGGCGCTGTCAGCGCCGGAATCCTGACCGAGTCGCCCCCGCTGCCTCTCTCGTTTGACACGTCAGACGGCTGCATCGAAGATGGGCCGTGTCCCCCAACACCAGACCTCAACCCAGTCTCTCCCCCGGACTTGAGGCGTAATGCCGAAGTACATCTTCGTAACCGGTGGCGTCGTTTCCTCTGTCGGAAAGGGGATCGTGAGCGCCTCGCTCGGCCGCATCCTCAAGGCACAGGGACGCTCCGTCTCCATCGTCAAGCTCGATCCCTACATCAACGTCGACCCCGGCACGATGTCGCCCTATCAGCACGGCGAGGTCTTTGTCACCGACGACGGCGCTGAGACGGACCTCGACCTCGGTCACTACGAGCGGTTCCTCGATGCGAACTTCACAGCGGCCAACTCTACGTCGTCGGGGCAGGTCTACGAGGAGGTAATCCGCAAGGAGCGCAAGGGCGACTTCCTCGGCGGCACGATCCAGGCGATCCCGCACGTCACGCGCGAGATTCGACGTCGGATGGAAGTCGGTGGGCAGGCGCTCGACGCCGAAATCGTAATCGTCGAGGTCGGCGGTACCGTCGGCGACATGGAGGGGCAGCCGTTCCTCGAGGCGATCAGCCAGATGCGCCACCAGCTTGATTCGAGCGAGACGATGTCGATTCACGTCACGCTGCTTCCTTACCTCGGCGCGAGCCAGGAACTGAAGACGAAGCCCACGCAGCACTCCGTGCGCGAATTGCGGGCTTTTGGCATCCAGCCGGATGTGATCGTCGCTCGTTCCGACTTCCCGGTGCCGGATCCGGTGCTGGAGAAGATCTCGCTTTTCTGCAACGTGGAGCGCGATGCCGTGATCCCGATGGAGACGGTGAAGGATTCGATTTACGAAGTGCCGCTGATCCTCGAAGAGGCCCAGATCAGCTCGATCGTCGGTCGCCAGCTCGGGCTGGAGAGCCCACCGCCGGAGCTCGAGGAATGGACACACTTCGTCGATCGCCTGCGCGCGCCGTCCCGGCAGATTCGGATCGCCGTCGTCGGCAAGTACGTCGAACTGCACGACGCGTACCTCTCGATCAAGGAAGCGCTCGTCCACGGTGCGGTGCACCACGGCGTGGCCGTTGATATCCGTTGGATCCACTCTGAAGACCTGGAGGCCGACACCGCCGCCAACGTGATCGGCGACGTCGAGGGCATCCTGCTCTGCCCCGGCTTTGGCGATCGCGGCATGGAGGGCAAGATCGCAGCGGTACGTTACGCGCGCGAGAGCAAGATCCCGTACCTCGGTGATTGCCTCGGTCTGCAAATGCTCGTCGTCGAGTTTGCCCGCAACGTCGCCGGCCTGGCCGAGGCGAATACGACTGAGGCCGACCCCGAGACCGCCTGCCCGGTGATTTCGATGCTCTCCGAGCAGCGCAAGGTGACCGACATGGGCGGCACGATGCGCCTCGGCGGGTACGACTGCCGGCTGGTACCGGGTACGAAGGCCGCTGCCGCGTATGGCGATGTCGAGGTCGTGCGCGAGCGCCACCGCCACCGCTACGAAGTGAACAACGAGCTACTGCCGACGCTGGAAGAACACGGCCTAGTGGTCGCCGGTCGCACGCTCGACGGTGAACTGGTGGAGATCGTCGAACTGAGCGACCACCCGTGGATGGTTGGGGCGCAGTTCCACCCGGAGTTCACCTCACGCCCGAACCGACCGTCGCCGCTTTTCCGCGACTTCGTTGGTGCGGCGGTTGCGCGAGCCGAAGGGCCGTCAGCGGAGCATGAGGCCGGCATGGAGATGTCGCGCGCGTGATCTGGCGTGCGCTGCACATTTTGGCGCTCTTCTGGATGATGGCTGGCATCGGAAACACGATCGTCCCGACATGGAAGGCATGGTTCACCGACGAGCTGGACCGCAAGGCGCTGCTGCTCTCTGATGCCGCGCGCAACGAGACGGCATGGCTGCTCCCGGGGATGCTGGCGACGGCAACGACGGGGTTCGCCTGGGCGGCGGCGTCCGACTGGAACGTCGTCGGCACCGGATGGCTTGTAGCGCTGGAGGCGGTCTTCGCGATCGATCTCTTCGTGTTCACGCCACTGCTCGGCGTTGGGCTGCGGCGGGTGCGGCTACTGGCATTGCAGGCGAAGAAGCAGGGCGAGATGACTGAGGCGTTGGAGGACACACTGGCCGACAACGTCCCGCTGGTGTTCGGCACGCTGATCATGCTGAGTGTGCCAGTGATGGTGTGGCTCCCCGTATTCAAACCGTTCTGATTGAGGGAGGGTTGAGATGAGACTGTTCCTGGACACGGCAAACATCGATGACATCCGCCGCGGCGCGGCGATGGGCGTGATCGCGGGCGTGACGACGAACCCCTCGCTGCTGGCGAAGGAGGGCGTGCAGTATCGCGACCGCGTGCTGGAGATCTGCGAGGCCGTCGATGGCCCGATCTCCGCCGAGGGCATCGCCCAGACGGCCGACGAACTGGTCGAGGAGGGTCGCCGCATCGCCTCATGGCACGAGAACGTGGTCGTGAAGGTGGCGATGACCGAGGCTGGGCTGCAGGCGATCAGCCGGCTCTCCGCGGAGGGCATCAGCACCAACTGCACGCTGATCTTTTCGGCGAATCAGGCGCTGCTCGCGGCCCGCGCCGGTGCGACCTTCGTCTCGCCGTTCGTCGGACGGCTCGATGACGGCGGTCAGGATGGCATGGAGGTCGTGCGCGAGACCGTGCAGATTCTGGAGGCGTTCCACCTGCCGACGCAGGTCCTCGCTGCCAGCCTGCGCCACACGCGGCACGTCACCGACGCGGCGCTCTCAGGTTCGCACATTGCGACGATCCCGTTCGCGGTGCTTGAGCAAATGTCTCGACACCCACTGACGGACGCCGGAATCGAGCGCTTCCTCGCTGATGCTGAGAAGTACACGGCAGTCTGAAGGGTGGCGGTATCAGGAAATTACAGTTGTGGCGGCGGTGTCAGATTCGGTACACTAGACGCGAGCCGGAGTACTCCACCGCTCTCCTCGGCGGAACTTGGCCACCCCTTCCACCAGAAACTACGGCACCCAGCCGAATGGTGATCTGCCGAATTGTGAGTTGCTGATCTTATGGCGAGAACCCCATCACGCGAGCGCGATGACGCGCCTGCTGACGAGACAAGCGAAACAGTCGAAGCGACCGAGGAACGTCCCCGTGGCCGCGGCCGCGGTGGGCGCAACGGTCGCTCCCGAAACGGCGATGGCTCGCAGCCGGCCCCGCTCAACATCTCCGAGCTGGAGAAGCGCTCCCGAGACGAGCTGATCGAGTTTGGCGTTGGCCAGGAGATCGAGAACGCTGCGGCGCTGCCGACCCAGGATCTGATCTTCCGCATCCTGCAGGCGCAGGCGGAACAGCGCGGCAACATCTTTTCCGGTGGCGTGCTGACGGTCGTCGATGACGGCTTCGGCTTCCTGCGCGGCGAGCGTCTGCTTCCCGGCCCGAACGATGTCTACGTCTCGCAGACCCAGATCAAGCGTTTCGGCCTGCGCAGCGGCGACTACGTGACCGGCCAGGTGCGTCAGCCGAAGGACTCAGAGAAGTACTACGGCCTGCTGCGCGTCGATGCGGTCAACGGCATGGACCCGGAAGAGGCTAAGCGTCGCGTCGACTTCGACACGCTGACGCCGATCTTCCCGAACCGGATGATCCACCTGGAGACCGACCACGCTGAACTCAGTCAGCGCATGGTCGACCTCTTCGCGCCGATCGGGCGCGGACAGCGTGCGCTGATCGTCTCGCCGCCGAAGGCCGGCAAGACGATGCTGCTGAAGTCGATCGCCGACGGCATTACCGCGAACAACCCCGACATTCATCTGCTGGTGCTGCTGATCGGTGAGCGCCCCGAGGAAGTCACCGACATGCGGCGTTCCGTGCGTGGCGAGGTCGTCGCGTCGACGTTCGACGAGCCGGTCGAGGACCACACCCGCGTCGCTGAGGCGGCGCTGGAGCGCGCGAAGCGGCTGGTCGAGGGCGGCACAGACGTTGTCATCCTCATGGACTCGGTGACGCGACTGGCGCGCGCCTACAACCTCGCGATGCCGACAAGTGGTCGCACGCTCTCCGGAGGCATGGACCCGATCGCGCTCTACCCGTCGAAGCGCTTCTTCGGGGCTGCCCGTAACACCGAGGAAGGCGGCTCGCTGACGATCATCGCGACCTGCCTCGTTGAGACCGGCTCACGGTTGGACGAGGTGATCTTCGAGGAGTTCAAGGGCACCGGGAACATGGAGCTGCGACTGCAGCGGCGACTCGCTGAAAAGCGTGTCTATCCCGCGATCGATGTGCTCGCGTCCTCGACGCGCCGCGAAGACTTGCTCTTCAGCGAAGAAGAGTTGCGCCAGATCTGGCTGCTGCGCCGCATGGCCTCGATGGTCGAGGAGAGCGGCAGCGATGCTACCGAGCGCGTACTTGAGCGTGTCGGCAAGTCCGAGAGCAACGAAGACTTCCTGAATCGACTGAAAGACGAGTCGATCTAACTACTTGTTCAGGTTTCTGACGAAGCTGGGGAGATTCAACGCCTCCCGATACGACGGCGGCTCGCAGGTTGGGATATCTACTGATTTCGTGAGGGTTTTCCCTCATTCATCGAGTTCGTCCGCGACGTAGCGTTATGTGGGCAACCTGTGCGTATCTATCGAAGATGTACCTGAAGCGAAGATCAGCCCGTGCTACGATGCGGGCGATTTTCCTGACGTAGGCGTGGGTTCACGCCAAGAGGAGACGCGTATTCCCGGGACGGTATCGCCGCCACCCCAGCGGGGTCGGAGTCGGGCCCTGGCGCGGGCACGCCGCCAGACGAGCGCAGGCCGTGCGTTCCATTTCCGTGCGCTACTGCACGGAGGTGTCGCTGCCGCGCTCTTCGCGCTGATCATGCTCGGCGGCCTCTTCCCCGTCACGATTCCGACGACCCAGTCGCCGCCGGTGCTCAACGCCTCGGCGCTGCCGCTGCCGGGCCTTGCTGCCTCCGCGCCAATGACCGCCGTGACCTCGCTGGAGGCCGCACCGGTGCCGCTGACCGTTGTCGCGCCCGCGGTAACGGCTGAGGCACTACTGGCTGCCGCGGACAGCACCGCGGCCACGCTTTCCTCGCTGAAACAGGCGCAGCGCAACGCGTCGGTGGCCGTGGAGATCACAACGTCCCGCGAGCCGGAGCGCGTGCCTCTCTACTACCGCTACGAGGTGCAGCAGGGCGATACGCTTTCTTCGATTTCCGACCGCTTCGGGGTGGGTGCTCGCTACCTCGAGTGGAACAACGCCCACGTGATCGATGACGCCGACGTGCTCTCGGTCGGCCAGATACTGCAGGTGCCAAGCGTGGCTGGGATCATCCACGGCGTGCGCGACGGCGATACGCTGACCGAGATTGCTTTGCAGTACGACGCCGAAGTCGATGACATCATCGCTTTCCGCGCGAATGGCCTCTCCGACCCGAACCGCCTGCGGGTCGGTGAGTCGATCCTCGTCGTCGGTGGTAAGCGCGTACCGCCGCCCGCGCCGACGCTGCGGCCGACACCGACGTTCGTCGATCGCGAGGCCTCGCGATTCGGGTTCATCTGGCCGGTGATCGATGAGATCACGTCCTGGTACGGGCCGTACCACCCGCTCGGTATCGACATCAACGCGCCGTACGTGCAGGTCGTCTCTTCGGCCGCAGGCAAGATTGTGTTTGCCGGTGGCGACCCGCTGGTCTCATACGGCTACTACGTCGAGGTCGATCACGGCGACGGCTACGAGACGCTTTACGCGCACTTCTCATCGATCTACGTCGAAATCGGCGAGTGGGTCGAGGGTGGTCAGGTGATCGGACTCAGCGGCAACACCGGCCGCTCGACGGGACCGCACCTGCACTTCGAGTTGAAGCGCTACGGCGTGACCCAGAACCCGCTGCAGTTCCTGCCGTAGTCCACTCTCACCTCTGAGCGTCCGCCATCCGACGCCGGATATCTCGACGCGTACGACGTCGATCGGTCCGAGCGCTTCGCAGGACTGAGGAATGTGAGTGGGACGGTTCCGAGCGGGGCCGTGACCCCTAGCCGCGAGGCGACGGCTGGAAGAGCCGCAGACTCTCGCCGAGGTCGCGACGCGCGATCGTCATGCGAGCCTCGGATGTCTCGGGCTCGACGCCGAGCGTGCTGACGAACTGCTGGAGCGGGCCGTCCTTGCCGGCGCCCTTGCCTTTCACGGGGTAGGCGACGGGGATCACGATCTTCGGTTCGAGCTGGCGCACGGTGCGCGCGGCCTCAGCGGCGTCGAATGGTTCGACGCCACCGATCGGCACGATCAGGATGTCGACGCCCGCGATCTGCCCGGCCTGGTCGGATGTCAGCGGCGCGCCGAGTGCGCCGAGGTGCCCCAGTCGCATCTCTTCGGCCTCGAGCAGGAAGACCGTGTTGCGCTGGGCGGGCTTCTCCTCCTCGGGCGGATTCAGGTAGGTCGCGATCCCGATCAGCTGAACGCCCTCGATCTCGTACTCGCCCGGCCCATCGACGACGATCGAGTCGCCCTTCACGCCTTTGACGTTGCTGTGGTGCGGGCCGGGGTTACTGATCGTGATCACATCGGTGGTTGGCCGGCCCATGTCGAACCCGGATTCCTTGTCGCAGGGATCCATGATCACGAATGTCTGCCGGGCGCGAATGCGCGTCGCGGCGTGGCCAAGCCAGGTGATATCCACGGTGCCTCCGCACGTGTCCCGGGAGTCCCCGTATCGTATCTGGGGCGAGGTTCAACCGCCACCTGAACGCCGTCCATCGAGCGGGCGCGATCGTGGGCGGCTACTCGCTCTCGACTGGCTCCGGATCGGGCCGCATCGCATCGGGGTGCGCGAGCAGGATCGCGGCATTGTGGGCCCATCCCGTCGCGTTCACGATCACCACGCGAACGCTGTCCGCCCGCGTGCCACTCGCGTTGCCATCGAGGTCGCATTCGTCGTCCTCACGTTCGAGGTTGATCGTGCCGGGAATCTGCTGCGCTGCGAGTGCGCCGAGCATGATCACGGCGCTGAGCGGGCCGGAGGCGGCGAGCAGGTGGCCGGTCATCGATTTGAGCGCCGGCGTGTAGAGGTGGTGGCGGGCGGACGCGCCGAAGATGCGCTGTACTCCGGCCGCCTCCACGCGGTCGCCATCGATCGTGCCCGCCGCGTGCAGCGCGATCACATCGATCTCGCCCTGGATACGGCCGGACGTGGTGAGCGTGTGTTGCAGCGCAGCGCCGATCTGCACGGGGTCGGTCGTCGGGTGGCCGCCCTCGCTCGCGGAGAAGGTGATGCCCTCGCCCTCGATCTCCGCCAGCACGCGTGCGCCACGCGAACGAGCGAGTTCCAGCGACTCGAGCACGAGCACCGCAGCACCCTCGCCGAGCACGAAGCCGTCGCGATCCGCATCGAGGGGGCGCGAGGCCGCCTGCGGTTCGTCGTTGCGACGTGAGAGCGCACCAGTGCCCTGGAACGCGGCAAGCGTGATCGGCGTGATCGGTGTGTCCGCGCCGCCGGCGAGCACCGCCGCCACGTCGCCGCGTCGGATCATCTCCGCACCCTCGATGATCGCGGTCAGCCCTCCGGCCGAGCGGTTCTGGAACTGGATCACCGGCCCGGTGACGCCGAGCAGCGCGCCGATGCGCTCCGCCGGCGCGTGCGGCCGCGCGTTGGCCGCGAGCGTGGTCGCGGCGGCATCGACGTCTCCCGCGCCGAGCTGCCCGGCAGCGGCGAGCAGGAGATCCTCTTCGGGTCGCTCAGATGCCATCAGTACGCCGATGCGGCCGCGGTTCTGGGCGGTGAGCGAGAGCCCGGAGTCCTGCAGCGCGCTCAGCCCGGCGCTGACGGCGAACCTCGATCGACGGTCGAGCGTGTCCCAGTACGCCTCGTCCAGCCGCTCGTCGCGAGCATCGGCGTCGGGCACCTCGGCGGCGATGCGCGATGTGAAGCGGCTGGCGTCGAAGCGCGTGATCGCGCCGACGCCGCTGCGCCCCTGCGCGATCGCATCCCAGAGTTCGTCGCGGGTGCGGCCGAGCGAGCAGACGACGCCCGCGCCCGTGATCACGACGCGGGCGCGATCCGGGGGCGACTCGAACGAGGTCACGGGTGGAGGCTCATCGGCAGAGGTTCACGGGAGAGTGGCTAGCTGACGGTCAGCTGCGGGATTCCGGACCACTCCACGACCATCGCGCCCCATGAGAGCCCACCACCGAAGGCGACGAAGAGCACATGGTCGCCCGGCGCGAGCCGCCCCTCGGCGGCGGCCTCGGCGATCGCGATCGGGATCGTGGCGGTT
This sequence comes from Dehalococcoidia bacterium, assembly GCA_036013055.1. GTDB lineage: Bacteria > Chloroflexota > Dehalococcoidia > UBA2979 > UBA2979 > SHYR01. The sequence goes on along the minus strand of DASCQM010000014.1, from coordinate 47,055 downwards.
GACGTGTTGCCGTAGCGATTGAGGTTCACGAAGACGCGATCCTCGGGCAGCTTCAGGTTCTTCGCGGTTGCGGTGAGGATGCGCACGTTTGCCTGGTGGGGGATGCAGAGCGCGATGTCATCGATCGTCAGCCCGGCGCGATCGAGGGCCTCTTGCGCGGCCTCGGACATCGCAGTTACGGCCTTGCGAAAGACGCTGCGACCGTCCATCACGATCATCGACTTCACGAGGTCGCCGTTCTGGTTGGGGCTGGCCGGGCCGGGTGCGTAGAGCAGATCCGACTGACTACCGTCCGAATGCAGCAAGAACGACTCGATCGCCCCCTGCTCGCCATCTGGCGTGCGCTCCAAGACGACGGCACCGGCGCCATCGCCGAAGAGCACGCAGGTCCCACGGTCAGTCCAGTCGATGATGCGGGACATCGTCTCCGTGCCGATCACAAGTGCGCGTTCGGCGCTGCCCGCGCTGATGAACTGCGCGGCCGTGCTCATGCTGACGAGGAACCCGTTGCAGGCTGCGTTGACGTCGAATGCCGCGGCACCGCTGATACCGACTGCGTCCTGAATGCGTGTCGCGGTCGCCGGGAACATGCCATCGGGCGTGCAGGTGCCCGTGATCACGATGTCGATGTCGGACGGCTCAAGGCCCGCGGTCGCCAGCGCGCGGCGGGCCGCCTCGGCGCCCATCGTGCTTGAACTCTCGTGCTCGGCGGCGATGCGACGTTCGCGGATACCGGATCGCTCCGTGATCCATTCGTCGGTGGTGTCGACCATCTTCGCAAGGTCGGCGTTGGTAAGGCGCCGCTCCGGGACGTAGTGGCCGACACCGGTGATCCGTGCCGCCTGTCGCATGCGCTCTCCTATTCGATCTCGGCGAGAACGCCGTGCAACTGACGCAGGGTGCGGTGGTGAAGTGATTTCACCGCGCCCTCGGTGCGCCCCATGATACGGCCGATCTCCGCGTTCGATAGCCCATCGACGTACTTCATCGTGATCAGTTCCCGTCGCTCCACGGCCAGCGTCTCGATCGCCGCCTGTACGCGCTGGCTGAGTTCGTTCGCCTCCAGCCGCGACTCGGGGGCCGGCAGGTCCGACGGCACGTCGAGCGCCTCGTCGAGTTGCGCCGTCGGGGGGCGCCGCCCGCGGTCGCGGTACCAGTTCGCGAGCAGGTTGTGGGCGATGCTCATCAGCCACGCTGAGAACCCTTTGCCGCGAGCCCGGTACTGGTCGAGGTTGGAAAACGCGTTCAAGAAGACGCGCGAGGTCAGCTCTTCGGCGTCGGTCGGGCTGCTCGTGCGGCTGAGCAGGTAGGCGTAGACGCGACCGGAGTAGCGCTCGTACAACTCCGAGAACGCACTGCGATCGGTGCGGGCGAGCTTCGCCAGCCGCTCCTCGTCGGGATCCCGGGCGTCGTCACGGTTGCGAGGGCGTCGATTGGCCGTGAGCGTCTCCAGCCAGCGGGGATCGGGCGGCTTCCAGCGGGAGTATAGGTGACTGACGTGAAATGCGATCGTTTTCGGCGTGGCAGTCCGGGAATTGACCCGCCGGGCCAGTTCCAGATACAATTTCTACTTCAATTAGCAGTCTCACGGTGAGAGTGCTAACGATTGAATCTCGGAGGAATCGGTGCTCACGGAGCGACGTGCCGACATTCTCGGCATGCTTGTCAGCGAATACATCACTAGTGCCGTCCCCGTGAGTTCACGCGCTCTCGTGGACCAGCAGACGCTGGATGTCTCCAGCGCGACCGTCCGCAACGAGCTGGCGGCGCTGGAGGAGGACGGGTACATCACGCACCCGTACACGTCCGCCGGGCGCGTGCCGTCCGACCTCGGCTATCGCCTCTACGTCGAATCTCTGATGGCCGAGGAGCCGGTGGTGCCTGCTGAGCAGCGCACGGTGGAGCACCAGTTCCACCAGGCAAGCGCTGACCTCGATGGTTGGCTGGGGCTCGCCGCGGCAGTGCTCGCGGGCTGGGTCGGTAATGCGGCGGTCGTGACGCGGCCGCGAGCGCCGATCGGCCGGCTGAAGCACCTGCAACTGGTACATCTGCGCGATGACTCTGCGCTGCTGGTGGCGGTGATGGAAGACGCGCGCGTCCGCCAGCGGGTGCTCCCGCTCGCCGTCGCGGCCGACCAACAGATGCTCAGCGAACGAGCGGAGCGCGTGAATGCGCGCCTCGCCGGGCAGGACGCGGCCACGGCGTTCGCCGCCGCGAGGGAGATGGCCGACCTCGATGACGAGATGGTCGCGACCGTCGCCGGCGATCTGATCAACGAACGTCCGCCCGCCGAAAGCACCTACCTCGACGGCGTGCAGGCGGTGCTCGAACAGCCCGAGTTCGCCGACCCCGGGCGCATGCTCGAGGCCAGCCGCCACCTTGCTGCTTACGACCTGTACGAGGTCGTTGAGGAGTCCGCCGGGACGGCCGGCATCGCAACGCCGGGCAGCCTGCGCGTGATCATCGGCTCGGAGAACGAGGACGGCTGGATGCACGAGTGGAGCGTCGTCGCCTCGATGTACGGCGACGTGAACGGCCCGTCGGGCACCGTCGCCGTCGTCGGGCCGATGCGCATGCACTACGCACGCACGATCCCGAGGGTGCGCTACGTCGCATCGCTGATGAGCGACCTGATCCATGAGGTCGTCGCCTGATGGAGCGCACCGACCCCGGCACCGAGGACCAGACCGAGACCGCCGACGCGAGTTCCATCGATGACGCCGCTGAGGACGTCGCCGCGAACGAGACCACAAGCGAGACTGAGATCAGCGAGGACGGCGACGCCGCGGCCGAGCCGGTTGCGATCGACCCGGCCGATATGGACGTCGATGGCCTGCGCGCGGAGCTGGAGAAGCTCACCGCGCAGCACGCTCGGGCGGTGGCCGACTACCAGAACCTGCGGCGCCGCCAGGCCGAGGAGCGACGCGAGCACTCGCGACTGACGCAGAAGACGCAGGTTCTGAACTACCTGCCAATGCTCGATGACCTGACGCGCGCGCTCGACACGGTCGGGGACCACGCGGAGCTGACGGATCATCCGTGGCTCGAAGGCGTGCGCATGGTACAGCGCAAATTCGTGGCGGTGCTGGAAGCCAGCGGCGTCGAGCGCATCGAGACAGACGGAGATTTCAACCCGGAACTACACCAGTCGGTCTCAACCATCGCTGGGCCCTCCGGCAAGGTGATGCTCGTCGCGCAGGACGGGTACACGGTCGATGGAATGGTGATCCGACCGGCGATGGTGCTGATCGGCAACGGAGAAGACGACACAGCCTCGGCCCCGGCCGAGGAGACGAACGACGAAGCGCAGTCCCGTGAGAGCGGGGAGGGGTAACAGCAATGGCGAAGGTAATCGGAATCGATCTGGGTACGACATTCTCGTGCATGGCGGTGATGGAGGGCGGCGAGCCGCAGGTGGTGCCGAACACCGAGGGTGGCCGCACCACGCCGTCCGTGATCGCGATGACGAAGGACGGCGAACGGCTGGCGGGCGCGGTCGCGAAGCGGCAGGCGGTCACGAATCCAGCAGACACGGTCTACTCCGTGAAGCGACTGATGGGCCGCAAGTTCGCGGATGCCGAGGTCGATCGCGCGCAGAAGAACTCCGGCTTCGCGATCGTGAAGGGCGAGAGCGACGACGCCGCCGTCACGATGGGCGATCGCAGCTACTCGCCGCCGGAAATCAGCGCGATGGTGCTGCAGAAGCTGAAGTCGGACGCCGAGGCGTTCCTCGGCGAGGACGTGACGGAGGCGGTGATCACCGTCCCCGCGTACTTCAACGACGCCCAGCGCCAGGCGACGCGCGACGCTGGTCGCATCGCCGGCCTCGAAGTGCTGCGCATCATCAACGAGCCGACCGCCGCGTCACTCGCCTACGGCCTCGACAAGACCGAAGACCAGTTGATCGCCGTCTACGACCTCGGCGGCGGCACCTTCGACGTCTCGATCCTCGAGATCGGCGACGGCACGTTCGAGGTAAAGGCGACCAATGGGGACACCTTCCTCGGCGGCGACGACTTCGACGGCCGCATCATCGACCACCTTGTGGCCGAGTTTAAGAAGGACCAGGGCATCGACCTCAGCGAGGACGCGCAGGCACTGCAGCGCCTCAAGGAGGCGGCCGAGAAGGCGAAGATCGAGCTCTCGACGGCGCAGCAGACCGAGGTGAACCTGCCGTTCATCACGGCCGACGCCTCCGGGCCGAAGCACCTCGCGATCACGATCGGGCGCTCGCAGTTCGAGCAGCTTGTCGGCGACCTCGTCGACCGCTCGATCGAGCCGTGCAAGAAGGCGCTCTCCGACGCCGGGCTACAGGCGTCGGCGATCGACGAAGTCGTGCTCGTTGGCGGGCAGACGCGGATGCCGCTTGTGCAGCAGAAGGTCGAGGAGTTCTTCGGCCGGGAGCCGCACAAGGGCGTGAACCCGGACGAGGTCGTCGCGATCGGCGCGGCGATCCAGGCGGGCGTGCTCAAGGGCGATGTGAAGGACGTGCTGCTGCTCGATGTCACGCCGCTGACGCTGGGCATCGAGACGCTCGGCGAGGTGATGACATCGCTGATCGAGCGCAACACGACGATCCCGACGAGCGCGAAGCAGACGTTCTCAACGGCCGCCGACAACCAGCCGTCCGTCGAAATCCACGTGATGCAGGGCGAGCGTTCGATGGCGACCGATAACAAGTCGCTGGCGCGCTTCATCCTCGATGGCATCCTGCCGGCGCCGCGCGGCGTGCCGCAGGTCGAGGTCGAGTTCAATATCGACGCGAATGGCCTGGTCACCGTGATGGCGCGTGACGGCGCGACGGGCAAGGAGCAACACGTCACAATCCAGCCCTCGTCCGGTCTCAGCGACGAGGAGGTCGACCGCCTGCGCGAGGAGGCGGAGGCGCACGCGGAAGAGGACCAGGCGCGCCGTAGCGCCGTGGAGGTTCGCAACACCGCTGAGAGCCTCGCCTACTCAGCCGAGAAGACGTTGAACGACAACGAGGACAAGGTCGACGACGAACTGAAGACGCGCGTTGAGGAGTCCGTGGCGGCGGTACGTGCGGCGCTTGAAGGCGACGACGACGCGGTGGTCACAGAGGCCACTGAGGAGCTCTCGCAGGTGATGCAGGAGATCGGGCAGGCCGTCTACGGGGCGGCGGGCGAGGGCGCGATGCCAGACGGCGCAATGCCCGATAGCATGCCGGACATGGGCGCCGCAGGTGCCCCGCCTGCTGACGACGAGGAAGGCGAAGCGAGCACCGTCGAAGGCGAGTTCCGCGAGGTCTAACGCGGCTGTCGACGTTATGCCGGTAACGAACGTGCTAAAACTGAAGCCTCGCCCCCCGGCGGGGCTTTCGGTTGTTCACCGAGTGGGGGATCCGCATGCCTGAGTACGATCGGCACTTCGAATTCGAGCAGGTGTTCAATCTCCGCGACATGGGCGGCTACCTGACCGCCGACGGCCGTCAGGTGCGCTGGCGTCGGTTGATCCGGTCGTCGGAGCATCACCGCATGACCGAGGCCGAGGCGGCCGCATTCGTCAGCGAGGTCCCGCTCGCGACCGTTATCGACTTCCGCGCCGACGGTGAGACGGAACACCGACTCGAGCCCGGCCCGCTGGTGACTGATGGCGTGACGCGGCTCCACCTTGGCATGGGCGATCCAAAGGCGAAGTACCGTGCGCGCGAGGAGGGGGAGTGGACGCCCGGCTTCGCTTCCACCCTCGACAGCGGCGCGGCTCAGTGGACGGCGGCCATTCGTGCGCTGGCGGAGGAAGACGCCTACCCCGCGCTCTTCCATTGCGTGACCGGCAAGGACCGCACGGGCGTGATGGGCGCGCTGATCCTCAACCTCCTCGGCGTCGACGACCAGACGATCATCGAGGACTACGGCCTCAGCCAGCGTGGCATGGACACGATGTTCGAGTCGCTACAGGCTCGCGGCATCGTCGGAGCCGACGAGGAGCGCAACCCGGCGATGGGCGTCGTCCCGGCCGCGATGCGCGAGATGCTGGACGTGCTGGGGGAGAAGTACGGCACCGCGCGCAACTTCTTCGAGGCGCAGGGCGTCGATGCGAACTCACTCGATCGCGTGATCGAACTGTTGCTCGAGCCGGCGGGCGAATGACCGCTAGCGATCCAGCGCCACAGCGCCGCATCCCGTTTGAGCAAGTCTTCAACTTCCGTGATCTCGGTGGCTACCGCGCTCACGATGGCCGCACGCTCCGCTGGCGGACGCTCTTTCGCAGCGACGGGTTGCAGGCAATGACGGATGCCGACCGCTCGCGTTTCAGCGACCTGGGCATTCGCACGGTCGTCGATCTGCGCAACCCGACGTCGGTCGAGCGTGGTCCCGCGGCGGTCCCGCAGCCGGTCACCGTCCACCCGTTGCCGTTCATCGACGACGAGGGGCTGCGCGCCTTCTCGGAGCAGTTCGACGGCATCCCTTCCAGCGAGTGGTACGCGGATGTCCTGCAGCGCGGGCAGGCGAGCGGGGTGATCAGGCAGGCGTTCGATGTGTTCTGCGACCCGGCGACGTACCCGGCCTCATTCAATTGCTCGCTCGGCAAGGATCGCGCCGGTCTGATGGCAGCCCTGCTGCTCGGGGCGGTTGGCGTCGATGTGCAGCAGATCGTCGACGACTACGCGCTCAGCGAGGGCAACCTTGGGCCGCTCCGCGAGCGCTATGAGGCCAACCGCGAAGAGTACGTTCGTAAGTCGCGTGAGAAGGGCGAGGAGCCGCAGGCGCCGATGAAGCCGGAGGCGTACCAGTCCCCGCAGATCTGGATGCGGGGGGCGCTTGATGCGATTCAAGCAGAACACGGGTCACTGCGCGCATTCATTGAGGCGCAAGAGGTCGCGGGGGCGGACCTCTTGCGACTCGCTGACCTGCTGCTGGAGTAGGGACGACTGGAGTGACGGCGATGCCCGAGCGACACCTTGAGTTTGAAGGCGTGATCAACTTCCGTGACATGGGCGGCTATCGCACGTCGAGTGGCGACACCCTGCGATGGGGCAAGCTCTTCCGCAGCGGTTCGCTGCACTACATGACGGAAGCGGACGGCGAGCATCTGCAGGCGCTCGGTGTGCGCAGCGTGCTCGACCTGCGACGGCCCGACGAGATTGGCTACCAGGGCACGGGGGAGCATGTCGATGCTTCGATCGCGTACCACCCGCTGCCCGTGGTGCCGCACAAGGGCTCGGACCAGCTCAACGAGCGCTACGGCAAGGGGATCTCCGGCGCTCGCTATCGCGGGTACATGGAGTTCGCCGGCCCAGACCACGACAACTACTTCGTGAGGGCGATCGAGCTGCTGGCGACGCCGTCGACGTACCCGGCGGTCTTCCATTGCACGGCGGGCAAGGATCGCACCGGCGTGATTGGTGCGTTCGTGCTCGACATCCTCGGCGTGGACATGGCGACGATCGAGGCCGATTACGAGCTGAGCAACCTCGCTCGCGAGGGGCTGATCGCACAGACCGCGCGCGACTCCGAGCGTCGGCGGGTGACCGGCGACGTTCCGCCCGAGGGGCTGCCTGAGCGACCCGCCGACGACTGGCTGCCGGTGCCGCTGGGCACGATCGGCGACTTCATGACGCTGATCCGCGACGAGTTCGGGTCCGCGCGGGGCTATTTCGAGGCGCAGGGCGTGGAGGCAGCGACCTTCGATCGCCTGTCGGAGTTGCTGCTGGAGTAGGCGGGAAGCTCCTAGGGAACTATCGCAGTGCCTAAGCGCGAACGCTTGCTACACTAGAACGTCGGATGTCGAACTCATGACCGCACAGCAAGACCTGTACGAGGTTCTCGGTGTCTCCCGCGATGCGTCGCCGGAGGAGCTGAAACGCGCCTTTCGCAAGCTGGCGATGGAGTACCACCCCGACCGCAACAAGCAGGAGGGTGCCGAGGATCGCTTCAAAGAGATCGCGGCCGCCTACGACGTGCTCTCCGACACGGAGAAGCGCGAGGCCTATAACCGCTTCGGCATGGCCGGGGTCAACGGCAACGGGCAGCAGGGCTTCTCCGGCTCCGAAAACTTCTCCGGCTTCGGCGATATCTTCGATGCGTTCTTCCGCGGTACTTCCAGCAGCCGCGCGCGGGCACAGCGAGGGTCAGACCTGCGCTCCGCGCTCACGATCAGTCTCGAAGAGGCGGTCTTTGGCGCGGATCACGAGATCGAGTTCGAGCGCACGGAAGCCTGCGACGACTGCCGCGGTGTCGGCCAGGCGAAGGGCAAGGACCTGCTGACGTGCGCCGAGTGCGAGGGCACTGGCGAGGTGCGTCGGACGCAGCAATCGCTCTTCGGACAGTTCGTCAATCTGGCAACGTGCAGCGCCTGCCAGGGGCAGGGTCAGGTCGTGACCGACCCATGCCCGGCGTGTCGCGGTCAGGGCATCAGGCGCGGCCACGTGAAGCGGACGGTGAAGATCCCCGGCGGCATCGATGACGGCGCCCAGATCCGCATCAGCGGCGAAGGCGATGCCGGCCCACGCGGTGCGCCGACCGGCAATCTCTACGTCATCGTGCGCGTCGAGGAGCACAAGAAGTTCACGCGTGAGCAGGATGACCTGATCTACGAGCTGCCGCTGAACCCCGCGCAGGCGGCGCTTGGCGCCGAACTGCAGGTACCGACGATCGATGGAGAACCGCTCGACCTCGAGGTCCCGCCCGGCACGCAGCACGGGCACGTCTTCGGCGTACGCGGGCGCGGCGTTCCGCATCTGCGCGGTTCTGGGCGTGGTGACCTGCTCGTGCGCACGCACGTCGTGACGCCGACGAAGGTGACCGAGGAGCAGCGCGTGCTGCTGGAGCAGCTCGCGGAATCGCTGGGGACGCCGCGCGTGCCACGCGACAAGGCGCTCTTCGACCGCCTGCGGGACGCGTTCTCATAGCCAAGGACGCTTCGGGAGATTCCGCTGCCGGGGTCCCCGCCGATGGTGACCCTCCCGATGGTGGTTGGGTCGAGGTCAGTCTCCACGTCGCCCGCCCCGATGTTGAAACGGTTGCCGACGTGTTGCGCGCGCTCGCGGGTATCGTCGCGATCGAGCCCGCGATCCGTCCACTCTCCGACGCTGACTTTGCCTACGAGGAGCTCGATGAGCCGTCGCTGCTGCGCGCGAGCGTTCCGGCACCGTTTGACGGGCCACGTCGGCAGGCACTCCAGCAGGAACTCGACGCGCTGAACCTCTCCGCCGCGCTCTCCCCGCTGCAGTTCGCGGACGTGGACGACCGTGACTGGGCCGATGACTGGAAGAGGCACTTCGGGATCCGGCACATCGGGCGTCGGCTGGTGATCGTGCCCTCATGGGAGCAGTACGCGCCGCAGTCGCGAGAGATCGTGATCTCGCTCGACCCGGGCCGCGCGTTCGGGACAGGCCAACACGCGACGACGCGGCTCTGCCTGGCCGCGCTTGAGCAGTACGTTCGCCCCGGCGATGTGGTGGTGGACATCGGCACCGGGTCGGGTGTGCTCGCGATTGCGGCGGCGAAGCTGGGGGCGGCCTCGGTGCTGGCGATCGACAACGACCCGCAGGCGGCCGGGGTGGCGCAGGAGAACGTGCGCGTGAACGACGTCGAACGCATCGTCACGGTGCTCGACGGTGAATTCGACCCCTCCGCGATCAACCCGCAGTCAGCCGACGTCGTGGTCGCGAACATCTCGTCGGCGGCGCTGATCGATCTGACGTCGGGTGCAGTCGCGGTGCTGAAGTGGGGTGCGCACCTGATCGGCAGCGGATTCATCGACGAGACGCAGGAGAGCGTGCAGGGCGCCTTCGCGTCGTCGTACCTGCGCACGATCGCGGTTGAAGCGGACGAGGAGTGGCGCTGCATCGTGGCATCGAGCATCGCGTAGCACCGGCAGCGACTGACAGAGACCGCTGCTAGGGCGTGAAGTCCTTCAGCGTCCACGAGACGGGGCTAACGTTGACGCCCCACACGGTCAGCTCCCAGTGCAGGTGGGGACCCGTCGAGAGGCCGGTCGAGCCGACCTCGCCGATCAACTGACCCGCCTCCACGATCTCGTCGACCGCCACGAACGCGGCGCTGAGGTGGTGGTAGCCCGTCTTCACGCCCGCGCCGTGGTCGAGCACCACCGAGATTCCTCGCACCGGCATCTCGCCGACCCAGTCGACGCGGGCCGGACCGGCGGCGAGGATCGGCGTCCCCTCCGGCGCGGCGATGTCGGTGCCCGTGTGGAACCCGCCGACGGGCCCGCCGTTGTAGGAGCGCCCCTGGCCGAATTCGCTGCTCATCGGCCCTTCCGTCGGGAAGCGGAAGTACGTCGACCAGCGCCGTCCACGGTCGAACTCCGTGAAGATGCGCTCGCGAAGTTGGCGTTCCTGTTCCGCAGCTTCGGGCGTGAGCACCGATGCGACCTCGTCAGTCAGCGTGATGTAGTCGACGGGCCGTTCGACGTGGATCACTTCGAAGGGCGCATTCTGCGTCTCGATCAGATCGCCGCTGCTCGATGTCGCCGTCACGGTCAGCTCGTCGGCGCCGAGGGCGGCGTCGAGCGGTGCGCCGACGACGCCCCAGAAGACCTCGCCCTCGGGAACGAGGTTGTAGATCTCGCCGCGAAAGTCGAGCGCGACGTTGAACGCGCCGGGCGCGTGCACCCACACGAGCATCGTCTCGCCCTGCCCCACGGTCGGTGGGCGCAGGTCGATCAGGAGCGGCTGGGGGGTCGCCGAGGGGGTGGGCGTCTCTGTCGCTGCGCCGCTCGCGGATGGCGATGCGCTGCCGTTCGATGTGGCAGCGGTGGCGAGGCCATCGATCGGTGGCACCGACGGCACCAGCACCACGCCGGCGCCGGGAATCGGCTCGTTCGTGCGCATCAGCGCCGCGCCGCCCGCGAGCAGGATCAGCGCCACGATCACGGCTCCGAGCCGCGCTTCGTTGCTGGCGTACCAGGGTCGTTGCGAGGAGAGGCGTCGAGGGTTCTGTCGCACGTCGGCTCCCGCTGCCCGCCAATCTGGCGTCCATCGTACGTGACGCCGCGTTCACAGTGACTCCTCAGGTCACAGGATCGGGAGCAAGCACACATATCGGCGCCCGCCGATTGCTATACTTCGAGCGTGTCATGGGCCCCGGCGAACCTCTGACACTCGCACTCCCACCATTGCAATAATTGCCGGGCGACCGTCGGCCTCAGGCCGTCACGCCACCGCCCGCGGAGAACACTGTGGAAGATCCGAAACTAGTAGCGGAACGAATCATCGAGAACGTCGAGCGCGTCATCATCGGCAAGACGCAGGAGACGCGATTCGCGCTGATCACGATGATGTGTCAGGGCCACCTGCTGATCGAGGATGTGCCGGGCGTTGGCAAGACGATGCTGGCGCGTGCGCTCGCGGACTCCATCGGCTGTACCTTCCGGCGCATCCAGTTCACGCCTGACCTGCTGCCGACGGATGTGACAGGTGTCTCCGTCTACAACCAGCAGGACGGCAGCTTCAAGTTCCGGGAAGGGCCGATCATGGCCCAGATCGTGCTCACCGATGAGGTCAATCGGGCGACCCCGAAGACGCAGTCGGCGCTGCTGGAGGCGATGGAGGAGCGACAGGTCACCGTTGACGGTGTGACCCACCAGGTGCCGCGGCCGTTCATGGTGATGGCGACGCAGAACCCGATCGAGTATGAAGGCACCTTCCCGCTGCCAGAGGCGCAGCTCGACCGCTTCCTGATGCGCATCCGCCTCGGCTATCCCGACGCGACGGACGAGGTGCTGATCATGGACGCCCAGCAGACGGCGCACCCGATCGACAGCCTGCAGCAGGTGACGAGCGCCGAGGAGGTCGTGGAGCTGCAGCGCGCGGTTAGCGACATCTACATCGATCCGCTTGTGAAGCAGTACATCGTCTCGCTGGTGAACGCCACGCGAGAACACGAGAGTGCGTACCTGGGCGCCTCGCCGCGCGGCTCGCTGGCGCTGATGCGCAGCACGCAGGCCTTCGCGATGCTGGAAGGCCGCGACTTCGTCGAGCCGGACGACGTGAAGATGCTCGCCTACCCCACGCTCGGACATCGCGTGATCGTGAGCCCGAGTGCGCGCGTGCGCAGCATCGACAGTGCGCAGATCGTCGACGAGTGCATCGAGCGCGTACCGGTGCCCGGCGTGCGGGCGCGTGGCGGCGCCTGATCGTGGCAGCTGGCCGTGGCATCTAGCCGTGGCACAGGCCACGGAGAACCCGCGAGGGTAGTGTGTCCCGTCTGATCGAACTGGCGAATTCGCTGAGGCAGCATGGCGCTGTCTCTCTGGCGGGTGCGCTGGTGCTGATCTGCGTACTCGTCGGCCTGGCGACCGGCTTCTGGCTGCTCTTCCGCCTCGCATACGTAGTCGGGCTGGCGATCCCGCTCGTCTACCTCTGGACGCACTCCATGCTGCGAGGGCTCGACGTCGAGATCTTCCGGCGCACCCAGCGCGTCAGCCAGGGGCAGCACCTGGAGGGCCGCATCATCGTGCGGTCGACCTCGATCTGGCCGAAGATCTGGCTGGAGGTCGAGGACACATCGTCGGTGCCGGGCCACGAGGCGCGGCGGGTGATGACGCTTGGCTCAAACAGCGTGGTGGCATGGAGCTACAGCACCCGCACTCGCCGTCGAGGGCTCTACGAGCTTGGCCCGGTGAAGGTCACCGCGCGCGACCCCTTCGGCTTCTTTAGCGTCACGAAGGAGTTCGGTCAGACCGATTCAGTGTTGGTCTACCCCGGCGCCCCGGAACTGCCCAGCTTCTACATCCCACCGGCGAACCTGCCCGGTGAGGGGCGCTTTCGACGTCGGACGCACAACGTGACGCCGAACGTCGCGGGCGTGCGAGCCTACGAGGCAGGCGACTCATACAACCGCATTCACTGGCCGGCGACCGCGCGCACCGGCGACCTGATGGTGAAGCTCTTTGAGCTCGATCCGGCGTCGGATATCTGGCTCGTCGTCGACCTCGAGGCCGAGTCGCACGTGCCAAGCGACGACGATGACAACACCGAGGAGGTGGCGGTCTCGATCGCGGCCTCCGTCGCTCGCTACTTCATCAACGCGAACCGCTCCGTCGGGCTGGTGCAGTTTGGCGATGACCTGCGCGTGGACGAGCCGGATCGCGGCGCGAACCAGTTCACCCGCATCCTCGAGTCACTGGCGCTGGCACGCTCGCGGGGTGATGTGACGCTCTCGCAACTGCTGATGGAGGAGTCGCGCCGATTCGGGCGGCACACGACGGTCGTCGTCGTGACGCCGTCGACGAACGAGGAGTGGCCGCTGACGCTGATGGCGCTGCAGAGTCGCGGCGTGAAGGTCGCCGCCGTGCTGCTTGAGGCGGAGACATGGGGTGCGGAGGCGAGTTCGCTGGACGTCTACGGCACACTGGCCGCAGGTGGCATCTACACCTACACCGTGAAGCGCGCCGATGACTTTGCGCGCATCCTCGGGGTCGGCTCGGAAGTGCCGGGTCAGGAGCCGATCGCCGGCACGCCGAGTGGCGAGACACCCGGCGGAGCGACAACGTGACGTTGAACGTCGGCTGGGATGAATCGCTGCCCGAGAGCGATCCTTCGACGGTCACGCTCGATCAGCGTCTTGGTGCCTTCCGTTTCGTGCGCTCGGGCGAGGCGTGGCTGACCTTCTTCGTCGCGATCATCGCCTTCGGCTCCGTGATCGGGTCGATCCACTCCGCCAACTGGGTCTCGGAGATGCCCTCGCTGGTCGTGGCCGGGGGGATCGGGCTGGTCACCGGCTGGCTGCTGGGGAACCTGCGCGGGCGTGCGCTGCCGCTGCACCTGCTCGGCGTCGGGTCGGGCCTCTTCTTCGCGGTCGCGCTCGCGCTGCGTTCGATGGAGCTGGAGGACGAGCTGCTGCGCAGCGGACTGCGCGCCCGCTTCAGCGAGATGGGCGCCCGCATCGGAGAGTGGCTGCAGGCCGTCGTCGGTGGCGGCATCTCAAGCGATCCGTTGCCGTTCGTGCTGATGCTGGTGTTCGTGGTCTGGCTGATCGGGTACCTCGGCACGTGGGCGGTCTTCCGCTGGCAGAACGCCTGGGTCGCGCTGATCCCGGGCGGGTTCGCGTTGCTCACGAACGTCTCGTACCAGCCGGGTCAGCCATCGCGCGATCTGGTTGTCTACCTCTTCGCGGCGGTGCTGCTGATCGCGCGTCTGCAATTCGTACGCGAGTCGAAGCGCTGGGAGGCGCAGGGCGTGCGGCGCGCACCGTATCTCTCGTACGAGGTGATGACGTTCGCGATGTGGGTCGGACTGACGCTGATCCTCTTCGCGTGGATCGTGCCGACGGCGAACAACTGGGGTCCGATCGCCGACCGCTGGTCGGCGGCGATGAGTCCGGTCACCGAACGCGTAGACCGCGTCGGGCGGCTCTTCATCGGCATCGGTTCCAAGCGCCAGCAGCACGTCCATAGTTTTGGCAGCACGCTGCCGCTGCAGGGCAGGGTCACGCTAGATGACGAGACGGTGCTGATGACCGTCGTCGCGCCCGATCTGCCGAACGACCGCCCGCTTTACCTGCGCGGCGCCGTCTACGACGAGTACTCGGGGCAGGGCTGGGTCGTCTCGCAGCTTGCGACGTTGCCGCTCCCGGGGACGAGCGTCGAAGCGGCGCGGTTCGGCACGCCGGGAACCCGCGCGCAGCTTCGCGTACCGATAGAAATCGAGGTCACCGTCGAAGAGTCGGTCGCGAGCCGGCGGCTCTTCTCCGCTGGCGATCCGCTGACCGCCGACGTGGCCGCAGAACTGCTGACGGATGAGAGCGGCTTCGACGCGATCGGCCTCGTGCCGGAGGAGCGCGTCGAGAGCGGCGACAACTACATCACCGTCGGTTCGGTCTCGGGCGCAGCGCTCGATCGTCTGCTGACGAGCGGGCGCAACTACCCGCCGGCGATCACCGACCGCTACCTCCAGCTGCCGGACGACCTACCGCCGGAGGTGGCCGCGCTGGCCGCAGAGATCGTCGGCGGGCTGGACCAGCCGTACACCGTCGCGCGCAGCGTCGAGGCCTACCTGCGGACCCAGTATCCGTTCACGCTCACCATCGCAAGGCGCCCGCCGCGCACGGATAGCGTCGCCTACTTCCTCTTCGACTCGGGCGTCGGCTATTTCGACCATCACGCCTCGGCGATGTCCGTGCTGCTGCGGACGCTCGGCGTGCCGGCTCGCGTCGCCGTCGGGTTCGCGCTCGACCCCGGCGACGTGAACGAGCAGACGAAAGAGTACGAGGTGACCGAGGCGAACGCGTGGACGTGGCCCGAGGTCTACTTCGAAGGGCTCGGCTGGGTCGAGTTCAATCCGACGCCCGCCGAGCGTCTGATCTCGCGCCCCGGGGACGATTCGGAGTTGTTCGACGCCGCACTGAACGACGCTGGCCGCGCGCAGGCTCTCGATCTGCTCTTTGACGAGATCCTTGAGATCGACGTGCCGGACGACAGCGTGCTGGCGACGCCGCTCGTCGAGGAGTCTGGGCGCATCGCGGAAATCGTCGCGGCGGTCGTCACGTGGGGTGTATCACTGACCGCGCTACTCTTCGCGGCTGGCGTCTCGATGCGTGCGCTGTGGGCGTACTGGTTCCGCGGCCTCGGTCGGGCCGGCGGTCGCTGGGCGAAGCTACAGCAGCTCTCGAGCTGGGCGGGGCAACCGATGCGGCTCAACCGCACGCCGCGCGAGAGCGCTGTTCAGTTGCGCGCCGTCGCTGGCATCGATGACGACGTGCGTCCGCTGGCCCGCGCCTATTCCGAGGAGCGCTACGGCAACAGTGCCGACGAAGCCGATGACGACGGCGAGGAGGCCGAGGCGCTGACCGACCTCTACATCACCGTGCGGAATCGGTTGTTCCGGCGCGTGATCATGCGCTGGATCAGGTTCGGCTATGTGCCGTCAGCGAGCGGGGAAGTTCCCGCTGCCGGAGCCTGAGTCCTCGATCGCCACGAGCGTGTTGACCCGCCGGAGCAGGTCCAGAATCTCAAGCGCCTGGTCGAGGGTGACCGCCGTCCCCGCGTCGACCAGCGCGTCGGTGAGCTGCTGCTGAACGCCCGCGAGTACCTGCTCGCCGCCGGGGTCTGCCGCTCCCGGGGTGACATCGTCCGCCTGACCGGTCCCGCTCTCCGTGCCGCTCTCGTCGCTCGTCCCACTGCCACTGTCACCGTCGGGGGAACTGCCGTCGGGCTCCG
The DNA here is from genome assembly GCA_036013055.1 of Dehalococcoidia bacterium. GTDB lineage: Bacteria > Chloroflexota > Dehalococcoidia > UBA2979 > UBA2979 > SHYR01. The sequence goes on along the minus strand of DASCQM010000014.1, from coordinate 30,912 downwards.
GCGTCGCGCCCGCTGGTGGCTCGGTCGCCGGGGGCGAGGGGTTGGGCGTGTCGGGTTCGGGCGGCGAGTCGGGTGCGGGTGGGCGCATCGCCAGCAGCACCATCTCCAGGTTGTGCCGTGCGTCATCGTCGTCGGGGTCCCGGCGCAGCACATCGATGAAGGCAGCGCGCGCTTCCTCGAGCGCGCCGCGCTCTGCGGCGTGGCTGCCCAGCGCGTAGGTCGCGCGCTGGAGGATCTCGCGGTCCTCGGTGGTCGTCGCGGCGACGGAGGAGGCAGCGGTCGCCTCCTCGAAGCGTCGCAGGCGGTGTAGCGCGTTTCCGGTGTCGTAGGCGATCGAGGGGTCATCGGGTTGCAGGTCGGCCGCGAGCCGGTACTCGGTGAGTGCGTCGTCGAACTGGCCGTCGTCGTAGGCGTCGTTGCCGCTGCTGACGTGGGTGTAGGCCGCACTGCCGCCGCAGGCGACGACCGTGGCGAGCAGCAGGGCGAGCGAGCCGATGGTGATGCGGGTCGCTCGCAGCGGCGCCGGCATCGATCCCTCCGCGACGAGCGTCTGCAGCATCAGCAGGACGAGCGCCGCCGCGACGAACCACTGGAAGCGGTCGATGGGTGCGCGCTGATCCGCTTTGTCGAACTGTGACTGACGGAGGCGCGAGAATTCGACCGCGAGACCGGCAACGCTGCTGGTGTCGCGGACGCCGCCGCCGGTTCCGTCGGCAATCCGCTCAAGCGCGTCGCGGTCGAGCGCCGTGTGCTCGGTCGCTCCAGCGCGGTTGAGCGGGATGTCCACGCCCACGTCGGTGCCGGCCGCGACGGTGTAAACGCGCACGCCCTCGAGGCGCACTCGATCGATCGTGCTCTGCAAGCTGGCCTGCGTCTGCTCCTCGCCATCGGAGACGATCACGATCACCTGGGATGCGGCCGCGTCGTCGATATCGAGCACCCGGAGCGACTCTTGCATCGCCGCGCTGAGGTCGCTGCCGGGCCGGAGCAGCGTTGCCTCGCCCTGCGCCTGGTCGACGAGCTGACGAATCGCCCCGAGGTCGAGCGTGAGTGGCGAGCGCATGAAGGCGCTGCCCGCGAAATTGACGAGGCCGACGCGGTCGCCGCGCAGGTGGTCGAGCAGGTCGCCGAGCCCCTCGGCGGCGGCTCGCGCGCGGGTCGGTGCGACATCGGGCGCGGTCATCGAGCGTGAGACATCGAGCGCGATCACGATGTCGATGCCCTTGCGCACGAGCGGTTGGTCGGCCTCGCCCCATTGCGGACGCGCGATGGCGATGGCCGTGAGCGCGATCGCCGCGAGCACGAGTAGGAGGCGCAGTTGGCGTCGCAGCGGGCTGAGCCCGAGCCGCAGTGGCCGGTCACCGCCGAAGGCATCGCCGGCGAGGCGATCGCGGTGCCGCTGGTATGCGAGTGCCGCCGCGACGGGCACGACCGCGAGGAGCGCGAGCAGCGCGAGCGGCGACGCGAAGCCGATCACGAGGGGTACCTGCGCAGCACTGTCGAGCGCAGCGTCACTTCCGCCGCGAGCAGAGCGAGCGCAAGCGCGGCGAGCCACGGTGCGAACTCATCGAATGCCGTGAACTCCCGCTCGCCGACGCGGCTGCGCTCCTGGTCGCTGATCGCCATGTAGGCGTCCGCGAGTTCCTCCTGCGTGGCCGTGTCGAAGTACTCACCGCCGGTGATCTCGGCGATGCGTTGCAGCGTCGCCTCGTCCACGCCGCCGCTGTCGGCGAATTGTCCGGTACCACGACTGACGAAGCCGATCGTGTAGACGCGAATGTCGAGGGCGGCGGCGACCTGGGCGGCGTCGGTGGGGAAGATCTCGCCGCTGTTGTTCTGACCATCGGTCAGCAGCACGATTACGCGGCTCTTTGCCTCCGAGTTGCGCAGCAGGTTGAGAGCTTCCGAGAGCCCGAGCCCGATTGCGGTGCCATCCGGCAGCAATCCGGCGTGCACGTCACGCACGGCGCGCGTCAGCGCGTTGTGGTCGAGCGTGAGCGGCGAGAGCGTGAGCGAGCGCGACTGGAAGATCACCAACCCGATGCGGTCGCCTTCAAGTGTGCCAACGAACTCCTCGACGACCTCGCGGGCCGCTTCCAGCCTGCTCGCACCTCCGCCGACGGCGAACTCCATCGAGGTGGAGGCGTCGAGCGCGATGACGATGTCGATGCCCTCTTCCGGGATCAGGGCGGTCGCGAGACCTTCGCGCGGCCGGGCGAGCGCGAGCACGAGCGCGATCACGGCGACCGCACGCAGCAGGTCGGGGACGAAGCGCAGTCGCACGCGCCAGCCGGCCCGCGACTGTGTCGCCTCGCGCACGGCACCGAGGTCCGCCACGGCCATCGACGGCCGTCGACGCGCGCGCAGCCAGCCCCACGCCAGCGGCAGCAGCGCGATCGGAAGCAGCAGTAGCAGCGCGGGCGTGGCGAACGTCATGCCGGTGCAACCAGCGACGCGGGGCGCGTCAGTTCGACGATCTCGAAGGCGACCGTGAGGTCGTGATCGGCGGATGTTGGGTCGGGATGACGGCCGGCGTAGACCGCGGCGTCACAACGGTCGAGCAATTCCGCGACCAGCCGCGCCTGCCAGCGCTCGACGCCGCGATCTTCCATCTGCTGTTGTAGCTCGGAGGTCGTCATCGCCATCGCGCGAAACGCGAAGCGGTCCTCGACGTAGCCGCGCACGACGAACGAGATCGCGCCGTAGTAACCTTCGAGGTCACCGATCTCGATCAGGCGCGCCGCCGAGAGCCGGTTGAGCTGGTCGCGCGCTCGACTCTCAGGCCCCTCTTGCCGCTCGGCCGGCACGTCGACGGACTCGCGCTCACGTTGATGGACGACGACCCACGCGACGATGCCGAGCAGCGCGAACGCGAGCACGCCACCGGCTGCCGGGCGCTGCCACGCGGGCGGGCCACCGTCGATCGACACCTGCGCCTTCAGCGGTCGCAGCTCGGCGTCGTCCGTCAGCGTTGTCGCGATCAGCAACGGCGGCGGCGCGATGGTGAGCGTGTCGCCTCTGCCGTCCGCAGCCAGCCAGGAGATGCGGATCTCGCCGGGGGCGAGATTGCCGAGGTCGAAGCCGACCATCTGGTAGCGAAAGAAGGTGACCGCGCTCTCCCCCGCCTGCTCGATCGTCGGCTGGTCGCTGGAGAGCACGTCGAGCCCGGCGCTCGGGGCCGGCGCGGTCGCGGTCAGCAGCAGGGTCGTCGGGTGCTGGATCGCGAGCACGAGTTCGACGTGCTCGCCGAGCCCCGCCGTGGGTGGCTCGAAGCGAATCTGCACATCGATCCGTGGCTCGGCGGCTTCCTGCGCGGCGGCTGTGCCGGCGATCAGTATGCCTGCGCCCAGCATCGCAAGTGGCGTCGCCACGAGCACCGCAAGCAGCATCGCTGCGGCCGGGATGCGCCTCATCGCAGCGCGGCCCGCCTGCGGAAGTAGCGCAGCAGCGGTGCGGTGTGATCCTCGTCGAGCCGCAGCTCAACCTCGTCGACGCCAGCGGCGGTCAGCGTCGCGCGGCGTCGTGCGGCGCGATCCTCCGCCGCGCGCTCGTAGCGACGGCGCACCGAGGCATCGGACGTGTCGACGAGCATGCGTGTCCCGCTCTCGGCGTCAGCCATCTCGACGAGCCCGGCGTTCGGCAGTGCGAGGTCGAGCGGGTCGACGAGCGTCAGCGCGACGACGTCGTGACGACGAGCGAGCGATCTCAGGGACTGCTCGTACCCCTCGTCAAAGAAGTCGGAAAGGATGAAGACGATGCTGCGTCGCTTGAGGATGCGCGCGAGGTACTCGGTGGCGGCGCTGAGGTCGGTCGCGGCGTGTGGCTGTGGGTGGAAGAGCACGTCGCGGACTAGCCGCAGCACGTGGCGGGTGCCGCGAGCCGGGGGCACGAACTGCTCAACGCGGTCCGAGAACGTGAGCAGCCCGGTGCGGTCGTTGTTGTACGCGGCTGCGAACGAAAGCAGCGCGCAGACCTCCGCTGCTACGCCGAGGCGTCCCGCTCGGGGCTGCGCGGCGAGCTGCGAGGCCGAGAGGTCGACGACGGAGACGACGTTCGTCTCGCGCTCCTCGACGTAGTGCTTCACCCACGGCGTGCCCATGCGTGCGGTCACATTCCAGTCGATCAGCCGGATGTCATCGCCGGGCACGTACTCGCGCGCCTCGGCGAACTCAATGCCGGAGCCACGAAAGATGCTGCGGAAGTCGCCGGCGAGCAGTGTCGAGGCGAGGCGGCGCGCTCTGATCTCGATGCGTCGAATCTGAGCGAGCAGCTCCGGCGGCAGGGTCGAGTCGTGCAGGTCGCTCGCGCCGAGATCGGACGCTGCGGGTGCCGTATCGGGTGTGGCCGACCGGGCGACCGGGCGGGTCGTCATCTCAGGGAATCCCGACGCCCTGCAGCAGACGTTCAACAATCTCTTCGACGTCGACGGCCTGCGCCTCGGCCTCGTATGTCGTGACGATGCGGTGGCGGAGCACATCTGGGGCCAGCGCCTTCACGTCGTCCGGGATCACGTAGTCGCGCTCGTTGATCAGCGCGTAGGCCTGCGCCGCGCGCGCGAGGAAGACCGAGGCGCGGGGCGAGGCGCCGAACTCGATCAGCGGCGCGAGCTCTTCCATCTGGTAGCGGTCCGGCGACCGCGTCGCCTCGATCAGCCGCACGATGTATTCGCGCAGCCGCTCGTTGAGGTCGACGGCGCTTGCGGCGGCGCATAGCGCGGTGACGCCCGCGGGGTCGGTGATCGGGTCGATCGTCTGTTGCTCGCCCGCGAGCCCGCGTTCGAGGATCGCGCGCTCCTCGTCGCGCTCGGGGTAGTCGACGAGCACCTTCAGCATGAAGCGGTCGAGCTGGGCCTCCGGCAGGGGGTAGGTGCCCTCGTGCTCGATCGGGTTCTGCGTAGCCAGCACGAGGAACGGCGAGGGCAGCGCTATCGTCTCGCCGCCGATCGAGACCTGCCGCTCCTGCATCGCTTCGAGTAGCGCCGACTGCACCTTGGCCGGCGCGCGGTTGATCTCATCGGCGAGCACGATGTTCGCAAAGATCGGCCCCTGGCGAACGTGGAACTCGGTCTTCTGCGGGTCGAAGACGGTGGTGCCCGTGATGTCAGCAGGCAGTAGATCCGGCGTGAATTGCACGCGCGTGAATGAGCATCGGATCGTTTGCGCGAGCGTGGAAACCGTGAGCGTCTTGGCGAGCCCCGGAACGCCCTCGATCAGCGCGTGGTTGTTTGTGAGCAGGGCGATCAGGAGACGATCGACGAGCGCATCCTGGCCGACGATCACGCGGCCGATCTGTGTCCGGATCGCGCGAACCTGCTCGAACTGTTGCTGCATGCGCGGATTTGGCTCTGTCGTCTGCTGTGCCATGCGATCCAGTCTACCGTCCGCGCTAATGCGCAGGGCGCTCGAAGGTCGCGCGCACGGCGTCAGCAACGGCTGCCGTGGCGAGCACCGTCACGCGGTCGCCTTCCGCGAGTCGCGTGTGCCCGCGCGGGATCACGGTCACGCCGTCATGGCGTACGGCCACGACCACCGCGTCTTCGGTGAGGTCGACCTCGCTCAGCTCGTGGCCATCGGGCACGCTGCCGCGCGACACCCGCAGCTCGAGGTAGCGCACGTCGTCGCTCGTGACGCGGCTGATGCGCCGCCGCCGCGTGGCCGCCGACCGACGTTCCATCGAGGCGGAGTACGCCTGCGTGATGTCGGCGCGACGGAGGATGCCGCAGATGGCGCCGGGATTGTCTCGCTCGACGACCGGTAGCGCGGAAAAGTTGCGGCTGCCGAGGATGCTGAGCGCCTCATGCAGCGTTTGGTCGGCGAAGATCGTGCGCAGCCCGCGGGTCGCGATCTCCGATGCCGGGCGCTGCGAGTCACCGCTGGCGATCACGTCATTGAGATCGATGTTTGTGATGATGCCGACCAGGCCCCCGTCGTCGTCCATCACGATCGCGGAACCATCAGGGTCACCGCGCAGCGCGCGCATCACGTCGGAGGCCTCGGTGTCGGCGGAAATCGTGACAGGGACAGGCGACATCGCGTCGGCGACGGCCAGCGACTCCATAACGCTGACCGGCCCCGGTTCCGCCTCGATCGTCACGCCGCGGCGTTCGAGGCCGATCGTGTAGATGCTGCCGCGAACGAGGAGCTGAGCCGCGAACGTGGCGGTCGCGAGCGCCTTCATCGGCGCCACGCGCGCGCGGATACGGCCGCTGGTTGTCTCCACGGCGAGCATTACGTCGGAGACGCCCTGCCCTCGGGTCTCGCGCGCGAACCGCGCCACGATCGGACCGACGAGCAGGCTTCCGATCACCGGCACGATCACGATCCGCCAGCTTGGGAGATCGACGAGCAGGCGGTCGTTGAACTGGTCGAAGAAGACCCACTCCGCGAATTCAAGCAGGCCAGCGAAGCCGACGGCTGCCAGTCCCGTCAGCGTGCCAACGACCGCAGCGAGCAGCATCGGCCCCGCTCGCTCGTTCTCATCGAGCAGCGATCCGATGCGGTTGACCAGCCGATCTCCGGCGGCGACGGCAGAGGTGGTGAATCCGGGCACGACGCCATCCTAGCGCCGATGACTAGATTGCCGAAGTGGAGACGGTGGATCGGCCGTCGAGTGGTCCCGAGGGGAGAGCTCTAGCCGCCGCTCGCTGCCATGATGCCGTCAACGGAAGTAGTGGCCGGAACGGCCTCGCCGACCTCGGCTGCGCTGCCGAGCACGCCGAGCAACGCCTGGATCTGTGCCATCGCGTCGCTGTCCGGTGCGACGGTACCGAGGCTCAGGCACTGCATCTCACCGGTTCGCGTCTGGATCATCAGCTCGACGGGCAGGCCACCCGGGTTCGCGTCGATGCGGGCGAAGATCTTCTTCAGCCGCCGGGTATCCGAGCGCTCGTCGGTCGTCTCTTCCATCGAGATGCGAAGGCGGCGCGGGCCACCGGGGTCCGGGGCGACCTCGGCCGATGTCTGACCGGGCGGGGGTTGCGGCGGGTCGACGGCGCGGAGCTGCGGCCGGCCGTTCGCCTGCGGTGGCGCGTTGGACTGTCCGGGGCCGCGGCCGTTCCGCGGCGGATAGCCACCGCCGTTCTGGCCGCCGTACTGGCCACGCTGCCCGGGGCGCGGGCCACGCGAGGCGAAGAGCGCGGGGTTGAAGTCGATCGGTGCCTGCGCCTCCATGTCGTACGCGGCGAGGTTCTGGACGGCGACGGTCACCCGTTCGCCGCGCTCGCGAATGTCGACGAGTGCGAGCAGTACGTTGCTCTGGATCAACAGCGCTCGCTGCTGCTCGTATGAGTCGGGCCAGATCGTAACTTCGACCGGCCCGCTGAGGTCTTCGAGCGTGACTGCCGCAAACGGCTTGCCCTGTCGCGTCGAGAGCGAGCGCACGGAGGTGACGACGCCGGCGATCACTTCATGCCGCCCCGCGAGTTCTGCCGTCAGATCTGCGCCCTGCGCCGTGACGTACTGGCTGAGCGCCTTGCCGGCCTCCTTGAACGGGTGGTCGGAGATGTAGGTGCCCAGCAACTCGCGCTCCCAGCCGAGGAGCTCCTGCTTCGGTGCGTCCTGGTGGGTCAGCTCCAGCGCCGGCAATGGGGTGTCCTGCTCGCTGCCGAACATGTCGAACATCGAGGTCTGCCCGGTCTCGCGTAGCCGCTGCTCCTGCTGTGCGAGCGAGAGGATGCGCTCCACGCCGGCGACGACGCTGGCGCGGCCCGACGCGCCGTCGAGCGAGTCGAGAGCGCCCGCCTTGGCGAGCGAGTCGAGCGCCCGACGGTTGAGGTCGCGCGGGTTGATGCGGCGCGCGAAGTCCTCAAGCGATTCGAATGGGCCGTTGGCCGTCCGCTCTTCGAGCAGCCCGTCGATCGCGCCGGCGCCGACGTTTTTGATCTGCGAGAGGCCGAAGCGAATCGCGGAAGATTCACTGCCATCATCGCCAGCGTCCGTGCTTGCGATCGTGAAGCGGGAGCCGGACGTATTCACGTCGGGCGGCAGCACCTCGATGCCGAGCCGCGTCGACTCGGCCGCTGCGACGGCGATGCGGTCCTGCGAGCCGCCGGCCGAGACCAGCACGGCGGTCATGAACTCGATCGGGTAGTGCGCCTTCAGGTATGCGGTCTGGTACGCGATTACGCCGTAGGAGAAGGCGTGCGCCTTGTTGAAGGCGTATCCGGCGAACGGTTCGATCAGGTCGAAGAGCAACTCCGCGAGCTGCTGCGTGTAGCCCTCGTTCTGGACGCCCGCGATGAAGTTCTCGCGCTCGGCGAGCATCACCTCGGGAATCTTCTTGCCCATCGCCTTGCGCATCACGTCGGCCTGGCCCAGTGAGTACCCGGCGAATTGCTTGGCGATCTCCAGCACCTGGTCCTGGTACGTGATCACGCCGTACGTCTCGTCGAGAATCCCGGCCATGTCGGCGTGGGGGTACTCCGGCGCGGCGCGGCCGTGTTTGGCGTCGATGTAGCGGCTGATGTGCTCCATCGGGCCGGGGCGGTAGAGCGCGACCATCGCCGAGACCTCGCGGATGTTCTGCGGTTGCAGATCCGCGACGTGGCGGCGCATACCGGCCGACTCCAACTGGAAGACGCCGAACGTGTCAGCGGCGGCGAAGATCGCAGCCGTCTCCGGGTCGGCGTCCGGCAGCGAGGTGAGGTCGACGTCTTCGCCACGCTGTTCCCGAATCAGCTCGATCGCATGACCGAGGATCGTGAGGTTCGTGAGACCGAGGAAGTCGAGCTTCAGCAGCCCGATCTTGTCGATCTCGTTCATCGCGTACTGCGTGGTGGGCAGTGACTCGTTCGGCGTCGACTCGTCGTCGTCCTTCGCGGCGCGATTACTGATCGAGCGCTGTAGCGGCAGGATCTCGTTCAACGATTCGCGCGTGATTACGACGCCGGCGGCGTGCGTACTGGCGTGACGCGCGACGCCCTCGAGTCCCTGTGCGGTGTCGATCAGCTCGCGTACCGGTGGCTCGTTCTCGTAGGCGGTTTGCAGTTCGTCGACGTCCTTCAGTGCCCCGTCGATCGAGACGTGCAGCAAGTCCGGGATCAGCCGCGCGACGCGATCGACGTCGCCGTACGGCATGCCGAGCGCGCGACCGCTGTCGCGGATCGCGGCCTTCGCGCCGAGCGTCCCGAAGGTGATGATCTGCGCCACGTGGTCGCGGCCGTAGCGCTCCGCGGCGTAGCGGATCACCTCATCGCGCCGGTCGTCGGCAAAGTCGAAGTCGACGTCCGGCATCGAGATGCGCTCCGGGTTGAGGAAGCGCTCGAAGACTAGCCGGTACTGCGTCGGTTCGATGTCGGTGACGCCGAGGCAGTAGAGCACCATCGACGCCGCCGCCGAGCCGCGCACGCCCATGGGGATCTTGCGCTCGCGCGAGAAGTTCGCGATGTCGCGGACGATCAGCATGTACTCGATGAAGCCGGTCTCTTCGATCACGGCCAGTTCGTAGTTCAGGCGTTCCCGTTGCTCCGCCGTGACCTCGCCGTGGTAGTAGCGCTGCACGCCCTGCTCGCAGAGATCATGCAGGTAGGCGGCCGGGGTTGTGCCGGCGGGAATGCCGGGGTCGGGCAGCAGTGACTGCCCGAATTCGAGCTTGATGTCGATCTGCTCGGCAATCAGCGCAGTGTTATCGGCAGCCTGCGGCAGCTCCGGGAAGAGCGCACGCATCTCCTCTTCCGACTTCAGATAGAACGACTCGCCCTCGAGGCTGAAGCGATTTGCATCGTGGACTGTCGAGTTGGTGCCGATGCAGAGCAGGACGTCGTGGGCGTGGTGTTGCTCCGGGCTGGTGTAGTGCGAGTCGTTGGTGACGACGAGCGGGAGGTCGAGCTGCTTCGAGACATCGACGACGCCCGGCATCAGGCGGCTGAACTGCTCCTGGCCGTGCTCCTGCATCTCGAGGTAGTAGCGGCCCGGGAAGACATCGCGGTACCACGCCGCGACCGCCAGCGCGTCCTCGTCGCGGCCATCGCGCAGCGCGCCCATCAGCTCGCCGGACGGGCAGCCGGAGAGCGCGATGATGCCCTCGCTGTGCTGCTCAAGCAGCTCGCGGTCGACGCGCGGACGGTAGTAGAAGCCTTCGAGGTGCGCGGCGCTGGAGAGCTTGATCAGGTTGTGGTAGCCGACCTCGTTCTGCGCGAGCAGCGTGAGGTGGAACGGCGAGCGGTTGTTCGGATCGCGCACGCGTCGATCGCCGGGCGCGACGTAGGTCTCCAGCCCGATGATCGGCTTGATGTAGTTCGCGCGCGCCGTCTCGTAGAGCTCGATCGCGCCGTACATCGCGCCGTGGTCGGTGACCGCGATCGCTTCCTGGCCGAGCATCTTCGCGCGATCGACGAGATCCGGAATCTTGCTCAGACCATCGAGCAACGAGTATTCGGAGTGCGTATGAAGGTGGGTGAACATCGGTGAAACTGCTTATATCGTTACGCGAACGGGCGTGCGGCATCTTAGCACAATCCAGGTTCCGACGACGATACGAGTCTAGCTTCCGGCGAGACTGCTTCAGATTCAGCCGAATCTGGGGGTACTCAGTCTTCGCGGTCGAGTTCGAAAGCGTCGTGCAACGCTTCGACGGCGTTCGCGACCTGATCCGCGTCCACGATGCACGTGATGCGAATCTCTGAGGTCGAAATCAGTTCGATGTTGATCTCGTGCTCGTGCAGCGTGCGGAACATGCGCGCCGCGTAGCCGGGGCTGGTCGCCATTCCGGTGCCGACGATCGAGACGGAGCCGAGGTCCGGGTCCGTCACCACCTCGCTCGCCCCGATTGCCGGGAGGCTGGCTTCGACCGTCTGCACGGCGGCCTCGAGGTCGGACTGGTTGAGCGTGAAGGTCATGTCCGTGAGGTCCTCGACGCTCGCGTTCTGCACGATCGTGTCGACGGAGACGCCGGCGTTCGCCAGCGGCTCGAAGAGCTCGGCGGCGATGCCGGGGCGGTCGGGCACGCCTCGGATCGTGACCTTCGCGATGTGGTTCTGGTGCGCGATGCCGCGTACCTTGCTCGCCTGTTCCATCGTTGCCTCCGCTCGGATCACTGTCCCGGGCATGGAATCGTCGAAGCTGCTCATCACGAGCACCTCGACGTCGTAGAGAGCCGCGATCTCCACGGCGCGGGAGTGCATCACCCCGGCGCCGGTGGTAGCCAGCTCCAGCATCTCGTCGTAACCGATGTCCTTCAGCGGGCGCGCGCTCGGGCAGACGCGAGGGTCGGCGCTGTAGATGCCCGCGACATCGGTGTAGATCTCGCAGGCGTTGGCTTGCAGGCTCGCGGCCAGCGCAACCGCCGTCGTGTCGCTCGCCCCGCGACCGAGCGTCGTGATGTCCAGCTCCTCGGAGATGCCCTGGAAGCCCGCGACGATCACGACGCGGTCAGCGCTCAGCTCCTGCTCGATGCGCGTGGTGTTGATGTCGGCGATGCGGGCGCGGCCGTAGACCGTGTCGGTGCGGATGCCGGCCTGCGCGCCGCTGAGGCTGACGGCGGAGCATCCGAGGTCGTCGAGTGCCATCGAGAGCAGCGCCGAGGAGCGTGTCTCGCCGGTCGCGAGCAGCACATCCATCTCGCGCGGATGGGGGTTCTGCGAGACCTCGCGCGCCAGCGCGTGCAGCTCGTCGGTGCTGTTGCCCATCGCCGAGACGACGGCGACGACGCGGTTGCCGCCTTCCGCCCGCGCGGCGATGCGCGCGGCGACATGCAGGATGCGCTCCGCGTCACCGACGGAGGTGCCACCGTATTTCTGCACCACGAGGGACATGTTGAGAGCCCGAACCTTCTGCTTACTGCGATCTCAGGCTAACGGGCGCGCTGCGTTGCGTCAGTCGGTCGCGATCAACTCCGCACCGGCTGCGCGGATCCCGCAGACGCGGGTCTGACCCTCGATGCCGTGGGTTGCGGCGGCCTCACGCATCGCACCGGCGACGCCTTCGAGGCCGTCCGTGGCCAGCGCCGCGACTGTTGGGCCGCCGCCGGAGAGGTAGACGGCCAGCGCACCGGCATCGCGCGCCGCCTGGAAGATCTGGTACATCGGCTTGAAGATCTGCCCTCGTGCCGGCTGGTGGAGCACGTCCTCGGTCGCCACGCGGAGCAGGTCGTAGCGGCGCTGCTGTAGCGCGGCGATCAGCATCGCGGAACGGCCGATGTTGTGTACCGCCTGGTTGCGGGTCAGCCGCTCCGGCAGCGCCTTGCGCGACTCCTCCGTCGGCATCGAGAAGTTCGGTACCAGCAGCGCAACCTGCAGGTCGTCGTCTGGCTGGACGCCGATGTGCGCCAGCTCGTCCTCGTCTGAGACCGTGATCTGCAGTCCACCGAAGAGCGCGGGCGCAGCGTTGTCGGCATGGCCCTCGAGCTTCGCGGCCAGCCCGAGCAGCGTGTCCGGCGAGTAGTCACCGTCGATCAGCTCGTTCGCGGCGACGAGGCCGGCGATGCGGGCGAAGGCCGAGACGCCAAGTCCGCGGCCGACGGGGATGTCACCCTCGTAGTCGGCCTGCAGGCCAACCGGCAGCTTGGCGCCCGCCTGCTGGAAGAGCGTGCGTGCGGCGGTGGCGGCCATCGCGTCGATCGGGCCGCGCGGGCGCTGCAACTCGACATCGTCGATCGTGATGCGAATATCGGCGGTCCAGTCGAGCGCAAAGCCGAGGCTGTCGAAGCCCGGGCCGAGGTTGGCGGAGGTGGCGGGGACGCGCACCGTGGCGCTTCGTGCTGGCATATTCGCAGTGTAGGAGCGCGCTGCCCCGGACGCTATCGAGGCGGAGCTTCGCTCGGGTCTTGCGCCCGGACTCCTCGTGCCAGTGACAGCGCGTGCATATACTGTGCCTCTCTCCGTGACTTCGGAGCGTGTTGCGAGCCGCCTCAGTGGCGGGAGCACTTGGGGGAATTCATGGAAGACGTAGTAATTCTTAGCGGCGTGCGGACGGCGATTGGCGCCTTCGGTGGCGCTCTCGCGGAGACATCCGCATCCGACCTCGCGGCGAAGGTGATCGGCGAGGCCGTATCGCGCGCCGGCGTCGATCCGGCGCAGGTCGATCAGGTCGTGCTCGGCTGTGTCGGGCAGGTCGCGGAGGACGGGTACATCGCGCGCCACGCCTCGGTGAAGGGCGGCATGCCGATCGAGACCCCGGCGTACACGGTGAACCGTATCTGCGGCTCAGGGCTGGAGGCGATCAACACCGCCGCTCGCTGGCTGCAGACCGGCGACGCCGACATCGTCGTTGCTGGTGGCACCGAGAACATGAGCATGATGCCGTACTACCTGCGCCAGGGGCGCTACGGGTACAAGTACGGTCACTCCGAGATCGAGGACGGCACGATGCACCTCGTGACCGACCCCTTCGACAAGATCTTGATGGGCGAGACCGCCGAGAACCTCGCGGAGCGCTACGAGGTCTCGCGCGAGGTGCAGGACGAGTTCTCCGTTGAGTCACAGAATCGCGCCCACGCGGCGATCGAGGAGGGGCGGTTCACGGACCAGATCCTCCCGCTCGAAGTGAAGAAGGGCCGCGATACGGTCACCTTCGACACCGACGAGCACCCGCGCCAGGTCGACATGGACCGGCTGGCCGGGCTGCGCCCCGTCTTCCGCGAGGGCGGCAGCGTGACGGCCGGCAACTCCTCGGGCATCAACGACGGCGCGGCTGCCATGGTCGTGACGACACAGGCGAAGGCCGACGAGCTGGGCATCAAGCCCCGGCTGCGGCTGATCGCTCGTGCCGAGTCCGGCGTCGACCCGAAGATCATGGGCTCCGGCCCGATTCCGGCGGTCGAGAAGGTGCTGGCGAAGGCCGGCCTGACCGTCGACGACCTCGACGTGATCGAGCTGAATGAGGCGTTCGCCTCCGTGACCGCCGCTTGCTCGGTGGCGCTCGGCCTGCCGCGCGAGAAGACGAACCCGAATGGTGGGGCGATCGCGCTTGGTCACCCGGTCGGCGCAACGGGCACGATCCTCACCGTGAAGCTGATGTACGAACTGGAGCGCACCGGTGGCCGTTACGGCCTCGTCTCGCTCTGCATCGGCGGCGGCCAGGGCATCGCCTCGATCTTCGAGCGCGTCGAGTAGTCCGCTACCAGCGACGAAGAAGAAGCGGGCCACTGGCCGGCTTCTTTGTATCTCCGACGCGCGCAGCCGCCGCTAGAGCAGCGGCGCGAGTCGCTCCCAGATCGCGTCGGTCAGTCGATCGATGTCGGATGTGGCGTCGAGCACGAGCCAGCGGCCGGGGTCGGCGCTCGCCAGCGTCAGGTACCCGGCGCGTACACGATCGTGGAACTCGCTCGCTTCACGCTCCATGTAGTCCGTCTCGCTGCCGCGTGCCGCCGCATCGGCGGGCGAGAGGTCGAGCAGCACCGTCAGCGCCGGCGTGAGGCCACCCGTCGCGGCGTCGTTGATCGTCGCGATCGTTGTCGCGTCGATCCCGCGGCCGTACTGCTGGTAGGCAACCGTCGAGTCGGCAAAGCGGTCACAGAGCACGACCGCGCCATCAGCGAGGGCGGGGCGGACCACCTCGTGCACGAGCTGCGCGCGCGCCGCCGCGAAGACCAGCAGCTCCGCCTCCGGCCCCGGCGACTCACCGGCGAAGAGCGCGGAGCGCAGACGCTCACCGAGTTCAGTTCCGCCCGGCTCTCGGCTCGTTGTGACCGTGCGGCCGGTGCCGCGCACGCGCTCCGCGACGGCGGTCAGTTGCGTCGACTTGCCGGCGCGTTCGCCGCCCTCGAAGGTGATGAAGAGCCCGCTGAGGTGGGACACGGGCCTACTCTGTGGCGTTCCACGGCAGGTCGCGGTTCGGCGGGCGGTTCCCGCCGGAGACGGTGATGCGGCGGTACGGTTCACGCCCGCGCGACGTCGAGTGCAGACCATGGCGGGTCGCCAGCTCGTGCTGCCGCTTGCGGATGTATGGGTTCTGTGGCGCCAGCTCGATGCTGCGACGGCCGTGGAACGAGACGGAGGCGATCGCTTCCTCCGTCTCCCGCAGCGCGGCGGTGATCGGGTCAAACTCCTCGCCCTCGTCGCGCATCGCCATCAGCGAGCGCTCCATCTGCTCCTCGGTGTTGTTGCGCAGCACGTAGACGGGGATGCCGCGCGACTCCGCCTCCTTGAGCGGCCCGCTGCGGCGTCGGTAGTAGTGGCGCAGGGTCATCACGGCGTCCGCGTTCTTCAGGCTGTCGACGACCGTCGCGGCCGAGCGTGTGCTGCCGATCGCGTCTTCGAGCCGCGATCCACTGACGCCGAAGGGCAGGATGCGACGCGGCGGGCCACCGGGAGCGGGCGGGACAGCGGTCGCGCGCTCCTCTGGTGCTCGTTCGTCGTCCTCGTCGCTCTCGGCGCTCAACTGGAGGCGCTCGACGGCCGCGATCTCGCCGCTGTCGTCGACGGTGCGGATCTCCGCCTCGACGTCGAAGCCGCGCAGTAGCGCGTCGACGGTGGCGGCGATGTCCTCATGCACGGCGACGCGGCTGAAGGACTGGATCTCGACGAGCGACTGGAAGGTGGGCGCGGTGCGGCGCTCCAGTACCGTCTTCTGCGTGCCGCGCCGTCGTGCCTCCTCGTCACCGAGCGTGACGGACTCGATGCCGCCGATCAGGTCGGAGAGCGTCGGGTTCTGCATCAGGTTGTTGAGCGTGTTGCCGTGGGCCGTCGCGATCAGCTGCACGCCGCGCTCGGCGATCGTGCGCGACGCCTCGGCCTCCAACGCCGTCCCGATCTCGTCGATCACGATCACCTCGGGCATGTGGTTCTCGACGGCTTCGATCATCACCTGATGCTGCAGCTCGGGGCGAGGCACCTGCATGCGGCGCGAGCGACCGACGCCGGCGTGCGGGATGTCACCATCGCCGCCGATCTCGTTCGAGGTGTCGACGATCACGACGCGCTTCTCCAGCTCGTCGGCGAGCACGCGCGCGGCCTCGCGCAGCATCGTGGTCTTGCCTACGCCGGGTCGGCCGAGCAACAGGATACTGCGGCCGGTCTCGATCAGGTCGCGGATCACGCTCGCCGACCCGCTGACGGCACGTCCGGCGCGACAGGTCAGCCCAACGATGCGCCCTCGGCGGTTCCGCAGCGCGGAGATGCGGTGCAGGGTGCGCTCGATTCCGGCGCGGTTGTCCTCGCCGAACTCGGAGATCTGGTGGACGACGTTCTCCAGCTCCTGCTTGGTGACATCGTCGCTGTCCAGCACGACCTCGCCGCTCGTGTAGCGCGCGGTCGGCGGTCGACCAAGGTCGAGCACGATCTCCAGTAGCGCACCGGCGTTCTGGGCATGCACCGCATCAGCGACGCGCGCTGGCATCACGTCGAGGAGCGCGTCGAGCACCGCCTGCTCGTCGCTGCCCGCGATCGCCTCCGATCCGTTCAGCGCGGCAGTCTCCGAGGCAGCAGGCTCGACGGCTCCTCCATCGACGGCTCTGTCAGACGCCACGGGAGACCACCACTCCTTGCTGGGCGCGAGCCGCTTCCGCGATTGGTTGCATCGTGCGACGGCTGAGCAGCACGTACTCGGATTGCGACTCAAGTCCGCTGTTGCGCAGCACGCGCTCGAGCGGCGCGGCGGAGCGAGCGATCAGCGCCAGCACGTGGTCGCGACCCTGCGTCTCCTTCGCGGCGACCCGCAGCAGCGCCTCCGCGCCCGCAGTCGTGTCCGGAGCGGATGTGAGGTCGAACTGCGCGCCGTCGTCGGCGAGCGAGAGACGCAGCGAGGCGACGATGCGGCCGTCCGCCGTCGCCACCCACTCACGCGAGTTGCGTCCGAGCCAGCGACGGTCCTGCAGGCCCTCCCACTCGCCCAGCGTGAGCGCGAGCGCCTGTCGCGCCTGGATCGGCAGCGCCTGGTTGAAGAGCTGGAAGAGGTCGAACGCGTCCGCGTCTGATCGCTCGCGCACGTCGACCGGGGCGGCGGGTTCGTTGGCGGGCGGCGTCAGCGCTGCGGCCGTCCAGAGCTGCTCGTTGAGCGCGTGCTTGAAGCCGCTCCGGATCGCATCGGGTAGTACGGGAGCGTCGGCTGCCGTGCGCAACAGCACGCGACCGACCTGCGCTTGAGTCGCCGCCTGTAGCGCCTGGTCGAGCAGCGCGAAGATCGCGCCGCTCTCCGGACCGTCTGACGCATCGATCAACGTGTCGATGATCCACGTGTCGTTCGCGGCGAGCGGGCGTGCGGTCGCGATGCCATTGATCTGGCGGCCGAGCACATCGATCCACATGTGACGCCTGCGCACGAGCCACTGCTCGATCGCCGCGTTCAGCGCCGGGGGGGCAGCCGTGGGGCGGGAAAGCCGTTGCCGCGTCACGGCCTGATTCTCGTAGACCTCGTCGTCGAAAGTAACGAGGGCCACGAGGTCGATCGGACGCGGAGCGTGCGCGGTGGCGGACGCGTGCGGAGTGTTCTGTGGCGCGTTCGTCATGCCGTCGCCTCCTCCGCCGCAACCGCACTGCGCATGCGCTCGCTCACGATCGAGGCGAAGAGCGCGTGGAATCGGGTGTCGGCCGTCAGCTCCGGGTGGAACGATGTCGCCAGCATGGTGCCCTCGCGGCAGGCGACGATGCGGCCATCGTCGAGCTGCGCGATCACGTCGACGTTCGGCCCTGCGGCCTCGATCACCGGCGCGCGGATGAAGACGGCATGCATCGGCGCGCCATCGATGCCCGCGATCTCGAGATCGGCCTCGAAAGAGTCGATCTGGCGTCCGAACGCGTTGCGTTTGACGCGGATGTCCATCGCGCCGATCGGGGGGCGGTCGAGTTCAGGTACGTCGTTCGCCAGCATGATCGCGCCGGCGCAGGTGCCCCAGACGGGCATCCCGTCCGCGATGCGGTCGCGCAGCGGCTGCATCAGCTCGAACGCGATCAGCAGCCGCGCCATCGTCGTGCTCTCGCCTCCGGGGATGATCAGGCCGTCGCAGGCATCGAGCTGCGCCAGCGTCCGCACCTCGTAGGCGTCGACGTCGATCCGCGAGAGCAGCGTGATGTGCTCTTCGAAGTCACCCTGCATCGCCAGTACGCCGATGCGGGGGTTCATGCTGACGCCTCTGCGTCGCGGGAGAGGGGTGAACGGGTGACCGTGGCGGCTAGTTCCCTCGCCCGGCCATCAGTTCGTCGGCCGGCAGCGCGGCGACTGAGAGGCCGGGCATCGCCTTGCCGATGCCGCGCGAGACATCGACGAGCGCGTTCGCGTCACTGAAGTTGGTCACGGCCTTCACGATGGCGGCCGCCATCTTCTCCGGCTCGTTCGACTTGAAGATGCCGGAGCCGACGAAGACGCCGTCCGCGCCGAGCTGCATCATCAGCGCCGCGTCTGCCGGGGTGGCGACGCCACCAGCCGAGAAGTTGACGACCGGCAGGCGACCGAGCTTCTTCACTTCCTGCACGAGCGCGATCGGTGACTGTAGTTCCTTGGCGATCGATGCCAGTTCGTCGTCAGGTGCGTTCTGCACTCGGCGAATGCCGCCCCAGAGCTGCCGCATGTGGCGCACGGCCTCAACGATGTCGCCGGTACCGGCCTCGCCCTTGGTGCGGATCATCGCCGCACCCTCCGCGATGCGCCGCAGCGCTTCACCGAGGTCACGGCAGCCGCAGACGAACGGCACACCGAACGCGTGCTTGTCGATGTGGTGGCTCTCGTCCGCCATCGTTAGCACCTCGGACTCGTCGATGTAATCGACGCCCGCGGCCTCGAGGATCTGCGCCTCGACGAAGTGACCGATGCGCGCCTTTGCCATCACCGGGATCGAGACGGCATCCATGATCTCTTCGATCATCTGGACATCGCTCATCCGTGCCACGCCGCCGTCAGCGCGGATGTCGGACGGCACGCGTTCCAGCGCCATCACGGAGCAGGCCCCGGCCTCCTCGGCGATTTTTGCGTGCTCCACGTTGACGACGTCCATGATCACGCCGCCCTTGAGCATCTGTGCCAGGCCGGCCTTCACGGTCCAGGTCGCGGTTTCGCCGCTGCCACCGTTGGCGGATGGCGTGCCGGTCGCGGAATTGCCGGTGGTGGTCGTCATGGTGCTCCCGATACTGGCCCCGTGGGGGCGCTCTTTGACTACGTATTGTATGCGATTCACTGCTGGAGGACGTGCACGCCGTGGCTACGGTGTGGCACCGCAGCTTGCAGCTGTACCCGGCGGCGGCGAAGCGCGGTACGCTCCCAGGATGGTGGAAGCAGGCCCCTGGCTGAACCGGCATCAGTTCCCGGATGACATCCGCATTGGACTGATCTCCGACACGCATGTCCCGGAGGCGCGCAAGACGCTCTGGGACGAGGTCTACGACGCCTTGCGCGGGGTTGATCTGATCCTGCACGCCGGCGACATGCACGATGTGATCGTGCTCGATTGGCTGGAGGACGTCGCACCCGTGATCGGCGTGCGCGGCAACGGCGACGACGGCTCCAGCGGCCGCCCGATCGCGCCGGATGACACCCGGCTCGCGCAGAATCAGGTGATCGACGTTGGCGACCTCAGCATCGGCATGACCCACGACTTCCCGCACCTCGACCTGCCGGGTTCAAGCTTCGAGGAGCGAATGGATCACCGCTTCGAGGGTCGGATGAACGTCGTCGTAGCCGGCGACACGCACGTACCGCTCGTGATGACCTCATACGGCGTGCTGATCGTGAACTCGGGTTCGCCGACCTATCCGCGGAACCTGCAGACACAGCTCGGCACGCTCGGGTTCATGGAGATACGCCGGGGTCGCGTCGATGCCTGGATCGAGCAATTGCATTGACGCGAAAAGGACAGCCAGAACCGCGCAAACAGGATGCGGACAAGCGTGCGGCGCACTAATCTCACTCTCGCGATCGCTTCAGCTTCGATAGGGTTGCTGGCGTTCGTGCTGACGCTCTTCCAGGGCGGGGGCATGGTTGGTTACGTACTCGCTGTAGTGCTGCTGACCAACGGGTACGTTCGCTACCGCATGGTGGAGCGAGAGTAACCAGCCCGGCGCCTGGAGCCCCGAAGGGGGGCGGCCGTGGCGGTCAATCCGCTCGATGAGATCACCCTGTTCCTCGTACCAGTCGATGGCACTGCGGCGGCGTACAACGCGCTCGCCGTGACGTGCGACCTGGCGCGGAAGAATCGCGCCAAGGTTGCGGCCCTCCATGTGATCGAGGTGCCGCGGGCGCTGCCGGTGGAAGCCGATCTAGCGCCGGAGGCCGAGCGCGGCGAAGAGATCCTGACGCGCGCCGAGCAGATCGCGGACGAGCACGACGTGCAGCTTGATGGAGAGTTGCTGCAGGCGCGCGACGCCGGGCAGGCGCTGGTCGACGAAGCTGTCGACATCGGCGCAGGTGCGATCGTGATGGGGCTAGACTATCATCGTCGGCCTTCTGGACGATTCGAGATCGGACGCTTCCCGGAGTACGTTCTGGCGAACGCACCGTGCGAGGTCTGGCTGATCCGCTACACCTTCGATGAGGTGCTCGGGGAGCGAGAGGGCGACGGCCAATGAGAACCGTAATCGTCGGCTGTGGCCGCGTCGGCTCCAAGGTCGCGATTCGACTCGATCAGCAGGGCCACGAGGTCACGATCATCGATCGCGATGCATCGCAGTTCAAACGCTTCCTGTCGTCGGAATTCAAGGGCCGCGTGCTCGCCGGCTCTGGCGCGGACCACCGAGTGCTGCTCGAGGCCGGCATCGAGGGTGCGGACGCCTTCCTCGCGCTCACGCCGGGCGACAACCGCAACGTGCTGGCGGCGCAGATCGCGAAGTACATCTACGGCGTTGACCGCGTCGTTGCCCGCCTCGCTGACCCGTTCCGCGCTGAGCTGTTCCAGCGGCTCGGCCTGCGCACCTTCAGCCCGACGAACATCGGCGCCGACCTGGCTTACGACGAGCTGACCCGGGAGTAGCGCGTGTACATCATCGTTGTAGGTGGCGGGGCGGTTGGTTACGGGCTGGCGCTTGAACTGCTCGAGTTTCCCGACCACGAGGTCGTCCTGATCGAGAACGATCCGACCGTGGCGCGCGATCTCCGCGAGGAGCTCGGCGAGATAGTGATCGAGGGCGACGGCACGGAGGTCGTCTTCCTCGAAGCCGCCGGTGCGGGCCGTGCCGACCTGCTGGTCGCGCTCACCCGCGACGACGGGCGCAACCTTGTCGCCTGCCAGGTGGCAAAGCACTGGTTCCACGTCGACCGCACGATCGCGCGCGTGATCGACCCGCGAAACGAGCGGCTCTTCAAGACGTTGGGCGTCGACGCCACTGTCTCTGCCGCCGCCGCCGCGCTGGCGCAGATCGAGGCGACGCTGCCGGAGCACATTGTGGTGCCGCTGATGCACCTCTCCGGCTCCGGCCTTGAGATCGTCGATCTCCATGTGCTGCAGGGTTCCACCGCCGAGGGCTCGGCGATCCGTGATCTGCCGCTGCCCTACCAGACCGTGATCTCGCTGGTCGTCGGCATCGACGGCGCGCCGCGCATCCCCACCGCCGAAACGGTGCTGCAGACCGGCGACGAGGTGATTGCCGTGATCGCCGAGGCTGCCGAGGAGAAGTTGCGAGGCCTCTTCGCCGGTCCCGGCATGGCATCGGCGAACGACCCGACTGACGTTGTCGAGGACGAGAGCTAGCGATGGCTGCACGCCGCCTCGCACACCTCGGCCCGCGCGGAACCTACTCGGAGGCCGCCGCTGTCGCCCACGACGCGAGCGCCGAACTGCTGCCGGTAGCGACCGTCGCTGCTGCGATCGCGGCCGTCCAGGGCGGCGAGGCCGATGCTGCCGTCTGCGCGGCGGAGAACTCCGTCGAAGGTGGCGTTACCGAGACTCTGGATCTGATGCTGCGGGACGACTTTGCGCTCTCGGTCAGCGGTGAGGTCGTCGTGCAGATCAAGCACATCCTCGCTGGTGCGCCGGGCGTCGATCCCGCCGTCGCGACGCGCGTCTACTCGCACCCGCAGGCGCTCGCGCAGTGCCGCCACCGGCTGCGAGAGATCGCGCCGAACGCTGAGCCCGTGGCCGCCCTCTCGACGGCTGCGGCGATCGAGGGTGCGATGGCGGAGCCCGGCGCGATCGCGGTGGGCAGCATGCTGGCGGCGCAGTTGAGCGGCGCCACTGTCTACGCGGAAGACATTGCCGACGAGGCGGGCAACGAGACGCGCTTTCTCGTGATTTCCGACGCCGACGAGGAGCCGACCGGCAGCGACCTCACATCAATCGCCTTCACGGCGTACCACGACCGCCCCGGGTCACTCGTCGAGGTGCTGGGCTACCTTTCGAAGCGCGGCCTGAACATGACGCGGATCGAGTCGCGCCCCACGCGTCAGCAGCTTGGCACGTACGTCTTCCTGATCGACTTCGAGGGTCACCGCACCGATGCCGAGGTCGCCGACACGCTGCGCGACATCGACGAGGCGACGCCGTGGCTGCGCGTCTTTGGCTCGTACCCCCGCCGGGCGGCGGGTGATGCCTGAGATTCCGGACCTGGAGGCGATCGCCGGGTTCCTAAATAAGAACCTGAAGGGCCTCACGCTTACGGAGACCGACCTCAGCGTCCCCTGGCTCGTCCGCAGCGCCGACAACCTCGACGGTCTGATCGGGCGCGAGTTCACGTCGGTGCGCCGCTACGGCAAGTTCATGATCTTCGAGTGGGACGGCGACGACGCGCTGGTCGTGAACTCGATGCTCACCGGGCGTTGGACGTGGGCCGAACCCTCGCTGCGTCGTACGAAGGCGACCTGCATTGCGTTGCGGTTCTCGAACGACCACGAGTTGCGCTACGCGGACCAACGTCGGATGGGACGCTGGTACGTCGCACCGAAGGACGAGCTGGATCAGGTGCCCGGGTTCGCGGACCTTGGCCCGGATGCGCTGGCGGTCGATGAGGAGACGTTCGTAGCGCAGCTCGCGCGGCGACGTGGGCAGATCAAGAGCTCGCTCACGAATCAGAAGTTCCTCGCTGGCATCGGCAATGCGTACGCCGACGAGATCCTCTGGGAGGCGCAGTTCCACCCCCATCGCCGCGCCGCGACGTTCGACGATGACGACCGCCGCCGGCTCTATCACGCCGTGATCGCGACGTTCGAGTGGGCGACGCCGCTGCTGGAGGAGCACGTCCGCGAGGGGCTGGTGCAGGGCAAGGCGGAGTGGCGCGACCACCTGCGGGTGCATCGCAAGGAGGGCGAGTCGTGCCCGCGCTGTGGCTCAGCGGTGCGCGGTCAGACGAAGGGCGGCAGCGAGACGAACTACTGTTTGAGCTGCCAACCGCTCTTCAATTAATGGTGGGTGCCGCCCCCAAGCGCGACTCGCGGTACAGTTGACGCCGCTCAGTGCGCACGACGGAGGCACCCAATGAATATCGCCGGCCATGACATTGGGGATGCGATCGACGGTCTCTACGAGGAGATCGATGCGCGGCTGCGCGCCGAAGCCGATCGCGAATTGATGGTCGATTCCGCTGAGATGAACGCGATCTCCAACATCGCCTGGGACGAGGGCGCATCGACGGTCAACGTGGTCGTCCACGAGGGCGTGCCGACGCACGCGCTGCCGCATGTCGTCGCAGTCGCGTTGCAGCACGTGCGGCAGCGACTTGAGCGCTACCCGGCGGTACGTCCCCCTGAGTCGGACGATCCGAGTGAAGGTCCGATGCTACGGCAGGCGCTGCGCGAACTGGTGCTCTCGGCCGAGGCGGAGATGCAGATCGCCTCGCTCGACCTCGACCAGCAGTGGGAGCAAGAACAGCGCCACGCTGGCCTGAAGGACCTTCTGAGGGAGCCCCCCGCGGGTTGGGAAGAGTCCGGCTCCGAGGGCAACAAGTTCATGGCGCTGCAATACGCGCGCTTCGCCAGTCAGCACCCCGAGCAGATGTGGGAAGGCCTGAAGGGCAGCTTCGTCGAGAAGCTTCCCTCCGCAGCCGAGCACGGCGAGACCGTGCTGGAGCTGGTGCGGCTGACCGGCTGGGGCACGCTCGGCGGGTGCCTCGAGTCGTTGGTGCGTGCGCGCGACGAGCTCGGAATGTCGGACGTCGCATTGATCGAGGATCGCCGTTCGGGCGACCTCGGCTAGTCGCCGCCGCTACCCTGTAGCTGCAGGCCGCGCCGGGCCGCGCTGTCCAGCCAGCCGACGAGGAACGGTGCCCACTCGCGGTAGCGCTGCAGGTGATGCCCGAACATCGCCGCGGGCGTCGCTCGCGGGCGGACGGGACGCGTCAGCAGCTTCATGCCCGCCTCCTTCGGTGAGCGCCCGGCCTTCGCGTGGTTGCAGCGACGGCAGGCCGCGACCACGTTCTCCCACTCGTGCTTGCCGCCGCGGTGGCGGGGCTCCACGTGGTCGAGCGTGAGGTCGCGCTCAGCGGTGCCGCAGTACTGGCAGCGCTGGTGGTCGCGAGCGAAGACTTCGCGACGGGTGAACCGCAGCCGCGGTTGAGGGCGTTTGACGTACCGGTTGAGGCGGATCACCGAGGGGAGAGGGAACGTGCGGCCAATGCCCTGGATCTGCTCTTCGCCGTCCTCGAGCAGGTCGGCCTTGCCGCGATCGACGAGCACGAACGCCCGACGCACTGAGCACACGTTGAGTGGTTCGTAGTTCTGGTTCAGCACGAGCGTGCTGCGGTGAATGGCCACCTCGCCCCCTCTGACGGTTCGCCAATTGCCGCAGAGTGTACCGGATTCGTTATGAGGGCGGCGTCGTGACGCTGCCCACCGCACTCGAGATGCCATCGACGGCATCGCTGAACTCGCCCGGAAGCAGCTCGAGCATCACGGGCACGCCATCGAGGAAGACGGGCGCGAGTGTGGAGCGATCGACGGCCGTGGTTAGACTGGTGGCGAGCGGGAAGGCGGTGACCACGATCAGT
This sequence comes from Dehalococcoidia bacterium, assembly GCA_036013055.1. Taxonomy (GTDB): domain Bacteria; phylum Chloroflexota; class Dehalococcoidia; order UBA2979; family UBA2979; genus SHYR01. The sequence continues at coordinate 6,140 of DASCQM010000014.1, read as the reverse complement.
ACGACCTCGACGATCACCACGCCCTTGAGGAAGCCGAACAGCGCCCCGCCGAGGTGGTCGAACGGGCCGAGCATCAGCAGCGCAGCGACCCGCTTCATGAACATCGCCGCGATCTGTCCGAGCACGAGGATGCCGATGAAGATCGCCGCGAACGACGCGAAGTTCAGCACCGATTCGTTATCGGTGACGAACGAGAGGTTGGCGGAAAGGTCGTCGTAGAACTGCCCGGCGAGGATTGCGCCACCGAACATGGCGATGCCGGTGACGACCTCGCGGATCAGCCCGCGCGAGAAGGCGGAGAAGGTGAACCACGCCACTACGGCGACGATCACCAGATCGAGGATGTACATCGCTAGCCTCGCGCCGCCCGCCGCCGCGCGCGTCAAGCTTAGCAGAGCGCCGCTATTCGAATCCCAGGTGCTGTTCGCGCATCGAGACGAAGCGGCCGTGCCCGAAGACGACGTGGTCGAGCACGCTGACGTCGATCAGTTCGCCCGCCGCGATCACCGCCTCGGTCAGCGCGATGTCGTCACCGCTCGGCGTCGGGTCGCCGCTCGGGTGGTTGTGCGCGATCGCGATGGCGGTGGCGTTGCGACGAACCGCTTCGCGGAAGATCTTCGCGACGCGGGCGGGTGCCGAGTTCACGGATCCGCGGTAGAGTGTCGGCGCGGCGAGCACGTGGTGTTTCGTGTCCAGCACGAGCACCCGTAGCTCCTCCTGCTGGAGCAGTTCCATCTCCGCCTGTAGCAGGCGGGCGATGTCCTGCGGGCTGGTCACCGTGGGTTGGTTGCCGTCGCCCTCGATCGCGAGCCGGCGGCCGAGCTCGAATGCGGCCGCGATCGCCGAACCCTTGGCGCCGCCGAGGCCGTGCGTGGCTGCGAGGGTGGCAAGGTCCGCTGCTGCGAGGCCGCGCAGACCGTCGTGCTCGCTGAGCAGCCGAGAGGCGAGCTGCAGCACGTCCTCGCGGGAGCTGCCGGTGCGCAACAGGATCGCGAGTAACTCTGCGGTGGCAAGCGCCTGCGGGCCGAGGCGTTCGAGCCGCTCGCGCGGGCGTTCGCCCTCGGGCAGCTCGCTGACGCGAGCGTGGTACGTGGGTGTGGGGCCGTCGTCGGTCATCTGTAGTTGGGGCGGAATTCCTCTTCAGGTTCCTCTTCCACGAGGTGGATCGAGGCGACGACGTTCGTGTGCGGCCAGTGCTGGAGTTCCACGACGTTGCCTTCCTGAACGCTGCTGAAGGCGTGACCTTCGACTTCGAATACGCGCTTCTCGACGAGGATGTAGTGAATCGTGCCGAGGAAGAGGAACCGCCCCTTTGACCACGCTCGCTGGATCTCGCCACGGCTCCTTACCGGTACCGCGACCAGGTCGCGCAGCGCGGCGAGCCCTTCGAGGCCAATGGCGAAACTGATCAGCGCCATCATCAGGAAGCCGAACAGCGCCCCGAGATTGCCACCGAGCACGCTGATCGCCAACCAGAGAGTGACACCGATCGTGAAGACGCCGAGCGGGCCATGCATCAGGGCCTTGCGGATCACCCGACCGCGGTGACCGACGTGCTCGTACAGCAGTGTGTCGCTCATTCGGATGGAATCTGCAGTACGGCGCCGAGCACGATCGAGTTCGCGTCGCCGAGTTCGTTCACCGCGACCAGCGTCTCGACGAAGTCGAGCACATCGGTGCCTCGGGGCAGGTATTCGAGCGCGATCGAGAAGATCGTGTCGCCGTCACGAATCGTGTGCTCGCGGAACGACGGATTCGCGGGGCTGGCGGTTGGCTCAGCGGTCGGTTCCGGCGTCGCGGTTGGCGTTGCCGTCGGTTGAGGCGTCGCTGTGACGACTGGTGTCACCGGCGACGCGGACAGCGAGGTTGTCGCAGTGGCGGTCGCGATCACGCCGGAGAGCGCCGCAGGCAGCGGGCTGTCGGCGTCGGTCGTTGCGGGCGGGCGAATCAGTAGCCAGACGGCGAAGACGGTGCCGCCGAGCAGTGCGAGCAGTGAGCCGCGGTAGATGCGGTACGAGGGCAGTGCGAGCGCGGGATCCTGGCAGCGTTCGCAGAAAGCGTCGCCGTGGTCGTCACAGTAGAGCACCCCGCAACGGGGGCACTCCGCCGTCGCCTCCCTGTCGCAACGGAAGCATTCCACGGGCCGAGCGTACCAGAGGTCACACGGACACAGGCAACCCCGGCCGCATTGCGGCCGGGGTTGCCTGTTGTGTCGAAGACGCCGCCTGCCGAGGCGGGCGCGTCCTGAACTGAGGAGGAGGCTACTTGACCTCGGCGGTCGCGCCGGCCTCTTCGAGCTTCGCCTTGGCGGAGTCGGCGTCTTCCTTGCCGATCGCCTCCTTGACGGCCGCAGGGGCCGACTCGACGAGGTCCTTGGCTTCCTTGAGGCCGAGCGAGGTCAGCTCGCGAACAGCCTTGATCACGTTGATCTTGTTCGCGCCGAAGTCGGTGAGCATCACGTCGAACTCGGACTGCTCCTCGCTGGCGGCAGCGCCGCCGCCGTCGCCGGCTACGGCCGCGACTGCGACCGGAGCGGCGGCCGTGACGCCGAACTCTTCCTCGATCGCGTTGTTGAGGTCGCGCAGTTCGAGGATCGTCATGCCCTTGATGATGTCCAGCGCGTCTTCGATCTTCGTTGCCATAGTGTTCCTACCTTCTATTCCCGTATTCAGTGGCGCTCGGCGCTTACGCGGCCGACCCGCCCTCCGCTTCCAATTGGTTCGCACGAGCCTCGATCAACCCGGCAAAGTCGCGTGTGGTTGCCTGCACCAGCCCGGCGAGCTGCGTGATCTGACCGACGAGCCCACCGGCGATGCGAGCGATCAGCTCGTCTCGTGGAGGCACGGTGGCCAGGTCGTTGACGTACGCGGCGTCGATGAGTTCGCCGTTCAGCACCGCGTTACGAATCGCAACGGGTGTATTCGGGTGATCATTGATGTACGTCGCGATCACGCGCGCCGCCGTCACCGGATCGTCGTTGCCGATGACGAGCGCAGTCGGCCCGTCTGCCAGCTCTCGGTAGACTTCCATGCCGGCGTCGTCCGCCGCGCGCAGCAGCAGCGTGTTCTTCACCACGCGGAACTGGATGCCCGCCTCGCGGACCGCCGTGCGCAGCGTGGTCTGTTCATCGACGTCGATGCCCTGGTAGGACGTGGCGATCGCGATCTCCGCGCCGCTGATCAACTGCTTGATCTGCTCTACCAGCTCGATCTTACGTTCGGTGGGCATCCGCCCTCCTCATTCGATTCGTCTTCGATTTCCTGCGTTCGACCTCGCTTCGGAGATCAAAAACGCCCTCTCCGCCAGGCGGGAGGACGTGAGCGTTCGTGATCGGAGCGCGAGTGCGCTACCACGACGGTGCTCATGTTCCTGCCTGCGCGGGCGACCCTGTGGCCATTACCCCACCACCGATGGCGGGACCCGTGGTCTCTGGCGGTGCGCGTTCGCGAACGCGCGATGTCTACATATCCAGACTACACAGCCCGCGACTCTGCCGCTACGACTGCTCCCTGTTCACTCGTTCTCTGTTGCGATGCCCGCTCTATGACTCTGACGCGAGCGACATCAGCGACGCGGTGTCGACCGTGATCGATGCGCCCATCGTCGAACTGAGCGTCGCCGAGCGGATGTACTGTCCCTTCGACCCCGACGGCTTCGCCTTCGCGATCTCGGCGATCAGCGATGTGAGGTTCTCCACCAGCTTCTCTTCGCTGAACGAAGCCTTGCCGATCGAGCAGTGCATCAGGTTGGTACGGTCGAGCCGGAACTCGACGCGCCCGGCCTTCGCCTCTTTCACGCCACGCGCAATGTCCGAGGTCTCAAGCACGGTGTTCGCGCGCGGGTTCGGCATCAGCCCTCGCGGGCCGAGCACGCGACCGAGCTTTCCGACCTTGCCCATCAGCTCGCGCTGCGCGAGCACGACGTCGAAGTCGAGCTCGCCGCCCTCGACGCGCTCAACGAGGTCATCGCCACCGACTTCATCGGCGCCGGCCTCGATCGCCAGCGCGACGGCCTCGCCTTCGGCGAAGACGGCGACTCGCATCGAGCGGCCGAGTCCGTGCGGCATGACGACGGTGCCGCGGATCTGCTGGTCAGCGTGGCGTCCGTCGAGGCCGGTGTTGAGGTGCAGCTCGACGGTCTCGTCGAACTTCGCGGTCGCGGTCTCTTTGACGAGAGCGACTGCTTCCGTCGGCTCGTAGATACGGTCGGGGTCGACGCGCTCACGCAGTGCGGTGACGCGCTTGCCAGTCTTCGCCATCAGTTGACCTCGATCCCCATCGAGCGCGCGGTGCCCTCGATGATCTTCATCGCCTGGTCGATGTCGTTGGTGTTCAGGTCGGGCAGCTTCGTCGTCGCGATCTCGCGCACCTGCGTCTGCGTCACGGAGCCAACCGGGCCGAACTGGAGCTCCTGCCCGCCGGGGGCGGTCGGCATCTGGCCCTTGTCGATGCCCGACGAGCCGAGCGTGATGCCGGCTGCCTTGCGCAGCAGGTCGGAGGCCGGCGGCGTCTTGAGGATGAACGCGAAGGAGCGGTCCTCGAAGATCGTGATCTGGGCGGGGATCACCTGCCCTGCCTGGCTCGACGTACGTTCGTTGTACGCCTTGCAGAAATCCATGATGTTGATGCCGTGCGGGCCCAGCGCCGTGCCGACCGGAGGAGCAGGATTCGCCTGCCCGGCGGGAATTTGCAGCGTCAGTACCGTTCGTACCTTCTTAGCCATCAGTCCTCATCTACTTTCGATCTACTGTCGTCGCGGGTGCCGCTGGCGGCGTTGCGACGTCGCTCTGTACGGTGGTCTTGCGCTACTGCTTCTCCACCTGAAGGAAGTCCATTTCGACGGTCGTCTCGCGACCGAACATCGTGATCAGGACGCGGACCTTGCCCTTGTCCAGGTTGATTTCATCGACGGTGCCAAGGAAGTCCGCGAAGGGGCCGTCCGTGACGCGCACCGACTCGCCGACCTTGAAGCCGATGTTGACGCGCGGCTGCGACGTCTGCATCTGACGCAGGATGCGACCCACCTCTTCGTCGTCGAGCGGGGTGGGCTTGGAGCGGTCCTCGGCGGTGCTGCCGGCAAAGCCAGTGACACCGGGCGTGTTGCGTACCACGTGCCAGGAGTCGTCGCTCATCACCATCTGAACGAAGACGTATCCGGGGAACATCTTCTTCTGTACGGTCTTGCGCTGACCCTGGTGGATCTCGATTTCCTCTTCGATCGGGATCACGACCTGGAAGATGCGGTCGTTCATGTCCATCGAGAGGATGCGCTGGTCGAGGTTCGTCTTCACCTTGTTCTCGTAGCCCGAGTAGGTCTGGACGATGTACCACGCGCGCCCGTCATCGGGCACCGGTGCTTCCGCCTCGGCGCCGCTCTCCTCGCTGGTCGCGAGCAGCGCGTCGCCGGCGGGCGTCTCGACGTCAGGCGAGACCGCGGCTTCGTCGTCGTTGGTTGTGAGATTCGTCAGGGGAGTCTCCTTCCCGCGGGTTAGCGCAGGATCGTGTTTTCAATCAGCCAGCTGAAGCCGAGGTCGGCACTGCCGAGGACGATGCCAAAGAGGATCGAGACGATGATCACTACTAGCGTAAGGTGCGCGGTCTCCTGACGGGTAGGCCAGGTGACCTTGCGCAGTTCGCTGATGATGTCGAGCAGCCAGCGCGGACGCAGCAGCGAGCCGCGGGCCCCACTGCCCTCGGTGACGGCCGGGGTCGATGCCGGTGGGCGTGCAGGCGCTGCCTGCTGCCGCTTCTGGCGGCGGTCGGCCCGTTCCTGAGCGCGTCGAGATGCTCGACCCATGGTGATCCTTCTCGGAGCGCGCTAGCGCGTCTCGCGATGCACTTTGTGCTCGCGGCAACGCGGGCAGTACTTCCGCAGTTCGATGCGGTCGGTGTCGTTACGGCGGTTCTTCTTGGTCGTGTACGTCCGCTCGCGGCAGTCGCCGCATGCGAGCGTGATGAACTGTCGGTCACCCTTGGCCATCGAAGCACCCTCCTGTCGTCATCTGGTCTCAGCTAGTCGGTGTGGTTGTTGTTACTCAGTGATAGAGGTGACGACGCCAGCGCCGACGGTGCGGCCACCCTCGCGGATTGCGAAGCGCAGCCCCTCTTCCACCGCAACCGGTGTGATCAGCTCGATGTCGA
>DASCQM010000013.1:0-74662 GCA_036013055.1 Dehalococcoidia bacterium | reverse complement strand
CGAGAGGACCGGGGTGGACGGACCTCTGGTGTTCCGGTTGTCCCGCCAGGGGCATCGCCGGGTAGCCAAGTCCGGAACGGATAAGCGCTGAAAGCATCTAAGCGCGAAGCCGCCTTCAAGATGAGGCCTCCCATCGGGTTAACCGAGTAAGACCGCGGGAAGACTACCCGCTTGATAGGCCACATGTGGAAGTGCAGCAATGCATGTAGCTGAGTGGTACTAATGGTCGAGGGCTTGACCCTTCATCAGGCATCTATGCAATCGCTCCCGTGAGTGGTGACGAGATGCAGTGAGTGGCTGTGATCAACTGTTGCGGGGATTTCCCCGGCGCGTATCAGATATTCCGTCGTGCTTCTGCTGGACAGTGTGCTTTTGGACGCTGTTCTGCCAGGCAGGCGTGATCGGCGCGGGATGGAGCAGCGGTAGCTCGTCGGGCTCATAACCCGAAGGTCGGGGGTTCGAATCCCTCTCCCGCCACCAACGCATTACAGAGACGGCCCGCGAGGGTCGTCTCTCTGCGTCTGGGGCTGCATGTCCTTGGCCGGCGCGTCCGAGGTCGGCGTATCCAAGACCGAGCGTCCGACGTGCGCCCACCCGGGGCCGGCGCATCCAAGGTCGGCGCGGTGTTCGCCGCTCTGACTTCATGCGGGTCGTTGTGTTCGACGCGTGCAAGGCGCGAGAACTGTGGCGGCGGATCGGTGGGCGTCGCGGCCAGAGCGTTGTCGAGTGTGGTGCGCTCTGATTGCGTTCCGAGAACAGGCTGCTCGTAGCCTCGCGCCGCGATGGTGGTGGGACCTATGGCGTGCAGTCACATGTCGCACCGGCAACAGATCGAGTCGGGATGTCGCCTGCGGCTTGCTTCCAGCGTGGCAGGTGGCAATACTGGTTGCCTTGGTGGTTAGAGCGCGATGGCCCCACCCGTTCCCATCCCGAACACGGAAGTGAAACGTCGCAGCGCTGACGATACTCCCCTGGCAACGGGGCGCGGAAAATAGGCCACTGCCAAGACTCATGCAGGCCATCCCGAACAGCGGGGTGGCCTGCTTTTCAGACCGGCTCTGGGCTGCTCGCGTGGTATCATGCGGCGCGCGCATTTAGATACGGTTCTGCGCAGATCCAGCAGCCGGAGGCATGACCTACTTGACCACGAACCCCACGACCCCATCCGAAGCTCCCACCGAAGTACCCTCCGAAGTTCCCGCCGACGCGCCGGCTGCGGCACCGACCGCACCGCCGCCGCCTGCATCTGGCGAAATGGACATGGGAGCGCTACTGGCAAGCGCAGGCTTGCCGGAGCCTCGGACGCTGCGACGCGGCGAGGTGCTCGACGGATCCGTGATGAACGTGGATCGCGAAGGTGTCCTCGTGGACATCGGCTCCAAGTCCGAGGGCATCGTCCCGACGAACGAGATGCACTCGATGGGTGCCGACCCACTGTCGAAGATCAGCGTCGGCGATGATGTGCTCGTCTATGTGCTGCAGCCGGAGACCGAAGAGGGCCAGGTGCTCCTCTCCATCGACCGCGCGCGCGGCGAGCAGGGTTGGCGCGAGCTCCAGGTGCGTTTCGAGAGCGGCGAGGCCTTCGAGGCTGAGGTCACCGGTTTCAACAAGGGTGGCCTGCTGGCGAACATCGAGGGCGTCAACGCCTTCATCCCAATGTCGCAGGTCGTCGGCGCCAAGCCCGGCACCGAGGGCACCAGCCCGCTCTCCGATCAGGTCGGCCGCCAGCTGCGGCTGAAGGTGATCGAGATCAACCGACGCCGCAATCGCGTCATCCTGTCCGAGCGCGCTGCGCTCCAGGAATGGCGAGCCGAGCAGAAGGATCGACTGCTTGATGAACTGACCGAGGGCGAGGTCCGCGAGGGCACCGTCACCTCGATTCGCAACTTCGGTGTCTTCGTCGACCTCGGTGGTGCTGACGGCCTCGTCCACCTCTCCGAGCTGTCATGGGATCGCAAGGTTGCCCCGGAAGACATGCTGTCGCCAGGTGACACGGTGAAGGTCTACGTGATGAAGGTGGACGCCGAGAACAAGAAGATCGCGCTCTCCATCCGTCGCGCATCCCCCGAGCAGTGGCAGGAGCTGATCACGCAGTACGCGGTCGGCGATGTCGTCCCGGCTGTCGTTACCAAGCTCGTCGCGTTCGGCGCGTTCGCCCGACTGCCCGGCCCCGTCGAGGGCCTCGTACACGTCTCCGAACTGGTCGAGCAGCGCATCGGTCACCCGCAGGAAGTCGTCGACGAAGGCGACCTGCTGCCGCTGAAGATCGTCCGCATCGAGCATGACCGACACCGCCTCGGACTCTCGTTGCGCGAAGCCCGTCGCGAGGCGGAGATGCGCGGCTGGTCGTTTGACGCAAGCGGTCGCGTGATCGAAATCGCCGATGATGCCAAGGAAGCATTCGCCGATGAGGCGACCGAAGCCGAGTCACGCATGGAGGCGCGTCGCGCGCAGGCCGTCAATGAGCCCGCAGCGGCACCCGATGGTGGCGGCGGCGGCGGTGGTGGCGCGCCAACGGCTCCGGACGCTCCGGCGCCGATGACTGCGATGGCCGCGGCCATGCAGGAGGCACAGGCACAGCTCGACTCGTCGTCAGACGACGCTCCGGCAGAAGAGACTCCCGCAGAGGAAGCCCCCGCCGAGGAAGCACCGGCTGAGGTCGAGACAGCGGAAGCATCGACTGAAGAGACCGTTGCCGAAGAAGCACCTGCTGATGACGCGCCCGAAGCGTCGACCGAGGAGCCGGCAGCCGACGAGCCCGCCGAAGAGCCCGCGGCCGATGAGGCTAGTGAGCCGGCACCGGACGTTGCCGCCGAGGAATCAGCCGCTGAAGAATCAACGGATGAGGCGACGGAGTAGTCACCTCGGCCGCGTCCGTCCTGACCGTGTTTGTTGTCTGAGTGAGCGCGTCTGCACGGCTCGTTTGAACTCGCTGTCTGCCGCTGACGAAGTGACGGTTCTCGCCGATCGCGTCGCTTCCTACGTTGCACTCACGGGCAGCGGTGGGAAAATGAGTCCTGTGGATCAGGGTGCTCCCTCACTGTCCCGCACTGAAACACCGGCGATGATAGATGCAAGGAGCAGGACATACCCTCCTGCTCGACCCTCAGAAATGGGCTGTGATAGCCTGAATGCCGAGGCGAATGGGGATCGAACATGGCTGATCGGTTCGACAAATTCACGGAGCGCGCCCGCCGCGTACTGACGCTCGCCCAGGAAGAAGCCCAGCGCTTCAACCACAACTACATTGGCACCGAGCACCTGTTGCTGGGCCTTGTCCGAGAGGGCGATGGCGTCGCTGCAAAGGTTCTGTCGAACCTGGGCGTTGAGCTGAACAAGGTTCGCTCCGCCGTGGAATTCATCATCGGTCGCGGCGACAAGCAGAGCAGCGGCGAGATCGGGCTGACCCCGCGCGCCAAGAAGGTGATCGAGCTCGCGGTCGACGAGGCTCGACGCCTCGGCCATTCCTACATCGGTACCGAGCACCTCCTGCTCGGCCTCGTGCGCGAGGGCGAAGGCATCGCCGCTGGCGTGCTTGAGAGCCTTGGCGTGAACCTTGAGCGCGTGCGCGGCGAGACCACTCGCATCCTTGCGCAGACCCAGCCGCAGCAGCAGCAGACGGCAGCCGCCGGTCAGCGGCAGGCGCGGACGCCCACGCTCGACCAGCTCGGCACCGACCTTACGGCGATGGCGCGCAACGACCAGCTCGACGCGATCGTCGGTCGAGACGACGAGATCGAGCGCGTGATCCAGGTGCTCTCGCGCCGCACAAAGAACAACCCCGTCTTGATCGGTGAGCCGGGCGTCGGCAAGACCGCGATCGCGGAGGGTCTCGCCCACCGCATCGTCGCAGGCGATGTGCCGGACACGCTGCTCGGCAAGCGCATGCTCACGCTCGATATCGGCCTGCTCGTCGCTGGCACGAAGTACCGCGGCGAGTTCGAGGAACGCCTGAAGAAGGTGATCGAGGAGATCAAGAGTTCCGAGAACTGCGTCCTCTTCATCGATGAGCTGCACATGCTCGTCGGCGCTGGCGCGGCTGAAGGTGCTGTCGACGCCGCGAACATCCTCAAGCCGGCGCTCGCGCGCGGTGAGATTCAGGCCGTTGGCGCAACGACCCTCGACGAGTATCGCAAGCACATCGAACGCGACGCAGCGCTGGAGCGCCGCTTCCAGCCGATCCGCGTGGACGAGCCGGTGCTCGAGGACACGATTCAGATCCTGATGGGCGTGCGCGGTGCGTACGAGGAGCACCACAAGCTTGAGATCTCGGACGCCGCAATCAAGGCTGCGGTCGAACTCTCCTCGCGGTACGTCTCAGACCGCTTCCTCCCGGACAAGGCGATCGACCTGATCGACGAAGCCTCTGCGCGCGTGCGCATCCGTCGCTACTCAACACCGGCACCGGTGCGCGAGGCGACGAAGAAGCTCGACGAGTTGCGCCGTGAGAAGGACCAGTCGATTGCGAATCAGCAGTACGAGTTCGCTGCGGAGCTGCGCGAGCAAGAAGTGCAGTTGCAGGCTGAGCTGGAGGAACTTGAGGCTGAGGTCGAGAGTTCCCGCGAGGATGAGCAGCCGGTCGTCACTGAGGAAGATATCCGCGACATCGTCTCGATGTGGACCGGCATCCCGCTTTCGCGGCTCGCCGGCGAAGAGACGCAGCGTCTGCGTGAACTTGAGGAGCACCTCTCTGAGCGTGTGATCGGGCAGGGCGAGGCCGTGAAGGCCGTCGCCAAGGCCGTGCGCCGTGCTCGTGCCGGTCTGAAGGACCCGAAGCGCCCGATCGGCGTGTTCATGTTCCAGGGCCCCACGGGCGTCGGGAAGACCTACCTCGCTGAGATGCTCGGTGAGTTCATGTTCGGGTCGAAGGACAACATCGTCCGCCTCGACATGTCCGAGTTCATGGAGAAGCACACCGTCTCACGCCTCGTCGGTTCGCCGCCGGGCTACGTGGGGTATGAGGATGGCGGGCAACTGACCGACCACGTGCGCCGGCACAGCTACAGCCTGATCCTGCTCGATGAGATCGAGAAGGCGCACCCGGATATCTTCAACATGCTGCTGCAGATCTTCGACGACGGGCACCTGTCCGACGCGAAGGGCCGCCGTGTTGACTTCCGGAACACCGTGATCATCATGACCTCGAACGTCGGCTCTGACCTCATCCGGAAGGACTCGAAGTTCGGCTTCGCGGTCTCTGCTGACGAAGTGAAGACGGCCGAGGAGCAGTACGAGCGGATGAAGAATAAGGTCGAGGAGGAGACGAAGCGCGTCTTCCGCCCCGAATTCCTCAACCGGCTCGATCAGTCTGTGGTCTTCCACGCGCTGGCTCCGGAGCACATCCGCCAGATCGTGGATCTGCAGCTTGCCGACGTTCGCGACAACCTGCGCACCAAGGACATGACGCTGGAGGTCTCGGTCGCGCTGCTCGACCACCTCGCCGATAAGGGCTGGGATCCGGTATTCGGTGCGCGGCCGCTGCGCCGCTCGATCCAGGAGGCGATCGAAGATCGCCTCTCCGACGCGTTGCTTGAGGGAGACTTCGAGGAGGGCGACGGGGTGCGCATGGACTTCGTCGCTGGCGAGGTCACGATCGAGCGCGTCGATCCGCCGCCACCGGTTGAGCCAGCCGAATCAGGCGAACCCGAGGAATCGGCCGAGCCTGAAGAGCAAGAGCCCGTACTGACGCCGTAGACGAGCGCCGTTGGGCCAGCAAGATGACTCAAGAGGAACCTCGACGAGGTTCCTCTTCTTGTGTGACGCGTACGTTGCTAGGACGCAGTCTGATGCGCGCCGTCGAACCGCCGAGGGGTGGGGCTACCGCCAGCGCGTCGCGCTCCACTGCTCACCGGGGTTCGCACGTCGGTGCGAGGCGATGTTCAGTAGCAGTCCGGCGGCGACGCACATCACGAGTAGCGATGAACCACCCTGCGAGACGAACGGCATCGGGATGCCCGTGGCCGGAAGCGCCCGCAGGGTGGCGGCGATGTGAATCGCGGCCTGCGTAAAGATCGTGAACGTCAGTCCGGCGGCGAGTAGTCGTCCGAAGGCGTCCGGGGCGGTCAGCGCGGTGCTCAGCCCTCGCCAGACCAACAGCGCGAGCAGCGAGAGCAGCGCGATCGCACCCAGCAGCCCGACCTGTTCACCGATGTGCGAGAGCATGAAGTCGCTGGATCGCGCACTGACGAACGCGAGTGCTGAGTCCGAGCGGTCGAAGACGTGCCGCCCGACGAGGCCGCCGGAACGCAGCGCGACCTCAGCCTGTTGCAGGTTGAACCCGCTGCCGAGGGGGTCGCGACCGGGATCGAGGAAGACGGCGATGCGCTCACGCTGATAGCCGGGTACGGCGACCGCGAACAGCAGGGGGGTGAGCGCGAGCGCGATCGCCAGCATGGTTCCGAGCGTTCGCCACGGGGCTCCCCACGCGATGATGATCCCGGCCGAGGCCCCGATCAGCACGAGCGTCGTCCCCGTATCTGGTTGCAGCACAACAAGGCTGATCGGAGCGAGTACGAGGCCGGCGATCGTGAGCGTCGCGCGCGGGCCCTGCGGGCGGTCGGCGAGGTAGGCCGCGGCCGCGATCACCAGCGTGAGCTTGGCGAATTCCGATGGCTGGAGCGTGATCCCCCCGATGCCGATCCAGCGACGCGCCCCGTACTGCGTGATCCCGACGAGCAGGACGAGGGCGAGCAGGCCGACCGTGCCGACGTACGCCGGCAGCGCGAGCCGCCGCAGCGCCCGGTAGTCCACCCGCGAGAGCCCAACCATCACGCTGAGGCCGACGACCGCGACCACGAGCTGACGGATTACCGCCCGGTCGACGGCGGTCACGCCCATGCGCTCCGCATCAACTGTCGCGGAGTGAATCATCAGCACGCCGAAGGGCGCGAGCAGCAGGACCGCGAGCACGATCCAGGGGTCGCTGCGACCGAGGACGGCGCGGATCATCGGCTAGTGACCTCGGCCTGTAGCCCGGCGTAGGCTTCGAAGATGCTGCGCGCGACCGGGGCGGCGTGCGTCCCGCCGACGCCGTGCTGGAGGAACACCGCTACGGCGATCTCCGGGTCCTCGTACGGTGCGAAGCCCATGAACCAGCCGTGAGTGTCGAACTCCCCGTCTTCACGTCGCAGCCCGAACTCGGCGGTTCCTGTCTTGCCGCCGATGGTGATGCCGGCGGGGGCAGCGTCGTCGGCGGTTCCGCCCGGCAGCGCTGCGCGCCGCATCGCCTCTCGCATCACCGCGATGTGCTCATCATCGACGGGGAGGCGGGCGTTGCTCGGCTGTGGCGTCTCGATCGTGAAGCGGTCCGTGGTAATCGATTTCACGACGCGCGGTGTCAGCACGTCGCCGTCGTTCGCGATCGCTGCCGCTGCGACGGCCATCTGCAGCGGGGTTGCCGTCAGGTAGCCCTGCCCGATGCCGAAGGTGTAGGTATCGCCGAGCACCCACGGCTCATCGAGCGCCTCGCGCTTCCACTGCGGGTCGGGAACCTGCCCACCAGCCTCGCCGGGCAGGTCGAGTCCGGTCGGATCGCCGAGTCCGGCCGCGCGGGCGTAGCTGGCGAGGAGATCGGGGCCGAGGCCGTCGAAGAGGCGCTCGCCATCCTCGCTGTAGCCGCCGCTGAGGTAGTAGTAGTAGATGTCCGAAGACATCGCGATGCCACCGTAGAAGTCGAGCGGGCCGAGCACCGCCCAGTCGCGGTAGACGTACTGCTTCTCCGGGTCGTACTCGTCCTGCACCGTGATCAAGCCTCGGCTCGTGATGCGGGTCTCGGGGGTGGCGATACCCTCCTGCAGCGCCGCCAGCCCGGTCACCGTCTTGAACGTCGAACCGGGCGGCCGCACTTCCATATACGCGCGCTGCACGAGCGGGCGCGCCGCATCCGTCAGCACATGCTCCAGTTCCTCGCTGCGTGCCGTCGAGGCAAAGATGTTGACGTCGTAGGACGGCAGCGAGACGAGTGCCAGCACCTCGCCGCTGCGCACGTCGAGCACGACGGCGGCTCCAGCGGCTTCTCGTTGCTGCTCCTCGTCGCCCTCGATGGCTGCGAGCCCATCGGCGATGCCGACGGCAAGCGAGCGCGCGACCGCAGACTGCAGGCGGAGGTCGATCGAGAGCGTGAGGTCGTCGCCGGGCGTGGCGGCGAGTTCGCCGAGCGTCTCAAGCTCCTGTCCCGCGAAGTCGGTGCGAACCAGCCGTCGACCGGGCTGGCCGCGCAGGGTGAGCTCGTACTGCTGTTCGATGCCCGCGCGTCCGACCTGCGCGTTCAGCGGGTAGCCGGCATCGAGGTAGGCGGCAACGCCATCGGAACCGATCGCGCCGACATAGCCGAGGATGCGCGGCACGAGATCGCCGCCGCTGTACTCGCGCACGGCGGTCGCGCTGACGGTGATGCCGGAAAGCCCTGCGAGCGCGGCGCGCATCTGCACGGCATCGGTCGCGTCGAGGTCGGTGCGCACCGTGATCGGGGCGAACGGATCCGAGGAGGCGAGCCCGTTCGCGACGATCAGCTCCAGCGTGCGGAGCGGGACATCGGTCTCGCGCTCGACCGCGAGCAAGAGCGATCGTCGGTCGTCGGGTTCAGCGGGCAGGCTCCCAGGGATCGCGACGACGGAGAAGCGAGGGACGTTGTGCGCCAGCGCAGTGCCGTTGCGATCAAAGATCAGGCCGCGCGGGGCCTCGACTGAAATCGTGCGCACCTGAGATGTCGCACCGCTGTCACTGTAGCTGATGCCTTCGGCAAGCTGCAGGCGAGCGAGCTGGACGGCGAAGAGCGCGAAGACGATGACCGTTGCCGCCTGAAGCGCCTGCAACCGACCCCACGACCTCATCGATCGTTGCCGATCACCCGGCCAGCCGTTCGGCCGGTCACTCGAACAGTCCCCGGCTGGTGCGCGGCTGGAGCGGCCAGAGCACGAGTGCGAAGAGTGCGGCCACCAGCGCGGTCCACGCGGCGGCGGCGATGCCGGCAGTGAGCTGTTCACCGAGCGCGGCGAGCCGCCCCGACGCGAGCGCGAGCACCGCGAGATAGAGCAGCGCCCCGCCGGCGGCGACGATCGGCGCGGAGGCGATTCGTCGGGCCGCGGTGCTGCGCACGGCGAAGATGCTGAGTGCCGCAGTTGGCAGCAGCGCGAGCAAGAACCAGCCGACGCGCTCCTGCGAGGCGACGCCCAGCACCATCGATGCGATCAGCAGGGCAGCCCACGCCTCGCGCTCGCCTCGAGCCGTCGCCCACGCGGCGATCAGCGCGACCGGCAGCAAGGGGGCAGCGATTCCACCGAGGAAGAGCGCCGGCACCGCGCCGAGCTGGAGCAGTGCCGTCAGCAGCGAGAGCGTGGCGAGCACGACGACTGAGCGACTCACTGTGACACTCCGGCTGCAGCGTCGGTCGTTGCGGCGCTGGCGAGCGGCTGAGTGAGCACGAGTACCTGTTCGATGCGGGCGTAGTCGGCGAGCGGCTCGACGTGAACCGTCGCGAACAGCTCCTGCCCGCGCGCGTCGATCGATGCGACACGTCCGATCAGCAGTCCACCGGGGAGCAGTCCGCCGAGATCCGACGTGAGCACGAGGTCGCCGGTCGCGATCGGCGCGTCGACCGGGATGAACTCAAGCAAGAGGCCGCGCTTCCCTCCGGCGAGCGCTCCAGTGAGGCGGGACTCCTGCACGACGGCAGTGACGGCGGAATCCTGGTCGGAGAGCAGGCGGACTCGAGAGCGGTGATCATCGACATCGGCGATCACGCCGATCAGCGTCGCGCCCGCGCCGAGCACCGGCTGGCCGATCGCAACACCCTCGGCCGCGCCGCGGTCGATCACGATTTCGTGGCGCGTCGGCGATGGGTCGCGGAGCACGGCAGCGGCGGGCAGGAATCGACCGGCGTCGTCACCGACGGCGTCGAGCAGTGATGCGGCCCGCGCGTTCGCCGCAGCCAGCTCGCGTAGCGAGGCGACCTCGGACTCGAGCAGGTTGAGCTGACGTCGCAGCGTCGCGTTCTCCTCGCTCAGTTCGCGCACCTGCCCGGCGTTGAGCACGACGTCGGCGAGCGGCCTCGTCACGTCACGCACGGCGGTGGTCAGTGGCTGGACGAGTGCGGCAGTGCGCTCCTCGATGTTGCCGGCGACGGGGAGCAGCGAGAGTGCGAGGAGCAGCGCGCCAAGCGCCGCGAGGATGGTCAGTCGCGCTGCGTTACGAGCGTCGACCATGCGCAACCCTCCGGTCGCTCACAGCCGGTGCGAGGCGGTGGCTATCGCGGAGGACGGCGCGACACCACGGCTGACTGCACCTTCTGGAGCGTATCGGCTTCCTCCAACGTCTCACCGCAGCCGCGGACGACGGCCCGCAGTGGTTCTTCAGCGACATAGACCGGGAATCGAGTGTCGGTGGCGATGCGGCGGTCGAGCCCGCGCAGCAGCGCGCCGCCGCCAGCCATCGCGATGCCGTGCATCATCAGGTCAGCCACCAACTCGGGAGGAGTGACCTCGATGGTGGCGCGCACCGTGCGGATGATCTCGTTTGTCACCGGCGAGAGGGCGTCGCGAATCTCGACCGTCGAGACCTCGACCGCCTTCGGTAGGCCAGTCGCGAGGTCGCGACCACGCAGGTCGACAATGCCCTCGTCGTCGAGCGGGAACGCGGAGCCGGCCTCGATCTTTACGGCCTCGGCGGTGCGCTCGCCGATCAGCATGTTGTGGACCTGCCGCGCGTAGGCGGTGATCGCGTGGTCCATCACGTCGCCAGCAGCGCGCACCGAGTTTGAGACGATGATGCCACCGAGGGCGATCACCGCGACCTCGGTCGTGCCGCCACCGATGTCGACGATCATCGAGCCAGCCGGGTTCATCACCGGCAGTCCGGCGCCGATCGTGGCGGCCATCGGCTCTTCGATCAGGTACGCCGAGCGAGCACCAGCGGCGATTGCAGCATCGTGGACTGCGCGCTTCTCGACCTCGGTTGCCCCGGACGGGATGCCGATGACGACGCGCGGCTTCGGGATGCCGAGGCCGAATCGCTCGTGCACGGAGCGAATGAAGTACTGGAGCATGCGCTCCGTAACGGCGAAGTCGGAGATCACGCCGTCGCGCAGGGGCCGCACGGCGACGATCGCCGAAGGGGTGCGTCCAACCATGCGTTTCGCCTCTTCGCCGATGGCGAGGATGCGCTTCGAGACGCGGTCGATGGCGACCACCGACGGCTCGTCGATGACGATGCCTCGGCCGCGCACCATCACCAGGGTGTTGGCGGTGCCGAGGTCGACCGCGATGTCGTGAGAGAACATCCCCAGGAAGGATGACAGTGGATTGAACACAGGCTCGAATCCTCGGGGGAGAGGAACGTTCGTCGGTGGGGGAGGGAAGCCGCTGCCTCGGGGTCGGGCGGCAGGACTACTGCGATGCTGAGTATACGGATGGGCGGTTGGCGCTACAAGCGAGAATCGCGAATCCGGACTAGATTCCCGCGACTTCTCCGACGATCGTGCCGATTCCGAACGTGATCACGGCCGCGGCGAGCCCGAGCAGCACCTGTCGTACGCCCGAGTACCAGGCATTGCGTGCCGTCAGCAGCGTGATTCCCGCGCCGAGGACGAAGAGTCCGATCGCGGAGAGGGCGGCGCTGGCGAGGATCGCGATCAGCGATCCGCCGAAGAGGAACGGGAGCACCGGCAGGATCGCGCCGACCGAGAAGAGCAGGAACGACGCGAAGGCGGCGGTCCACGGCGAGCCGAGATCTTCCGGCACAATCCCCAGCTCCTCGCGCGCGAGCGTGCTCAGCGCGGTTTCCGGGTTCGACATGATCTGGGCGGCAAGCGACTGGGCTTCGGCTTCCGGCAGGCCCTTCGCCTGGTAGATCAGTGATAGTTCCTCTTCTTCCGCCTCGGGCATCAGCGCGATCTCCTCGGCCTCGATTGCGAGCTGCGCTTCGGCGGCCTCCCGCGAGGATGTGACGGAGATCCACTCGCCGAGTGCCATCGACGACGCGCCCGCCACCAGGCCGGCGATGCCGACGAGCACGACCGTCGCCTGCCCGGGGTCGGCACCGGCGACGCCCATCACCAGCGCGAGGTTTGAGACAAGCCCATCGTTCGCGCCCAGTACCGAGGCGCGCAGTGCATTGCCGCCGCCGAGCGCGCGGTGCCGCATCTCCACCTGGCCGATCGCGGAACCGGAGACGCCGCCCGGCGTGCCTGCGAGCGCGCCGAAGATCTTGGCGTGCGAGACCTCGTCGGCAGGCAGCCCGGCAGCCTCCGCGATCGGGTCGCCGCGGTACATGTCGCCGGCATCAACCTCGAAAGTCTGGATCATCGGCAGCACGAGCGCCGGGCCAAAGCGCCGCGCGAGCCACATCATGATGCGGGCGCGACGCGAAGGCGGTTCGGGTGCAGAGTCCACGCCGCCCCGCTCGAGCTGCTCCTGCCAGAGTTCGAGGTGCTTCTGCTCCGTCGCGATCAGCTTGATGTAGAGGCCTCGCAGTTCGGCGTCCTCCTCGATGCTCGCGAGCGTCTCGTAGATGTAGAGGCCGTCCACCTCTTCCTGCAGGTAGTCGCGGTAGCGTTCGAGGTCGGCGGAAGTGGGCTGAGTGGTCATCGTGCTCCGTTGCTCACGGAGTCTCTTGCCAGCCACGGCTCGTGAGCAAGTCGATGAAGTCCACCTCGCTGAGGATTGGCCTGTCCAGCGAGATCGCCTTGTTACGCTTCTGGCCGCCTCCGTCACCGGCGAGCAGGTAGCTGGTGTTCTTCGTCACCGCGCCGGTGGCTCGCCCACCGAGGCTCTTGATCAGCGCCTCGGCCTCGTTCCGCGACCAGCGCTCCAGCGCGCCCGTGACGACGAAGACTTCGCCGTCGAGTGGTCCGCCGATCGCGGCGCGCTCGTCGTCCATGCGCACGCCGACCTTCGCGAGCCGTTCGATATGGGCGGCGTAGCGGCGGTCGTGGAGGTACGCGTAGAGCGCCTCAGCAACGATCGGCCCAATGCCATCGATCGCCTCGATCTGCTCGCGGGACGCCGCACGCAGGGCGTCCATCGAGCCGAAGTGCACCGCCAGCGCCTCCGCGCTTTCGGTGCCGATGTGGCGGATGCCGAGCGCGACGAGCAGACGTCGCAGCGGCTGGCTCTTGCTCGCTTCGAGGCCGCGCTCGATCTTGTCGAGCAGCAACTCTCCGACGCGGTCGAGTTCCAGCAGCGCTTTGCGGCGACGTGGCAGCAGGCGGTAGAGATCCGGCAGCGACTTGATGAAGCCGAGTTCGACGAGGCGCGCTGATAGCTGCTCGCCGAAGCCGTCGATGTCCATCCCGCCGCGCGAGGTGTAGTGCTCGACGAGCCGCGCGAGCTGGGCGGGGCAGTTCCGGTTCGTGCAGCGCAGCGCAGCCTCGTCCGGGTCGCGCTCGACCGGCGTCTTGCAGACGGGGCAGGCCTTTGGCATCGCGAACTTGCGCAGACCGGACTTTCGACGTGAGAGCACCGGTCCGACGACCTGCGGGATCACATCGCCCGCGCGCTGAACGATCACGTCGTCACCCGCGCGGATGTCCTTCTCGTGAATCTGATCCTCATTGTGCAGCGTCGCCATCCGCACCTCGACGCCGCCGACGACCACCGGCTCAAGCTCGGCGAAAGGGGTCAGCACGCCGGTGCGACCGACCGAGACGGAGATGCGATTGAGGCGAGTGACGGCCTGCTCCGCCGGGAGCTTGAACGCCGTCGCCCAGCGAGGATCACGCCCGACGGTGCCGAGCTGACGTTGGAGCGCGAAGTCGTCGACCTTCACGACCACGCCGTCGATCTCGTATGGCAGATCGCCGCGTCGATCGATCCACGACGCACAGAAGTCTGCGGCGGCATCGACCGACTCGAAGCGTTCTGCGTGTGGGTTCGTCGGCAGCCCCGCGGATGCGACCCACTCGAGGGCCGCCGACTGCGATGCGGCAGGTGCGTCGCCGCCATCGGTCCAGCCGATCTGGTAGGCGAAGATGTCGAGGCCGCGCGCAGCGGTGATCGATGGATCGAGCTGACGCAGGGAACCCGCAGCAGTGTTTCGCGGGTTCATGTAGAGCGGCTCGCCCTCTGCGGCCCGCTGTTTGTTGAGGCGCGCGAAGTCGGCCTTCCCGAGGTAGATCTCGCCGCGAATCTCGATGCCGGGTGGGGCGCCAACGTCCTGGAGGCGGAGCGGGATTGAGCGGATCGTGCGTAGGTTCGCGGTGATGTCATCTCCCGTGAGGCCGTCGCCGCGCGTCACGCCGCGTACGAACTCGCCGTTCTCGTAGGTCAGCGAGATTGCGAGGCCGTCGATCTTCGGCTCGCAGATGAGCGCGAAGTCACTGCGTTCGAGCAGGCCGACGACGCGGGCGTGCCATTCGCGCAGCTCATCGCCATCGAAGACGTTGCCGAGCGAGAGCATCGGCTGCCGGTGTTCGACGCTCGTGAAGCCGTCGGACGGCTCGCCTGAGACGCGCTGTGTCGGGGAGTCGGGCGTGACGAGCGTAGGGAACTCGGTCTCGGCGTCGACGAGTTCGCGGTAGAGACGGTCGTACTGCGAATCGCCGATCTCAGGGTCGTTCAGTACGTGGTAGCGATGGTCGTGGTGGCGGATCTGCGAGCGCAACGATTCGATGCGCTCGCGGGCGCTGTCGAGGTCTCGCGGAGTGCCGTCGGATGTCATGGTCGCGGAGTATAGCTTGTACGCCGTGTAGAATTGATCGCGAGACTGGCGTAGCGGCACCGAAGAGGGTGACCCATGGCTGACGTGGTGATCGTCGACTACGGCGCAGGAAATCTGCGTAGCGTGGCGCGTGCCGTGGCTCATGCCGGGGTCGAGGCGCGCGTGACGTCTGCGGCGCGCGACATCGAGGGTGCGAAGGCTGTGATCCTGCCCGGCGTCGGCGCTGCCGCCGACACGATGGCGAATCTCCGTGCGGGGGGCCTCGATGGCCCGATCCGTGAATACATCCAGTCGGGGAAGCCGTTCCTTGGTGTCTGCATGGGCTTCCAGGCGCTCTTCGATGTCTCCGAGGAAGGTGGCTCACACGAGTGCCTCGGCGTGCTGCCGGGCCGCATCGTGCGCTTTCCGCAGGGCATGACCGTGCCGCACACCGGCTGGAACACTGTCGATCTGGTGCAGGAGCACCCGGTCTTCGAGGGCATTCCCAGTGGGTCGTACTTCTACTTCGTCCACTCGTACCACCCGCAGCCGGCCGAGCCGGACACGGTGATCGGCGAGACGGAGTACGGCGTGCGTTTCCCGGCGGTGATGGGTCGCGACAACATGATCGCGACGCAATTCCATCCTGAAAAGTCCGCCGAGCTCGGCCTCCGACTGTATGCCAACTTCCTGAGCCTCGCCCGTGAGCGAGGCACGATCGCACCATCCGAGGCGGCCCCCGCCGCTTCCGGCGCCTGAGAGGCAAGCCGACCATGGAGATCATTCCCGCCATCGATATTCGCGATGGGAAATGTGTACGTCTCTACCAGGGCAATTACGACCGCGAGACGATCTTCGACGAGGATCCGGTCAAGGTCGCGGTGCGCTGGGCGTCGTATCAGGCGGCCCGCATCCATGTTGTCGACCTCGATGGCGCGCGTGGCGGCCAGCAGGCGAACGCGAGCGTGGTCAAGAACATCGTGCAGTCCGTCAACTGCGCCGTGCAGACGGGCGGCGGTATCCGCTCGCTTGAGGCGGTGCAGTCGACGCTCGATGCCGGCGTGAATCGCGTCGTGCTCGGCACGGCAGCGGTGAAGGACCCGGCGCTGCTGCGCGAAGCAGTCGCGGCGGCACGCGAACGGCTGATTGTCTCCGTCGATGCCCGCGACGGGCTCGTGCAGCTCGAAGGCTGGACGGAGAGCACCGACCTTTCCGCGACCGCGTGGATCGGGCAGCTCGCGAGCATGGGCGTGGAGCGTGTCGTCGTCACCGACATCGCGCAGGACGGCAAGGGCGACGGTCCCAACCTTCAGATGTACGAGGATCTCGCATCCGGGACGTCCGTCTCGGTGGTAGCTGCGGGCGGGGTCACGACCCTCGAAGATGTGCGCCACCTCAGCGAATGCGGGATCGAAGCCGCGATCGTCGGACTCGCGCTGTACACCGGCGACATTGACCTCGGCGATGCGATCGCCGCGGCGCGCTGAGCTACTACGATGCTGACGAAACGGATCATCCCCTGCTTTGATGTCGCCGACGGGCGCGTGGTGAAAGGCATCTCCTTCGTCGAGTTGCGTGACGCCGGCGACCCGGTCGAACTCGCCAATTCATACAGCCAGGCCGGTGCCGACGAGCTCGTGTTCCTCGATATCACGGCCTCCTCGGACAACCGAACGAGCGTCTACGAGCTGATCGGCCGCACGGCGGATCAGGTATTCGTTCCGCTGACCGTGGGCGGAGGCATCCGCTCGACCGACGACATGCGCATGATGCTGGAGATGGGTGCCGACAAGATCTCCGTGAACACCTCCGCGATCGAGAATCCGGAGTTGATCTCCGAGGGCGCGCACCGCTTTGGCGCGCAATGCATCGTGACGGCGGTCGACGCGAAGCGCATCGATGACGAAGACCGCTGGGAGATCTACACACACGGCGGGCGCACGCCGACCGGTCGCGATGCCGTTGAGTGGGCACGCGAAGCCGTTGAGCGCGGCGCGGGCGAACTGCTGGTGACGTCGATGGATACGGACGGGCACCAGACGGGCTACGACCTGCCGCTGCTGCGTTCGATCAGCGATGTCGTCGAGGTGCCGGTAATCGCGTCCGGTGGGGCGGGAACGCCAGAGCATCTCTATGACGCCCTCACCGAGGGCGGGGCGGACGCGGTACTGGCGGCGTCGATCTTTCACTTCGGCACATACGACATCGCGACGCTGAAGGACTACCTGATGGGCCGCGGCATTCCGATGCGACCGGTGGACGTGAGCGACGACTCTGCTACCGGCGAAGCATCGACGAACGAGACAGCGACGAACGAGACGGGTAACGACGATGAGTGATTCCACCACTGATGGAACGGGGATCGACCCCTCCGCGCTGAAGTACGACGACGCCGGCCTGATCCCTGCGGTCGTGCAGGTGCAATCGACGCACGAGGTCGTGATGCTCGGCTACATGAACGAGCAGACGCTGCGGCAGACGCTCGAACTCGGGCAGGCCGTCTTCTGGTCGCGCTCACGTCAGGAGGTCTGGCACAAGGGTGCGACTTCCGGCGACTACGTGAAGGTGCTGGCCGTGACCGCCGACTGCGATGGGGACACGCTCCTGATCGAAGCCGAGCTGCTTGGTGGCGGCATCTGCCACACCGGCGCGCACTCCTGCTTCGTCGAGGAAGACGACGTGACATCGCGCACGGTCAGCGTCTAGCGGCACGGTCCGCGTCGCCGTGGCGGAACCGCCGTTCGTGGTCTCGCACATCGTCTTCGATGTCGACGACACGCTCGTCGACTTCAGCGTCGCGCTGCGCCACGCGCAGACTGCCGCGGCTGAGCGTCTCTCCGTGCTGACGACGTCGATCGTCTCGCCCGCGATGTTGCAGCAGGTGCGCGACCTCGTCGTCGTCGAGCCGCAGTACGCGAACCGCATGCTCGCCGAGGCGCGGCGGGAGTCGTTTCGTCGCATTCTCGAGGCGGCGGAGATCACGGACGATGCGGTCGTGGACGAGGTGAATGAGATCTTCTTTCGCACGCGCGCCGAGACGACGCCCGTCTACCCGGATGTGCGCGGCACGCTCGACGAGCTACGGGTGGGTGGCTTCACCCTGATCGCGGCTTCGAACGGCAACCTCGACCTCTCGGTGCCCGACCTCGATCGCTACTTCGACGCGACGCTCGCCGCCGCCGACGTGGAGTACTTGAAGCCTGACCCCCGGTTCTTTCGGGATGCGGTCGCGGCGGCCGGTGGGACGCCGGAGCGGGCGCTCTCGGTCGGCGACCGCATCGAGAACGACTACGAGCCGGCGCAGCTCGCGGGGCTGGAGTCGGTACTGATCGATCGTGATGCGCGGGTGCAGGACACGTCCGTGCGGCGAATCTCGTCGTTGAGCGAACTGCTGGAGATGGTGGCGCTCGCCGGCTAGTCCGGTTCCGCCGTCGCCCCTGTCCTCGCGGCTTGATCGCTCGCGACGGCCAGTCCGAGAGCGGAGACCGCGACCTGAATCTGCTCGTCGTCTGGTTCGCGCGTCGTGAGCCGCTGCAGAGCGAGATTGGCCGCGAAGAGCCAGTGCACGAGCCAGTGTGACGAGTGGCGGCCAGCGAACCGGATCGCCTCATACGCGATCGCCGCGACCACGGGGATGAAGACGATGCGCGAGAGCAGCCGCCACCACAGCGGGGGCGTGCCGAGCAACGCGAAGACGATCACGGCGACGAAGGCGACGGTGAGCAGGAACGAGGTTCCGCAGCGCGGATGCGCTCGCTCGAAGCGTCGCACGGCCGCGACCGGTGGCGGACCCGCATTCGTTCCGATCAGCGACTCGGCGGTAATCGCCCGGTGCTCGAAGGCGTGGATCGCCATGTGCTCGGCACCGTGGTACTGGAAGACTCGCTCGATCTCGCTGGAGCGCCCGATCAACCAGATGTAGCCGATCAAGAGTGCGACGCGGATCGCTCCCTCGATGGCGACGACGGCCAGACTCGACGTGACGTACGACTCAAGCCAAGCGGCGAGCAGCACGGGCCCGCCGAAGAAGATGCCGACGCCGATCGTGAGCGCGACGAGGATCGTGAGCCACCCGGCGATACCCAGCGGATTCGGCTCGCCCTGCTCGTCGACCTCGTCGGCGGCGATGCCCGCGGCCCAGGTGAGCGCACGAATGCCCAGCGCGAAGGTCTCCCAGAGCACGAGGATGCCGCGCAGCAGCGGCACGCGGCGTAGCGGGCTGCGGTAGAGCGCGCTGAGGTCAGTTGTCTGCGTCGCGATCTCGCCGTCGGGACGCCGAACGGCGACGGCCACGGAGCGCTCGCCGCGAATCATGACGCCCTCAATCACGGCCTGACCGCCGTAGTTGAGCATCTCGGTGCCTTCGTCAGTGCGTTCGATGTCGGGCATCGCGCCTCCGCGGCCAGCGTACGCGACAGATCGCCGACGGCAACCGCGCGGCGCTACGGGCGGTCGGAGTGTTCGGCGTGATCCGGCAGCAGATGGCGTGCAACAAGAGAGCGGCCCCGTGGCCGCTCAATGGTCGATCGCAGGATCTAAGAAAGCTAGTCGGTCGCCTCGGCGGTCGCGGCCTCTGCGGCTGGCTCGTCGGCTGACGAGCTGGTGTCATCGGCCTTCGCGTAGCGACGGCGGAAGCGCTCGACGCGCCCCGCGGTGTCGACGATGCGCTGCTCACCGGTGAAGAACGGGTGGCAATCGGAGCAGACCTCGATGCGCATGTCTTGCTGAGTCGAGCGAGTGGTCCACGAATTGCCGCACGAGCAACGGATGGTCGACTCGACGTACTCGGGATGAATGTCTGATTTCACGATTGGATTCCTCGGTTGCCTCGCCTAAGCGGCGAGGATGGAGACCTTCTTGCGACGACCCTTGGCGTATGGGGCGAACTTCACGGTGCCATCGACGCGTGCCCAGAGCGTGTGGTCGCGCCCAACGCCCACGTTGTCTCCCGCGTGGAAGCGGGTGCCGCGCTGGCGGATCAGGATCGAGCCCGCCGTGACGAACTGCCCGTCGTAACGCTTCACGCCAAGGTGCTGAGCGTTGGAGTCGCGGCCGTTACGGCTGGAACCGCCTGATTTCTTGTGAGCCATACGATGCTCCTGCTCGCTCTATCCGGTCTTCGATCGGTGCGCTGGTCAGCCGGCGGTGATGGCGGTGATCTGAATTCGTGTCTGCTGCTGGCGGTGGCCGTGCAACGTGCGCTGCCGGGTCTTGTTCTTGTACCGCAGCGAGCTGACCTTCTTCGCGCGCGTGTGCGCTTCGACGACGGCCGTGACCGATGCGCCATCGACGGTCGGGGCACCGACGGAGAGCGTGTCACCGTCCTCTACCATCAGGATGTCGTCGAAGGTCACCTCTGTGCCCTCTTCGGCATCCATGCGTGCGACGTCGATGTGATCGCCCTGTTGGACACGGTATTGTCGTCCGCCGCTGCGCATGATCGCGTACATAGATAGCTCGCTGCTCGTCGATGGTTCAGATGGAGGTGGGTTCGTACCTCCATTGAGTCTAGGCAGCCTCTGGGGCGGGGTCAACGTGGCGTACGCCACAGCCCCTACTTGCCGGCTCCCGTACGCTCTTAGTGTAGCTGACTAGGATTGAGTCCTGGACATCCCCGACATCCTGATCGATATCGTGACCGCGCCGTATGACGCGTGGAACTGGCTCGCCGACGAGCTCTTCCTCGCTATGAACTCACTGTTCCTCGAGTTCGGGCTGTCGATCGTCTTTCTCGCGGCACTGACCGAGGCGACGATCGGCCTCGGGGTGATCTTCCCGGGCGTGATCGTGATGTTCCTCGCCGGTGCCTACAGCCAGGAACAGGACACATCGTTCACGCTGGCGCTCTCGCTTGCCGTGCTGGGCACGATTATCGGCGACACAGTCTCGTACGGGCTCGGCCGCTGGGGCAGTGGCTGGCTGAGCCATCGCTTCCGGCTCTCGCTGCGAATGGGCGAGGTGATGGTGGCGGGCCATGCGAGGTGGCTGATCCCGTTCTATCACCTGCACAGCGTGACGCGAGCGCTCGGGCCCGTTGCCTCTGGCGCGCTACGGTTCCCCCTTCGCGTCTGGATCCCGCTCGACTACCTTGGCGCCGTCATCGCGAACGTGATCTGGGTGGGGGCTGGCGCGGTGGTGGGCAGCGCGACGCTGACGGAGCGAGGGACGCTCGAACAGCACCCGGCGCTGCGGCTGGGCGTACTGGCACTCGCGACCGTCTGGGTGCTGATCGCACAGCGCTCCGTAGTGCAGCGCTGGAGGCAGATCCGAGCGGAGGACGCGGCCGGCAATACCGACGGAGCCGGCAGGACAAACACGGCTACGGGATAGGCGCCGATTGGCGCGACACGATGCGACACAAAGCGAGGGGGCCATCGGCCCCCTCGTTGCTGTTCTCTGGCGTCTGAGCTACTTCGAGTGCAGCTACTCCGAGGGCGGAGTGGCGTTCGACTGTCCCCACGCGAGTCCGGGGCGGCCCTGCGGCTGCTCATCCTCGTCGCCGCTCGCGTCGCCGGTACCCGCACCGGGTGCTGACGGCGCAACGGGGTCGGGGTCGTCGTCCGGCATCGTGCGACCCTCGGCGGGGCCGAGCAGGCGAGCAAGGTCGTCACCATCGATGGTTTCGACCTCGATCAGCGCCTCGGCGAGCTCGTCGAGCTTGTCGCGGTGGTCAGTCAGCAACTGGCGGCAGCGCGCCTGCGCCTCGTCGACGAGGCGGCGGACCTCTTCGTCGATCTCCTCGGCGGTGCGCTCTGAGTAGTCGCGCTGCTCGGCGATGTCGCGGCCGAGGAAGATCATCGATTCGCGCTTACCGAACGTACGTGGGCCCATGCGGTCGCTCATGCCCCACTGGGTGATCATGTTGCGCGCGATCTGCGTGACCTTGCCGATGTCGTCGTGGGCCCCGGTCGTCATCTCGCCGAAGACGGACTCCTCGGCAACGTGGCCACCGAGTGCCTGCGCCATCAGCGCCTCGTAGAAGGGGCGGTCCTGGAGCCGTCGGTCGTCCTCGGGCAGCGAGCGCGTGTACCCGCCAGCCATGCCACGGGCGACGATCGTGACCTTGTAGGGCGGGTCAGCCTCCGGCATGAAGTGCCCGGCGACGGCGTGTCCCGCCTCGTGGTAGGCGATGATCTTCTTTTCCTCGGGCGTGATCACGCGGGACTTGCGTTCCGGGCCGGCAATCACGCGGTCGATCGATTCGTTCAGCTCTTCCATGTCGATGCGCTTCTTGTTGCGGCGCGCAGCGAGGATGGCGGCCTCGTTGACGAGGTTCGCCAGGTCCGCACCGGAGAAGCCCGGCGTCTGCTTGGCGACGGTTTCCAGCGAGACATCCTTCTCGAACGGCTTGCCCTTCGAGTGGACGTCGAGCACCGCGCGTCGGCCCTTTACGTCTGGGAGGTCGAGCGTGACCTGCCGGTCGAAGCGGCCGGGGCGCAGCAGCGCCGGGTCGAGGATGTCGGGGCGGTTCGTGGAGGCGAGCACGATCACGTTCGAGTTCGACTCGAAGCCGTCCATCTCCACGAGGATCTGGTTCAGCGTCTGCTCGCGCTCGTCGTGCGAACCACCGAGGCCCGCGCCGCGCTGACGTCCGACGGCGTCGATCTCATCGACAAAGACGATTGCCGGGGCGTTGCGCTTGGCCTGGTCGAAGAGGTCGCGGACACGGCTCGCGCCGACACCGACGAACATCTCGACGAATTCCGAACCGGAGATCGAGAAGAAGGGGACGCCGGCTTCACCGGCAACGGCTCGCGCCAGCATTGTCTTGCCGGTTCCCGGCGGGCCTACCAGCAGCACGCCGTGCGGAATGCGCGCGCCGAGCGCGGTGAACTTCTCTGCGTACTTGAGGAACTCGACGACCTCGGCCAGCTCTTGCTTGGCCTCTTCCTGTCCCGCGACATCGAGGAACGTGACTGTAGCCGTCTGCCCGGTGAACTGGCGCGCACGACTGCGGCCAAACGACATCGCCTGGTTATTCGAACCCTGCGCCTGTCGCATCATGAAGATCAGGATCGCGCCAAAGATGATCAGTGGCAGGAAGTTGAGCATCAGGCCGAATACGCTGCCGAACGAGCTTGGCCCGTCGACGGCGATCTCGACCGCGCCGTCCCCGGTCGTCGGGACGTTGTTATTGCGCAGCAACTCCTCGATCGATGCTGAGGACTCCTTGCGGGAGCGGACGGGCTCCTGCTCGCTGCGCAGCGTGACCGTGAGGCGATCGTCGTTCACGGCGATGCGTTCGACGTTGCCGACCTGCGCCTGCTCGATCACCCACGACAGGGGCACTTCGCGCGAGCCTGTGGCCGGGCGGAAGAACATGACGACGACCAGTACGACCGCCGCGAGGATCAGCAGATAGATGAAGGAGTTGCGCATGAAGCGTGACGTCATTTCTCGCTCCGGTGGGATTGGAATCTGGGGTTGGTCCAGTATGACAGTCGCGGGTGCCGAATCCCGTGAGCGCCGTTCCTATCCAGTGTACATGGGAGGGACGGAACCTCAACCAGACAGCAGCCCGCCACCCTGATCTTCGGTCGATCGAATCTGATTCGCAGGAAAGTGGCGGGAACGCCGCCTATTCGGTCTCTTCTTCGTCATCGTCGTCGAGATCGATGTACAGCTTGCCGCGTACGGACCAATCTTCGACTGAGTATTCGCTGAAGAGCACGATTGTGTCCTCAGGCCTCGTGTGGGCGATATTGCAGACTGCGTCGGTGATGACGCGGGTCAGTTCGCGCTTCTGCGCGATCGAGCGCCCCGGAAGCATCTCGATGCGGACGATGGGCATGACCGGTCTCCTTCTGCGCCTTGCGGCGGAGTTGTTCAGCGCCTTCCGGCGGGGTTGCTCAGGCCTCGGCCGGGACTTCGGCGACGACGATGGCCGCGTCGCCTTCCCGGATCGAGCCAGTCTCGATTACGCGAGCGTAGACACGCGAAGTGCCGGGGAACCGCTCCTGATGCGTGCGGTTGAAGTCGCCGTCGATGAACCACGCGGCGTTCTTGTAGCACGGCGTCGTGTACTTCGTAACCTCGATCAGCACGTCGGCGCCGAGCCGCAGGCGCGTACCGGGTACGATGCGCGACCAGTCGAGGCCGGCCGTCGTGATGTTCTCGCCAGCGCTGCCGGCCTCGATCGGGTGGCCCTCGGCCTGTAACTCCTCGATCACCTCGATCGCGTAGAGGCAGAGTGCCTGATCGGGGCTGCCGTGGTTCTTGAGGTCCTCTTGGCGGTCGGTGGGGATACCACGCTCGCCGATCTCAGTCTCGCTGATCGGCAGTTTCGGCACGCCCCCGTCGGAGACGCTGATCTGCGCGATCGTGCCCTGCTGTGCTGTCGAGTCTGTCATCGGCGACCTCCCGGGCACCGATAGTAGCAGCGAGGTGGCCTGACGCGACAATCGATCACTTGCCTGCTCGCTTTTGACGTGCCTAGCATGCCGCATGGCCGCAGTCCGACCGACGTGGCGTGCAGAGCGAGCGCTCTGGAACGACGGCCGCGAGCGGGTGGCCGGTGTGGACGAGGTCGGTCGCGGCCCGCTCGCTGGTCCCGTCGTCGCGGCGGCGGTGGTGCTGTCGTTCTCCCGTGCGCGCTGGGTGAGTCGCCTACGCGACTCAAAGCTGCTGGCGGCACGCACTCGCGAGGAACTCTCGACGCAGATCCGGGCGCGCTGCGACTTTGGCATTGGCGTCGTCTCGCAGCACGTGATCGACCAGATCGGGATCGCTCCGGCCACGCGCCTGGCGATGCGCCGGGCCGTCGACGCGCTCAGTGCGCGGCCGGACGCGCTGATCGTCGATGGTCGCGAGCACGTCGATTTCGATGGCGAGCAGCGCTCGATCGTGCGTGCCGATGCGCTCTGCAAGTCGGTCGCGGCCGCCAGCATCGTCGCCAAGGTGGAACGGGACGCGATGATGAGAGGGATGGCGGAGCACTTCCCCGGCTACGGGCTAGAGCAGAACAAGGGCTACGGCTCGCGCGCGCACATGGAGGCGCTGCGCACGCTCGGCTATACGACGGCGCACCGACTCTCCTTCGCGCCCGTACGCGCGGCACTGCTGGATGGCTGAGCAGGGGAAGGGCTACCGTCAGCGCCTCGGTCAACGCGGTGAAGATCTGGCGGCCGAGTACCTCGAAGAGCGCGGTTACAAGGTGATCGACCGCAACGTGCGCCGTCGCGAGGGCGAGATCGACCTGATCGCGACTCACCAGAAGACGCTGGTGATCGTCGAAGTGAAGCTGCGCAGTAGCGCGCAATTTGGCGGCGCGGTCGAAGCACTGACGTCGGCGAAGCAGCGACGCCTGCGCGAACTGGCTGTCGGCTACTCCGTCGATCACCCCGAACTGCCGTCGGACGTTCGCATCGACCTGATCGCGATCGACCTGGCCGCCGATGGCGAGGTCGGAGAGGTGCAGCACGTCGTGAGCGCGATCGAGGGCTAGCCCGCGTTATGGCAAGCGACGTGGTCTGCCGCTACACTGACTCGCGATGCCGATTTACCAGTACGACTGCGACGGATGCGACCAGCGCGTCGACGTATTCTTCCGATCCGCGAACAGCACATCCGATGCGGTGTGTCCGGAGTGCGGCGGCAAGAGCCTGACGCGTGTGATGTCCGGCTTCGCGCGCGCCCGCAGCGATGCGGAGCGCGTCGACTCAATCGATTTCAATCAGGAGATGGGACGTCTGAAGTCGGGCGACCAGGGCGACTTCGCGCGCTGGGCGAAGCGCATGGGCAAGGACTTCGACGGCGAGCTGGGGTCAAACTTCAGCGAGATCGCCGACCGCGCTAGCTCGGGCGAGGACCCGATCGATCGCGTCGACCCCGGTTTCAAGCTCAAGAACGAGTTGAACAAGAACAGGGGCAAGTCGGGCGATCACGGCCACGACCACTGAGGTAGCGGTAGCTAATGCCGATCTATGAGTTTCGCTGCGAGGAGTGCAGTGGCGTGACGAGCGTCTTCGTGCGTTCCGCGAGCGCGAAACTCGATGCCCGCTGCGAGCACTGCGACTCTCCGAAGCTCGAGCGCATGATGTCGAACGTGAACCGCGCGAAGACGGATCAGGACGTGCTCGATCAGCTCGGCGCGCCGGGTGCCGGTGGCCGGCGCGAGGACGCGTACAAGGACCCGCGCCAGATCGGTCGCTGGGTCGAGAAGCGTTTCGAGGACTACGGCATGGACGTCCCCGAAGAGACGCGCACGATGATCGATGCTGCGCGCGAGGGCGATCTGCCCGACGTCGTGAAGGACATCTAGCAGCATCGCGATGCGCGACGATTCGCTGGCACCCGAGATCGAGGCCGCCGTCGCCGGCATCCGTGACGATCTGCAGGCGGCGTACGAGGCTCGCGAGCAGGCACTGCCGCTCGCGCGGAACGCGATCCGCTTCGCGGCCACCTGCATCCGCGCCGTCCACCGTCGCGAACTCGAGCGCGCCGAGGAGCTGCTCGAGCAGTGCCGCGCTGCCGTGACCGAAGCGACGGAGGCGCTGCTGGACTATCCCCAGATCCTGCACGCTGGTTTCGTCCACGACGCGCAGAAGGAGTACGCCGAGGCCTCGGCGACGCTGGCGCTAGTTGCCGGGTGGCCGTTGCCGCTGCCGGATGCACTCGGCGTCGGTGGACCCGCCTATCTGCACGGGCTCTCGGAGACGGTGGGGGAGCTGCGCCGCCTGCTGCTCGACGCGCTGCGTCGCGGGGCGATCGACGAGTGCGAGCACACGCTGCAACAGATGGACGACATCTACTCGATGCTGGTGACCGTCGACTACCCGGACGCGATGACGGGGAACCTCCGCCGCTCGACGGATGCGGCCCGCGCGATCCTCGAACGGACGCGGGGCGACTACACGCTCGCCGTGCAGCAGGAACGGCTGGCGCGGAAGATCGATGGGCTACAGCCGGACGTCTCCCGACGCGAGCCGGTGCCAATTGCGGATTTCGTCACAATAGCGGTCGGTCGCGCTCGCTCACTCGTCTACTCGCCGGTACAATTCTGCACATGCCGCTAGGCGGCGGCACTGATACGCTGCCGCGCGGCTACTGAAATCACTTTTCTTGGAGGACCGATGGAAAGCCTGTACCTGGCACTGGGTGCCTCGATTCTGGGGCTCGTCTTCGCCGTGATACTCGCCAAGCGCTTGCTGGCGGAGGACTCGGGAAACGAGGCGATGCAAGAGATCGGCGTGGCGATCCAGGAAGGGGCCGCGGCCTTCCTGAAGCGTGAGTACACGTTCCTCGCTGTCTTCGTCGTGGTCGTTGTAGCCACGATCGCCGTCTTTATCGACTTCGACGTGCTCGACAAGTTCCCGGATGAGGACGGCGAGCTGACCGACCTGCCGCGAACCGCCCTTTCGTACTTGCTCGGTGCGATCGCCTCGGCGACGGCCGGGTACATCGGGATGTACATCGCTGTTCGCGCGAACACGCGCACGACGGCGAAAGCGCAGACCGGACTCAACGCCGCGCTCCGCGTCGCGTTCTCGTCCGGCAGCGTGATGGGCGTGACCGTGACCGGTCTCAGCCTGATCTGCATCACCGCGCTCTACCTGATCTTCGAGTCGGTCGGACCGCTCACCGGCTTCGCCTTCGGTGCATCGACGATCGCGCTCTTCGCGCGTGTCGGCGGCGGCATCTACACGAAGGCCGCCGATGTCGGTGCGGACCTCGTTGGCAAAGTCGAGGCGGGCCTCGACGAGGACGACGCGCGAAATCCGGCCACGGTCGCCGACAACGTCGGTGACAACGTTGGCGATGTCGCCGGCATGGGTGCCGACCTCTTCGAGTCGTACAGCGGCTCGATCGTCGCCACGATGTCGCTCGCAGCCGTCGCCGTGATCGGCGCCGGGGACAACGAGAACGCGGTCTTCCCCGCCAATACGGACCTGATGGACCACGTCGCCGACCCGTTCACGCTGCCACTGCTCGTGATGTCGGTCGGAATCGTGGCCTCGATCATCGGCATGTTCCTCGTACGCACGAATGAGGACGCGACGATGGGGCGCCTGCTCTGGGCGCTGCGCACGGGCATCTTCTCCGCCAGCGGACTGGTGCTCGTTGGTACTGCGGCGATCGTGATGATGCTGGATCTCGACTGGGCGCTCTTCTGGGTCGTGCTCGTCGGCTTGATCGCCGGTCAGGTGATTGGAACAGCGACGGAGTACTACACGGCTTACGAGTTCTCGCCGACAAAGAGGCTCGCCGAGCAGGCTGAGACCGGTGCGGGCACGATCGTGATCGGTGGCCTCAGCCTTGGCATGCTCTCGACCGCGATTCCAGTGCTGACGCTGGTTGCGGCAATCTGGATTACGTTCGAGCTCGCCGGGCTTTACGGCATCGCGCTTGCGGCCGTAGGCATGCTCTCGCCGCTCGGCATCACGCTCGCCAGCGACGCCTACGGACCGGTGGCGGACAACGCCGGCGGCATCGCCGAGCAAGCGGGCCTGCCGCCCGAGGTGCGTGAGCGCACCGACGCCCTCGACAGCCTCGGCAACACGACGGCTGCGACGGGCAAGGGCTTCGCGATCGGGTCGGCCGTGCTGACCTCGATGGCGCTGATGGTCACCTACTCTGTGATCGTCGAACGATCGAGGGGCGAGGCGTTCATCCTCAACGTGCTCGAGACCGAAGTGCTGATCGGCCTGCTGATCGGCTCGCTGATGCCGTTCATCTTCGGTGCGCTGACGATGGGTGCCGTTGGTCGGGCCGCGATGGCGATGGTGCAGGAGGTGCGCCGCCAGTTCCGCGAGCACCCGGGCATTCTCGAAGGTACCGAGCCCCCGGACAACGCACGCGCAGTCGAGATCGCGACGGACGGTGCGATCCGCGAGATGATCCTGCCGGGCGCGATCGCGATTATCGTACCGATCGCCGTCGGCGCATTGATCAGCGCCGAGGCGCTGGGCGGCCTGCTGATGGGCTCGATCGCATCGGGTGCGCTGCTCGCGCTGATGATGGCGAACGCCGGTGGGGCGTGGGACAACGCGAAGAAGTACATTGAGTCCGGCGAGCTGGGTGGCAAGGGCTCTGACGCCCACCATGCAGCGGTGGTCGGTGACACCGTGGGTGACCCCTTCAAGGACACTTCCGGCCCCTCGATGAACATCCTGCTCAAGCTGATGTCGATCGTCGCGGTCGTCTTCGGGCCGCTCTTCATCTAGACAGTCGGGATGAAGCAAGAAGCGGGTGCCACACGGCACCCGCTTCTTTGTGTCGCGAGCGTTCCGTGTCGCGATGTCTCGGAGCGGTCGTTCAGTCGAGGTCGATGCCCATCGTGCCGCGCGGGTCGCGCAGAAATGGGTTCGTCTCGCGCTCCTGCTTCACCGTCGTCGACTCGTTGTGGCCGGGGAGCACGGCCGTCTCATCGGTCAACGTCAGCAGGTGCTCGCGGATCGAACGAATCAGTGTCGCGGCGTCACCACCGGGGAAGTCGCTGCGTCCGACCGATCCTGCGAAGAGCACGTCGCCCGTGACGACGATGCCCTCGCCGGAGAGGCAGAGCGAGCCCGGAGTGTGGCCGGGGCAGTGCAGGGCGGTCAGCGAGACTCTGCCGACTTCGATCGTGTCGCCGTGCTCGATGAAGCGGTCGGGCTCACGTGGTGCGGTCACGGCATGTCCGTACCACTGCTCCGCCGTCGGTGCCTGCGCGACGATCTGCGGGTAGTCGAGCTGATGCATGTAGAACTGCGCGTTTGGTAGCGCCTCGAGCAGATCGTGGATGCCGCCGGTGTGGTCGAGGTGGTGGTGCGTCGCGAGCACGCCGACGACGTTGAACTTGTGCTCCGCAAATTGCTTCAGCAGCTCGGGCGCGTTGTCGCCGGGGTCGACCACCAGCGCGTCGCGCGTCTCATCGTCGGCGATCACCATGCAGTTGGCCGCTAGCCTGCCAACCACGTAGCCCTGCAAGATCATCTGCTGCTCCAACGTCTACCGGTATTCGCGCGAGGATGTCGCGAACTGTAGCCCAGATACGGAATTTGCTGCGGAGCCGGCTCAAACCTGCCGAGGATTACCGTGCATCCACCGGGAGGGTAGC
Source organism: Dehalococcoidia bacterium (assembly GCA_036013055.1). Classification (GTDB taxonomy): domain Bacteria; phylum Chloroflexota; class Dehalococcoidia; order UBA2979; family UBA2979; genus SHYR01. The sequence continues at coordinate 44,994 of DASCQM010000013.1, read as the reverse complement.
CGTTTGACCAACGCCGCATTCATGCTGCCCGATTCGCTGATGGATCCAGACTTCGCGTTCGATGGAGCGGTTGAGCTCCAGGCGGCGCGTCCAGCCGCGCTGATCGCTCCCCTCAGCAGCGCGTTCGACCTCGCCGAGTCGCAGTCACCGGGTCACGGCGTGCGCGTGGCGCATGTCGCGCTCGCGGTGGCGGAGACGCTCGGGCTGAAGAATGCTGATCGGCGCACGGTCTTCTACGCCTCGCTGCTCCACGACTCCGGCGTCGCGGTGGCAGAGCTGCCTCCCGAGGTCGATCCGAATGGAGGGCACGCCGCTGCTGGCGGATGGGTCGCTGCTCGGCTGGGACTCGACGAGCGTATTCAGAACACGATTCTCGCGTCGCATGAGCGATGGGACGGCGCTGGCCGCCCGCAGGGAACCGCTGGCGGAGAGATCCCACTTGAGGCGCTGATCGTGAACGCAGCGCACTGGGCGATCGAGATCGCTGAGAATCCGGAGAGCCCGCTGAAGGCGCGCGCATCACTGCTGCGCGTCCATCCGCGAGATATCGCGCCGATGGTCGGATCCGAGGTCGCGGAGGCGACGACCGACGCCCTGCATGGCGACAGCATGTGGACCGGGCTGTGGGACAACGATCTGGCGGCACTATTGGCTGGCGGAGTCAGTGGCGATGGTCGTGCGTCCGTGAAGAACGTGGAGCGGATCGCTGCCGCCCTCGGTGACGTCACTGATGCGTCTGTGCGCGAAGCGGGACGTTCTGCACGGGTGGCCGATCTGGCAATGCAACTGGCGCGGCGCATGGGGATCGCCAAGTCGGAACGACGGGCGATCGGCGTTGCGGGGCGGCTGCTCGACATCGGTCAGATGGGCATCCCGCGCTTCATTACGGAGAAGCCATCGATCCTCTCGTTGGAGGAGATGGAGCTGATGCGACACCACCCCGGCATGGCTGCGCGCATCCTGGAAGCCACCCCGGGCATGGACGAGATCAGCATGTGGGTGTCGGCCCATCATGAACGCCCTGACGGTCGGGGCTACCCCGAGATGCTGCAGGGCTACGAGATCCCACTTGCCGCCCGCATCCTCGCGGTCGCCGATTCCTACTGGGCGCTCAGGGCGGATCGCCCGCATCGTGAGGCGTTCAGCCATGCCGAGGCGCGCGAGATCCTGGAAGCTGGCGCCGATGAGCACTACGACGCAGATGTCGTGATGATGCTTGAAACGTCACTCGGAGCGGCCGCCGAGGCGGCAGGGTAGCGTCTCACCTGCGCTGACGTCAGCGCGACGGGCTGGCTGCGGCCCGACAGCTACGTGCGGATGAACTGCTCGACGTCGATCACGAACATGATCGCGCCGCCAACCCGCACCTCGACCGGTTCCGCACTGAACCCGCCATCGCCGAGGAACGGCAACGTCTGCACGGGCACGAATTCTTTGCGAGCGTGGCACTCTTCGCGCACGATCTCGGTCACGTCAGCGACCATCGACTCTTCGACGCCGCTGATGATCGTGGCGTTTCCACGCTGCAGGAAGCCGCCGGTGGAGCCGATCTTCGTCGCGGGGAGGTTCTTCTGGACCAGCCGTTCCATCAGCCGGTTCGCGTCCGCATCGGACACGATGATCACGCAGAGCTTGTTCGGGACTGAATCAGGCATCGGCAGCCTCCGGATCCATGGTCACGTCGGGCATCTCTTCGTGGCGCTGTGAGAGCTCTCGCAGGTCGGCACGCGCACCCGCAGCCACGGCCGCGGCGACGCCAACGGCGGCTCCGGTCAGGACGGCAATCAGAGTACGCATGCGTCGGATCCTCCCAGCGCGTCGGAATGGTAGCACGGGTTCCCGGCGTGTTGTGGACGCAAGATCGCGATGATACGCTCGGCCTACCTCCGCCCGTTCGGGCCAACGCCATGGGAGCAGAATGACTGACGAGAGCAACGGGCCGGCCTCTGCGATGAAGGCCGACCTGGAGACGATCACATCGCTCGCGAAGCAGCGCGGGTTCGTCTTCCCATCGGCTGAGATCTACGGCGGATTCGCCGCGACGTACGACTACGGGCCGCTGGGCGTCGAGATGCGGCGCAACATCCGCGAGAGCTGGTGGCGCTGGATGGTCCAGGGCCGCGACGACGTGGTCGGCGTGGAAGCCGCGATCATCACCAATCCCGAGGTCTGGCGCGCCACCGGACACGTGGACGCCTTCACCGACCCGCTTGTCGACTGCCTCAACTGTCAGGCTCGCGTGCGTGCGGATCATATCGAGGATGGCGTCTGCCCGAACTGTGGCGAGAAGGACAACTTCACCGAAGAGCGGGACTTCAACCTGCTGCTGCGTACGAGCATCGGCCCGGTTGCCGACGATGGTGCGGTCGCCTATCTGCGCCCCGAGACGGCGCAGGGCATGTTCGTAAACTTCGAGAACGTGCAGAGCGCGACACGACGGCGCCTCCCGTTCGGAATCGGGCAGATCGGCAAGTCGTTCCGCAACGAAATCACGACGCAGCAGTTCATCTTCCGTACCCGCGAGTTCGAGCAGATGGAAATGGAATTCTTCTGTGACGCCGCCGACGCACTTGACTGGTTCGAGTACTGGAAGACGGAGCGCATGCGCTGGTTCCAGTCGATCGGTGTGCGGCAGGAGCACCTGCGCCTCCGCGACCACGAGCAGGAAGAGCTCTCGCACTACTCGACGGCGACGGCCGACATCGAGGTGAATTTTCCGTGGGGCTGGTCGGAACTGGAGGGCGTCGCCTATCGCGGCAACTACGACCTCACCGCGCATGGTGAGCGCTCAGGCAAGTCGCTTACGTACTTCGACACGGAGAAGAACGAGCACGTCGTCCCGCATGTGGTTGAGCCGGCGGTCGGCGTCGATCGCGTGATGCTGACGTTGCTGATGGACGCCTACGACGAGGACGTGGTCGGCGAAGAGAAACGCGTCGTGTTGCGGCTTGCGCCGGACATCGCGCCGATCGAGGTGGGCGTGCTGCCGCTCTCCCGCAACGAGAAGCTGGTGCCGACGGCGCGGCGCGTCTGGGACGTGCTACGTCCCCACTTCCGCACCTGGTACGACGATGCACAGTCGATCGGCCGTCGCTATCGACGGCAGGACGAGGTCGGTACGCCGCTCTGCGTGACCGTCGACTTCGAGACGATCGACGACGACGCGGTGACGATCCGCGACCGGGACACCACCGAACAGATTCGCGTACCGATCGCGGAACTCGTGACGGCTCTGCGCGGGCGGCTCGATGAGCTGCGCCCCACGGTCGACGATCCACCAGCGATGCCCGGCCGGTGAGCAGCGACAGCGGCACCCCGCGCTCCCCTCGACGGCTGCTGCACACGTCGGACGTACACCTCGGCGCGTACGACTCCGGGCAAACCGAGCAGCGCGACGCCCTGCGTGCCGAGCTGGAGCAGGGATTCCGCAGCATCATCGACAAGTGCCACAGCGAGGACGTCGACGCGTTGCTGATCGCCGGTGACTTCTTCGACAACGCGCGAGTCCGCGAGGAGACGCTTGAGTTCGCGGCGACCGAAATCGCGCGCGCCGAGGTTCCGGTCGTCCTGTTGCCGGGGAACCATGACCACGTTGGCAGTAGCGGCTCCGTCTATGACCGCTTCGACTTCGTTGGTGCTGCGCCGAACCTGCATCTGATGCGCGCGCCCGGCGGCGAGACCGTCTCCCTCGGTGACGCGGAGATCGAGGTCTGGGGACGCAGCCACACTGAAGAGGAGCCGAACTTCACCCCCTTCGCCGACGCGCCGCCGCGCGGCGAGGCCGCGTGGCAGATCGGTATCGGCCACGGGCACTACATCCATCCCTCAGCCGCGCTCCAGCACTCCTTCCATATCTACGAGACCGAGCTGGAAGCGATGGACCGCGACTACGTGGCGCTGGGCCACTGGGAGCGGCTCGTACGGGTTGCCGCCGGATCGATGACGGCGGCGTACTCGGGCGCGCCGGAGTCGCTCAGTGGTTCGATCGGCGGACGTGTGCTGCTGGTAGACCTGCAGGAGGATGGCAGCGTGCAGCTTGAGGCGTCCTCGCTGGAGGGTGAGCCGTCGCTGGCTCATCACGAGATCCCGCTGCTCGAAGGCGTCGACCCGGCGACGATCCGGCGTCGCTAGCGAGCGACATCAGACTTTTGAGATCAAAGAAGCGCCGCGTGAGCGGCGCTTCTTCTCTGTCTGACTGGGCGTGCTGACTAGGCGGGAACCTTCGCGCGCGCCGCGTCCTTGTCCTTGAAGTAGAGCGTGTTGATCTCGCCGAAGATCGCCATGTCTTCCGGCAGGTCATCTTCCGCGTAGATCGCGGTCACCGGGCAGGCCGGCTCACACGCACCGCAGTCGATGCACTCGTCCGGGTCGATGTAGACCATGCGGTCGACACCCTCTTCGGTGTGAATGCAGTCCACCGGGCAGACGTCGACGCATGAGAGGTCGAGTTCGTCGATACACGGCTGGGTAGAAAAGTAAGTCATGCTCAGGGTCCCTTCAGCAGGTAGCTGCCTGAATGCACGTGAAAATGCTTCGTGGCGAGTGTAGGTTTGCGCTCCGTTGCAGACAAGGGTTCGCGTGATCGGACGGCGCAAGAGTCAACAACTCTTCCGGATCGAGTGCTCAGCGCGCCCAGAACTTCCACCACGGCTGACGTTCTTCGGCCTCTCTCTCAGCCAGCTGCGACTGCGCAGCCTCGACCGCCACCTCCGCGTCACGAACGGCCGCATCGAGGCGGCGGCGCAGCATGATCGCCTGCTGCACCAGATCCAGCGATGCGCCGGACTGGTCTGCGATGCCGGGGTAGAGTTGCTCCATCGCCTCGGAGAAGCCGGGCACGGCGGAGCGGCCCTGCGCCAGCTCAAATTGCTTCAGCTCGTTGACGATGCCGTGCAACGCCTGGCCGAGACGTGCCAGCTGGTAGTCGGAGAGATCGACGTCCGCTGAGGCGTTGGCGAGCTGCGGCTCCAGCGCCTCGCGTAACGATCCGAGACCGAGCGAGTGCGGCTTCAGCGTCACCGCATCGATCTCCGAGCCGGGCCGGCCGAGGTGGTAGACCGTCGCCAGATAGACGAGGCGCAGGTCGTCGTTGTCGAGGGTGAGTGTGTACACGTCGCAAGGCTATCGCAGCGACGGATGGCGCGTTCAGGCGCTGGCGGTCTTCGCCTTGCGCGCCTTCGTCTTCTTGCGCTTCGCAGCAGGCTTCTTCTTCGCAGCGGCGGCGGCCGCCTTCGGTCGCTTGCCGTTCTTCGACGGGGCCGCCGAGGGTGCCGCGTTCTTACCGCTCGCTTTCGCGATCGCCTCGCGATCCGCAACCGGCACGTCGCCGCCGGCACGATCGATCACCTCGCGCAGGAAGGCGCCTGTCGACGAGGCCTCGGTGGCAGCGATCGCCTCCGGCGGTCCTTCCGCGATCACTTCGCCACCGGCCTCGCCGCCGCGCGGACCGAGGTCGATGATCCAGTCGGCGTTCTTGATCACGTCGAGGTGGTGCTCGATCACGATCACTGTGTTGCCCTGATCGACGAGTGCCTGCAGCACTTGAAGGAGCGCCTCGACGTCCGGGAACGAGAGCCCGGTCGTCGGCTCGTCGAGGATGTAGACCGTCTGGCCGGTCGCGCGCCGCGAGAGTTCGGTTGCGAGCTTCACGCGCTGCGCCTCGCCACCGGAGAGCGTGGTCGCGGGCTGGCCGAGGCGAATGTAGCCAAGCCCGACGCTCTCCAGCGTCTCCAGCCGCCTTCGCGCGGCGGGAATCGCCTCGAAGAACTCGTGGGCTTCGCTGACCGTCATGTTCAGCACTTCGGCGATGCTCTTGCCGCGGTATTTGATCTCCAGCGTATCGCGGTTGTAGCGGTCGCCATGGCAGACCTCGCAGGGGACGGTGACCTCCGGCAGGAACTGCATCTCGATCACGTTGTAGCCGTCGCCTGAGCACTCCTCGCAGCGCCCGCCCTTCACGTTGAACGAGAACCGCCCGGGCTTGTAGCCGCGCACGCGCGACTCCGGCACCGACGAGAAGAGGTCGCGGATCGTTGTGAAGAGGTTCGTGTACGTCGCCGGGTTCGACCGCGGCGTGCGCCCGATCGGCGACTGGTCGATCACGACGGCCTTGTCGACGTGGTCGAGACCCTCGAACGCGTCGTGCTTGCCGGGACGCTCGCGGGCGCGGTGCAGGTCGTGCGCGAGTCGCTTGGCGAGGATCTCGTTGACGAGGGTCGACTTGCCGCTGCCGGACATGCCGGTCACCCCGATGAACGAGCCGAGCGGGAAGCTGACATCAATCTGCTTGAGGTTGTGCTCCGTCGCTCCTCGTACGGTAAGTACTTCGCCCTTGCCGGGGCGTCGCTGCCGCGGCATCGGAATCTGGCGCTTGCCGGAGAGGAACTGTCCGGTGATCGACTTCTTCGAGCGCGCGACCTGCTTCGGCGAGCCCTTCGCGACCACCGTCCCGCCGTGCTCGCCGGCGCCGGGGCCGAGGTCGATCAGGTGGTCGGCCGCCATCATCATCGCCTCGTCGTGCTCGACGACGAGCACGGTGTTGCCGAGGTCGCGCAACCGCGTCAGCGTGCTGATCAGGCGCTCGTTGTCGACGGGGTGCAGGCCGATCGATGGCTCGTCGCAGACGTAGAGCACGCCCATCAGCGCCGAGCCGATCTGCGTTGCGAGGCGGATGCGCTGACCTTCGCCGCCGGCCAGTGTCGCCGAGGGCCGGTCGAGCGTGAGGTAGGCGAGTCCGACGTCGCGGAGGAAGGTCAGGCGACCGGCGATCTCCTGCAGGATCTGACGCGAGATTTCCCGCTCCCGCGCGCCGAGCGGCGTTTCGTCGCTCTGCAGCGCCTGCGTCCACTCCAGCGCGTCGCCGACTGAGAGCCGCGCCACCTCGACGATCGAACGACCATCGACTGTGACGGCAAGCATCGAGGACTTCACGCGCGCGCCGTCGCACGTCGGGCAGGGAACCGCGAGCATGTAGCGCTCGATGTCCTGGCGCACCCACTCGGACTCGGTCTCCTTATGGCGGCGCTCCAGGTTCGGAAGCACGCCTTCCCACGCCACGTCGTAGCGCCGCACGCGGCCGCTGCGTGTCTTGTAGTTGACCTTCACCTGCTCCTCGCCGGTGCCGTGCATCAGCGCGTGCCACTGCGTCTCGTCGAGTTCGGCGAGCGGGCTGTCGATCGAGAAGCCGTAGGCCTCGCCCACGGACGAGATGCGGCGGCGGTACCAGTGCTGGGAGGTGCTGATCCGCTGGTAGGGCAGGATCGCGCCCTCGCTGATCGAGAGGCCGCGGTTCGGCACGACGAGCTCCGGGTCGATCTCCATCTGCACGCCCAGGCCGGTGCAGGTCGCGCAAGCGCCATGCGGGCTGTTGAACGAGAAATTGCGCGGTTCGATCTCGCCGACGGAGTAGGGCGGGTGGCTCGTGTTCGGGCACGCGAAGTGCTCCGAGAACGTTTGCTCTTCGAGCCCCTCCGGCGCGAAGACGATCACGCCCGCACCGAGCCGCAGCGACTGTTCGACGGAGTCGGCGATGCGACGTCGCGTCTCCTCAGACTCCTCGGCGCCGGCCTCCGGGACGATGATGCGGTCGACGACGACATCGATGTCGTGCCACCTGTAGCGGTCGAGGTCGAACTGTTCGTCGATCTCGCGAACCTCGCCGTCCACGCGTGCGCGGATGAAGCCGGCCTGACGGATCTCCTCGATCACCTGCTTGTGCTCGCCTCGCTGGTGGCGGATCAGCGGTGCCAGCAGCATGCCGCGCGTGCCGGCGGCCTCTGCGAGCACGGCGTCGACGATCTGCTGCACGGTCTGACGTCGGATCACCTGCCCGCAGTGGGGGCAGTGCGGCGTCCCGGCGCGGGCGAAGAGCAGCCGCAGATAGTCGTAGATCTCCGTCACCGTCGCCACGGTGGAGCGCGGGTTCTTGGAGACGCCCTTCTGGTCGATCGAGATCGCGGGCGAGAGGCCGTCGATGTAGTCGACGTCTGGCTTCTCCATCAGGCCTAGGAATTGACGTGCGTATGCGGAGAGGGACTCGACGTAGCGTCGTTGCCCCTCGGCGTAGATCGTGTCGAAGGCGAGGGACGACTTCCCGGAGCCGGAGACGCCAGTGATCACCACGAACTTGTCGCGTGGGATCTCGATGTCGATGTTCTTGAGATTGTGCTCTCGTGCGCCGGTCACGACGATGCGGTCGAGTGGCACGGGTTCACCTCAGCGATAGGGAGTATCGGGTAGAACAAACGCTCGAATCGCTATCGTACGAGGCTCGGCGCTGTCCCTCAAGAGTTGGTATCAACGGCTCGTGGCGTTCGTGCCGGCTGCCGATGAGAATACGATTGCTGCGGCGAAGGGCAGGCGAGGCGCTGTGCATGCGTTCGTGATCTCGGAGAGTACGGATTGGCGTCACTCGCTGACACGCGCGCTGCGACGCGCCGGACACGCCGCGGCCGGCAGCAGCGACGCGGATCACGCGACCGCCGGCATCCGGCGCGCTTCGACCGTTCCTGACCTCGCGATCGTCGATGCCGGCGGCGACGCGACACCGCTGAGGCGGCTGATCGAGCGGGTGCGGGGGGCTGTCGAGGACGAACGACTGCCGGTCGTCACTGTGCTGCCCGAACACTCGTCCTGGCATCGCCAATCGCCGCCCAGCGATCTTCAGCCGCTGATCGTGGTACCGACGACCGCGAGCGTATCCGACGTGGTCCACGCTGCAATGACGCACGCCGGAGACGGGGCTCGGTCGGAGCTGGCGCTCACGTTCGACGGCGCGCGGCGAGAGGCCACGGGGCCGCTCGGCAGTACGAGTGTTACGCCGTTCGAGGCTCGCATCCTCGCCGCGATGATCCGCGACCGTCCGCGTGTCACCACCCACGACGTGATCGCGCAGGCGCTCTGGGGCGAGGCGTTCGCCGATCGCCATGGCCGCGCCGCGATCCGATCGCACGTGCACTCGCTGCGACGGAAGTTGAGCGCGATTGGACTGGATCGGGCGATCGACTCGCTGCCCGGTGCTGGCTACCGCCTGATCGTCGATCGCGTCGAGTAGACGCGGCGGCCCGGTCTCCGGCGGCGCTACGGGGCGGGCGGCCCGTCCTCGTCTGGTGGGGCGTCCTCGTCGGTCGCATCGGGGAAGTCGATGCCGCCCATCTCCTTGAGGTGCCGTTTCAGTTCAGCTTCGATCTCGGCGAGTTGCTCCTCCGAGACGCCCATCGAGTGCATCGTCTCGCGCATCAGTTGCTGAACCTCGGTGAAATCTTCCTTGATCAGCGCGTCGGCGATCTCAAGCTGAGATTCCACGGCTCGGAATCGTTGCCGCCGTTCCGTGATGCTCTCGGTCGAGAGGATCGTCGAAAAGAGGCGGGTGAAGAGCGTCGCGGTGCGCGCAATGCGGACGCGGTCGTCGGGGTCTTCAGGGAAGTCACCTGTGACTGAGATCTCCAGCCCGGTCTCATTGTCCTTTGCGACGTACTGCTCCGGCATGACCGCCTCCGCGTGGGTTCCCGCTATGCTGACGTGGCTACGGACATCGTACCTGTCGCCGCCGCTGGCGCGTCGATGCGTGGAGGAATCATGGCCGACCCCGACATCATCGATCTCGTGCAGAACGGGACGATGTCGCCCGAGATTGCCGCGACGTTGCAGCTGACCGCGCAGCAGCGGCGATCGCTGCTCGTGGTAGCAATCCCGCGCTGGGCGGGCAAGTCGACGGTGACGCGCCTGGCGCTTGAGCACGTTCCAGCGGGTACCCCATTGCACACGCTGATCGACCACCCGGCTGACCTTGACGCGCTGGAGTCGGAGGCGCCGGGCGGCTACCTGGTCGTGCCGGAAATCAGCCAGGCAGAGGTGCCGGGATACATCTGGGGCGCACCGGTGCGTCGTGTCTTCGCCACCCTCGGACGTGGCTATTCGCTCGCAACGGCTCTGCACGCCCCGGGGCTGGATCAGGCGTTTGCGGTGCTGACCGGCGAGAACGGCGTGCCGGATGAGCAGGCTGCGGCGCTCGACCTGATGGTCTACATCCGAACGCTCGGCGACGACTGGCAGGCTCCGACGCGGCGGGCAGTCGCCGAAGTGCATGAGATCGAGGCCGTCAGTAGTGGCCGCCCACAGGCTCGTCTTCTGCACCGCTGGGACGAGCCAGGCGATCACTTTGAACAGCTCGCCGAACCCTCGTGGTTGGCCGGTAGTGGATTCGATGCGACGGGTCGGGCGCGAGAAATCGCTGCGGCGGCCGAGGCTCGATCGAACCGCTGACCGCCTGGCCAGCACCCGTCAACTTGCACGGTTGTGATCTGACCCTTCCCTGACGGCACGTTCGGTTCATGGCATTCCCCGATGACGGTGGGCGACGAAATCCTGACTCGACTGAAGGCATCCTCGATCGACGACAGCACGTCGCGCTAGAGCCGGCGCAGGCTGGCCCAGAACACAGTCAGGAACACGAAGATCACGCTCGCCGCGATCATGAACGCGCCGACGCCGATCTGAGGCCCCTGGGACGCGACAAGCAGACCCATCGGCAGCGATCCGAGCGGCTGCAGCCCGTGGCTCATCTGGAAGACCGACATCACGCGCCCGCGCATCTCGTTGCGCACGGCGAGTTGGAGCAGCGTGTTGTTGAGCGCCATGGCGATCGCGTGGAAGACACCCGCTAAGGCGAGGATCGCAAGCGAGAGGTAGAAGATCGGCGACCACGAGAAGGCCACGAGCAGCAGTGCGTAGATCGTGAAGAACGACATCATGATCAGCCCCTTGCGGGGGACGTTGCTGAAGATCGCCAGCAGCATCAGGCCCACGATCGAGCCCCAGCCGAGCATCGAGGTGAGCAGACCGAATCCCTCCGCGCCGCGCCCGAAGACGTCGTTCGAGAACGTCGCCATGAACGGGATGTACGGATACACCAGCAGCGAGGGGATCGCGCTGACCACAATCAACCCAAAGATCGGCTTGTCGTTCCACGAGTAGCGGAAGCCTTCACCCATCTGCCGCAGTGCCGAGCCAGCGCTCCCGCGCAGCCGCACCTGACGCGTGCGGTGGCTGATCAGCAGCGTCAGCACCACCGCGATGCCGCGCGCAACGACGATGAAGACGAATGCCGAAGCCACGCCGAAGAAGCCGATCAGCGCGCCGGCCAGTGGCGGGCCGGCTACGCGGGAGACGTTCTGCGCCGCGGAGTTCATCGCGACCGCGTTCGGCAGCAGCTCGTCCGACGTCACGTCGTAGACCAGCGCCTGTCGCGTCGGCTGGTTGATGCTCATCGTCGTCCCGGCGATCAGGGCGAAGGCGTAGACGTGCCAGACCTCGACCGTCTCGGTGATCACCAGCGCGGCCAGCACCGCCGCCTGGGCGGCACCGGCGAACGTCGACCAGACCATCACGGCGCGTCGCGGGTACTTCTCGGCGAGCAGACCGCCGACTGGTGCGACGGCGGTCCCGATCAGACCGCGCGTGGCGGCGAGTGCGCCGAGCTGCACGGCGGAGCCGGTGAGTTCGAGGATCAGCCAGAAGATGCCGATCTGCTGCGCCCACTGCCCGAAGCCGACGGCGATCGTCGAGAGCGTGAGGTAGCGGAAGTCGGGCAGCCGGAACGCGGCGAAGGCGTCGCGCAGCGATGCTTTCGGCCTCGTTGGTGGCGGCGCGTCGGGCGGTGTCGCCGTGGCCACGCCGTTCGACGAGGGCGGTTCGCCGCTGCCGTCGATCGCTGTGTCGGGCTGGGGCGGCACCGCGGGTTCGTCGGGCGGCACGTCGATCGCGGGAGGTGGCGAGCCGCCGTTCACTGCGCGCGCGGCGGTGGCGACCGAGGGTGCCGACAGGTAGTCAGGACCGCGCTGACCTGCGTCGGGGTCCATGTAGTCGCGTGGCGGTGGGCGTCGTCGGGGCACCGGGATCCCTCATGGCGGTCGAACGTCGATGTCCGCCGCTACCGGGATTATGCACCGCGCAGTCGCGTGACGCGCTAAGGGATGTCCATGCGCGAGAGCCTGCGCGTGGTGAGCACAAGCGAAGCGATCACTACGAGTACCGCGCCGATCAGCGCGCCGGGGAGGTCGAGACCGATCGTCTCCCTGGCGAGGCGACTGTCGTCCAGACCGTGCACGACTGCCAGCGTGTACTGCCGCACCGAGAGGAATCGCGTGCCGCCGAGGAACGTCGAGAGCGCCGCTTCCCAGACGAAGATGTATGCGACGCCAAACGGCAGCGCGTAACGGATCGCCAGCCCCGCCCACGTGAAGAGCGCGGCGTAGGCGGTCGCGCCGACGAGCAGCGCCGCCGCCGTCGTCAGTGCGTAGCCGACGTCGCCCTCGGTCACGATCAACGTCGCGAGGTACCCGCTGACGACGACCGGAACGCCGCCGACGAGCAGCGGCGCAAGCAATTTCGGCAGCACGATCTTCCAGCGCGGCAGTGGCTTCAGGATGAGGTAGGGCAGAGTGCGGTCATCGAGTTCGTTGCCGAACGCCGCCGTTGCGAGCACCAGCATCATGAGCGGCAGGATGGTGGAGACGATCAGGTGGCTGGTCAGCCCGTCCCCGAACTCGGTGGGTGTCTCCTCGCCGCCCGCGAGGCGGTAGATAAGCGCGAAGAGCAGCGGGATCGCGGCGAGCAGGAGCATGATCCACGCCCGGCGGCCGCCGGCGAGCTGGCGCAGCGAGAGCACGAGCATTGTTGTCATCCGCGAGCCGTCCACTGCTGCTGCGCGAGGTACTCAAAGACGCTTTCGAGGGAGTCGTCGAGCGGTTCGACGCGCAGGAGGCGAACGTTGCGGTCGCGCGCGATGCTGGGCAGTGCGCGCTGAAGCGCCGCGACATCGCGACTGCGCACGCGCAGGCGGCCGTCCTCGTCGACCTCGACGGACTCGATCGCGTCGATCTCCAGCAGCCCGGCGCCGAGCAGTCGCGGCGTGTCGCACTCGACGAGGACCAGGTAGGGGCGCTCGTTGAGCTTCTCGCGGATCGCGCGGTATTCCCCGGTTGCCGCGACCTTGCCAGCGGTGAGCAGGATGATACGGTCCGCCAGCGACTCGACCTCTTCGAGGATGTGCGAGGAGATCACCACGGTGCGACCCTCGGCGGCGATGCGTTTCATGACTTCCATGAAGTGCAGGCGCTGGCGCGGGTCGGTGCCGGAGAGCGGCTCGTCGAGCAGCAGCACGTCGGGCGAATGCACCAGCGTTGCTGCCAGCCGCAGCCGCTGTCGCATGCCGCGCGAGTAGCCACCGAGCCGGCGGTGCTGCTCGTCCGCGAGATCGACGAGCTCAATCGCCTGATCGACGGCGGCCGAGACGTCGGGCAGGCCCTGCAGCCGGGCGTTCAACTCGACAAATGCGCGACCGCTGAGGAAATCGTAGACGGCTTCCTGCTCGGTCATCACGCCGATGCGCCGGAAGAGTTCGTGGTTCTGCCTGACCGGCTCATCGAGCACCGTGACGTTGCCATCAGAGGGTTCGCCGAGGCCTGAGATCATGCGCAGCAGCGTGGTCTTGCCTGCGCCATTGGGGCCGAGCAGCGCCGTGATGCCGGGAAAGATATCGAACGAGACGTCGTTCACGGCAACGACGCTGCCGAACCAGCGGGAGACGCGGTCGACGCTGATCGTCGGCACTGACGACGGCGAAAGCGGCCCGTTCGTCATCAGCCGATACCCCGGTAACGCCACCAGAGCACGGCGTTCATCGCGACGGTGAGCCCGGCGACCCAGGCGAGGTACGTGCCGGCACCGAGGGCCGCATCAACGGGCACGTCGAAGATCCAATTGCTGACGGACATCAGTGCGTGGGTGAAGTTCAGCAGCGACATCCAGTCGCCGGTCGCGCCGCTGAATGCCTCTTCGCCGATCCCGCCGAGCGCACCGCCGATGCCGATGATCGCCAGCGTGCCGATCGCCGCGTACGGGCGGCGCGTGGTGAAGCTGGAGACGGTCATCGTGAGCGTGGTGAGGAACGTGCCGATGACAAGACCGGCGGCCATGAATCGCGGGATGGCATCCCAGTTGTCGCGCGCCCAGTCCCACGGGTCTCGCGCCGAGAGGGCGCTCCAGACGAAGATCAATGACTGCGGCGTCCAGAGCGCGAACGCGGCCACGGTGAGGAAGGCGAGCCAGCGCGCTGCCACGTAGTCCGTGGTGGTGATCGGGCGTACGAGGTAGAGCGTGATCACGCCCTGGCTGCGATCCGGGCAGAGCAGTTCGGGTCCGACGACGGCGGCGAAGAGCAGGATGAAGAGGAACGCGAACTCGAAGTGCTCCGAGAACGTTCCCCCTTCGATCTCCTCGGCTGCCTCGCCCCCGAAGGTCGAAACGAAGCCGGAGATCACGATCACGATCACCGCCGGCAGCCAGGCGAGGCCGATGAACACGAACGGCGCGACCTTCTTCGCCATGCTGCGACCGAGGCCGAGCGTCACGCGGACGCCATCACGCCACATCGCCTGCCGCGCGCTCCAGCGACCGCGACGCTCGCCGTCGTACCCCTGGTACCCGAGGTCGAAGACCTCACCCGCTGGTGCGTTGGCGGTCGAGGTCACTCCGCCACCTCAGCCGACGTCGCGGCATCCGAGTCGGGCGCGGAGCGCTCGAAGATTTCGGTCAGCGAGTGGCGCTCGGGAGCGAGCCGGTAGAGCAGGGCGCCGGACTCGATGATCGCGTCCCGCACGGTGTCGTAGTCCTCGCCGGTGACGCCATCGAGCGTGAGCGCGCTGTCGTTGAGGGAGGGGGCCAGGCCACGCGCGGCGAGCAGCGAGGAGAGCGCCTCGGCGCCCTCGGAGACCTCGATCGTGAGCACCTCGGTCTCTTCGGTGAAGGCGGCGATCGGGCCGGTGCGCATCAGGGTGCCCGCATCGAGCACGATCACGCGCTCGCAGGTACGTTCGACGTCGCCCATCAGGTGCGACGAAAGCACCATGCTGATGCCGAAGTCGCGGCCGGTGCTGCGGATCAGGTCGAGCATCTCCTGCCTGCCGCTCGGATCGAGACCGGCGGTGGGCTCATCGAGCAGCACGACGACCGGGTCGTGGACCAGCGCCTGCGCCAGCTTCACGCGCTGCTTCATGCCGGTGCTGTATGTGCCGATCGGGCGGTAGCGCTCCTCGAACAGTCCGACGTGCCGCAGTACGTCGGTAGCGCGAACGCGGGCGGCGACGCGCGGCAGTCCGCTGACCTGCGCCATGTGCGTGAGGAACTCCGCAGCCGGGACCGCGTCCGGCAGGCAGTCGTGCTCCGGCATGTAGCCGATGCGCTGGCGGGAGACGACTCGCCCCTCGCCCTCGTTGCCGCCGAGGAACGTCGCGTTCCCGCCGTCGGGTTTGAGCAGACCGACGAAGAGCTTGAGCGTGGTGCTCTTGCCGGCGCCATTCGCGCCGAGCAGGCCCGTGACGCCCTCTTCGACATCGAAGGTGACGCCGTCGAGGGCCCGCACGGAGCCGTAGTGCTTCGACAGTGTTTCGGCGCGGAAGATCGGTGGCATTGCTGGCAGTATCACCGGGCTTGGCGAACTTCGCGACCCGCTCGGCGGGGCGGGCGGCGCCGGACGCTGGATTCACCCGACGCACGATGTCTCGGAAGCGACTACCATCGGGATGATGGCTACCCGCTCGCAATCCTCGACCCGCGACTCGACCGTCGACGTTGCTGAACGTGGGTTCACGCCGCCTGCGAGCGAAGCGGACGCGCCACTGATCAACGATCGTGGCGGGCGCTCAGGCGTCGGCAGCCTGCGCACGTTTGATTCGCTCTCGATCGTCCCGTTCCGCTGGTTCCTGCTGGCGATGCTCGGTCAGTTCGGCGCGTCGAACATGCAGATGCTGGCGAGTGGTTATCTCGTCTTTGATCTGACCGGCTCATTCGCGGCGCTCGGGGCGATCTCCCTCGCCAGCGCGATCCCGATGTTCGCGTTCTCGCCGGTCGGCGGCGTGCTGGCGGACCGGCTACCTCGCAAGATGGTGCTGCAGGTCGGACAGCTGATGAACGGGCTGATCGCCGCTGGCGTGGCGGCGCTGCTCTTCCTCGATCTGCTGACGTTCACGCACCTGCTGATCAGCGCCGGCCTGCAGGGCATGGTCTGGGCGACGATGATGCCCGCACGGCAGGCGATGATCCCCGACGTGGTCGGTGAGGAACGGCTGATGAACGCGGTCGCACTGAATACCGCCGGAATGAACCTGATGCGGCTCGCCGCTCCCGGCCTCGGTGGTCTGCTGATCGCAGCGTTTGGCGCCGCCTGGGCCTACTCGCTGATGGCGAGCGGCTTCTTCTTCGCCGCCGTCACGCTCAGCCGTGTTCCGATGAAGCCGTCGGTCGCCGCGGATCGCGACGCGGGTGCCAGCGTGAGCGTGGGAGCCACGGCTCGTCGCAGCATGACAGAGTTCCGTGAGGCGATGAGCTACATCGCCAGGGAAAAGAACGTTCGCGTGGTGTTGATCGCGAACTTCGTGATCGTGCTCTTCTCGATGCCCTACATGATGCTGCTGCCGGGCTTCGTCGCTGACGTCCTGAACGAGGGTCCCGACAAGCTCGGCCTGCTGATGACGCTGACCGGGCTCGGTTCAGTCGCGGGCTCACTGCTGATCGCGTCGATGCCGAACAAGAACCGGGGCAAGATCCTGCTTGGCAGTTCTGTCCTGTTGGGGGTCGCGCTCATCGCCTTCGTGCTGTCGCGTTCGCTGCTATTGACCGCGGTGATCATGATCCCGATCGGGCTGGGGCAAACGGGGCGCATGTCGCTGAGCAACGTGCTGCTGCAGGCGTACGTGGACGACGCATATCGGGGACGCGTGATGAGCGTCTACATGATGGAATTCAGCATCGTCTCGTTCGGCGTCTTCGGTGTGGGGCTGCTGTCGTCGGTGATCGGCGTCGACTGGGCGATCGGGATGACCGCGGTCGGCCTCACGATCGTGGCCACCGCCGGGTTCTTCACACACCACCTCCGCGACCTCGACTGACGCGCGTCGGCGAGCCGTCGCACTGCGCAGCCGCTGCGGCTACCAGGTATCGATGTACGGGCGCTTCTTTTCGGTTCGCCGTGGCGTCGGCGGCAGACTGCGCAACCCGGTGACGATCCAGTCGCGCGAATCGGCCGGGTCGATCACGTCGTCGATGCCGAAGTAGACGGCGGCGTTTGCGGCCTTCGCCCGCTCGTAGCCGGCGGCGACCATCGATTCGTACTTTTCCAGCCGCTCCTGCGGATCCTCGATGGCAGCGAGGTCGTCGCGGTAGCCGAGCTTCACTGAACCCTCGATGTTCATGCCCGCGAACTCGGCGGTCGGCCAGGCGACGGTGAAGAACGGCACGAGCGAGCTGGCCCCGCACATCGCCTGCACGCCGAGCCCGTAGGCCTTGCGCACGACGACACCGAACATCGGCACGGAGAGGTTGGCGCCGGTGTTGAACATGCGCGCGCAGTGGCGCACGAGGGCCGTCGACTCGACGTCCGGACCGACCATCATGCCGGGGCAGTCCATCAGGCTGATCACCGGCAGGTCGAAGGCGTCGCAGAGCTGAAGGAAGCGCGCGCCCTTGTCCGCGCCGTCGCTGTCGATCGCACCGGCGAGGTGGTGCGGGTTGTTGGCGATCAGCCCCATCGGCTTGCCCTCGATACGGACGAAGGCGGTGATGATGCCGATCCCGAACTCGCGTCGGATCTCGAGCACGGAGTCCTTGTCGGCAAGCGTCTCGATCACGTCACGCATGTCGTACATCTGCACGCGGTTCTCGGGCACGATGTGCCGCATTTTGCGCTGGTCCGGTGTCTCCCAGTCCTCGATCGGTCCCTGGAAGTAAGAGACGTACTGTTTCGCGACGCGGACGGCCTCCTCTTCGTCCTCAACCAGGATGTCGACGACGCCGTTCGGCACCTGGAACGACATCGGGCCGACCTCTTCCGGCGTGTAGATGCCGAGCCCGCCGCCCTCAATCATCGCGGGCCCGCCCATCGCGATCGTCGAGTTCTCGGTCGCGATGATCACGTCGCAGCATGCGAGCAGGGCGGTGTTGCCGGCGAAGCAACGGCCGGAGGTGACGCCCACCATCGGCACGCGTCCGCTCAGCTTGGCGAACTGCGTGAAGGTGTAGTTGTCGAAGCCGACGCCACCCTCGCGGCCCGTGTCGCCGGGTCGGCCGCCGCCACCCTCGGCGAAGAGGATCACGGGAAGCTGGTAGCGATGCGCCAGCTCGTACATGCGGTCCTGCTTGTAGTGGTTGCGCTGGCCCTGTGTGCCGGCGAAGACGGTGTAGTCGTAGTGCACGGCGATCGCCCGCGCGTGCTCGTCGTCGACGAGCACGCCGTTCACCGAGCCGACGCCCGCGACGAGGCCGTCGGCCGGCGTCCGCTCGCGCAGCCACTCGACCGTCCGACGTGAGCGTTGCGCGGCCAGCACCAGCGGACCGAACTCCTTGAACGTGCCCTCGTCCATCAGATCGGCGATGTTCTCGCGCGCCGTGCGCTGACCAAACCGACGGCGTCGCTCCACGGCATCCGGACGGTTCTCGTCGAAGATGTGCGCGCGGCGCTCGTTCACCTCGGCGAGGTCGCCGCGGATGAAGTCGGGATCGACCTCCTCCGCGGTCTCGACCGCGCCGCCTTTGACATCGGCCGCTTCGATGAAAACGAGCGGGAACCCAGCACGGACGACGTCGCCGACGGACATCGAGACGCCACGGATGATGCCGGTGCGGTCGGCGGTGATCACGTGCTCCATCTTCATCGCCTCGACGACGGCGATCTGCTGGCCCTCGCGGACCTCATCGCCCTCGCTGACGTGGAGCGCGACGAGCGTTCCCTGGATCGGTGCCGGAACGCCGATCGAGCCGTTGGGGCCGACGAGGTCGGGTGTGGCTCCCGTCGTTGGTGTGGCGGCCGATGTGGACTTCACCGACGCGTCGTGCGCGAAGAGCGCCAGCGGATCGTCGCTGTCGACCTGGGCACCGGCGAATCCGCTCTCATCGGAACCGTTCGCTACTGCGGCGACGTCGGGATCGGCGAAGCGACGACGATGCTCGTCCGCGCCGCCACCCGTGAGCGCGGTGATCTGCTCCTCGACGAAGCGCGTGTGTACGTTGCCGACCGCGAAGTCGTCGTGAGCGAGCACGTTGAGCAGGAACGGGATGTTGGTCGCGAAGCCCTCGATGCGGAACTCGCTGAGGGCGTGCGAGGTGCGCGCGATCGCGTCCGCGAAGTTCGACGATGGCGAGTGGCCGATCACCTTCGCGAGCAGGGAGTCGAACATCGAGCTGGTCTCGTAGCCCGCGTAGCCGAAGCCGTCGGTGCGCACGCCGGGGCCGCCGGGCGCCTCGTACGCGGTGAGCGTGCCGCCGGTGGGGCGCACGGAGCCGTCCTCCGCGACCGTCTCCATGTTCACGCGCGCCTGGATCGCGTAGCCGCGAGGCTCGGCGATGCGCGGGTCATCGAGCCCGAGCTCGGCGAGCGACGCGCCCGACGCGAGTCGGATCTGCGCCTGCACGATGTCGACGCCGGTCACCTGCTCGGTAACGGTGTGCTCCACCTGCAGCCGCGCGTTCGTCTCGATGAAGGCAAACGTCGCATCGGCGTCCCCCTCGCTGGCATCGACGAGAAACTCGAACGTGCCGAGGTTGTTGTAGCCAACGCTCTTCGCGAAGCGCATCGACGCCTCGATGATCCGCTCGCGCAGGGCGCCGGGTAGGTTCGGGGCGGGGGCGACCTCGACCACCTTCTGGTAGCGGCGCTGGATGCTGCACTCGCGCTCGCCGAGGTGCGCGATCGCTCCTCCCTCGTCGCCGAGGATCTGCACCTCAATGTGGCGAGCGCGCGCGATCAGTTCTTCGACGTAGACGTCACCGTTGCCGAAGGCACTGAGCGCCTCGGACCGGCAACGCTCGTAGGTCGCCTCGATCTCGTCGGCGCTCGTGACGGCACGCGTACCACGGCCACCGCCGCCGGCGATCGCTTTGATCATCATCGCGCCACCGGAGCCGAGCGACGCGAAGAACTCGCGCGCTTCGTGGAGTGTGACGGCGCGATCGGTGCCGCGGATCACCGGTACGTCCGCGTCGGACGCGGCGGCGCGGGCGAGCGCCTTGTTGCCGAACAGCTCGAGCATTTCGATGGAGGGGCCAACGAAGGTGATGCCCTCCTCGGCGCAGCGACGCGCGAATGCGGCGTTCTCCGCGAGGAAGCCATAGCCGGGGTGGAGCGCATCGCAGCCAGCGTCCTTCGCTGCCGCGATCACGCCTTCGATGTCGAGGTAGGCGGGCGCTCCGATGCCGTTGAGCGGGCGGGCGTCGTCGGCGACCCGCGTGTGCAGAGCGCTCGCATCGTCCTCGGAGTACACCGCGACGGTGTGGATGCCGAGGTCGGACGCCGCGCGGATGATGCGGATGGCGATCTCGCCGCGGTTAGCGACGAGAAGACTCGTGAAGCTCATATCGACTCCTCGAACGTGTATCTCGTGTCTCAGTACTCTCTCAAGATTCGCTGATGTCGTTCAGCGTGCCGGTGATGCCGGCCGCAACGAGTTCAGCGTACTCGTCGTCGGTGATGCCGAGTTCGTCGCGCAGTACCTCGTGGCTGTGCTCGCCGACGCCGGGCGAAGGCCGCAGCGACGCGGGTGCGGCGGCGGAGAACTTCCACGGGCGACCGGGCAGCATAGTGACGCCGGCCTCCGGGTGGTCGATCGGGCCGACGAAGCCGCGCGCGACGAGGTTCGGGTCGGGCCGCGTGTACAGCTCGTAGAGCGGGACGACGCGGGCGACCATGACGCCGAGCGCGCCGAGCGTCGATTCGGCCTCGAAAGCGTCCTGCGTCGCGCACCACGCGCCGACCACCTCGTCGAGCGCCGCCTCGTTGGCCTTGCGCGCGGCCATGGTGGCGAAGCGCGGGTCGTCGAGCAGGTCGCTGCGGTCGATGTGGCCGGCGAGCGCCTGCCACGCCTGCTCCGTCTCCGCCGCGAGCGCGAGCCATTCACCGTCGCGCGCCTCGTACATGTTGTGCGGCGCGATGCGCGCGTGGCGGTTGCCGGCGGCACGCGGCACGCGGCCGGTCGCGTCGTACTCGATGATCGCGTCGCCGCCGACGACCGCCATCGCCTCGAGCATCGAAAGTTCGACGCGCTGCGGCTGGCCGGTGCGGTTGCGCTGGTGGAGCGCGCTGAGCACGCCGCCGGCGAAGAAGTAGGCCGCGGTCGGGTCGGGGTAGAGGCCACCGGTGTTCATGCCGGGGTCACCCTCGTAGCCATGCAGCGAAGAGAGCCCGGACATCGGCTCCGTGGTTGCGCCGTTGCCCGGATAGGCGGCGTACGGACCTTCGGTGCCATAGGCGGATATCGAGGCGAGCACGATGCCCGGCCGCTTCGCGTTCAGCGTCTCAAGCGTGACGCCCCACTTCGGCAGCACCGTCGGGCGGAAGTTCTCGGCGACGACATCGAAGCGCGGCACGAGATCCCAGAAGAGCTCCATGCCGCGCGGGTCGGCGACATCGAGCGTGATCGCGCGCTTGTTGAGGTTGACCGAGTTGTAGAGCCCCTGCGTGTTCAGCGCGTGCTGCGTGCGCTGGTCGTCGGCGAGCCCCGCCGGGACGGTCCCCGCGACGCGCCGCCAGACGTCGGTGCGCTGCAACGTCTCGATCTGCACGACGTCGGCCCCGAGCAGCGCGAGCAGTTCCGTGCCGAAGGTGCCCGACCAGGCCTGCCCAAAGCTGAGCACGCGCACACCGCTGAGCGGTCCGTTCGCGAGCGCAGCCGGCGAGGGAGTAGCGGACGGTTGGGGAGTGCGTACCTCTGGCGGCGGTGCAGAGGTCAGCTCGTCGGAATGTTCGCCGAGGTGCGGCGCGGCGCGGTCGAGACTCCACGGTTCGGGAGCCAGCTTCGCCGGAGCACCTGCCGCGCGGACGGGGCGGCCCTCGATCTGCGTCTCGACGAGGAAGTCGCGGGCGGCGAGTTGCGGGTCACTGACGAGGTCCTCGATGTCCTGCACGACGCCCGAGATGCAGCGCAGATCGGCGAGCGCATGGAAGAGCGGCCAGCGCTCCATCGTCGCGACCTCGCGGGCGACGCCGGCGACGACGGCGGTGAGGTCCTTCGAGTGACGGCCGATGTCGGGGAGCAGATCTTCGCGCTCGGCGAGATCGGGCAGGTTGAAGAGGTGCATCGCCTCCGACCAGTTGTGGAAGTCGCCAAAACCGAAGTTGAGCTGTCCATCGGCGGCCTGCCAGAGCGGCCGTGGCTCGCCGCGATGGTGACCGCCCCCCGGGCCGTACGTGTCGCCGAGATCGTGATAGATCGCGGCGATGCCCCACGGGTGAACCGTGAGCGCGAACGCCTCCACCTCGCTGACGTCGACGCGCTCGTATTCGTCGCCCTGGTCGCGGCGCAAGAGGGCCGCCGCAGCGGCGATGAATCCGGCGGCTCCGCCGGTGTAGCCACTCTGACGGCCGGGCATCTGCAGCGGGGGTTCGTCCACGTAGCCATTGATGTAGGCCCAGCCGCTGCGTGCGCTGGCGGTGAGGTTGTTGCCCGGCCGGTCGGCGAGTGGGCCATCGAGGCCGTGCGGAGTGACGGAGAGATGAACGGCGTCCGGCCGCAGCCGCGCCAGCGCCGCTCCGAGCGTCCCATCGAGTGGTGCGGCCGTCGTAATGACGAGGTCCGCGCCTGCGAGCAGGTCGCCCAGTTGCCGCTCGGTCTCGATCACGAGCGAGCGCTTGTTCCAGTTGGCGTAGGCGTGGAGCGTCGATCGTTCGTCGCCGGGCTCGTCGTCGAGGAACGGGGGTTCGTGGCGGAGCGCATGGCCCTCGGGTGGCTCCGCGAGGATCACGTCGGCGCCGTAGTCGCCGAAGAGGCGCGTGGTGAATGCGCCCGAGAGTCGCTCGGAGAGGTCGACTACGCGGATGCCTTCAAACGGTCGAGGCATCGTCAGCCCTTCGTGTCTACCCGCGAGTGCATCCTGACCAGCGGGACCGGCCCGGTGCTCGCGACATCATACGTGAGCGCGGGACCGACCCTACGGCGAACTTTGCGGCTGGCCGCGGTACTCCTCGATCAGCGCGCGTGGTTCAGTCGCGGCCAGCGTCGCCGGGATCGCGATCGCGCCGATCGCCCCGGCCACCAGCCAGCCCCACGTGTATGCGCCGGTCTCGTCGACGATGAAGCCGATCACAAGTGGCCCGAGGAAGGCTCCGAAGGTCATGACCAGGCTGCTAATCCCGTTCAGCATGCCGAAGTGACGCGTGCCGAAGTAATCGGCCATCATCGCCGGCCGCACCGGGATCGTGCCCCCGAATCCCGGCGCGATGATCATCAGCACGGCGATCGCCTGCCAGAGGCTGTCGACGATCGCGAGTAGCGGGATCGCGGCGACGCTCATCGCCATCGATGCGGCGAGGATCAGGCGCTTGTCGTGGTGGTCGGCGAGATAGCCCATGCCGAGCCTGCCGATGATCGATGTCGTCGTGAAGACGGCGACCGTGCCAGCAGCCGCGCTCTTCGAGACGTCCAGCGTCGTCTCGAGGAACGGGATCTGGTGAATGATCAGCGCGGTCGTCGCGAATCCGTTCGCCATCAATGCGATCGAGAGCCAGAAGAACGAGCGCGACATCACCGCCCGTCGTACCGGGACGCCCCACTGGTTGGATTCGCCGAGGTCGTCGTCATCGTCGCGTGCCTCGCCGGAACGCGTGCGTTGGACGCCATCGAGTGGCTGGTGGTGTCCGGCCGGGCGCGAGCGCACGTTGAGCCCCGCGACGACGCCGACGATCAGCATCAGCGTGGCCATCGCGCGCAACGCGCCACGCCAGCCGAGCGCCTCGACGAGCATCGCGATGAAGACCACGAAGAGCCCGGCGAGCCCGCCCCCGAGCGTCATCACCGACATCGCGGTCGCCCGGCGTCGCTCGAACCACGACGCGGTCGCCACGAGCCCGACCTGCCCACCGGCGGAGCTGGTGCCGAGCGCGATGATCACCATGGACGCGTAGAACTGCCAGAGGCTCTGCATGTAGGACATCAGCAGCACGCCGACGCACATGGTGACGATGCCTGCGAGCAGCACCTTCGTCGGTCCGATGCGGTCGATCGTGTATCCGATCAACGGCGCGGCGAGCCCGGACGTCTCCTGTCGCAGCGAGAAGGCGAACGAGGTGGCCGCCACGCTCCAGCCGAACTCATCGACCACGGGATTGAAGATCGTGCCGAAGCCGTAGAAGAAGGACGCGCCGATCATCGTGATGATGAACGCGGAGGCGCTGACCACGAGCCAGCCCTCGTAGACGTCCGGGAAGAGCCGTCGCAGCATCGCGTGCGTTCCACTTCGGCGGCGTGACCGCGCCACCGGCGACGACGTTACGCAAGAAGCGACGCATACGCACGCCGCACGCGACCAGTCGTTGCCACTCCGCGCACCCTTCGGTGTATGCGCTCTCACTGAGTATCTGGCGGCGGAACCATAGGTTTGGGCGCAAGGGGGGACATCCGATGACAGATCACGACAACATGAGGACGCTCCGGCGACGGATTGTGGGTCGACGGGCACTGCTGCGCGGGATCGCCTTCGGCGGCGCCGGCCTCGTCGGAGCCGCGCTGATCGGTTGCAGCGACGACGATGAGGAACCTGCGGCAGCCGCAACAAGCGCGCCGACCGCGGCACCGCCTGTCACTACCCCGGAGGCACCCGCCGCGGCGGATCGTGACGTGATCATCGAGCAGGTGACGCTCGATGGTTCCGACGGCGTGATCGTGCTGCTCAATACGTCGGCTGAGGCGCAGAGCCTCGATGGGTGGGTCTTCTGCCAGCGTCCCGCGTACTGGGGGCTGCCGCCGGTCGAGCTTGCGCCGGGTGCGCGTCTCACCGTGCACGTTGGGTCGGGCACGGATACGGGCGACGACGTGTTCGCTAATGGCGGGCTCGGGACGCTGAGCGGCGCGAGCGGCGAGGTCGCGCTCTATCGCAGCCGTTCGTTCGGGAGCGCGGATGCGATCGTGAGCTACGTGAACTGGAACGGCGGTGGTGGCCGTCGGTCAGTCGCGGTCGAGGCTGGTATCTGGGGCGACGAGAACGTCGCAGCCGGCGATGGCGACACGATCGCGACAGCCAGCGTGCCAACGAGCGCCTCCGACTACTCGGTGAACTAGCGGAGCCGCCCGAGCACGCGGTGGCGTCGCCGATGGTGCGACTAGCGTCGGCGCGATGCAGCGGCACGCAGTTGACGACGATTTGGAGCGGAAACTAGTCTTCCGTCACCAACCGAGGTCAGCAAACATCCCGGGCGGCGGCGGTTCTCGTCGCTGTTCCGCGCGCGGAGCGTCCGACGCTTCAGAGGTGAGGCACATCCGATGATCAGTTCGCGCAACGTTTGGCTTACAGTCGCGCTGGCTCTCGCAATGCTCGTCGTCGCGTGTGGCGGCGCCAGCGATGACGGCGACGAGGCGACTTCGGCCGACGCGCCCGCGGCGACGGCGACAGAGGCCGCGGCAGGCATCCAGCGTACCTACGCCGCTGCTCCGCCGATGACGATCGACGTTAGCCACGGCTTCGAGGCCGTGCTGCTCACCGAGAACGGCGAGATCCGCATCGAGTTGTTGCCCGCAGATGCGCCCGGCTACGTCAACAACTTCGTCTTCCTCGCGCGCAACGACTTCTACGATGGCCTGACGTTCCACCGCGTGATCGCGGGCTTCATGGCGCAAGGCGGCGACCCGGAGGGTCAGGGCTTCGGCGGCCCCGGCTACAACCTGATTGAAGAGAAGAACGAGCTGGAGTTCGGCGTGGGCGTGCTGTCGATGGCGAAGGCGGCTCAGGTGAGCGGTTCACAGTTCTTCATCACGCTGGCCGCGACGCCGTTCCTCGAAGGTGACTTCACGGTCTTTGGGCAGGTGATCGAGGGGCTAGATGTCCTGCAACAAATCACAGTCCGTGAGCCCGGCCCCGACGCACTCCCGGCATCGCGCATCATCGACATCGAGATCGTCGAGACGCCGTAGTCGATCGTCGGACCCCTGCTGCGGCACACTGGTACGTGAACGACACGCAGTATGATCGTTCACCAGCGGACTGTGGCGACATCCAGCAGCACTGAGGGGACCTGACGCACGATGTATCGAGCTCTGGTGATTTCTCATCGTGGTGCCGGCGGCCACGCGCCTGAAAACACGCTTGCCGGAATCCGCAAGGCGATCGAGTTCGGTGCTGACGCCGTCGAGATCGACGTGCGTACTTCCAATGAGGGCGTGCCGGTCGTGATCCACGATCGCACGCTCGATCGTACGACTGACATGCAGGGCAGCGTGCACTCCACCTCGCTTGCCACGATCAAGGAAGCGAACGCTGCGGTCTCGTTTCCCGGGTGGCCGACCCGCGAGGAGGTTCCGACGCTGGAGGAGGTGCTGATCGAGACGCGCGGGCGCATCCTGCTCGTGATCGAGATCAAGGGCACCGACATCGAGGGTGCAGTGCTTGAGGTCGTGCGGATGGCTCACGCCATCGAGGACGTCATGATCTGGTCGGTGCATCCCCACGTCGTAGCCCAATTTCGCGAGTACCAGCCCTCCATTCCCGCCGCGCTTCTGACCGGCGGCGAGGAGTGGCCGAGCATGGATGATTTCTTCAAGGAGGCGCTCTGGCGCAACGCCCAGGCGGCATCGATCGCGCATACGAGCCTCACTCCTGAGGTCGCGCGCCAGGCTCGCACGCGTGGACTCGGTCCGTTCACGTGGACGGTCAACGAGGAGAGCGAGATGCGACGCGTGATCGACTGCGGCGTGCTGGGAATTGTGACGGACTACCCGGATCGCCTGAGGGCGATCATGGACGATATCGAGCAGGCGGCCACGCCCTCGTCAGTACAGCTGCGCGACTAGCTTCCCCGCACCGCATACAACGCCACCGGCTCATCGAAGCCCTTCATCGTGGCGTCACCCGCCGATGTGAACTCGAACGTCTTGCCTGCGCAGAGGTCCATCACGACGCGCGAGACGAGCACCTGCCCCGGCTCCGCGCGGTCGGTGATGCGCGCTGCGAGCTGGACCGCCGTGCCGAAGAGGTCGTCGTCCTCAGCGACTGGTTCGCCTGCGTTGATGCCGATGCGGACCCGCACCTCGCCGCCCTCAAGCTCACGCTGAATCGCGAGAGAGGCTTCGACGGCTGAGACCGCCGAGGGGAAGCTGGCCATGATGCCGTCGCCGGTGTGCTTCACCTCCCGGCCGTCGTGTGCTTCGAGCGCACCCCGGACGGCGCTGTTGTGTCCTCGCAGTACCTCCTGCGCCGCCTCGTCGCCGACGCGCTGGGTGAGCGCGGTGGAACTTTCGAGGTCGGTGAAGAGGATGGTCTGGAATGGGCTATGGGAGCCTGCCGGCTGCGGAGCGTCACCGGGTCCCACGACGCGGTCGAGAAATTCACTAACGAGTTCCCACGCCTCATCAAGCTCAGAATCGGACACCGGCCACGGGTTGTCCCAGCCGACCATGTTCAGTTCCGCGTTCGGGATATGCACCGCTAATTCCTGCGCCGCGCTCTCGGGCACGTTCCGTGCGTGTTGCTGATGCCTCACCAGTGTCGGAGCAAGTACTCCGTCGAGTAGGGGCCTCACGTCGCCGAAGAAGCCCGTTCGGAAGGTTGCCGCCGCCGCGGGAGCGTCCGCCGCCTCACGCATGTACCTCGCCAGTCCCTCGGTCATGTCGGGGTCGGATCGCGCGGCAGCCGGAAGCGTAATGTCTGCGATCGTCCGCGCAGCTACGGGCCAGTTGGCTTCAATCATGAGGACAAGTTCGTTGAGTCCAGGGATGTCGCCCACGTACGCAAACCCGCCATCCAGGATCAGCGCGTCGACACGATCCGGGTGGCTGTGTGCGTAGGATATGGCCACGAGCGATGAGAGAAATCTCGCGCTGAGGACGACCCTATCGAGTTGCATGACTGAGATGATCGAGTCCAGATCTGCGACCATCGTCTCCAGAGAGATCTCAGGGACGTCTCGCGTCGAAAGCCCAGACCCCCGCTGGTCGTAGAGGACCTCGCGGATGCCATACGCGTCAGCGTGCTCAAGATTGCGTCGGAGGACAGGCAGCGAGAGCAGTGTCTCCGTGTGGGACGGCTGAACACCCAGATCTATCATCGTGTGCGGATCATCGCCGACGACGCGGTATGCGATGCTCACCCCATCCTCTGTCGGCGCGTAGCGAATCGGACCGATTTCCATCGCAGCTACTCCGCCGGAATCGTGTCGTCGAGGGCTGGTGTCTCAGCGACGATAGTAGCGGCACCGGGGCCAGCGTCAGCGGGTGAAACGCCCTGTAGCTCTAGCTTCTTAGCGATGACCTGGTCGAGATAGAGCTTCGCGCCGTACTGCTCGAAGAGCTTCATCGCGGCGTCGAGGTGCTCCATCGCGTCGGCGGTGTTGCCGCGCCGGATGGCGACCTCGGCGAGGCCCTGGTGGCATTGGCCAGCGATGACGTACGCGCCTTCGCGTTCGGCCCATTCAAGAGTCTCCGCGAAGTGCCCGTGGTCCTCCGGCAGTTCGCCAGTCGCCAGCGCATAGCGTCCTTGAATCACGCGTCCTGAGGTCCCTAAGGGGATCATGTACGCCGCGTCCTGACCCCGCAGCTCTTCGAGCACCGCGTCGGCTACGTCTGAACCAGCGAGTTCCAACCCAGATTCACCGGCGGACAGGAACACTCCGACAATCAAGTTCACTCCCGCGCGTTCAATTGACTGCGGCGCGGCGTCCATGGCCTCCCGCATCTTCGCGATGTGGTGGCTTGCCCCATCAGCGTCTCCGGCCAGAAGCAATGTCCGCGCATGCACCGAATGAACGACGGCAACCTGTACTGGGATGCCACCGGCAACCTCAACCGCTGGCAGCGCCTCTCGTGCGGCGGCAAGGTCGCCTCGCTGGAGCGCCCAGAACGCTGCGATGCCGCTCACCATGTAGGACGAAGCATCAGCCTGCTCATCAAGCACTATCTGCAGTGCATCGAAGTCGCAGAGTGCGAGGAGGGGCCCAGCATGAGACGCAGCGAGATTCTCCTCGAAATATGGCAAGTGGTAGCGACGGGCGTAGGCAACGCCCTCCTCAGACACTCGCCGTGCTTCATCGAGCTGTCCACTCGAAATCAGGTTGGTTGATGCTAGGTACTGAGCCATGCCCGAGTCGCGCATGAGGCCAAGAGCCTCGAATTGTTGTGCTGCCCTTAGATGGAGCGTTGCCCCTTCTTCGCGCCGCCGGAGGATGTTCGCCTCGAGCCCTGCGCTGAAGTTGAGAAGGGCGCGCACGTCGTCGAGGTCGTGGCTCTCAGCCAGCTCCGAGGCCCGAAGTCTGTGCTGTTCGGGCCGCTGCTGAGGCCCGACACCAAGTATTGCTAGGCCGCGTCCCAACAATCTGGCTTCGACCTCAGGCTCATCGTCTCCGAGAAGTCCGAGCACCTCGTTATTGAGTGCAACCAACCGGGCAGGTGGCGCTTCGACCTGCATCGCCTCGAGCGTCGCATCGGCCATCCCGACGGCATTCTCGCGGTCACGGTAGAGGTCGATGGCGCGCAGCAGTCGTCGCCATGCGTCGCGGTGCGCGTTGGCGTTGCGATAGCAGCGTCCGGCTGCGACGAGCAGTTCGGCCTCGTCCACATCCAACTCGGTGTCCGTGTCTTCGACGAGCGCGAGACAGTCCTCGTACCGACGCGCGGCCTCTCCCCAGCCGGCCTGCTCCTCGGCCTGCTGTCCCGCGCCGCGACGCGCGAGTAGTGCAGCGCCTTCTCAGCGTGTCCATCGGTGAGCGTGGCTGCCTCGACAAAGTGCTGAGCCAGTCGCGTGGCGCGTTCGTCCGAACGCTCCCGACCCCAGCGTTGTTCAAGCGCCTCGCCAATGCGACCGTGAGTGCGCACCCGTCGAGTAGTGCTCAACTCATCGAGCAAAGTCTCCTGCATCAGTGCATGCGTGAACCGGTACTGCCCGGCCGCATTCGTCTCCTCGACGACGCGAGCCCCGAGCCCCTCTTCGAGCAGTACGAGAATGTCGTCCTCGGCGTGGTCACCAAGTGCCGAGAGCGTATCGAGGCGGAACTGCGGCAATCTGCAGCAGCTCATTCGCCTCCTCGGAGAGTCGGTCGAGCCGGCGACCGAGTGCCTCCCGCACTCCGTCGGGGAGGGCTATCTCACGTGATGTCGTCGCCTGGAGGGTGCCCTCCTCGGTCATGAGGTTGACGACCTCGGAGAGGAAGAAGGGGTTGCCTTCGGTCTCCTCGTGCACGCGCTCGACGACCACCGCCGACGGAGTGACATGAGCAGCAGCCTCGATGTAGCTGCCAACCTCGTCGCGCGTCAGGCCACGTAGGACGACGCGCTCGATGCCGCCTTCCCGGTTGAGGGAGGCCAGGGTCTCGGAGAGTGCACTTGCTCGTGTGATGTCGGTGTGTCGGTAGGTGCCGACGACGAGAACGCGCATGCGAGAGAGTGAACGAGCGAGGTGCTGGAGGAGGTACAGGGACGGCCTGTCGGCCCAGTGAAGGTCATCGAGCACAATCATCAACGGTGTGCGCTCTGACGCTGCACGGATGAACGCGGTGTAGGCGTCGAAGAGCTTGAATTGTGCGGCCTCCGGGGCGGTGCTCTCGTCCGGGGCAGCGACCCCTTCAAGCTGGAGCAGGCCGGGGAAGATGCGTGTCAGCTCGGAGACCTGAGCCGATTCCATCTCACTCTGGAGTTCTGCGGGCGGCATCGTCCGCGCGTTCTCGTTACCGACCTCAATCCACGGCTAATAGGACGGCATGCCCTCGCTCTCGTGCGTGCGCCCGACGAGTACCTGAGCGCCACGCATGCGCGCGTAGGTCTCCAGTTCCTGCGAGGTGCGCGTCTTTCCGCTGCCCGGCTCACCGACGAGCATCGCGATGTTGCCGTTGCCGCTGAACGCGCGGTCGAACGCTGAGCGCAGCCGCTCCAGCTCCGCCTGCCGCCCGACGAAGACTCCCTGCGCGAGCCGGTCGAGGGGGTTCGCACCGCTATCGGAGTGAGAGGCGCTGGCCTCCCCCGGGTCGATGCGTTCGAGGGTGGCGACCACGTCAGATGCCGAAGCGGGCCGGTCCTCAGGTACCTTTGCCAGCAGCTGGAGAATCAGTGCTTCGAGGTCAGGCGGGCAGTGCTCGCTGTGCCACGAAGGCGCGACCGGCGGCGTGTTGATGTGCTGGCTGATGATCGCCGTTGGGTCGTCGCCGACGAAGGGTGCGCGCCCTGTCACCATCTCGTAGAGCATCGCGCCGAGCGCGTAGAGGTCGCTCTGCGGCGTAACTGCGCCACCGAGCGCCTGCTCCGGCGGCATGTACGTCGCTGTACCGACCATCATTCCCTGCTGCGTGAGCCGGGTACGGTCGAGCGAGACCGCGAGGCCGAAGTCGCCAATCCTTGCCGTGCCGTCCTCGGCGAGCCAGACGGTTCCGGCCTTGAGGTCGCGGTGGACGATGTTGTTCGAGTGCGCCATCTCCAGCCCGCGACCGACACCGACAGCGATTCTCAGCGTGTGCTCCAACGGTAGGTCTTCGTCGGCGTTCAGCAGGTCCTCGACGGAACCGCCAGCCATGTACTGCGACACGATGTACGGCTGCGAGACGCCGTCGCTGTTCGTCTCCTGCCCGAGGTCGAGCACCGGCACGATGTGCGGATGGTCGCCGAGCCGTCCCATTGCCTGTGCCTCGCGCGTGATGCGCTCGCGGCCTGCGTCGTCGAGACCGTCGGTGCGTACGAGGGCGAATGCGACATCGCGGTCGAGCAGCGAGTCGTGCGCGAGGAAGACGCGCTTCTTGCCGCCCTCGCCGAGGAACTCGCGCACCTCGTATCTACCGCCGGCGAAGGAGGAAGGGGCGTCGGGCTGTGGTGAGGGTGCTGATGGCGGTGCGTCCGGGGTCGACGAGCCGGCAGTCGACGGCGACCCTGCCGCGCCGTCGGCCATCAAGATGAAGGCGAGGGCATCCTCATGCGCGGCGTCGATCGCCAGCACCGCGTTTGCCGTCTCGCGGACGCGCGGCCAGTCGAGGGCGTCGGCAGCCTCCTCCGCCTGGTCGAGCAGGCGGTCGATGCGTCGTTGGATGCGTTCACTGGGCATGAGAGGCGAATCATAGCGCGTGACCCGATCGAAGGCCGTGCTGGCGCGCCGGACCGACGCTGTGCCAGTATCGCCGCACGATGAAGATTGAAGACGATCACGGCATCTCCGAGCTGTTGCAGGGCGAAGAGACTCGCCTCTGCACTGGATTCCACTTCACCGAGGGGCCGCTCTGGATTCCGACGGACCACGCGCTGCTCTTCAGCGACATCCCGGGCAACCGCATCCATCGATGGCGGCCGGGCCAGACCGAGGCCGAGGAGTATCGCGCACCGAGTGGCTGGTCCAACGGCCTGACGCTCGACGCGGCCGGGAACGTCCTCGCCTGCGAGCACGGCGGCCGTCGTGTCTCGCGCGGGGCGTACGACGACCCGAACATCACGTCGTCGATGGCGACCGCGTGGGATGGCGAAGCGCTGAACAGTCCGAACGACGTGGTCGTGCACTCGTCCGGGGCGATCTTCTTCACCGACCCGACATACGGCACCGACCGCGGTCGTGAGCCGAGCCAGGGTAAGAAGGGGCAGCAGCCGGACCTCGACTTCCGGGGCGTCTACCGCATCGACCCGGATGGCTCGCTTCACCTGCTCGACGGCGAGGGCTTCGCGCAGCCGAATGGCCTCGCGTTCACGCCCGACGAGTCCGCGCTCTACATCGGCGATTCGCAGGATCGGCTGATCCGCCGCTACGAGGTCAACGCCGACCTCACGCTGGGCGGAGGGGCGCTCTTCCTCGATCAGTCGGACGACGAGAGGCGCGGCGCGCCGGACGGCATGAAGGTGGACGTCGATGGGCGGCTCTGGACCACCGGTGCCGGCGGCGTCTCGGTGCACACGGCCGCGGGCGAGTACCTCGGCGTCTTCGAGATGGAGGAGCATGCCGCCAACATCAGCTTCGGCGGTGAGGACTTCTCGACGCTCTTCATGACGGCCGGGACGAGCGTCTACTCGATCGAGACCGCCGTCAGGGGCATCGTTCCGGGCTCCAGATAGCGAACGTTGGATTCAACCGCGCCTCACAGAGCCGCATCGTGGTCGGCGAACACCTCGTCGAGCATGTGACGGGCCTTCTCGACGCCCGACGGGTTTGTGTCGATGTAGTAGGGGATGAAGATCAGCGCCTGTGACAGCGCCCAGCCGCGACCGCGTGCCCACGTCGCGTCATCGACGTCCAGCGCGGTACGGAAGACGTCACGACTCTCGCCGCTGAAGATCTCCCACGCGATCATCAGGTCGCATGCGGGATCGCCGACGCCCAACCCTCCGAAGTCGATGACGGCGGTCAGCCGGCCCTCGTTGGTGAGCAGATTCCCCGACGACATATCGCCGTGGATCCAGACGGGTGCAGCGTCCCATAGAGCGGCGTGCAGGGCCGCTTCCCACGCTGCCGTCGCGGCGCGCGTGTCAACGCTCCCGTGCAGCGCATCGATAGCGTCGCGCGTTCGCGCGTTCGCGCGTCGCGCATCGCCAGAGGCACGCCGCGGCCGAAGTTGTGCTCGCCGGGGGGCGGGCCACCGGGC
Source organism: Dehalococcoidia bacterium (assembly GCA_036013055.1). Lineage (GTDB taxonomy): Bacteria > Chloroflexota > Dehalococcoidia > UBA2979 > UBA2979 > SHYR01. Next base: position 11,426 of record DASCQM010000013.1, on the reverse strand, counting down.
AGCTCGATGCGGTGCAGCGCCGTGATGAATCCAGCCAGCGTGGTTGCCGCTTGGTTCGGGTCGGCGAGCCCTTCGATGGTCGCGTTCTCGCCATCGAGCCACTCGTAGACCGACCAGCGCCAGGGGTAGCACTCGGCAGCTTCGCCCCGCGCGACCGGCGTGGGGATGTCGAGCGGCAGCAGCGGGCCGAGTCTCGGCAACCACTCGTGTTCCTTGTCGACGCGACCTGCGGCACCGGGCGTACGCGGCAACCGCATGACCATCTGCTCGCCGAGCCGGTAGAGCGCGTTATCAGTCCCGTCGGACTGGACGCGGGCGATCGGAAGCGAGGCCCAGCGAGGGAACTGCGCGGCGATCAGGCGTCGCACGAGCGACGGACTGGTCTCGACCTCGTCGGCATGCATCCAGCGTTCGGACATTGAGAGCCGACCGAGACGGCGGCTACCGCTCCCTCACCGCATACAGCGCGATCGGCTCGTCGAAGCCCTTCATCGTCGCGTCGCCTGCCGACGTGAACTCGAGTGTCTTGCCGGCGCAGAGATCCATCACTACGCGCGAGACCAGCACCTGTCCCGGCTCCGCGCGGTCGGTGATGCGCGCTGCGAGCTGGACCGCCGTTCCGAAGAGGCCGTCGTCCTCGGCGATCGGCTCTCCGGCGTTGATGCCGATGCGTACGCGCACCTCGCCGCCTTCAAGCTCGCGCTGAATCGCGAGCGAGGCTTCGACGGCTGAGACCGCCGGGGGGAAGCTCGCCATGATGCCGTCGCCGGTGTGCTTCACCTCGCGGCCGCCGCTCGCTTCGAGTGCGCCTCGGACGGCGGTGTTGTGCCCTCGCAGTACGTCCTGCGCTGCCTCGTCGCCCACGCGCTGGGTGAGCGCGGTAGAGCTTTCTAGGTCGGTGAAGAGGATGGTCTGGAAGGCGCCTACTGGCTCGCTCGAACCGTCGGCCGATGTTGCTTCCTCGTCGAGGAACGAGGACACGGCCTCAACGAAGTGCAGACGACCAGTTGCCGATGTCGAAATCAGGCGTGAGCCGGGAATCGAGGCTGCGACCTGTCGCATCCCGACATCCCAGCCTTGTGCGCTCACAGCTCGACCGGGCGAGATGACAACGAGAGTGGGGGCACTGATAGACGGGGCGTCGTCGTACGCATCGAGTGACTCAAGGGCACCAGTTATCTCTCCCCATAGTTCCGGAGTGATTCGTGACTGCATCCGCTCCATCGCTACCCGCGAGTACTCGATATCAGTCCATGCATAATTGACAAGAGAGAACATCTCACAATAGAACTCCCAGTCTCGGTCGGCGATGTGGGCGACGAGATTCATTGGATAAGCTGTGCGGGGACTGGCACCAACGGGAAGGGGGTTACTCAGACAGAGCCGCCCGACCCGCTCCGGGTGAGTCGCGGCGTAACGCACTGCTATGTGACACATTCCGGTGCGGCCCAACAGATCGACTTCGTCGCCAAGCGCGGAGACGACGGCATCCAGATCGCGCACGAACCCGTCAAGTGTGAATCCGTCAGGCGATTGGCCAGATGCTCCGAGACCTCGATGGTCGAACAGCACGACAGATCGACCATCGGCGAGCTCAGCCCACGGTTCGAGCGCGGCTTCCGAGGCGAGCGTTAGGTCGAGTCCCATCGTGAGGAGCGTGCTCATCGCGACTAGTGGCCTGCCGTGACCGACGACACATCCGTCGCTCCGGCGCCGGTCGTGGCTACCGCTCCACAGATCACCGTCCGCGAGGCCGTCCCGCTGCTACTCCGCCGGAATCGTGTCGTCGAGGGCTGGTGTCTCAGCGGCGATGGTAACGCGTTCGACCGGCCCGGGTGACAGCCGCGGAACGCGATGTCGCGCGATCGTGGCTGGCGCGAGACATGGCATCGGTCGCGCTATCGTCACCCGGCTCGCCCACGGTGCTACGAGCGGAAGAACGCTCGCAGCCGATCGGCGATCACGGCCGCTTGCTCCTCGCTCACCTCGCGCGGGTCGATGGCAACGATGCCGGCGTCGAGATGGTGGTTGCGCGTGCGGATACTCGGTGAGCCCTCAGCGAGGAAGTCCACCAGTTCGCGGACGTCGAAAGCACCGTCACGCGCGGAGAGCGCGACGCGCTCGATCGGACGTCCGGCTTCATCGGGGCGCAGCGTGACATCGACGGTATCGATGCCATCGAGGGAGCCGCGCACGATGGCGTTGACGCGTTGCTCGCGCTCGAGTTCGGCGCTCTCGTCGCGGGCGCTGTAGCGCTCGAGCGCGACGAGCAGGGCGACGATCTGCTCCTTGCCGACCTTCATTGGCCGCGCGATGCCGCGCGTCTGCGCCTCGCAGGCCTCGACCAGCTCGCGACGTCCCGCGATGAAGCCGACGGTCGGGCCGCCCAACGCCTTGCCGCCGGAATACGTGACAAGGTCGACACCGGTAGCGATGTAGTGGAGGAGATCCTGCTCAGCGGCGGCATCGACGATCACCGGCACGTTGTGCGTGTGCGCGAGTTCGATGGAGCGTTCCAGCGACACCATTCGCTCCTGCACGGCGTGATGCGACTGCACGTAGAGCAGCGCGGCGGGCTCGCTCTCGCGCAGCGTCTCTTCGAGTACCGCTTCCGGAACGTTGTTCACATTGCCGACGAGCTGCGGAACGCCGCCGCCGAGTCGCACCATCTGCTCAACCGGCGCGCCGAAGTTCACCCAGTGACCCGCCTGGATCAGAATGCGATTGCGTTGCCCCTCGCTCTCGGGCAGCAGCGCGATCAGCCGCGGGTCGGTCCCCGCGATCACTGCCGCCACGCTGACGACGATGCCCGCCGCCGCCCCGGTCGTGATGCTGGCCGCCTCCGCGCCCGTTGCCTGCGCCGCCAGTTCGCCGGCGCGTTGCCGCAGCGTCGAGAGGTCGACGTGGCCGCGCGCGGCTGAGAACTGTGCGGCGGCGACTTCCTCGTGCTGCGCGGAGCCGCCCAGGGCGGTGAGCTTCCCCGCGGCGTTGATCACCGGCGGGACGCCGACGCGCTCGTAGATATCCATCGTCATAGCTTACGGCCCCGCCTCGCTGGTCCCGCCGGAATCGCGCTAGATCGGCAGGTCGCGGTCGAAGCGTTCGCCGTGCGAGAAAGCTGCGATCGGGTCGAGCCACTGCTCGGCGGTACGGGTCTCACCTTAGGAGTCCTCCAGTTCGATCGCTTCCTCGCGAAGCCGGAAGACGGTGATGTGTGCCGGCCGGCCCGTCGAAAGCGTGCCGAAGCCGTCGCGGTCGAGCCGCAGCGCCTGCGCGGGTGTCAGCGTGACGGCGCGCACGACGTCCACGATCGAGAGTCCGAGCAGCATCAGCTTCGACATCGTGCGGGCGAGCGAGATCACGTAGCGATCGATGTTCCCGCGGTGGATGTCCGTGCTGACGGTCTGCACCGGCAGCCCCTCGGCGAGCGCCTGCTCGCAGGTCGCGAACGAGAACGACGAGCGCCCGTGGCCGATGTCGACGATCACACCTCGATCGATCGCCTCGCGCAGCGCAGGCAACGCCTCGCCGTGGCGCGAAAGAGCGCCGCCGATCTTGCCGTGGTAGGCGTGGGTGACGATGTCGCCGGCCCGCAGCAACGAGAGCGTCTCATCGAGGACGGGCGGCGCGTTGCCGATGTGCGCCATCACTGGAAGTCCGGTCAAATCCGCCGCCTTGCGGGCGATCTTCACCGCCTCGATGCCGAACATCCCGGCGTGGCTCGACGATGCCTGCACCTTGATCCCGCGCACCCACCCGGCGTGCCGCTCAGCCGCCTCGACGGTCGCCGCCAGCGAGACCAGCTCGGGCCGCGACGAGTGCCCGCCACCGAGATTCGGCAGGCCGGGCGATCCGACGTTCACCAGCCCGTAGACGGGGGTGCGCTGCGTCTCATGCACGACCCGCGGGAAGGCGTCGATCGTGACTGCGCCGGACGATCCAGCATCGACGAGACAGGTGACGCCCTGGCCGAGGCCGACGCGGTCCGCGTCCAACCTGCTCGTAGCGAAGATGCCGTGGTTGTAGACGTGCGCGTGGATATCGATCCAGCCGGGTGAGACGTGGCAGCCGCTGGCGTCGAAGCGCTCGTCCGCCGCTGCCGCCTCGTCCTGCGGAACATCGCCGATCGCAACGACCATGCCGTCACGGATCAGGACGTCGCCAGCCGTCGACGACTCCGCCTCAACGTCGATCAGCGTGCCGCCGTGGATCAGCGTCGATGTCACCGCGTCACGCTCATCTCGTCGTCCAGCGGGCGCATCGCCTCCGAGAGGCGGCTCCAGCGCGCATACGTAGCGTCGTAGACATCGGCGGTCTCGGCGTGCGGTTCGATCGGGAACGCCGCCGGCACCATCGCAGCCTCCGCCGCGTCGACGTCGGGATGGTACCCGAGCGCGGTGGCGAGGTAGATCGCCGCGCCGCGACCCTCGGCCGCTGCATCGGTCGCCTCGACGGGCCAGCGCAGGGCGTCGACGATGATCTGACGCCAGACGGCGCTGCGCGCACCGCTGCCGGTGAATCGCACTCGCGAGGGGTCACCGCACCAGCCGCGCACCTGCTCGAAGATGCCGCGAATCGCGAACGCGCCGCCTTCGAGTACCGCGCGGTACATCTCGGCGCGACCGTGGTCGCCGCGCAGCCCGGCGAATGCGGCCGCGGCGTCGGGGCGCGCTTCCGGGGCGACCTGCCCCTGCAGGAATGGCAGAAAGAGCACGCCACCAGCGCCAGCCGGTACGTCGGCAGCCTCGGCGTCGAGAGTCGCGAACGTTTCCGCCCGCTGCTCCAGCGACGTGTGTGCGAGCCAGCCATCGACGAACCAGTCTGCGCCGCGGCCCGCCATCACCGCGTTGCCACCGATGATCTCGCGGTCGGGGGGCATGCCGTAGAAGCGGTAGGCGCCCGCGGGCTGCTCCGCCATCACCGCCCGCACGACGGCGTGCGTTCCGACGGTGATCGCGACACTGCCGACAGCGCCCGCGCCCGCGCCTACGTTCGCGCAGATACCGTCATGCGCGCCCACGGCGACCGGCGTACCGACTGGCACGCCACAATGCTGCGCTGCCTCGGCGGTCACCTCACCCGCGAGCGCCCACGGCATGGCGACCGACGGCAGCACGGCACTGTCGACGCTCGCGTGCGCGAGTACACCGTCGTCCCATTGGGCGGCATCCGGACCAGACGTGGGATCGGTGATTGTCGCGCCGGTGAGCCGGAAGAGGATGAAGTCCTTCGCGTACATCGCGTGAGCGACTCGTTCCGCCGCCCGGGCGTCGTGCTCTCGCAGCCACGTCAGCTTCGCGATCAGCGCCATGCCGTAGTTCGAGAGCTGCGCGCCACCGCTGCGCCACTCCGCGAGTGCGGCAAGCTGCGAGGCGTGACGTCGGTCGGACCACGAGGGCGAGAGCACCTCGCCGCCGCCATCGACGAAGACGGCCGCGCCGCCGCGGCCGGAGAGTGAGAGCCCGGCGACCTCGCGCCGCGCGAGTTCCGGACGGGCGAGCAGGCGCTTCAGCAACTCGCAGCTATCGGCCCACCACTCGTTCGGATCCTGCCACGCGAGTGCGTCGTCGTGGTGCTCGCGGTTGCGCACCGCCTCCTGAGCGAGCAGCGCTCCGCCAGCGTCGAAGGCCGCGACCTTCAAGCGCGTCGTTCCGAGATCGATGCTGATCAGGGCAGGGGCGGGCGTCCCGGGCTGCGTCGCCATCGGCAGCTACGACTTGCCGTTCGCCGCGCCGACCTCGGTGCCCGCGAGACTTTCGATGGCGCGGACGAGCGCCTGCGTGCCGACATCGGCACCGTGCGCGCGCTCGACGGCCGCGAAGAGCTGGTGCACGAGCGAGGTGGCCGCGAGCGGCATGTGCAAGTCGTCGGCGGCCTCGAGCGCGAGCCGCAGGTCCTTCTGTTGCAGGCCGACCTTGAAGCCCGGCGCGAAGTCGCGTTCGACGACCTTCGGACCAAGATTCGTGAGTTGCCATGACCCGGCCGCTCCCTGCGTGATTGCCGAGAGCATCGTTGACGGGTCGACCCCGGATCGCTCACAAAAGACCAGCGCCTCCGCCATCGCCAGATTGTTCACCGAGACGGCGATCTGGTTGCAGAGCTTGACCGTCTGACCGGCACCGGTCGGACCGCAGTGGGTGACGGTGGCTCCCAGCACCTCGAAGATCGGGCGAACGCGTTCGAGAGCGTCTGCCGGGCCGCCGACCATGATCGAGAGAGTGCCGTCGATCGCGCCCTGTTCGCCGCCGGAGATCGGTGCATCGAGCATCGCGACGCCCCGCTCCTCGAATCTGGCTGCGACATCGCGGGTCACGGCCGGGGAGATCGTGGACATGTCGACGAATACTGAGCCCACACGGATGCCCTCTGCCGCGCCGCCCGGGCCGGTCGTCACAGCTTCGAGGTCCGCGCTGGCCGTCACGCAGGCGATCACCACGTCGCTGCGGGCGGCGACGTCGGCGGGCGCAGCGGCACGTTGCGCGCCAGCATCGACGGCCGCATCGAGCCGCTCTGCCGAGCGGTTCCACGCGACGACCTCGTACCCCGCGTTCAGCAGGTTGCGGGCCATCGGCGCGCCCATGATGCCAAGTCCGATCCAGCCAACGATCTCCACGTCTCAGCCCCTTCCACCGTGCACGCCGTCAGGAGGCACCGTAGCACCACCACGTTTGGTTCAGGGGCAATTCCGGCCGCGCATTAATGCGCGTACGACGCGCCTATGCGACTTCGTTCGTCACTTCCGCGACGAGGTCCATCAGGCGACCGATCGTCTCGAGGCGCTCGCCGACGTCGGAGCCGCGCGGACCTGCTCGGAAGGTGTTGATCCCGGCGTCGCGGTAGACGCGCAATCGCTCGCGGATCATCTGCTCGTCGCCGATCAGGTTGGAGCTGAGTGCCAGCTCGTCGGGCACCCGCGCACGCGCCTCGTCGCGCTCACCGGCGAGCCAGAGGCGCTGCACCTCGCGTGCCTCATCGGCGAATCCCTGTCGCGCGTAGACGTCGGTGTAGAAGTTCTGGCGGCGTGAGCCCATGGCCCCGATCTGGAACGCGAGACGTCGCTTCTCCGTCTCGAGAGACTCGTCGACATCGTCGGTGAACCAGACGGTGCCTCCGACCTGAAGATCGATGTCGTCCAGTGACCGGCCCGCCGCCTCAGCGCCCCGGCGCATCGGGTCGAGGAAGACGTCGACCTGCTCCGGGATGAAGTAGTTGCCAAGCCAGCCGTCCGCGAGCGCGCCGGTCATCTCCAGGTTCTTCGGGCCGAGCGAGGCGACGTAGATCGGGACGTTCTTCGGTGGCGGCGCTCCCGGGCGAAGCGCTTTGCCCTCGCCGGTCGCGCCCTTCAGCAGCGGGAGCGTGTGGAATTCGCCGTCGTAGCTCAGCGTCTCGCCGTTGAAGATGCGCTGGACGATCTCGATCACCTCGCGCGTACGGGTCACCGGTTTGGTGAACGGAACGCCGTGCCAGCCTTCGATCACCTGCGGGCCGCTGGTGCCGAGGCCGAGCCGGAAGCGCCCATCCGTCAGCGAATCGAGCGCCATCGCGGTCATCGCGATCATCGCCGGGGTGCGAGTGCCGATCTGCATGATGCTGGTGCCGAGGTGGATCGTGTCTGTCTTCGCGGCAAGGAACGCCAGCGGCACAACCACATCGTGCGACCATGCCTCGGCGGCCCAGACGCAGTCGACGCCCATGCCTTCCGCTTCGATCGCGTAGGTGGAGACCGCATCCCAGTCCATGATCGCGTCGCGTCCGACGCCGATTGCAACCTTCATTGCCGCACCTTCCTGCGTCGATACGTTAGCAGAGCCGACGACTGAGATACGGCGGTGGCTATGGACGTGGGAGCTGGGCTGCCTGGGCGGCGAGCACGAGTGATTCGAAGCCCTCGCTGCCGGTAGTTCCTTGCTGATTCTGGAGGGCGCTCTTGACGGAGCCCATCGCCCAGGCGTCGTACTCGGTGAGCATCGCAGCGTAGGCGCGAGCCTCGTCGAGCACCTCGTCGTCGGGGACGGACTTCGTGGCGACGCCGAGGGTGACGAGTTCCGGGCCGAGGATCGGCTGGCCGGCGAGAGCGAAGCGATAGCCGACCCTGATGCCCCATTTGAGCTGCAACCAGACGACGTTCATGGTGGCAGCCATGCCGATGCGGACCTCGGACGTGTCGATGCGGGCGGTTTCGCCGACGATCAGGAAGTCGCAGGCGAATGCCAGCGCGGAGCCACCGGCGATGGCGTAGCGCTGTAATGCGCCGACGATCGGCTTAGGGCAGGCGTAGATCGCCGCATGAAACCGTCGCCAGCGATCGAGACGGTCGGTGGCGATCTCCTTGCTGACGTCCATGCCGGACGTGAACGAGTCGCCTTCACCGCGAATCAGGATGGCCTTCACTTCGGGGTCGGCGATCAGGGCGTCGAGACCCTCGTGGAGCGCCGTGATTGTCTCGCTGGTGAGGGCGTTACGACGCTCCGGGCGGTTGATGATCAGTTCGCCCACGGTGTCGAGTCGTTCAGTGCGTGCGAGCGGTTCGGATGCGTCGGTCATCAGGCGGCCATCATAAGACACGGATCGCGCCCGCGCGAGGCTGTAGCGGGAGCATCACGTACGTTCGTGCGCACACGAGGAGTGAGCAAGGACAGCGGTCCGCGCGGACATCGATACGCTGCGATTCGATTTGCTTGGGCAGGAGACTGATGGAGAACATCATCTCGTGGGAATCGAACGCGAACTGAATATCGGCGGCGGACATGCCGCGGATCGGCGGCTGTCGGCCTGCCGCGGCCCCGATGCGAGATGATCAATGGTCGAAACTCAGCTCTTCTCCCCGTGTTCTGTCCCACGATTCATGCTGCGGATAGCCGAGCCACAGTCACACGGTAGAACGTCCCACACCGAGTGGCTTACGGCTCTAGGGCTGGACGCGAGGCCCGACCTGCGTGCGATCTGATCGAGTCGGCCGCATCTCCAGCTGACGTCACAGATCGAATCACTATCGCTGTCGTGTTGCCGTCTCCGGTGTCCTTGTCCGCTTTCAAGGCGCGCTCGGTGCTTCGAGCGAATTCCAGTGAGGTGCTGTAGTTTGTATCTAGAGCGGGCGGGGGTAGCTCAATTGGTAGAGCACCTGCCTTCCAAGCAGGATGTCGCGGGTTCGAGTCCCGTCCCCCGCTCCACTCGTACCGACCGCGCTCGAGTGAATCGGCCGCGAGTGCGAGATTCCGTCACCCGAACAGCAGAACGGCCGCCTCTGGGCGGCCGTTCTGATCTGATGCGTCGCTGAGTGCTATTCGGAAAGTTCCTGGAACGACCACGTACTGTCATCCGTTACGCGCATGAAGACGGCGTCCAGTCGATCCAGATTCTGCAAGTCGTTGAAAAAGAGCGGGGAACCCGGAAGGTAGGCGGACCAGCGCTGCGTGCTCGCGTTGAGGACGAAGACCGACTCCAATCCGCTGACTCCCGCGACTAGCGCATCGATGTTGCCGCTGTTGCCCGAGTACGAAACAAAGTTCGATCCGGCGTTCAGCGTGATCGAACGCGTCGAGCCGTTCCTCGGCAGTAGGTCGACCTGATCGACGGTAGCGCCCGATGTCGCCTTTACGAGGATCGCGTCACCAGAACTCAATGAGGTAAACGCGTTCACGAACGAGGGTTGTGCGGGCGAGTAGTTGCCCCAGCTCTGAGTGGCCGCATCGAACCGCCAGATCGCTTCCAGTCCGCTACCGAGCTTCGCGGCGAAGGCAGCGATGTCGCCGCCGCTGTCTCCCGTGTACGTCATCGGCGTGAGCCCGGCGACGACGCTAGTGCGCGAACCCGGCAGGAAGAAATCGGTGATCCAGCCTGAGAGGCTGGCCGGCAACGACGCTCCGATGTCAGCCAGCACGAGCCCGCCTAGATCCGCCGGAACGTCGAAGATCGCGCCCGCCGGCGGGGAATCCCACCCCGAAGTGAACGCGAAGTCGACCGGGACGATCACCTCCGCGTCGTTGCCGAGGTCGACTAGGCGTGCGCCGACGGCCATACCGAGGCCGAGGGCGACCGAGTCCGCGATCACGGTCTCAGTCGTCGCCGTCTGCGCGAGCCCGGCGATGAAGATCATCTGGCCAGACTCGTGCAGTGCGAAACCAGGCCTGCTGAACGCGGAGGCGGTGAGCGCACCAAGTTCAGCGTCGAACAGGATGCTGAGTTCCTGCCGCTCGAACGGCTGCGATGCCGTTGTCCCTTCAAAGTCGAAGACGTCTTCGAACGGGATGTTTGGCGGCTGGCCAGTACCGTCCACGCCTGCGCCCAGAGTGCTTGAGATCGGGTCATGCGATCCGCTTATCGCCGGGTCATGGCCACCACTGAGCGCCGGCGTGTGCAGAGCACTCAGGCTCGCGTTGTGACCGTCGCTGATGGTGGCGTCATGCGCACCGCTGGCAATGGCGCTGTGGAACTGACTGATCGTGTCGTTGTGACCGGCACTATCTGTCGGCTCGTGTGCCAAGCTGATCGTCGTGTCATGCGTGCTGCTGACGATGGCGTCGTGCAGCGAACTGTCCGTCGCGGAGTGATCGTCGCTCAACGCCGGTTCATGCAGGCCGCTGACAACGGCAGCATGTGCATCGCCGCTCACGATCGGTTCATGCAGGCCGCTGATCGCCGGGTTGTGTCCGTCGCTAAGCGCTGTTGTGTGCAGACCGCTGGCGAGCGGGTCGTGGGCGTCACTGATCACAGCGTTGTGCGTCGCACTGACGGCCGGGTCGTGCGCCGTGCTGAGGTCAGCGGAGTGCCCACCACTGAGGACCACATCGTGTAGGCCACTGATCTCGGCGTCGTGTCCGCCACTGCTGATCGGGTCGTGAGCACCACTTATTTCCGGGGCGTGGAGACCGCTGAGGAACGCGGTGTGAACGCCGCTAACTGATGGGTCGTGCTCACCACTGAGCTGTGCGTTGTGCACACCACTAAGGAACGCGTCGTGCGCCGAACTGTCCGTAGCGGCATGCGACGTGCTTATCACCGGGTCATGGATGCCGCTCACGAACGCGTCATGAGCGCCGGTTGAGACTGCGCTTAACGACGGCCCGTGCGCTCCGCTATCGGCGGCAGTGTGTGCACCACTGAGCGTCGGGTCATGTGCCCCGCTGAGGTTCGCGTCGTGGAGACCGCTGGCGAACGGGTTGTGTGCGTCACTGATCGTCGGGTCATGTCCGCTGCTTGCGAACGGGTCGTGTCCGCCGCTGAGGGCGGCGTCATGCCCACCGCTGAACGTCGGGTCATGCGCTCCACTGACCACTGAATCGTGCCCTCCGCTCTGGAATGGGTCATGCGCGCCACTGATTGCCGGCGTGTGGAAGTCGCTCTGGAACGGGTCGTGCATATTACTTTCGGCGGCCGAGTGAACGCCGCCGCTCATCGCCGGATCGTGGAGACCAGAGGCGAACGGG
>DASCQM010000012.1:0-267629 GCA_036013055.1 Dehalococcoidia bacterium | reverse complement strand
AACTCGCGACACGGGCGACGCCACGGTACTGCCCGCCGGACGCGGCCAGCCCCGTCAGCTGCTCCGGCTCAACATCGATGCCCTCCGGCACGGCACCGAGGCTCGACGGCGGAACAGCCGAGCGCCACGCGACCTGGCTCGCGATATCTCCTGGAGTCTCGGCATCGGTGACGGCCTGCTGTCGGCCGAGGAGGAGACGTTTCCGGTCGAGCCACTGCACGAGGACGTCGTGGGCCAGCTCGGCGGCATCGACGGTCTCTTCGAACAGATCGCGTGGTACCAGGGCGCGCTCAGCGGTTCGTCCGACGACGCTGCAGCGGCCTGAGACCGACCGCTCTCGCGGCACCGTTCAGCGCGCGGTATAGCCGCCATCCACGACCAGCGTGTGACCGGTGATGAACGAGGCCTCGTCGCTGGCAAGGAAGAGCGCCGCCGCCGCGATCTCCTCCGGCTGACCGAGCCGGCCCATCGGATGCAGCGACTCCAGGTGGGCGCGCCCCTGCTCGCTCTCCCGGATCCCCGCGGTCATCGCCGTTTCGATATAGCCAGGATTGATGCAGTTCACGCGCACGCCGTGCCGCGCATACGAAACCGCGTACTGACGGGTGAGCCCGACCACGCCGTGCTTCGACGTGACGTAGGCTGCTCCCCCGGGCTCAGGCAGTGGCTCGTCGGGCGGCGCCGAGCCGACGAGCCCGACGAGGCCGGCGACCGATGCGGTATTGATGATCGAGCCGCCGCCACGTTCGGCAAGCAGCGGAGCAGCGAACTTCAGTCCATGGAAGACGCCGCTGAGGTTCACAGCCAGAGTCCGTTCCCAGCCGGCCCCTCCCCCGATACCCGCGTTGTTGAAGACGATGTCGAGGCCGTCGAGTTGCTCCAGCACAGCGTCGAACGCGCGCCCGACATCGGCTTCGTCGGCGACATCGATGCTGATCGCAGCGCTCTTGCCGCCTCGCTCGGCGATCTGCGCGGCGGTGTCCTGCGCCGCGGCCTCGTCGAGGTCGGCGCACATCACCGCCGCCCCCTCCGCCGCAAAGGCGATCGATGTCGCGCGGCCGATGCCGGCCCCCGCCCCTGTCACCAGCGCCACCTTGTCCGGTAGACGGCCTTCAAGCTGAGCCATGATCCCCCCTCGGGCTGTCGGAGGCGCGATGGTACACTGCGCGCCCGCCGACGAAGGGTCGCATCACTCGATGGCAGAACTGACGAAGCCCGACTACACGGCGCTCGATCTTCCCCCGCCCCCCGCCGACCGGCCGTACACGCTTGTGAACATGGTGATGTCCGCCGACGGGAAGGTGGTGATTGAGGGCAACGAGCAGGGCCTCGGCTCAGCCACCGACCGACGCCTGATGCGCGAACTGCGTAGCAACGCCGATGTCGTCGTCAACGGCGCGAACACGCTGCGGCTGAGTGGGGCGTCCCCGCGCGTGCAGGACGATGACCTGCTGGCGCTGCGCGCCGCGCGCGGACAGTCGACGAATGCGATCGCGGCGGTGCTGAGCGCGAGCGGTGATCTCCCGCTCGAACGCGTCTTCTTTACCGCCGACGACTTCGATGCGGTCGTCTACGTGATCGAATCGACGCCTGACGAACAGCGCGAGGCGATCAGCGCCACGGGCCGCCAGGTGGTCGTGCTCGGAAGCGACCCGGTGCCGGAGATGCTGCGGCACATGCGCCACGAGCTTGCAGCGGAGGTGCTGCTGGTCGAGGGCGGCCCCGCGATGAACGGGGAGCTATTCCGGCTGGGCCTCGTCGACGAGTTCTTCCTCACGCTCGGCCCGGTCGTCGTCAGTGGCGACGTCACGCTCTCGGCAGTCGCAGGCGCGTTCACGCCGACGATCGACACCGTCTCGCGGCTCGAACTCGTCTCAGCGGTGCCCAACCCGGAGACGAGCGAGCTGTATCTGCGCTACCGCGTCGTCGGATCGGGTGCTATCGGGGGCTGATCGCCTCAGATCACGCCGGACTTCGCGAGCCGCGTCAGTTCGTCGGTGTCGAGGCCGAGCGCACCGTAGATGGCCGTGTTGTGCTCGCCGAGTAGCGGTGCGCGACGGCGGAACTCGACCGGGGACTTCGTGAAGCGGTAGGGCGCGCCTGGGTAGCGAACGGGCTCGTCGTGGCCCGGCACCTCGCCGCTGAGCCAGAAGCCGCGATCCTCCCAGTGCGGGTCGTCGAGGTTTTGCTCCGGCCGTCGGACGTGCGCGAACGGCATATGGATCGCCTGCCCGCCCCGATAGCCATCGTCAGCCGTCAGTTTCTCGAGCAGCTTGCCGACGACCTCGATGATGTGGCGGCGACCCTCGGTCGTGGCGCGCGGGTCGGAGTGGATCACTTCCTCGTACTGCGGGTCGCGCAGGTCTTCGACGGCGTCGTTCGCTTCCAGCCAGTCGAGCAGTCGCGGCCAGATCTGCGGCGAGCGCGGCACGCCACCGCCATGCGCCATCGAGTACTCACCGTCGGCCGCGACGTGCTGCCACGGCGGCGTACGGTTCGGCGCGGAGTGGCGACCGGTCTGCCGCTGCACGAGCGCCTGGTTGTACTCCCAGTTCGGGAACGCGCCCTCGGTCGTGCCGGCGACGCACTCGTGGATGGAGACGTCGACCAGTTGCCCGCGCGCGCCACGGTCGCGCTGCAGCACCGCCGCGATGATGCCGATCGTCGCGTACTCGCCCGCCATCGCCAGCGAATGTTCACCATCGGAGCGGATCGGCGGCACGTCGTGGTCGTCGTAGCCGGTGCTCATCGGCGGACCGCCGAGGGCCATGCTCACGAGGTCGTTCGTCACCCAGTCCCGACGCGGTCCGTTCAGCCCGAACGGCGTAATCGAGCACCAGATCAGCCTGCGATTCGACTGCAGCGACTCGTAGCCGATTCGTAACGTATCGAGCGCGCCCGGACCGACGCTGTCGATCACGATGTCCGCGTTTGCGACGAGCTTGCCCCAGAGCGATGCCCCCTCGCGGTCGGCGAGGTTGAGCGTGACGCCTCGCTTGTTCGTGTTCAGGTAGGCGAAATGCAGGCTCGCGGCGTCCGGCTCGTCACCGACGAACGGGCCGGTGCTGCGGCTGCGCGCACCGGACGGCATCTCAACGCGGATCACGTCGACGCCCGCATCGGCAAGCAGCTTCCCGGCGACCTCACCGCGGTCGCCGATTTCGATGGCACGGAGACCCTCAAGCGGCCCGCTCACAGCAGCGCCGCTTCCGCGGTCAGGCGTTCGACGTCCGCTTCGCTGTAGCCGAGCAACTCGGTGAGCACCTGCATCGTGTCTTGACCGAGTTGCGGCGCGCCCCGGTCGATGCGCCAGCGGGCGTTCGAGAACTGCATCGGGAAACCCTCGAAGCGGTGCTCCCCGAGCTCGGCGTGGGGGGCGCTGCGGTAGAAGCCACGGTCGGCGAGCTGCGGGTCGATCTCCATGCGGTCCTGCATCGTCTGGCAGACGCCAGCCGCGACGCCGCGAGCCTGCAGCGCATACATCAGCTCGTGCGGCTCACGGGAGCGCGTCAGTTCGGTGATCGCAGCATCGAGCGCGTCCTGCTCGGCGACGCGAGCGGCGTTGTTAGGGAAGCGAGCATCCGACGCGAGATCGGGTGCGCCGAGCACCCCGCAGAGGTCGTGCCACTGCTCGTTCGTCTCCGCGACGATCGCAATCCAGCGGTCGTCACCTTCGCACCGATAGATGCCGTGCGGAGCGATCGACGGGTAGCGCGAGCGATTGCCGATGCGCGTGTAGTCGCGCCCGTTGACCTGGTAGTCGAGCATCGGTACGCCGCCGAGCACCATCCCGGTCTCGACCTGCGCCATGTCGACGTGCTGGCCCTCGCCCGTCTGGTCGCGGTGGTAGAGCGCCATCAGCAGCGCGATCGCGCCGTAGAACCCGGCGGTGTGATCGAGGTAGGAGTAGCCCCAGCCCGCTGGCTCATCGTCGGGCAGCCCGGACATCGCCGTGGCGCCGGAGACGCCGGCGGCCGTCGGCCCCCACGTCACGTGGTGCGAGTCGCGACCGATGTGCCCGAAGCCCGAGAGCGAGAGGTAGATGATGTCCGGCTTGATCTCGACCAGCCGCTCATACGGGTAGCCCATGCGCTCGAAGGCCCCGGCGCTGAAGTTCTCGATCACGATGTCGGACTGCGCGATCAGGCGCTCGACGACTTCCTTGCCTTCCGGGTGGTAGAGGTTCGCGGTGATGCCGAGCTTGTTGCGATGGAAGTTGTTGTAGAAGCCGCTGCGGTTGAAGCTGGGCGGCCCCTGCGGGTCGCGCAGCGCCATGCGCATCGAGTCGAGGTGTGACTCGTTCTCGACCTTGATCACTTCCGCGCCCAGATCCGCGAAGATCCTCGTCGCCTGCGGTCCGGCAACGATCCACGAGAAATCGCAGATGCGAACGCCGTCGAGCGGCAGCGGCTTGCCGGCGTCGGTGGAGTCGGGCAACGGTTCCCCCTCGATGTCGCCGCGATTATGCACTACATGCGTCGTCGCCGGGGAGCGCGGTCGAGAGCGTGCTCAGAACGGCTCGCCGGCGGGGCCCTCCGCGATCGCGGCAAGGAGGTCGTCGCCGAAGCGTTCGACGCGCTGCTCGCCCAGTCCCCATACCGCCAGCAGCGCAAAGTGGTCAGGAGGACGGCTCGCGGCCAGTTCACGCAACGTGCGGTCGGAGAAGAGCGTGTACGCCGGCACGCCATCGGCACGCGCACGCTCAAGCCGCCAGCTTCGGAGGTGCTCGTAGAGCGGATCGCCGGGCGCGATCGCGGCGGCGCTGTCCGCCTCCGGGCGACCGGTCGACGTTCCCCTCGCTGCGCCGCGTCCGACGTCGTCGCGTGGCGCGCGCTCGGGGGCGTCGGGATGTTCCTGCTCCCAGTCGTCGATCAGGCGAAGCAACTCCACGCCGAACCAGTCGGCACGCGTGGAGGCGATGCCCCATGTCGCCAGCAACTCGGCCTCGCTGCGAGGGCGATGGGTCGCCAGCTCCTCGGCTGTGCGCGCCTCGAAGATTGCGTACGGCTCGCGACCGGACTGCTTCGCGAGCTGGCTGCGGAACGCGAGGATGGCGTCGTAGAGGTCGGCCGGGTACGCCGGTCCCGCCTGCGACGCCGTGCCGAGGCAGCTATCGCAGTTGCCGCACTCATCGGGCGACTGCTCACCGAAGTAGCGCAGGATCATCGCGCGGCGGCACTGCACCACTTCCGCGTACTCAACCATCTGCGCAAGCCGGTCCTCGGCGTGCTTGCGGTGATCCTCGACCGCCTGAGGATCAGACGCGGCTGCGGGGCCGCCTGATTCGAAGGCGTCGCCCGCATCGCCGAGCGCGCCCTCGGCATGTGCCTCGTCGATGAAGCGCTGCTGCGCGGCGCGGTCGCGACGTGCGTAGAGCAGGACGCACTCGGCGGGGTCGCCATCGCGGCCCGCCCTGCCCGCCTCCTGGTAGTAGGACTCAAGGCGGCCGGGCAGGTTGAAGTGCACGACGTAGCGCACGTCCGGCTTGTCGATGCCCATGCCGAACGCGTTCGTGGCGACGATCACCGGGGTCTCGCCGACGGTGAAGCGGCGCTGCACCGCCGACCGCTGCTCGCGCTCCATGCCCGCGTGGTACGCCTCGGCGGTCACGCCAGCCGCACGCAGCCCCTCGGCGACCTCTTCCGTGCGTCGACGCGTGCGCACGTAGACGATCCCGGCCTGCCCCTCACGCTCCATCGCGTAGCGCCGCAGCCACTGCTCGCGTTCCGGGACACCCGCGATCGGCACGACCGCGAATCTGAGGTTGGGACGATCGAACGAGGTGACGACCGTGCGCGCCGCTCCTTCGATGCCGAGTCGGGCCAGCACATCGCTCCGCACCACCGGATCCGCCGTCGCCGTCAGCGCGACCGTGCGAGGTCGCCCCAGCCGCTCGCGCAGGTCGCCGAGCGCCAGGTACTCGGGGCGAAAGTCGTGGCCCCATTGCGAGATGCAGTGCGCCTCATCGATCGCCAGCAGGTTGACGCCGTGACGGCGCAGGCCATCGACGAGCCGCTGGTTCTGCAGCCCCTCGGGCGAGAGATAGAGCAGCGGCACGCGGCCCTCGATGAAGTCGACATAGCGCACGTTGCGCTCGTTGCGCTCGACGTTCGAGTTGATGAAGGTCGCGCCGACGCCAGCCGCGTTCAGGCTCTCCACCTGATCCTGCATCAGCGCGATCAGCGGCGAGACCACCAGCACGCGCCCGACCGTCAGCGCGGGCAGCACGTAGCAGAGGCTCTTGCCGCTGCCGGTCGGCATTACCGCCAGCACGTCTTGCTCCGCCATCGCTCCCAGCACGTCCGCCTGGCCGTCGCGAAACTCGGGATAGCCGAACGTCTGGCGCAGGATCTGGCGATACGGCTCGATCTCGGCGTGGAACTGCGGCTCGGCGGTCACGCCTCGACGGCCCGCTCGCGGGCGTCGACGGATTCGGCGACGCGCCGGGCGTCGCTCGCTGTCTGGTCGCCGTCGATCACACCGATGAGCACCCGCGCATGATAGCCTCGCGCCGCCGATGACGGAGCAACCAGAGCCGCAACAACTTCAACTCGCCTCGCGCCTGGGGCCGATCGACTGCCTCTACCACCCCGTCGAGGGTGCGAGCGCGGCGGTCGTCATGGTGGGCGGCGGCGACGGTGGCTTCGACGGCCCAGATGCCGTCTTCCCCGATCTCGCCACTGACCTCAACGTCGCCGGGATCGCCGCGCTGCGGCTCGACTTCCGCATTCACCAGTTTCCCGGCAACGTCGAAGACGGCACGCACGATGTGCTCGCGGGCATGCTCTTCCTCGTCGAAGCAGGTGCCACGCGCGTCGGGCTCGTGGGGCACTCGTTCGGCGGCGCAGTGGTGATCGAGGCCGGGGTGCGCGCGCCCGCCACGGGGAGCGTCGTCACACTCGCGACGCAAACGGCGGGTGCCCAGCGCGTCGGCGAACTCGCGCCGACGCCGCTGCTGCTGGTCCACGGCCTCGCCGACACGCGGCTCTCGCCCGACTGCTCGCGACAGCTCCATCAGTACGCGGGCGAGCCGAAGCGGCTCGAACTGCTCGACGACGCGACACACAGCCTGCGCCAGCGGCACGACGACGTGCGCCGCCTCACCCTCGACTGGCTGACTGAGACGCTGAGCGACTAGCGCGCGGCAGCGGGGCGCAGCCGCACGATCAGCGTCGGCGGGATTAGCGGGAAGTTCTGCCACGAGTGCGGGCGACTGCCCTGCAACTCGTCACTCGGCGGGTACGCGGGCTCCTCGAGGGCATCGACCACGAGCCCGGCGTCGAACGCCGCCTTCAGCAGCAGGCTGAGCGGCCGGTGCATGTAGTAGCCCTCAACCGGTTGGTCGATCATCGCGAGGCCGGGCTTCGCCGACGGCTCGAGGTAGTCCCAGATCTTCACGGCGCGTCGCTCGATGTATTCCCCGTCGCGATCCTCAGCCTCGAAGCTCCACTCGAAGCTGCCGCTGTTGAAGACCGGATGCGAGATCGAGAAGACGAAGCGCCCGCCCGGCCGCAGCAGCCGAGGCACCGCACGCATCAGCGGCTCGATCTCGGCCATGTCCATCAGCGCGTTGTTGCAGACGATCGAGTCGAACGCGCCCTCGCCCAGCGCGAGCAGTTGCGCCTCGTCGGTCGCGTCGACGACCCGCAGGTCGACTTCGCTGTCCGCCTCCTCGGCGCGCCGCCGCGCCTGCGCGAGCATGTTCGCCGAGAAGTCGGCGCCGACGACATCCGCACCAAGCGCGACCAGCCGACGCAGGAAGGTGCCGGTGCCGCAGGCGATGTCGAGGATGCGATCGCCCGCTGCGACCTCCAGCAGGCGCTCCACGTTCGGGCCAACGAGCGTCCGATGGAAGCTGTTACCGTCTGCTCCCACCTGAGCGTCCCAGTACTCCGCCAGTCCCTGCCACACCTGGTGGGCGCGGTCGTTGTCGTTCGGGCCGTTATCGCTCATCTCCATCGCTCCGCTCACTGCGTGCCGCCCCCGGCGGACGTAGCAGGCTACTGCGGTGCGGGTGCGATCACAATGCGGCAGATGGCCGCGTGACGATCGCGGATGTCGCATACTGATCGCCTCACCGGGGACGAGGAGAGGGAAGCTGATGTCTGTGGACGGGAACTGGGCGATGAAGATCACATCGCCGATGGGCGAGCGACCCGCGTCACTGGAGTTGAGCGGATCAGAGAGCCTCACCGGCAAGGTGAGCACCGCGATGGGCGACTCCGATCTGGCCGGATCGCTGGACGGCGATGCGATCGAGTTCAAAGGCGAGATGAACGGCCAGATGGGGAAGATCGAACTGACCTTCACCGGCACCGTCGACGGTGACGCGATGTCGGGGACGGCCCAGTTCGGCTCCTTCGGCAGCGGCGACTGGAGCGCGACCCGCTCCTGACGCTCAGGGCGCGGCTGCGCCACGAGACACAACGAAGAAGGCCCGGCATCCGCCGGGCCTTCTTGCAATTCGATGTGAGCGGACTAGCCTCGCGGCAGCCCCAGCCCGCGCGTCGCGATCACGTTGCGCTGCACCTCGGAGGTGCCGCCGGCGATCGTCGATGAGACGGACGAGAGGTACGAGGTGGCCCAGCGGCCACGCATCTGGCTGTAGTCGCCCTCGCGGTCGCGGATGTCGCCGTACTTGCCGAGTAGCTTCGTCGACGTCTGGGCGATGCGCTGGTTGAATTCCGTCGCGAAGACCTTCGTCATCGAGGCCTCGTAGTTCGGAATCTGGCCGCGCGCCTGCATCGAGATCACTCGCTGCGAGAGCGTCTTGGCGACGTTGGCCTCGATGTAGCGGTCAGCGAAGTCGGCTCGGGCCTGGTTGCTGCCGCTCATCGCGGACTTGCCGCTGTCCTTGTCTTCCTCGTCCTGCAGGTAGTTGCGCAGCGCGTCGAGCATCTGGCCCTGACCGACGGCCATGCCGATCGAGGAGCGCTCGAAGTCGAGGTGCGTCGCGCCGACGTACCAGCCACGGTTGATCTCGCCGACGACGTTCTTCACCGGGACGCGCACGTCCTCGAAGAAGACCTCGTTAAAGCCACGGCCGCCGTGCATCTGCTCCAGCGGGCGAACGGTAATGCCGGGCGCCTCCATGGAGAAGAGCAGGTAGGAGATCCCGCGATGCTTCGGGGCTTCCGGATCCGTGCGGACCATCGCGAAGATCATGTTCGCGAGGTGCGCGCCGGAGGTCCAAATCTTCTGGCCGTTGATCACGAAGTCGTCGCCATCACGGACGGCGCGCGTCTGGAGCGAAGCGAGGTCGGAACCGGAGCCCGGCTCGGAGTAGCCCTGGCACCAGCGGGTGTCACCGTTGACCATCTTCGGCAAGAACTCGGCCTTCTGCTCGTCCGTGCCGTGGACCATGATCGTGGAACCGACGTCCGGCACACCGACGCGCGGTGAGCGGGTCTCGGCGAACGTCTCGTTGAGGATGAACTGCTCCATCGTGGTCAGCTCACCGCCGCCGTATTCCTTCGGCCATGCGGGAGCGATCCATGCCTTCTCGACGAGCTTCGCGCGCCATTCCTTCATCGCGGCTGCGCGGTCGGCGGAGAGCGCCTCATCGAAGCGCGGCCCATCCTCGTCCGAGATCTTCAGCGTCTCCGGCAGGTTGTCTGAGAGGAACTCACGAACTTCCGTACGGAACGCTGCCTGCTCGGCGGTATCGGCGAAATCAACCATCTGTATTCAAATCCTTCGCTACATGCGGCCAACGTCGGCTCTCGGCTGGACCGCGCACGCGATTGTACACAGCAGCCTCCGTAAAGTCACCAAACATTCCAGCGGACGTGAGGGATCAAGCCCGACGCCGGGTCGCTGCCCTCCGCGAAGCTAGCCCGAAGCTACGGCGGAGCTACGCCGTGCGCTGGATCAGCTCGATGCGCACGTCGTCGGGGGCCTGCATGAAGCAGATGCGGATGGTGCCGGCACCCTCGATCGGGCCATCGAGCAGCTTCGCGCCCATCGCCTCGAGGCGCGCGATGTCCGCTTCGAGGTTCTCCGAGTCGAGGCCGAAGTGCTCTAGCCCCTCGTGCAGGCTCGCGTCGCCGGAACCGAAGGTCGCGCCCTCCGGGAAACCGGAGATATTGACGGTCACGCCGTTGGTGCTCTCACAGCGCAGGAAGCGGAGGCCGCCCTCGCGCTCTTCGTCGCTGAGGATCTTGAAATCGAATGCCTGCACCCACCAGTCGGCGGTCTTCCCCGGGTCCTGTGACTTGAGGTGGATGTGATTGATCGCGAACGCCATCGATGACCTAGCTTCCTGCTGAACTCTCCATGAATTCGCCGATCAGCTCGGCGACACGCTCAGGTTGCTCCGATGGTGCCATATGTGTCGCCCCGGCGACGTGTTCGACGCGCGAATTGCTGAGCAGCGCGTCGAAGTCGGCGGCGAGTGCGGGCGGCGTGATGCCGTCGCCATCGCCCCAGAGGATCAGCACCGGCTGCGTGATGCGGTGGATGCGCTTCTTCAGGCCCTTGTTCGGGATCGGCCAGAGGTACTTGGCGGCGGTCGACATCGCTTTCGCGCGCTCCAGCATGAAGGCGATCGTCGCCTCGTTCTGCGCAGCCTCGCTCGATGCCTCCGACGCGGCACGCGGCGGCTTGCCCGCGATGGCGAGCGCGGCATCCGAGTCGGCGTCGGCGTAGAGCGAGGAGGCGAACTCGGCCGGCGTTGAGCCGAAGATGTCGAGGCCGGGGTGCGCCTCGTTCCAGATGCCGAACGGCGAGATCAGCACCACGCGTGAGAAGCGCTGCGGCTGCACGGCAGCCAACTCGGCCGCGATCATGCCGCCGAGAGAGTGACCGACGAGCACCGCGCTTGAGATCGCCATCTCGTCGAGCAGGTCGAGGTAGTAGTAGACAAGGTCGGGGAGGTCGGCGAGTTCGTCGGTGCCGGTGGAGCCGCCGAAGCCCGGATGGCGGGGGGCGATCACTCGGTGGCTCTGCGCGAGCTGTTCGAGGTGCTCGCCCCACTCCAGCCCGCCGATGCCGTGGAGGTAGAGCAGCGGATCGCCACTGCCCGCCTCCAGCACATCGATCTCGAACATGCCATCGCGTACCGACACCTGACGCTCGTCCATGGAACCCCCTCGCTGGACCGCTCTACCGCGGGCTCGCTAGACCTTCACGCCGGACGCGTCGCGCACCATCGCGCGCTGCGGCCACCAGTGGTCCTCGTACTCGGGCCAGAGGTGGCGCAGGTTCGGAACGACCTCAGTGGCCGTCTTCTTGATGTTGTGCATCGCCAGCTCGTGATCCATAGAGCCGATCTGGTTGAGGATCATCAGGTGCCCGATGTGGAGGTCGCTGATCACGCCCTCCAGTTGCTCCGTCACCTGATCCGGCGTGCCAGCAACAACGTTGCCCGCCGCCAGGATGTCCTTCCACTTCAGCTCGTTCGTCCCGCCGCGCCCGAACTGCGTCGTCTGCGCCAGCAGGCCCGCCTTGATCGTGTCCAGCGTGCGGTAGCCTGGCGCGTCCGCGAACCCGGGGTAGACGTGCAGCATCTTGTTGTAGAAGTACTCGACCGCCGGGCCGTAGCGTTCCTCGGCCTCCTGCTCGCTGTCGGCGACGCAGACGAGCTGGAGGAAGCCTGCGCGGTAGGGATTGGGCTCAATGCCCTTCTCCTCGATCACCTTCCAGAAGCCGTCCATCACCTGCTTGCCGCGCTTGAAGCCGCTGTAGGAGAGGTAGGCGTAGAGGTAGTCGCGTTCCGCAGTCCACCCCCACGTCTCGATCGAGCCACCACCGGGCACCCAGACAGGCGGGTGCGGATTCTGCAGCGGTTTCGGCCAGAGGTTCACGTACCGCAACTGCGTGTACTTGCCGTCGAAGGAGAACATCTCCTCCTCCGTCCACGCCTTGATGATCAACTCCTCGGCCTCGTAGTACTTGTCGCGGAAGGTCGCCGGGTTCGCGCCGTAGCAATAGTTCGAGTCCATGCTCGTGCCGACGGGGAAGCCGGAGACCAGCCGCCCACCGCTGATGTTGTCGAGCATCGCCATCTCCTCGGCGACGCGTGTCGGCGGGTCGTAGAGCGCGATCGAGTTGCCCATGACGATGATCGCGACGTCCTTCGTCGTGCGGGCGAGGGAGGCGGCCATCAGGTTCGGCGACGGCATGATGCCGTACGCGTTCTGGTGGTGTTCGTTGACGCAAATACCGTCGTAGCCCATCGCGGCCGCGTACTCGAGCTCGTCGAGCGTCTCGTTGTAGAGCCGTGCGCCGACCTCCGGGTCGTAGAGGTGCCGCGGCACGTCGACCCAGACGCTGTGGTACTTCTCGCGGAAGTCCTCCGGCAGCTCGCGGTAGGGGCAGAGGTGGAACATCTCAAGCTTCATGACAGGTCCTTTCGGGCCGCGCCGGCCACTCGTGCATCCACTCAGCGGGCGAACGCGGCACGGAGGCCTGAAGCGACCTCCGCGATCACGGTCTTGCCCGCATCGATCACCGTTGAACTTCTGTACGAGGTGTGGATCTGGCCCTCATAGCAGTGGTACGTCACCGGCACGCCCGCCTCGCGCAGGCGATCCGCGTAGGCCGCGCCCTCGTCGCGCAGCGGGTCGAACTCCATCGTGAGCAGCGTCGCCGGGGGCAGGCCGCTGAGGTCTGCGGCCTGTAGCGGCGAAGACAGCGGGTTCGACGTGTCGCCATCCGCGCCGAGGTAGTGATCCCAGAACCAGATCATCGAGGTCTGCGTGAGGATGTAGCCATCGGCGTTGTCGCTGTACGAGGGCAGCTCGCTGGCGCGCGAGTAGTGATCGACGACCGGACAGACCAGCACCTGGTGCTGCAGCGCCGGACCGCCGCGGTCGCGCGCGAGCTGGGCGACGACGGCCGCGAGATTGCCCCCCGCCGACCAACCGCCGACGGCGACGCGGGTCGGGTCAGCACCCAGCTCAGCGGCGTGCTCGGCGGCCCAGACAGTCGCCGCGTAGCAATCGTCGATTGCGGCCGGGAAGGGATGCTCCGGGGCGAGCCGGTAGTCGACCGAAACGATCACGCAGCCGACCTGGTTGGCGATCGAGCGATGCGCGACGTCTTCCATGTCGAGGTCGCCGATCACCCAGCCACCGCCGTGGAAGTAGACGAGCAGCGGCAAGTCGGGGTCGCCGGACGGCGTGTAGACGCGCACCGGGGTCTCGCCTGCGGGGCCGGGGATCGTGCGATTCTCGATGCGATGTACCGGCTCGGGATTGGCGGCGGGCTGGGCTCCGGCTCTGCCGGCGGCGCGCGTCTGCTCAGGCGTGAGGCTACCGAGCGGCGGCGAATTCAACGCCGCAGCCGCATCGAGCAAGGCTCGCGCCTGCGCGTCTAACGGCACCCGGGTCCCCTTCCGGTGCGCTCAGTCGCCGCGACAGTACGGACGCGGACCGAGGACGTCAAACGCATTTGCGGTCGTCGGGCCGAACGATGGGCGTGCGCCGGTGCGGGCGCGAGACTCGCGCCCGCACATTCAGCTACGAACGATGGCGTCGAAGGTTCCGGCTAGCCGTCGCTGCCGGCCTGAACGAGACCGATCACGTTGCCGTCCGGATCCGCGAACTGGGCCATGATCACCATGCCCGGGATCTCGGTCAGCTCCTGGACGGTCTTCCCGCCCGCAGCACCGACCGCCTGCAAAGCCTCGTTGATGTCGGGCACCTCGATATAGAACATCACGCCGGGATCGTCAGCGCTCTCGCGCGCGGCGATGCCACCGCCGATGCCCTCGTCGGCATTGTCGACGAGGCCGTAGTTCATCGGGTTGTCCGCGTCGATCTGCCAGTCGAAGGCCTTCGAGTAGAAGGCCTGGAGTGCCGGGCCGTCACTGCCCAGGACCTCGAAATGCACCACTGGATTCGGCATGAGTTCCCCTCCTCGCGGGCGGGGACGCCCCCGCCCATACCGCTATCCGAAGATCCTACGCCATGTTCGGATCGGCGCCGGGGTCACCACCGGTGGCCGCGACGGCGAGCCGGCCGAGGTAGAGCTCCCAGCCCTGGCCGTGCTCCTCGCGCGCCGGAGCGGGAATGTCGCTGTGCACGAGCTTGACGATGGTTGCGTCGCCATCGGCGGTCAGCGTGATCTCGACCGTGCTGCTGCCGGGCTCGATCGGACTGCCCTCCCAGCCCCACGTGTAGACGACGCGCGAGTGCGGCGTCACCTCAACGAATTCGCCAGCGGCGATGTCGCGACCGTTGATGTCGCAGCGGTAGATGCCGCCGGGCGTCGGGTCCAGCGTCACGTTGGAGCCCATCCAGGGCTCCATCTTGTCGGACTCGATCAAGAACCCGAACACCGTCTCGGGCGAAGCCTCGATGCGGACCTCACGTTCGATTGCTGTTGCCTCAGTCGTCATTGGTAGTCCCCCTCGCTCGCTCCGCTTGTTCCGCCTCGAGCTTGAGCGCGTTGAGGCGGAAGCCCCAGAACGAATTCAAATACGCCCGGATCTCGGACAGGCCCTCCGGCCGTGCCCGATAGAGGCGCTTTGTTCCCTGCCGTCGTTCGGTCACCAGCCCCGCCTCCCGCAGCACACGCAGGTGCTGTGAGATCGCCGGTCGCGTCACCTCGAAGTGCGAAGCGATCTCACCCGATGGCAGCTCGTCCTCGCGGATCAGCTGCAGGATGGCGCGACGCCTCGGTTCGACGATGGCTTGCAGAGCGGTGTCCATGTCCAAATAGTAAGCTGTCACTTACGTAAGCTACAACTACTATTCCTGACAACAGTCTGCCAACTCGCGCAGCGAGTACGATGTTCCGCCCCGGCGCTCGCGGAGGCCCGATGTCCGACGTCCAGACTGGCTTTCGACGCGTGATGGTGGTCGGCAACTCGGGCGCGGGGAAGTCCTCGCTCGGGGCGACGCTGGCAGAGGCGCTTGAGATTCCGTTCGTCGACCTCGATGACGAGTTCTGGGGCGCTGGCTGGCAGGAGCCGCCGGATGAGGCATGGCGCGCTCGCGTCGAAGGGCTGATCGAGCCGCCCGCGTGGCTGCTGGCGGGCAACTTCGGCAGCACCGTGGAGATCCGCGCGCCGGCCGCCGACCTCGTCGTGCAGATGAGCCTGCCACCGGCGCTCTGCGTCTGGCGGCTGGTGCTGCGCAGCTTGAAGATCCGCTTCGGACGGCAGATCTGGCGGCTGCCGAGGGATTGCCGTGCCGGCCCTGACTGGGAGCCGATGCGCGACTACCCGGCCTTCCTGCTCTACACGGCGCGCTGGCGTCGGAGCTCGGAGCCCCGTCAGCGCGAGCGGCTCGCTGCGGCGGGCGTCGAGCGCTTGATTCGCCTGCGCTCGAGCGCCGACGTACGACGGCTGCTGCGCGACCTCGAGGAGAGCGATGCGCCCTCGGAGGTACTCGCGTCGTGGCTGACGCCGCTGCCCGCGTGACGCACGGGTCACGCGGCGGAGTAGGCTGCGCGCTCTAGCTGGCCGGCGGCCGCTCCGAGGGCTGACGGCGGCTGAGTTCGCGCGCGTAGAGCGCCAGCGTCGGCAGCAGGATCACGCCGACAGCGGTCAGCGCCGCCCGCACGGTGCGCAGCGTGCCGATCAAGCCGAGCACGGGCCCGCCAGCGGTCTGGCCCAGCGCATCCGACTGCCCGAGCATCGAGAGCACGGTCGCCCGCGAAGCGGGGTCGAGTCCGCGGTTGAGCCAGATCAGCGTCAGCGGGTCGATCGCGATGCGCACCCACTGCGCGACCCAGTAAGCGCCGATCGCCAGCCAGATGCTCGTGGTGAAGGCGAAGACGAACGACGCGCCGGTCAGCACAGCCGTCAGCGCGAGCAACGTGCCGACGATCGGACGCGGATCGCCACTCTCGACAGCGCGACCGGCAAGTCCGGTGACGGCAATTCCGCCGAGCAGCGCGACGGCTCCGATCACGCCGAACCAGACGACCTCGTCGAGCGCGTCGGGCAACCCGATCACGTCGAGCAGCAGCAGCGATCCGAGACGGTCCGTCGCCTCGCTCGACGCGCCGTAGAGCACCGCGATCACGAGGATCGTGAGCAGCGTCGGACGTCCGCGGACAGCACCGAGGCCCGCGCGCAGCGTGCTGCCGAGCGCGCTCCACGTGCTGCGCTCACCGCGCGCCGCCGGCGCAAAACCGCGCTCCGCCATCGTCAGCATCAGCAACACGACCAGCGCCCCATGGATCGCCGCGGCGAAGAAGTACGGCAACTGCAGCGAGCGCGACGCGATGGCGACACCGACGGGGATCGCCAGCAGCCGGGCGACCTGCGTGAGCTGCGTCGCGCGCAGGTAGATCGGTGCGGCGTCTGCCTCGCCAACCTCATCGGCGAGCCACGCCTGCTGCGCGCCGCTGATGAACGTCCAGCCGACGCCCCAGACAGCCTGCCCTCCGGCGATCCAGAGGAACGTCGGTGACGCGCCCATTAGCGCAAAGCCAACGCCCGAGACCGTGAGCCCGATGATCATGGAGAGGCGGCGACTGTAGACGTCGGCAACGACGCCCGTCGGTATTTCGGCGATGAAGACCGCCGCCTCAAGCGCCGTGCCCGCGAGCACGAGCTGCAACGGGTCGAGACCCGCCTCACGGACGACGTAGACGCCGTAGGTAATGAACATCGCGTACATCGCGAAGCCCTGGATCGCCGCCAGCGCGAGGTAGAGCCCACGAGGCGGTAGTGCTCGCCCGCCCGGCAGCACCGTCACCCGTCGTTGCGACGGCTCAGCCACCGCTGTGTCCCGCGTTTGTGCCCATGGCGAGCGATGGTACGGCGTCGTTCGCCACGAGCGCATTGCCCACGGAGCGCCGGTACCGCACGATGCCCCCTCGGACGCACCCTCGACTGCGCCGTCAAGACTGCGCTACCGATGGACGGAGCATTGCCGTGGCCGAACGCACGAACGACCTCGGACAGCCGATCGGCCCGCCGCTGACCGACTGGAGCGACGCGACGCCACCGTCGCGGACGCCGTTCGAGGGCCGCCTCTGCCGCCTCGAACCGCTGCGCGCGTCACTGCACGCGGAGCAGATCCACGCCGCCAACATCGCAGACAGCGAGGGGCGCAACTGGACCTACCTGCCCTACGGCCCGTTCGCGTCGACGGAGCAGTACGCGGCGTGGGTCGAGTCCGTCGAGGATGGCGAGGACCCGCTCTTCTTCGCGATCATCGACCGCCAGACGGAGCGGGCGCTGGGCGTCGCGAGCTACCTGCGCATCGAACCGCCGATGGGCGTGATCGAGGTCGGCCACCTCAGCTACTCGCCCGCGCTCCAGCGCACCGCCGCGGCGACCGAGGCGATGTACCTGATGATGTACCGCGCGTTCGAGGAGCTGGGCTACCGTCGCTACGAGTGGAAGTGCGACAGCTACAACATGCCCTCGCGCGCGGCCGCTGAGCGGCTCGGATTCCGCTACGAGGGCACCTTTCAGCAGGCGATCGTGATGAAGGGCCGCAGCCGCGACAACGCCTGGTTCTCGATCGTCGATAGCGAGTGGCCGGCGATCCGAGCGGCGCTCGAGGCGTGGCTCGACCCATCGAACTTCGATGCGGCAGGCCAGCAGTTGCAGCGCCTTGAAGCGCTGATGCCGGCAAATACGCGCTAGCGGCGCGCTAGTCGATGCGGGCGCGACGCAGTCGCAGCGAGTTCGTCATCACCGAGACCGAGCTGGACGCCATGGCCGCCGCGGCGATGATCGGGTTGAGGAACCCCTGCTCGCCGAAGATCGGCTGGAGCACGCCCGGCACGTCAGCGCCGTCGAGGATCACGCCGAACAGCAGATAGCCCGCCCCCGCCGCGACCGGGATCAGCGCGAGGTTGTAGCCGAACGCCCAGCCGAGGTTCTGGTACATCGTCCGCATCGTCTGGCGGGAGAGCGAGATCGCGGTCGCGACGCCGCCGAGGTCGGGGCGCATCAGCGTCACCGGGGCGGCCTCCATGGCCACGTCCGTGCCGGTGCCGATCGCCATGCCGACGTCCGCGGCAGCGAGCGCCGGAGCGTCGTTGATGCCGTCGCCGACCATCGCGACGATGTGGCCCTCCGCCTGTAGCTCCTGCACGATGCGCGACTTGTCCTCCGGCAGCACCTCGGCCTCGACGCGGTCGACACCAGCCTCGGCCGCGACCGCACGCGCCGTCGCGAGGCGGTCGCCGGTGAGCATCACGACCTCGACACCCATCGCCCGCAACCGCTCGACGGCGGCGGGCGTGGATTCGCGCATGCGGTCCGCCACGGCGATCGCCCCGGCCGAGCGGCCATCGACGGCGATCAGCAGCGGGGTCTGCGCTCGCGACTCGGCTGCCGCCTCCGCATCCGCAAGCACTTCGGTCGCCACGTCGTGCTCCGCGAGCAGTGCGCGATTGCCGACGAGCACCGCGTGCCCATCAACGCTGGCGGTGATGCCGCGCCCGACCAGCGCCTCGAAGTCGCCGGGAGCCTCGACGTTCACCTCGCGCCGCTCCGCTTCACGCAGCAGCGCGATCGCGAATGGGTGCTCGGAGCCGCGCTCCGCGGAGGCAGCCAGGCGCACGAGGTCGCGGTCGTCGACGGGTCCGCCGTCGACCGCCGTGACATCGGTAACCTCCGGGCGCCCCTCGGTGATCGTGCCGGTCTTGTCCATCACGACCACGTCGATGCCGCGCGCCTGCTGCAGGGCGTCTGCGTCGCGCAGCAGGATGCCGTGCTGCGCCCCGCGCCCCGTGCCGACCATGATCGCGGTCGGCGTGGCGAGTCCCAGCGCGCAGGGGCAGGCTATGATCAGCACCGCTACGGCGTTGAGGATCGCAAACGTCATCGCCGGGGCGGGGCCGAAGATCCACCACACAGCGAACGTGACGAGAGCGACGGCAAAGACGGTCGGCACAAAGACCGCCGCGATCTGGTCGGCCAGCTTCTGGATCGGTGCCTTCGAGCCCTGTGCTTCTTCGACGAGCTGAATGATGCGCGCCAGCGCGGAGTCGGCACCGACGGCCGTCGCGCGGATGTGCAGCAGGCCCGTGGTGTTGATCGTCGCTCCGAAGACTGAGTCGCCGTCGACCTTCTGGACGGGTACCGACTCGCCGGTGAGCATCGACTCGTCGACGCTCGACGCGCCGCTGATCACGACGCCGTCGACGGCGATCTGCTCGCTCGGCTTCACGATCACGACGTCATCCGGCTGTACGGCGGCGATCGGGATCTCGTACTCCTCACCCTCCTCGAGGATGCGAGCGCGCTGCGGGCGCAATCCGATCAGGCGTGCGACAGCCTCCGAGGTCTGCGTCTTTGCGCGTGCCTCGAGCGTGCGACCGAGTAGCACGAGGCCGATGATCGCGGCGGCCGTGTCGAAGTAGACGGCTCCCTCAAGCCCCTCGACCGAGGTGAAGACGCTCGGTGCGGAGGTCGCGACGACCGAGTAGCCAAACGCGGCGGAC
This sequence comes from Dehalococcoidia bacterium, assembly GCA_036013055.1. Lineage (GTDB taxonomy): Bacteria > Chloroflexota > Dehalococcoidia > UBA2979 > UBA2979 > SHYR01. The sequence continues at coordinate 248,270 of DASCQM010000012.1, read as the reverse complement.
GTGCCGACCGCGATCAGCGTGTTCATGTCGGTCCCGCCGTGGCGGCCGACCTTCCATGCACCCTCGTAGAACCGCCACCCCGCCCAGAACTGGACTGGCAGCGCGAGCACGAAGAAGAGCGGGTGCAGGATGCGCAGCGGGACATCTCCCAGCGGCGTGAAGTGCGTCAGTTGCATCGACACCACGAGGATCGCGGCCAGCGAGAGCGCGAAGATCGTGCGACCACGGAGCGATTCATACTCGGCCTGCCGCTCTGCCGTGAGCTGGTCGCGCGCGCTGTCCGGCGACTCATCCTCACCGGGGACGCGCAGCGAGTAGCCCGCCTTATCAACGGCCTGCTGCAGCGCCGGTAGCGGCAACGACTGCGGCACGACGAAGGAGACCTCCTCCGTCGCGAGGTTGACCGCGGCGTCCTCGACGCCCGGCAGCGCAGCGACGGCACGCTCGACGCGACGCACGCACGAGGCGCAGGTCATGCCGCGCACGCCGAACCGCTGCACGCCGCTGAGCGCGCCAGCAGCGGCGGTCTGCTCGTCCTCGGTCGAGGGGGTATCAGTCGTCATCCGTTGTCCTGTGCACTGGTCTTCTGGGGGTCGCCACCGGTGCCGCCGCTACTTGTTCGCCAGCTCGTACAGCTCGACGAGTTCGTCGAGCACGCCGCTCTCACCGGACTCGATGCCTTCGACGACGCAATGGTGCAGGTGGCCGGCCAGCATCTTCGATTCGACCTTCTCGATCGCGCGGCGAATCGCGTATGTCTGCTTCAGCACGTCCACACAGTAGGTCTCTTCTTCGATCATCTTGCGCACGCCGGCGAGGTGACCATCGATGTAGGCAAGCCGCTTCAGTACGTCGCCACGGGTGTCCATGTCCATCGTGTTCTCCGTTCGATGTAGCGACAGTATACCCCCTCCCGGGGGGTATGGGTGAATCTCCATGCTGTCGCAGGAATCGTGATGCTTGAGGCCAGATCGAATGCGCCGGGCGGAGTCTGCCTGCGCTCTTCAGTCAGAGTCGCATGGCAGTCCGCCCGGCGTTGGCCGGTCAGGCGGCCGAGGGGCGCTAGGCCGCGAGTGCGTGGCGCGCGGGATTGCGCACGAACGCCTCGAGGCAGTCGCCACCGCAGAAGTAGTACATCGTGCCGCGATACTCCTCGGCGGCAACAGCGCTGTCGCGTGAGATCTCAACACCGCAGACAGGATCGCGGTCGAGCCGACCGCTGTACGCCTCGTCGATCCCGGCGACGATTTCGACCAGGCGATGACGATCCAGTTCGTCGTGTAGATACGAACTGCGCACGTCACCGGCTTCCTTCTGCTCGTCGTCGGCTCCCGATGTCCAGCGATGTGTGATCAGGAGCAATGCGGTCAGCGTCAGGAACCAGAGCACTGAGATCATCAGCATCATCGCGAGCCAATCCAGACTGAACCACTCGTAACGCATCATCATCACAACCTCCGATCCTTGGGCCACCGAGATCGTAGGTCCGAGAAGTCCCGAATCCGAGTGCGAGAGGCCCTGTCGATGCGGGGACGATCGTCACATCCAGCGGCATAGACAAGACCCCGGAACTGAATCAGTTCCGGGGTCTTGTGAGTCACTTGCCGAGGCTACCGAGTCGATACCCGACGCGGCAGCTTCGCGGCCCGTCCAGCGGGCCCGGTGCTGGTGTGCTCGTGCTAGGCAGTCACCTTCGACGGCAGCACCACAACGGCGTGGCCGGGGCAGGTGTTGTCATCGGCCTCGTTCACGACCTTGATGTCGAGGTAGACGAGGTTCTCGCCGTTCTCGACCTTCTTCTCGGTCACGGTGCCCTTGCAGGTCAGCACGTCGTTCTTCTGGTTGATGCCGCGGTACTGGACGCCGAGTTCGCGGATCTCCGCCTCGTCGCCGGCCCAGTCGCGCAGCATGTTCAGCAGGTACGTGTAGCGCAGGTTGCCCATGCCGAACGCGCCCTGCTCGTTCAGTGCCGCGCGGCCCGCCTCATCATCCATGTGGATGAAGACGAACTCGTCGTTCACGGCAGCAAAGCGGTTCCAGTTCATGAAATCCGTCTTGCGCGACCACGTGTCGATCTCCTGACCGACCTCGATGTCCTCAAAGAAAATGTTGTAGCTCATGGTGGTTCCTTCCTTGCCTAGTAGCGGATGCCGATGGAGAGGCGCGTCTTCACGACCTCATTGTCTTGATTTCGCCATTCGACCTCGCGCTCCTGGAACAGGGTAAGCCCTAGCCGGGTCTGCCGTTCGTTCCAGTCCTTGAGGCGGGCGCGGGTCGTGATCACGTCGCCCGGCTTCATCGGCACGCCGTAGGTGTCGGTCTGGCCGCCGTTCATGCCGCGGGTGCCGACGCCGGCGCCCTGCGGGGTCGCGCGCCCCGGCGCGATCTGGCGCTCGATCGGCCACGCGAAGGGGTTGAAGTCCTGAGGTGCGATCAGGCCACCGAAACGGGTCGTCTGTGCGTACTCGTCGTTCCAGTAGATCTCAGGTGGCTTCTCCGGCCAGTAGGTGGCAATCGCCCACTTGCGGATGTCGGACTCGGAGATCGGCGGCGAGACGGTCTCGCTCTCCCATTTCCCCTTGGCGTCTTCCATCTCTTGAGTGACCAGAGTCTCTGGTGTGTCTGTCGTCATTCGCTTACCTTCCCGCCGGGCGGCTGCGCCCGAGCAGCGACGGCACTATAACAAGTGTGGGCCGATCTCGGGGAATCCGCCGCTATACTCAGCTTCATGAAATTTCTCCACGCCTCATTCCAGCCCGAGGGCGACGGCCCGTTTCCGACGTTGATCGCGCTCCACGGGCACGGCGCGCACGCGCTCGATCTGATCGGCCTCAGCCAGTTCCTGCCAAAGGATCTGCTCTGGCTCTGCCCGCAGGCCCAGTACACGATCGAGGAGGGCTTCCACGGCTTCACGTGGCTCAACGCTGAACGCGATGACCCGAGGCGCGAGGAGGAACTCGACGCGGTGATCGCGGAGCTGCGTGTCTTCATCGACGAGGCGAGCGAGCGATATCCGATCGATCCGGAGCGCACCGCGCTGCTCGGGTTCAGCCAGGGCGGCATGCTGGGCTATCGCATGGCGCTCTCCGACCCGGGTCGCTTCTCCGGCCTCGCGGCGCTGAGCACCACGCTCTCCGCCGAGACCGCCGAGTCGTTGACCGCCAGCGAGGAACTCTCGCGGCTGCCGGTGCTCGTGCAGCATGGCGCGCAGGATCCGATGATCGACGTCGACCGTGCGCGCGAGTCGAAGGAACGCCTCGAAGCGCTGGAGATCGACCTCGAGTACCACGAGTACGAGATGGAGCATCAGATCGGGCAGGAGAGCGCGACCGACCTCGCCGTCTGGCTCTCCAGCGTGCTGAAGCTCGGCTAGAACGCTGCTCGGTTAGAACACTTCCTGCCGTCGCAATCGCGACCGCCGCTCGCGCGGTTACCCGCGCGACCGAACCATCGATCTATACTCGCGCCGCAGCCGACCGCGTGCTGCGCAGCAGTGGGGTAACGATGAACGACTACGAATTTGTCCTACAGGAGCAGGAAGACCGCGTCCGCATCATCCGGCTCAATCGACCGGATGCGCTGAACGCATTCAGCGCCGGGCTCTCCTCCGACCTGGCCAACGCGATGCATGATGCCGACGAGGACCCGACCGTGGGCGCGATGGTGATCACCGGTGCCGGGCGCGCCTTCAGCGCCGGGGCCGACATCGGCGGTTTCGAGAGCACCTTCAGCGGCACAGCGACCGCGCGAGCGCCGCGCGATCCGAGCCGCAACGCGTTTGACCCGAATTTCCTCAAGCAGGCCAAGCCGATCATCGGTGCCGTCAACGGCGTCGCCGTCGGCATGGCCGTGACCGGCCCGCTGATGTGGGACATCACGCTTGCCTCGACGAAGGCGCGATTCTCGTTCCGCTTCGCCGCGCTCGGTCTGACTCCGGAGCTGGGGTCGACATGGACGCTGCCGCGCGTCGTCGGCCTCCAGCGCGCGAAGGAGATGATGCTGACCGGCCGCATCTACTCGGCGGAGGACGCACTGGAAATCGGGCTGGTGCACCGGCTCTACGAGCCGGACGACCTGATCCCGGAGGCCGTGAAACTCGGCAACGAGATCGCGGCGAACCCCGAGGGGACGCTGCGCGAGATCAAAGCGTTGCTGTGGAACGATCTGATGGACAGCGGCTCGGACGAGACATGGAAGCGCTCCGGTGAGCACTTCGCGGCATCGCGCAAGACCGCCGAACATCGCGAGTCGCTGCTGGCGTTCCGCGAGAAGCGCGCGCCGAAGTTTCACGACAGCGACCACATGGAAGGGGTGCGCGAGGGCATCGAATCGGCCGACAGCTAGCCTCAAATCTACGAACGAGGGTGTAGAATCCGCCAGCGCCGTCGACTGGGACGGCGCGAGCATAGGGAGTAAGCATGGGAGCACTGGACGGAAGAGCCGTCGCTGTGACAGGCGGGGGACGCGGCATCGGCCGCGCGGTCGCGCTGTTGGCTGCGGCTGAAGGAGCGTCGGTCGTCGTCACCGACAACGGATGCGAGCCTGATGGCACGGGCGGCAGCCAGGCCAACGCCGACGACACGGTAGCGGCGATCGTCGCCGCCGGCGGTAAGGCCGTTGCGACGTACGGCGATGTCAGCACGTGGGAAGGCGGCGAAGAGACCGTCAAGACCGCGCTCGACGAGTACGGGCAGATCGACGGCCTGATCAACTGCGCGGGCATCGTCCGCGACGTGCCGATCTGGGACATGACCGAGGACGACTGGGACACGGTCATCCGCATGAACGTGAAGTCCCAGTTCGTGACCACGAAGTTCGCCGGCATCGCCATGCGCCAGCAGCGCTACGGCCGCATCGTCAACTTCGTCTCGGACGCGGGCCTCGGCGCCGTCGGTAGCTCCAACCTGGCAGCCGCCGGCGAGGGCACCGTTGGCTTCACGCGCACGTCGGCACGCGACATGGGTCGCTACGGCGTTACGACCAACGGCATCTCGCCGCTGGCACGCACCCGCCTCTCCGGCGGGCTCTCCGAGCAGCTGCGGCCCCCGGCCGGCATCATCTCGGCGGATCAGGTCGCACGCATTGGCGCGCCCGACCCGACGCTGCAGTGGGAGGGCGAAGGCCACCCCGACGACCCGGAGAACGTGGCGCCACTGGCGATCTACCTCGTCAGCGAGGCCGCCGGCGACGTCAACGGACAGTTCTTCGGCGTGCGTGGTGGGGACATCTACGTGTACTCACACCCCGGCATCGACCGACAGATCCTGACCTTCGGCCGGCGCTTCACGCTGGACGAACTCGATGAGCAGATGCCGCGCACTCTTGCGTTCGGCATCCCCAGCCCGGTCACCGGGTAGAGAGGAGACGAAGATGGGTAATCGTCTCGAAGGCCGCGTAGCGGTCGTTACTGGAGCGGGGCGCGGCATTGGCCGCGGCGTCGCAATGATGCTGGCGGAAGAGGGCGCGAAGGTCGTCGTCGCCGACTTCGGCGGCAACCTCGATGGTTCGGGTGGCGAGCAGTCGCCTGCCGATGAGGTCGTCGAGGAAATTCGCAAGGCCGGTGGCCAGGCGATCTCCAACTACGGCGATGTCTCGACGTTCGAGGGCGGCGCCAGCATGGTGAATGCCGCCGTCGACGAGTGGGGCCGTCTGGACATCCTCTGCCACGTAGCCGGAATTCTGCGAGACCGCATGGTCTTCAACATGACTGAAGAGGAGTGGGACGCGGTCCTTGCGGTGCACCTGAAGGGTGCCTTCAACACCGTGCGCCACGCCGTAGAGCCAATGCTGAAGCAGCGCTACGGTCGCATCCTGATCTTCTCGTCGGGCTCAGGCCTCGGCAGTTCCGGGCAGGCGAACTACAGTGCCGCCAAGGAAGGCATGGTCGGATTTACTCGTGCACTCGCGCGAGAACTCGGGCCGTACGGCATCGCAGCCAACTCCATCTACCCCGGTGGTGCGACGCGCATGACGGCATCCGTGCCGCCGGCGGCATCGCAGTTGCGGGCGGCGGCGGGCATCGGTGCCAACCGACCGGCGCAGGGCGAGGCCCAGCGGCAGGCTCAGCAGCAGACGCCAGAAGGCACGCCAAGAGACCCGCTGAACAACGCCCCGACGGTCACGTGGCTCTGCACCGAAGCCGGCGGCGCGATCAGCGGCCAGGTGATCGGGAGTTCAGGCTGGCAGGCCTCGCGCTACTCGATGCGCCAGGTGACGCGCAGCATCTCGCACCCGACGCGGTGGTCGGTCGACGAGCTGGCGGAAGTGGTACCGGAGCACCTGATCTCCGGCCTCACGAACCCGGCGCCGTACGTTCCTCCGAAGGAGGACTAGTTCGCGAGCGGAAGCTCAGTTAGCGACTGAAACGGGGCGGCTCATCGAGCCGCCCCGTTTTCTGTCCGTTTTCGGCCTGACGTGAGGTAACGTACGGCGAGAATCCACCTATTGGCGGGAGGACCCGATGCCAACAGCCTATGAACGCACGCTCACCGCGCTCGTACCCGAGGTGATCGCGGAGACCATCCGCGTCACCGAGATCCCGGCACCGACCGGCTCCGAGCGGACGCGCGCGCGCTACGTCCACTCCCGCTTCAGCGACATCGGCGGCTGGGACGACCTCTCGATCGACAGCATCGGTAACGTCGTCGCGATCCGGCGCGGCGTCGCCGACGCGGCACGCGTGCTGGTCGGCGCGCACCTCGACACCGTCTTCCCGGACCGTGCGACGCCGGTCACCCGCGAGGGTGGCACGCTGCGCGGGCGCGGTGTTGGCGACAACAGCGCGGGCGTCGCGGCGCTGCTCGGCGTCGCGCAGGCGATGCAGTCGACGTCGCCGCGTGGCCTCGGCGATGTGCTCTTTGCGGCGAACGTCGGCGAGGAGGGCAAAGGCGACCTGCGCGGGATCCGGCGGCTGGTGAAGGACTACGCGCGAAACTTCGACTGCATGATCGCGATCGAGGCGCACGGCCTCGCCCGCGTGCAGATCGGCGGCGTCGGCTCGATCCGCTACGCCGTGAGCGTGGAGACCGAGGGCGGGCACTCGTGGGGTGCCTACGGCCGACCGAACGCGATCGCGCTGCTGGCGAGGGCGATCACGGCGCTGGAGCCGATCATGCCGGCGATCGGCATTGAACCGAAGACGACGATGAATGTCGGCGTGATCAGCGGCGGACGCAGCGTGAACACTGTCGCGCCCGACGCGATGTTCGAGCTGGACATGCGCTCCGAGGATCCGAAGGCGCTTGAGGCGCTCCACGTCGCGGCGAAGAGCGCGATGCGCGCCGCATTGGCGGGAGACGGGCAACTGAAGCTGAAGCGCATCGGACTGCGCCCGGCCGCGCAGATGACGCCATCGCACCCGCTGATCCGCACGATGCTCGACGCGCGGCGCGGCCTCAAGCTGCCCGCCGTGAGCCTCGGCGTTGGCAGCACCGACGCGAACGCGCCGATGGCCGCGGGCTACCCCGCCACCTGCATCGGCGTGACGCAGGGTGGTGAGGCGCACGCGGAGCGCGAGTGGATCCGCACCGCGCCGTTCCGTCGTGGCGTGCCGTACGTCGGACGTGCGATCGCGGCGGCCGCACGGCTCCCGCGCGCCGACGTGAAGCGGCGACGGGTGCGCAGCTAGAGGCATCTCCTCAACCCTGATTCGAATCGCCCGGCGGCGGGGTACGCTGGATCTCTTTGCCCGCACATGAAGCAGTAGGACGCGCCTGTGTCGACGTGGTTCCGAGAGACCTTTGCCTCGCTGCGCATTCCCGCGTATCGCACGTTCTCGATCGCCGTGCTGCTGAACTTCGGCGCGCTCTGGATGGCGATCGTCTCGCGCGGATTCCTCACCTTCGAACTGACCGACTCCGCCGCCGCGCTCGGCGCGATCTTCCTCGGATTCGGGCTGCCGATGCTGCTGCTCGGGCCGATCGGCGGTGTCGTCGCGGATCGCTACCCGCGCAAGCTGATCGTCGTGATCTCGCAGTGGTCGTTCGTGGTCACGAACACCGTGATCGCCGCGCTCGTGATCGCCGATGCCGTCGAGTTCTGGATGATCTTCGTCGCCGCAGTCGCAGAGGGTGCGGGCGTCGCTCTCGGCATCCCGGCGCGGCAGGCGCTGATCGGCGATCTCGTCGAAGAGGAGGACCTCGGCAACGCGGTCGCGCTGCAGCAGGTCTCGTTCAACGCCGTACGCATCATCGCGCCGACGCTCGCCGGGGCGCTGATCGCGATCGATTCTGTCGGGCTCGGCGGCTCCTACGCGCTGCAGAGCGTGGGTTACGCCGCCGCCGCGCTGGTGATGGCGCGGGTCCCCGTGCTGCGCGCCAGGGCACCGGTGGAACATCAGCTCTCCCCGTGGCGCAGCATCGCCGAGGGTGTTGGCTACGTTCGAAGTCGTCCGGCGCTGCGCACGCTCGTGCTGATCGCCTACAGCGTGGAACTGACCGCCTTCAGCTACTTCGTACTCACGCCAGCAGTGGTGAAGGACCTCTTCGATGGCGGTTCGGTCGCCCTCGGACTGATGACGACGGCGATCGCTGTCGGTGCGTTCGGGGCGTCGGTGGTCGTTGCGCGGATCGCGGATCGCGAATCGGCATGGTCGGCGCACATCTTCGCGGCGTTCATCTTCGGGCCAATCCTGATCGCGTTCGCCGCCTCACCGATCTTCGCCGTCGCAGCAGTGGTTGGGATCGCGGTCGGTGCCGCCGAGACCGGCTTCATCTCGCTCAATCAGTCGCTCGCCATGCGCTACAGCCACGGCGAGTTCTACGGGCGCGTGCAATCCGTGCTGATGTTCGGCTTTGCGCTGAACGGACTCGTCGGCTACCCCGCCGGTCTGGCCGCCGACGCCTTCGGGCTGCGGCCGACGTTGATCGGCCTCGGCGCGATCTCTACGGTGCTGGTCGTGATCGCGGTGACGTACGCCCGCCGCATCGACGCCCGCGCCGACGCACTGACGCCGTCCGAGCAGAGCAGTGATGCGGGCGTCGAGCAGAACGTCGAGCAGGGCGCGGACGCCCCAGCGCCGACGTCCTGATCGTCGCGCGATGCTCCGTCGCCTGCCGAACGCGGTATCCTGCCCGCGCGCGGACCGACACGGCAGCGACAAGGAGACCTCGATATGCCCGATCCACTCTCGACTGACTACACCCCACAGATGCAGGCGTGCGCGGAGGCGATCGACCTCGGTGCCTCTGAGTACGTGCTGCCGACCGAGCACACGGCGCAGATCAACGGCATCGACTTCCACTACGTCGATTGGGGCAACGAGCATCTGCCCGACCTCGTGCTGTTGCATGGCGGCTCACTGACCGCGCACACGTGGGACATGGCGGTGCTGCTGCTGCGCGACCAGTACCACATCGTCGCCCCCGACCAGCGAGGCCACGGCGACTCCGGTTGGACCGCCGACGACAAGTTCGGCGAAGACAACAGCGACCTGATGGCGCAGGACACCGTCGACTTCATCGACCACCTCGGCTTCGACAAGTTCACGCTCGCCGGGATGTCGATGGGCGGGATGAATTCGATCCGCTACGCGGCGAAGCACCAGGACCGGCTGAACGCGCTCTGCATCATCGACATCGCGCCGGAGACGATGCGGCAAGGCATCGTGGAGATGGAGCAGTTCCGCCACGACACAGAGACGATGGACAGCTTCGAGGACTTCCTCGACCGCGCGCAGCGCATGGTGCCGCATCGCGCGCGGGCCCACCTCGAGTACAGCCTGCTGCACAGCCTGAAGCCCACCGAGGACGGCAAGTGGACGTGGAAGCAGGACTCGCGCGGCCGCCGCTCAACCGATGTCAGCACGCTCAGCGAGGACGAGATGAAGGTCGCCCGCGAGCAGCGCGCCGACGCAATGTGGGGCGACCTGAAGTCAATCAAGGTGCCGACGTTGCTGATGCGCGGTGGCATCAGCAACGTGCTGGCGAAGGAGTCTGCCGAGGCCGTCGTCGAGGCGATGCCGGACTGCCGCATGGTCGAGATCCCGGGCGCGGGACACCGCGTGCAGGGCGACAACCCGAAGGACTTCGCGAGCGAACTGCAGACGTTCCTCGCGGCGACGCTCTAGAGCGGACGCTGCCCGCTACTGCACATGCCTGCGACGTGCGCCAAAGGGCGCGGTGCGAACTGACGTACCGCGCTTGTGACTGACGGCCTCAGAGCAACCTCGGAGCTAGTCCCCCGCTGCGACCGCCAGCGGCACGAACTGATCGGACCACGCGATCCCCGACTCGCGGAGCGCCGCGATCGACGTTTCGTCGTAGCCAAGCTCGGCAAGGATCACATCCGTGTGGTCTCCCGCCATGCAGCCCGGCCCGTAGCGGCCCGGAGTGGTGTCCAGTGAGACCGTCGGGCCGTGACGTCGGATCGTCCCGTAGAGCGCGTGGTCGACGAACGGGTTGAAGCCGTTCACGGTCACGTGCTCGTTGTCGGTCCAGAACTCGCCCAGCGAGGTCGAGTCGGCCTGCACGCAGCCAACGCCCGCCGCGATCAGGAGTTGCTCCCACTCAGCAGCACCCTGCGCCGCGAAGAGATCGCTCAGCTCCTCGGCCAGCTCGCCGTCGTGCTCGCCGCGCGCCTCCGCCGTGGCGAAGCGCGGGTCGGCCGCGAGGTCGCTACGCGGGATCGTCTCGCAGAGCGCGCGCCACTGCTGCTCGTTGTTGACCACCAGCAGCACCCAGCTATCGCGCGCCGCGTAGAGCCGGTTGAGCGCGCCCGTGCCGAGGATGTCAGCGTCGAGTGCGGCGCGCGGCTGCTTCCCCTCGTACGAGAGGAAGTCGTCGCCGTTCGCGTAGGCGTTCGCGCCGAGCATGTCGACAAACATCTCCTGGCCCTCGCCGCTGCGCTGACGCGCGTAGAGCCCGAGCAGCGCGGCGGAACCGACCGCCATCGACGTGTTCGGGTCCGGGTTCACCTCGTTGGCGCGCATCAGCCATCGGGCGGCCTCGCGCAGTTCGCCGACGTCGTCGCTGAAGCCCGGCGGCATCGCGGCGCCGGCCTGGAAGAGCGCGCCACCGGTCGCCGCGCCCGCGATCGGGTGCGTGGAGGGTCGGTGCGCGCCGGGGCCCTCGGGTCCGTAGCCGTTGACGGCGAGGTAGACGATGTCCGGCTTGATCGCCTTCGCCGACTCGTAGTCGATGCCCAGCCGCGCCGGCACGCCCGGACGGTAGTTGTGAATGATGATGTCCGCCTCCGCGATCAGACGGTGCACGACCTCCTGGCCGGCTTCGTCACGCAGGTTGAGGCAGATGCTCTCCTTGCTGACGTTCGTCTTGGCCGCGCCGATACCGGCGGCACCGCCGACGCCCATCGTGCGCCACGGGTCGCCCCCGGGCGGCTCGACCTTGATCACGCGCGCGCCGAGGTCGCCGAGGAACGACGTGCCGAGCGGCGTCGCGATGATCGTCGCGAACTCAAGCACGGTGATGCCCTCAAGCGCGTGGCGTGGCGCGGGGCCAGCGCCGTTTGAGGACTGCCATGCCGGTCGCGGTGACTCGGCGAGCAGTTCGTCGGTGTGTTCGCCGAGCTGCGGCTCCGGGCGTACCGGCACTGCCGGCGTGCCGGTCATGCGCGCGATCGGCCCGATCTGGCGCATGCTGCCGAGCCGCGGGTGCTCGACGTCGAGCACGTGCCCGTTCAGCACGAGGTCGGGGTCGTCGAGCGCTTCCTGCGTGCTGACAAACTTCGTCGCCGCGACGGAACCATTCTCGAGGAAGGCCTGCATCCACGCGCCGGCGTCCTGCTCCTGCATACGACGCAGCATGCGGTCGCGTAGCTCCTCGATCGCCTCCTCCGACCACGTCGGGCGAGCGCCCATGTAGCGCTCATCGGCGAAGATGTCGACGAGATCGGCTGCCGTAAGGTAGGCCTCAAAGAGATGCTGTAGCAGGTTTCCGAGCTGGATCCAGCTTCCGTCCTGCGTCTGCACGGGGTGGTAGTTGAGCGTCGGCATCATGCCGCCGCGCGCGGTCAGCGCGTCGACCGGCGGGAACATCTTCGGGTCCACGCGGGAGAGCTGCGTGTACATCAATACGCGCATGTCGTACGGCATCAGTCCCTGCAGCAGGCTCGTCTCGACGAGCTGGCCGCGGCCGAGCTGCTGACGTGCCATCAGCGCGGCGATCACACCCTGCACAGCCGCCTGCGAGGCGGCGTGTGAGGAGACCTGCACCGCAGCGAAGGCCGGGCCATCGCGCGTCGGCAGCCCTGCGAGCCCGAGCATGCGTCCGGCCTTCGCTGCAACGATGCGGTCGTCCGCCGGGTATTGCGCATAGGGGCCGGTCGGACCGAAGCCGGTGATCGAGCAGTAGACGAGCGCCGGGTTGAGCGCGGAGAGCGTCTCGTAGTCGGCGCCCTGCTCGGCGGCGGTCCCCGGTACGTAGGACGCCATCACGACGTCCGCACCGGCAACGAGCGTGTGCAGGTGCGCGCGGCCCTCGTCCGACGTCAGGTCGAGCGTGGCGCTGCGCTTGCCGCGCAGCCACATCGGCGCGGCGGCATGCTCCCGAATTGGGTCACCCTCAGGTGGTTCGACCTTGATCACGTCTGCACCGAAGTCGGCGAGCACCATCGTGGCGACTGAGCCCGCCTGCGTGGTGCTGAGGTCGATTACGCGTAGGTCGTCCAGTGGTCCTGTCATCGTCGCTCCCGATAGTCTCCGCGGTCGGAATCATACAAGACCGCGCCCCGCGAGGGCTGCTGAGGTCGGTCGCGTGCCGTCGGGGGGCCGCGATCAGCGATTGCCGCCGGCCAGCAGTGCCGCCTCCGGCCTGCGCCGCAACGCCAGCATCGCCAGCGTGCCGAGCGCAGGGCCGATCGCCAGCATCGCAAAGGCCGGACCCCAACCTGCGGCAGCTTCGACGATCGGCACACCGCGAATCGTGACGGCGGTAAGCAGGAAGCCGACGCCCGTCTGCAGCGCCAGCGCCGAGCCTCGATAGTGCTCGTCGGCGAGTTCGGTCATCGCCGCCGAGAACTGCGCCGAGTCTGCGACGACGGTCGCGCCCCAAATCGCCGCCAGCACCGTCACCAGCACCAGCGAGGCCGGAACGAACCCGATCACGAGCGCCATCGACCCGCTGCCGACCATCGCTACTGACGTCACCAGCGTGCGACCACGGCGCTCCGCGAGCACGCCAGCGACGACGCACGACGCAGCACCGAGCGCGAAGACGGCGAACGCCGCGACGCTGCCCGCGCCGAGCCCGATCAGCGGCACCTCGCGATCGTCGTACAGCTCGCCGAGGAAGACCGGCAGCCACGCCCACATCGCGTAGAGCTCCCACATGTGGCCGAGGTAGCCGCCGAGCGCGAGCAGCGGCGCGCGCCCTGAGACGCCGCGCCAGAACTCCGCGAGCCGCACGCGGGGGGGCGACGCGTGGAAAGGCCCCTCGCGGACGGCCAGCCACATCGCCGCACCGCCCGCTGCGGTAAGCGCGCTTGCGACGATCATCGTCGACTGCCACTCGCCCTCGAGCAGCGCTCGCAGCAGGTGGGGCGAGCCTGAGCCGAGCGTCAGCGCGCCGACGACGACGCCCATCGCAAAGCCTCGCCCGCTGCGGTACCAGCCGGAGATCACGTGCAGCGCGGGCGGGTAGACGCCGCCGAGGAACGCCCCGGTGAGGAAGCGCGCGAGCAGCCAGACCGCGAATGAGTCGCTGGCGATCGGCGCGATGTTGGCGAGCGCGGCGAGCAGCGCCGAGATCGCGAACAGTCGGCGTGCGTTCATGCGCTCAGTGAGGTTCGTCAGCGCGGAGCCGAGCGTCCCGGTGACGAATCCGAACTGCGCAGCAATCGTGAGCCATGCCAGCTCGCCGCTACCGAACCCCAGCTCGTCGCCGAGAGCGCTACCGATCGCGTTCGTGCTGAACCAGACGGTGAGCGCGCCGAGCGTCGCCAGCGAGACGATCGCGAGCGTGCGACGTCGCAGCGCTACGTCGACCACATCCGCCGCGTCATCGGAAGTCACTGCCGGCACGTCAGCCATGGCGGTAAGCATGCATGACCGACGCGCGGCAGCGAGCGATCCCGCTCACAGCGGTCTCGAGCCGCCACCGGCGTCAGCGGACGGCGACTACCATCTCGTCACCCGCCTGCTCCAGCGCGGAACGCCCGATCGCGGCCGCCTCCTGCTCGAATCGCGCCGCGACCGCGTCGACGCCGGCGTTCGCGAGCAGATCGCGTGCGACGTGTCGCGCCAGCTCGCCCGGGTGCGCGGTTCCACGCACGTCGGCGAATCCGGCCGCGCGTAGCGACTCGATCAGCCAGCCCGTAGTCCAGCGCCGCAGTTCGACGACCGTGCTGCGCAATGCGAGCGGCGCGAGGTGCTTGAGCAGCGGCACGCCCAGCGCCGCCCACGGCCCCTCGAGCAGCGTTTCGCCGTAGGCCCGAGGCGCCTGCGCCGCCGTCATCAGCGCGTCGTCGTGGATGCGCTTCGCCGCCTCGCTGGCCGGCAGCACGAGGGTGTAGCGGCGCTCCACCGCCGGCTCGCGCACGCGCCGCGAGTACGTGTAGAGCAGCACCGGTTCGCCGCGCCCTGTCGCACCTTGACCGACTCCGCCCTCACCGGAACCGCCGTGCCCGCGACCAACCGCGTCGCGCCCGGCCCAGAGCTGCACCGTCTCGAACTGGGGCGTTTCAAGCGTCCAGTTCTGGTAGGAGACGCGCAGCACGCCGCCCGGTCGCAGCACGCGCGCGATCTCGCTGAAGAGCACGCTCGGCTCTGCCGCCTCCTCAAGCGAGCTCGCGGCGACGACGGCGTCGAACGTGCCATCGACGAACGGCAACCGCGCCCCGTCGGCGGTCGCGAAGCGCGCGTTCGCGATCTCCAGTCGCGCCGCATTGCCGCTGCTTACGCGCGTGCGCAGCGGCGAGGGGTCGACGCCGATCACGTCGATCTCCGGCCGTACCGCGGCGAGCGGCAGCGAGGGCCAGCCGTCGCCGGGACCGATATCGAGCACGCGAGACGCACCCTCCGGCACGGCGGCGGCGTAGTCGGCGATGCGGGCGGCGTCTGACCAGTGCGCCTCACTCGTCGCGCTGTAGGGCCGGTAGACGAAGCTGAGCTGGCGGTTGCTCTGGCTCGGCATCAGCTCGTAGATCGCGCGGCCGGAGTCGAGACGCTCCGGCGCGGCGTGCTCATAGAGCCACGCCTCGACCTCGGTCAGCGGCGGATCGAGGGTTGGTTCAGAGTGCGGATCGCTCACGGATCGAGTCTATGGCACGCAGCCAGCGCGCAGCACCGGACAAGCAGCAGGGCACCTTGCGGTGCCCTGCTGCTTCAATCTTGCGAACGTGGTCTAGGCGTCGACGCGTGCCGTCGCGCTGCCCTGCACCACCTCTTCGCCGTCCTGGTTGGTCGTCGAGAGCATGAGGTCGACGAAGTGCTCGCCACCCTCCTCGCGAACCGCGTCAACGGTCGCCTTCGCGGTCAACGTCGCGCCGGGGAAGACCTGGCGCGAGAAACGCACGCCAAACTTCGTGAGGCGGCCGTCGCCGACATAGTTCGTGAGCATCGTGCCGGTCAGGCCCATGCTCAGCATGCCGTGAGCGAATGCCGTCGGGTAGCCGCCGGCCTCCACCGCGAACTTCTCGTCCGTGTGCAACGGGTTGTAATCGCCAGAGGCGCCCGCGTACTGCACGATCTGTGTGCGACTCAGGTCCTCGACGACCACCTCTTCGTGCTCGTCGCCGACGCTCAGGTCGCTTGCCTTCAGTGCCATCATTCGCCCCCTATTGCTCCACCACGCGCTCGGTCTGGACGCCCACGGAACGGGCCGTGATCACCAACTCACCGTTCTGGTCGCGATACTCCGTGATCGACTCGGAGAACTTCAGCTTGCCGGCTCGCCGACCCTCGCGTTCCCACGTCTTGCCGGGCTTCGATGTTGAGCTGAGCACATCGCCGGGCTTCAGGTGGCGGTGGTACTCGTAGTGCTGCTCGGCGTGCAGGCCGGTGCCGCCACCGCCACCACCGCGCGGCTTGTCGCCGCCCTCGGGTGCCGGCGCGTTGCTGCCGCTCGGATTCTCGCCGGAGCCGAACCAGCGCTCGCCGATCTTCGGGCGCAGCCCGTAGTCGGCGTCGAACTGCGCGCCCGACTGCACGAAGGTCGGCGGGGCGATGATGCCGCCCGGCTCGGTCTGCTTCGCCGCCTCTTCGTCGTAATAGATCGGATTCTTGTCGCCCACCGCGCGGGCGAACAGGATGATGTGCCCGGCTTCGACCGGGAACCTCTCGACTGCCATACGTGCCTCCTCTGTGCTGATGCTGGTCTCGCTGGCGCGCCATTCTAGCCACGCGGACGCGATTTTGGGAACGCGACGAAGGTCCCGTCCCGGTCACATGCCGTTCAGGCATCGCCCGGAGGACGTATCGGGCAGAGAAGACGGCCGCTGCATAAGCGGCGGCCGTCTTCAGTTGTTTCGCGCGTGAATCGCCGGAGATCGCCTAGATCAGCGCACCGGTGCGGAGCGACCGCTCGATCGCGTAGACGACCAGCAGTGCGACCGCGATCGCGATCCACTTCCAGTAGAAGCGCCCCGGGTCTTCCAGCAGGTTCATCGGACGATTGCTACGACGTGCTACTTCGGCTCGAAGACAATGGCGTGGATTTCGGTGTCGCCGATATTCTCGACACGGTGCGTCCACTCCGGGTGGTGCATCGCGAATCCGTCCGGAATTTCCATCTCTGCGGCCTCGCCGCCCTCGTGAATTCGCACCTTGCCTCCGGTGATGAAATACGCGACCTCGTCCGGGTGCGAGTGCTCGTTGTCGGACTCGCCGGCCTTCACGGTCATCTCGAGAACGCGAACGTCGTCGTCCTCAAGAATCACCTTGTAGTTGTCCGGCGATGAGTCGGTTGGGTCGATGTATGCCATGTGGTTTCCCCTCCACTGCTGAATCTGACGAGGCAGTAATGTACGTCGCGATCGATTCGATGAACAGCGACCTCTGTTACATGATCGCTTCGTCTACTCGCGCCGCGAACGCCAGTAACGCTGCCAGTCCCGCCGACTCGATGTCGCAGCGGCGCGGCGCTACTTCGGCTCGAAGATCACCCCGTGGATGTCGGTGTCGCCGATGTTCTCGACCCGGTGCGTCCACTCGGCGTGGTGCATCACGAATCCGTCCGCGATGTCCATCTCCGTGGCCTCGCCATCCTCGTAGACGCGCACACGACCGCCGCTGGTGAAGTACGCCGTCATCTCCGGGTGTGAGTGCTCGTTGTCCGACTCGCCCGCGCTGAGGGTCATCTCAAGTACGCGCACGCCGTCGTCCTCGAAGATCGTCTTGTAGTTCGCCGGCGATGAGTCGGTCGGATCGATGTATGCCATGTGGCTTCCCCTCCGCTGCTGAGTCTGATCAGGCAGTTCTGACCAGCCAACAATCTACGACGCGACCGTCCGACGGAACAGCGACGCCGGCTACGTGAGCGCCTCGTCGACCCGCCCCGCGATCGCGAGCGACGACGTGAGGCCCGGCGACTCAATGCCGCCGAGATGTACGTAGCCGCGGTCGTGCCAGACGAGGAAGTCCGCGGGCTCCTCGCCGGCGCGCTGGAGCTTCGGGCGGTATCCCACCTGCCCCGGCGCGATGTCCGCGTCCTGCAGCTGCGGCAGCAGCCGCCGGCCCGCGGCGAGGAACTCGGCGCGACGCTCGTCGTCCGCGCGGTAGTCGAGCGTCGCGTCGTCGGCCAGCCACTCGGTGTCGGGGCCGAGCCGGACGACGCCATCCGTGTCGACGGTGATGTGCGTGCCCAACCCGCCGGCTGTACGCATGTGTTCGGGCATGTCCCCGCCGCTCGCCGGCACCGGATAGACAGGGCGCGCGATCTTGCCCGCGATCGGCCCACCTACGATGTCGTAGTAGCGCCCGCGGTTCACCCCCTGCCGCATCCTCGGCACGTCGTCGTTGCCGTCGAGCGGGTAGCCGAGCGCGCTCGCGAGTGCCGGTGCGCCGTGCCCGGCGCTGTTCACCAGCGCGGCGCAGCGCAGATCGCTGCGCTCGCCGTCGGCATCGACGAGCGTCAGCCGGAAGCCGCCCTCGACGCGCTCGACCTCGCGCAGTTCGTGGCGGTAGGCGAAGAGGGCGTCGGCCTCGCGGGCCGCTGACTCAAGCGACCGCACATAGCCGATCGCGTCCACGACGCCGGTCGTCTCCGAGAGCAGCCCAGCGACGGCAGGCACAGCGGGCTCCAGCGAGCGCACCTGCGTGCCGCTGAGCCGCACCATGCCGGGCACATCATTCGCGTCGGCCTGCGCCATCACCGCATCGAGGCCCGGCACCTCGCTGTCCTCGACGGCGACGATCAACTTGCCCCCGCGCAGCATCGTCACGCCGTGGCTAGCGGCCCATTCGTGCAGCAGGCGGTTGCCTTCGACGCAGAGCAGATGCTTCAGCGAGCCCGTCGGATAGAACATCCCGCCGTGTACGACCTGGCTGTTGTGGGAGCTGGTCTCGCGGCCGAAGCTCTCGTGTCGCTCGATCACGACGACCGAGCGCCGTTGCGCCAGCCGCTGGGCGACCGCGAGTCCGACGGCGCCTGCACCGATCACCGCGACTTCCGCGTCGAGCGGTTGCGCGGTCATCGGGCGGCCCCGCCCACCACGCGGCGCGCTCCTCGCGAGTTCCCTCGGCTGCTGAGATACTTCGAATACACAGAGAGACTCTGTCGCGCGCACACTGCGCCGTCAAAGACTGGGACATTGATCACACGCAGAAGCGAGGACTCCATGGCACGACGCGTTCTTGAAGGCATCGAGGTGCTCGACTTCACGCGGGTGGTCGCCGGACCGCTCTGCACGCGCATGCTCGCCGACGCGGGCGCAAACGTGCTCAAGGTCGACCGTCCGACGCCCGAGACGGACGGACCGATGCGCGCCACGGGCAGCCCCGCCGCCAACCTCGGCAAGCGCTCGATCGCCGTCGACCTCAGCCAGCCGGACGGCGTGGCTGTCGCCCGCGATCTCGCGGCGCGTGCCGATGTGATCGTCGAGAACTTCACGCCCGGCGTGATGGCGCGCTGGGGGCTCGGCTATGAGCAGCTCTCGGCGGGCCGTCCCGAGCTGATCTACGCCTCGATCTCCGGCTTCGGGCAGAGCGGCCCGGAGACCGACCGACGTGCCTACGGCGCGGTGGCGCACGCGGAGGCGGGGCTGCTGTGGGTGCAGCAGCAGGCACAGGGCGCGGAGGTGCCGTTCGCGCCCGGCATCACCGTCGCGGACATCGTGACTGGCATGAACACGTTCTCCGGCATCCTCGCCGCGCTCTACGACCGCCAGCAGACCGGCAAGGGCCAGCAGATCGACGTCACGCTGATGGAGTCGCAGCTCGCGATGCTCTCCGAGGTCTCGACGCCGCCGCTGAACGCGACCGCCGACAGCGACCCGGAAGCAGAGTGGCGCGCGTTCCGGCACCCTGTCCATGCCACGAAGGACGGCCACGTCACGATCAACATCGGCAGCCCGCACAACTGGCTGCGCATCGCCCACGCGCTGGGCCACCCGGAGGTGACCGGCGATCAACCGGCCGACGCCAACGAGCAGATCGCGTCGTGGGTCGCGCCGCTGACGCTCGATCAGGTCGCCGAGGCGATGCGCGCGGCCGGGGCACCCTACGGCGTCGTGCGCACGATGCCCGATGCGGTGAACCTCCCCTACTTCGAGGACCGCGGCATGATCGCGGAGCTGCCCGACCCGATCGTCGGCAGCCTGCGCGCGATCTCGTCACCGATCCACCTCTCGAACGCCGACACGGGCCCCACCGCCGGGCCACCGCTCGCCGGTGAGCACAGCCGCGAGGTGCTCGCAGACATCGGTCGCAGCGCCGAGCAGATCGATGCGCTGATCGCAGGCGGCACGGTGAGCGAGTCGCTCGCGGACTAGCGAGCGCACACGAGCGCGCAGGCGCGCGATACTGCGAGCATGACGACACCACCGCCGGGCACCGGACCGCCAACGACCGGACCAACAGTTGCCGAGCCCGGCCGCGTCGAACTCGATGAGCCGGACACGTCGCTTGAGCCGCTCTACCACCTGATCCTGCTCGACGACGATGACCACACGTACCAGTACGTGATCGAGATGCTCGCGAAGGTACTCGGCTACGGCCGCGAGAAGGCCTTTGCGCTCGCCGCGATCGTCGACAACGCGGGGCAGGTCGTGATGGAGACCGCCAGCCACGAGCAGGTGACCGAGCACCAGCAGGAGGTCCACGCCTACGGCGCCGACCCGCGCATTCCGCACTGCAAGGGTTCGATGTCGGCAATCGTCGAACCGGCCGACGCGCCGGAGCCCGGTTAGCGGCTGACCTCAAGCGAGCGCGCTGCGCCGGGGTTCAGCGCGCCGTCGCTGTGGCCGAGCACCACGATCTCGACCCGCATCCGCTCCGGCTCGAGATCGAGCAGCGCGACGGTGCCGAGGCGCGTCTCTTTGTGGTGCGGAAGGTTCGGGCTGCCGGAGTTGAGCATCACCACGCCATCGCTCTGCTCGAGCCGGTCGACGTGCGTGTCGCCGGCGATCATCAGATCAAGCTTCGCGCCACCGAAGACGCGATCGGCGACGTCGGACGAGGTCACGCCGCCACCTCGATGCAGGTCGTGCGCCATGCCGACGTGCCAGCCCTCGAGCTCGAGCACCTGCTCCTCGTCGAGCCGCTCGTCCTCGAAGACGTCGTGGTTCCCGCGCACGGCCAGCACCGGCGCGAACTGCTCGCACCAGTCGAGCACGCTGCGTGTGGAGATATCGCCGGAGTGCAGTATCAGTTCGACGGTCTGAAGAAAGTCAGCGCACTCCGGCCCGAGCTCATCCAGGCTACGGATCAGCGAGGGCAGATGGGTGTCCGAGATAACGCCAACGCGCATCGCCGCACCGTACCTTCGCCGCGATCGACGGGCAAGACGCAGCCCGACGGAAGGCGCGCCAAACGCGATCGTGATTGACGGGGTGCATCCGTCAGTGCTAGCAATGCGCGGCAATCTCCAGTTAACGAAAGAGAGGGCCGCAGATGGCCAACCAGAAGCGCGAGACCGCGATCGCCGGAATCCATGAGTACCCGCTGAGGGTCGCTCCCGGCCGAAGCGCGATGCAGATCAAGATCGAATCAATCCGTGCGGCACTCGACGACGCCGGGCTCTCGCTCGCCGACGTCGACGCCGTCTACGACACAAACGACGGCGAAGGTGGCGGCGGTCTTGGCTTCCCGGCCTACCTCGGCATCAACCCCCGCGTGATCGACACCACGCAGGTCGGCGGGTCCTCCTACGAGTTCCAGACGGCCCACGCCATGCGCGACATCGCGGCCGGTAAGGCCAACGTCGCTGTGATCAGTTACGGCTCAATCGCCGCCTCGTCACGCCGCGCCATCGGTACCGGCGGCGCGACCGGCGCCGGCCCCGCCAACTGGCAGGCGAACATGGAAGACCCCTACGGCGCGACGCTGATCTCCAACTACGGCCTCGTCAAGACGCGGCACATGCACGACTACGGCAGCAAGCACGAGGAGTTCGCCGAGATCTCTGTCGCCACTCGCGCGCACGCGATGCGCAACCCGGAGGCGGTACAGGCGATGACCGACCTCGCGTTTGAGCCGGTGGCCGAGATCACCGTCGATGACGTGATGGAGTCAAGGACGATCGCCGACCCACTACGGCTGCTTGAGTGCTGCATGGTCAGCGACGGCGGCGGCGCCGCGGTGATCGTCTCCGCAGACGTGGCGAAGGGCATCAAGAAGGACCCGGTCTGGCTGCTCGGCTCGGGGGAGGCCACGAAGTACCGCGAGAACGGCGGCGATATCACCGTCTCCGCCGGCGCGCAGAGCGGGCCGATCGCCTTTGGCGAGGCTGGCATTTCACCGAGCGAGATCGACATCGCGATGATCTACGACTCGTTCACGATCACCGTCGCGGTCTGCCTTGAGGATCTCGGCTTCCTCAAGAAGGGCGAGCTCGGCGACTTTGTGAAGGACGGGCGACTGCGCTGGGACACGGCGTTGAAGCCGACGCTGAACACTGATGGCGGCGGGCTCTCGTCGAACCACCCCGGCATGCGAGGACTGTTCCTGATTCTGGAGTCCGTGCGACAGCTTCGCGGCGAGTCCACCTCGCAGGTCGACGGCGCACAGCTCGCTGTGGCCCACGGCAACGGCGGAAACCTGGGCGGCGGCCACACCGGTGGCACCGTGATCCTGGCCAAGGACTAGCAGCGAACAACCCCGCACGAAGAGGAGCGAAGAGATGCCAAACCGACCACAACCCCGATTCCCCGAGCCGAACACCGAGCCCTACTGGGAGGCGGTGAAGGACGGCAAGTTGAACTACCAGCAGTGCTCTGACTGCAACGAGGTGGTCTTCACCCCGCGCATGCACTGCACGAACTGCGGCTCCGGCAACCTTGCCGTGAAGACGTCCAAGGGCGAGGGCGAGGTCTACACCTACTCCGTCGTCCGCCAGACGCGACACCCGAGCTTTGTCGACCTCGGCGCGTACGCGATCGCCTACGTCGATCTGGACGAGGGCTTCCGCATCTTCACGAATGTTATGGGCGTCGATGACCCGACGACGGACATCTCGTGTGGCATGCGCGTGAAGGTGGACTTCGAGCAGCAGGACGACGGCGGCTACCCGATCCCGGTCTTCGTCCCGGCGTAGCACTGACGGTCGAAATCCCTGCGTGCGTGGCAGTTGCCGGAGATGCTCCGGCGGCTGCTAGCATGCGCGCGTGGCAGACCACCTGACCGAACGTCCGACCGAGCAACCGACTGCCCCCGTGGCGGGCGCTCTCAACCTCGCGCGCTTCTGCCTCGGCGGGCGCGCGGGTGACGCCGCGACTGCGGATCGTCCCGCCTTCACGTTCGTGCTCGACGACGGCGAGCGCTCGTGGACGTACGCACAGGCGTGGGATCGCGTTCAGGCGATCGGTCGAGGGTTACTCGCGCGCGGCCTTGAGCCGGGCGACCGCGTGCTACTGCGCCTGCCACACTCGCCTGAGTACGCGTTCGCCTTCTTCGGTGCGACCGTCGCCGGGCTCGTACCGATCCCTGCCTCGCCGCTGCTGACGGAGGAGGAAGCCGATTTCTTCGTGCAGGACGCCACGCCACGCGGCATCGTCAGTGCGCCGGAGATGCGGCTGAGTGCGTACAGGGGCATCGAGGTCGGCATCGACGAGCTTGAAGCGCTCGACGGCCCCGGCCCGCTGCCGGAGACGGACGCGGAGGACGCCGCGTTCCTGATCTATACCTCCGGCACGACCTCGAAGCCGAAGGGCGTGCTGCACGCGCATCGGTCGGTATTCGGCCGCGCGATGATGCGCGAGGGTTGGCAGGACTTCCGCGAGAGCGATGTCACGCTGCACGCCGGCGTCCTCAACTGGTCGTACACGCTCGGCGTCGGGCTGATGGACGCGTGGGCGGCGGGGGCGCACGCGATGCTCTTCGGCGGCACGTACGAGGCCGATCAGTGGCCCGCGCTGCTGGAGCGACTCGGCGTGACGGTCTTCGTCGCGGTGCCGACGGTCTACCGTCAGATCCTCAAATACGGGCATCCCGAGGACCGTGACCTCTCGAAGCTGCGCCACGGGCTCGTCGCTGCGGAGCCACTCTCACCCGAGCTGCGGGCCGAGTGGCAGCAGCGCGCCGGTACCGAGATCTACGAGTCGCTCGGCATGACCGAGGTCAGCACCTATATCTCATCGGGACCATCGACGCCGGTGCAGGCGGGCTCGCCGGGCAGGCCCCAGCCGGGGCGTCGCGTCGCGATCCTGCCGGAGGAGGGGCCGCCCGAGCCGCTGCCGCCGGGGGAGGTCGGTCTACTCGCGGTGCA
The DNA here is from genome assembly GCA_036013055.1 of Dehalococcoidia bacterium. Taxonomy (GTDB): domain Bacteria; phylum Chloroflexota; class Dehalococcoidia; order UBA2979; family UBA2979; genus SHYR01. The sequence continues at coordinate 224,457 of DASCQM010000012.1, read as the reverse complement.
TCGCTCCGACCCCGGCCTGATGATCGGCTACTGGCAGCGCCCCGAGGAAGACGCCGTCGTCTACCGCGGTGACTGGTTCGTTGGCGGCGACCTCGCCTCACTCGACGATGACGGCTACCTCTGGTTCCACGGGCGGGCGGACGACGTGATGAAGTCCTTCGGCTACCGCCTCTCGCCGGTCGAGATCGAGGCGGCACTGATCTCCTGCGACGGCGTCGCCGAGGTCGCGGTCGTCGGGCTGGACATCGGCGACGGCAAGACGCTGGTCACCGCCTGCGTCGTCACCCAGCCGGGTGCGACGCTCGACGCATCGATGCTCGAAGCTCACGCCGCTCAGCACCTAGCCGAGTACAAGCGTCCGCACCAGTACCGCTTCCTCGACTCGCTGCCTCGCGCCGTCACGGGCAAGCTGCAGCGTTCACGACTCGTCGAGCAGCTGCAGCAATAACGCGGCGAACCCCCGCGGGCGGATTCGGCACCTCGGCAGACAGGCACCTCCTCAGGGGCCCGGTGGCTCCCTCAGGAGCGGACGAGCACCGCGACGACGAACGCGACGTAGAGCACGACCAGCAGCGCGCCCTCGGGCCGCGCGATGCGGTAACGCGGCCACACCAGCGGCAGCAGCACCAGCGTGCTCAGCACAAGCGCGGGAATCTCGAAGCGGAAGAGATCCTGATCGACCTCAAGTGTGACGATTCCGGCGGTCAGACCGACGACGCCGAGCAGGTTGAAGAGGTTCGATCCGACCACGTTCGCCACGGCGATCTCGTGCTCCCGTCGGACGGCAGCGACCACGCTGGTCGCGACCTCTGGCAGGCTCGTCCCAGTCGCGACGATCGTCGCGCCGATGGCAATCTCGGAGATGCCGATGTTCTCCGCGATGCTCACCGCCCCTCGAACGGCCTGATCAGCGCCGAGGGTGAGCGCGATCAGCCCGAGGACGAGCAGCAAACCCTCAAGGGGGCCACCACGCCAACCGGGCGAGAGCGCCGGCGCCTGCTCGACTGCCTCGTCGGCCTCCTCGCGGACAGCCTCAGGGAAGAGCCGCGGCGAGAGCGCGATGAAGCCGACGAGCCCGGCGAACATCAGCAACCCCTCCCAGCGCTCAACGACGCCATCGGCCGCGAAGACGACGGTGACCAGCGTCGCGCCACCGAGCAGGGGGATCTCCCAGCGCAGCAGCCGCCAGTGAACCGTCATGGGCGCAACGAGGGCGGAGATTCCGAGCACGAGTGCGACGTTCGCGACGTTCGAGCCGAGCACGTTGCCGACGGCGATACCGGTGGCGTCGTGGGTCGCTGCGAAGAGGCTGACGACAAATTCGGGCGCGGACGTACCGAACGCGACCACCGTCGCACCGATGACCACGCGGCTGAGGCCGAAGGAAGCGGCCAGCGTCGAGGCGGAGCGCACGGTCAGCCACGCGCCGGAGATCAGCACGGCGAGCCCGATCGCGACGTGGATTAGGTTTGGAATCACGCCGGGATCATATGGTGCGCCCCGCGTGTGGGCGATTTCCCGGACGCCACTCGTTGACGCGACCCGACGCGGCTCCTACGGTGCGGCCATGGCTGAAATCGCGCAGGCACGAGGCACGATTGGCGTCTCGATCCAGGCGCCGAACGCCGCCGCCGCCGTCGAACAGATCGTCGCGGCCGAGGATGCAGGCGTCCCCGCCGCGTGGCTCACGACCGGCGGCACGCAGGCGGACGCGCTCACCGTCTTCGCCGCAGCCGGCACCCGCACCGACCGCATCCTCATGGGCAGCTCGATCATCCCGACGTGGCCGCGCAACCCCGTCTTCATCGCGCAACAGGTCGTAGCGATCGAGTCGCTGGCGCCGGGCCGCTTCCGCCTTGGCATCGGTCCGAGCACGAAGGGAGCGATGCGCGGCTTCGGCGTCGACTTCCGCACGCCGCTGACGCAGCTTCGCGAGTACCTCACGATCCTCGGGTCGCTGCTGCACGAGGGCAGCGTCGACTTCAGCGGCAGCGTCGTCAGCGCTCGCGCGCGCATCGGCAGCCCCGTGCCCACGCCGGTGATGGCGTCGGCGCTGCAACCCGGCGCGTTCGAACTCTGCGGCGAACTCTCCGACGGCGCGATCACGTGGGTCTGCCCGCCCGCCTACCTCGTCGAGACCGCGCTGCCCGCGATTCAGCGAGGCGCGACGGCCGCCGACCGGCCCACGCCGCCGATCGTGATGCACGTACCGGTCAGCGTCAGCGACGACCCGCAGGCGGTGCGCGAGGCCGCCCAGCGGCAGATCGGGGGCTACCCGAGCTACCAGTTCTATCGCGAGATGTTCGTCGCCGCCGGGTACGAGGACGCGGCCGATGGCCTCAGCCCGGAGCTTGTCGACGAGCTCGTCGCGCACGGTAGCGAGCAGCAGGTGGCTGACCGGCTGCTGGAGCTGCTCGACCTCGGTATGGGCGAGATTCTCGCGATGCCGCTGATCACCGACGACGATGCACAGGGCTCGACGCAGCGGGCGTTCGCCGCCGTCGCTCTGGCCGCCTCGCGCTCGTAGTCATGACAACGGCACCCGTCGAAGAGGCGCGCACGCGGGAGTTGAGCGAGACGCTGCCGCCGTACCGCGTGATCCTGCACAACGACGATCACAACTCGATGGACCACGTGATCCACGCGCTGATCGAGAGCATTCCGAGGATGACGGCTGAACGTGCGGCAGAGCTGATGTTGCAGGCGCACAACCACGGCCAGGTCAGCGTGATCACCTGTCCGCTGGAACTGGCGGAGCTCTATCGCGAGCGGCTGGAATCCTACGGCCTGACGGCCACAATCGAGCGCGCATGAACAGGTTCGCGTTCAACTCAATCCGGATACACCCCTGCGGAACCACAATCGGTGATCCGAAGATCGGGTGTGAGGGTGTTTACCGATGAACAGCGAAACAGTCCGTCTTGAGCGCGTGCTCGGAAAGTTGCCGTGGTACGGAAACCTCACCTCGCTCCATCGCGACCATTTGATGGCGGAGGTCGCCGCGCTGATGGACGAGGGCAGCACGCGAGCCGGCTACGCGGCGCTGCTTGAGCGCTGGTCGGTCGCGGCACACAGCGACGAGAAGTGGGCGCGCTACGAATTGCTGCGCGCAAGCGGAATCTTCAACCACGATCCTCTGCCCGACGACACTCCACCGGGCGACGCCACGCCCGGCAACCCCGCGCCTGACTATCCCGCCTCCGACGATCCTGCATCTGACGATCCACCGGCGAGCGAGCCGGACTAGCGACGCCGCGAGCCTCGCTGCTTCGAGACTCGCAGCGGTTTCAGCTCCAGCGCCCGACGGCGCTCGTTCGCCGCGCGTAGCACCACCACGTCGCTCTCCAGCACCCGGCTGACGGAGGCCGTGGTGACGCCGAGCAGCTTCGCGGCGCTGCTCAGCTTCCACTCGAAGTGCTCAAGCACGTCGAGGAGCGCGGCCACCGCAGGCCAGAAGCGCGCGTCGCGACGTCCGAGGCCGGGCCCGAGCGCCGCCGCGAGTTCATCGGATGCCGCGTGCGCCTGCGGCACGATCGGCGCGCGCAGCGTGAGCGCGATCGCGATGCGCAGTCGGCGCAACGCGCGGGCGCGATTCTCGTGCTGCGATCGCGACTCCGTCGCTTCCGAGGTCAGCCCGCTCGCCCCGTGGCGCAGCCGCACCGCGGACTCCGTGACGTTCCGCTTCTGCCCGCCCGGGCCGCTGGCACGAAAGCGGTCGAATTCGCACTGCGCCAGCAGCGCGGCGTCATCGAGCGGTAGGAAGTCCTGCCAGGTCGCGTCGGCCATGCGACGACGCTAGCACGCACGCTGTCCGTGAGCCTTGGCGCACTCTGGGCCGCTGCGCCCTATGCTGAGTCGCGGAGGACTGAGCAATGCCCCGCGTACAACTGATCGGCGCCACCGGATACGGCGGGCTCGGTATGATCGAGCTGCTGCTGGCACACCCCGAATTCGAGATCGCCTCCCTGATCGCACGCGACGACGCTGGCCGTCGCATCGATGAGGTCTATCAGCACCTGATCGACCGCTGCGACCTGACCGTGCAGGCACCCGACGACGACATCATCGGCAGCGACTGCGACATCGTCGTCTTCGCCACGCCGGACGGCGTCTCGCAGGGCTACGCATCCGCGCTCGCCGATGCCGGCGTGCGCTTCCTCGATTACTCGGGCGACTTCCGCTTCGGCGACTCGGCCGCATACGGGCGCTACGCGGCGGCTCACCCCTCGATCGCCGATGGCTCGCACAAGTCCGAGGCGCTCTTCGACCGCAGCCAGTTCGGCATCCCGGAGCTCTACGCCGACAAGATCGCCGACTCGCCGATCACCGGTAACCCCGGCTGCTTCGCAGTCGGCATCATCCTCGGGCTCGCGCCGCTCTTCACCGACGACATGATCGTCGATGGCACCGTCACCGTGGACGGCCTGACCGGCTCTTCCGGAGCGGGCAAGAAGCCGGCACCGCTGCAGCACTTCTCGCACCTCAACGACAACGTCGTGCCCTACCGCGTCTTCGCGCACCAGCACGTCGTCGAGGCGCAGGAGACGCTCGGCAGCCTCTCCGGCGGCCCCGCGTCGCTGCACTTCGTGCCGCACCTGCTCGGCACCACGCGCGGCATCCTCAGCACGATGCATGCCGCGCTGACCAAGACGGCGACCCGCGACGACCTGCTGGCGCGGTACCGCGAGTTCTACGCCGACCACCCCTTCGTCCGCGTGCTGGACACGCCGTCGACGCTGAAGGGCACGGCTGGCTCCAACTACTGCGACATCTCGCTGGAGACCACCCCGGACGGCAAGCGCGTCGTGGTGATGGCTTCGATCGACAACCTGATGAAGGGGCAGAGCGGGAACGCCCTGCAGAACCTCAACGTGATGTTCGGCTACGACCAGCGCGCAGGACTCGACCGCCCACCGCTCTATCCGTAGGCCGTCGCTGCCTCGCTAAGCCTCGGCTGGGTCGCTCTCGCCGTCGTGCTCGTCCGACGGGCGCCACTTGCCGGCGAGCCGATCGACGCCAATCGCGAGCGTCAGCAGCAGGATCGGCGCGAACGCGAGCACCGGCCGCACGCCGACGACGCCAGCGACGGCACCAAGTATCAGCAACGGCGGTATCGCCAGGCCGTCCTTCATCGTCCCCAGCAACGCAAAGGTGCGTCCCTGCACCGACAGCGGTGCGGTGCGCGAGATGTACGTCTGGGTCGCGGTCGCCGCCAGCGTCATGCCGAAGCCGAGGAAGACCGAGAGTTCGGCAGCCAGCTCCACGCGGTCGCCGACCATCGGCAAGTCGATCACCGGGAACCACGGTACTCGTTCGCGTACCTGATCGATGAAGCCGAGCGCGCTCATCGTCACCGCGACGATCGTGAAACCCACGACGGCGACAATGCGTTCGCGGAAGATCTTGATCGCGATCGGTGCCACGACGAGGGCCACGAGCAGGCCGATCACCGCCGGCGAGAAGACGTAGAGCGCGTTCGCCGGGTCGACCTCCAGCACGTCGCGCGTGTACTGCGGGCCGAGCACGCCGAGGATCACGCTGATCGTGCTCGCCAGCGCCGCGAGTAGCAGCATCCAGAGCTGCGCGCGCTCCGTGACGAGCCAGCGGATCACGCCGAGCGTCGAGATGCTGGCCGTCACGCCTTCGACGGCCGGGCCGCCCTCGCGCTCGCGTCGCGGCGGGCGCAGGTCGAAGACGCGGGTCGCCGAGAGCAGAAAGCAGATGCCCGCGATCACGGTCACCGGATTGACGCCGAACGCGCGCACGATCAGCGGCGCGAAGAGCGCCTTGCCGACGACCTCCCCGGCCGAGGAGACGAGCGAGAGGAACGAGGTCGCGGACGCCAGTTCATCGTCGTCGGCGACCAGCGGTACCGCCGATGCCTCGGACGGCTGCGAGACCTGGTGCAGCACGCGCACGGCGAAGAGGATCGCGAGCAGCGAGCGGAAGTCGGTGCCGAAGAACCACGGGATCAGCAGCGCCAGCGCGCCCATCGTCAGGTATGCGCCGGCGAGCGCGACCCGCTTCGGCAGCGCGTCCGCGACAATGCCGCCGAACATCCCCAGCAGCACGCCCGGCAGCAGGTAGGCGACACCGAGCAGCGCGGCATCGATGGCGCTGTCGCCGCTGCGCGCGCTGGAGATCAGCGCGCCGTAGAGCAGCGCCTGCAGGCCGATGTCGGTGAGGAAGCGCGACGCGAGGAGCTGCTGGAAGTGCGAGTCACGCGCCACCGAGCCCGACGGCACGAGGAACCAGAGCACGCGGAAGATGCGCGCCTGTCCGCGACTGACGGCGCCATCCAGCCGCTGCAGGCCCTCCAACGCGGGCTCGTCGAAGTCCGGTCCGATCGTCATTTGCTCGATGGTACCGGAGCGAAAGCGGCGACGAACGGATCGTGAGGCGGCGCGTTGTATCTGATGCAACCCAACCACCGAACGAGAGGACACCAGACGATGCGAAGACTGATGACAGGACTGGCACTGCCGGCTCTGATGGCGATGGTGCTGTCGGCCGGCCTGATTTCGACGGCTGCGGCCAGCGGCACACCTAACGCGAGCACGACGGCAGCAGCCGACTACCTCCCGGCCGAGGCGGGCGGTGAAGGCGACGAGAACGCGAACGGGCACGCACGTCCGCACCGCGACCCCACGATCGTTCTGCGCATCGCGACAGCCGTTTGCGACGCGAACCTTGAAGGTGTGCCGGCGCTCGCCCCGCTGTGCAGCGTCTTCGGCGGCGGGGAACTCGTCGAGCGGGCGAAGCACGCCGTCGCCGTAGCGATCGTCTCGCAGGCGAAGGCGTCGAACCCGGAGGGCCTGCGGGCGATCGTTGAGTCGCTCGGCATCGAGCGGCCCGAGCGCCCCGACCGGCCGGAACGCCCGGAGCGCCCGGACGGGAACGGCGAGTCCGACTTCGGTCTGCGCCAGGGTCGCCCCTTCGGTAACCCCGGTCAGTTCGCACCGGATGACGGTCAGAGCTAGCTCGAGCAGCGAATAGGTGGGCGCCTCCAATGGAGGCGCCCACCTATTCGCTTCCCAGCGCGCGGCCCTATCGTGGAGAGGCAGCGAATGGATCCACGTCAGCATCGTTACACCAGATGAGAGCAACAGAGACCCGGGAGAGGCCGGGACTTCTGATATGGAGCGGGCGGTCGTCTCTCTCGTCGACCGCGCCCGGGAGGGTGACGCTGATGCCTTCGGACTGCTCTATGACCGCTTTCACCCGGAGATCCTGCGCTACCTCACGCACCAGCTGCGCAACGCCGACGCGGCGGAGGACCTCGCCTCGCAGGTCTTCCTCAAGGCGTGGCAGGCGATCCCGCGCTATGAGCATCGCGGCGTCCCCTTCAAGGCATGGCTCTACCGAATGGCGAAGAACCAGGTGATCGACACATTCCGCAAGCAGCGGCCCACGACGGACCTCGAAGGCATCGAGATCGCCGTCGATAGCGAGGCGGAGGACCACGTGCTCGCGCAGGAGCGAACCGCCTACCTGCGCGCGCTGCTTGACCGCCTCACGCCCGACCACCGCGAGGTGCTCACGCTGCGCTTCATGATGGAGAAGTCCGCCGCCGAGATCGGCGAGATCATGGGCCGCAAGGAAGTGACTGTGCGCGGCCTCCAGATGCGCGCGCTGCGGTCGCTGCGCAAGGAGATTGAGACGGCAGGAGGGATGCCGTGAGCCAGCCTCGCTTCGAAGACGTGCTTGAGCAGTGCATCGCCGACCTCGCCAGCGGTCGACGCGAGATCGCCGACTGCCTCAGCGAGTGGCCTGACTTCGCCAACCGCCTGCAGCCACTGCTGGAGGCAGCGGTCGCAATGCGCGCCGAGCCACGCATCACCGAACAGACTCCCGACCCGGCTCGACGCGCGGCCTTCATGGCGGAACTGCGCCAAACGCCGCAGCAGTCGCCACGCTGGCAGCCGTTGCGCGCGCTCTCCTCGATCTTCGGCGCGCTCAGCTTCGCGGGCCCGGCGCTCGGGCGCGCAGGCGTCGTCGCATCGGCTGCGGCCGTACTCGCGATCGCGGCGCTGGCGGCAACGCTCGTGCTCGACCAGGGCACGACGACCGCATACGCCTCCACCGTCAGCGTCTTCGCGGGCGGCGTGGAGCAGCAGACCGAGTCCGGCTGGGTCGCGATCGCGGACGGCGATCAACTCGATGAGGGCGCACGGCTGCGCACGGACAGCGAGGGCAGCGCGCTGCTGACGTTCCTCGACGGCACGACGGTCGGCGTCGAGCCCGACAGCGAGCTACTGATCGAGATGGCACGCGTTGGCGATACGCGCCGCATTCGCCTCCAGCAGTTCGCCGGACGGCTCTGGAACGACGTCGTAGCGGACGCAGCCGATGGCTCGATCTACGTCGTGAGCACGCCGGACGCGGTGATCACCGCGCACCACACGCTCTTCGAGACCGCGATCGACGCCGACGAGACCGTGGTGAACACCGTCGAGGGGCTCGTCGAACTCGAGGCCGGGGCGGAGCAGGCGTTCGTCGCCCCCGGCGAGGTCGGCCGGGCTCAGCGCCACCGGCAGCTCTCCGCCGTCGAGCGCCGCGCCAGCGCGCAGCAGGCGCTCGGCCTCTCCGTCGATGCGCCGTACGCCGCCGCGATCGTCGCGCCCAACGGCAAGGCGACCGGCGTGCGCCCGGACGGCGTGGCGTTCCAGCAGATCGCGGGCGCGGCGACATCGCGGCCGAATGGCGGATCGCAGCAGCTCGAACTGCACGATCCGACGCCCGGCACCTACCGGCTGCTGCTGCGGCGGATCGGCGAAGGTGACGGCGAGATCGTGCTCACCGTTGGTGGCAACGAACTGAGCGTCCCCGTCGAACGACTCGGCGACGCTGTCGAGGTGCAGCTTCGCGTCACCGTCGAAGACGGCAAGCTGCGGGTGCAGCCGATCAACGCGCGCGCGCTACAGGCGCAGGAGGCGAACGCGGATCGAGAGCGAGTGATCGTGACCGATGCCGCCCGCCAGCGCGCGTTGCCGCTGCACGCGCCGACGTCAGGCAACGCCACGCCGGGCGGCGGGAGCACGGGCAGCGAGGGCGCGCGCCCGTCGCCGCGAAGCGAGGGTGCCAGCGAGCAGCCGGGGCAGCGCCCGGACGAGGAGGCGCTGCGCGAGCGTCGCGAGGACCTGCAGGAGCAGGCGCGTGCGAAGCTGCGTGAGCGACTTGAGCAGGAGGGCCCGGGCAGCCTTCGCGACCGCCTGACGCCGGAGCAGCTTGAGCGACTGCGCGCGCAACTCGACCGCCATCGCAACGGCGACGCGGACGGCGTTCGACCGAACTCGGGCGGATCAAACTAGGGCGGGCGAGGGCGCGACTAGATCGGCGAGGGCGTCTCCCCGCCGTCGGGCACGCCATCATCATCGACGAGACGTTCGAGGCCGTCGGTGTCCTCAGCAGCCAGGAACAGCCGGCGCGCCGGGTAGTTGATCGTGATGCCCTCCGCGTTCAGGCGCGCGTGAATCCGCTTCACCATGTGATGCGTCACCATGCCGACGTGCCGCCGCGTCTGGGCCCTCACCTTGAGCAAGAAGTCGATGTTGGAGTCGCCGAAACGCTGATAGCGGAAGATCGGATCCGCGCCGTCGACGGCCTCGTCGATGTCGCGGATGATCCCGTCCAGCACCTCCAGGCAGATCGCCTCGACACGCTCAAGATCCTCTTCGTACGCCACGCCACAACTGATCGCGGCGTCGACGGGCGCACCAGCAGCGTCGAAGTTCGTCACCGTCGACTCCGCCAGCGCGTTGTTCGGGATGATGATGATGTTGTTGTCGAACGTGCGGATGCGGGTGGCGCGGAAGCCGATGTCCTCCACCCACCCCGACGGTCCGCCCGCGATATCGATAAAGTCACCAACGCGGATCGAGCCGTCCGAGAGCATGTACGAGCTCGCGAAGACGTTCGCCAGCATCGGCTGTAGCGCGAGCGCGAGCGCGAACCCGCCGATGCCGAGGCCCGCGAGCATCGGGCTGATCGAGATGCCGACCTGATCGAGGATCACCAGACCGCCGATACCGGCGATTGCCACGTTCAGCACGCGCCGGATCATCGGGAGCGACTTCTGATCCCAGTCGGTCGCCGTGCGCTGGGCGACCGATGCGCCGTACCACGTCAGCAGCGCCGAGAGCAGGCGCTGCGCGGTCACGATAGCGAGCAGCAGCGAGAGCGCGACCCAGGCGCCATCGATCAGGTCGCGGCGGTCATCGAGGTACGAGAGCACGCGCAGCCCGGTGAAGAGCCCCTCGACGACGATCAGCAGGATCAGCGGCATGCGCACAGCGGCGACGAGATCGTCGTCGAGTTTGGTCTGCGTGGCGTGCGTGTAGTGGTGCACGATGCGCCGAAGCAGCGCGGCGACGACACGAGCGACGACGATGCTGCCGAGGAAGATGCCCGCGGCGATCAGGGTCTCAACGACGCGCTCGTCCGCGAAGTCGAAGTCTTCAAAGTCCAGATTCATGGGTGCTCTCCCCTATCGCTCACCGTGAATCGTACCGAAGCGGGCGCTGAGTGGCAGTCAGCCGCCCGAATCCGTGCGACAGGCGATCACGATTCAGATATGATCTGGCGCATGTTTGCAACTATTGGTCACACCTTTGAACTGATGAAGATGAGTTGGCACGTCCTGCAGAAGGACCGCGAACTGATCTTCTTCCCGATCATGTCCACAGTCGCGATGTTGATCACCGTCGGTGGCTTCGCGCTCGTCGCGAACGCGACGGGGACGATGGGTCGCTACAACGACGTTCAGAACGAGGTCCCCGGTGCCACGATGACGGCCGGCGACGTCACGATGGGCATCCTGATCTTCTTCCTCACCACGTTCATCGGCATCTTCTTCAACGCCGCCCTGATCTCCGCCGCGCTTGAACGGCTGCGCGGCAGCGACCCGAACATTTCGTCCGGCCTCAGCCACGCCCTGCGGCACCTGCCCGCAATCATCGGCTGGGCGATCGTCGCGGCGACGGTCGGGCTGCTGCTACAGCTGTTGCGCAACATGGCGAAGGACAACTTCCTCGGCCAGATCGCCGTCTCGATGGTCGGTGGCGTCTGGGCGTACCTGACGTTCTTCGTGATTCCGGTGCTCGTCGCCGAGGAGCTTGGCCCGATCGCGGCCTTCAAGCGCTCCAAGGAGATGTTCAGCCGCACCTGGGGCCGCCAGTTCGCCGCCTCGTTCGGCTTCGGGCTCGTCTACATGCTCGCAGTGCTCGCCGCGCTCATCCCGTCGGCAATACTCTTCTTCATCCACCCCCTTCTCGGCATCGCCGGTGGCGCGTTCTTCTTCGCCATGGCGCTCGGCGGGGTGGCAGCGATGGAGGGCATCTTCAAGGCTGCGCTCTACCAGTACGCCGCCGGCGAGACGCCGACCGAGTTCGACCAGACAGCGCTGTCGGGCGCGTACCGCGCGCTCTAGCCGTCTGGCCGGTAGTCGAGGTCTAGCGAAACGTCGCTGCTGAAGTCCGGTGCTACTGAAGCTCGGCTGATTTCACGTCGATCAGGCCGTTCGTCGTACGCAACCGCAGCGGTGAGGCGCCGCCTGCGATGCGGCCGCTGATCGCCGCCGGGCCGCGACTGCCATCGAGGATCGCGAACTGCGAGCGCACCGAGCCGTTCTCCGCGACGGCATCGAGGGCGATCGAAGGCTGACCGGCGAGGTTGAGGATGATCGCGCCGTTCGTCGTCGCCATCTCGCTCTCACCGTCCTCGCCGATCTCGCCGTGGAAGTCGATCGAGGCGTTGTCGGTCAGGATCTTCACCGGTCCGCCGACGTGGTCGACGACCGAGACCGCAGCCGCGATCGTCTCGACGTCCAGCGCGCCGTGCTGATCGCTCACCATGACGCTGCCCTTGTTGTTGCGCACGCGCAGGTCCCCGTTGCCCCCGCGCACGCTGACGATGCCGTTCGTCGTCTCGATCGAACCGCCGCCGATTGGCCCCGCCTCGACGGTGACGTTGCTGTCGGTCGCCACGACCTCGAACTCGGTGCCGGCCGGCACGCGCACCCGCACCTCGGCACCGCCAGTGCGCACGAGCGAGAGCAGCGAGCGTTTGCGCTGCACGCGCACGCGCACGACGGCGCCGTCGAATGTCACGTTGTGCTCGTAGCGGTCCGAGTCGAACGTCCCCGTCACCAGCACGACACCCTCGATTGAGGTCGCGATGTTGATGTCCGATTCATCGACGATCAGCACCACGCGCACGGGGCGATCAACGGCGTAGCGGCTGTCGAGGCCGGACGACGCACCCTCAGAGCAGGCTGCGAGCAGCACGGCAGCAGTGAGCGCCACGAGGACGGGCAGGCGTTGCATCATGCCTCAGACGTTACGCGCGATCAGCGATCGGAGCTGCCAGCGTCGCGCCCCGATCTCACGAGCATCGAAGGATAGCGCCGCCACCGTCGTGAGCAGCAGGAACGCGCCGAGCAGCACCAGCAGATGCGAGATCGCGATCCCATCGTGCAGCACGGTGGCTGAATCGGAGTAGTAGAACGGGCTCAAGTAATGCAGCGGCTCCAGCGTCCCGTTCAGATTCGAGATCGAGTTGAGCAGGAAGACCGCGACCGTCTCACCCGCGACCAGCCCCAGCGCAAGTCCGCGCGTCGGCGTCAGCGTGGCAACGAGCAGACCGAGCCCGGCGCACGCGAGCATCAACGGCACTAGGTTGAACATCGCGCCGGCGAGTTGCATCGCGCCGAGGTCGCCGAGATCGACGAACAGCGACCCAATCACGATCCCGGTCGCAGCGAGCGCGCCGATCAGCAGCGTCGCGATCACCAGCCCGCCGACGCGCTCGATGAACAGCCGACGGCGAGAAATTGGCTGCGTGAGCAGCAGTTCGAGCGTCCCACTTTGCTCGTCGCTGCCGAAGAGGCTGGTGGAGGCGAACACCGCGTACATCGCGCCCACGAGCGGGACCCAGCTCATCATTTCCGTGGTCATGTAGCCGCGCGGCGTCGAGAGGTCGAGCTCCGCGTCGCCACCGAGGAATGATGCGTACCCTTCCGGCAGCTCAAGCTCAGCGAAGGTGTCTTGGAACAACGGGTAGAGCAGCACGATCAGCGCCGCGTAGGCGCCGATGCCCGCGCCGTACCAGATGACCTGCCAGCGCAGATCGCGCAGCGTCTTAAGCAGGATCGGCACTGGTCACGCCTTCCGCTTCACCCGCCGGCTCGTAGTAGGAGCGGAAGAGCTCCTCCAGGCTCAGCTCGTCCGTCTCCAGCCGCACGACGGTATGCGCCGCCAGCCGCTTGACGACGGCGTCCGTGTCGCCACTGACCTCCATCACCAGCGTCGGCCCGTCGAGCGAGACGACGGTGACGCCGTCCAGCGCGTCGAGACCATCGAGCGCGGGCGGACCGTCGAAGGTCACGATGAAGCGCTGCGGCGCCAATCGCTGGCGTGCCGCAGGCTCCAGCACGTCCAGCACGCGCCCATCGCGCAGCATCGCCACGCGGTCGCAGACCTGCTCCACTTCCGCGAGCAGGTGCGATGAGAAGAAGACCGTGCGGCCATCCATCGCGACCTCGCGCAGCAGCACGTGCGTCTCCTCCTGCGCCAGCGGATCGAGCCCCGTCGTCGGCTCGTCCAGCACCACCAGTTGCGGCTGCGCCATCAGGGCGAGCACGATGCCGACCTTCTGCCGGTTCCCCCGCGAGAGCGTGCCGATGCGGCGCGTCGGATCGAGTCCGAGCCGCTCAATCAGCTCGTCGCGATAGCCTATGTCGACGCCATCCGGGCGCAGCGAGGCCAGCAGTTCGAGGTAGTGCAGCCCGGTCATCGTCTCGTACATCTCGGGGTCATCGGGTACGTAGCCGATGCGGCGGCGGGCCTCGATCGGTTCGCGCTGCGCGTCGAAGCCGTGGATCAGCGCGCGTCCGGACGTCGGGCGGATCAGGTCGAGCAGGATGCGCAGGGTCGTCGTCTTGCCCGCGCCGTTGGGGCCGAGGAAACCGAAGATCTGGCCGCTCTCAACCGTGAGGTCGACGCCATCGAGCGCCCGAACGTCACCGTAGTTCTTCGCGAGCTGCTGAAGTTCAATCGCCGGCATCACGACCCTCCGCCGCGCATCACTCGCCGCCGAGTACGGCAAGCGCGCGCTCGAACTCCTCGGGCGTATTCACATTGTCGAAGGAACGGCCGTCGGGGTCAGCGGCCGACCATCCCTCCGGCGCAAGACGTTCGGCCCCTAGATCGTCAGCGACGGCCATGATCCGACGTTCGCCGTCCTCGATACGGCGATCGATCGTCTCCAGCGCGTCGCGCCGAAATACGCTGCAGAGCGGCTGCGGGCGATCGAGGTGCATCGGCACGACGATACGACGCCCGGTCGTCGCACGGCCGGCGAGCAGGCGCAGCAGCGAGGGTTGCAGGAACGGCATATCCACAGCGACCACGAGCGCGGTCTCGTTTGCTGCGTGTCGCAAACCGGCAGCGATGCCGATCAGCGGGCCCTCGCCCTCGACCGGATCCTCGATCACCGTCGTCGAGACGGCAGATTCGTGCGCGGGCAGTCGCTGGCCGGGCGCGTGCACGATCACGATCTCGGCGGCGACCTCTGATAGCACCGCCATCGTGCGCTGGAGCAACGTCTGCCCCGCGAGCATCAGCGACGCCTTGTCGCTGCCCATGCGGCTGGAACGTCCGCCCGCGAGCAGAATCGCGGACACCGCAGACTCGTCGGGTGGAGGCGTCGTCACGAATCGCTATCCCGGCCGCGCGTCGCATGCCATCCCACGGTTTGCATCGCGGGTCGCGACTTCGTGATCATATGCGCGTGGAACTGTGGGACGCACTCAACCTCGGCGCTGACGCCGCTCACGCCCCCTCCGTTGTCGCCATCGTCGGCGGCGGCGGCAAGACGAGCACGCTCTACCGGCTCGGCCGCGAGGCGGAACAGCGAGGCCAGCGCGCGATCCTTGCCGGCACCGCGCGATTCACGCCCGCCCCCGCCGCGCAGATGCCCCCGATCGTGCGTGGCGAGGAGCCGCAGATCGTCGGCAAGATCGAAGATGCGCTGCGCGCGTCGACGGTCGTCGTGGCCTCGCCGCACGACGAATCGCAGGGCCGGCTCTCCACGCTCTCGGTCGAGACCGTCGACGCCTGCGCCGCGATTGACGGGATCCGCCTGATCGCGCTCGAGGCAGACGGCAGCAAGATGCTGCCCTTCAAGGCGCCGGGCGATCGCGAGCCGGTCGTGCCTTCCTCCGCGACGCACGTCGTCAGCGTCGTCGGTTCGGACGCGATCGACGCGCCGCTCGACGACGATCACGTACATCGCCCCCAGCGCGTCCGCGAGATCGTGGGCGCCGACGCGGCGACCTGCACGGTCGATGTGCTCGCCCGCGTGCTCGCCAGCACCGAGGGCGGCCGCAAGAACGTCGGCGATCGCGAGTTCGCGGTGCTGGTGAACAAATGTGATCTCGCACCGCTGCGCGCGACGGAGCTGGGTCACGCCCTGCGCGAGGCCGGCGTTCCGCGCGTGATCCTCGCCTCATTGCGCGACGCAGAGAATCCGGTGCACGAGCTGCTCATCTAGCCGCCCGCGCAAATGTGTGGCGGCGCACGGAGCCGCGACGCCACCCTCGGTACACTTCTCTCATCGGCTAGCACCAATCGGGGAGCACTCACCATGACCGCACTGACCGAATTTCGCGCGTCCAAGGACCAGTTCTTCGGCAGCGACCACCAGTCGCCACTGACTCCTCCGCAGCAGGAGATCTTCAGCGGACTCAACTACTACGACGAGAGCCCGACCCTTGCCTACGAGATCGAGCCGCAGCCGTTCGACGTCCAGGAGACGATCGAGATGCAGACCAGCACCGGTGACGTTGCGTCGTACGTGCGCTGGGCGCGCATCCATTTCGATGTCGACGACAGCCCCGCTGAACTAACGGTCTTCCGCGACGCGCAGTCGGGTTCGCTCTTCCTCCCGTTTCAGGATGCGAACGCGGGCAGCGAGACGTACGGCGCGGGGCGCTATCTGGAGGTCGAGGCGCTGCACGACGGCAAGCTGCACGTCGACTTCAACTACGCCTACAACCCCTACTGCGCCTACAACGAGATGTGGTCCTGCCCGATTCCGCCCGGCGAGAATCGACTCACCGTCGCGATCGCGGCCGGCGAGCGGACGTTCGACATTCACAATCCGTAGCCGAGCGCCGTACCCGCTCCAATAGCCGCATCCCCGGCTCCCCTATGATCGCGGCATGAGCGCCGACGATACTTTCACAGGCACCGCCAGCTACTACGCCCGCTACCGACCGCGCATCCCGCAGGCCGTCTATGACGCCGTCGCCAGCGCGTTCTCCCTCGATGGCAGCGGGCGGCTACTCGATGTCGGCTGCGGCACGGGGCTGGTCGCGGTCGCGCTGCACGATCGCTTCGAGCGGGTCGCCGCCATCGACGTCAGCGCGCAGATGCTCGACGTGGCCCGAGAAGAGGCTCGCCGCGCGGGTGCCGCGACCATCGACTGGCACGAGTTGCCCGGTGAATCGATCTCGGCCGCGCTGGGGACGTTCCGGCTCGTCACCTGCGCGGACGCGCTGCACTGGATGGACGGGGATCGGGTGATCGCGCTCTGCCACGAGCGCATCGAGCCCGGTGGCGGCATCGCGCTGCTCACCGCCGGCTCACCGCTCGGCACCGGCGCGGGCGACCTGCCATGGCAAGAGGCGGCACGGAGACGATTCAGCGCTGGCTTGGCCCCACGCGGCGCGCCGGCAGCGGCTATTCGCAGCAGTCGACGCGCACGTGGCAGGAGATCCTCGCCGCATCGCCGTTCGTCGCAATCGACGAAGGGGCCGTCACGAGCGCCCTCGACTGGAGCTTCGAGCAGGTGCTCGGGAACCTCTATTCGACCTCGTACGCGAACCGAAGTCTGCTCGGCGACGACCGCGAGCGGTTCGAGGACGATCTGCGGGCGCAGCTTGCACGGGCCGAACCGTCCGGCCACTTCGAGCGCGAGATCGAGTCGAGCTGGATCATCGGCCGCGTCGCACCCTGACGCAGCGCAAGCAAGACGGAGCGGGCGTGACGCTGTGGGTGGCGCGGCGCGGATGGTAGGGTGCTTCCCAAGCGGGCTCGCGAAAGCCCTCGGAGGGCACTCTTGACCGTCTATCTCGTGCTGCTGTTCGTGCTGCTGCTGCTGTCCGCGTTCTTCTCCAGCTCAGAGACCGCGTTCCTCTCGTTGGAGCGCGTCCAGCTCGAACACTACGTCCGCGAGGAGCATCCCGGCGCCAAGCGCGTCGCGGCGCTGCTCGACAACCCGCAGCGGCTGCTCTCCGCGATCCTGCTCGGCAACAACCTCGCGAATACCGGTGCCGCAGCCGTCGGCACGGTGATCGCGGCCGACCTCGTCTCCGAGGGCCAGGCGGCGCTCGCCGCGACGCTGGTGATCACGGTGCTGCTGGTGATCTTCGGTGAGATCGGCCCCAAGACGTACGCGCTGCACCACAACTTCATGCTCACGCGCTGGTACGCGATGCCGCTCACGCTCTGGGCGCGGCTGCTGAGGCCGGCGATCGTGGTCTTCGACATGGCCGGCCGCATGATGGTCGGGCCCGTGGCCGCGCGCGGTAGCTCCAGCGGCGCGCTCTCGCTCGGCGAGCTGCGCACGGCGATCGTGCTCGGCGCCGAGAGCGGAACGCTCGACGAAGATGAGTCCGACATGCTGCTCGGTGCGCTGACGCTGCAGGAGCGCCCGGTACGGCGGATCATGGTGCACCGGGTGAATATGGTCGCGATCGAGGACACCAGCCCGCTCACCGAGGTCTCGGCCGTGATGGCGGAGCACGGCTACCTGCGCCTGCCGGTCTTCTCCGGCGACCCCGACGCGATCGTCGGCTACGTGCATGTCAGCGACGTCAACGCCTCGACGGCGGACGGCGATCTCTCTCGTCCCGTGCGCGAGGTGATGCGGCTGGCCGTTTTCGAGTCTGAATTGACCTCGATCGCCCGCGTGCTAGAGCAGATGAAGCGCCACGCGTCGTACATGATCATCCTCGTCGACGAGTTCGGCGCGACCGCCGGACTGGTGACGCTGGAAGACATTCTCGAGGAACTCGTCGGTGAGCTGCAGAGCGAGAGCGGCGACGAGCCCGGCGCGCCCGACATCCACATCGCGGGCTATCGCGTCGTCGAGGGCGTGCGCAGCCTCGCCGATCTCGGCGACGAGCTGAGCGCCGACTTCACGCACCCGGAGGCGGAGACCGTCGGCGGACTAGTGCTCACGCACCTGCGGCATTTTCCGAAGCCCGGCGAGACGGTCGATTACGGCGGCTACCGCTTCACGGTCAACGATGCCGACGAGCGCCGCGTGATCCTTGTCGCCGTCGAACGCATCGCCGCGGTGGCCGAGGCCGACGACGACGGCGAGTAGCGTGAGCGACGCAGCGTCGCCGCCAATCGAGGCCGTGATCTTCGACTGGGGCGGCACGCTCGCCGACTACGCCGTAATCGAGATGGAAGACATGTGGCGGCTCGCCGCGCACCACCTCGCGCCCGACGACGGCGACGCGATGGTGGCGAAGCTCGTGGCGGTCGAAGAGGCCTGCTGGGAGCGCTGCGCGACCGATCAGCGCGCCTTCACGCTCGCCGATCTGCTCAACGAGGCAACGTCCGACCTCGGCGTCGACATCGCGGAAGCCGCCTTCGAGCAGGCCGCGACGCACTACCTCGATAGCTGGACGCCGCACATCCGCCACGACCCGCACGCCGCCGAGACGCTGCGCGCTCTGCGCGAGCGCGGGCTGCGCATCGGCCTGCTCTCGAACACCCACTGGCCGCCCGCGTTCCACGACCGCTTCCTCGAGCGCGATGGCCTCGACGGGTTGATCGATGCACGCCTCTACACCAGCGAGATGGAGTTCATGAAGCCGCACGCATCGGCGTTCGCGGCGGCGCTTGCAGCCGTCGATGTCGAGAGCCCGCGCCGCGCCGTCTTTGTCGGCGACCGACCGTTCGACGATATCCACGGGGCGCAGGCCGCCGGGATGCGCACCGTGCTACGACCGAACGGCGAAGTGCCCGCATACGACGTCACCGCCGATGCGGAGATCGCCGCCCTCCCCGAGCTGGTGGCGCTGATCGATGACTGGGGCACGCGCGACTGGCGAAGCTCCGCCGAAGCGCGCTAGGGTTGCGAGGCAGCCGCGGAGGCCCCGATGGAACTCGACCCCGACGCCCAACATCCCCTGCTCGTCACCACCCAGTGGCTCGCCGGTCAGATCGACAACCCTGAACTCGTCCTGATCGACTGCGGCGAACCTGTCGCCTACCGGCGCGCACACATCCCCGGCGCGGTCAGCATCTCGCACCACCCGTACCTCAAGGGCGCCAACGACTCGAAGCTGGTGATGGAAGCCGACGAGTTCGAGCCGCTGATCAGCCGCCTCGGCGTCTCGAACGACAGCGAGGTCGTGCTCTACGACGACAACTCCTCGCTTCACGCCGCCCGCGTCTGGTGGGTGCTGGAGCGCTTCGGGCACACGAACGTGCGGGTCGTCGATGGCGGCTTCAACGCGTGGCTCGCCGAGGGGCGGATGCTCACCTCCGAAATCCCGCGCCCGGAGCCCGGCACGTTCAAGGCAACCATCGACAACTCGCACCTCTGCACCGTCGACGCGCTCAAGGCCGACGTCGAAGGGCCCGCGACGCTGCAGGTCTGGGACGTGCGCTCCGATGGCGAGTGGGACGGCTCGGCCGGCCGGGGCAACGACCGCGTTGGACACGTCCCTGGCGCGATCCACCTCGAGTGGCTGAAGCTCTTCGGCGGCCCGCCGGCACGTCGCTTCCGGCCGCTCGACGAGATCCGGCAATTGCTCGTCGACGCGGGGCTGAACCCTGAAGCGCAGACGGTCAGCTACTGACAGGGCGGAATTCGCGCGGCAGTTGCCGCGTTCGTACTGCGCATGCTGGGCAATGACTCGGCGCTGAACTACGACGGCTCGATGGGCGAATGGGCCAACCGCGAGGACACTCCTCTGACGGTCGACTGACCGACGCTCAGTCGACATCGCCACGGAGATTCGATCGATCCTCGTTCGTGAGCGTCGACACTGCGCCCTGACGTCTCGCATCCGAAGCTATAGGCGACGACGTTTTCGCGGTAATCGGCGCTACCTTGCGCCATAATGACCGTGGTTGTCGCGAGGCTCGGCCGGATCCGCCGAGGATGTGAGGCTGTCATGGCGAACGAGAACACCCCACTCGGCGCGAACGTGCCGCTCGCGATCCGGCTCGCCGAACCCTCGGAGCTGGACACGGCCGAACGCGCCCCGGCCGAAACGCCGCCGATCGTGCCGACGGATGCCGACGCCGACGTCCCTTCCGTGACCTTCTCGCCGTCCGAGGGTGCGAACTGGTTCTTCCTGCAGGCTGCCCAACACCTCAGCATCAACAGCGAGGTCGTGGAGCTGCTGAAGAGCCCGTGGCGCGAGCTGCACGTCGAGATCCCGGTGCACACGGAGGACGGCCACCTGCGCGTCTACTCCGGATTCCGCGTCCAGCACAGCGGTGCCCGCGGACCGTACAAGGGGGGCGTCCGCTTCCACCCGCTGGCCGACCTGGACGAGGTGCGTGCCCTCGCCGCGCTGATGACGTGGAAGACCTCGATCATCGATATTCCCTTCGGGGGTGCAAAGGGCGGCGTACAGATCGACCCTCGCTCGGTTCCCACGAGCGAACTGCAGCAGGTGACACGCGGCTACCTGGAGAACATCGCCCACCTGCTGGGCGTCTACCGCGATGTCCCCGCACCGGACATGGGCACCGACGCCCAGACGATGGCGTGGATGATGGACTCCTACGGGAAGCGCTACGGGTACGCGCCCGGCATCGTCACCGGAAAGCCGATCGCGATGGGTGGCTCGTACGGTCGCACCGAGGCGACCGGGCGTGGCGTCTCGCTGATCGTGCGCGACACGCTGGAGACGATGGGGCGCGACCCCGCGAAGATGCGCGTCGCGATCCAGGGCTTCGGTAACGTCGGCTCCTACTCCGCGAAGTACCTCAGTGAGCTCGGCTGTCCCGTCGTCGCGGTCTCCGACGTGCGCGGCGGGATCCACAATGCCGACGGCCTCGACATCGACGCAGTGATCGAGCACGCGGCGCGCACCGGCAGCGTCGTCGAGATGCCCGGCACCGACCCGCTGCCCGCCGACGAAGTGCGCAGCGCCGACGGCGCGCTGGTCGCGAGCGGGCTGCTCGGCGTCGACTGCGACGTGCTGATTCCGGCGGCACTCGGCGAGGTGATCAACGCATCCAACTGGGAGAACGTGCAGGCGTCGATCATCATCGAGGCCGCGAACCACCCGGTGACTCCGTATGCCGACTACCAGCTCTCGAAGCGCGGCACGGTGGTCGTCCCGGACATCGTGGCCAACGCCGGCGGCGTGCTCGTCTCGTACTTTGAGTGGACTCAAAACATCCAGCAGCATCGCTGGAGCCTCGAACAGGTCAACAGCGAGCTCGAGCGCATGCTCTGCGACGCCTACACGAACGTCCGCAAGCTCGCCCACGACGAGGGCGTCGCGCTGCGGACGGCGGCGTTCATGGTCGGCGTCGAACGCGTCGTTGAGGCGCTGGAGCTGCGCGGGCTGGTCCCCGCCAACGGCGCGCACCACGAGGACTAGCGGCGACTCGCCACCGGCGGGCTAGCTGCCGGCTGCCACGCTCCCAGTCCGCGCGGCGATGATCTCGCGACGCCGTCGTTCGGCGTCGGCGGCCACGACGAGCATCGCAGCGAGCAGGGCAACCCCGACAACGGCGAGCATGGTGAACATCGGGCCTGTGCCCGCGTTCTCCGCGACCGCGCCCGCGATCGTGCCGGCGAACGAGCCGAGACCGAACGTCATGAAGAACGAGACGCCGAAGGCGCGACCGGCCGCGCGGTCCGGTGCGTAGTCGGCGATCAAGCCGTTGAGTATCGGCTGCTGCGAGAAGTTGGTGACGACGAAGCCGATCGAGACGAGGATCAGCACGAGCCCCGTCGTCGATGCCATCAGCGCCAACATCAGCGGGTTCACCGCCATGATCGGGAGCGCCGCGCGTTCGACGGGGATGCGATCGCTGAGCACGCCGCCCATGATCTGCCCCGGCACTGCCGCGAGCAGCACGATCGTCGCCATCGCTCCCGCGACAGCCTCCGGCGTCCAGCCGAAGATCGTGAAGCCGATGTTCTCCTGCAGGTGGGCGACAAGGAACGTCAGCGCGCCGCGGTAGATGAAGCCCATGCCGATGGAGACGATGAAGACGAAGAGCAGCGGTCGCGTCGTCCATCGACGTTCGGCTGGCGGCGCGGTGCGCGGCAGCCCGCTCTCGGCTGCGGCGGCAGGCGCGACGGCCCCGGCCGCGCTGGCGGCCTCCGACTCGGCGCGCGTCGGCGCGATGCGCCAGACGGTGAGCGACACGACAGCGGCGAACGCGGCATAGACGAGGTACGCCTCGCGCCAGCCGAAGACGATCGCGATCACGGTGCCGATCGCCGGCGCCAGCGCCACGCCGAGGTTGCCCGCGATGCCGTGCACCGCGAAGGCCAGCCCGCGACGCCGCTGCACCGTCGAAACCATCGATGTGCCCGCCGGGTGGTAGAGCCCCAGCGCCGCACCAAGCAGCGAGAGCGTGACCGCGAGCACCGGCAGCGTGGGCGAGAGCGCGACGAGTAGCGCGAACCCAGCGGCAGCGGCAGTGCCGACGGCCATCACGGCGCGCGGCCCGTAGCGGTCGGTGAGATATCCGGAGGGCAGCGCCGTCGCGCCGAAGGTGAACGTCCCGACGTTCACGATCAGGCCCATCACGGCAAGATCCGCACCGAATTCGAGGCCGATGCGTAGCAGCAGCGCGGCGAAGGTCAATTCGAGGCCGTGGGTCGTCGCATGCGCGAGCGACGCCGAGACGATCACGCGCCGTTCCATGCTCTCCCCTCCCCGGTGGCCCTGGCTTGCGAATGGCTCAGGCTAGCACGCACCTGCATCAGGCTCTGCCTGCGCCAGACGCAGAGAGACCCCGCCGGGCCGGCGGGGTCTCTCTCGCTCAATCGCCGCTTGTGGACGTCGATCGCTAGGCGTTCGCCGCACCCGCCGGTCGATCACCGCTCGGCGGCACGAGGCCCTTGAAGATCGTCTCCGGCGCCCGCTCGAAGAGCGAGTCGAGGTCCCACGGACCATCCGAGAAGATCTGACGCTCCTCAACAATGTCGCTGTAGAGCGTGATCTGGTACCCACTCGCACCAACGACGCGGCTGGAGACGTTCGCACCCGCATCGGAGGCGAGGTAGACGACGACCGGTGCAACGTTGCCCGGATCCCGCTCACCCATCTCGGCGCTCTCGCTCGGCGCGTCGCCGTCTCGAGTTGCCGCAGCGTTCGCCAGACCGCGGTCGGTCATGCGCGTTGCCGCTCCGGGAGCGATCGCGTTCGAGGTCACGCCGTAGCGTGCCAGCGCGTTCGCGCACGACTTCGAGAAGCCGATCAGACCGGCCTTCGCCGCCGCGTAGTTCGGCTGTCCCGCCGAGCCGTTGATGCCGGCGCCGGAGCTGAAGTTGATCAGCCGCCCGCCGTCACGCGTCTGACGCCAGTGGATCGAGGCGAAGTGCGTCGTGTTGTACGTGCCCTTGAGGTGCACGCGAATCACCGCGTCCCACTCGTCCTCGGTCATGTTGAAGATCATCCGCTCGCGCAGGATGCCCGCCACGTTGACGAGGATGTCGAGCTTGCCGTACTCGTCGATCGCCTGCCGCACGAGGCCCTCGGCCTGACGGTGGTCTGCGACGTCGGCGTGGTTCGCCTGCGCTTCACCACCGCCTGCCTTGATCTCCTTCACGACCTCATCTGCCGGTGATTCGTCGGTGCCCTGACCGTCGACAGAGCCGCCGAAGTCGTTGACCACGACCTTCGCGCCCTCTTTACCCATCAGCAGCGCGATGCCACGGCCGATGCCGCGACCGCCGCCGGTCACGATTGCTACTTTCCCGTCCAGGTGTCCCATGTTGGTTTTCCCCAATCCGCGCGCGCATCGTAGCCGAATCAGCGCCCTCGTGAAACATCGCGTATCTCGTGTCACCAGCGACAACGAGGAAGGGGCGGCCATCTGGCCGCCCCTTCCTCGTGAAACAGAATGCGGACGCGGTTCACCCGCCCTTGTGGATCACGTAGATCATGTTCCCGTCGGGATCCTGGAAGCCGCGATACCGGAATCCACCGGGGTCACCAACGGAGTCATGGACAAACGTGACTCCGCGCGACTCCAGTTCGCTCCGCGCCCCCTCGTAGTCGTCGACCTCAAACGCGAGATGGTCGATGCCCACCGGGTTGTCCGACATCGCCGCGTCGCGACCGACGTCGCCCGTGGCTTCCGTCTTGAATACGTAGAGCGCGACATCGCCGAGGCTCGGCGAGAAGCCGCCCGCACCTTCAGCAAGCGGCGCGGCCTCCATGCCGAGCACGGTCGTGTAGAACTCATAAGCGCGCGGGATGTCGGTCACCGCGACGCCGACGTTGTCGAGTCGTTTCAGCATCGGGAGCCCTACAGCCCGTTCTCGTCGCAGACCGCCTGGTCGTAGAGGATATTGCCGGTGAACTGCTGCGGCTCCTGCTCGCAGATCCAGACCGTCGCCTTGCCCATGGCGTCGGCGCTCTCGAACTCAAGCGTCGGGTTGTCCGGGTCGTTCCCCGCGAAGAGGTTGCCCGGCGTTTTGATGCGGCCCTCAGGCGAGAGCACGTTCATCGCGATCTTGTCGTCCTGAAGCTGCCACGCCTGGCCCTGCGAGAAGCGCTCGATCGCGGCCTTCTGGCCGCCGTAGAAGATGTCGCCACCCGGTCGCTTCGACATGTCGTACGGTCCCGGGCCGGGGAAGATCGCGCCCCGCGACGAGATGTTGACGATGTGGCCACCACCGTTCGCCTTCATGTGCGGGATCGCCGCCTTGATCGTCTGGATCGGCGCGACGAGGTTGATCGTGAAGCTGAGATCGATGTGCCGGTCCTGCACGGTGTCGATCTCGCCGGGAACGAAGATCGCCGCGTTGTTGACGAGGATGTCGATGCGACCCCACTCGTCGATCATCTTCTGGACCGCGCCGTTGATGCTCTCCGGGTCGCGCAGGTTGAGCACGACCGCGACGGCGTCACCGCCGGCATCAGTGATCTCCTGCGCCACCGAGTGAATCGTGCCCGGCAGCCGCTTGTCCTTCTGCTCCTCGGTCCTCGCGGCGACGCCGACCTTCGCGCCAGCCTGTCCGAGGTATTTCGCAATGTCGGCGCCGATGCCACGGCTCGCGCCTGCGACCAGCGCAACTTTCCCATCGAGTGACATCCGTCACCTCCGCGTCTCTCACTACAGCAATTCTCAATTCGGCGGACGGATAGTCCGCTGCCGGGCGTCAGAAGCGCAAGCGAACCGGCGCGCCGTCGATCAGGCGACGGTCAAGCGACGTGGGCGGGGCGCAGCGCCTGCGCTTCGAGATTGAGCAGCCACTTCTTGCGCTCGATCCCGCCGCCGTACCCGGTCAGCGCGCCCTTCGAACCGACGATGCGGTGACAGGGCACGATCACCGAGATCGGGTTGCATCCGTTGGCCGCACCGACCGCCCGCGAGGCCGTGGGCTTGCCCACCGCCTCCGCGATTTCACCGTACGAGGCGGTCTCGCCGTACGGCACATCGAGCAGCGCCCGCCAGACGCGACGCTGGAAGTCGGTACCGCGCGCGGCCAACGTCAGGTCGAACGCGGTGCGTTTGCCGTCGAAGTATTCGCAGAGCTGCGCCGAGGCAGCGGCGAGCGCGCCTGCGTCCTGCACCGCTGACTCGCCCGACTCCGCTTCGAGCGCCGCGATGCGCGACACGCGATCGCGGTCGAGCTTCGCGTCGATGAAGTCGAGCCGGTGGATGCCAGCATCGGACGCGCCGATGAAGACCGGGCCGAGCGGCGATTCGATGATGTCGTAGTAGCTCACGAAGCTCACTCCGTCGGGGGAGGACGGCAGATTACGTCGGAACCGCGATCCGCGCGAGCCTGCGGCTGGCCGCGTTGACATGCCCGACCGCGCGGCCGATGCTGCCGGCCATGACCTCTGACACCTCTGCTCAGCCATTCTCAGTCGTACACGCCGACGCCGCGGAGGCGGGCGTCTTCGATATCGAACGCGAAACGATCGAGGCGGCGGGCGCGACGCTCACGCTCACCCGCTCATCGAGCGAGGGCGAACTGATCGAGAACCTGCGCGAGGCTGACGCGGTGCTGGTCGGCGCAGCACCGATCACGCGCGCCGTGGTCGAGGGGATGCCTCGCTGCAAGCTGCTGATCCGCTACGGCGTTGGCCTGGACACGCTCGACATTCCCGCCGCCACAGACCACGGCATCGTGGTCGCGCACTACCCGGACTTCTGTCAGCCGGAGGTCGCGAACCACGCGACGATGATGCTGCTCGCGAGCGCGAAGAAGCTCACCGCCCTAGACCGCGCCGTGCGCGATGGGCGCTGGCGTCCCGGGCCGCTCTCGCCAATGCAATCGATCCACGGTCAGACGCTTGGGCTCGTCGCGTTCGGCAACATCGCGCAGGCGTTCGCGCCGCGGGCGCAGGCGCTGGGGCTCGACGTGATCGCGTTCGACCCGTACGCCTCCGATGACGCCTTCGGCCCGCTCGGCGTCGAGCGCGTTGCGACCCTCGATGCACTGCTGCGACGCTCCGACTACGTCTCGTTGCACACGCCGCTGACGCCGGACACGCAGCACCTGATGAGCAGCGAACAGTTCGCGACGATGAAGTCCTCAGCGTATCTGATCAACACCTCGCGCGGCCCGGTCGTCGATGAGGCTGCGCTCGTTGCGGCCCTCGAAGCCGGCGAGATCGCCGGTGCGGGCCTCGATGTCTTCGAGCAGGAGCCACTGCCTCAGGAGTCGCCGCTGACGACGATGGACAACGTGACCCTTGCCCCGCACTCCGCCTCGTTCTCGGACTACGCCTTCGACACGATGAAGCAGCGCATCGGAGACACCGTCGCCGAGCTGATGAACGATCGCTGGCCGGACGCCGTCGCGACCGTTGCGAACCCGGGCGTGACGCCCCGCGCCCCACTGCCCGCCCGCTAACATCGACGCGCCAACTTAGCCACGCGCCAAGAGACCCAGACGCGAACGCAGAGGAGCGAACCATGAGGCCAAATCACGTG
This sequence comes from Dehalococcoidia bacterium, assembly GCA_036013055.1. Classification (GTDB taxonomy): domain Bacteria; phylum Chloroflexota; class Dehalococcoidia; order UBA2979; family UBA2979; genus SHYR01. The sequence continues at coordinate 197,281 of DASCQM010000012.1, read as the reverse complement.
CTGCGAGCATGGCGGGACGGCGGCCAGACCGTCGGCGCCTGGCTCTCAATCAACTCGTCGTTCGCCGCCGAGACGATGGCGCATCAGGACTTCGACTGGCTCTGCGTCGACACGCAGCACGGCCTGATCGACTACCCCGATGCCGTGCACATGTTGCAGGCGATCTCGACGACGGAGACGATCCCCTTCGTCCGCGTCGGCTGGAATGATCCGATGATGATCATGAAGTACCTCGATGCCGGTGCGTACGGGATCGTCGTGCCGCTCGTGAACAACCGCGAGGAGGCCGAACGCGCCGTCTGGGCCTGCCGCTACCCGCCGCAGGGCGGCCGCTCTTCCGGCCCGGCACGCGCGACGATGTACGCAGGCAGCGACTACCAGCGCGACGCGAACGACGAGATCGCCTGCATCGTGATGATCGAGACCGCCGAGGCGCTGGAGAATCTGGACGAGATCATGTCGACACCGGGCGTCGATGCGGCATACATCGGACCCTCCGACCTCGCCTACGCGATCGGGATGGAGCCGACTGGCGACAACAGCAACGCGGAGCACGTGGCGACGGTGGAGCGCATCTACGAGGCGGCGAGGAAGCACAACGTCGCGCCCGGCATCCACACCGGCAGCGTGGAGTACAGCGCGCGCTGGCTGAAGATGGGCTTCCAGATGGTCACGCTGGGTGGCGACCGCGGGTTCCTGGCGCAGCGCGTGGCCTCCGATCTGCGCGACGTGCGCGAGCAAACCGGCGCGACCGCGATCGACCCCGGGGCCTAGCGATGCCAACGATCACCCCACAGGCCCTGCGCGACTTCGTCGCCGCGACGTTCGTAGCCGCCGACGTGTCGCAGGCCGACGCCGAGGCAGTCGCCGAGCACCTCGTCGAGGCGAATCTGAAGGGGCACGACTCGCACGGCGTGGTGCGCGTGATCTGGTACCTGCAGGCCGTGAAGGACGGCCTCACGGTCCCGGGCGCTGCGATCACAATCGAAAAGGAATCTCAGACCACGGCGCTGATCGACGGCGGCTGGAACTTCGGCCAGATCGTCGCCCGCGAGGCGATGGCGATGGCCGTCATGAAGGCTCAGCAGTCCGGCGTCGGCATCGTGGTCGCGCACCAGTCGAACCACGTCGGCCGCGTCGGTGCGTACGCGGAGCAGGCGGCCGCCGCATCGATGATCGGCATGGCGACGGTGAACAACCACGGCGGCGGCCACCTCGTCGCGCCCTTCGGCGGCAGCGAGCGCCGGCTCTCGACGAACCCGATCGCGTACGCCTTCCCCACATCGGACGGCTCACCGCCGTTCGTGCTCGACATGGCGACCTCCGTGGCCGCCGAGGGCAAGATGCGCGTCGCCCGCAACAAGGGCGCGGCCGTGCCCGACGGCTGGCTGCTCGACGCCGACGGCAAGCCGACGACGAATCCCGAAGGGCTCTACGGCCCGCCGCCGGGTGTGATCCTGCCGCTGGGCGGTGCCGCCGGACACAAGGGCTTCGGCCTCTCGATGGTCGTCGAACTACTCGCCGGGGCGCTCTCCCCCGCCGGCACCAGCCGCCCCGACCCGGAGCGCGGCGGCAACGGCATCTTCGTGATGGCGCTCGACCCGGAGCAGTTCGGCGGGGTCGAGGCGCTCACCTCCTCGTTCGGAGTGCTCGTCGACTGGGTGAAGCGCCCGCCCTATCAGGACGGCGTGGACGAGGTGCTCGTCGCGGGCGAGCCGGAGCGACGCACGCAGGCCGCGCGCGAGGCGGACGGCGTGCCGCTCGACGACGCGACGTGGGAGCAGCTCGTGGAGGCTGCGGCCTCCGTCGAAGTCGTCGCGCCCACGCTGTGAGCCCGCACAAGGCTAAAGAAGATGCCGTGCAGGGCTCGTTGCTGGAGCCGTCGAGCGGCCGCGAACTCGAGCAGGCCTGCGCCGAGCTGAGCGAGTCGCTCGGCCTCGAGGTACGACAGCAGCTCTACGTCGGCCGGCGCATCTGGGGCGCTCGTCGGCGCATCGACCTCGTACTGACCGACCGCGAGCAGCGGCGATCGCTGGGCATCGAGTGCAAGTACCAGGGCAAGCCCGGCACCGCCGAGGAGAAGATCCCGGCCACGATCGAAGACATCGCGGCGTGGCCGATCGATGGCGTCGTCTGCTTCACCGGCCCCGGCTTCAGCGACAACATGCGCGCGTTTCTGATGGCGAGCGGGAAGGCCGTGGAGCTGGCCGACCTGGAGACGTGGCTACGTCTCTACTTCGTCCTCTGAGGCGCGCTCCGTCACCTCGTAGTTCGTGATCACCAGCTCTGTGATGCCGACGCGCCGGTCACCGCGTGAGTTGATCATGCGACGCGCGGGCAATTCCTCAAGCCGGTAGTCGACGAAGTGGCGGCTGCCCTGGTAAAGCCCCTTGATGAACTCATGCGGCGAGTTCGAAATCATCACATGGACGCCGCGCTCTGAGAGCCGGTCGCAGAGTTCCTTCAGCCGCACCTGATCCTCACGACCAAAGTCGTCCGCCGTGTACGACGTGAAGCTGGACGTCTCCGAGAGCGGGTGGAACGGCGGATCGAAGTAGACGAAGTCGCCCGCCTGTGCTGACTCGCACGCCTGCTCAAAGTCGGCCTGCTGCAACGTCGCGGACTCCAGCGCCTTCGAGGCGGCGAGCAACGTCTCACAATCCTGGATGCGTGGGTTCTTGTAGCGGCCGTGCGGCACGTTGAACTCGCCTTTACGGTTCACGCGGTAGAGGCCGTTGTAGCAAGTCTTGTTCAGGAAGATCATGCGCGCCGCGATGTCCAGCGGCTCCTCTGGCCGCTCCGCGCGCACCGCGTAGTACAGCTCGGCGCGCTGCTCATCGTCGAAGGCGAGATAGCGCTCCTGGAGCGCGCCAAGCTTGCCGGCGAGGTCATCGACGTGGTCGCGGACGACCTCGAACGTCTCGATCAGCACCGGGTTGAGGTCGCTGAGGATCGCGGTTCCGGGGCGCTGCAGGCCAAAGAAGAGCGCGCCACCCCCGAGGAACGGCTCGAAGTACGTCGCACGGCCATCCGCGGGCGTCTGCGGCTGACGCGCGACGAGCACGTCGAGCATCTGGGTCTTGCCACCAGCCCACTTGAGGAAGGGTCGTGCTGCCGCGGTCATAGAACTACCGAGGTCATAGAACTGTCGGGGTCACAGAGCTGTCGGGGGCGCAGAGCTGTCGGGGGCGCAGGGCGGTCGAAATCACGGGGTGCTCGCCGAACCTTGGGGAGATTCGCGTGTGCGTCCAGAACTGTACGTCCTGAACGCTTATAGCCGACAGGGGCCGCCAACGTCGAGCGTTGGACCGCGCTGGGCCGGCACGCCGTCACAAACGAAACATATCGGAAACACGAGCGTAAATCACGGGAAACACCACAGCAGCATCCTTCTTCACATCATCGAGGAGACACAACGTCCTCGATCAATTGGGAGGCAACATGGATACAGGCGACACTGCCTGGATACTCACCAGTTCGGCACTGGTGCTCTTCATGACGCCCGGACTGGCGCTGTTCTACGGCGGCATGGTGCGCGGGAAGAACCTGCTCGCGATGCTGATGAAGAACTTCGCCGCGATGGGAGTCATCACCATCACGTGGATGCTGGTCGGCTACTCGCTGGCGTTCAGCGGGGATGTCGAGGGCTGGGGCATCGTCGGCAACCTCGACCTGTTCGCGCTCGGCGAGCTGAGCTCGGACAACAAGCTAGGTCTCGGCAGCGCGGTCCACGGGCTGACGGTTCCGGATAACGCGTTCATGGTGTTTCAGATGATGTTCGCCATCATCACACCAGCACTGATCGCCGGAGCGGTCGCCGAGCGAATGAAGTTCGGCGCGTGGGTCGCGTTCATCGCGATCTGGTCGATCGTCGTTTACGCACCGATGGCCCACTGGGTCTGGGGCGGCGGCTTCATCGCCACCGAGATCCAGGCGATCGACTTCGCAGGCGGACTGGTCGTGCACATCAACGCGGGAGCCGCGGCACTTGCGTTGATCCTCGTACTCGGCCGGCGCATCGGCTGGCGACAGAGCCCGATCCGACCCGGAGCATTGCCGCTGACGCTGATCGGCGCCGGCATCCTCTGGTTCGGCTGGTTCGGATTCAACTCCGGCTCGGCACTGGCATCCAACGGCGCGGCAGCGAACGCCTTTGTCACCACGCAGGTGGCGGCGGGCGTCGCGGCAACGACGTGGATCATCATGGAGCACTTCGTGAGCGGGAAGCCCACGACCCTCGGCTTCGCCTCTGGCGCGGTCGCAGGCCTCGTCGCGGTCACACCCGCGGCTGGGTTCATCAGCCCGATCTGGGCGCTCGTCATCGGCATTGCTGCCGGCGTGCTCTGCTACGGGGCGCTGCAGCTCAAGTTCAAGTTCAACTTCGATGACTCGCTCGACGTCGTTGCGGTTCACCTCGTGGGCGGCATCGTCGGCGCATTGCTGCTCGGCCTGTTCGCCGATGAGGCAATCGGTGGCGTGGACGGTCTGTTCTTCGGTAACTCGGAGCAGTTCGCACGTCAGCTCGCGTCGATCGTCGTCGCGTTCGCATACTCGTTCATCGTCTCCTACGCTCTGGCCGTTATCCTTGATCGCACGATCGGGATCCGCGCGTCGGAGGAAGAGGAGCGACAGGGCCTCGACCTCGCGCTCCACGAGGAGCAGGCGTGGGTGTTCACGGAGTAGATGAATGAAACTAATCATTGCGTACATCAACCCATTCAAGCTGGACGAGGTCCGCGACGCGCTGAAAGAAACCGGGGTGAGTGGCCTCTCGGCCAGCAACATCCAGGGCTTTGGCCGGCAGTCGGGGCACACGGAGACCTATCGAGGTGCCGAATACGAAGTTGACTTCGTACCAAAGGTGCGCCTTGAGGTGATGGTCGACGACACCCTCGCCCCGGCGGTGATTTCCACCATCGAGGAGACGGCGCGAACCGACTCCATCGGTGACGGCAAGATCGCCGTCGTAGCGCTGGAGGATGTGATCCGCATCCGCACCGGCGAACGCGGGGAGGACGCCATCTAGGCATCCCATCGCATTCGCGCTGTAGGCTGGGCCTATGCCCGACCTGACAGCACTGGATCGATTCTTAGAGGCGCGCCCGGCCATGGCCGAACGCGCCTCTTCGCGTGCCGGACTCGAGACGTGCCACGAACTCTCCGACGCGCTCGACGCCGGGCTCACGCAGCTCGCCGAGGGCCTGCAGCGCATCGCGATCGTCGCCGTCGGCGGCTACGGCAGACGCGAGCAGTGCCGCCACTCCGACGTTGACGTGATGCTGCTCGTCGAGGATGAAGATGCGTCATCGGACGCAACGCAGCAGGTGCTCTACCCGCTCTGGGACGCCGGGCTGAAGGTCGGCCACTCCGTGCGCACCGTCAGCGAGACGATGCAGGCGAGCGAGAACGTGGAGACGCTGACCGCGCTGCTCGACGGCCGGCTGGTCGCAGGCGACGCGGAACTCTTCGCCGCCTTCGAGCGCGAGCGCGCGCAGTTCGCGAAGCAGCGACGCGATGCGATGCGCGAGAACCTGGCGGAGCAACATCGCGAACTTGTCGCGCGCGAGCGCTGGCAGCTACAGCAACCGGAGATCAAGACCGGGCGCGGCGGCCTGCGTCAGCTCCAATCGATGCGCTGGATCGACACCGCCGATGCGCTCGTCGAGGGCCTGCCGGTGCCGCCGATCACGGAGGAACTCGCTGCGGCGCAAGAGGTGATCCTCGCCACGCGGAACGCACTACACACGCTCACGGAGCGACCGAACGACCGCTACCGGCAGGACCTCGCCGACGGCGTCGCAGACTGGCTCGAGACAACGCGCGCCGAGTGGACCCCTCAACTCTTCGCCGCGATGCGGACGATCGACGCCGAGGCGGTCCGTCGGCTTCGTGTCGAGACGGCTCCAGGGCGGCGCTGGTGGCGACGCGGCAAGCCCTCCTCAGACGATTCCGCTTCGCAGGTTGCGCCCACGCCCGAGCCGCTCGCAGACGACGCCAGCGACCTCGATCGACTGCGCGCGGTGCTGCGCGCTGATGACCAGCCCTCGCTCGACCCGCTGCCGCCGGCAGAGTGGCTGACGCGGCTGCTGCCTGAGTGGGACGTGCTGCGCGACCTGCCACACGTCGCGCCGTTCCACCTGCACCCGGTCGACACGCACACCGTGCGCGCGGTCGAGGAGGCGCGGTACGCGTGCCAGACGGACGAGGAAGGCACCGCCACCGACGCCGTCGCGGAGGCGCTCGCCAACGAGGACGAGCTACTGCTTGCGGCACTGCTCCACGACATCGGCAAGGGCCACGACGGCGACCACTCAGAGGTGGGCGCGATCATCACGGAGCGCTTCTGCTCGCGCGCCGGGCTCGACGCGGAGACGACGCGCCGGCTCACTGCCGTTGCGGAGCACCATCTGCTGTTGCCGACGGTCGCGACACGTCGCGACATCGCCGACCAGCGGGTGATCGATGAGACCGCATCGATCGTCGGTGACGCCCATACGCTGCACCTGCTCTACCTCGTCGCCGTCGCCGACTCCCGCGCCACCGGGCCGGACGTCTGGAGTGCGTGGAAGGCGCAACTGATGCGCTCGCTCTACGGGCGCGTGCTTGAGGTGTTGTCGGGCGAGGCGCCGGAGGCTGCCACCGCCGCACGCCTACGCCTGGAGGCGGTCGTCGACGCGCTCGCAGGCTCGTTCTCCCGCGAGAGCGTCGAGCAGCACCTACGCGACCTGCCGCCGAGCTACGTACTGAGCACGCCGCCGGAGACCGTGGGCGAGCACATCGCACTGATCACGGAGGCCGCCGGTGGTACCGCCGTGCGCCGCGACTCGCTGGGCACGATCGACCGCATCACGATCGTGACGCCGGACCGCCCCGGAACGCTCTCGCTGCTCGCCGGCACGCTCGCCGCCCATAACGCCAACGTCTTCGGCGGGGTCGCCCACACCCGCGACGACGGCACCGCGATCGATGTGATGCACGTCGGCGACGCGCTCGGGCGTGGCATCGACGAGCGTCGCTGGCAGCGCATCCTCGCGGCGATCCCGCAGGCGCTCAGCGGCGAGTTCGATGTCGACGAGCGGCTGGCCGCGACACGCGCGACGTACCACGCGGTGCCCCGTGTGCAGACGGCGACGACCGTGCAGGTCGACAACAATGACTCGGAGCACTACTCGATCGTGGAGGTACACGCCTCCGACCGGCTGGGGCTGCTTTACGCGCTTACCCGCACGATGCACGAGTTGGCGCTCGACATCCACCTCGCGAAGGTCGACACGATCGGCGCTGAGGTCGTGGATGCGTTCTACGTGCTGCGCGAGAACGGCCAGCGCATCGAGCGCCCGGATGAGATCGAGCGCATCCAGTCGCGCATCGAGCAGGCGGTCGCGGCGGTCGACGTGGTCGCCGACTAGCGCCTACTGCCGGTTGATCCAGTCCGCGATGCGTTCCGTCATGTCTTCCGGGTAGACGCGGTACGTCCCGCCGAGCACCTCAGCGAGCGGCAGCCACTTCGCGATGAACTTGAAGCCGCCCTCGTCAGCCTCGATCGTCGCGAGGTCGTCGGCGGGTGAGCCCTCGGGCAGGCGCGCGACGAACTCGAAGACGACCTCGTGGCCGGGCTGGCCCTCAAACATGTAGAGGTTCTCGACGACGCCGAGCGGTTCGATACCGGTCAGTTCGAGGCCGGTCTCCTCCTGAAACTCGCGGATCACCGCGTCGCTGGACGTCTCACCGAACTCGACCTCACCGCCGAGAGCGCGGTAGAAGGTCTCGTCTTTGACGGAATCGGAGCCCTCAGCCAGCAACACGTGGTCGCGATGCACGACCGCCGCGATCGCGATCACGCGTAGACGCTGGTCGCGCGGGGCCGCATGTTCTGCCATCGGAGGCCAATCAAATTCGTCGATCAGTGGAGGAAAGCCGTCGAGTCTACGCAGCTTGGTGATAGCATACGCGCGCCGCTGAGCGCAGCGGTTTCGATCAGATGCAAATGAGCGGGGAACGTTATGGCCGACGAAAAAGAGATCTACGCGCTGGGTGAGATGCCCCCACTGGGCTTCGTCCCGAAGCGCATGCACGCATCCGTGATCCGCGAGGAGCGCTTCGGCGAACCGAAGGACGCTTTCAAGATCGAAGAGATCGACGTGCCGGACGTCGGGCCGAAGGAGGTCCTCGTCTACGTGATGGCCGCCGGCACGAACTACAACAACGTGTGGGCCGGGCTCGGTGCCCCCGTCAACGTAATCAACGCGCGCCAGCGCAAGGGTGCGGAAGAAGACTTCCACATCGGCGGCTCCGACGCCTCCGGCATCGTCTGGGCGAAGGGTGACGCGGTCACCAACGTCGAGATCGGCGACCAGGTGGTCATCTCCTGCGGGCGCTGGGACGAGGAGGCGGAGGACGTGAAGGCGGGCGTTGACCCGATCACCTCGCTCTCCAACCAGATCTGGGGCTACGAGACCAACTGGGGCTCATTCGCACAGTTCACGCTCGTCGATCACTACCAGCTCCACCCGAAGCCCCCGCAACTGACGTGGGAGGCGGCCGCCGCCTACATGCTCACCGGCGCGACCGCGTGGCGCATGCTCCACGGCTGGGAGCCGCACACGGTGCAGGAGGGCGACCCCGTCCTCGTCTGGGGCGGCACCGGCGGGCTCGGATCGATGGCGATCCAGATCGTGCGCGAGGCCGGAGGCATCCCGATCGCCGTGGTCTCGGATGAGTCGAAGTTCGAGTTCTGCCTCCAGATGGGCGCGCAGGGCGTGATCAACCGCAAGGAATTCGACCACTGGGGTCGCCTGCCGGACATCGATGATGCCGAGGCGATTGGCGAGTGGATGCAGGGCGCCGGCGCGTTCCGCAACAAGTTCTCAGAGGTGCTGGGACGCCGCGGCGCACCGAAGATCATCTTCGAGCACCCGGGCGAGGCCACGATCCCGACCTCGACATTCCTCGTCGACAACGCAGGCATGGTCGTCGTCTGCGCCGGCACATCCGGCTACAACGCGGACGTGGACCTGCGCTTCCTCTGGATGCGCCAGAAGCGGCTGCAGGGCTCGCACTTCGCGAACACGGAGCAGTGCCGCGAGTTCAACGACATGGTCGCCGCCGGGCGCATCGACCCGGCGCTCTCACGCACCTTCCAGTTCGACGAGATCGGGCTCAGCCACCAGCTGATGAAGGACAACGAGCACCCGCCCGGGAACATGGCGATCCTCGTCAACGCCACCGAAGAAGGCATGACGGACCTGCCGGCCTAGCGTTCCCGCGGAGCGCGGGCGAGTCACGGGCGACCCGCTACTGGTAGATCACCAGGTCCGGCGGGTCGTCGAGGATCTGGATTCGCTGCGGCGACATCGTCGGTGTGTCCTGCTCGTAGAAGAGCTTGATCGCGGGGCGCTCGGCGTATTCCGCCAGCGAGAAGACCTCGTAGTTCGTCAGCTTGGCGTACTCGCTGCCGAAGCCGTCCATGTCGATCACCAGTTCGACGCCTGAGAAATCAAGGTAGGTCTCCGGGTCGCGCAGCATCTGACGCTGGAACTGGTGCAACACCAGCGTCTTCGGCGGTAGCCGGTACTCGTAGACGATCTCGGCGAGGTACTGCTGCACCGCGTTCACATCGACGGCTGCGAGCGATCCGATCACCTCGCCGGGCGCGACCCCGGCACGGCGGGTCGCCCACTCGGGGTCGAGCGCGAGGTGTACCCACGGCTTCTCCAGCGCCCAGCCGATCCGCTGTGTCTCCCTCAGTGGGTCGCCCCAGCCGATCTGCAGATCGAGGATCAGCAGCATCCCCCGCTGCCTCGTGATCGTGACGTACTGCTCGATGTTCGCGCGGCTCATGCGTTCGAGGTACGTGCCGTCGTCCTCCGGTCGCGGCTGCGCGACGGCGACGATCAGGTGCAGCGCCGGGATCACGTCGCGACCGCCGTTCAGCGCGTCGTACTCGCTCGCGACCACCGTGACGGCCTCCGCTGCGGCGTCGATCGTGCGATAGGCGCCCAGCGCGCCCATCCTCGGGTTGTTCGGATAGCCGTAGAAGGCGACCACCTGCGCATCGCCGTAGACGGACGGCGGGGGCGGTAATACGCGCTCGGCCAGCAGCTCGGAGGGACCGTCCGACGTCGACTCACGGATCAGCTGGACGCTCTGCTCGGGGGCGGCCTGCTCGGGGGCGACCGGCGGGACGTCGACCGGCTGGGAGGCGGGCTGGAGGGTAGTCTCGGTGGTGGAGACGGGGGCCGCGCTCGTCGTCCCGGGGAGAGACACGACCACGAGCAGGATGAACAGCCCTCCCACCCGCAGGGCATGCGGCACTACCCGCTCCACGCACCACCCCGCCGCGCCCCTCATCGAAGGACAGCCCGGAAACTGTACATCAAACGCGCACTTGAATAAACACCTGAGCAGTTCAATCCAGTCCGGCAATCATCAGATCGCCCTCTCGTCGCCGGCAGCGCGCAGCCAGTGAATCGATTATCCTGTTGCTTGCGCGATCGAAATCTCACTTCATCCACTCATATCTTGCGGAGACCCACATGAGCGACCCTGGTTCAGCCGAACTGACGATCAGCGATGACGCTGCCGCCCGTCTCAAGTCCGTGATCGAAGGCTACGAGAGCCCGGTCGCCGGCATTCGGCTGGCCATCGCCGGCCGTGGCCCGCAGGGTTTCCAGCACTCACTCGCACTGATCGACGTCGGCGACGAGCCTGTCGGTGACACCATCGTCGACGCCAGTGGCATCACATTCTACGTAGAGGGCCGCAACGTCGAGTACCTGAACGGCGTTTCCATCGGGTACGACGCCGCAAGCGGCGGCGGAATGCTGCAGTTTGAGAATCCGAACCCGCTCTGGAAGGATGATGTCGCTCAACGCCTCCAGGAGTTGTTCGACACGCAGCTCAACCCGCAGATCGCCTCCCACGGCGGTTCCGTGACCCTGATGGCCGTGGAAGTACCGACCGCCTTCATCGAGCTCGGCGGCGGCTGTGTCGGCTGCGGCATGGTCGATGTCACGCTCAAGCAGGGCATCGAGGTCGCGATCAAGGAGCACGTCCCGGAGATCACCGAGGTGATCGACCAGACGGATCACAATTCCGGCGACAACCCCTACTACAAGCCCTCGAAGAAGTAGCGCCACCCCGATCGCGCTCCGCCGTATCGCAGCGCTGTAGCGGCCGATGCAGGTACTGCTCGTCTCGACGTATGAGATGGGGCACCAGCCGCTTGGACTGGCCGCGCCCGCTGCCGCGCTCCGCGCGCGAGGCCACAACGTCGACTGCTTCGACCTCGCGGTCGAGTCGCCATCTGCTGCCCTGTTCGAGTCGGCGCCCCTCGTCGGCATCTCGATCCCAATGCACACGGCCGCCCGGCTCGCCATCTCGCTCGCGCGCCGCATCCGACGGCTCAACCCGGCCGCACACATCGCCTTCTACGGGCTCTACGCCGCCCCGCTCACCGAGACGCTGCTGCGGGATGGCCTCGCGGACTCCGTGCTCGGCGGCGAATACGAACCGGCGCTCTGCGATCTTGCCGATGCGCTCGGCGCGAGCATCGAGCGCGGGACCGACGCCACCAGCGACGCCGGGACGCTCACGATCGGCGGCGCGGACCTCCGCTTCGAGCGCCAGCAATACCCGACGCCCGACCGCAGCGGGCTACAGCCGCTCTCCTCGTACGCCAGCGTGCAGACCGCCGATGGCACGCGGCTCGCGGGCTACGTGGAGACGACACGCGGCTGCGCCCACACCTGCCGCCACTGCCCGATCACGCCGGTCTACGGCGGACGACTGAGGCTGATCCAGCCGGAATCGGTACTCGCGGACATCGATCAACTCGTCGCGCTCGGCGCGGGGCACATCACGTTCGGTGACCCGGACTTCCTCAACGCCGCACCGCACTCGATGGGCATCGTCGAAGAGATGGCGCAGCGCCATCCGGACGTCAGCTTCGACGTCACGGTGAAGGTGGAGCACCTGATCGAGCACGCCGACGTGCTGCCCCGGCTGCGCGAGGCGGGGTGCCTCTTCATCACCACCGCCTTCGAATCCTGCAACGACGACGTGCTCGGCTACCTCGACAAGGGCCACTCGCCTCCGGACATGGTCACGGCGCTCGACCTCGCCACCAGCGAGGGGTTGACGCTGCGCCCGACGTGGGTGGCGTTCACGCCGTGGGGCAGCGTCGAGGACTACGTCGAAATGCTCGACTTCATCGAGCGGCGTGGCCTCATCGCTCACACGCAGTCGGTGCAGTACGCGCTGCGCCTGCTGCTCCCGCCGGGCTCGCCGCTCGTGCCGCTGCTCGAAGAGCAGGGCCTGCTCGGCGCCTACGACGACCGCGGCCTCAGCTACGGCTGGACGAACCCGGACACACGCATCGACGCGCTACAGACCGAACTGGCGGCGATCGTCGAAGAGGCGCCGTCACTCTGCGGGCATGACGAGACGCTGGCCGTTCACCGCGGGCATGACATCGAGACATTCACCCGCGTGAAGCGCGCGGCGCTCGCCGCCCTCGGACGTGGCGACGAATCGGTGATGGTGGCGGATCAGCCAGCGGCTCCCGCGCCGCGCCTGACCGAAGACTGGTTCTGCTGAGCGGAACCGACCGAGGAGCAGTTGGCTCCTCTCGACCACGTCAGCGTGTAGCGAGGCTCCGCGGGCTACGTCGACGGCGCGTCCGTCGACCTCGCGGGGGTCAGTGCACGCAGCAGGTCGTCGGGCGTGCGCGACGAGACGTAGTACGTCCTGCCCCGCGTCGTCTCGATCTCGACGCCGCCCTCCACGCCATCAGCGACGTGCGTTCGCAGCCCGAATCGCGTCGCAAGCCACGACCGCGACGAGGGCGCGCTGGGCACCACCGACGCGATCTGATCGAGCCGAATGGTGGCGCCGAAGATCCCCCCACCGTTGATGCGGAACGATCCGTCCGCGATATCGAGCGACATGCCGTTGAGGCTGCTCGTCCAGAAGAACCAGACGAGGGCGAGCCACGTCAGACCGATCGCCCCCCGGGTCAGCCCGCGGCTCACGTCGTCATCACGCAGGTTCTGAACCATCGAGAAGAGCATCAGCACGCCCATGGCAGCCACAGCCGCGAAGACGACGAGCATCACGGACTTCAGCGGTCCGGACACCTCTTCGACGGTCTCCGAGTAGGTCGTCATCGTGCGTCACCCCATCTGTGTTGGACGTCGGGCGGATTCTACTCGACGACGAGGCATTGGTGGCTGCGAGCTCGGATTCCGGCGCAGGCGCGCGTCCAAGACTCCGCAGGCGCTAGCGACTGGAGAACACGACCACGCCGATGATCACCAGCGAGAGAAACAGCGCGCCGAGCGCGAACAGGGCGCGCCCCATCCGCTTCTGATCGGTTGCCGAGAGTTCCTTCTGATCGGCGAACTGTGAGACCCAGATCGGAAGAATGACTGCGGGCAGGATGGCCACGGACAGGTCGAATGCCAGCCACAGTGCCACCAGCAGAAGTGTGAATGGCACGAATACGAGCAGGCGGCCGCGGGGTGTTCTCAAGAAGCTCGCGTCTCCGGCCGGGGTACTTCGAACTGGTCGAGTCTGCATCCGTCGTCCTGCAACCACCGCCAGGGCGCCAATCAGTATCGCGACCAGCGGGATCATGCTGAACCACATTGCCGTGCCCTCCGCTGCGAACAATAGCGCCGAGCCGGATCGCTCCAAGAGGCGAACGTCCTGCGTCGCGACCCGCCCAGACGGCATGGAGGCTGGCGCAGGCCTCACGCGGTCGACCTCGACTGGCATCGCCCGACCGCTGTCGGTAATACTGCCGGCACGTCGGGCGCATGACCGACGGGAGATGGGAACGCGCATGGACTACGAAAACCTGACCCTCGAAACCGACGACAGCGTCGCGCTGGTCACGCTGAACCGGCCGGAACGGCTGAATGCGATCAGCCCGAGCCTCGTCCACGAGCTGCTCAATGTCGTCGAAACCACCGCGGCCGACGACGAAGTGCGGGCGCTCGTGATCACCGGTGCGGGACGCGGCTTCTGCGCGGGTGCCGATGTGCTTGCATCCGTTCAGGAGCGCGAGTCGGACAGCGATCTCGACGAACGGGACGGCTATCGTCGGATGCTGCAGGGGCCGATCGGGCACTGGGGCGTGCTCTACTCCGCGCTCGGCCGCTACCCGAAGCCGATGATCGCCGCCGTCAATGGCGTCTCCGCTGGCGCCGGGCTCTCGCTCGCACTCGCCGCCGACATCCGCATCGCGTCGACCGAGGCGCGCTTCATCTCGGTCTTCATCCGTCGCGGCCTCGTCCCCGATACCGGGACGAGCTGGCACCTGCCGCAGTTGATCGGGCGCGGGCGGGCGATTGAGATGATGATGACCGGCGACGAGGTCGACGCCGAGACGGCCGATCACTGGGGGCTCGTCAACCGCGTCGTCGCACCCGACGAACTGCTCCCGTCGGCGATGGATCTCGCGAAGCGGCTGGCCGGCGGTCCCACGATGGCGATCGAGATGACGAAGCGACTCGTCAACGACGTGACGCGTCGCAACCTCGACGACCAGCTACAGAATGAGGCGTGGGCCGGCACCCGCGTTCAGCAATCGGAAGACGCGGGCGAGGGGATGCGCTCCTTCGCTGAGAGTCGCGACCCGAACTGGACCGGACGCTAGTCCGCGCCGCGTATCGTCACGCGACGGTCGCTGGCTTCGGCGGGCGTCGAGTCTGACGGCCGTGTCCTGCATCTGTTGTCCGGCGACGGTAGTGCCGACAATCAAGCTGCGAGTCCCACGGACGCGGCAGCAGGGCACCAATGGCGAAGATCCTAATCTGTGACGACTCCGTGGCGATGCGACGGGGACTCAAACGCATCCTTGAGGACGCGGGCCACGACGTGATCGAGGGCGGCGACGGTCTCGACGCCGCCTACCTCTTCCGTGAGCACCAGCCCGACTGTGCGCTGCTGGATATCAACATGCCGGTCATGGACGGCATCGAGGCGGTAACCAAGATCATGCTGATTGATCACTCAGCGACGATCGCGATGGTCACAGGCGAGCGTGACGAGACGACCGTGTTGCAAGCGATGAGCGCCGGGCGATGGACTACGTGAGCAAGCCGTACAAGAGCGACCGCGTACTCGACACCGTGGGCAAGCTTCTGGCTAAGGCGCAGGCCGCCTAGCGCGGTAGCAGAACGCGCAGCGCGGGGCAGCCTAGCTGATGCTGAAGCGGAGCGCCGCGTGCGCGTCCCGCAGCGCGGCCTCGACGACGTCCGGAGACGGTCCCTGCGCGAAGATGAAGCCGAGGTATTCGTCCCCCTCCGGCAGCGGCACGACGCGCTGACCGGGCCGGATCGAGATCTCGACCTCGCTGACGCCGGAGACGGCCTCCGCCTCTTCGATACCGCTCACCTCGTCAAGCGTGCCGCCAACCGGGATCGGGATCATCATCACGCCGGATGCGGCCCCGGTGCGCTCGTATGAGGGGATGCCGGCGCCGGTCGCGTGACGCAGAATCAGATCTTCCAGCGAACCTGAGACAAAGCTGAGCGTGCGCGAGCAGAGCCCGCCGATCGAGCGCGCCGCGATGTCGATCGGCCAGACGCCGTCGTCGTTGACGCGCAGCTCCGCGTGGATCGGCCCGTCATCGAGTCCGATCGCGCGCGCGGCCCGCTCCACGACCTCGGAGATCTCGTCCTGCACCTGCGGTGACAGCCGCGAGGGCGTGACGTAGATCGTCTCCTCGAAGAGCGGCCCTTCCAGCGGGTCCGGCTTGTCGAAGAGCGCGAGCACGTGCAGTTCGCCGCCCTCAAGCAGCCCCTCCATCGAGACCTCAACGCCGGGAATGTACCCCTCGATCAGCACCTCGCCAGCGGTGTCGCCGCAGTCCTCGGCCACGTCCGGATCGCTGAGGATGCCGCGCAGCCGCTCGAACGCCGCGACGAAACCCGCAGCGTCGTTCGCGCGCATCACACCGCGGCTGCCCGTGAGCGAGAGCGGCTTCACGACGCAGGGAAAGCCATCCTGCGCGGCGAGCTCGGCGGCTACCGTCGCGGGGTCCGAGTCGACGGGGACAACGCGGTAGTCGGGCGAGAGCAGTTCGCCCTGCGTCAGCCGACGCCGCAGCAGGTGCTTGTTGCGCGTCGCCTCGACCGCATCGAACGAGTTGTGGGCAATGCCGAGCAGCTCGGACGCGGCGGCGGCCACCAGCGCGCCGGCATCATCGACCGCCACGATCGTGTCGATCGGATTGAGCAGCGCGAACGCTTCGATCTGACGGGCCCCGGCCTCCGGCTCCATCAGGTTCACGACGAGGGAGCGTCCCTCGCTCAGATCCTGGAGCGGTGAACCCCGGTCTGACCCGACCACGATCTCCACATCGAGATGCTGCGCCGCCTCAATGAAGTCGGGGGCGCGGTAGGTCGTGCTGGGAATCAGCAGCATCACTCGGGACATGGTGTACCTCGGCTCTCTCGCGGCTCGGTGGGGCTACTCCGAGCCGATCTCCAGTATGGATCGCGCAACCTCGTTGCTGCGCAGCGCATCGAACGCCTCGTTGATCTCGTCGAGTGGGTAGCGCTTCGTCATCAGCCCCTCGACATCGAGCTTGCCCGCGAGATACAGCTCAAAGATGCGCGGCATGTCGGTGTGAAAGCGGCCAGAGCCGTAGAAGCTGCCCTTCAACGTCTTCTCCTCCAGCCAGATCATTCCGGAGACCTCGATCTTGTCCGTCGGCGGCACCATGCCGACGATCACCGCGGTCCCGCCGCGACGAGCCATGCCGTACGCCTGCTCCGACGTCTGCTTCAGCCCGATCGCCTCGAATGCATAGTCGACGCCGCCGCCGGTGAGCGCCTTCACCTGCTCCACCGCGTCGCCCGACGTGGCATCAACGCCATCGGTCGCGCCGAATTCGCGAGCGAACTGCAACTTGTGCTCGGCGATGTCGACGGCCACGATCTGGCGCGCCCCTGCCAGTCGTGCCGCCTGGATGATGTTCAGGCCCACGCCGCCGGTGCCGATCACGGCCACGGTCGAGCCGGGCTCGACGCCCGCCGTGTTCACGACCGCGCCATACCCCGTCATCACGGAGCAGCCGACGAGCGCCGCTACATCGAGTGGCACGTCATCCGGGATCTTCACCAGCCCCGAGGCCGGCGTCAGCGACTGCTCAGCGAACCCGCCGACGTTCGTCATCGCGGTCACCGCGTCGTCGCCGCGCTTCAGCGCCGGGTTGTTGCGTGCATCGCGTGCGCTGCCGCCCGATGAGCAGAGGTTGCCGCGCCCGGCATCGCAATACTCACAGTGCCCGCACGGCTGGACGAAGCCCAGCACCACCCGATCGCCAGCAACGACGTTCGTGACGCCCGCGCCGACGGCCTCGACAACCCCGGCGACCTCGTGACCGAGCACCGTTGGCATGCGAGCGGGATAGGTTCCCTCGATGAAGTGGAGATCGGAGTGGCAGACGCCGGCTGCGACCACACGAACCAGTGCCTCGCCGGCCCCCGGGTCATCGATCGTCAGATCGTCGATCGTCAGTGGCGATCGAGCCTCGTTGAGCACGGCAGCACGCATGGAACCCCCCTGATCCGGCAGCGCGCGGACTCGCCGAGGCTGCGAGGCACCAGTGTAGCGCGGGTACTCGCGAGTGACAGACTCAAGCGGAATGCGCCCTGGCCCTACGCGGGAGGACGCGAGCTGCCGATGATCCGGACGAAGTATTCGGATCGGCGGAGAGACATCATGCCTACCGCAGCGGGTGACTCCAGAAGCGCTGTCACACGGGTCCCCGCCCCCGTATCGATCCTTGCCACCTTCAGCCCGCTCCCATTCATGGTCTTCGACGCTGATGGAGAGGCGATCATCGAGCCATCCGACGTCGGCTCCGAGACGGCCGAACTCTACATCTCGCCGCGAGACCTTCCGACGCTACGCGAGCTGCTGCGGCGACAGTTGAGGGCGATTGTCAGCAATCACGATATCCCCCAGATCGACCGCAGCTGGGCGATTCACCGCGCCATGCTGTACGAGACGGCGGCCGCCTTTCAGCAGGTCAACGAGCGCATCCCGACCGGGCATCTCTTGAACGTGATCCAGGAGGCGGTCCGCTTCCAGGCCGCCACGGCTGGGACGTTCCCGTACCTCGATATCTTCTTCACGGCGCCGTACACGACCGTGACACACGCCGTCGAGACGGCACTGACCGCGACGGCGCTCGCCAGCACCGATCAGCGCTTCGGCGCCGGAGGGATGACCGCAATCGCGATCGGCGCGCTCTTCGCCGATGTCTCTAAGCTGACGATGCCGGCGGAGATCTTGATGCGCGATGGCCCGCTCAATCCCGACGAGTGGCGCCTGATGCGGCAACACACGCTGCGATCAGCCGAGGTGATGCACCGGTCGGGGATCGTGATCCCCTCTGCGCTGCGGGCCACTATCTCGCATCATGAACGCGCCGATGGCAGCGGCTACCCCGACATGCTGCGCGGAGACGACATCCCGATCGAAGCGCGCTACGTGGCGATCGCCGACATCTTCAGCGCGATGACCGTGGACCGTGCCTTCCAGGCGCGCGTCGATCCCTTCGATGCGCTGACGGAGATGTCCGGGGAACGCGGTGGCGGACTCGATTCCTCGCTGCTGCGCACGTTCGTTCAGCTCGTCGGCGGACTGAACACACCGGACGAGCTGCAAGCCGCCTAGCAGGCCGTCTTGCCCGACGACTGATGCCCGCCGCCCGGTAGCGCTACTATCGATGTGGTACGTCGCGCATCCGACGGCGACCGAAATCGAGTAGCAGAGCGCATGACCAGCCATATCGCAGACCGCACTATCGAGACAACGGCGTAGCCGCGGATGCGTGGGCGTCACCTTCCACAATCAAGACCATCCGGTTCCAAGCGTGACATCCTCGGGCGCGCGGCGGGCCTGATCCAGCCCTACCGAAGCTACTTCGTCGGCCTCGTCGGGCTGATCTTCATCACCTCGGCGCTCAACCTGCTGCCGGCGCTGCTGATCGCGCAGATCGTCGATGAGGCGGTGCCGGGAAGCGGTGACCCGGGGCGCATCACAACGCTTTTCGCGGTGATCGCGACCATGTACATCGTCTCCGCGCTGCTCGGCGTGCTGCAGGCATACATCAACCAGGTGATCGGCCAGGGCATCATGGTCGACCTGCGTCGACAGCTGCACGACCACCTGCAGCGTCTCTCGGTGCGCTTCTACACGACGACACGCACGGGCGAGATCCTCTCGCGCATCTCGACCGACGTGAACGCGGTGCAGCAGGCCGTCACCGGCACCTTCACCGAGTTCCTGACCAACATCCTCACGCTGGGCATCGCCGTGGCCCTGATGTTCACGCTCGAGTGGCGGTTGGCCCTGCTCACGATCGTTGTGCTGCCGCTCTGGGTCTTCCCCACGATTCGCGTCGGCCTCTCCATGCGTCGCCTGCAGCGCGAATACCAGGAGGAATCCGCAGAGATGACAGCTCAGCTTGAGGAGACGCTCTCCGTCTCCGGGGCGATGCTCGTCAAGACCTTCGGCCGGCAGGAGTACGAGTCGGAGCGCTTTACCCGTTCCAACGAGTCGCTGCGCTCGCTGGCGATCCGACGGCTGATGGCCGGTCGCTGGTTCAACATGGCGACCGGACTCTTCGGCTCGCTCTCCGTCGCCGTCGTCTACTGGTTCGGCGGTCGCGCAGTCGTCGACGACGAGATCACGCTCGGCACGGTCGTCGCCTTCGCCGTGCTGGCGCAGCGCGTCTTCGCGCCGTTCCAGGGCATCGCCCGCATCAACACGACGATGATGTCGTCGCTGGCACTCTTCGAGCGCATTTTCGAGTACCTCGACCTGCGCGTTGAGGTCGATGAGCGACCGAACGCAGTCGCCCTCCCCCACCCCGCCGGCCACCTGCACTTCGACGACGTGACGTTCGCGTACGCCACCGGCGTCGAGACCCCCGATGCGATCGACGGCGTCACGTTCGACGTCGAGCCGGGGCAGATGGCGGCGTTCGTCGGGCCGTCGGGCGCGGGCAAGACGACCGTCACGTACCTGCTGCAGCGCTTCTACGACCCCCAGCAGGGCCGCGTCACGCTCGACGACCACGACCTGCGCGACCTCACACTCGACTCCGTCTCCAGTGCCATGGGCGTCGTGATGCAGGACACCTATCTCTTCCATACGACGTTGGGCGAGAACATCCGATATGGCCGCCTCGACGCGCCAGACGAGGACGTGCGCGCCGCCGCCTCGACGGCAGGGCTCGACGAGATGATCGATCGTCTCGCGGACGGCCTCGACACCGTCGTGGGCGAGCGCGGCTACCGGCTCTCGGGCGGCGAGAAGCAGCGTGTCGCGCTGGCGCGCGCGATCCTCAAGGACCCGCCGGTGCTGATCCTCGACGAGGCGACCTCATCGCTCGACTCGAAGCGCGAGCGCGAGATCCGTGAGGCGACGGAGCGGCTCGCCGAGGGCCGCACGACCGTGGTGAACGCCCACCGCCTCTCGACCGTGCTGAAGGCAGACGTGATCTTCACGCTCAGCGAGGGTCGCATCGTCGAACGGGGGCGCCACGATCAGTTGATGGCGCTCGATGGCCTCTACGCCTCGCTCTACCGCGAGCAGTTCTCACTCGATGAGGCCGCGACGCCGAGCGGCGAGCCGGCCAGTGAGGTCGCCGGCGCCTAGTACCGCTGCCTCGGGTGCGGTCTCGTGGTTGGGGCTGGTGACGGTAGTCACCCCATGCATCGCTGGTTCGGGCGCACGCTATACTGGCGGTGGTCGCCATCCGCGCCGCACGGTCGCTTCACGATCCTCGAAAGGACGAAACGATGCGCTTCATTCGTCGCCTGATGTTCCTCGCCTTACTGGCCGGCGCGGTGACGACGGTAATGCGTCGCATCCGTGGCGGCGGTGAGTGTGGCCCGGCCTGCGACTGCTCGCTCGGTGCGGGATCCTGCACCTGCGGCCACGTCACCTGCCTCGCGCCTGCACAGGCGTAGCTCCTCTAGCCTGATCTGAGGTCGCTAGCGCGCCCGCGTCTCGCCGTAGCGTTCCCAGTGCGTGACCTCATCGACGGGGTGGCGCTTCGGCTGTGAAAACTTGCCGCGCGCGGGGTAGCCAAGCGGGATCAGCGCCATCGTCTGCGCGCCCTCGGGCAGTCCCAGTAGCTCACGTACGTCGTCCTCGTGTCCTTGATACAGCGAGGTCAGTGTCGAACCGATGCCGTACGCGCGTGCGGCCAGCATCAGGTTCTGCACCGCGCCATAGATCGATGAGCCGGCTCGCCCGCCGCCGTGCGCCACGGGGAAGACCCAGACCGGCGCATCAGCAAGGTTGTTCGCCAGGTGCTCGGCGGAGAGGAAGTTCACCTTCCCCAGCCCCGCCTCGGATTCGTCGGCGAGGATCGCTTCTCGACGCTGACCGTAAGAGCGTTCCCAGCCTTCGAGGTACCACGCGGCAATCTGTCGCTTCACCTCGGCGTCGCGAACGACGATCCAGCTCCACCCCTGCTGGTTGCCGCCCGTCGGCCCGCGGATCGCGGCATCGAGGATCTCCCATAGCACCTCGTCGTCGATCGGGTCGGGCTTGAGATAGCGCATCGCGCGCGTCGAGTGCAGGGCGTCGAAGAGGTCCAGCGATTCGCGTTCGGGCACCGCGGCTACTGGTTCCCGAGAATCAGCGTGGCCGCCGCGGAGAACATGCCGCCGGGCGCGTGTACAACGCTGGTCTCAATGTCGTCGACCTGCCGCCCGTCCGCCTCCAGCCGAAGCTGGGCCACCGCTTCCTGGATCGCAAACATGCCGTACATGCCGGTGTGCGTGTAGGAGAGGCCGCCGCCATTCGTGTTCATCGGCAGCTCACCGCCGGGCGCGCCGCGCATCTCCTCGAACCACGGCCCGCTCTCGCCGCGATCGACGAAGCCGAGCGCCTCAAGCGCGTACATCGGGGTGTGGGAGAACGCGTCGTAGAACATCGCGTGGTCGATCGCGGACTGATCGACGTCGGCCATGCGAAACGCCTCCTGGCCGGAGAGCGCGCCGTGATCCCAGAACGAGAAGTCGCGCATCATCGAGACGTTCGTGTGCTGCACCGACTCGCCGCGACCGAGCAACCAGACGGGCTTCTTCGGGAAATCGTTCGCGCGCTCCTCGCTGACCAGCACCAGCGCGCCGCCGCCGTCCGTGACAAGGCAGCAGTTCAGCAGGTGGAACGGGTAGCAGATCATGCGTGAGTTCAGCACGTCGTCGATCGTGATCGGGTCCTGCATCGCCGCGCGCGGGTTCTTCGACGCCCACTGCCGCGTTGCGACGGAGACGGCCGCGAGTTGCTCGTGCGTTGTGCCGTAGTCCGTCATGTGGCGCACGACGGGGATCGAGAACATCGTCGGCGGACCGAAGACGCCATACGGGGCCTCGAACTGCCCGCTGGGCGTCGCCGGACCGCGCGCCGGACCGCCAACACCGACGCGTGAGCGGCCGGATTCGCCGTGGGTGATCAGCACTGTGTCGCAGTACCCGGCGGCGATCGCCGCGGCGGCATGGCCGACGTGCATCAGGAACGACCCGCCGCCAACCGACGTGCCGTCGGCCCAGCGAGGGGCGATCCCGAGGTATTCGGTGAGTGCGGCCGGGGACGCCCCGGCGGTCGCGACGCCATCGATGTCGGACATCGAGAGCCCGGCATCGGCGACGGCGCGCAGCGCGGACTCCGCGTGCAACTGGAGCATCGAGCGGTCGGGGAGCTGGCCCAGCTCCTCCGTCTCGGCGGCGCCAACGATGGCGACCTTGTGGCTGATCGAACGTGAATCGGGCATTGGTACGTCTTCCTCGGCTGCGCGTTAGCTGGCGGGCTGGAACTTGGGCAGCGTGACCTCGTCAGTGACAGCGTCGTAGACGATCTCGACGGCCATGTCCGCTGCCACGTGCTCGGGATCGGCCTCGATGTTGACGAGGTTCGTCATCATGCGCGGCCCCTCCTCAAGCGTGACGACGGCGATCACGTACGGCACCTCGTCGGCGAACCCGCCCATCGCGCGATGGTTGATCACGAAAGTCTCGAGCGTGCCCTTGCCGGACGCGGTCACCCACTCGACGTTCGTCGAATGGCAGTGCGGGCAGAACGGCCGCGGGTAGAAGTAGTGCTGCTGGCAGTCCTGGCACTGCTGGATGCGCAACTCCGCGCGCTTCAGCCCGTCCCAGAATTCCTGCGTCTCCGGCGTCGCCTGCGGGAGCGGTTTGTTGTAATCGGCCATTAGTTCCTCCGCTTGCCCCGGCCGCAGCTCAGGGAACGCTGTGGGCGCGGGCCGCGTCAGTCTACCGCCTGGATTCGGAACCTGCTCCGGCGGCGACGACGAGCGCCGGCCGCTGAGCACGCTCACCAGCACGCTGCCGATCAACGCGATCAGCAACAGCGTCGTGACGATGCGGAAGAGCGAGCCGGCCCAGCGCCGGTCCGGCTGCTGCCATTCACGGTACCCGGCCTCGTCGGTGAGGTCGGGATCGAGGTCGCCCTCTTCCGAGTATTCCCAGCCATCATTCGACATGCGATAACCCTAGCGTCCGCATTGCGAGTCTGGGGGATGGAGCAGCGCGCGTGAAGACCACGACCAGCCGACGTTCGCTCGCGATCCTCGCACTGCTCTTCGCCGCGCTGATCGTCGGCTGCCCCGACGAACCCGACCCGCGTCCGAAGGCCTACGACGCGTTCGTCGAAGAGCTGCGCTCACGCGGCGCGGTCGTCGAGGAGCAGGGCACCCTCAACCAGCCGTTCATCCCGATTGCAGGACGCACGCTCGTGATCGAGGGCGAGAGCGTGCAGGTCTACGAGTTCGAGGACGGATCCGTTGCCGCGACGTTCGCGAAAGGGATCAGCGCCGACGGATCGAGCTTCCGCAGCGGAGACAACGCCACGATCGTCGACTGGATCGCGCCACCGCACATCCACCGCAGCGGGCCGCTGCTCGTGATCTACGTCGGCAGCGCGCCGGTAACGACGATCCTCGAGGTCGTTCTGGGCGCGCAGATCGCCGGGCGCTAGCGAGCCGTCCTGGCTAGCTGCTGCGCTGCGGCCGCGTGATCGCGTAGCTGACGCGTGCCTTCGCGTTGATCGCGCCGCTCACGCCATCGAGCACCTCGACGTCGCACACGCAGATGCGCCCACCCTTGCGCAGCACCCGCCCCACCGCGAGCGTCGTCTCGCCGAGCGCCGAGGTGAGGTAGGAGAGACCGACGTCGACCGCACCTTCGATCGCCTCGCCGGGGCCGAGCGTCGTGCTCAGCGCGATCTCGGCGGCGAGCTCCGCGTAGGAGGCGACGACGCCGCCGTTGATCGAATCGCGGATACCTCCGACGGTGACGTCGTTGCGCGGCATCGTCAGCCGTGCCTCGCCCTCGTCGAGCGATGCGATCGTGATGCTGAGTTCGGCAAGATAGGGCCGCGCCTCCCAGTGGCGCGCCAACGTCTCGTATCGCGGTAGGTCGCCCTGAGGATCGGTGCCGGCCGTCATGGCGCATCCTGTCGCAGCGGTCGGATCGAGTACGTGCCGCGGCCAGTGGCTACCATCGCACCCGCCTCATCGCGCGCCTCGACCGTCATCACAGAGACGCGCTCGCCCTTGTGGAGCACGTGGCTGTCGACGATCACCGCACCAGTCGCCCGCGCCAGATAGGTGATGCTCATCTCGGCTGTGCCGTTCATCGCCTCCTTGCCGTCGACGATCAGCGTGCTGATGGCGGCGACGAGGGCCTGATCGGCTGTGGTCGTGATCGCGAGCGTGCTGACGGTGCCGTCCTCGGCTGCGCCCGCCCGCTCCGGGGAGACGCGATAGCGTGCATACCCCTCGCCGACGTCATCACCGGTGATGCCGAGCGCGGCGAAGAGCGGACGGCTGGCGATGCCTTCGATCCACCGGTCGCGAGGGGGAACTGACAACTGACCCGCCTTCCGAATTGCGAGAGCGTATCGCGCGGCCCGATTCGCGCAACCTCCCGGCCGTCGCCGTACGCGATAAGCTCTTGCGATGAGACTGCACCCGACGAGAAGCAGAGCAGCGTGACAGCTACGCCTCCCGAACCTGCATCGCCGCTGCCCGACGACTCGCTGCTGCGCGAGATCGAGAGCGTCGCCGTCGACCTTGCCCGGTTCGCCGGCGAGGAGATTCAGAAGGCGCTAAGCACCGAGATCGTCGTCGAGTACAAGTCCGACGCGAAGGGTGATTCCGCCCCCACCGATCCGGTCTCGCAGGTCGACCGCAACGTCGAACGGTTGCTGCGCGAGCGGCTGGCCGAGCGCTTCCCGGATCACGGCATCGCCGGCGAGGAGGTCGACGCGCACCCATCGCCCGACGACGAGTTCGTGTGGGCCGTCGATCCGGTCGATGGCACGACCAACTTCGTGAACGGCTTCCCGCTCTTCGCCTCCTCGATCGGCGTGCTCCATCGCGGGCTGCCGGTCGTCGGCGCGATCTGGTGTTCGACGAGCCACGCGCTGCGCCACGGCATCTACCACGCGCGCCGCGGTTCGGCGCTCCACTTCGACGGCGAGGAGGTCACGCCCGGCCCCCCGGCGAGCGGCGTCAGCCGTCGATTGGCGGCGGCACCGGGAGGTTCCACGAAGCGACAGGTGTCGTGGGACAACCGCATCACGGGCTCGGCCGCCATCGAGTGTGCCTTCGTGGCCGCGGGTATCTTCAACTCCGCCTCGTTCTGGGGCCCGGGACTGTGGGATATCGCTGCCGGCGTGACCCTCGCGAGAGCGGCCGGGCGCGAGGTCTGGACGCGCGACGGCAAGGCGTGGGTGCCGTTCGAGCGCTTCGAGGCACCGTCGAAGGTGCGCGAAGACCGCGAGCCAACGCTGCGCGACTGGCGACGTCCGCTGCTGATCGGCGAGCTGGCGGCAGTCGAGACGTTGAGTCAGCGCATACGCGGCCCCAGTCGGTGGCGGCGGCTACGTCGGAAGCTGCGCGGACGCTAGACGAGCGGCCAGGGCACGCAACGGTAGGCGAACATCTCCGGCAGCACCGGGTTGCTCGCCAGCTCGTCGCAGCGCCGCACCAGCGCCGCGAGCTCGGGCGCTGAGATGCGGCTGCGCAACGGGTCCGCCGATTCATCGTCGGACGCCAGGCACTCGCGGACGCGCTGAATGTCGGAAACGTATGACTGCGGCAGCGGCTCTCCGACGAAGTCCCAGATCACGGTCCGCAGCTTCTGCTGCTCGTGGAAGCAGAGCGCGTTGTCGATGCCCCAGAGGTGTCCGTCCGCGGCCCGCACCACGGCCCCGCCCTTGCGGTCCGCGTTGTTCGTGATCAGGTCGAAGGCGGCGATGCGGATCAGTTGCTCTTTCATGCCGTCGTCTTCGCGGAAGCTGAAGTAGTGCTCTGATGGGTCGTGGTCGATGAAGAGCTGCATCGAACCGACGCCCTGCGGGCCGTCGCGCTCGACCGTCGGCGGGACTAAGTCCCAGCCGAGGAGGCAGGCGAACTCGTACGCCGCGACCTCGCGATCGTGGAGCGTGCCGTAGGGGAAGTCGCGGAGCGGGCGCTCACCGCGCGCCGGCTTGTAGACGCCCAACCCCTCGCCATGGTCGGGGTGAGCGAGATCGGCGAGGAAGACATAGTTCGAGGCATCGTAGATCTGGCGCAGCTCTCGCACCTCGGCATCGCGTAACGCCTCCGGAGCGTGCGCATCGGCCACCGTCCACGCGTTCACTGCCACGGAGCCCCTCCGACGTCGCCCAGACACGGCCTCTGAACGTCACCTGTCCATTGTACCGGGCTCCGGGAGGCGGACATGCGGCGGCACCCGATCGCGACGCCGCAGCTACTTGGGCCCCACGACCTCACGCGTCGTGATGCCGAGGCCGACCCGCATCGCGGAGCAGTGCATCATCATCGTCGCCAGCACAGGCAGCGTGCGGTTGAGTGCGGCGCGCGCAGCATCGATGTCGGTGTCGGCCACCCCTCGTTCGCGCAACGCTTCTGGATCGGCGTGCAGCGGCTGCGCGAGGAAGCGCGTGGACGAGCGAGCGTAGAAATAGAGCGCCCGGCCACGACGTCGGAAGTCGGGGTAGGCGGCGAGATGCTGTAGCTCCTCCCAGACGGCATCGAAGTACGACGGCCAGACCGCGATCGCCCGGTAGAGCTGCGGCGGGCTGTCCACGCCAAGCACCTCGCTGATCTGATCGAACGGCGGTCCGCTGCCCGACGCGAGGTCGACCGTGGTCGCCAGGTGCTCGCGCTCTCGGTCCGCGAGGTCACGCGGCTCGGGTTGACCCTGCCCGCCCACTGACGGCTGCGCCAGCGCCTCCGAGAGTGCCGCAATCAGCAGCAGCACCTGCGGCTGGATCCAGTGGAAGGCGTCGAGCACCGCGACCAGGCCGTCGAGTTCGTCCGCGCTGATTGCGCCCGCGAGCAACGAATCGCGTGAGAGCACCGGCCGGTACACCTCCTCGACACCGTCGGCCGACATGTCGGCCATGTAGAGCGCACTGCCTCGGAATCCCGCCGTGTCGACGGATGAGGCGAGCTGCGGCCAGACGGCGTCGAGAAATCCGCCGGCACGGGCGAGCTCGGTCACCGCCTCCGGTACGAAGGGCGATCGCAGCGCGCTTGCGACGTGATCAGGGGTGGCGGCGAATTCACTCACAGCGGCAGGATAGCGAACTTCGCGACAGGCTCCGTCAGGAGTAATCAGATCTCGGTACTGATCACGTAAGATGCGGCTCACTCCCGCCTACCTGAAATACGTCAGAATGAGTCGTCTCGTCCCGCTGCTGGTCGCCGCCACGATTGCCGCCGCCACACTCGTCCCACCTACCGCAGCGCAATCTCCCGACGTCCTTGCCGCCGGGGGCGTCGATGGCTCGTTCGACGCTGGCGTCGCGGGCTGGACGCTCACCGGAGCCGCGTTCGGAGCCGCTGGGCCGATCGACGCGGGCGCATCGGCAGTCCATCTCGAGGCAGCAGGTGCCGGCGAGATCCGGCTGCTCAGCAAGTACTGGCTGGTCGCAGCCACACCCGGCGACACATACACACTGCGAGCCGCGCTCTACGACAACGATCAGCAGATCGATGAGATCGTGATCTCGCTGAGCGTCGTCGATGCCGGCGGAGCGACGCTGGCATTTGAAAGCACGGCGCTTGCCGGTGACCTCGCGGCCTACCGGCAATTGGTAGCGGGGCCATTGATCGCACCATCGAACACCGCACATGTGCTCGTGAGCGTCGGCGCGCGCGCATCAGGAGGCGGAGCCACGCTCCACGTCGACAGTGTGACGGTCGAGGCTGCTCCCGCAGCGACCGCCACACCAACGCCATCGCCATCGCCAACAGCCTCCCCCTCGCCAACCGCGACGGTGACCGTGACGCCGTCGCCCATACCGCCGGTACCGACGCCAACTGGGACCCCAACGCCAGCGCCGACCGCGACGGCCACACCAACCGCGACGGCCACGCCAACACCGACGCCCCAACCCACCGCAGCGCCGACCCCGAGCGCGACTGCCAACCCCGCGCTCGCCGCAACAGCAGCACCGACGGCGACACCCGCCCCTGCACAACTGACGAACGGGTCGTTCTCCGCCGGAACGGCGGGTTGGGCGAACGTCGGCGGCACGCTGACCGCCGTCTCCGGTTACAGCGGCAGCGGTCAGGCAGCGCTGCTGACGTCCGCGACGACCTCCACCAAGTGGCTCCACCAGACCGTGCAAGTCGCGGCCGAGCGGTGGTACCGAGCGAGCGCACGCGTGACGCCGGGAAGCTCCGGGGAGACCGCCTGGCTGCGCGTCGCCTGGTACGCCAGCGCCGACGGCAGCGGATCGCAGCTCTCGACGGCCGACTCCGCGACCATCACGTACACGGCGGGGGAACTGATCACGGTTGGCACCGGGGCGGTGCTCCCGCCCCCGAACGCCCGCTCGGCCAAGATCCGCGTCATGCTGCGGCCATCGAGCGCCGCGCCCGCGTTGCTGATCGTCGACGACGTCACGTTCGCTCCCGTCGACGCTCCGACAGCCGTCGCCGCGCCAGCGTCGACGTCAACTCCGACACCGACGGCAACTCCCGCCCCAACCGCGGTCGCGACTCCCGCGTCGATGACAACGCCCCTGCCGACGGCACCGCCGACAGCGACCGCTTCAGTGTCTGCGCCCGTGACCGAGTTCCCGACCGCGACTGCTGTTGCGTCGGTGGCTGACCAGCGGCCGATCACGGCCACAGACGCCGCCGCCATCACTTCGGGGGCGGCCGCATCGCTGCTGCGCATCACCGAACTGATGCCCGACCCGCCGCAGTCCGGACGAGACGCCGACTTCGAGTGGGTGGAGATGACGAACGTGGGCAATGATTCGCTTTCGCTCGCCGGGCTCGTACTGCGTGACAACGCAGGCGAATCGGCCCTGCCGAACCTCGCGCTCCCGGCGGGCGGCGTGATCGTGATCGCGGCGCAGTTCGCCGAGATCGAGGGCGCCGTCGCGTACCGGCTGACGGGAGCAATCTCGAACGGCCTCGCCAACGGCGGAGACCGGCTCGCGCTGCTCGACGCCGAAGGGCGTCAACTCGACGCGATCTGCTACGGCTCCGACACGACCTACCTGCGGGCGGAAAGAGTCCCGATCCCCGCACCCGGCGCCGGACACTCGATCACGCGCGATTTCGCCGACGACGGCTCGCTGCTCGGCGTCGAAATCAGCGACGAGCCGACGCCCGGCCTCTACCTCACCTCGGCGACCGCGTTAGCGCCCACAGGAACCACGCCTGAGCCCGCCGCTGCCGACGAGCGCTCATCCTCGGACGGTGGCGCAGACGTCGCGGCGTGGGTGGTGCTCACAACCCTCGCAGTGGGCGCGCTCGCCGCAGCGGCGGGGCTACGCCTGCGGGAGATTCTGCGAGGGGAGGACTAGCGGTCAATCGACGTCGGGCGGATCGACATCGCTCAAGACGACCATCGCGGGCGGCGGCTCGGCGTCGGACATGCGCAGCGTTACCGGCCCCCGCTCGGTACCACCGAAGACGAGCGTGTAGTCGCCTTCAGGGAACCTCAGCGCGGGGTAGAGATCTCCGCGAACCTCGCCTTCCGGAACGTCGTGAACAATCAGCTCAGCGGGACAGAGTTCCACCGCCGCGCTGTCCTGCACGACGACGATGTAGCGACGGCCTTCTGCGGTCTGGCTCTCAGTCATCGGACGCGGGCGCGCCCGGCTAGCCGGGCTGGAGCGCCTCAGCGGCCCAGTCTGCGTAGGTGCCGGTCTCGACCATGCGCTCACGCACCTCGCCGCGCAGGGTCGCAAGTTCGTCGTCGGTCAACGGCGGGGTCGTCGGACAGGGGTCCGGGGCGTCGAGTTCGAAGGTCGTGTTCTCGCGCACGTCGTCGATCGTGAAGCCCTCATGCACCGACTCGACGGCATAGCGTGCCGCCTCTCGGTCGAAGGTGAGGATCGCCATCGGCGTGTAGACGCGGAACGGCTCAGCGGCGCGCTTGAACTCGGGCGGCGTGACGCCGGCACCGGAAACAAAGTCCACCTTCTCGACGAACGTGCGCTTCGAGTGCTCCGTGCGGAAGAAGAAGATACGCTTCGCCGTGTACGAGATCAGCCCCGACCCATAGCCGCCGGGCAGCCGACGGTCGGGCGCGTCCGGGTCGCCGATCACGTGCAGGTTGAAGTCCCCGGCCGCATCGAACTGGATCGCCGAGTGATAGAAGAGGTCAAGCTTCCCGCGCTGGGCGAGGAAGTGGATGTCCTTGCCGAGGTTCCCGCTCAATTGGTCGCTGCCGAGGATGATCGTCTCGATGTGGGGCGCGCTCGTCGCCTCGGCGAGCAGCATCGAGGCCGCCGGGATCATCGAGAGAGCGCCGCACGCGCACGTCTCCCAGTCGCGAATGTCGCGCGACATGAGGACGATCAGCAGCTCCTCGGTTGAGGCGGGCCGCTGCGGGCTCACAGGTGAGTCGCCACCGCTCGGTGGCTCAGTCGCCGGCGGGCGCCGCCGCCATCGACTGCTCGGCAACCATCGCCTGGTACTCGTCCTCGGTCTTACCGATGACGTAGCGGTCGAGGTACTGCTGGAACGACTCGTCGTCGGTCGACGCCTGCACGTACTGCTCGATGTGCTCGCGGTCCATCTCGTAGTAGCCCTTCACGGCGGTCGGGTGTGCGCCGTTGGGCGCGTGCACGACTGCGGTGACGTTGATTGCCGAGATGTAGTTGCCGCCCGCATCGCCGGGCTGAACGCTGTCCACGATCTCCTCGGCGGTGATGATCACCTTGCTCGATGCCTGCGCAACCACGACGTCCTCGCCGAACTGGCGGAGGAGGGCGTTGCCCTGCTCGTCGGCCTTCATGGCGTGAAGGATAGCGACGTCCGGGTTCTGCGCCTTCGCGACCACGTTCAGGTCATTCTCGTCGAAGGGGTTGTACGACATGATCATGTCGTCGCGGCGCTCCATCACGTCGGTACCTGCAAGGCCGCGGACGGGGATGTACGGGACGCCCATTGATCCAGCCTGGATCATTGAATAGTGAACGCCTCAGGTGTTGTCCATCGAATAGATGCGACTGTCTTTGAGGTAGCGGTCGAAGTTCGGTGCCTCGCGCGCGAACGGCGCGAAGCCGATCGAGCAGCAGTCCATGATCTTCGTCTGGCCGGTGCCGACGAGGAAGTCGAGGTTGATCGACCCGCCGACGACTCCAACGACGTGGAGGTTCTGAGCGCCCTGCCGTGCGATCTCTCGCAGCATCGCCATCGGCGCGTTCTCGAACCCGGAGCTCATGACGACTTCGTCGCCATCGCGTACCATTCCGGCCGCGTCGCTCAGGCTCACCAGCTTCGTTCGCATCATGACCTCCGTCTGGCACCCACTGACGGTACCGATGCTGGAACTATACGCTTGTTGTTGTCAGCTTTGCATCGGGGAGTTCGCCATCATGATCAGCGCCGGAGATTCCGCGCCCGCCGTCGAACTCAAGAATATCGACGGCACCAGCCACTCTTTGGCCACGACCGTGCGTCAGCGCCCCGTGCTGCTGGCCTTCTTTGCCCTCGATTGCCTCACCTGCGAGATGAGCTTTCTCTTCTGGGATCGCATCCAGGAGACGTACGGGGGCAGCGACTTCGAGCTGTGGGGCGTCTCCCTCGACAGCCCCGACGAGGCGCGCGACTTCTATGAGCGATCCGGCGTCGAGTTTCCCGTGCTGCTCGACGAAGGGCGCAGCGTCGCACAGCAGTACGGCGCGACAGCGACCCCGGCGCTCTACCTCGTCGGCAGCGACGGTGTCGTGCTCGCCAGCCACGAGGGCTTCGACCGCCCCGCCGTGAACGCGATGATCGAGACGATCGCGGCGCAGACCGGTCGCGAGGCGATCGAGATCGCCGCAGCCGAGGCACCAGACCTGCGCCCCGGCTGCGTGATCCACTTCGGCTAGCCCTCGCGCCCGGTAGAATCTGAGGCGAGAGGTGCGTGCATGCCACATACGCTGCTGCTCGCCGAACCGCGCGGATTCTGCGCCGGCGTTGTCCGCGCCATCGACGTGCTCGACCGCATGCTCGAGATCGAGACGCCGCCGGTCTACGCGTTCCACGAGATCGTGCACAACCGCTACGTCGTGGAGCAGTTCGAGGAGCGCGGCGCGGTCTTCGTGAACACGATCGGCGAGATCCCCGAGGGGTCGCGCGTCGTCTTCAGCGCCCATGGCGTCTCGCCACTCGTCGTGGCGGAGGCAGAGCGTCGCAAGCTGCGCGTCGTGGACGCGACCTGCCCGCTCGTGACGAAGGTGCATCTGGAGACGAAGAAGGCCGCCCGCGACGGCTTCGAGGTCCTGCTCGTCGGGCACCGCGGCCACGATGAGATCGAGGGCACTGCCGGCGAGGCACCGACGCGTACGCGCGTCGTCGAAACCCCCGCCGAGGCATCAGCGGTCAACGCCAGCGACCGCCCGGTCTTCGTGGTCACGCAGACGACGCTCTCGGTCGACGACACCGCTGAGACGATCGACTCGATTCGCGAGCGTTACCCGGATGCGCAGGTGCGGAACGACATCTGCTACGCGACGACGAACCGTCAGGCCGCTGTGCGCACGATCGCGGAGCGGGCCGATCTGGTGCTCGTTGTCGGATCGGTCAATTCGAGCAACACCGTACGGCTCTACGAGGTCGCCATCGGACTCGGCATCCCCGCCTACCGCGTCGACGGTGTCGATGAGATCGACCCGGCCTGGTATGAGGGCGTCGGTGTTGTCGGGCTCACCGCGGGGGCGTCGGTGCCGGACTCGCTTCTCGACCCGATCATCGAAGACCTCAAGGCGCGCGGCGTGACTACGGTTGAGCCGGTCATCGTCGCGGAAGAGACGGCGGTGTTTCAGCCGCCGGAAGGCGTCGAGCCCTAGCCGCGAAGTGCCTCGGCTTCGCGAGGCGATCAGGCGACGGCTTCGCCCTCGCCGGTGAACCACTCGCCGATCACTGCCGGCAGCGCACCGCACACGGTCTCCAGCACGTCCGGCTCGATCGCCTCGGCGATCAGTGACAGCACGGCGCGCGCACGACGTTCGATCTCCTCGGCAGCCATCGACGCCAGCACATCGTCGCCACCGGCAGTGCGATCCCAGTAGCCGGTCGTCTGGTGCTCGGTCATCAGGTAGCCGATGAAGAGGTGCTCATCGACGTAGGGGTCGAAGACCGCATCGCTGGCTGCCAGCCGCACACCGATCGGTCCGGGCAGCGCCATCGCCAGCGTGGCGCACTCCTGTGATGGCAGCGCATGCGCCAGCGCGTTCACGACCTCCATCACCACGACCTCGGCATCCTGCTCAGCCGGCAGATCGATGCGGGTACGAATCTCGGCGATGAATTCGTCGTATTCCATCGTTCCTCTTCGTTGATGCCGGCGGCGATCTCGCTAGGAGAAGAGCCGTCGCTTCAGTGCATCGTATCGCGGGTCCAGCGGGTCGTGCTCGGCGGTTCCGGCAACCGGGTTCATCTCCGCTTCCTGCAGCGCGGCCATCTGCTGCTCGTAGGTCGGGTTCGGTGGATCCGCCTGGTAGAGCAGCCCCAGCGGGATCCGGTCACCCCACTGCTGCACGCGATCCCACGCCTCGACGCGATCCGAGACGCCGGCGGCCTCGTCCGACTCGTATCCCCGTTCGCGGTACCAGTCGTAGGTGTTGATCTTGTTGAACGTCGTGCATGGCTGCATCACGTCGATGTGGGCGTAGCCGGGGTGCTCTATGCCGCGTGCGATCAGGCTCGCCAGATCCTTCGGCGCACCGGCGAAGCCACGAGCGACGAAGCCCGCACCGCTCGCGAAGGTCAGCGCGGTCGGCGTGATCGCCTGCTCGATCGAGCCGCGGGGCGAGGTCTTGCTGACGTAGCCATGCTCGCTCGTCGGCGAATACTGGCCCTTCGTCAGTCCGTAGACCTGGTTGTTCTCGACGACATGGGTGATGTTCGGGTTGCGTCGGGCGGTGTGGATCAGGTGGTTGCCGCCGATACCGTACGCGTCACCATCGCCATCGACGACGATCACGTGCAGGTCCGGGTTCGCCAGCTTGGCACCGGTCGCAAACGGCAGCGGGCGCCCGTGCAGCGTGAGCAGGCCGTACGCCAGCATGTAGTCCGGCAGCTTGGAGCCGCAGCCGATGCCGGTCACGACCAGCACCTCGTGCGGCGCGATGCCGAGTTCAGCCAGCGCGCCCTTGACCGCGTTGAGCACGCCAAAATCGCCGCAGCCGGGGCACCACGTCGGCTTCACGTGCCCCTCGAACATCGAGATGTCGATGCGTTCGCGTGTCTCGGTCGTCATCAGATGCTCCGATTCAGGCGACGGTAGCGCCGGCAACGTGTTCGAGGATGTCTTCTGGATTGAAGACGCGGCCGTCGTACTTGAGCATGCGTTCGGTGATCTCGATCCCGGTCTCCTGCCGGATCAGCTGGCCGAGCTGCCCGGTGAAGTTCTGCTCGACGAGCACCAGCCGCGACGCCGCGTTCAGTGCGGCCGCTGCGCCATCCGGGAACGGCCAGAGGTCAGTGAACTGCAAGAGGTTGAGCGAGATGCCACGCTCGGCGGCGAGTTCCACCGCCTCACGACAGATCATGAACGTCGAACCCCAGCAGACAAGCGTGACGTCCGCTTCGGCGGGTCCGAAGACCTGCGGCGGCTGGATGTCCGCCTGCGCCGTCACCAGCTTGCGCATGCGCTTGTCCATCATCGGCACGCGGTGGCCAGCGTCTTCGCTGATGTGGCCGGCCTCAGTGTGTTCGTCGCTCGTGACCGAGTGAATGGTGTGCGGGTTGCCGGGGAAGGCGCGCGGCGAGATGCCATCCTCGGTGTTCTCGTAGCGCTGATAGAGCCCGTCGGCGCCGGACGGCGCGGCGTCATCCCCGGCGACGATCTTGCCGCGGTTGAAGGTGACATCGGCGCTGTCGAAGTAGTCGGCGGGGTACGTCCGCAGCGCCGAGGCGAGATACGAGTCGGTCAGCACCATCACCGGGCACTGGTACTGCTCCGCAAGGTTGAACGCGCGCCATGCGACCTCGAAGCACTGCCCGATCGAACCGGGGGCGAGCACGATGCGCGGGAACTCGCCGTGTCCGAGGTTGAGCACGAACTGTAGGTCTGGCTGCTCGCTACGCGTCGGCAACCCCGTCGAGGGCCCCCCGCGCTGGGCATCGACGATCACCACCGGCGTTTCCGTCATCGCCGCGAACCCGATCGCCTCCACCATCAGTGAGAGCCCGCCGCCCGACGTCGCCGTCATAGCACGCGTCCCGGCGAAGCCAGCGCCAATCGCCATCGCGATCGCGGCGATCTCGTCCTCGGTGTGCTTTGTCACGACGCCGAGCGACGGGTCGACGGCGGTCAGCCATTCGAGGATCGTCGTCGCCGGCGTCATCGGGTAGGCGGAGATGAAGCGGCAGCCAGCGACGAGCGCCCCGAAGGCGAATGCCTGGTTGCCGGCAACGAGTAGCTGCTGCCCGATCTCCGGCACCGCAGCGAGGCGGTGGCCGAACTCCTCGCCATGCCGATCACGCGTCATCTCGGCAGCAGCACGCATCACGGCGAGGTTCTTCTCGGCGATCTCCGCGCCCTTCGCACCGAAGTTCTCGCGCGTCACCTCTTCCATCGTCGTCGTCGCGAGGCCGGTGATGCCTGCGGCCGCGCCGAGCGCCGCCGTGTTGATCATTACGCGCGATCCGCCCGCCTCCTGGGCGATGCCACCGAGCGGCAACGGAAAGGCGTGGAATCCGCGCGAGCGGATCGCGTCCGCGTCGATCTTCAGGCGCTCGTCGTAGATCACGCCGCCACCGTCGGCCAGCGTATCGAGGTGCAGGTCCACGGTTTCAGGCGTGAGCGCCAGCATCAGATGGTGCTGGCGCTCCTGCGAGCGAACGTCATGCTCCGAGCCGATGCGCAGTGTGTAGAAGTTGTGGCCGCCGCGGACCTGCGAGCGGTAGTCCTGCGTCGCGAAGACGCCGAGCCCGGCACGCGCCAGCGCGAGCGCGAACCCGCCACCGGACGACTCGACACCCTGCCCGGCGTCGCCGCCAATCAGGATGGACATCGAATTCAGGGTCTCAGTAGTCAACCAGCACCTGCCCTGGTCACACACGGGTGATCTGAAGGGGCACTGTCAATCATGAACGCGCGACCCGAATTCGAGTATAGGTGCACACCCCGACGAGAAGACGTGGCCTGCTCACACCTAGCTGGCAGCGACGTTAGCGGATCACGTATCCGACGCCACGGACCGTGTTGACGACGCCCGGCGCACCGCCCGACGCGAGCTTCGAGCGCAGCCGGGAGACGTGCGCCTCCACGAAGTTGCGCTGCCCAAACGTCTCGTAGCCCCAAATGTTGGTCGAGATCGTGTCGGTAGTCATCACCTCGCCGCGGTGCTCAAGCAGCAGCCGGAGTACGGAGAACTCCTTGGGCGTGAGGTTCAGCTCGTGCTGATCCACGAACACTTCGTGCGCCCTCAGGTACATGACGATGTCGGATGGTCCGCGCAGCTCCTCATGTACCGAGTCGCGCTGCATGCGCCGCCGCAGTACCGCACGCACGCGGCGGTTCAGCTCCGATGAGTCCATCGGCTTCACGATGTAGTCGTCGCCGCCGAGGTCGAAGCCCTGCAGTCGTTCAGAGAGGTTGCCGGCGGCCGTCACGAAGATCACCGGCACGTCGCTGCGCGCTCGGATCTGACGGCAGACCTCGAACCCTGACATGCCGGGCAGGCCGACATCGAGAATCACGAGGTCGAATGGCTCGCGATCGACGAGCGCCAGCGCCTCTTCGCCGCTGGCGACGCCGCTTGAGACGTTGCCGTCCGCATTGAGATGCGCTGCGATCAACTCGCGGACCATCGGCTCATCGTCGACGACGAGGACGCGCGCCGGTGTCGATGCTTGCTCAAATCCCGAGGTCATCGATAGCTCCACAACCATCAGTCAGCCCTGTACCGCAACCCAGACATGATATCCGGAGTCGCTGCCCGCTCTGCTCGATCCCTCGGATCAGGGACCAGTCAGAATCCGGGCCTGTCGCCCGCAGGACGGGCAGCGCCTCGCGGCGGGAGATAGCCTGGGATCGATCCCCCGCCATCTGAATCTTAGAGTGCCTGAAGGTCAGCAATCTGACGGGACGCTGCGCTTTTAGTCAGTGCGCCGTCAGAATGCAATCTACGCGCCGCAGCCAGCGATTAATTGATTCCGTTGTCGGCGAGGAAATCAAGCAACAGTGGCTGAAATTCGTCGCGGGCCTGCCTATACACGCCGTGGCCTGACTCCTGCACGATCTCGAGCCGAGCGTTGTCGCCGATCGCTCGCGCCATGTGCACCGAACCGCCGGCACCCGCGGTCGCGTCCTGTCCACCGGCAACGATCAACGCCGGGCATTCGATGCTGTGCAGGTACGGCGTCATCGGGTGCTCTCGCAACCCGGCGACGGCACGCGACTCCGCGACGTAGGACTCCATGTGCTCGGGCGCGACCTGACGGCCGCTGTCCGCGCTGACGGTGACGTGGCCCGCGAAGGCGGGTTCCAGTGTGCGGCCGGCGATCGCATCGGCACCGCGCTGAGCGACCTCGCCGCGCTGGTACCAGTTGTCGCTGGAGAGCGTGTTCACCTCCGCGGAGCTTGAGTCGACGACGATCGCCGCGCACCGCTCCGGAAAGTCGAGCGCGAAGCGCTGCACGAGCACGCCGCCCCACGAGACGCCGAAGATTACCGCCTGCTCCACATCGAGCTTGTCGAGCAGCCGATCGAGATCCGATGCGTAGAGCGGCAACGAGTATTTGGCCGCCTGCCCGGAGCGGCCGAGCCCTCGATTGTCCCAGGAGATCGTGCGGAAATGCTCGGCGTACCAGCCCATGTCGTCCTGCTCGAAACCCTCGCCGCTGCCGCCGAGACCGTGACAGAAGACGAAGGTGACCGGCCCGTCGCCAGCCTCCTCGTAATGAATCGTAACGTCGCCAAGTTCCATGTCTGGCATGTGCCTGCCCCTCGTTGCTCGAACGTTGTACACGCCGTGACGGTAAGCTCACAACCCGGCCCAGAGAGAATGAGGATCGCGTTTGCCCCGTATTTCGCTCAAGCGCTCGCAACTCAACGCCCTCTCGACGATTGCCCTGATCGTCATCGTGCTCGTCGTGCTGATCACCACGCTGACGCCGGTTGGAACCGGGCCGCCGAGCGAGACGGGAGATGTCTGCGCGCTGGGGCTACCGTGTGTCGTCGGTCACGTCGTGCTGTTCGGGGCGCTCGGACTCGCAGCCGGCGGTCGCTACGCGGCGAGCGCTACGGCCATGGCCTCGCCGCGTCGTGTGCTGGGCATGGTCTTCATCGCGATCTGGATCTTCGCCGCCGTCGATGAACTCGCCCAGGAGTACTGGGTCGAGGGCCGAGGCGGTCAACTCGCTGACTGGGGCGCGGATATGATCGGCGCGGTGATCGGACTCGCGTTGACGGGACCGCTGATGCGCGGTCTGGTGCGCGTGAGAGCCGACTAACCCTACTCGTTCATTTGTACCCAATCGCACGCACTATTACTCGCGAAATCACCGGTTTTCTCGCTCTTGATCCACCGAGGAACGATTGCGCCCAACTGAGAGCGAGTACATGATTGTGCACCGCTTCTCAAACTCGCGATGCGAGTCGATCGCGGAGTGCCTGGAGGCACCTGATGCCGCTGGAGATTCCCGAAGTCGTCATCAGCCGCCTGCCGGTCTACTACCGCCTGCTCACCCGCATCCAGGCCGAGGGCCGCACCGTAATCTCCTCGCAGGAGCTGGGCGAGGCGCTTGGCGCAACGCCGGCGCAAATCCGCAAGGACCTCTCTTACTTTGGTCGTTTCGGCAAGCAGGGGCGCGGCTATTCAGTGCAGCGCCTGACCGAAGAGCTGCGCAAGATCCTCGGCCTTGAGCGCCGCTGGACGATGGTACTGGTCGGCATCGGCCGCCTCGGGCGCGCAATCGCCTCCTACCACGGCTTCGAGCCACAGGGCTTCGACGTGATCGCGCTCTACGACGCCGACAAGTCGGTCGTCGGCAGCGAGGTGAGCGGCCACATCGTGCGTGACGCCGCGCTGCTGGAGTCGGAGGTGCGCACCGAGATGCCGGAGATTGGCGTCGTCGCTGTGCCGGCGGAGTACGCGCAGACGGTGATCGACACGCTGGTCCGCGGCGGGGTGAAGGCAATCCTCAGCTACGCACCGCGTGCTGTGCAGGTACCGCCCGGTGTGGAACTGCGGCAGATCGACCCGGTGATCTCGCTACAGAGCA
Organism: Dehalococcoidia bacterium; assembly: GCA_036013055.1. GTDB lineage: Bacteria > Chloroflexota > Dehalococcoidia > UBA2979 > UBA2979 > SHYR01. The sequence goes on along the minus strand of DASCQM010000012.1, from coordinate 157,524 downwards.
TCACGTATCACCTGACGCGCGACCTCGACAACGCATCGAGCTAGAGCTGGCGCAGCGCTAGACCGGCTCTCCGATCAGCGACTCTTCTTCCGTCGGCATCGCGCGCTCGATCACGTCGAGATAGTCGAGCGCGGCACCGGAGCCAAGCGCTACGCAATGCATCGCGTTCTCCGCGACATGCACCGGAACACCGGTCTCGTGCCTCAGCAGGTCATCGAGGTGTGGCAGTAGCGACGTCCCGCCGGTGAGCACGACGCCACGATCGATCACGTCTGACGCCAGTTCCGGAGGCGTGCGCTCAAGCACCGTGCGCACCGTTTGCACGATGCTGCCGAGGTGCTCCTGGATCGCCTGCGTGACCTCTGAGGACTGCACCGTGACGGTGCGCGGCATGCCCGTGATCTGGTCGCGACCGCGCACGCCGACCGAGCGGTCCGGCTCGGCGGGGATCGCCGAGCCGACCGCGATCTTCACTTCCTCGGCTGTGCGTTCGCCGACGACCAGGTTGTGCCGCCGCTTGATGTGATCGGTGATCGCCTCGTCGAGACGGTCGCCCGCGACCCGCACCGATTCGCTGGCGACGATGCCGAACATCGAGATCACTGCCGCCTCCGTCCGGCCGCCGCCGATGTCGACGATCATGTGGCCGCGTGGTGAGCCGATCGGAATCTCCGCGCCGATCGCGGCGGCCAGCGGTTCCGGGATCAGGTGCGCCGGGCGTCGTGCGCCGGCCGCCTCCGCTGCGTCGCGCACGGCGCGCTGCTCGACGCTGGTCACCCCGACCGGAACGCAGATCATCACCTCCGGCCGGATCAGGTTGAAGCGCCCGACGACACGTCCGATGAAGTAGCGAAGCATCGCCTCCGTGATCAGGTAGTCCGCGATCACCCCGTCGCGCATCGGCCGGATCACCTGAATCGTGCCAGGGTGGCGTCCTATCATCGCGCGCGCCTCATCACCGACGGCGACGACCGTGTTGTCGCGCTCCGTCAGCGCCACCACGGCGGGCTCATCAAGCACGACGCCCTTGCCGTGTTCGAACACGAGCACGTTCGCCGTGCCGAGGTCGATGCCGATGCGTCGATTGAACATCCAGCGCGCCACCGATCGATGGAGTGGATAACTCAGTGCGAGGGGAGAAGGGCGGGCAGTCTAGCGTCCCCGCGCGCGCCACGCACGCGCGCCGCCGGGCGAGTGGCCAGCAGCGCGACTGCTAGGTTCGTTCGACGTCCGCCCCGAGGCTCTGCAGGCGCTCAACAAGATGGGCGTAGCCGCGGTCGATGTGGATGATGTCGCGGATCGACGTCTCGCCATCGGCGGCGAGCCCCGCGATGAACGTCGCGGCGCCTGCGCGCACGTCGAGTGCCCGCACGTTCGTGCCGAAGAGCGGTGTCGGCCCCTCGATCATCACGGACTGGCCGCCGACGGTGATGTGCGCACCCATGGAGCGCAGCTCGCCGACGTACAGCAGCCGGTTCTCGAAGACGCGCTCATGGATGATCGAGACGCCGTGCACCTGCGTCAGCATCGCCGCCATCGGCGCGTGCAGGTCGGTCGCATATCCGGGGTACGGGACTGCCTGAAGCTGGATCGCGCGCAGGCCCTCCGGGTCCGTGCAGCAGACGCGGATGCTGTCCTCGGTCGTCGAGAGGTCGACGCCGGCCTCGCGCAGCTTCGTGAGCAGGCTGTCGAGGTGCAGCGGCGCGGAGTGCTCCACCGTGACATCGCCGCCGGTCGCCGCGCCGGCAAGCAGGAAGGTGCCGGTCTCGATGCGGTCGGGGATGATCGTGAAGTCTGTGCCGTGCAGCCGTTCGACACCCTCGATCGTGATCGTGTTGCTGCCGTGGCCGCCGATCTGGGCGCCCATGCTGATCAGCATCTCGCAGATCATCTGGACTTCGGGCTCGGCCGCAGCGTTGACGAGCGTCGTCTCGCCATCAGCGAGAGCAGCTGCGAATATCAGGTTCACCGTGCCGAGCACGCTCGGGTAGTCGAAGAAGATGCGCGCGCCGGTCAACTTCGGCGACTTCGCCATCCACGCCGCGCCATCGCGCGAGACATCCGCGCCAAGCGCGCGGAAGCCATCGAGGTGCACGTCGAGCGGACGCACGCCGATCACGTCGCCGCCGGGCGGGGCACACGATGCCTCGCCGTCACGGGCGAGCAACGGTCCCATCACGAGGAACGATGCCCGCGTTGCCGCCACGTGCTTGTCGGGCGCGCGATGCGTCGTGATCTCCGGCACCTGGATCTGGATCTCGTCCTCCGTGCCATCGACGGTCGCGCCGAGCGCCGTGAGTAGATCGAGCATCTCGCCGACATCGGCGATTGCCGGGGCGTTGCGCAGGGTGACAGGGTCGGCGGTCAGCAGTGCTGCCGCAATCGCGTAGAGCGAGGCATTCTTGGAGCCGGAGGCGACGAGCGAGCCCATCAGGGGCTTCCCGCCGCGGATCACCAGACGTTCGTCCATCGGGTCGCTGCCCAGTCTCCCGCCAACGCCAGCATACGCGCGGCACTCTGCCGCCGCGAGTCCAGCGCGGTGTTGGGGGGTGTCGCGCTAGGCGCGGACCGAGGGAGCCCCGCTGCCGGTACCGGCACGGCGACGCACGCGCAGCCGCAGCAGGGCGCGCTGTAGCGCCAACTGCGCGCGCAGCAGGTCGATCGCCTCACCGTCGGTCGGGGTGCCGGCGAGGCGCTGCTCGGCGCGTTGCCGCGCTGCGTCTGCCCGCTCCTCGTCGATCTCGTCCACCTTCTCGGCGGCGTCGGCGAGCACAATCGTCTCGTCGTTCGCGACCTGGAAGAACCCGCCGTGGATTGCCAGCACCATGTCCTCGCCCGGCGCGCGGGCGATCATCTCGCCGACGGCGAGGCTCGCCATCAGCGGCGCGTGCGACGGCAGGACAGTGATCTGCCCCTCCGTCGTGGGCACGATCAAACGTTCGATGTCATCGCGACGAAGCACTTCGCGCTCCTGCGTGACGATGGAGAAGGTGAGCGGCACTGTCGGTATCCCCGCCCGTTCTACGTCGTGGCCGCTGCTGCGGCTGCCTTCTCCACGGCTTCTTCGATCGAGCCGACCATGTAGAAGGCGTTCTCCGGCAGCTCGTCGTGGCGACCCTCAAGGATCTCCTTGAAGCCGCGCACGGCGTCGTCGACGCTCACGTAGCGGCCCTCAGCACCGGTGAACTGCTCCGCGACGAAGAACGGCTGCGTGAGGAAGCGCTGCACCCGACGTGCGCGCGCGACCGTCTGCTTGTCCTCTTCGGAGAGCTCCTCGATACCGAGGATGGCGATGATGTCCTGCAGGTCCTTGTAGCGCTGGAGCGTGCGAATCACGCCCTGTGCGACGTCGTAGTGCTCCTGGCCAACCACCAGCGGGTCGAGGATTCGACTGTTCGAGGTCAGCGGGTCGACCGCCGGGTAGAGTCCCTGCTCGACGAGCCCTCGGTCGAGCGTGACCGTCGCGTCGAGGTGACCGAAGGTCGTCGCGACGCCGGGGTCGGTGTAGTCGTCCGCGGGGACGTAGATCGCCTGGAACGAGGTGATCGAGCCCTTGTTCGTGGAGGTGATGCGCTCTTCCAGCTCACCGACTTCAGTCGCCAGCGTCGGCTGATAGCCGACGGCGGACGGCATGCGTCCAAGCAACGCCGAGACCTCCATGCCGGCCAGGGTGTAGCGGTAGATGTTGTCGATGAAGAGCAGCACATCGCGGCCCTCGACGTCACGGAAGTACTCCGCCATCGTCAGTCCGCTCAGAGCGACGCGCAGGCGCACCCCGGGAGGCTCGTTCATCTGTCCGTAGACGAGCGCCGTCTTGTCGAGCACGCCGGATTCGTCCATCTCGTGCCAGAGGTCGTTGCCCTCGCGGGAACGCTCACCGACGCCGGCGAAGACGGAGAGACCGCCGTGCTCGGTCGCCAGGTTTCGAATCAGCTCGGTGTTGATGACCGTCTTGCCGGTGCCCGCACCGCCGAAGAGGCCGACCTTGCCACCACGGGCGAGGGGGGCGATCACATCGATCACCTTGACGCCCGTCTCGAGCATCTGGGCGGTCGTCTCCTGGTCGGCGTAGGCCGGGGGAGCGCGGTGGATTGACCAGCGCTCTGCGTCATCGGCAATCGGCTCGCCGGGGTCGATCGGGTCGCCGGCGGCGCTGAAGATGCGGCCGAGCGTCTGCGGGCCGACCGGCACGGTGATGGGCGAGCCGGTGTCGACGGCTTCTGCACCGCGGCGCATGCCCTCCGTGGCGTCCAGCGCGAGGCAGCGCACCCAGTTGTTGCCCAGGTGCTGCTCGACCTCGGCGACGAGCGAGGTGCCCTCGCCCATGTCGATGTTGACCGCGTTGTAGATCGCCGGTAGGTCGCCGGGGGGAAACTCCACGTCCACCACCGTGCCGATGACCTGTCGTACTGCGCCTGTTGCCATTTGGAACCCCTCCCGTACGGGATGTCCTCAGTTGTCTGTTATCCCTGCTCGAGCGCGGCCTTACCGCCAATGATGTCGAGCAATTCGCTGGTGACCAGCTCCTGACGAGCCTTGTTGTAAGTGAGTGTGAGGTCCGTAACCATCTCGCCTGCGGCGTCGGTCGCCTGTCGCATCGCGACCATGCGGGCCGACTGCTCGGACGCGGCAGCCTCGAGCAGCGCCTCGAAGATCTGCATCTCGACGTAGCGCGGGAGCAGTGTCTCCAGCAGTTCAGCCGGGTCCGGCTCGAAGATGAAGTCGATGGCGGCCGCGTCCTCGTCGCCCTCGGGCGCGACGACCGGCAGCAGCTGCCGGAAGGTCGGTCGCTGGATCGCGGTGTTGACGAAGTTCTGGTAGCCGAGGAAGACCTTGTCGATGTTCCCGGCGGCGTAGTCCTCGATCACGATGCGCGAGATCGGGAGCACTGCCTCCATGCCGGGGAAGTCACCGATTTCGGTGAAGTCGGCCAGCATCGGGAAGCCCGAGCGGCGGAAGAAGTCGCCGCCCTTGCGACCGACGGTCAGCGCCGAGACACGTTCGACGTGCGGCTGCTGTTCGAGGGCAAGCGATGCGCCCGCACGGTTCATGTTCGAGTTGAGGCCACCGGCGAGGCCGCGGTCGGCGGTGATGTGGATGAACGCGAAGTGCTTGACCTCACGCTCCTGCAGCAAGGGGTGGAGATCGTCGGCACTGGCCGTCTGGGCGAACCCGGAGAGCGCGCCGAGCACGGCTCGCATGCGCTCCGCGTAGGGTCGCGCCGAGAGCGCGCGGTCCTGGGCACGCCGCATCTTCGATGCAGCGACCAGCTCCATGGCCTTGGTGACCTTGGAGGCGTTCTCAACCGAGCGGATGCGATCCTTGACCGCACGGACTGCACCGGCACCAGCCATCTATGCCCTGACCATCTCTGCTTCGAACATCACTGCCCGGACCCTTGTCGCGACCGGCCGCCTAGTAGGCGACCGACCCCTTGAACTCGTCGATTGCCTTCTTCAGCGCCTCTTCGGTCTCGTCGCTCAGTTCGCCGGTGTCCATGATCGCGGAGATCACGTTCGGCGCACTGGCGCGCATGTGGTCGTGGAACGCGGTCTCGAAGTCCGCGACCTTATCGACCGGCACCTCGTCCATGTAGCCCTTCACACCGCAGTAGAGAATCGTGACCTGCTCAGCGAGCGTCAGTGGCTGGTACTGCGGCTGCTTCAGCAGCTCCGTGAGCCGCTGCCCACGCTCCAGCTGCTGGCGAGTCGCGGCGTCGAGGTCGTCCGTGCCGAACTGCGCGAAGGCCTGCAACTCGCGAAACTGCGAGAGGTCGAGCCGCAGCGAACCGGCGACGTCACGCATCGCCCGCCGCTGGGCGGCACCGCCGACGCGCGAGACGGAGATGCCCGGGTTCAACGCCGGTCGCTGACCGGCGTTGAAGAGGTCGCCCTCAAGGAAGATCTGGCCATCCGTAATCGAGATGACGTTCGTCGGAATGTAGGCGGAGACGTCGCCGGCCTGCGTCTCGATCACCGGCAGCGCCGTGATCGAACCGCCACCGAGCTCGTCGGTGACACGCGCGGAACGCTCGAGCAGGCGCGAGTGCAGGTAGAAGACATCGCCGGGGTACGCCTCGCGACCCGGAGGGCGCTTCAGTAGCAGCGAGACCTGGCGGTACGCCCAGGCGTGCTTGGTGAGGTCGTCGTAGGCGATCAGGACGTCCTTGCCCTGTGCCATGAAGTACTCGGCCATCGCGCAACCGGAGTACGGGGCTATGTACTGGAGCGCGGCGGAGTCAGCCGCCGAGGCGCTGACGACGATCGTGTGATCCATCGCGCCGTACTGGTCGAGGATGCCGACGGTCTGCGCGACCTTGGCGTCCTTCTGACCGATGGCGACATAGATGCAGATCAGGTCGCCACCCTTCTGGTTGATGATGGCGTCCAGGATCAGGGCGCTCTTGCCCGTGGAGCGGTCGCCGATGATCAGCTCGCGCTGACCTCGACCGATCGCCGTCATGGCGTCGATCGCCTTCACGCCGGTCTGCACCGGGAAGTCGACGGACTGTCGCGAGACGACGTCCGGGGCGATGCGCTCAACCGGGTAGCGCTCCGAGCTCTCGATCGGGCCGCGCTCATCGATCGGGTCGCCGAGCGCGTTTACCACGCGCCCGATCAGTGCCTCGCCGACCGGCACGGAAGCGACCAGTCCGGTGGTGCGGACCTCGTCGCCTTCCTTAATCTCGGTGTGGTCGCCGAGCACGATGGCGCCGACGGTCTCTTCCTCAAGGTTCAGCGCCAGGCCGCGGGCACCGGTGCTGAACTCAATCAGCTCGGACGCGACACACTCGCCGAGTCCGTGGATGCGCGCGATGCCGTCGCCGGCCTCGATCACCGTGCCAACGTTGGCTTCGGTAACGGAAGCGTCGAAACCCTCGATCTGCTGCTTGAGGATCGCGGCGATCTCTTCTGCTCGTACGGCCATAGCTAACTTACCTTCCGGCGGCTCATGCCTGCCCCTCGGTGGCACTCTGCACCAGTTGTTCTCTGAGACCGCGCAGGCGGCCACGAGTGGAGCCATCGATGAGCTGGTCGCCGATGCGGATCACCGCACCACCCAGCAGATCTGGATCCACCTCTGCTTCGATTTCGACTTGCTTCCCGGTCCACTCGCGGATGCGGTTCACGATCGCCTGACGGCGCTCGTCGTCCAGCGCCACGGCGGTTCGCACCTCGGCACGCACGATCTCGCGCTCCTCGTCCCGCAGTTCGCGGTAGTAGGACGCGATCGACGAGCCCAGCACCAGCCGGCCCTTGCGCCGCAGCAGGCGGAAGAGGTTGAGCTGTGACTGCCCGATCCCCGGCGCCGCCTCACGAACGATCGACTGCAGCCGATCGTCCGATGTCTGCTCGCTCTGCAACGCCGCGACGAACGCAGCAGACGAGGTCAACGCATCGAGTGCGTCGACGGCCTCATCCCACTGCGCTGACTCGCCGCGCTCGCTGGCGAGCTCCGCGATGGCAATCGCATAGCGACGACCGGCAATGTCTCGGGGAAGCGCCATGTGGTGCTACTCCGAGCTGCCCTGCGACGACGTATCGCCGCTGCCGAAGGAGCTACCCACCATCACCTCGTCGATCAGGCGCTGATGCGCTGACTGATCCAGTGACTCCCCGATCACGCGCTCGGCGGCGCTGATCGTGAGGTCGGCGAACTCCTGGTGCAGCTGCTGGATCGCGCGATCGCGTTCCGCCTGCACCTCTTCGCGTGCGCGGGCAACGATTTGCTCGGCATCCGTGCGTGCACGTTGCTCGAGTTCCTCGCGAAGCCGCTCGGCGGCCTCCTGAGCGCGCTGAACAGCCTCTCGGCCCTCGGCGCGTGCCTCTTCGACCACCTTGCGGGCCTCGTCCTCGCTGGCAGAAGCCTGCTCGGCGGCCTGCTCGGCGCGGTTCAAACCTTCTGAGATTCGACGCTTTCGCTCATCCAGCATCTTGAGCAGCGGCCGGTAGAGGAACAGTCGCAGGACGACCAGCAGGATCAAGAAGTTGACCAGCTGGGAGATCAGGCCGGGCAGATTGAAACCCAGCGCGGCGATCCCGCCCGCTTCTTCCTCCTCGGCAGCCGCGACCACCGCAGGCAATGCGGCGGCCAGCAGGCCGATGAGCGCAGCCGTCAGCCGTCTAGAAGACAAAGCCGATAAGGATGGCAACGACCAGGGCGTAAATGCCGATGGCCTCAGCGAACGCGATCGCGAGGATCATGTTCGTCTGGATTGCTCCGGCCGCTTCCGGGTTTCGCCCCAGAGCTTCCATCGCCTTGCCACCGAGCATGCCGATGCCGATGCCGGGGCCAATCGCCCCGATGCCCATGGCGATCGCTGCTGCGAGGAACTTGGAGGCGTTCTCGGTGTGCTCGTTGTCACCGACCTCCTGTGCCCCGGCGACGCTGGCCATTACCACGAACAGCATGCCAGCGATGGCAAGTGCCCACAGCATTCGCCGGGTCACTGCCCCGGCGTTCATCTCACGTACGTTCATTCTTTCACCCTCTCTGGTGCACCACAGCCACCCCTCGTCGGGGCGACCACGGGACATCAACCGGTTGTACCCTCACTCGTTGCCGGGGCGGCCTCGCTCGACGCTGCCCCGTGATCATCGTGGTCATCGTGGGATGTCGTTGCGGTCTGAGCGAAGACCAGCGTCAACATGGCAAAGACGAAGGCCTGCACGAGCCCCACGAAGAGCTCCAAGCCATAGAAAATATCGACGAGTACGAAGGGAACGAGGAAGCCCATCATCAGCAGCAGTACCTCGCCGGCGAAGATGTTGCCGAACAGTCGGAAGGTGAAGGAGACGACGCGCGCGAGCTCCGAGATGACCTCGAGCAGACCGACGAAGACGTCGATCAGGCCCATCGGGTTCCCCTTCAGCAGTCTGCTGAAGTTGAAGAACTTCTTCAGGTAGCCGAAGCCCAGCGCCTGGAAGCCCCAGAACTCGACAAAGACAAAGGAGAAGAGGGCAATCGCCAGCGGCGCGTTCACGTCGGTCATCACGGAGCGGAAGTAGGGAGCGAGCAGGCCGGAGAATTGGCCCTTCTCGTGCTCGTCGGTCGTCACGGCGTGGTCGCCGGTGCCGAGGTCAAGCTCGGTCGGACCGATCGGGATCACGGCGAGGTCGAGCCCGGCGAACGTCGTCTGCTCGAAGACGACTTGCTTGTCGCCATGGTTCGGCTCCGGCACGCCGACGATGTTGTTCATCGGCAGCAGGCCGACGTAGTTCGAAATCACGATGAAGAAGAAGATCGTCGCCACCAGCGGGAAGAAGCGGCGGCCCTTCTCCTCGCCGACGACGCCGACGACGAATGTCTCGTAGAAGCCGGTGAGCACTGCCTCGATGGCGCCGCTGAAGCCGGAGGGGACGAGCGAGACGTTGCGTCCGACGACGATGCCGCCGACGACGATTAACGCGACGACGAACCACGACGTGAACATCGTGTTCGTAACGCCAAAGCCGAGGACCGGGAAGTCGAAGACGTGCTCCGGAGCAACGATCACCACAGGCGCCGGGCCGGGGACGAACACCATGCCGCCGCCGATCAGCGCGATCACTCCGATCGCGATCAGCCAGATGCGCATCTAGCGACCGTCCCGATCGTTGCGGGGCTGCTGTGTGGCGCGGATGAAGTCACGCAACTGCACGAACGCTCCATAGAATCCTGTGGCCAACCCCAGCACCAGAAACACCAGTGTCAGGACCGGCTCAGTGTCGAACCGCTTGTCCAGCAGGTTTCCGACCACCGTCAATCCAACGATCGACGTGGCGAGAAACGTCCCGATTCCAAGCAGCCCGAACGCAGGCGAGTTCCACATGACCGTGGCCCCCCTTCCGGGATGGCTGGCCGCACGAGAAAGTAGCACGCGTTGATCGGGGGATCAACCACTTGTGAGGAGATGCACGAACCTGCATGGGTTTCCCAGCCGTGAGGTTCGCTTGAGCGGCTCGACTGGCGAGCCCGCGCGGGCTAGCTGTCGGCCTTGCCTAGGTCGTCCAGATCGAGTTCGGAGATGAAGTCCTGGAACGCGGAAAGCTTCTCCAACTCTTCCGCCGATACCGCCTGCGTCGCTCCCGGCTCTGCGTCGTCATCGGCGTTCTCGTCGAGCAATACACCGTGGTCCGCCAGCACGGCTTCCTCGACGTAGATCGGGACGCTCTTACGCACGGCGAGGGCGATCGCATCCGACGGCCGCGAGTCGATCTCAAACGATCGCCCGTCCTGCTCAACATTGATCAGCGCGTAGAACGTGTCGTCGGTCATGTTGTTGACGACGACGGACTGCACCGTCCCGCCAAGCTCATCGATCGTGCGCGAGAGCAGGTCGTGCGTGAGCGGTCGCGCGACGGCGACGTCCTGCAGGCGGTAGGCGATCGCGTCGGCCTCGGCCGGGCCGATCCAGATCGTGAGATAGCGCTCTGCGCCCTTCTCGTGCAGCACGACGACCCGTTGGTAGTTGCGCAGGTTGACGCGGATCGAATCGATCTCAAGTTCGAGCAACGTACGTACCCCCACGGGGCGGCCTGCTGCCGTGTGCCCGTGCTACCGAGTGTAGGAGTGCCGTTCGCGGGCAGTCAACGCGGGCGCATCAGGCTTCTCCCGCGTGCTCGGCGCGCCGATCCCTAGGCCGATCCCCGCATCGATCGCTCCGTCGATCACCTCGTCGATCGCAGCGCCGACGGCCTGGTCATTCGGGCTCTGGTGGGTCACCGTGGAACGCTCGCTCGATCGCCGGATCGACCGGCTCGCCACGCTCGACGATCTCCGCGATCCGCTTCTGGAGCGTCGGTCGGTCGAGCAGCACTCGACGCTCGCACGTTCGGCAGCGCAGCCCGACATCGAGGCCAACGCGCACGACGTCCCAGTCGAATCCGCCGCACGGATGCTTGCGTCGCAACCGCAGCACGTCGCCCATGCGCAGGTCGAGAACCATCGGCCGACCTTCCGCTAGCGGGCGGCGTTGATGGCGTCGCGCAGCGTGCCGGCGGCGTCGCGTGCAGCGGCGGCGAAGGTCTCCGGGTTGTCGCTCGCATAGGTCACGCCACGAGAGGCGTTGATGAGGATGCCCCCGCCCTCGGCGTCCGTGCAGGCCTGCACCGCAGCCGCGATGTCGGCGTCCTGTGCACCGACGCCCGGCATCAACTGGAGCAGGTCCGGAGCGAGTTCACGGATGCGCGCGCCTTCCTCGGGATAGGTCGCGCCGACGACAAGGCCGACGTTGCCACGGCTGTTCCACGCATTCGCGAGCAGCGCGACGCTCTCGTAGAGCGGACGCCCACCCTCACCAGCGGAGAGGTCCTGCAGATCGACGGCGGAAGGGTTAGAGGTGCGGCAGAGCACGAAGCTATGCCGATCCTCGTACTCGAAGAAGGGCGTCAGCGCGTCCTCGCCGAGGTACGGGCTGACCGTCACCGCATCCACACCGAGTTCTTCGAACACCGCCTTCGCGTAGCGGTTGCTGGCGTGGCCGACATCGCCGCGCTTGGCGTCGAGCAGCACTGGCACGCCGTCGGGGACCGCGTCGATCACCTCGCGCAGGCGGACGAAACCATCGAGGCCGAGCGCCTCAAAGAAGGCAACGTTCGGCTTATAGCAGCAGACGAGGTCGGAGGTCGCGGCGATGATCTGTTTCAGGAAGTCGACCGTGTCGACGCCCTCGGGGATCTGGTCGGGGTCGGGGTCGAGCCCGACGCAGAGCAGCGAGTTGTTCGTGGCCGCCGCTGACTCGTACTTGTCTCTGAAGTTCATCGCACCGCCTCGCTCAGCATTGTCATTGGTGGGAGCGCGGCGCCAGCTTCCCGCAGCCGCCCGATCGACGCCGCGAAGGCGTCCGGCTCCCCGGTCGCAGAGCAGCGTACCGCTTCTGCATCCGCTGCTGCACCGGAGGAGGCGGGTAGCGTCATCGCGTGATCGTCGAGCTGTTGTCGAGCGCGGCGCGCGACCGGCTCTGCCGCGTCGAGCACCGCCGCCCGATCGCCGACGATGCGGGCGATCACCGGACGGAGGAACCCATAGTGCGTGCAGCCGAGAGCGATCTGATCCGCTCCCCTGCCCAGTGGCGCTTCAAGCGCATCACGCAGCGCCCGCTCCACGCGCGGACCGGCGACCTCGCCCGCCTCGACCAGGTCCGCGAGGCCCGGCATCGCAACCGTCTCGACCGCGGTGCCGTTGGCGTGATCGTCGACGAGCTTCGCCAGGCGGTCGCCGCGGGCCGTCGCCTCCGTGACGAGCAGCGCGACTCGACCACTGGCCGACCGTTCGACGGCGGGCTTCAGCGGCGGCTCCATGCCGACGACCGGGACATCAAACTCGTCGCGTAGCTGCTCCAGCGCCGCAGACGTGGCCGTGTTGCAGGCGACGACGAGCAGCGACGCGCCACCATCGATCAGCCGGCGGGCGAGCGTGAACGCACGCTCCTCGATCTCGGCTTCCGTGCGGTCGCCGTACGGGAAGCGCGCGGTGTCTGCGATGTAGCGGATCGGGAGCGTGGGAGCGAGTCCGTGCAACGCCTCGGCGACGGTCAATCCGCCGACGCCCGAGTCGAAGATGCCGACGCTGGCCTGCATCGAACCTCCTGAACCCACCAGATCGAGAGTAGGCGCAGACGATCGATCCGACAACAGCCAGCAGCCAGCAACCCGTCCGCCGAGTAGTCGGCCTCCCCTTCGACTGCCTCCCCCTAGACTGCTGAGATGCGCATCGATGTGCTCCAGCTCCCGCCCGCCCCGGACGACCCGTCGCTCGCGGGCAAGACCTGCTTCGTCGTCGACGTGCTGCGCGCGACATCGACGATCGCGACACTGCTCGATGGCGGACTGACGGCTATCTACCCCGCCGGCTCGATCGTCGAGGGCCGCGAGCGCCGCGATTCGCTACAGCAGGCGCTCGGCCATGAGGTGCTGCTCTGCGGCGAGGAGGGTGGGCTGCCCCCGGCTGGTTACGACCTCGGCAACTCGCCAACCGAGCTCGCTGCGGTGCTCGCCGCGCGGCAACCGCCGTGGCGGGAAGCGGTGATCGCGACGAGCAACGGCACGAAGGCGCTGCTCGCCTGCCGCAGCGCCGACCTCGTACTCGCCGCTGCACCGCTGAATGCGGCCGTCGCGACCGCGCACGCGCTGACGGCTGGCAACGACGTGCTCGTGGTCTGCTCCGGCACCGGCGGTGAGCCGTCCGACGACGACGACCTCGCTGCCGGGCTGCTCGCGCAGCGGCTGATCGATGCCGGGGCGGACGCGACGGACGGTGCTGCGCAGTCGGCGGCGCGCTACCGCGCCGTGCGCGACGACCTGCCGACGGCGCTACGGGCGACGCGGCACGGCCAGACGCTGATCGAACTGGGCTTCGACACCGACCTCGACCGCTGCGGGAGCGAGGACGCGGTGTCGGTGGCAGCCGCGCTGGCGGAGACGGACGGCGTCGCGGTGCTGCGCCGGCTCTAGATTCCGGCTGTCGGCGTCAGCGCTTCTGGCTCGAGCGTCGGCAGGTCTGGCGGCTCGTCGGGGCCGTGGTCGTCGTCGTCCATGTCGCGCCTGACGGTCTGGCGCAGTTCGGCGGTCGCGGGGTGTGTGCGCTCCCATTCGATCAGCGACTCGGCGAGCGCCGCGACCTCGGCATCGTCGGGGTAGTGACGGCCATAGCGCGCGCGGTCGAATACGTTGGCGACGTCGCTGAAGAGCGCGGCGTCGAGCGGCAGCGTCGCCGCGCGGGCGAACTCTATCGGGGTCTCGCCGGGGCGTCGCACAAAGCCGCGATCCTCCGCGCCGTTCACGGTGCGGGCAAAGACGGGATAGATACGGTGCATCGCGAGCCAGTCCGGCGCCGATGGCTTCGTCTTGCCGGAGAAAAGGTTCCGGAAGAGACCGCCGATGCCGACGCCGGAGGCCTCCGAGCGCTCCTCGGCGTACGGCCCGTCGTCGCCGTCGTCGGGTGGCCGGGAGAAGAGGAAGCGGCCGAGCAGCCAGAGCAGCGAGACGACGATCGTGAAGAACAGCAGCTTCAACGCGTCGAAGATCCAGCCCGGCCACTTGATCCCTTCCTTGCCTTCACGATCGATGCCCTCGGCGACGTTGAAGTTCTGGCCCAGGTCGTTGAGGAACTCCGTGTCGGCACCCTGAAAGATCAGCCCCATGATCGCGCTGATCAGCCAGAAGACCGGCGTCAGCACGATCACGAGCACCCAGCCAACCACCGTCATCAGGATCGAGCCGATCGGTGTCAGCGCGCGCTCGACCTCCAGCATCGCCAGCAGACCGAAGAGCGCGGCGATCGCGGCCAGCAGTCCCATCGTCACCAGCGCGGAGGCCATCCACGGCGCCGACGAACCGAACCCCTGCTCGCTCTCGCCCGTGCGCGCGGCATTCGCAACCGCGAGCCCCAGCATCCCCAGCACGAAGTACGGCAGCGCCCAGACAACTGAGGGAGTGCCTGCCACCTCTGCGACCACCACAAAGAACATCACGCCGACAAATCCGACGGAGAAGGATCGCAACACCTGCTCGAAGTTCACCGCCGCGCGCCCCACGTAGAGGAAGCGCACCCAGAGCAGCGACAGCCCGACGAGGATCGGACCGAGTGACGCGCCATGCACGCGAGCCGGGTCGGGGTCGGCCAGGAACTCGGAGGCCTCCTGCATGCCGGCGAACCGCTCGCCGGGGGCGCTGAGGAAGTTGACCAGTGTGCTGTTGTCCCAGACGCGCAGGTCTCCACCGACGGTGATGTGCAGCAGGATGTTGATCAGCACCATCGACGTGACGATGCCGACGAGCGCCGCCAGCGAACGGCTCATCCGCAGCTGCGTGATCATGCGCGAGATGAAGACGGCGGCGAACGCGGTGAGGATCACCGACGGCAGCGAGGGGCCCGATGTCACGTGCTCCATCGCCGCCCGCATCGAGATCACGGCACCGACGATCTGCGCATCGCCCACGGGGCCGGCGAACCCGGATTCCAGGTCGCGAGCAATGTCGCCCATCGCGTCGCGGTCGAGCGCGCTGGCCGTGACCCGGATCGCGATGAACCAGACGAATGACTCGGTCAGCACGAAGAGGTGCTGCGTCACCGACTTCATCCAGTCCATCCTCATCTGCCGACCCCCTCGAGTATCGGCGAGGGCAGGTCAGCCTCGTCGCTCTCCAGCGCCTCCATCGCCGCAGCGACATCGATCACGGGCAGCGGGGCGAGATCGAACTCCCACTCGTCGTCGGAGGTCTTGACCACGTAGACGGCATAGCCCTCCGAGCGCAGCCGCACGAGCGTGGCGGCGAGGTCGTCCGGCATCAGCGCGGCAACGACGACGATCGTCGCGCCGGCGGGCAACGTGTGCTCGTGGCTCTCCAGTTCGTCGGCGAGCCGCGACGGGATCATCGGCTGCACCATCGCGAGCATCTCAAGGATGTCGGAGAGCTGGTCGGGGCGACGGCTCGCGCCGATGCGCAGCGGGCGGTCCGCGTCCGGGAACGACCCATTCGCGATCAGCCCAACGGCCGAGCCTTCATCGAAGACGCCACGCGCGATCGATGCCGCGACGGAGACGCTACGTTCCAGCAGCACGGGGTCGAAGCCTTCCCACGTGTGCTTCATCGTCGTGATGTTCAGCCCGACGACGACGGCCTGCTCCCGCGACGGCTGGTAGAGGCGCGACTGCAAGCGACCGAGCCGCGCCGTGGCCTTCCAGTCGACGCGCTTGAGCGGGTCGCCGGGCGCATAGTCGCGCACACCGATCACGCGTAGCGGGTCCTCGAAGATCGGCTTCCCGCCGGCGTGATCGCCGAACGGCCGGGCGCTCAACAGTCCGAGGTCCGGGAGCGGATAGGTCTTCGGATAGACGGTGATCGCGTCGCGCGCCGGGACATCTTGCTCACTCTTGAAGAAGCCGAAGAGGTCGCCCGAGCGCAGCTTCGTGGGCCCGATGCGGAAGTAGCCGCGCTTCGTCGTGAGCAGCCGCAGCGGCCACTTCAACTGCTCGTAGCGGTGCAGCGCAGTGTTGCGGAGCAGCGCGGTGGTGCGCGGCAGTCCCGACGCTCGCGTCTCGCCGCCGACGACGTGCGTCTCCTGCGGGATCAGCTCACGCACCTCGACCCACGGCACGGGCACGAACTTGCGATTCGCGAGATGCACGTCCAGCTCGATCGTCTCACCGACGAAGGCGCGCGTCTCCGAGAGTTCGCGGCGGTAGTAGACCTCCTCCAGCGAGACCCGCGCCCAGAGCCGGGAGAGGCCGCCCGCGCCGAAGACGAGCACGCCGAGGGCGAGCAGGATCGTGGAGTCGGAGAGCACCCCGAGGTAGACGAGCAGCACCGAGACGGATACCCAGAGGTCACCGAGGATCGCCCGCATGGGCCCGGCCTAACTGACGTCGGCGATCGGCACCGGCAACGTCGAGAGAATGTCGTTCAGCACATCGTCGGTGGATCGTCCGCGCAGACGGGTCTGCGAGGAGAGCAGCAGGCGATGCGCGAGCACCGGGTGCGCCAGCTTCTTCACATCGTCCGGTCGCACGTAGTCGCGCCCATCGATCGCGGCCAGCGCTCGCGACGCATCGAAGAGCGCGAGCGAGGCCCGCGGGCTCGCGCCGAGGTCGAACGCCTCATGCTCGCGCGTCGCGCGGCAGAGCTGGACGACATAGCGCGCGACACCGTCGTCGACGTGGATCAGCGGTAGCTGCGCGGAGAGCGCGACCAGATCCTCGGCGGAGACGACCGGCTGTACGTCGTCGAGCGGCGAGTGTTCCTGGAACCGTCGCAGCAGGTCGATCTCGCCGAGCTCGTTCGGGTAGCCCACCTTCAGTCGCACGAGGAAGCGGTCGAGCTGCGCCTCCGGCAGTGGGAACGTGCCTTCCAATTCCACCGGATTCTGGGTCGCCAGCACAACGAACGGCTTCGGCAAGACCCGCGTCTCGCCGTCGATCGTGTACGTGTGCTCCGCCATCGCCTCCAGCAGCGCGGACTGCGTGCGCGGCGTGGCGCGGTTGATCTCGTCGGCGAGCAGGATGCTGGAGGCGATCGGCCCCTCGCGGAACTCGAATTCGCCGCTCTTCTGCGAGTAGTAGTTGATGCCGAGCACATCGGACGGCATCAGGTCGGGCGTGAACTGAATACGGTTGAACTGCGCCCCGATTGAGGCGGCGAGCGTGCGGGCGAGCGTGGTCTTGCCGGTGCCCGGCACGTCCTCCAGCAGCACGTGTCCGCGTGCGAGCAGTGCGACGAGGATGATCGTGATCGACTCGTCGGCCCCCACGATCACCTGTTTCACGCTCTCGCGGATCAGATGCGCGGAACGCTGGATAGCCTCTGCGGCCTGGGCGCGTTCCGGGGAGCTTGATGCTTCGACCACTGATTCCCCCTGACGAGTCGATTCGTAGCGTCGCCGCAGGATACCAGAGAGTCCGCACGCTCATCTGTCACTGATTACGCCCGTTGCGCCCCCTTCCCCGCGTCGCTACGGTTGGCGCCATGCCGGATCTCAACGCAGAGCAACTGATCGAGCAGGCGAGCGCCGCGCGCACCGCGCTGCTGGAGCAGGCCGGTTCAATTTCCGAGTCGCGCATCTATCGAAACACCGACCGCGCCGGCTGGACGCTGAAGCACGAGCTCTCGTCGGTGACCGCCGCCGATGCTCAGTTGATTCACGTCGCACGCGAACTGACGCGCGGACGCTCGTGGCCCAGCGACGGGCTCGACGTGCGCCGCCTCTTCGCCGAGGCGATGCACAGCGTGCAGAACGTGCGGCTCAAGGTACTGCGAGAGCGCCTGGCGGCCGACGGCGAGCGCGTGACGCTTGCGCTGACCGAACATCGCGACGCGCTGGAACGACCGCTCACACTCGTCGGGCACGAGGTCACCTCGTTCTCCGATCTCGCGCACTCGCACCTCGCGCGCGTCCGTGGTGCGGCGGATGCATTCGCGAAGGGCCGCTAGTCCTCGCCGACAGCAAGCGCGCAGCGACGTGGATCCACCCGTACCCGCGGTCGAAGTAGCGTCGCGAGCACGCGAAAGCCCGGATCCCTCGCAAGCACCTGCTATTCTTCGCCGGTCACCAGACCGGAGGGGTTCCAATGCGCGCAGAAATCATCTCGATCGGCACCGAAATCATGCTCGGTGAGATCACGGACACCAACGCGGCGTTCATCGCCGGGCAACTGCCGCAGTACGGCATCGACCTGCTGCACGTCAGCCAGACCGGCGACAACCCGGCCCGCATGCGCGAGATCTTCGAGCGCGCCTGGGATCGCTCCGACATCACCTTCCTCACCGGCGGGCTCGGCCCAACCGAGGACGACATCACCCGCGAGACGGTCGCGGCCGTCGTCGGCGAGGAGCCGACCGTCGACGCCGAGCAGGAGGCGATCCTGCGCGAACGCATGGAGCGCGGCGGTCGCAAGATGCCGGAACGCAACATCAAGCAGGCGACGCTGATCCCGTCGGCGCGCGCGGTCTCGAACCCTCGCGGCACCGCCCCCGGCTGGTGGGTGGAGCGCGACGGCAAGGTGATGGCGGTGATGCCCGGCCCGCCCGCCGAGATGACGCGAATGTGGGAGCACGAGATCGCCCCGGAGCTGGAGCAGCGCGCGGAATCGGTGCTGGTCTCGCGCACGCTGAAGACGACCGGGCTCGGCGAGTCGACCCTCGACGAGATGCTCTCGCCGATCCTGAGCAGCGCGAACCCCTCCGTGGGTGTCTACCACCGCGCGGACGGCGTACACGCGCGCATCAGCGCCAAGGCCCCGACGCGCAAGGAGGCGGAGGCGCTGATCGAGCCCGTCGAGGTGGAGGCGCGCCAGATCCTGGGCGGCAACATCTGGGGGCAGGACGAAGACACGCTGGCGAGCGCGATCGGCAAGATGCTGGTGGACAAGGGCCTCACGTTGGCGCTAATGGAGGCCGCGACCGGCGGCTCGATCGCGAACGCGATCACCGACTTCGTCGGTGCCTCGGACTATTTCGCCGGCAGCCTGATCGCCTCCACGGACCGCGCGATGATCGGGCTCGGCGTCCCGGCGGATGTGCCGACGACACACGGCATGATCTCGCAGCAGACCGCCGAGGCGATGGCGAAGGTCGCGCGCGTCGAGCTGGGCGCGGACATCGGGATCGGCGTCACGGGCATCGTCGATGGCGAAGAGCTCGAGGGCCAGCCGCCGGGGACGATGCACATCGCGCTCGACTACGGCGACGGCATCGAATACTCGGCCTCGCGCTACTACCAGGGCCGCATCGCCGCCAAGCGCCGGGCGGTGCTGGCCGCGCTCTCGCTGCTACGCACGCACTTGATGGCGCCTGCCGACTGACGTCCGCTCGACGGCTGGCATCGAGGGTGCGAAGCACCTAGCCTCGCGGCATGAACGAACCAGCGACGATCCGGCTCGGCGATAACGCGATCTACGCGCTGCGGCTCGCCGAGGGCGGCGTGCTGCTCGTTGACGCCGGCCCCGACTTCGACGGTGCGTGGGACGACGCGCAGGCGCAGGCCGCCGCGCACGGTTTCACGCCGTCCGACGTGCGCGCGGTGCTGATCACGCACGGCCATATCGATCACGCCGGGCTCGCGCATCGCTGGGCTGCGGCGGGCGCGCGCATCCTCGTCGGAGCTGCCGACGTGGCGGTACTCGCCGGCGAGGGGCCGCGCGGTGAGGCCAGTCGCAACGCTCGACGCGACGAGCTGCTGCGCCACGGCGCCCCGTCGTCGGTGCTCGACGCGGTGCGTTCGACACGTGCCGCAACCGCCGGCCGGCCGGAGCTGCTGTGGACCGCGCTGCCGCCGGACACAGTCGAGCCGGTGATCGATGGTGAGATGTTTGCGCTTCAGAACGGCGAGGAGGGCGGCAGTGAGCTACGCGTGATCGCCGCCCCCGGTCACACGCCCGGCAACCTGGTCGCCTTCGTCGATCAGAGCGGCGACCTCTACTCGGGCGACACGCTGCTGCCGGAGACGATCCCGACGGCGGGGTTGCACTTCCTCGCGGGGCCGCAAGGGGCACGGTGGCCCTCGCTGCCGGCCTTCATCGACTCTGTGGGCCGCCTGAGCGCCCTGCCCGTGCATCGAGTGCTACCGGGCCACGGTGAGCCAGTAGCGGAGCCTGAGCGGCTATTCACGCGCTTCCAGCGCCACAACGAGCGGCGGGGCGGGCGCGTACGTGCGCTGCTGGCGGAGCAGCCGGACTGCGCGCACGGGATCGCGCGCCGGCTCTTCCGACGGCTGCCCGAGACGCGCATCGCACAGGCGATGACCGAGGTGATCGGCCACCTCGATGGTCTGCTCGTGTCGGGAGCAGCGACGTGCGCGGCCGACGACGCGGGCGTGCTTGTGTATCGGATGCGGGAGTAGCGGCGAGCGCCCGGGCGATATGCTCGGAGGAGGCAGCGGCCTCAGTCGGTGAACGCGACCTCGACGAGCGGGCTGCGCGCGACCCAGTCGTGGATGTCGCCCACGTCGCGGGCGATGCTCGCGACGATCGGCTCGAAGATTTCGCGGCGGCGTTCACGATCGGTCACGGCGGTCGCGTACGCCCCCACGTCGGTCTCGTGGCTCTCCTTCACGTGGAACGTGAAGTCGGGATTCGCCAGCAGGTTCGCGTACCAGCCGCGGAGGCCGGGCCGACCGGTGATGTAGACGTGCCCATCGACGAAGTGAAAGCCGATCTCGATGCGATGAGGCTCGCCACTCTTGCGACCGGTCGTCGTGATATCGATCAGGCGATCGTCCTGTAGCGCCTTGAGCAGCGCTTGCTGTGCCTCGGCGTCCATCGGTGCTGCCTAGTCGGTCGCGAGCGCGCGGTAGAGCGACGGCAGGCGGCGGGGCAGCGACTCGATGTCTGCGACGACCTCGTAGCCGATGTCCTCGCACATCTCGCCGAGGTAGTCGTGGCCTTCCTTGTCGACGGTGATCAGGAACGGCGTCACGCCAACGCGCTTCGCTTCCAGCAGCGCCTGTCGCGTGTCGTGGACGGCGTATTCCTTCTCGGTGCGGTCGCGGCCGTAGCCGTGGTCCTGAGGCCGCCCGTCGGAGACGAGGATCAGGATCTTCACCTTCGCGTCGTACTCGTCGAGCTTGTGGATCGTGTGGCGGATCGCCGGGCCCATGCGGGTCGAGCGAATCGGCTCAATCTTGTCGACGCGCTTGCGGATGATGTCGCTGAACGGCTCATCGAGGTCCTTCACGGCGTAGTACTCCACGTTCTCGCGACCGTAGCCGGAGAAGCCGTAGATGCCGTAAGAGTCGCCGATCGCCTCGAGCGCCTCGACGATCAGGACCGTCGATTCCTTCTCGAGGTCGATGATGCGCTTCGGCGGCTCGACCGCCTGCTTCGCACGGCGCTGGGCGAGCCACTGGAAGTACTTGCGGGGATCGTCATCGAACTCGTCTTCGCCTTCTTCGTCGTACTTCGGGCGCTGCTTCTCGATCTCCTCGTCGGTGGACGCGGACATGTCGAGCAGGAACGCCACAGCGACGTCGCGCTCCAACTTGTTGCGACGCCAGTAGATCTGCGCCAGCGGTCCGACGCCGGCCTTCTTGTCGACGAGGAACTCCATCGCGCGGTCGAGGTCGATCTCCTCGCCGTCCTCGAGACGCTTGATCTTGCGGAACGCCTCCGGGCGCAGCAGCTCGAATTGCCGCCGCGTCTCCATGACGAGGCCGTGGTGACGCTTCAGCGTGTCCTCGTAGTAGTCGAGCTCGCCTTCCTCGGCCGGTCGCTCACCGACGCGGGTCCAGCGCGGGCGGTAGTCGGAAGCGCGGAAGTCCCACTCGTCGTAGTACGACCACTCGACCTCGACCGGCATGTCCTCCTCGGGCTCGCCCTCTTCGCCGCCGCCGGGCCGGTCGCCCTTCTGCATTTCGTCGCCCTCACCGGCGGGCGTCGCCATGTCCTTGTCGAGGTCCGAGAGGAAGAGCCCGAGCGACGATGAGAGATCACCCTCGGCCCACTCCGAGATCGTGATCTCAACGGACTTCTCCAGCATCTCCTTGAGCTGCTCCTCGGTGATCGGCGAGAGCGTGCCGTCCGAGTCGCCCTGTTGCAGCTTCAGCTTCATCAGCAGCTGCACAAGCTCCGGCTTGAAGTCGCCACGGAAGTCGGGCTGCGGCGGGGTCTCGAAGGCGACTTCCTCGCTGGACGGCGGCAGGTCACCCGCGCCGTCGCCACCGGGCATGTCGGCGCTGATCGAGAGCATCTCTTCGCCGAGCGCCTCCCAGTCCTCCTCCGGCAGTGCCTGCAAGATGTTCGGGATACGCTCCGTCAGTTCGTAGAGGGCGGCTGCGACCTCGGCCGAGTCCTGGACGCTCGCGCCCTTCTGCTCGACGACCTTGAGCGCCGCGAGGCCCTCGCCCATCAGCTTCTGCAGTGGCGCCGGCCAGAGGATCGCCTCCGGGCGATTCAGCGAGCCGCGCAAGAGGTTTTCGACGAACGCCTGGCGCAGTCCCATCTCGCGGACGTCCGGTCGGCGGCCAGCCTCGTATGCCTGCAGGCGGCGCAGCGCGGCGCGGATGCCGCCGTACTCGCGCGAGATGTAGGCATCGACGCGCGTGTCCTCGATGATCGTGAAGAGCCCGGCGATCAGCGTGCGATCCTCGAAGAGGTCGAAGTAGCGCTCCATCGGCGTGACCGGCGTGGATTCGTCATCGCCGTCAGCCGCCGCCTGCTCGCGCCCCTCGACGCTCGACGTCAGGTGCGCGCCGTCGACGCCGAACGCGAAGTCGAACGAGCCAAACTCGAGGCGGCCGGCCTGGTGGGTCGCGAACACCTTGTAAATCATGAAGTTCTCGTCGCGGTCCTCGAAGGTGCTCACGAACGGCGGCAGGTAGATCGACGTGCCCTCGGTCGTTGCCGTGGCCTCGCTGACCCAGCCGATGCCAGATTCCACGAGATCCTCGGTCGAGCGGACTGAGACATCGATGCCCGTCAGGGCCTTCGAGTAGAGGCGCAAGGTGCCGCTCACGCGCTGCAATTCGATGCGCGCCGAGAGTGCGGCCAGCATTTCCTCGGCACGGGTCGACTCGAGGCGGAAGAAGGCTTCGGCGCCCTCGGCGTTGGCATCGTCGAAGAGCACGCCTGCACCAGCGTCTGCCCACGCCTCCATCTGCGTCGGCGTCAGCCGGCTGCGCACGAAGGGCGCGGACTTCAGGTATTCCATCGCGGCGATCGGGCTGCTGGCGGCGAGCTTCTGCGCGAAGCCGAGCATCTCCGAGTGATCCTCCGACTCGACCTCGCCGAGCGCCGCTGCGGCGTCCGAGAAGAGCGGGAAGCCCTGCCGTCCGACCTGCGTCGTAACGCCGGCGGCCAGCTCCAGGAAGTCGCCTCGCTCGCTCTCGCCGATCTGGCTGAGCAGCGCCGGACCGCGCTCGAAGTAGAGCCGCGTATCCGCCCACGATGCCCGCGTCACGGCGCGCGCAAAGCGGAGGAAGGGCTCACGGTCGGCTGCGGCAAGTTCATCGAAGATCGGCGGCGCGCCCTCAAGGCAGGTCGTCGCCAGCTCGTACGAGCGCTCGGTCAGCGCATCGACGACGCCGACGAGCTGTTCGAGTTGTTCGAGGTCAAGCGAGTCGAGTAGCTGCGGGCTCGTGCCGAAGTAGAGCGCTGCGAGCGCGATCGACTTCCAGTTGCCGCGGCAGAGGCTCTCGCCCTGGCCAGCCCATGTATCAAGCGACTCTGGCGGGATCTGGTCGAGCGCATCCGGCGTCGCCTTGAGGAACGCGGCGGCGACGACCGATGACTCGTCCGCGAGCCCGGTCGCGGTCTGCGTCCACTCCATGAGCTGGTCGAACGTGAGGTCGCCCAGCACAACGGGGCTGGCGCGGAAGTACTCAGCGGCGGCCTCCCACGACCGCAGCGAATGATTGGCGAGCGCGATGCCGGTGGTCGCCCAGCGCGAGAGGTCTTCCTCGCTGAGCTGGCTCTCGAGCTCTGCGGCTGCTGCCGCAAAGTCGTCAGGCAGCGACGCGCCGAAGCCTCTCAGCTCTGCGCTATGTCGCTCGACGAGTTCTGCAGCGGTGGTCACGCGGGGGGTCGCCTACTCCTCGAAGATGGAGGTCACGACCTCCTCGATGGAGTTCTGCACCTCTTCGTCGTCGGTCAGCGCCCAGACGATCGACGTCTGGCAGGCGCGACGCGGCTTGATGCCGTTCGCGATCAGGCGGCCGGCGTAGATCAGCAGCCGAGTGGAGACGCCCTCGGCGAGGCCGTGCTCCTTGAGGTTGCGCACCTTCTCGGCGAGCTTCGCCAGCTCCTGTGCGTCTTCCGCGCTACAACCGGCCTCCATGGCGATGATCTTTGCTTCCGAATCGCGGCCCGGGTAGTCGAACTCGATCGCCATGAAGCGCTGACGCGTGGAGTGCTTGAGGTCCTTCAACGCCGACTGGTAGCCGGGGTTGTAGGACATCACGAGCTGGAAGCCATCGGCGGCCTCGAGCAGTTCGCCTCGCTTATCGATCGGCAGCAGACGACGGTAGTCGGTGAGCGGGTGGATGAGGACGGTCGTGTCCTTGCGCGCCTCGACGATCTCGTCGAGGTAGCAGATGGCGCCGACCTTCACCGCGCGGGTGATCGGACCATCGATCCAGCGCGTCTCGTCGCCCTCCAGCAGGTAGCGACCAACGAGGTCGGACGCCGTCAGGTCCTCGTGGCAGGCGACGGTGATCAGCGGCACGCCTTCCTCGTTGTCCGTGTTGAGGTGCTGGTGCAGCCGCCACGACATGTGCTCAAGGAAGCGTGTCTTCCCGCAGCCGGTCGGGCCCTTCAGGATCACCGGCATGTGCTGCTCGTATGCCGTGTTGAACAGCTCAACCTCATCGGCGATCGGGAGGTAGTAGGGCTCCTCGGTAATTCGAAATTCTTCAACCTGCAGGGACTTGAACCCGGCACCTTCCGGTACCTGAGCCTGCTCAGAGATGGTCGATTCCTCGGTCGTGGTCAATGCGTCCCCCGGTTATTTCTTGCTGCCAGCTGGCTCAGCAATTCGCTTCTGGAGTTTGTTCCACTGTGTCTTGATGCGCTTCTGGAAGCGCTCGAGGTCAGCGGAGTTATCGATCTTCACGTCGGCGTGTGCTTCACGCTCCTTGTTGGTGATCTGCGAGTCGATGCGCGACTGCGCGGCGTCTTCGGCCAGCCCGTTGCGCGACATCAGACGTTCGCGCGCGATCGCTGGCTTCACAGACAGCACCCAGACCTCATCGACGATATCCATCCAGTCGGCCTCGATCAGCACGGCGGCCTCGAATACGACCACCTCGACGCCCTGCTTCTTGCACTCGGCCATCTCTTCCTTGGCGAGGCGCTTAATCTCGGGCCACAGGATGTCGGTGAGGCGCTTCATTTCTTCGGGATTGCCGAAGACCTTGCCACCGAGCACCAGCCGGTTGATCGTGCCGTCTTCGCCGACGATCTCGTGACCGAACTCGTTCACGACCTTCTCGAAGAAGGGCGAATCTGGCTCGTAAGCGCGGTGACCGAGGCGATCGCCGTCGATCACCTGTGCGCCGAATTCAACCAGGGTCTCAGCAGCAGTTGTCTTTCCGGAGGCGATTCCTCCGGTGAGGCCGAGGACGACCATGTGCTCTCCATTGGGCTACAAGCGCTTCGATCTACAAACTCAGATCAGGATGCGCGAGATACAATTGTATTTGTGCTTAGATTCCCGTGCAACGTGAACCCGGGTCACGGCACGTCTCAGATTCGGCTCGAAAGATCGCATGAAGCTGAGAGCGGGGAGGCCCTCAGGGCCTCCCCGCTCTCGCATCAGCTTCAGTCTTGCTCAGTCGAGCGCCTTGATCGCCGCGATCAGCGGCGGCAGCACTGCTTTGTAGTCGGCAACGACGCCGAATCGGGCCGACTGGAAGATGTTCGCCTCTTCGTCGCGGTTGATCGCCACGATCGCCTTCGAGCCGCTGCAACCAGCCATGTGCTGGCTCGCACCGGAGATACCGACCGCGATGTAGAGGTCCGGGGTGACGACCTTGCCGGTCAGCCCCACCTGCTGGCTCACGGGGTACCAGCCGAGGTCGCACGCGGCGCGCGAGGCACCGACGGCGGTACGGTCAGAGCCGAGCGTTGCCGCAAGCTCTTCCGCAATCTCGAAGCCTTCGGCGCTGCCGAGGCCACGGCCGCCGGAGACGACGATCGTCGCGTCCTGCAGCTGGAGCCCTTCAGAGACTGCCTGCTCACGTCCGACGATCTCGCCGCGGGACTCGCCCACGCCGGGAAGCTCGACGGTTTCGCCTGAGCTGTCGCCCGGCTCCAGCGGCTCCTGCGACTTCGCTCGCACTGTCGCGATCGCCGGTGACGTCGCGAAGGAGTAGGTCGCCTGCGCGTTGCCGCCGTAGCAGGGGCGGGTCGCCGTGATGCTGTCGCCTGCGGCTTCCACCGCGACGCAGTCCATCGCGACCGCCGTGTCGAGGCGGAAGGCGAGCCGCGGTGCGAGGTCGCGCCCCGCGCCGCTCTGCCCAAGCAGGACGGCCGACGGGCTGGCCTGCTCCACAGCGGCCTGCGCCGCCGCCAGCCACTGGTCGGGCTGGAACTCATCGTATGCAGCGTCTGCGCCAACAAACGCCTTGTCGGCGCCGGCAGCGAAGGCTGCGGCTGCGGCGTCATTCGCCGCCGCGCCGAGCAGTGCGACGCTCACCGTGCCGCCATCGGCCAGTCGTGTCGCCGCTCCGAGCAGCTCGGCGGTCACCGAGCTCGGCGCGCCACCTTCGATCTCGCCAATGACGAGGATGTCTTGTGCCATTGTTCTTCTTCCTTTCGATCGAACCCGAAGGCTAGAGAATCTTCGCTTCGCGCAGGGCGGCAGCCAGGGCCTGTGCCTGCTCTTCGGGAGTGTCGCCTTCCATGATGTCGCAGTCGCCATCGACCGCCGGGATGAACAGGCGCTCAAGCTTCAGGCGAGAGCCGGCCGCGCCGACGGTCGACGCGTCGATGCCGAGGTCGCCCGCGGTCATCGTGTTCACGGTCTTCTTCGCCGCCTGCATGATCTGCTGCAGCTTCGGGTAGCGCGGCTCACCGAGCTCGTTTGAGACGGTGACCACGGCCGGGGTCGGTACCTGGACGGTCTCGAAGCCGTCACCGAGTACGCGCTGCACGGACATGTTGCCGTCCGCCATCTGCACGTCCTTGGCGATGATCGAGGCCGGCCAGCCCATCAGTTCGGCGATGCCGAGACCGACCTGGCCCATGTCCCAGTCAGCCGCCTGGCGGCCACAGAACACGGCGTCAACGTCGCCGAGGTTCTCGATCGCGGTCGAGAGTACCTTCGCCGTCGTGTAGGAGTCGCCGCCCTCGAAGGCGTCGTCGTCGAGCAGCAGACCTTCGTCTGCGCCCATTGCCAGTACCTGCTTGATCGCGGCTGCGGCGCTCTCCTTGCCCATGGAGATGACGGTGATCTTCGTGTCGTCGCCGGCCGCCTCCTTGATGCGAAGCGCGGCCTCAGCGGCCATGGCGTCGAACTGACTCAACACCGGTGCGATGCCCTGAGCGGGCACGACCTCATTCTTCTGCTCGTCGACCTGGAATGCCGCTGGCGGCGTCTCCGGGTCCGGGATCTGCTTTGCGCAGACAACCAAGTGCATGCTCTGCCTCCATCACCGGGCGCCACGCTGACGCCCATGCTTTCGCTAACTAATTAGTCTTCCTCCACCGCAGTCGCGGTGCCGTTGGAACTCGCTGGTGTGTCGGAACCGAAGACGGCACGTTCGAGTAGCTCTGCCACGTCGAACGCTCCGATGCGCTCCGATTCCTCTGGCTGGATCGATGGGATGCCGTCGTCGAACATCTGGATGCAGAACGGGCAGTTCGAAATCACCTGATCCGCGCCAGTGCCGACGGCCTCTTCGGTGCGGACGTGATTGACGCGCCGCTCCCCCACCTCTTCCTGCCACATGTTGCCGCCACCCGCGCCACAGCATAGACCCTTGTCGAGGGTGCGCTTCATCTCGGTGAGCTCCGCCCCCGGGATCAACTCGATGATCTGTCGCGGCGCGTCGTACTGCCCGTTGAGGCGGCCGAGGTAGCACGAGTCGTGGTAGGTGACCGACTCGTCGAGCCGGTGCCGCGCCTCAAGCTTCCCGTCGCGCAACGCCTGCGCAAGGAACTCAGTGTGGTGCATCACTTCGAAGTTGCCGTCGAACTGCGGGTACTCGTTCTTGAACGTGTTGAAGCAGTGCGGGCAGTTGGTGATGATGCGCTGCACGTCCTTCGCCTTGAAGGTCTCGATCAACTGCTGCGCGAGGATCTGGTAGAGGTACTCGTTGCCCATGCGCCGCGCCGGGTCGCCGTTGCAGCTCTCCTCCTGCCCGAGCACGCCGAACGAGGAGCCGGACTCCTTCAGCAGGCGGAAGACCGACTGCGTCACCGGCAGGTTGCGCTCCACCAGCGAGCCGGAGCAGCCGACCCAGTAGAGGTACTCCTGCGAGCCGTCGAAGAGCGGGACGTCGCCCAGCCCCTCCATCCACGTAGTGCGCTCAAGCGTCGTGCCGCGCCACGGGTGGCCGCGGCTCTCGATGTTCTCCAGCGCCTGCTGTGCGGTCGCGGGCATACGCGCCTCATCGAGCACAAGGTAGCGGCGCATGTCGACGATCGTCGGCACGTGCTCGATCATCACCGGGCATTCCTGCATGCAGGCACCGCAGGTGCGACACGCCCAGAGCGTCTCGTCCTGGATCGACTCGCCAACCATCGCCACGTCGGCGACGGCGCGGGGGTCTTCCCACTCGTGCCCGGCACGCTGAACGTCCGGTCCGAATTCGGCGAGGTGCGCCTTGAGGTCCTGGATCAGGTGCATCGGCGAGAGCGGCTGACCCGCCAGGTTCGCCGGGCAGACCTCCGTGCAGCGGCCGCAGCGGACGCAGGCGTCCAGCTCGAACAGCTGCTTCCACGTGAAGTCCTGGATCTGGCCGACGCCGAAGACCTCTTGCTCCTCGATGTCCTTGATCGTCGAGAGGCGGCCGGGCGCGTCGGTGCGCAGTAGGAAGGCGTTGATCGGGGCGAAAAAGATGTGGTCCAGCCGCGTGAAGACGATCAGGCCGAGCCAGCTGAAGGCGGCGCCGATGTGCAGCCACCAGAGCCAGACGTGCCCGCTCAGCGTCTGTCCCTCGGAGAGGTCAATCAGGTTGAGCGCCTCTGCGAGGCCCCATGAGACGAACGACCACTTCGCCCAGTCCGGGTGCTGCTCAAGCTCGGTGACGTTGATGCGGAACGCTTCCACGAAGAAGCCGGTCAGCAACACGATGCCGAGTCCGCCGATGATCAGATGGTCTTCGAGCTTCTCGTCCCAGCGGATGCGATGGAAATTGTCGAAGTACCTGCGATAGAGCGCCATGCCGACGCCAACGAGGCCGACCAGGCCGAAAAGGTCACCGTAGAAGGAGAAGAAGAGGTAGTAGTTGCCCTGGAGGAAGTGCAGGCTGAGGTCGTCATCGATCGCGACCTGTGCGGTGACGATCGTGAGCACGACGATCGAGGTGAAGATCGACATGTGCATGATGCCGGCGTAGCGGTCGCGCCGTACCTTGCCCTGGCCGATGCCCAGCTTCATCGCGTTGCGCAGGCGCACCGGCAGATCGTCGAACGCGCCGGGCGTCGGCTTGCCGATCATCCACAGCGAGGCGTGGCGTCCGATGCCGTAGACAAGCAGCCCGACGAGCGCCGCCATGAAGGCGTAGACCGCCCAGCCCTGGCCGACGTTGAAGAAGATCTCGCGGCCGGCGCTGCTGCGCTCGACCTCGGCAGCACCGACGATGCCGACGCCGCTGAGAGCGACGGCCGGGGCCCACCAACCGCCGACGAGGCGGACACGTGCGGGCTGTCCGCGCCGCGCGGCTATCGCGTCGGTGGAACCTGCGCCAGTGTCCGCTGTTGCTGCCACGCTAGATCTGTTCCGCCGGGACGAACTGGTCACGGAGGTCGTTCTTCGTGACCTTGCCCATGACGTTACGGGGCAGCTCATCAACCCATTCGTAGCGGGCAGGTGCCTTGTACGAGGCGAGCTGTGACTTCACGTGAGTGGTCAGGTCGTCGTAGCTCGGGTGATCGCCGCCGCCGACGACAACCGCCAGCACGACCTCGCCCCACTCGACGTCCGGGACGCCGATCACGGCAGCCTCGGTGATGCTCTCGTGGTCTTCGAGCACCTGCTCGATCTCCGCCGGGGCGATGTTCTCGCCGCCTCGGATCACCAGATCCTTGATGCGGCCGGTGATGAAGAGATAGCCATCCGGGTCGAGATAACCGACGTCACCCGTGTGTAGCCAGTCGCCCTGGATCGCCTCTGCGGTCTCTTCTTCGCGGCCCTGGTACTCACGCATCACGCGGTCGCCGCGGATGCAGATCTCGCCCGACTCGCCCTCCGGAAGCTCGCGGTCGTTGGCACCGAGGATGCCGATGTCGAGGTCGGGCATCGTGCGTCCGACGGATCGCAGGCGCTTGATCTTCAACTCGTTCTCTTCCGGCGTGCCGTCGAGCCGGTGATCGTCCGGGCTGAGGTACGACATCGTGGACGTCGACTCCGTCTGGCCGTAGGCGTTCATCAGCCCGCAATCGAAGACATCGATCGCCTGGCGCACGATCTCGAACGGCATCGGAGCGGCGCCGTACGTGATCAGCTGCAGCGAGGAAAGGTCGTAGCTCTCGAAGTTCTCGACATCCATCAGGCGCTTGAGCATCGTCGGCACCATGAACGAGTGCGTGACGCGCTCGTCCTGCACCGTCTGCAGCCACGCGTCCGGCGCGAACTGCGGCATGATCGCCAGTGTGCGACCGCTAAAGATCGGGCCGATCATCTGCGTGGCACCGGCGACGTGGAACAACGGCACGGCAACCAGGTTGGTCTCCGGCTCGCCGACCGGGTCGGCGGGGTTCTGCGTGTTCAGTACGTACGCGGACAGCGTCTTGTGCGTGAGCACGACACCCTTCGGCAACGCGGTCGTGCCGGAGGTGTAGATCACCAGCGTGGCGTCGTCATCCTCCGTGTCGGCGAAGATCGGGTCGTCGCTGCCCAGCGCGCGCAGGTCGTCGATGGTCTCGAAGCCGTCAGCGGTGAAGTCGAGGGCGTAGGCGTGCTCGACCTTCGGGATGTCCGGGCGAATCTCCGCGAGCAGCGGCTGGTAGCGCTCTGAGATGAACAGCACGTTCACCTCGGCGGTGTTGATCATGTACGTCAGTTCTTCGGTCTTCGCGCGGTAGTTGAGCGGGACGAAGGTGGCTCCGACGATCGCGCTGGCGTAGTAGAGCTCAACGAACTCCGTCGAGTTCACCGCCATCACGCCGACGTTGTGCCCCTTGCCGACGCCGATTGCCGTGAAGGCGTTCGCCAGCCGCTGCGCACGAGCGTGCAGCTCGCCATACGTATAGCGCTTATCGGGATCGAGAATCGCGACGCGATCTGGGACGATCGCGGCCGTGATGGTCAGAAACTCACTCGTGTTCATCTAGCAAAACCCCTCTGGATCGGTACTGCGCGCACACAACGATCCGACAGTCGGATGCATCCGACACTCGGACGACAACCAGTACGGCCGCCACTTCAACTCACCACCGACCCGGAGTCGAGGTCGCCGAGACGACACGCTTCCGGGGGCGGAAACGGGGCTCACTATAGATAATCTCGATACTGCGCGCTAGACGTGCCGGTGATGCGCGACGGCCAGATGCTCGGCCGACCGCCGCCGCGACGACGTCTAGTCGGCGGCCGCCTCGCCGCTCGCATCGCGCCCGATCAATTCGACGTAGATGTGCACGATCCCATCGTCGGCGGCTCGCGCGGTGTAGACGAACGTACGCAGCGGCTCGCTTGTCCCATCGACGGCGTCACCGTCGATCGCCCACCGCGCGTCGCTGCACGGATCGACAAAAGCGCCCGCACGTTGCCCCGGGTTGTCGGCCGTGGTGCGTCGATCATCGGGCAGCCACTCGACGCGGCAGCCGGTCGTGCGGACGACACCATCGATCACGCGGATCTGCCCGCTCCGCAGTCCGTAGACGTAGATGCCGGGCTCTTCGAATGGCACGACCTCGCCGATCGCGAAGTCCGTGACGGGACCAGCGTCAAAGGTGGAGACTTGGAATTGCGGCGTGTCGATCGTCCCGCCCCAGATGATCGCGCCGATGCCGAGCAGGCTGATCGCGATCAGCACGGTCGGACCGGTCATGCGCGGGAGCCGCGAATCGAGGCGCGCTAAGAACCGCTGAACCGAACCCACCGCTAGCCGGTCGCCGCGCGCGCAACCGCCGCGAGCCGCGCCTCGAGCGCCAGCCCGTCCGCGAGCGAAAGGTCGAGCCCCTCGACGACCGCGAGCTTCGTGAGACGCATCGCGTCCGGATCGCGCGATGCGATGCGCTCCGCCCACTCGCGCGCTTCGGCCTCCAGCCGCTCGTGCGGCACGACCGCGTGGACGAGCCCGACCTCCAGCGCCTCGGCGGCATCGATCGGTTCGCCGCTCGTCGCCATGCGCAGGGCATCGCCGCGGTTGATGTGGCGGGAGAGCGTCTGCGTGCCGCCCGCGGAGGGGATGTACCCGAGCGTCACCTCCGGAAGCGCGAAGCGCGCGTCCTCGGATGCGATGCGCAGATCGCAGTAGAGCGACATCTCGAGCCCCGCACCGAACGCGAAGCCGTGGATCGCGGCGATCAGCGGCACCGGCAGTTGCGACATCAGGCCCCAGAGATCGCGGTTCAGCCGTGCCTCGCGCGCCTCGACGTACGAGGGAGCCGTGCCGAAGTCCGTGATGTCTGCGCCCGCGGAGAAGGCACGGTCACCCGCGCCGATGAGCACGGCCACGCGCACCGTCGGGTCGTCGCGCAGCATCATCAGCATCGTCCACAGCTCGTCGCGCATCGGCAGATGCACGGCGTTGAGCTGCGCCGGTCGGTTGAACGTGAGCCAGACGATGTCGCCTTCGCGATCGACGAGGATGTACGGGTCAGCCATGGTCAGCCATTGTCGCGGTGACCTCGGTTCGCGCCGGCGGCGCTAGTTCGCAGCGCTAGTTTGCCCAGTCCGGCTTCTTGATCGGGCTGACCTCGTTGCGGGCGGCGGCGCGCTGCAACTCGGTGTTCAACTTCTCAGCGAGCAGCCGCATCGCCGGGGAGCCGGGCGTCATCTCATCGGAGCGCCATCGACGCAACGCGGCGCGCTCCTTCTTGCTGAGATCCAGTTCGGCGAGGGACTCGACGATGGTGTCCATCATCGACCAGCACTCCTCGATTGCGAATTCGACCTTCATGCGAGCCGCCCTTCGCGGGCGGAAACGCGTTGCTTGCCGCGCTTGCGCAGCATGCGCGTCGAACGCTCGTCGATCACGCCGCCGATCGCTTCGTTGAAGCTCTCCGCGTACTCATCGAGCCCGATCGAGCCGGGGTCTCGGTCACGCCGCCACTCGCGGACGGCGTCGCTCCCCTTCTCGGAGAGCTCCACGTTGTCGAGCACCTGAGACGTCACCAGGGAGATGACGGTGCTGACGTCATCGACATCGAGAATTACGTTCACGCGTCACTCCATTCGATAGCTGTCGCGTGTAAGATACGGTGCGCGAGCGCGCGCGGAACGTCAATCGCCGGGCGCAGCCGCGCCCGCGGTCGGTACCTCGCGCCCGATCTTCAGTTGCCGGTGAACTTGGGTGGGCGCTTCTCCGTAAACGCACTGACACCTTCGGCGCGATCGTCGGTCGTCTGCAGTAGCACGGTCAGGTCCAGCTCGTAGCGGAGCGCTTGCTCCAGCGTCATCTCGGCACCGCGATGCACCGCCTCTTTCGCGAGCCGCGTCGCGATCGGCCCGCGCGAGGCGATCGCCTGCGCGATCGATTGCGCAGCGGCTGCCGCGCCGCCTGCAGCAGCGACGGCCGAGACGAGCCCGATGCGCTTCGCCTCGTCGGCGTCGATCTGCTCGCCGGTAAGCAGCAGGCGCAGCGCGTGCGCGCGGCCAACGATGCGAGGCAGGCGCTGCGTGCCACCGCCGCTCGGCACCGCACCGCTTCCGGTCTCCGGCATCTCAAACGATGCTCCTGCACCGGCGATGCGGATGTCGCAGGCGAGCGCGATTTCCAGCCCGACCGCGTGTGCCGAACCCTCGATCGCCGCGACGACCGGCTGCGGAATCGCGGCCAGTGCGTGGATGCCGGCCACGGGCGGCGGCGTACCGCCGGCGGAGAGTGTCTCTGCGCTCCAGCCGGCGCAGAACGTCGCGTCGCTGCCGGTGACGACGACGGCGCGAATCGCCTCGGTGTCAGCGGCGATCTGCGCAGCAGCGGCGGCCAGCGCGTCGTCGAACGGGCCGTCGGCGAGGCCGTCGGACGGAGCGATCGTGAGCGTCGCGATGTGGTCGGCAGTGGTGATGGTGGTCAGTGACATTGGTATCTGGCGCTGCGCCTTCCACGCGCCCCGCCGGGCGCGCCGCGATCGTACGAGCGCCCGATCAGGCGCGTCAACGCAGGCGATCTCCGCTCTTGCTACCGCCGACGGTCGCGTACTGGACGGTGCGCGTATCGACTGCGAGGATGCCCGAGCAGTACCGTTCAGTAGTCATCTGCGCACGCGTCGGAAGGTCGACCGCGATGAGGTTCAAGCGAAACGATCTGCCCGGCATCGCCCTCGCCGGCCTGGCGCCCGTGGCGCTCTTTGTGCTCTTCCTCGCCTCCTACGACGTCTGGGACCACCGCGGCACACCGCTGCTCGGATTCATGGCCAGCAACTTGGCGATCGCGCTTGGCCTGATGGCCGCGTTCACGCGCTTCGTCCGCAACTGGGACATCCCGGCCGCGCTGATCGGCGGGCTGCTGATCATCGTCGCCGCAGTGATCTGGGCGCAGCAGAGCGGCAACGACGGCGGCTCACTGGCGACGACGCTGAAGCTGCTCGGCGTGCTGGACTTCCTGTTGATCAACGTCGCTATCGGCGGACAGGTGCTCTGGTACGGCCTGATCCCGGTGCTCGATCGCCGCTCGGCCGTAGCAGCAGCCGCGGCAGCCGCCGCGGCCGACGACTAGCCGCCCACCCGACCCGTGGCCCCGCTGAGAGCACGCGCCGATCGCGCCGCGATGGAGATGCTTGCCGCGTGGATGGGCGAGCACTACTTCCGCACCTTCCTACCGTCAGACGGCGACTCGGCACCATTCGATGTTGTCCTTAACCAGCGCGATCGCCGCGTCGGCATCACGATCGGCGGGCTCGGCGTCGAGGGCGGCCAGCCCGCCGCCGACAGCGTCGAGGAGTTGCTCACCAGCGATGTCGAGGTCGGCAGTTATGCGCTCTGGGTGCCGCCCGCCGCAGAGATACCGGCCGACGAGCCCGAGCTTTCGGCGTTCCGCGTTCGCATCGCGAACGGCATGCGTGGCCTCGAGGTTAACGAGCGTCGTGAGGTTCGACTGCCGGCGAAACTGCTGCTCGCGAAGACAGACATCGACGGGCAATACGTCTCCGTCACCGGCGAACTCTCGACGCACTGGACGCGCATCTCAGAGGGCGTCGATGGCGCGTTCCATCTCGACTCGCGCGCGCTGCACCGCCTCCCGGAGGAGGGAGCCGAGCTCGACATCCTGATCTCACGCGTACGCGATCGCGCCGCGCTGCTGAACGAGGGCGAGCGCACCGACGTCGATGTGCACGACTACTGGCTGGTCTCGCGCCTGCCCGGCGACGAGCCCGCAGGCGTCACCAGCGTCGGCGCGCCAACCGAGTTCAACCCGTCGGACGGGGCGTCGATCCGCCGGCTGCTACGTGAGCACATCGGCCGTGCGGCGGAGCAGCGGCAGGCGAGCGAGTGCGACTTCTCGGTGCTGCTGCTCGTCGCTGCGTTCGGGCACATGGAGGATGAGATGGTGACGGTGGCGCTGCGGGGGATGAACCCGGCGAGCTACAGCACCGTCGATCTGATCGCGCTCGTCACTGACGGTCGGGTGCGAGAGATCCTGCAGCCGCGCTCGCTACCCTGGGCGTAGCGATCCGGGGCTAGCCTGTCGGGCGCTGCGGCCCGCTGCCCAGACGCTCTTCTTCCTCGACCGGCGCAACGACGACAAACGTCCCGGCCATCTTGTCATGCCACGTCTGCTTGCGCGGATCCCAGAGCGCCCAGAGATACCCGATGAACAGTCCGAAGACGCTGACCAGCGAGCCGACCGTGCGTCGGAAGCCCCGTTCGGCGCCGGGAGGCAGGCCCTCGGCGTCGACAATGCGGATGCCTACCGCGCGCTTGCCCGGCGACCAGCCGAGGCTGTTCCAGATCCAGAAGTAGCCGAGTTGCAGCGCGAGCGAGAGCAGGTAGTCGACGACCGACTGCGCAGGCGAGAGCCCGATGAGGACAGTGAGGACCGCCGAGATCACGGTCACAAGCAGGTTGTCCATGAAGAGCGCGCCAGCGCGCATCCAGAAGCCGGCGAGCACCAACCCCTCGGGAAGTTCGAGGGTTTCGGCCAACTCGACGGGCGATAGATCGTCCGCCGACTCAGAGCCCGATCGCTCGTACGGCGATCCGCCCCAGCTTGGCCCCGGCCGCCCTACGCGACCGGGCGGCGTCTCGTCGCCGCTAGCCCAACCGCGCGACGGTGCCTCGCTCAGGCGTGGACCGCGATCGCGCCATCGACCATCAGGATCTCGCTGTCGACGAACGCCGAGACGTCCGAGCAGAGGTAGACCAACGCGCCCTGCAGATCCTCTGGCTTGCCGAGCCTCCGCAACGGGATGTAGCGCTCCAGGATCGCGTGCATCTCTTCGTCGCGCTGGATGCCATCGACCTCATCGAAGAAGCCGATGCCGAGCGCGTTGACGGTGATACCGCTGCGACCCCATTCGAGGCCGGCCGACTTCGTGAAGCCCAGCACCGCGCCCTGCGAGGCACCGAAGAGCGCCGCGTGCGGCACGCCGCGGTCGTGCAGCACCGAGACGAGGTTGACGATGCGACCCTTGCCGCGCGTCGCCATCCGTCGCGCCGCCGACTGGCTGGCGACGAAGACCGTGGTCGCGTTGCGTGAGAACTCGTCGTTCCACTCTGCGACGCTCGAATTGAGAATCGCCTTGATGTTCGCGTGATGCCCGGCGTTGACGAGCACGTCGATTGGCGCGACCTCGCTCTCGATCGCGTCGAACGCAGCATCGACGGCGGCCGGGTCGGTGAGGTCGACGCGCTTCGCCGCGCCCTTGCGGCCGTGCGACCAGCACTCGTTGGCGATCGAGTTCGCCTCGGTCTCTTCGCCTGCGTCTTCGCGCGAGGTCGTGACGGAGACGTCTGCGCCCGCCTCGGCGAGCGCGACCGCGAGCGAGCGGCCGAGCGGACCGGTGGCACCGGTGACGACGGCGTGCAGGCCGCTGAGGTCGAACGGCTTGCGGCCGCTCAGGTCGTACTCGTCCGGGGGGACGGTCATGTCGGGGACGGGAATCTGGTCTGCCATTGTTCGCTCTCCCCTATGCTTCCGCGACCGGCGCGTAGCCGGCCGGCGTCAGTCCACCGGCGATCGATCCGCCATCGAGCAGGATCGTCTCGCCGGACATGTAGTCGGCGGCTTCCGACGCGAGGTAGACCGAGAGCGGTCCCATCTCGTACGGCCAGCCGACGCGGCCCACCGGCTGGAAGCCGTTGCGCTGCTCACGCGCTTCCAGCGGAATCTCTTTCGGGATCAGGCCGGGAGCGATGCAGGTGCAGCGGACGTTGTCTCGGGCGTAGGTCATCGCCAGCGCCTTCGTCAGCTGAATCACGCCGCCCTTGGCGACGGAGTACATGAAATTGCCGCGCCCACCGCGCATCCCCCATCCGGAGGTGACGTTGATGATTCGCCCGCCGCCCTCGTCGAGGAAGTGCGGGATCACCGACCGCGAGCAGTAGAAGGCGGAGCTGAGGTTAACGTCGATGCCGACGCGCCAGTCGTCGTCGGTCAGCTCGGGCAGCGTCTTGCCGCGGCCCTGGCTCGTGATGCCGGCGTTGTTGATCAGGATGTCGATGCGGCCGAACTCGGCGATCGCCTCGGCGATCATCGCGTCCACTTCGGCGGAATCGGTGACGTCGGTCGACCGGGTCCAGCTCTTGCGGCCCTTTGCGGCAACGAGCGCCGCCGTCTCTTCCAACGGCTCGACGCGGCGAGCGGCCACGCCGACGTCGGCGCCGGCGTCAGCCAGCGACAGCGCCATCGCGCGCCCCAGACCGGTGCCTCCGCCGGTGATGATTGCGGTCTTCCTGCTCAGGTCGAACTTATCGAGGATCATTCAGATCTTCCCCCTCATGCGGCGCTCCGGCTGGCACTTCAGCCAGCTCAACAGCGCGGTTGAACTCTACTCCCGCCTCACCGCTGTGGGCGAGGACGATTGATCGATGCGCTCCCGCGGGCGCCCTATCGCGCTCAGTCGCGCGGGCCTTCGTCCCAGTGCTCTTCCTGCCATGCGCGCCGCGCCTCCGGGTTGTTGAAGCGGCCGTCGCGCCACTCCAGCGCGGCCTTCAGCCCCTCGCCCCGGTTGCGGTTGCGCCAGTCCTCCATGCCGGGCGACGTGTGCATGCGCGCGTCCATCTCGGCGGCCATGCGCTGCATCGTGCGTGCGCCCATTAGCTCCAGCGCCAGGTTCACGGAGCGCTTATTGCCGGTCAGCAGGTCGGGGTGCGTCATCGCCATCTTGTCGGCGAGCTCCTCGACGGTCTCCTCGAGCTGGTCGGGCGGCACGGCGCGCCAGACGAGGCCGATCTCCTCTGCCTGAGTGCCGCTGATCAGGTCTCCGGTGAGCAGCATGTACTTCGCCCACTGCGGGCCGACGTGATAGGTCCACATGTGGGCGGGAGGCCCGCCCTGCGCGCGTACCGGCGGGAAGCCGATCTGCGCATCGTCCGCCGCAACGACGATGTCGCAGAGGAAGATCAGGTCGGTGCCGCCGGCGATGCAGTAGCCGTGGAGCTGGCCGATCACCGGCTTGTGCATGTCGAAGATCGTCATCCGCTCACGCTGCGCTGACTCCATGCGGAAGACGTCGTCATCGAACGCCTGCGACTGGCGGTAGACGTCGGCGTAGTCCGTCTCGCCGGTCGGCGCTTCCTCGCCCTCGAGCGTGCGCTCCGGCGTCAGGTCGTAGCCGGCCGAGAAGGCCCGCCCCGCCCCTCGCAGGATCACGCTGTGCACGCGGGTGTCGTTGTCGGCATCGCGCAGTGCCTCGCCCAGCTCCGACTGAAGCTGCCGCGAGAGTGCGTTCAGCTTCTCCGGCCGGTTGAGCGTGATACGCACGCGGCCCCGCTCCTGCTCGACGATGATCGTCTGGTAGTTGCTCGTCTCAGCCATCGAATGCCCCCTGCCAGTGCGTTCTTGCTGTTCTGCTCGCCTGCTGCTGATGCCTAGAGGTGCTGTAGCAGGCCGCCATCGATCGTGAAGACCTGCCCGCTGACGTATCCGACACCGCTACCGGCGAGCCAGACCGCCATCGGTCCGACCTCCTCCGCCTCGCCCGCCCGCTTCATGATCGAGAAGCGCACGGCGCGACCCGCGTCGTCGTCGCCGGCATCGATGCGGTCGTCCATCCAGTCCATCCAGCCGAGCGAGATGCCGTTGATCGTGATCCCGTTCGACCCCAGCTCCTGCGAGAGCGACCGCACGAGGCTCTGCGTCGCCGCGTGCGCCGCGCCGTAGGCGGCGGTGTTCTGCACGCCGCGCTCCCCGAGGATGTGGCTGACGAGGATGATGTTGCCGCCGTCTTCGTTTTTCGACAGCTCGCCCGCCGCCGACCGCGCCGCGAAGAACTGCGCGTTGAAGTTGTAGGTCATCACCTGCTGTAGCTCGGAGTCCGAGGTCTTGCCGATCGGCTTGCCGAGGAAGAGGTCGGGGCAGCTCGCGACGATGTCGAGCCCGCCCAGCTCCTTCGCGACCTGACGCGTCGTGACCTGCACATTGCGGCCCAGCGCCACGTCCATCACGTAGACGCCGGACTTGCCACCCTGCGCCTCGATCTCCTTCTGGATGCCCTTCGCGGTCATCACCCCGTCATCGGCCCGCAGGACGCAGAGGCCGACATCCGCGCCGGCCTCGCCGAAGGCGCGCGCGATGGCGCCGCCGGCTGGCGTCTCCGCGCCAATCACCATCGCCTTGCGGCCCGTGAGGTCGAAATGTTCGATGCTGGTGCTCATTACTCGCTCCTCCCTAGCCCTCAAGCTCGTGCTCGGGCGCGAAGTTGACGGGGCCGACGCCGCCCGCCAGTCCGCCGCCATCGATGATGAATTCCTCGCCCGTGACGTACTTCGAAGCGTCCGACGCGAGGTAGACCGCGAGCGGCCCCAGCTCCCACCACTCGCCGAGCCGTCGCACCGGCACGAAGAGGCCGCGGTTCTTGCGAATCTCGGCCTCCTCGTCGCTGGCAGCCGGGCGCTGCGAGACGTAGCCGGGAACGATCACGTTGGCGCGGATGCCGTGACGCCAGAGCATCGTGGCCTCCGACTTCGTCAGCGAGATCACGCCGCCCTTTGCCGTCGGGTAAGCGAAGTTCGGGTTGCCACGGAGCGCGGTGCCCGACGCGACGTTGATCAACACGCCGCCGCTGCCCTGCGCCACCATCGCCTTCGTCGCGGCGCGCCCGGAGTAGAAGGCGCTCTTCAGATTGACCGCCAGCACCTGCTCAAGGTGCTCGTCCGGCGTCTCCCAGAATTCGACATCGCCGGCGGGAATGCCACCGCCGGCGTTCGCGATCATGATGTCGATCTTGCCGTACTCGGCGACGCAGGCCTCGACGAGCGCATCGACCTGCTTCGAGTCGCTGACGTCGGTCGGCACGGTGATCGCGGTGCCACCGGCCTCGCGGATCTCGTCCGCGGTTGCCTCGATCTGCTCCGCCGTGCGCGCGGCGCAGACGATCTCGGCACCGGCCTGCGCCAGCGCCTTTGCCATCGCCTTGCCGAGCCCGCGTCCGGAGCCGGTGACGACGGCAACGCGGCCATCGAGTTGTAGCGTTTCCAGCATTGAGGCCTCCATCGGATCTACCTACTTCGGAGTCACGGTCGAAGTGATGCCCGAGGCTAGAACGCTCCCGCGAGGGACGCACCAATCACCGCGACGCCGAGCGCGATTCTATACCAGACGAATGTGCGCAGCGTGTGCGACTCCAGGAATCGCAGCAGCGCGCGGATCACGATCAGGCCGACGAGCCCCGCCACCACCGCGCCAACCGCCATCGGGCCCCAGTCGATCAGCTCGTCGCTCGCCAGCGCGTCGCGCACCTTGAGCGCGCCCGCGCCGAGCACGACCGGCGCGGAGAGCAGGAACGAGAAGCGCGCCGCCGAGGGGCGGTCGAAGCCGAGCCCGCGAGCGGCACCGATCGTTGCACCGGCGCGCGAGACGCCGGGGATCAGCGCGATCGTCTGCGCGAAGCCGACGGTGAGCGCGCGGCCGGGCGTCATGTCGGTGATGCGGCCAAGCGTCCCGCCCCACGCGTCGAGCACCCAGATCACGAGCCCGAAGGCCACGAGGTTCACGCCAACGATCCACGGTTCGCGCAGCCGCTCCTCGATCGCCTCGTCGAAGGTGAACCCGATCGCGACCGCGGGTACCGTCGCCAGCACGAGCAGCAGGCCGAGCTGCGAATCGGAGGCCCACTGGCGCACGTGATGCCGGTTCACGAGCACGTCGCGCAGGCCGTGTCCGGCGATGCGAGCCCAGTCGCGCCAGAAGTAGATCACGACCGCGACGGCGGTCCCGAGATGCAGGCCGACATCGAAGGTGAGCGAGCTGGCCTCGTCACCAACGACGTGAGGGGCGAGGATGAGGTGTCCCGACGAGGAGATCGGCAGGAACTCCGTGAGGGCCTGCACGATGCCGAGCAGCACCGCGCGTAGATAGTCGTCCACGCGTCCTCCGTGCCTGTGAGGCTCCGCGGCGAGGCTACGCGCGACGGGCCACGAGGCCAACCGCTGGAACAGTCTCGCAGCAGCACAGAAGGTGGAGCGATGGAAGTCTCAGGCTGGCTCGAACGCCTGATGCCCGACGTCCATTCCGCCGACTGGCGCGATGGCTGCTGGGTTGGCCACGTGAAGATGCGCTCCGCCGAGCACCACCCGCCGCTGCACTGGCTCGGCCGCGCGCTCGACAGCGTCGACGCCGCCGGCGCGATCGACGTGATCGGCGAGCAGCTCAGCCTCGCGCACGAGCCGGAAGCCTGCGCCGGGTGGAGCGAGGCCGATCAGCGCGTGCAGGACGCACTCACGGAAGCCTGCGCGATCGCCTGGGCCGCCGGACGCCTCGGCCGGCCCGAGCCGGTGCAGGCGACGGACGGGCGGCTGCTGATCCACGTCCCCAGCGTCGACGCCTGCGTCGCCCCCCGGCGGCTCTGGCCGGTGCGCACGATGGAGGATCTGCTGGGGCAGGTCCGCGAGCACATCGACGGTGCCGCCGCAGCGTTGCCGGATGCGGCCGGTCGCATCAGCTACGTGGACATCAACCTCGAGATCAACGCCTTCGGACGCATGCTCGGCCACGACGGCCAGATGACCGAACCGCTGCGCGAGAGCCTGAAGTTCGTGAGCCAGGAGCGCGGCGTCGGCTGGGTGCTGACGCGCCCGTTCGAGTGGGGCGTGCCGCTCGAGGAGTGGTACTAGCAAAGCGCTATTGGCGGTCGCGCCAGGTTACCCGCTGCGGCGTTGGCGCCTGGCCTGGAACGCCCAGGCCTGCCCATACCGTCGTCAGCGCTGACTCGATGTCGAATTCGAACAGCCAGTCGCTGTCGTGAATCACGTGCCCGGCGTTCGCTCGCACCGCATTCCACGTCTCGCCATCAGCAGCAGGTACGCGGCGAGCGTGACCGGTGACATTGAACTCATAGTCGTCACCACCCGAAGACGGCGGGAGCGCGTGCATCGAATAGCGGCCGTCACGCGCCAGATCGAAGCGCTTCGGTGATGTGGCGCTCACAGCGACGAGCAGGCGGCCATCCGCGAAGATTGGCACGACCGGGTGGAGGCGTGGAGCGCCGTCCTTTCGTACCGTCGCGAGATACGCGATCCCAGCGCCAAGCTGGTTCTGGGCACGCTCGCCGAATTGCGGCGCAGCGGCGGTGAATTGATCCCACGTTACCATCGTTGCCTCCGCAATCGTCCGGAAGCGATCGTGCGCTACATTGAACGTGATCGACAAGGAACCCCTCGATGGCCGATGAACCACTGCGGCTCTCCTCGATCGGGCAGATCGCTCAGCCGGTGACCGACCTCGGGCGGGCGGTCGAGTTCTACCGCGAGACGCTCGGCGGGACGCTGATCGCGACGTTCGATCCGCCCGGCCTCGCGTTCTTCGACTGCGACGGCGTGCGGTTGATGCTCGACGCGGTGCCGGGTGCGATGGAACCGCCCGGCTCGCCGCTGTACTTCTCCGTCGACGACCTCGATGCGTCGCTCGCGGCGCTGGTGGCGTCCGGCATGACGATCGAGCAGGGGGCGCACATGATCAGCCGCGACGACGACGGCGACTTCGGGCCGGTCGGCGTTGAGACGTGGATGGCGTTCTTTCGCGACCCGGACGGCAACGTCCTGGCGCTAATGACGGAACGCCAGCCCGCCTAGCTCCCCGCGCCGGGAGCCGTCCCGTATGCTCCCTCCTCCAAACACAGCGAGGGGGACGAGATGACCAATCGATTCGCAGACAGGGTCGCGGTGATTACCGGCGCGGCGGGCGGCATTGGTCGCGCAGCGGCTGAGCGATTCGCGTCCGAGGGCGCGAAGGTGGTGCTCGTCGACCTCCCCGACTCGCCGCTCGAAGAGAGCGTTGCCGCTGTCGAACGCGCCGGAAGCGAGGCGCTGGTCGTGACCGCCGACGTAACAAGCGCGGCCGACTGCGAGCGCTACGCCGCCGAGGCGAAGCAGCGCTTCGGGCGCATCGATGCGTTCTTCAACAACGCCGGCATCGTGGGCTTCGTCGGCTCCTCGCTCGACTACCCGGAGGACGTCTTCGACCAGGTGATCGCGATCAATCTGAAGGGCGTCTGGCTGGGCATGAAGGCCGTGGTGCCCGTAATGCGCGACGGCGACGGCGGGGCGATCGTGAACACCGCATCGGTCGCTGGCCTCGGCGGCACGGCGAGCATCTTTGCCTACGGCGCGAGCAAGCACGCGGTCGTCGGCATGACGAAGTCGGCGGCGATGGAGTTCGCGTCGATGGGCATCCGCACGAACGCGATCTGCCCCTCACCGATCGAGACGAACATGATGCGCGAGCTTGAGCGCGGGCTCAACCCCGACGCGCCCGACGCCACGAAGGACCGCATGGCGGCCAACAACCCGCAGGAGCGATACGGCGAGCCGGCGGAGATCGCCGATGTCGTCGCGTACCTCTGCAGCGACGACGCCTCGTACGTCAACGGCGCGATCCTGCCGATCGATGGCGGCAGCCGCGCGCGCTAGCTCTCTGGCGCGCTAATGCTCCGGCGCGTCAGTCGAGAGGGGCGACGTCAATCAGCTGCCTGAAACCGCGGTCGGTGCGCTCCATGCGCATTACGCCGGGGTACTCGGCGTGCGACATGATCACGAGCGCCTGCTCGTCGATCACGCGATCCGCGAGCTGCTTCTTCGTCTCCATCGATACGAGCGGCAACACATCAAGGCCGGAGACCCACGCGGTGCGCTCAAGCTGCACGCGGTGCTGCACGATGTCGC
Organism: Dehalococcoidia bacterium; assembly: GCA_036013055.1. Taxonomy (GTDB): domain Bacteria; phylum Chloroflexota; class Dehalococcoidia; order UBA2979; family UBA2979; genus SHYR01. Next base: position 112,969 of record DASCQM010000012.1, on the reverse strand, counting down.
CGGTGTAGAGCGCCCACTCGCTGCCCGACCGCACGACGACGCAGCCGTGGCCCTCCGTGTGTCCCGGCGTCGGCAGGAACTTCACCTCGCTGGTGATGTCCGTCTCGCCGTCGACGAGTTCGAGGTGGTCAGCGATCGCGCCGAGGTTGCGATCGAGGTAGGTCGCGCGCGTGCGCTCGTTCGGGTGCGTCGCGTCGTGCCACTCCTTGCCGCTGATGTAGTACTTCGCGTTCGGGAACGTCGGCAGCAGCACTTCCTCCTCGCCGTCCCGCGTCTCGCCATCGACCGACGTGTTCCAACCGCAGTGGTCGGCATGCAGGTGCGTGTTGATCACGACATCGATGTCGCCCGGCTGCACGTCGAGCGCCGCCAGCGAGTCGAGCAACGTGCCGTCCGAGGCGGGCGAAGCCGAGTCGCGGTCGCCGGGCTTGCCGCCCACACCGCTCTCGATCAGCACCGTCTTCCCCTCGGAGCGAAGCAGCACGCAGTTCAGCCCCAGCGGGATGCGGTAGCGGTCGTCCATCGGCGGAGCGACGCGCTCCCACATCAGGCGCGGCACCACGCCGAAGATCGCCCCGGCGTCATAGAAGTACTGGCCGTCGTTGACGACGGTGAGGCGCACCGAGCCGATCTCGTATTGCGCGCCGGATGGGTTGGTCATGCTGCCCTCGATCGCTGCTCCGCGTGCTCGTAGTTCCGCCAGTAGCTCAGTGCCTAGTAGCTCGTCGACTTGTTGGATACGACGCGGTCGGGCGTCAGCTTGAAGATCACGACCCCGGGGTTGTCGCGGTAGCCCTCCGCGAAGGGTCGCCCGTGCTCTTCACCGTAGTACGCGAGCGCGAGTCGCAGGACGAGGTCGTAGAGCGGTCGGTCGGACTCCTCGACGCTGCCGTCGAGCACGACGGAGGAGTACGGCGGGTCTCGGTCATCGACGCAGAGCGAGGCGCGCGGATCGCGCAGCAGGTTCCGCCACTTGAGGCTCGCCCGCGACGTGAAGAGGTAGGCGGCGCCGTCCTCCCAGAGGTACCAGATCGGCGCCTGGCGCGATCTGCCGCTGGCATCTGACGTGGCGAGCACCGCGACGCGGGGCGCATCGAGGAACTCGTTCAGCTCGCTCTCGGTCATCGCCACGTCGCGGCATCCTCTCGACTGATCATCTCGGCTCGGCTGGTGGCGGCAGCATACCTTGCGACGATGCTGTCAGCCGCACTCGATCCTCGCCGTCTTCGCGAACAGATCGTGACCTGGTGGCCCGTCTTTCTGCTGGGCTGGGCGACGATCGGGGCCTACGGCGTCGCCTTCTACTCCTTCGGCCTGTTGATCGAGCCGATCCACGACGACACCGGCTGGTCGCGCGGTGCGCTCTCCGCTGCCTTCTCGATCTCCGCGCTCGCAGGTGCTGCCGGCGCCCCAATCGCCGGGCGCTCGATCGACCGCTTCGGCGGCGCGCCATCGCTCGTTACCGCCACCGTGTTCGGTGGCGGGCTGATGCTCGTCGCGGCCGAGGCGACCGACGCGACGCTCTTCGTCGCGGCGTGGGGAGCGGGCACCGGGATCGTCGGGGCAGGTGCCTTCTACACGGTGACAATGCCGATCACCGCGCGCCGCTACCCGCGTGATCGGGCGCTGGCGTTCTCCGTGCTCACGTTCCTCGGCGGCCTCGCCAGCCCGATCTACTTCCCGCTCGCCGCCGCCTTCGTCGAGTGGTGGGGCTGGCGCACCGCCGTGCAGGCGCTGGTGGCGACGCTGCCGCTGACGCTGCTCCCGGCCGCCTTCGTGCGCACGCGGCGACCGACCGACGGCGATGACGACCACGAGCCGCCGACGCAAGCGCAGGGCTTCGCGACCGCCCGCGAGGCGTACCGCTCACGCCGGGTGCTGCAGATGATCGGCATTTTCCTGCTCGGCGGCATGGCGTTCACGGCGCTACAGGTGCACCAGGTCTCGGTGATGACCGCCGCCGGGATGTCGCTGGGCGCGGCAGCGACGGCGGCTGCGCTGCGCGGCTTCCTCTCGTTGCCGGGGCGCGCGCTGCTCGCGATCCTCGTTGGCCGCATGGGCCTGCTGCGCACGTTGCTCGCGACAAACGTGGCGATGGCCGCAGGCATCATCGCGCTGCTCGCCGCCGGGCCGATCTCGCTGATCGCCACCTACGTGCTGCTCACGGGGCTGGCGTTCGGCATGATCACGCCGCTGAACGGCCTCTTCGCCATCGATGTCTACGGCGAACGGCAGATGGGCACGCTGCTCGGCCTGCAGCGAGTCGTGATCGGGCCCGCCTCCGCGCTCGGCCCGATCATCGTCGGAGTCTCAGCCGACGCGAGTGGGGGCTACGGCGTGGGGCTCGTGGTGATGTTCGTCGCCGCCGCCGGCGCAATCGCGCTGATGGTGACGATGCCAGCCGCGCCGGCGGAAGCGACGCCCGACTAGAGCGCCTGCCACTGGTAGCCGCTCTCGACGCGACTCAGCTTGCCGAGCGTCAGGATCGGGAAGTGCCCGCCGGTCACGATCGCATCCTTCTCGACTGCTAGCGCCGCGATCTTACCGCGAGAGCGGGTCGATTCCGCTGGGTCGAGATCGACGCCGGGGATCCAGTCGTGGTGCTCGAGATGCACTGGATGGTGTCCGGCGTCCCCGAGAATCACGAGATGCTCCCCCTGCGAGGCCAGCAGCACCGAGCAGTGGCCCGGCGTATGCCCCGGCGTCGGCACCATCGTCAGTGCGTCCGTGACCGCGTGTTCGCCATCGAAGGTGGCGATGCGCCCTGCGGCCTGCGGAGCATCGACGCCTCGATGTGCCGCCTTGCCGCGATCGCTGTCCGCCAGCTCCGGCTGCATCCAGTAATCGAGTTCCGTCTGCGAGACGTGGATCGTGGCGTTCGGGAAGGTCAGCTCGCTGCCGTCCTCGCCCGTCACGTTCCAGCCGGTGTGATCGCCGTGCAGGTGCGTGTGAACGATGCTGTCGACTTCGTCGGCCGCGACGCCGATCTCAGCGAGCCGCTGCAGCAGTTCACCGCCGCCGGGGATACCCATCGCGGCGGCGGGCGGCCCGAACCCGGTGTCGATCAGCGTCGTGCGGCCGTCCCCGCGCACGAGGAACGTCCCGAAGTTGAACGGCACCGGGTCGTCCGCGTCGGAGATGCCGAGCGCCGATGTCCACTCCGCAGCATCGACGTTATGAAAGAAGCCGCCGAGGGCGCGGTCGGGCGCACCGTCCGAGAGCGCGGCGATCGTGAGCGCGCCAACGTTGAACGTTTCGGAGAGTCGGGACATCGGGGCCTCCATCGCGGCTGTTGTCGCAGAATCGGGCCGTAGCTTACCGCGCGGCGGCCGGTCCGCAGCGGCTCTGGCTTGCCGCGTGTCAGAGGCGCGCCATATGATCGCGCCTACCTCGCGGTCGCCTGAGATCAGGTCGCCGCGATGGAGGGAGCACCTGGATGCCGCAGCCAACTGCCTTCTTCGAAGGCGAATTCGTCCCGCTCGAGGACGCCAAGATCGGCGTGATGACTCACGCATTCAACTACGGCACGGCGGTATTCGAGGGCATCCGCGGCAACTGGAACGCCGACGACGAGACGCTCTACCTCTTCCGCGTCCGCGACCACGTGAAGCGCGTGCTCCAGAGCTCGAAGATCATGCGGCTCGGCGTCAGCTACAGCGAAGACCAGATCGTCGAGAACATCGAACGCGTCGCCGAACTCAGCGACTTTCGCGAGGACGTCTACATCCGGCCGCTGGTCTACAAGTCCGAAGAGGTCGTCGGCCTGCGCATGCACGACCTCGAGGAAGACCTGCTGATCTTCCTCACGCCGTTTGGCGCGTACCTCGATCCCGATGCCGGCGTGCGCTGCATGACGTCGTCATGGCGGCGCATCGACGACACGATGATCCCGGCGCGAGCAAAGGTGACCGGCCTCTACGCCAACAACGCGATGGCCAAGACCGAGGCGCAGTTGAACGGCTTCGATGAGGCGATCATGCTCAACCAGGACGGCCACGTCTCGGAGGGCTCCGGCGAGAACATCGTGATCATCAGGCATGGGAAGCTGATCACGCCGCCAGCGGCCGATAACATTCTGGAAGGGATCACCCTCGAGACCGCTCTCGAGATCGCGCAGCGCGAACTCGGGCTGGAGGTCGAGCGCCGGACGATCGATCGCTCCGAGCTCTACATCGCCGATGAGATCTTCATGACCGGCACCGCCGCTCATGTCACGCCGGTCACCGAAGTGGATCGCATTCCGATCGGCGACGGGCAGTTCGGCGAGGTCAGCAGCACGCTGCAGAAGCGCTACTTCGAGGCGATCACGGGCCGAATCCCGGAGTATCGCGACTGGCTGACGCCGGTGAAGGCCGGAGCGACGGTCAGCGCCTGACCCTACCCATCTGAGGGCAGACGGAGACGCCGGATGTACTACCAGCCACCACGCGCGCTGGGACTGCTGGTCGGCACGATTCTCTCGCTCTGGGCCGCCGCCGTTGCGCTGGCGCTCTTCGATAACGGGCTGAAATCTGAGATCGGCATCCCGGGCATGGTCTCGTACGCCGTCGCGATGGCTGCGACTGCGCTGGCACTGCTCTTCGCGTTCTGGACGTACGGCCTCGCGACGCTCTCGTACGCGCTCGATCGCAACGGCCTGATCATCGCGTGGGGGCCGACACGACAGGTGATCCCGCTCGGAGCGATCGAGCGGCTGGTACCGGGCACATCGGTGGGCGTCCCCCGCATCGCCGGCATCACGTGGTGGGGCCACCACATCGGCCGCGCGACGATCGAGCGCATCGGCGACGTGCTCTTCTATTCGACGCACCAGTCGGCAGACCAGGTGCTCTACGTGATGACGAGCGAGCGCAACTACGCGATCTCCGTGGAGGATCCGGCGGGTTTCGCGCAGGAGATCCAGGTGCGGCAAGACCTCGGATCGACGGCCGATGTCACGCACCACGTCGAGCGATCCGGCGCTGAGGCGCAGGGCTTCTGGTCGGACCGCATCGGCATCGCGCTGGCGCTGCTCGCGCTGGCGGCCGGGGCGGCCGTCTGGGCGCAGATCGGGGTCCGCTACGCGGACCTGCCATCGACGCTGGAGCTGAACTTCCCAGCAACGGAGTTGATTCCGATCGTCACCGTTATCAGCCGCGACACGATCCTCGAGCTGCCGCGCGTCGCGTCGATCGTGCTCGCCGTGAATCTCGCGCTCGGGGTGCTGCTGCACGGCTGGGATCGCGTGGCGGGATACGTCCTCTTCATCGTCGCAACCGTCGTGCAGCTCGCCTTCTTCGCGGCGGTTGCGATCGCGCTCGACTGACCTCAATCCGTCCGAGTCGTAGCATCGACGTGATGACCAACCAGACCGAGCACGAAGTAATCGTCGTCGGCGCGGGCCCGGCGGGCAGTACCGCTGCGCGCGAGCTCGCACAGCGAGGCCGCGATGTGCTGCTGCTCGACCGCTCGCGCTTCCCGCGCGACAAGCCCTGCGGCGGCGCGGTCAGCATTCGTGCCTCCGCGCTGTTGCCCTTCGATCTCTCCCCCATCGTCGAGGAAGTCGTGACCGGCGCACACGTGCGACTGCGCGACGGCGAGAACATCGATCGCAAGCACGACGGGCCGATCGCCTACCTCACGCAGCGATCGCGGCTCGACCACTTCCTCGTCGAGCGGGCAGCCGAGGCGGGCGCGAGCTTCCGCGACGGACGAGCTGGTCGCGTGCGCAGCGTCGTGCAGCGCGCCGACGGCGCGTACGAGGTCGCGACCGACGATGGCGTGCATGTCGCCCCGGCGCTCGTCGGCGCGGACGGCGCGAACGGCGTGGTCACGACGCAGCTTGGATACGAACACGCGATGGAGAGCGCCGTGGCGTTGGAGGGCAACATCGCCTACCCGGACGGCATCCCGGACTGGCTGCGCGGGCGGGTCGCGCTCCAGCTCGGCTCGATGGCCGGGGGTTACGGCTGGATCTTCCCGAAGGGCGACCACATCAACGTCGGCGTCGGCGGCTGGAAGTCGATCGTCGGCGGGGATCTGCGCGCGGCGCTCGATACGCTCTGCCGCAGCTACGATCTCGACCCGGCGGACGTCGAACAGTTGCGCGGGCACCACCTGCCGATGATGCGACCGGGCGCGATGCTCTGGGCGGGCGGCTCCGTGCTGATCGGTGACGCTGCGGGCTTCGTCGACCCGCTCTCCGGCGAGGGCATCTGCCACGCGATGGCCTCCGGCATCGCCGCCGCTCCGGCGCTCGATGACTACCTCTCGGGCGCGACGGAGTCACCGGCCGCGTACCAGCGAGTGGTCGAACGCGAACTGCTGCCGGAACTCGTCGCCTCGCACGCGCTGACGGAGATCTTCCACGCCTGGCCGCGCCCCTTCGTCGCGCTGTGCCAGCGCTCGGGGCGCTTCTGGGAGGCGATGTGCCAGACGCTCACCGGCGAGCAGACGATCGACCGCCTCGTCGCGCGCACCGGCCCGCTCCACGCGACGCTTGCGCCGCTGGCGGCCGCCAGCCGGCGCGTCACCACCCGACGTTACGGCCCCCGCTAAGCGCAGCGATGGGGCGCGTGAGACTGCTCCCCACCCTGCTGGCGGCGCTCTCCGTCCTGTTCGTCGCCTGCGTCGAAGACGACGACCCGCCCGACCTCTTCCTCCCCCTGCCGACCGCGACGGCGAGCGCCACGACGGTGCCTGCGACGCCCACGCCAGCCGCCAGCACGCCGCTCAGCGACGCCGGCGTGCTGGCGCTGATGCGCGACGCCGTTTGCTGGTACGACGACCCGTCGATGGCTGCCGACTGCCTGCCGCCGCAGGCCGCGACGGTCGAAGCGATCGAGGCGATGGGAGCCTCGCGCGACCCTCGACTGATCGCGCCGCTGATCGACATGCGCTGGCTCGCCGTCGGCTGGGCGCGCTGGATCGAGGATGCGCTGGAAGTACTGACCGGACGTCGCCTCAATGACCCCGCCGCGTGGTACGCATGGGCCGCGACGCAAGAGCTACGGCTGCCGCCGGGCTACATCGGCTGGAAGGGCCGCCTGCTCTCGTTCATCGACCCGCGCTACGCGGAGTTGCTCCGCGACGACCGCGAATACGAGCTGCGCCCGGAGCTGCTGATCTGGTCACGCGCGGCCCCAAACGAGGTTGAACCGCTGCGGGACCCGCCGCTCGTCCACCGCGTCGAAGAGCGCTACCTGAGCGGGGACGATGTCGTCTACGGACTGCTCCTGAATGGAGAATCCCGCGCCTACCCCCGTCGCATTGTCGCGTGGCACGAGATCATCGAGGAGGAGGTCGGCGACGAGCCCGTCGTGATCGCCTTCTGCCGCCCCTGCGGCGGGGCCGTCGCGTTCGACCCGCGCGTGGGCGAGGAGCGCTACACGCTCGGCGCATCCGGGCTGATCCACGACTCGCGATCACTGCTCTTCGACGAGGAGACGGGCAGCCTCTGGGATCCGCTGAGCGGCCGCCCGGTCGCTGGCCCCCTGCTGGATGAAGGCATCGAACTGGCCCGCTACCCGCTGCTCACCGCCACCTGGGGCGACTGGTCGGACCGCCACCACGCTACGTTCACGCTCGACCTCAACACCGGCCACGTCCGCGACTACTCCCCCGGCGCCGGGCTCGGCTCCGAGGCGGAATCCGACGTCCCGCAGTACCCGATCGTCGCGATCGACGACCGCCTGCCAGCCGAGGAGCGCATCGTCGGCGTGGTGATCGAGGGCGAGGCGCGCGCTTATCCCGCCTCGCTGCTGCGATCGCGCGAGGCCGTGCATGACAACGTCGGCGGCACCGCGATCGTGCTGCTCTCGGAGGGTGCGGGCGCGGCGATCCGCATCTACCACGCGGCCGGCCTCGAAGTGACGGGGCTGAGCGAGGACGATCGCGACCTGATCGCGAACGGCGACGACGGATCAGACGGCACGCGCTGGTTCGTACAGGAGGACGCGCTGGTCAGCACCGAGGACGGCCGACGCTACTCCTCGCTGCCCGGCGACGAGCTCTACTGGTTCGCGTGGGCGCAGATGCACCCGCAGACGACAATCTGGGGGCAGTAGCGGTCGGGAAGCCCGATCCGCTTGCGCCGCGCGTGCATAATGGCCGTCATGGCCCCGGATATTCGCTTCTGCACCACTCCCGATGGCGTCAAGATCGCCTACTCCGCCGAGGGCGACGGGCCGCTTCTCGTCGCTCCGCCGGGCTGGATAACCAACCTGGGTCGCGAAGTGCCGAGCACCATCAGGGAGCGGTTGACGCAGACGCACACTGTCGTGAGTTGGGACAAGCAGGGGTGCGGGCTCTCGGAACGCAGTACTACTGAATTCAGCATCGAACGAGGCGTGATCGAGGCCAAGGCTGTGCTTGATGATCTCGGCGCGGATCAGGCCGACTTCCTCGGGATCTCTCAGGGTGGCCCGATCGCGGTGATGTTCGCTGCCGAGCACCCAGAACGAGTTGGTAAGCTCGCGCTGTACGCATCGTTTGCCGACGGCCCCACGACGTACTTCAAGCCAGCAGTTCGGGAGTCAATGCTCGCCGTGGTGCGCTCACACTGGGGAATCGGATCAAAGGTTCTGACCGATATGTTCACCCCCGGTGCCTCGCTCGAAGAGGCCGACAAGATGGCGAAGCACCAGCGCGAGTCTGCTTCCGCTGAGGTGGCGGCGGGGTACCTTGAACTCGCCTACTCGCTCGATGTCACTGACGCAGCAAAGCAGGTAACCACTCCAACGATCGTGCTGCATCGCCGGGGTGACCGTGCCGTTCCGATTGCCGGTGGACAACAGCTAGCTGCGCTGATTCCCGGCGCACACTTCGTCCCGCTCGAAGGCACCTGGCACGTTCCGCGTGACGAGGAAGAGGCCAGTGATCTCGCGGCGTTGATCGATCAGCACCTGCTTGAGGGTGAGACCACCAGTCAGGCAGCAGCTGTCGCACCCACCGCACAAGTCGCATCAGCCGCAGGCGAGGTGCAGGTGATCCTCTTCACGGACCTCGAATCATCGACGGAGCTGACGACCTCGCTCGGCGACGAGCGCGCACAGGAGGTGTTGCACGGCCACAACGACACCGTGCGCGCCGCGCTCGCCGAACACAGCGGCCGCGAGGTGAAGCACACCGGCGATGGCATCATGGCGACCTTCTCGTCGCCCGCCGGCGCGGTGGCCGCATTGATGGACATCCAGCGCGGGCTCACAGGCGGCGAGGTTCGCGTGCGCGTCGGCATCAACGCCGGCGAACCGATCGCCGAGGACGACGACCTCTTCGGCACTGCCGTGATTCTCGCTGCCCGAATCTGCGACCGCGCGGAGCCGGGTCAGGTGCTCGTCGCGGACGTCGTGCGTCAGCTCGTCGCGGGCAAGGGCTTCACGTTCGAGGACGCGGGCGATGTGACGCTCAAAGGCTTCGACGCGCCGGTCACGCTGCACACCGTCCGTCCGTAGCTCGACTCATCGACTGCGCCGCTGCGGCGTATTTGGGGGAACCGCTGTTGCGGGGCTTACGACGTACGGCTATCTTACGTCGTAAGCGTCACCACACTTGAGATACCGGCGGACAGGCCATGACCCAGCAGCCCCTGACTGAACACACGACCGGGACCACGACCCAGTACGGGGACGGCAAGTCACCCAACGGACGCACCCCGCTCTCGCGTGGCCACATCCTGGCCGCCGCACTCGCCTACACCGACCAACACGGCCTGCAGGCCCTCAGCATGCGCAAGCTCGCCGCGGAACTCGATGTCGAGGCGATGTCGCTCTACAACCACATCGATAACAAGGACGACATCCTCGTCGGGATCGCCGACCTGGTGTTCGCCGAGGTCGTGATCCCCTCGTCGGCAAGCGGAAGCTGGGACGAGCGCACTCGCGAGGTTGCGGAGTCGGCGCGGCAGGCACTCGCGGCGCACGAGCAGATCGTGCCGATCATCCTCGCCGGCTCGAACCGTGGTCCGGCGTACCTGCACATGATGGAATCGGGCGTCGGCGCGTTGCGCGAGGCCGGGTTCAGCGCCGACATGGCGCACCATGGCTGGCACACGCTCGTCGCACACGTGCTCGGCTACGTGCTGCAGCAGACGGCCACGCCGATGCTGGTCTCCAGCGCGGTGGCCGGGCGGCAGCTCGCGTCTGACCGGACGAACCGTTCGTTACCGCTCGCCGACCTGCCGGCGTCCGACTTCCCGCACATCGTCGAGATCGCCCCCTACCTGGCGCAGTGCGCGACCGACGACGAATTCGAGTTCGGTCTTGATGTGATCCTCGCCGGGCTCAAGCGAAAGCTGAGCGGGAACACGAACCGCTAGCCTGCGGCGGCCCGCTGCGTCGGTGCGGCGCAGTCGAGTTGACGGGTCTCGGCTCGCACCCCAATACTAATTCTCGTGATGAACAGCACGACATACCGCAGCTCCGCATCACTGACTGCCGCGTCCCTCCGCGGCCAGCTACTCGTACTCGTACTTAGCTAGGCGGCGCTCCCAGACGGAGCTCCCGCCTCCGCCCGCGTGTCGGGCGTCCCACAACGGCAGCGCCGAGGTCGTCACACGTCGCACCCGCTGCCACGAAAGCGCAGCACACCGCAGCAAGACAGAAGTTGGACATCACCATGAGACTCAGCGGCGCAGATATCGTTCTCGAATGCCTCAAGCACATCGGCACGGAGACAGTCTTCGGGTATCCCGGCGGGGTCGTCCTGCCGCTCTATGACCGCATCCCCGCGCACCCGGAAATCCACCACATCCTCGTGCGGCACGAGCAGGCTGGCGGGCACGCCGCCGATGGCTACGCGCGTGCCAGCGGCAAGCTCGGCGTCGCGCTGGCGACCTCCGGGCCGGGCGCGACGAACCTCGTCACCTCGATCCAGAACGCGATGATGGACTCCGTCCCGACCCTCTTCATCACGGGTAACGTCGCGCGCAACCTGCTCGGCAAGGACGGATTCCAGGAGGCGGATGCGACCGGCATCATCATGCCGACGGTGAAGCACAACTACCTCGTGATGCGCGCGGAGGACCTCGCCTACACCTTCGCCGAGGCGGCGCACGTCGCGACGACCGGCCGCCCCGGCCCGGTGCACATCGATATTCCGAAGGACGTCTTCATCGAGGAGGCGGACTTCGAGTGGCCGGAGGAGGTCTCGATCCGCGGCTACCACCCGCCCGGCGCCGCCGACGAGGAGCTGGTCAGCCAGGCGGCTGCGATCATCGACAGTGCCGAGCGGCCGATCATGATCGCGGGGCATGGCGTGATTCTGGGCAAGGCGTGGGAGGAGTTGCAGGCGTTCGCCGAGAAGGGCGGCATCCCGGTGCTCAACACGCTGCTCGGCTTCGGAGCGATCTCGGGCGAGCACGTGCTCGCGTACGGCATGCTCGGCATGCACGGCTCGTACGAGGCCAACATCGCTGCATCGACGGCCGACGTCGTGATCGCCGTCGGCAACCGCATGGACGACCGCGCGATGGGGCGGTTCGAGGACTTCAACCCAGGAGCGCGCATCATCCACATCGACATCGATGCGGCGGAGCACAACAAAAACATCCACGCCACGGTGCCGCTGACCGGCAACACGAAGCAGGTGCTGCCGCAGCTCACCGCTGCGATCGAGCAGACGTCACACGTCGACTGGATCCGGGAGATCGACACGCTGCGCGACGAACACTCGCACTCGATGGACATCCCGACCGGCGGCGAGCTGTCCGTGCAGCACGTCGTCAATCGCATCTCCGCGCTGAACCGGGACGCGACGATCGCGACCGATGTCGGACAGCACCAGATGTGGGCCGCGCAGCACATGACGTTCACGCGCCCCTACCAGCTGATTACCTCCGGCGGACTGGGCACGATGGGCTTCGCGCTGCCGGCCGCGATGGGCGCGCAGGCCGCGCGTCCGGGCGAGTCTGTCTGGGCGATCGCCGGTGACGGCGGCTTCCAGATGACGATGCAGGAGCTCGCCACGCTGCTCGATGAGCAGCTGCCGGTGAAGATCGCGATCATGAACAACGGCTACCTCGGCATGGTTCGCCAGTGGCAGGAGCTGTTCTACGAGGACAACTACGTGGCGGTGGCAATCACCCAACCCGACTTCGTGAAGCTGGCCGAGGCCTACGGCATGAAGGCGATGCGCGTCACCGATCACGACGCCGTCGATGCCGCGATCGAGGAAGCCAACGAGTTCCCCGGTCCAGTGCTGATCGACTTCCGTGTGGAGGCCGAGGGCAACGTCTGGCCGATGGTGCCAGCCGGTGCGTCGCTCGCCGAGACCGTCGAACAGCCGACGGGGGTGACGGCATGAAGCACACCGTCGTCGCGCTGGTGGAGGACCGGCCGGGCGTGCTCACGCGCGTCGCGTCACTCTTCCGCCGTCGTGGGTTCAACATTGATTCTCTCGCCGTCGGTACGACGGAGGAGCAGGGCATCTCGCGCATGACGATCGTGCTCGAAGGCGAGGACGGCATCGTTGAGCAGGTCGAGCACCAGCTGAACAAGCTGATCGACGTGATCAAGGTCAGTGACCTCTCGCAGGTCGAGACCGTCTCACGTGAACTCGCGCTCTTGAAGGTGCGATGTGGCACGCTGAACCGGCGCGAGGTGATCGACATCGTCGAAATCTTCCGCGCGCAGGTCGTCGATGTCTCACCGACCACGCTGGTGATTCAGATCGTCGCGGAGGGTGACCGGCTGGAGGCACTGATCGAGAACCTGAAGCCGTACGGCGTGCTGGAGATGGTGCGCACGGGTCGCGTGGCAATGGCCCGCGGCGAACAGGTGACCGCGGTGCACGAGCAGGAATCGGAAGAGATTCAGAGATTCCACACAGAGTCAGGCAGGCGGCCCGAGGGCGAACTGCCATACGTCAGCAAGTAACACGATGCTTCTCGGAAGTACCGAGAGACATCGACTAAGAGGGGGATAGGCCACGTGGCAAAGGTTTACTACGACGCAGACGCAGATCTGAGTCTGCTCGAAGGCAAGAAGGTCGGCATCATCGGCTACGGCTCACAGGGGCACGCGCACGCGCTGAACCTGCAGGACTCCGGCGTCGACGTCGTCGTCGGGCTCTACCCCGGTTCGCCGTCGAAGGAGCGCGCCGAGGCCGCTGGCCTCAAGGTCGGCACGGTCGACGACGTGGCTCGCGACTGCGACGTGCTGATGATGCTAGTGCCCGATCAGGCGCAGCGGCAGGTATACGAGGAGCACATCCTCCCCTACCTGGAGACCGGCATGACGCTGATGTTCGCGCACGGTTTCAACGTCCACTACAACCAGATCGAAGCGCCCGAGGGCGTCGACGTATCGATGATCGCGCCCAAGGCACCGGGCCACCTCGTGCGTCGTGTCTTCGAGGACGGTGCGGGCGTTCCCTCGCTCGTCGCCGTGCACCAGGACGCCAGCGAGACGGCGCTGCAGCTTGCGCTCGCGTACGGCAAGGGCATCGGCAGCACGCGCGCCGGCATCCTTGAGACGACCTTCCTTGAGGAGACCGAGACCGACCTCTTCGGCGAGCAGGTGATCCTCTGTGGCGGCGTCTCGTCGCTGATTCAGGCCTCGTTCGAGACGCTCGTCGAGGCTGGCTATCAGGAGGAGTCGGCGTACTTCGAGACGCTGCACGAGCTGAAGCTGATCGTCGACCTGCTCTACGAGGGCGGCATCAGCAACATGTACTACTCCGTGAGTGACACCGCCGAGTACGGGGGCTACACGCGCGGGCCGCGCGTCGTGCCGCCGGAGACGAAGGCCGAGATGAAGCGCATCCTCAGCGAGATCCAGGACGGCACGTTCGCGAGCGAGTGGATTTCCGAGAACATTGCCGGTCAGCCGCACTTCCGCGCGCTGCGACGTCAGAACCAGACACACCCGGTCGAGGTCGTCGGCGCCGAGATGCGCGGGATGATGTCGTGGCTGGCAAGGGAAGCCGAATAGCGATGACGCCCCCCGTGACGCAGTCTCTCTTGCTGGCGCGCTCGTCGGGTCGCCGCAGCCTCATGCTTGGGCGGCCCTCCTCCTCGTAACGGGGATGGGAGGGAGCCCCCGGGCAGCGAGCAGCGAGACACGAACCGACAGGGGACAGACGACATGACAGACAGCGACAAGGTCTATATTTTCGACACCACGCTGCGCGACGGCGAGCAGTCGGCGGGCATCTCATTCAGCGCCGCAGACAAGCTCGAGATCGCGCGCCAGCTGGCACGCGTCGGCGTCGACTTCATCGAGGCGGGCTTCCCCGCCACATCGCCCGGCGACCTGGCGGCGGTGACCGAGATCGCCCGCGAGGTGAAGGGCCCGGTGATCGCTGGACTCGCACGCGCAGTCTTCGACGACGTCGATGCCTGCTACGAGGCGGTGAAGGGCGCGGAATCGCCACGCATCCACGTCTTCATCTCGACCAGCGACGTACACATGGCGCACCAGCTTCGCAAGAACAAGGAAGACGTGATCGAGATGGCGCGCGCCGCCGTCGCCCGCGCGAAGGGCTACGTCTCCGACGTCGAGTTCTCGCCGATGGACGCCTCGCGCTCCGACCCGCAGTTCGTCTACCAGATGCTGGAAGCGGCGATCGACGAGGGCGCGACCACGGTCAACATCCCCGACACCGTGGGCTACGCGATCCCCGCCGAGTTCGAGGCGTTCGTGCGCTCGATCTTTGAGAAGGTGCCGAACATCGACCGGGCGCGCGTCTCCGTGCACTGCCACAACGACCTCGGCATGGCGACCGCGAACTCGCTGGCCGGGGTACTCGGCGGTGCGCGGCAGGTCGAAGGCGCGATCAACGGCATCGGCGAGCGCGCCGGAAACACCTCCATCGAGGAGGTGATCATGGCGATCAAGACGCGCCCGGACTTCCTCAATGTGCACACGGATGCGAACACGCGGGAGCTCTACAACGCCAGCCGCGTGGTGGAGCGTGCCTCCGGCATCGCCGTGCAACTGAACAAGGCGATCGTCGGACGCAACGCCTTCCGACACTCCTCAGGCATCCACCAGGACGGCGTGCTGAAGATGCGCGAGACGTACGAGATCATGAGCCCCGAGGAGGTCGGACAGCCGACCGGACAGGGCATCGTGCTCACGAAAGTTTCCGGGCGACACGGGCTGCGCTCGCGGCTCGACGACCTCGGCATGTCGCTCGACGACGATGAGTTCGAGCGCGTCCACGAGGCCTTCAAGGAGGTCGCCGACCGCAAGGACGAGGTCGATGACCGTGACCTCGAAGCGATCGTCTCGGAGCAAACCTCGCTGGAGGTCGACGAGCAGTGGGCGATTGACCTCGTGCAGGTCTCGACCAGCGACAAGGGTGCGCCAACCGCGAGCGTGCGGCTGATCGGCCCCGACGGCGAATCGCACGAGGACGCGGCGATCGGGACTGGTCCCGTCGATGCGGTCTGCCAGGCGATCAATCGCGTGATGGGCGTGCAGAACGAACTCACCGAGTTCTCCGTGAAGTCCGTCACCGAGGGCATCGACGCCCAGGGCGAGGTCACGATCCGGATCGATGCGGACGGTGCCGCCTTCAGCGGCCGCGCCTCAGACACCGACATCCTGGTTGCCAGCGCGCGCGCCTATGTGCATGCGTTGAACCGGTACCTTGGCGCTCTCGCGGCGCAGCAGACGTAGACAGAGAACGCACGCACGAGCCGACGAGAGGCCGAAACCTTGAGCGATCCACGCACACTCTCCGAGAAGATCTGGGACACCCACGCCGTGGGCAGTCCGCTGCAGGAACAGGCGCGCCGCGCCGCGCTGGACGGCACCGAGCAAACCGAGGCCGAGGCGATGCTCGCCAACCGTCCTGACCTGCTCTACATCGACCTCCACCTCGTCCACGAGGTGACGTCGCCGCAGGCCTTCGAGGGGCTCCGGCTCGCCGGTCGCAAGGTGCGGCGCACCGACCTTACGCTCGCGACCGTCGACCACAACGTGCCGACGATCGACCGCGACAAGCCCAATCCCGATCCGCTCTCCGCGCAGCAGATCAGCGTGATGCAGGCGAACGCGGAGGAGTTCGACGTTCCGCTGTTCGACATCTTCGACATCCGCCAGGGAGTCGTGCACATCATCGGGCCGGAGCAGGGCTACACCCAGCCGGGCATGACGATCGTCTGCGGCGATAGCCACACATCGACGCACGGCGCGGTCGGCTCGCTCGCGTTCGGCATCGGCACGTCCGAGGTCGAACACGTGCTCGCCACGCAGACGCTACCGCAGGTGAAGCCGAAGACGATGTCCGTCGAGGTCACGGGTGAGCTCGGCCCGGGCGTCACCGCGAAGGACGTGATCCTCGCGATCATCGCGGAGATCGGCGTCGATGGCGGCGTCGGCCACGTGATCGAGTATCGCGGCGAGGCAATCCGCAGCCTCTCGATGGAGGGGCGGCTGACCGTCTGCAACATGTCGATCGAGGCGGGCGCACGCGCTGGCCTGATCGCCCCCGACGAAACCACCTTTGAGTACCTCAAGGGCCGCCCGCAGGTGCCGCAGGGCGATGACTGGGATCGTGCCGTCGAGGGCTGGCGCGAGCTGGTGACCGATGACGGTGCCGTCTTCGACAAGTCGGTCGTGCTCGATGGCACCGCGATCGTCCCCTTCGTCACGTGGGGTACGAACCCCGGCCAGGGCGCGCCGGTCAACGCCCGCGTGCCCGACCCCGGCAGCTTCGCAAACGCGACGCAGCAGGAGTCGGCGGCACGAGCGCTCGAGTACATGGACCTCACCGCCGGCATGGCGATCGCGGAGATCGCGATCGACCGCGTCTTCATCGGCTCCTGCACGAACGGTCGCATCGAGGACCTGCGCGCGGCAGCGAAGGTGCTCGAAGGCAAGCAGATCACGGACTCGGTGCGCGCCATGGTGGTGCCCGGCTCCGGCCTCGTGAAGATTCAGGCGGAGCAAGAGGGTCTCGACAAGATCTTCACCGCTGCCGGCGTCGAGTGGCGGGACGCGGGCTGCTCGATGTGCCTCGGCATGAACCCGGACATCCTGCTGCCCGGCGAGCGCTCCGCCTCGACCTCCAACCGCAACTTCGAAGGGCGGCAGGGCCCCGGCGGTCGCACGCACCTCGTCAGCCCCGAGATGGCGGCAGCCGCGGCGATCGCGGGCCACTTCGTCGACGTGCGAGACGTCCAGTAGATCGCTTCAGTAACGAATACTTGAGAGAGCGGAGAGAACGATGAAGGCAGTCAGCACCGTCACCGGCAAGGCGATTCCCCTGAATCGCGTGAACGTGGACACGGACCAGATCATCCCGGCCCGTTACCTCAAGCGCATCGAACGCACTGGCTACGGCGAGTTCGCGTTCGAGGCGTGGCGCGACGACCCGGACTTCGTGCTCAACGACCCGGCGTACGATGGCTCGAAGCTCCTGATCTCGCAGCACAACTTCGGCTCCGGCTCCAGCCGCGAGCACGCCGTCTGGGCCGTCGAAGGCCTCGGCGTCGAGGCACTGATCGCGCCCTCCTTCGCGGACATCTTCAAGAACAACTGCATGAAGGTCGGCCTGCTCACCGTCGAGCTACCGCAGGAGGACGTCGACTACCTGATGGCACGCTCCGAGGAGCTGCCGGACGCGCAGATTCAGGTCGATCTCGCGACGCAGACCGTGCGCGCTGGCGACGGCTGGGAGCGCCACTTCGAGGTCAGCCCGTTTGCCCGCTGGCGGCTGCTGAACGGCTTCGACGACATCGGCATGACGCTCGAGTACGAGGCCGACATCGACGCCTTCGAGGCCGAGCGCCCCGACCTGCTGCCGACGACCTCCGACTAACTCGTCATGGCCCCGCGCGAGCTGCCCGCGTCAGTCGGCGCCGCCGTCGCTGCCGCGCTGCCCGACGCCGATCTCGATGCCGCGACGCCGCTCGGCGAGGGCTGGGCGCAGGCCGCGTACCGCGTCCCCGCACCCGACGGTGACCGCGTGCTGCGCTACCCGCGACTGGCGAACTACGAGGGTGCTGAGCGACCGGAACTGCTCGACCTGGCGATCGCCGACGCCCAACGCGAGGTCGATCTACTGCCCGCGCTCGCGTCGTGGGGCCTGCCGGTGCCGACCGATCTCGTCGCGCTGCGCGATGGCGAAGGGCAGTTCGTCGGCGCGCTGCACCGCCTGATCGAGGGAGCGCCGCTCAAGCGTTCGATGCTCGTCGGCGGCCGGCGTCAGCGTCTCGCGCAGCAGCTCGGCACGTTCCTCACACGGCTGCACGCCTTCCCGCCGGAGCGCGCCGTGGCGCTGGGCCTGAAGGACATCGACCTCTGGGAGCAGGAGTACCGTCCCCTCTTCGATTTCTGCACCCCCCTCGTCGGCCTTGCCAGTCAGCGCTGGCTCGCGCACGCCGTCGACCGCTTCCTCGCCGAGGGTGGGATGACCGGCGCGCCGCGCGTGCTGGTACATGGCGACATCGGTGGCGAGCACCTCCGGTTGACCGAGGACGGCGACCTGAGCGGCGTGATCGACTTCGGCGATGCGATGGTCGCGGACCCTGCGCTCGACGTCGCGGGCATCCAGCTGCTCTGCGGCACGCCGTTCATGGAAGAGATGCTTGAGCACTACAAGGGTGCGATCGACCCGCACCTGCGTCGGCGAGCGCAGTTCTACGTCGATGTCGTCGCGCTCTACCAGGTGCGCTATGGCGACCTCGTACGCGACGGGCAGGAGCGCATCGACGGCAAACGCAAGCTCGCGGCGAAGGCCGCCGCAGCGACTAGGCGCGGCGGGCGCTAACCTGCCGACGAGCGATCGAGCGAGAGAAGGCGGGATTCCCATGGCAAGCTTCGATATTCTGGTACTGCCCGGCGACGGCATCGGCCCCGAGGTGACGGCGGAGGGCGTGCGAGCGCTTGAGGCGGTCGGCGAGCGCTTCGAGCACGTCTTCAACTTCAGCGAGGACATCGTCGGCGGCGCGGCGATCGACGCCCATGGCATCGCGATCCGCGACGAGACGATCGAGGCCGCGAAGAACTCGGACGCCGTGCTCTTCGGAGCCGTTGGCGGGCCGAAGTGGAGCGACCCGAACGCGCCGGTGCGCCCTGAGCAGGGGCTGCTGCGGCTGCGCCTCGACCTCGGCCTCTGGGCCAACCTGCGCCCCGTGAAGCCCGATCCCGAGCTCTCGGCCGCCTCCGCGCTGAAGCCGGAGATCCTCGACGGCGTCGACATGCTGTTCATCCGCGAGCTGACCAGCGGTGCCTACTTCGGCCAGCCGCAGGAGCGCCGCAACACCGACGGCAAGCGCGAGGCCGTGGACACGATCTACTACAACGAGGTCGAGGTCGCGCGCGTCGCGCACCTCGGCTTCCGGCTCGCCCGCCAGCGCAAGAACAAGGTTACCTCCGTCGACAAAGCGAACGTACTGGAGAGCTCGCGCCTCTGGCGTGAAGTTGTGGCCGAGGTGCGCCCCGAATACCCGGATGTCGAGTTCGAGAACCTGATCGTCGACGCCGCCGCGATGCACTTGCTACGCCGCCCCGCCGACTTCGACGTCGTGATCACGACCAATATGTTCGGCGACATCCTCACCGACGAAGCCTCGATGCTCACCGGCTCGCTCGGCATGCTGCCGTCGGCGTCGGTCGGTGTGCTCGGCGACGACGACACGGGGCTCGGCATGTACGAGCCGATCCACGGCTCGGCGCCGGACATCGCCGGCCAGAGCATCGCGAACCCGCTCGGCATGATCCTCTGCGTCGCGGAACTGCTGCGCTTCTCGTGCGGTCTGGAAGACGAGGCGCAGGCGATCGAAGCCGCGGTCGCTTCCGCGATCAGCGACGGCCTCCGCACCGTCGACCTCGCAGCGCCGGGCGCGCCCGCGCTGAAGACGCGCGAGATGGCCGATGCAGTGCTGGAGCGGATCGGGAGCTAGCTACTCGCCGACCTCGATCGGCTCGGCGGGCACGTCGCCGGCGATCAGCGGGGCGATCAGCGCGGCGAGGCTGCGAGGGACGAAGAACTCGTCCGAGGCGGCAAGCTCATCGAGGGTCCACCAGCGGAAGCCGGTGAACGTCAGGATCTCGATCTCCTCCATGCGCTCAGGCGTGAGGTCGGTCTGCCCGACCCGCGAAAAGAAGTAGCGCTCGCGGGAGTCGTACCAGTCCTCGCCCCAGCGCCAGACGTTCTGGCGAGTCCAGACGCAGGGCCCGAGCTCGAAGTCCGTGATGCCGGTCTCCTCCCACATCTCGCGGCGGGCCGCCTCCTCGAAGCTCTCGCCCTCCTCGACCGCGCCGCCGGGCGTGATCCAGAGCACGGGCGGGTCGGTGTCGTCGGTCTCAGTGCGGATCATCAGGATGCGGTCGTCCGGGTCGAGCAGGATCACGCGCGCGCCGGGCCGCAGCGCGGGGTTCGATTGGTCGCTCACGCCTGAATCCGTTCCGTTGCGACGACCGCGTCAGGTCGCCTAGACTCGATCCATTGTGATCACGATGCAGAGCGCACTGAAGGCGGTGATCGTCGTCGGCATTCCGCCGACGGCTGCGATTATCGCGCGCCCGTAATCACCCCTCGACCGAACGGCACACGATGACGAGCCCGACCGCGGTCGCGGGCTTCGACGCGTGCTCACAGGTGTGGATTCACCGTACAGGACTTCCCAGATGACTTCCCAGGATTCGACCCAACGACCGACCGACGACCCCGTCGTGCTCTACGACACCACGCTCCGCGACGGGCTCGGCATGGAGGGCCTCACGCTCTCGCTCGAAGACAAGCTCACCATCGTCGAAAAGCTCGACGATCTAGGCGTCCATTACATCGAGGGCGGCTACCCCGGCTCGAACCCGAAGGACGCGGAGTTCTTCGAGCGGGCACGTGAGCTGACACTGAAGAGCGCGAAGCTGGTCGCGTTCGGCTCGACCCGTCGCGTCGGCGGCGACACCGCGACGGACCCCGCGCTGCAGGCGGTGTTGCAGGCGGAGACGCCCGCGATCACGCTCGTCGGCAAGTCCTCGGCCTCGCAGGTGCGCGAGGTGCTGGAGACCACCGAGGAGGAGAATCTGGCGATGATCGAGGACTCCGTGCAGTTCCTCGTCGCCGCCGGCCGCGAAGTGATCTTCGACGCCGAGCATTTCTTCGACGGGTACGCGGAAGACGCCGCGTACGCACTCGCAACACTGCGCGCCGCGGAGCGCGGAGGGGCGACCTCGCTCGCGCTGTGCGACACCAACGGCGGAACGCTGCCGGAGCAGATCGTCGCCGCCGTCGTAGCGGCGCGCGACGCCGTCGACGGCACGATCGGCATCCACACGCACAACGACGCCGAGCTGGCGGTCGCGAACACGCTGCTCGCCGTGCAGGCCGGCGCGACACAGGTGCAGGCCTGCCTCAACGGCTGGGGGGAGCGCTGCGGGAACGCGAACATCATCTCGGTGATCGCCAATCTGAAGCTGAAGTTCAATATCGATGTCGTCAGCGACGATCAGCTCGCCCGGCTGACGGAGGTCGCGCGCTTTGCCTCGGAGGTCGCGAACTTGCTTCCGAATCCGCAGCAGCCTTACGTCGGCAGCGCCGCCTTCGCGCACAAGGCCGGGCTGCATGCCGCCGCCGTTGAGAAGTCGGCCGGCTCGTACACGCACGTCGAGCCGGCGGCCGTCGGCAACGACGAGCGCGTGCTGATCTCCGAGCTCTCGGGCCGGCGCAGTATCACCGCGAAGCTGCGCGAACAGGGCATGGACATCGAACTGACCGAGGATCAGGCGCGCGCGGTGCTGCAGCGCGTCAAGGACTACGAGGCGCGTGGCTTCCAGTACGAGTCCGCCGAAGCCTCGTTCGAGCTACTGGTCCGCCGCACCCTCGATGGCTACATCGCGCCGTTCGACCTCGAAGACTTCCTGCTCGTCGAGCGCCGCCGCCACACGACCGACGAAGACCCCGCCGACCAGAGCGAGATGCAGGCGGAGGCGATGGTCAAGGTGCGCGTCGGTGAGCGGCTGACGCAGACCGCAGCCGACGGCAACGGGCCGGTCTCCGCGCTCGACTCCGCCGTCCGCAAGGGTCTCGCTGAGAGCTTCCCGGCGCTGGCCCGCGTCCACCTCGTCGACTACAAGGTGCGCATCATCAACACGGACGGCGGCGCTGACGCTTCGGTACGCGTGATCGTGGAGTCGAGTGACGGCACCCACATCTGGAACACGGTCGGTGCATCGACCGACGTAATCGAGGCGTCATGGCTCGCGCTGCAAGATGCCTACGAGTACTGGGTGCTGCGCTGGGGTGAGATCAGCTAGCGAAGTCAGCGCCCCGGTTCAGCCAACGACGATCAGCAGCTCGACGACGCGATCGCGAACGACAACCGTGACGAGGTCACCGACGGCCGCCAGCGTTGATCCAATCGTAACCGTCTCAGCGGTCAACGTGAGCGTGACCCCGCCCAGCGACCCGGTGAGCCGTATCGAGTCGCCGTCGATCGCTTCCACGCGTCCGAAGTACGTCTCCAGCTCCGCCGGCGCGACGATCGACGTCGGCGCGGCGTCCGTCGCGGCATCGCGCGCGGCGAGGCGCTCGGCCACGAGGTCAGCGAGCTGGTCCAGCGCGCGGCTGGCCGTGGCACCGGTCGCGCTCGCCTCATCGAGCAGCCCACCGAGCGCTGGCACCGCCTCCAACTGACGCGGCGGTGCCGCGAGGCGCACGCGCAACTCCTCGCTACGGCCATCGCGCGCAACGATCACGCGCACGCTATCGCCTGCAGCGAAGCTGCCGAGGCGATCGCGAAGCTCCTCGATGTTCCGCGTCGAGACTCCCTCGACGCCCGTGATCAGGTCACCGGCACGGACGCCCGCGACATCTGCCCCGCTACCGGGCTGCACCTGCGCCACGCGCACGCCGCCGTCGGCGTCGACGCCGCTGATACCGAGCTGCGGCGCGCCAGACGGGATCGCACGCGGGCTGAACTGCGGCGCCTGCGATGGCGCACCGTCACGTGGGGCGCGGCCCTCCGGCAGCGCACGCTCCGAGTCTGAACCGAATCGATCGCGGAACTGCTCGCCGAGTTGCTCGAAGAGCGGGCCGAGTCCCGCCCCCACGAAGGCCTGAGGCTCGATGTCGAACTGCCAGCGCTCCCCGTCGCGCAGCACTTCGAGCGGATAGATGCGTCCCGGCGCGACATCCGCAATGGCGTCGCGCAGCGCGTCGACCTCTTCGACAGCGCGCCCATCGACGCTCAGAATCTCGTCTCCTGAGCGCAGCCCCGCATTGGCCGCCGCGGTGCCGGGCAGCACCTGATCGATGATCAACGCACCGCTTTCGGCGTCGATTGTCACGCCGAGCGCCGGCTGGTCGGTCGCAAAGATGCTCGCGCCACCGCCGAAGCGTCCCTCGCCGAAGTCACCGAAGTCACCGAAGCCGTCGAAACCATCGAAGCCTCCGAGGTAGCCGCGCAACAGCTCAAACAACAGGCCGAGCTGCTGCAGGTCCTGGAGGCCCTCAAGGTCATCGAAGTCGAGGTCGCCGAAATCGAGGCCACTGAAGTCGAAGCCGTCGAGTGCATCCTCGAGTTGTTCGAGGTCGAACTGGAACGCGCCGACGCTGGCTCGGCGGTCCGGTTCCTCGTCCGTCACCAGGTCGGCGACGCCCGCCACGACCGCCGCGACGAGCAGCGTGGCGCCGATTCCGAGCAGGAGCGGAACGTAGTGTCGTCTCAGGTACTGCATGCAAGGTCCTCCGTTGCGTGCCTATGCGTCTCCGTGGGGTCCGTGCCGCGGCAACCGCACCACGAAGGTCGTGCCCTCGCCGGCGGTCGAGTTGACCTCGACCGTTCCGCCGTGGGCGTTCACCAGTTCGTGCACGATCGCCAGGCCCAGTCCCGTATGCGCAGCACCGCTGCGCGCCGGATCCACCTGGTAGAAGCGGTCAAAGACATGTGGAAGGTCGTCGGCCGGGATCGGCTCGCCGCGGTTGTGCACCACCAGCGACACCGTCTCGCCATCGGTCGATGTGCGGAGGCTGACCTCGCTGCCGGTCGGCGAGAAGCGGGTCGCATTCTCCAGCAGATTCGCGACGACCTGCTCAAGGCGACGCCCGTCGCCCGTCAGCGGCCCGCCGTCAGCCTCATGCCGCACCGTGACGCCCTCGTCCTGCGCCTTGAACGAGAGCCGCTGGATCCCGGAGCGGACGAGCGAGTCGAAGTCAACATCATCAAGCGTCAGCGGCAGCTCGCCGGATTCGAGGCTTGAGAGATAGAGCAGGTCGTCCACGAGTACGCGCATCGACTCGGCTTCCTGCTGGATCACGCCCGCAAGCTGCTTGCGCTCCTCTTCGTCCGTGGAGACATCGTCGACGAGCGCCTGCGAGAAGCCCTGGATCGAGGTCAGCGGCGTCTTCAGTTCATGCGAGACGTTGCCGAGGAGCTGCTTCATCGCGCGACTGCTGCGGCTCACCTGCGCCGCCATCTGGTTGAAGGCACCGGCCAGCGCCGCTACCTCGTCGTCACCGTCGACGCCGATGCGCTGGTCGTAGTCTCCCTCGGCCATCGCCTCCGAGGCGGACGTCATGGCGACGATCGGACGCGTGATGCGCGCGCTCAGCACCGTCGCGACGACGACGGCGAACAGCGCAGCGATGCCACCGGCGATCGCGAAGCGCGGCAAGAGTTGCGCCCAGGCCGCGTTGACGTCGGCTGCCGGGACGGCGATCACAAGCGTGGATTCAAGGTCGCGTGATGGCACGCCGGTGGGCGCGACGGGCATCGGCTGCGGCGGCGTGAAGAGATAGAGGTCCTCGCCCAGCGCGCTCGTGCGGATCGTGCGGAACGCGACCATACCCGTCTCAGGGCTGGCGCCGGTGCCCGATCGATCGGAGATATCAAGCTTCTCGCCGAGCATCGGCTCGCGGGCATGCGTGTCGAGGATCACCCGCAGATCGTGGTCAACGAGAAAGATGCGAACCTCGAAATACTCCGCCAGCGGGACAAGCTGTCCCCGGATGCGGCTCGTCGGCCAGCCGATCAGCTCCATCTCCATCGTTCGCGACGCGAAACCGGGAACCATCTCGCCGATGCGCTGCTCTGCCGCTTCAGCCTGCTGGTCGCGCAGCAGCACGACGGAGGCGAAACCGGCCGCGCCGAGGCTGATCGCGATCACGAGTGCGAATCCGGCCAGCAGACGCAGGCGCAATCCACCCGGGATCACGATCCTAGGCATCGATCTCGGCTGGCATCAGCTTGTAGCCGACGCCCCAGACTGTCTCGATGCGTGGCTTGCCCGCCTTCAGCTTGTCCCGCAACCACGCGACGTGAACATCGATCGTGCGCGGGTCGCCGTAGTAGTCGTCGCCCCAGACCATCGAGAGCAGGCGCTCGCGGTCGAGCACCACGTTGGGGTGGCGCAGGAATGCCTCCAGTAGGTCAAACTCGCGCTGACGCAGCCGCACGCGCTCCTCGCCGACCGTGACGTCGCGGCTCGACGGGTCGAGCGTGACATCGTCGACGGTGACTGCGCCCTCCTCGGCGGGCTCGCTGCGGTCCCAGTCGCGGCGGCGCAACGCTGCCTTCACGCGCGCGACCACCTCACGAGGGTTGAACGGCTTGGTGATGTAGTCGTCGGCACCCATCTCAAGGCCGACGATCTTGTCGACGTCATCAGAGCGGGCGGTCAGCATGATCACCGGCACGTCCGAGCTCTTGCGGATCTCGGTGCAGACCTCGAATCCGCCGAGTTCCGGCATCATCAGGTCGAGCAGCACGAGGTCGGGCGACTCGACGGCGAATCGATCGAGCGCCTGTCGGCCGTCGACGGCCGCGACCACGTCATAGCCCTCATTCCGCAGGTAGAGGCGGAGCAACTTGACGATGTTCTGTTCGTCGTCGGCAACAAGAACTTTTGCGGGCATCTACTGCTACTTCAGGTGCATCCGCAGGGGGTGAGGTCAGGCCGGCCCAGCGAACCCCGAAGGGTTACTCCGCCGTCATTCGCAACCGCTCCCACCACTGCTGTTTGTACGAAGACGCCAGGTGGGCCGGCCCGTCCTGCAATCCATGTTGCAGGTCAGGCATGGGCCACCAGCAGGAAAAGTGTAAACAATTTGTGATCGTCCCGGCGACGACAGTCGAGTCTGGCCGGAACTGACGGCGCGGAGCCCTACGCGGACCGTTTCATCGTGTGAGAGGTCGCCTGACCGATCGTCTTCAGCGAGTCTGCGACGCCGCCGGGCGAGCGTCGGGCCGCTTCCAGGTTCTCGCCTGCGACCTCCCGCAGCAGCTCGTCGCGGACCACTGCGATCTCCGCCGGAGCATCGATCCCAAGCTTGACGCGGTCGCCATCGATCGAGAGCACGCGCACCGTCGTGTTGCCATCGATCACGAGCGCTTGTTCGGCTTTGCGTGTGAGGATCAGCACCGCTCAGGCATCCGCGGGTTCACGCAGCGCCGTGAAGACGGGATACCTCAGTGAGAGGTTCGTCCCCTGCAGCACGACCTGCCTGCCCTGCCGCGTGCGCCGGTTGAGGATGATCGGTGCCAGCAGATTGGCGGTCGTCTCCTCCGCGTCTTCACGCAGCGTGAGCACGCAGCGCACGAGCGCGTCCTCCGGCCCCTTCAGGCCGAGGATCGAGGCGTCCGAGTCGGGCAACTCAAACCCGTACTCCGGGTAGAACAGGAACGGCTCGAGTAGCGGGAATCCGACGTGCGTCGACTTCACCGATTGCAGCGTGTGCCACTGCTCTTTCGAAAACTTGTCTGGACGACGGAAGTCATAGCTCTTGATCGTGCGTGTGAACGCACGATCCGTCTGCGGGATCACCGGTGCGGAGGCGCCCTCAGCGGGGTCTTCACCTTCCGCCTCACCGTCCGGAATCTGGTTTAGTAGCGCATCAATCTCCCATTGGGAGAGCGCTCTCGATTCAGCCATGTGCCCGGACCTCCACGTGCGTTCTGGTCGTCGTTGGAGTGACGGTTGTGCCCGTCACTGGGTGATGAAATTCGTGAACATCACGCGTCCCAGGTGCTCCTCGGGGAGCAGCGCCGTGACGACAGCGTGAAGCTCGTCCCGGAGGTCGTCCTTGCCCTGTGGCGACGAGATGTCAGCGATCGTCTTGCTGCTGACGACGGACGTGACGGCATCCTCAAGCAGGAACACCGGAAGCTCCTCGCGGATCTCCTCAAGTTCCTCTTCCAGCGCTTCGCCGGTGAGATGGAACCAATCCTCGTGGTCCGTCTCGAATTCGAGCACGACCTGGAGCTTCACGTAGCGCGGACTATCGGGTGAACTCACCAGCGTGAAGACGCGATCGTCGAGTGTGAGATACGGCCCCAATCGCCCCGGGATGCGGAACGGGATGAATTCCTCGCCTTCGCCCTCACCCTCGGCCGCGTGCGCCGTCTCGCCATCGGCCGCCGCCTCCGCGTCTTCGGGCGCATCGCCGCCGCCGGGCATGCCGACGAAGACAAAGAACAGCAGGGCGACAACCACCAGCGCACCCGCGCCGCCACCGATCATCACCATTCGCTTCGGCATCACTACTCCTCTAGATCCAGCTCAAACGGCACAAGATCAGGTGCGTCGAGCAGCTTCTCGTTGTCGTAGAGCACGACAATGTCGGCCCGACGATTCCTGGCCCGGCCCTCCGGCGTCAGATTCGATGTCACCGGGCGAAATTCTCCGAAACCAGCGGCGAACGCACGCTCCGGGGAGAGTCCGCCCTTCTCGACGAGATGGCGCAGAACCGCGGTCGCCCGCGCCGATGAAAGCTCCCAGTTCGTCGGGTAGCCAACCGTGTCGATCGGAACGTTGTCGGTGTGCCCTTCCACCCGGATCTCGTTCGGCAGGGCGGCGATGACCGACCCGATTACCGTCAGCACTGGGAGTGCCTCGTCACGGAGCGCGGCGCTGGCGGAGGGGAAGACCAGATTGTCGGCAAGCCGGATCACGACCCGTTGCTCGTACTGCGTGACCTCGATCAGGTCACTGTCGAAGCCGTTCGCCACGGAGCCCCGCGCGATCTGGCTCCGGATGCTCTCAAAGTCGAGTTGCAGGATGCTGATCGACGCCGTGTCCGGGATGATGCCGCTGCCACCGTCAAAGATCGCCGAACCACCCTCGGCACCCGACTTCACGCCGACGTTGAAGGCCTCTGAGAGACCGCGTGCGAGTGCTTGAAACTTTGTGGCGTTCACGTCAGACGTTGCCCAGAGAATGATGAAGAACCCGAGCAGCAGCGTTACCAGGTCGGCGTACGAGAGTACCCATCGTTCGGCGTTTTCCTTCTCGGCCTCGGGTGGTTTGCTCATGCGGCATCGGCTGCTGGGGCGGCGCCTGCATCGGGCGGCGCGTCGTCGCCGTCACCGTCGTCGCGCTCCGATGGTGAGAGGAAGGAGTTGAGCTTCTCGCGCACGATCCGCGGGTTGTCCCCTGCCTGAATCGACATGATCCCTTCAAGGATCATCTCCCGCACCATCCGCTCTTCCTGGGAACGGACCTTCAATTTCTCCGCGATCGGCAGCAGGATCACGTTCGCCATGCCGACCCCGTAGAACGTGGCGACGAATGCCGTGGCGATGCCGTGTCCGAGCTCTTCCGGCGGTCCACCGAGGTGGCCCAGCACCGTGATCAGCCCCATCACGGCGCCGAGTACGCCGAGTGTCGGGGCGAACCCACCTCCGGCCTCGAACACCTTCGCGTTCTCGCGGTGCCGCGCGGCCACCGCATCGATGTCGATCTCCATTATCGAGCGCAGCGCATCCGGGTCGGTGCCGTCGATCATCAGCATCATGCCCTTCTTCGCGAAGGCGTCATCGATGTTCGAGACGTCGTCTTCGAGCGAGAGCAGCCCCTCTCGGCGCGCCTTGCCCGCCATCTCGACCAACTCGTTGCCCATGTGCTGCGCATGCACGCTCAGCTTGTTGAACAGCGCCGACATGTAGAGCTTGGGGATCGCGATAATCTTCTCGAGCGGGAACGAAATCATCGTGGCGCCCAGCGTCCCCACGACGACGATCAGGAAGCCGGGGAGGTTGATCAGCCCGGCGATCGATCCACCCTCGATGGTGAACCCACCGATGATGCCGATGAAGGCAACGGCGAACCCGATGACGGTGACGAGATCCACGCGCGGTTCTCGCTAGTCCTCAACCACGCGCAGATGGCCACCGTCGGTGGCACCAGCACCACCGGTCGAGCCATCGGCCGCGTAGCGGGCGCCGGGGCCGGGTGCGGCTGGCAGCGCTGCGGCACGCCGGTACTCGATGATCCGCTCGACGACGTCGTCGTCACCTTCAGTGACCACGTACGAGTGCCCGTTGAGCAGGATGATGTGCGTATCTGGCGTGCTCTCAACGCTCTGGATGAACTCCGCGTTGACGTATAACTCGCTGCCATCCAGTCGTGTCAGCTTGATCATGGGGTCCTCCGACAGAGCACGAAGCGCACGAATTGCGCTGACAGCCATTGTTCGACTCGCACGCCGGGAACCGTATTAGGGCGCTCCCCAACACCGGCGTCCGACGCACCTAACTGTCGGGAGAGTCCCCTGAACTGATCGCACTGCTACCCGCGCCAGGCACGAGGCAATGGGCATTCCACGACAGAGATCCGCGACAGGATCAAAGACGCCCGGCACGTGCCGGGCGTCTCAACGGTCTCTCAGCGGATGGCGCTAGCCGGCTCGCAGTTGATCCTGGTCCACGTCCGGGCTCTCAAGCCCGACGAGTCCGCGCTTGATCGCGTACCGGATCAGGTCGGTGCGGTTTCGTGCGTGAAGCTTGCTCATGATGTGCGCCTTGTGCGCTTCAACCGTCTTCACGCTGATCACCAGTTCGTCGGCGATGCGCTGGTTCGAGAGCCCCTCCGCGATCAACTGGAGCACTTCGCGCTCACGGTTCGTGAGCAGGTCGTACCCTGTCTTCGCCTCAGGCTGCTTCGCCTGGAGCATCACCTCGTTGACGGCGATCTCCTGCGAGACGGCGGTCGAGAAATACGTGTTCCCGCGGTAGACCGACTGGATCGCCAGCATCAGCTCTTCGAGGTCGGAGTTCTTGACCACGTACCCGGACGCGCCGGAACGCAGCGCCTGCAGCAGGCGTTCGTCTTCCAGGTAGGCGGTGAGGATCAGCACCTTGGCCGCCGGCACACGCTTCTGAAGCTGGCGCGTCGCCTCGACGCCATTCAGGCCGGGCATCACCATGTCCATCAGCACGACGTCCGGGCGGAGCCGCTCAGCGACATCGACAGCCTCGCGACCGTTCGTCGCCTCGCCGACGACCTCGAAGTTCTCCTGCCCGTCCATCAGCGAGCGGAGCGCCTGCCGCAGCAGCGCGTGGTCGTCCACAACAAGGAGGCGGATGCGCTGTGCTCCGGCGCGCGTGGAACGGTTGCGGGTGACGGGAGCTGCGTCCCGATTCTGATCCGTGCTGGTCATGTCACCTCCCGGTGAAAGGGCTGGCATCGTATGCGTCGAATCCCCAATCGACCAGAGCCGTGCGCGGAACCGTCCGGTCGCCGCGCGGCTGGTAATTCCGGGGAACGAAGCGGCTACGCGGACAGTCGCTGCTGATAGCCGGTGGGGGCCGTCATCTCTCGATAATCGTCAAAACGTTGGGTCGAATCGGGAGCCGCCGGGAAGACTTTCGTCGCCAGGCAGCGCTTGCATTCACCCTGCACTTCGCCCGCCGCCGGATCGCCGAGCACCCAGTGGTGGACGCACGAATTACGTTCGGCTGTAACGATTTCCAGGTCTGTCATTTCGGCACCTCGCTCACCAACGAAATGCTATTTCCCCTAGGGCCGGCACCGCATAGGGAAACCCCCGCAGTTTCGGGGCGTTCACCTGAAATCTACCGTCAGAAAACGTGTGCGATGGCGAGACGAGACGCCGCAAATCCTGCGGCACGGAGCCAACAATGGGCCGCTGGCGGGGTGCCACTCCGCCCGATCCGTCAGTGAGAGAACAGTAAGAGGACCCGCCTCGCGGCGGGTCCTCTTACTGTTCTTGCCCGCCGGGTGACGGATCACCCGGCTGTTGTTCTCGTTGGCCTACAGTCGCAGCTTTCCGTGGGAAGGCTGGCGACGGCGCTGCTTGCCAGCAGCGAGGCGCTCCTCCTCCAACAGTTCCTGCGGGTCGGGGCGCTGTGACTCATGCACAAAGCCGCACGCGATGCAGGTGCCGAACTGACCGTATGAATCATCTTCGATGATCATGAGGCCTTTGCAGCGAGGACAATTCTTGGGCGGGGCGGTGGTGATCATCTCACCTCTCCTTATAGAGAAACCGTCTCCGCCGGTATCCCACCGGCTGGGGGCCTGCTTCTACTGCCTCCGGGGTTAGCTGACGGGTTCGGGTCGAGCAGATTTGACCCGTCCTTCCATTGGAGTTGGAAGGATTCACCCCATGAATTTGGTTCCCCCGGTCCCTCCTTTGGGACGGATTAGGCAGGACGCATCCCTGCGTCAATCACACTCGCGGTTAGTTCGTGATTGTGACAACAAGAGCATACTCGACGATTTTCGCTTGTCAACCGTTCGAAATTGACTCTTTCTGAGGAACTCAGAGAAGTCCTCTCAGATACGAATCTGACCCGATCCGACGTCAGACTGCACGCGCGACCCAGACCATCTCCGGTGAGCTGACGTCGAAGGCGGTGCCCTCGAAATCGCCGTGGAGCGTCTCCACCTCGAACCCGCTGCGCTCCAGCAGGTGCTGCATCTCGAATCGATAGACCCAGCGCGTGCGAAACGCGATCCGACGCTCCCCGTCCGGCCCGCGCATACGCACGACGGAGTCGATGCGCTGCCGCGAGGGGTCATAGTCGCAACTCTCCCACGCGTCCGCGACCAACGCATCGGGGCGCACGCGATCCTCCGGCGAGAGCTTCATCCAGTCAGCGATCATCGCAAGGTCGGGGTTGAAGATGTTGAGCGCGAGACGCCCTCCCGGCCGCAGCGCCGCGCGGCACGAGGCGAGCGTCGCCAGTTGATCATCCGTCGTGAGGTTGTGGAGGAACGCGCGGAAAGGGATCGTGACCAGCGCCGCCGGACGGGTGAGCGCGAAGCGGCGCATGTCGCCGAGCACCAGGCCAAGCTCACGCTCGACGCGCTGCGCCACCGCCTTCCGACGTGCGATCGCGAGCATCCGCGAAGAGAGGTCGATCCCCAGCACCCGCGCGCCAGCGAGCACCGACGGAATCGCTACCCTGCCCGTGCCGACGCCGAGCTCGACGACCGCTCCACCCGCCTCAAGCGCCAGCCGGCTGTAGAACGGGATGTCCGGCATCCCGCGCACACCGACCGTGCCGTGGCGGTCGTCGTACTCGTCTGCGAACTCGCCGTAAAGCGAATCGACTACTGGCTCGTGGCTCACGTTGTTACGCTCCCCCGCCGGCATCGGCACGGCCTGATTGAGGCCCGCCCAACTCGAACTCGCTGCGCAGCAGACCCATCACCGTCGTGTCGTAGTAGCGCCCGGAGACGTAGCGGCTCTCGCGCATGCTGCCTTCGACGACGAAACCAACCTTCTCGTACGAGCGCCTGGCGCGGGCGTTGTGCCCCGCGGTCGTCAGCCCGATCCGGTGCAAATCAAGATCCTCGAACCCGTAGCGGCAGATCGTGCGCACTACGTCCTCACCGTAACCGCGGCTCCAGTACTCGGGGTCCGCAATCGCGATCCCCAGGTCGCCGAGACGGGCCACCGGACTGATCAGCCGCAGCTCCACGTTGCCGATCAGCACCGGCTCGTCGCCCACATCGGTCGCCTCGATCGCGAAAGCGACGTTGTTCTCCCAGTCGTTCGTGAGTCTCGGCCGTAGCAGTTCTTCTTCGGCGGCGAGTGACATCTGAAACGGTGGCACTGCGAGCCACTGCATCAGGTCGGGATTGCTGAACCACTCTGCGAACTGTGCGGCGTCCTCCATCTCCATCGGCCGCAGCCGCACGCGCTCCCCGTAGAGGCCAGATTCAGGCGGGAGCATGGCTCACCCCTTCCCCGGGCTCAGCGTACGCCCCGTACAGCTCGTCGAACTCCGCGCGCAGGATGCTCATTGCGAGGAAGTCGATCGCCTGCCCTCGCAGCCAGTGCTCGGCGCGCCTGCGGCCTTCGTGCTGGAAGCCCACACGCTCGTACGACTTGATCGCGGCCGGGTGGTTCGCGTCGACGTCGAGCGCGATGCGTCGCAGGTTCAGGTCGCGGAAGCCGAAGAATACGAGCGTGCGCAGCGCGTCCGTGCCGTAGCCCTTGCCCCACTGCTCCTTCGCGCCGATCACGATGCCGACCTCGGCGGACCGATCCTCGTAGCTGACGCGGTGCAGCCCGCAGTTGCCGATGTACTCGCCGCTCTCCGCGAGTTCGATCGCGAACTGCGACTCGGCGTACGAGTTGGCGGCGGCGGCCTTTTCGCTCCACTCTTCTTCGCTCTTCATCGTCGCCGGGTAGCGGATGCCGAGGTGCTCGACGACCTCGCGGTCGTTGATGAACTCCCACGCGCGACGGGTGTCGGAACGCTCGACTGCGCGCAATCGAATCTGTTCGCCTCTCAGTGCCATCGTTCGCTCCCTTCACCGCCGCAACAAAAAACCGGCCCCTGTTTCGAGGGCCGGTCAGTGGCGATGTACCCGTCTCGTCGACTAGGCAATGCCCCCGGCCCCGCGCGCACGGTTACCCGACGCGATCGAGTGATCACGCTTGGTAGTACGGCAGCGGTCGTAGCTCTGCTTCATCGTCGGGCGAGGTTACTGACGCATCTGTCGCCTGTCAACGAACGCCAGCGAACGGGTCGAACGAGGGCTGCGTGGTACAGTCGATGGCGACGCGATGACTGGGGAAGCCGGTGCGATTCCGGCGCTGTCCCGCAACTGTGAGCCGCAGGCGTTTCAGCCGGCGGCGAAGCCAGAGTACCGGCACCGCGTCCTGTCAGAGCCCGCGAGGACGGGGCGACGGCATGCGGGACGCACGCGCAGCCCGCAGCCATCACACCCCTCGCGGCGACGAGGGGTTTTTCGTTGGCCGTAGCTTCATGACCACGACGCAGAGCGCCCGACCGATCGACGCGGTCGCCGGCATGCGACGCACCTACATCGGACTGAGCCCGATCAGCATCGGGTGGCTCGTGCTGATCGCCGCAGCCGCTGTCGCGCTCACGCAGGGCGCAGCGACGATCCCGGCGAGCACGACCTTCGCGATCCTGCTCAACCGGCTGCCGCTCGTCGACATCGACGTCGCGGCGTCGCCGGCGTGGGAACGCATCGTGATCGATGTGCGGCTGCCGCGCGTACTGATCGCAGGCGCGGTCGGCGCGGCGCTCTCGTTCTCCGGCGCGGCGTACCAGGGAGTCTTCCGCAACCCGCTGGCCGACCCGTTCCTGCTTGGGGTCGCCGCTGGGGCAGGGCTCGGAGCCTCGATCGCGATCATCTTGCCGCTCGAGACGGGCGCCTACGGCTTCGGCTGGGTGCCGGTCTTCGCGTTCGCCGGCGCACTGGTCGCCGTCGCGATCGCCTACCTCGTATCGCAGGTCGGTCGCTCGGTCTCGAATACGACACTGATCCTCGCGGGCGTGGCCGTCTCCGCCGTCTGCGGATCCGCGACGTCGTTCATCCTGATCACCGGTGGCGAACTCGCCCGCCCGATCCTCTCCTTCCTCTTCGGCAGCTTCAACAGCGCGAGCTGGGAGCGCCTGGCGCTCGCGGCGCCCTACCTGATCGTGGGCTCGCTCGTCGTCGGCGCGTACGGACGCGTGCTCAACGTGCTGCAACTCGACGAGGAGCAGGCATCACAGCTCGGCGTCGATGTGCCCCGCGTGAAGCTGATCGTGCTCGTCGGCGCGTCGCTGGTAGCGGCGACGGCGGTGGCGACGGCGGGCGTGATCGGCTTCGTCGGCCTGATCGTTCCGCACGTCGTACGCATGCTCTTCGGGGGCGACCACCGCCAGATGCTGCCGCTCGCCGCGCTGCTGGGCGCGGCTTTCCTGATCGCCGCAGACGTGCTCTCGCGCACCGTGCTTGCGCCGCAAGATATCCCGGTCGGCATTGTCACCGCAGCGGCGGGCGCCCCGTTCTTCCTCTACCTGCTGCGCACGCGCCGAGTGGACGGCCTGCGATGACCGCGCCGACCGCGACCGCCGCGCCGCTACTCGCGCTCACCGACGTCCGCGTCACACTCGGCGACAACCCGATCCTCGCGGGCATCGACGTCGAGGTCCGCGCGGGGGAACTGCTCGGGCTCGTCGGACCGAACGGCGCGGGCAAGACCACGCTGCTACGCGCCGCGACCGGCGTTGTCGCGCTCGATGCGGGGCGCGTCGCCCTGCGCGGTCGCCCGCTCGACGGCTTCAGTCGCATCGAGGTCGCGCGCTCCGTCGCCGTCGTGCAGCAGCTTCCCGAGGCACCCTCGACGATGCGCGTCGACGAGCTCGTGCTGCTCGGCCGCAACCCGTACCTGCGGCTGCTCGGTCGCGAGTCGCAGCACGACTACGAACAGGCAGCCGACGCGATGCGACGCGCCGGTTGCGAGGCCTTCGCAGATCGCACGCTGGCGACGCTCTCCGGCGGCGAACGTCGACGTGCCTTCATCGCGCGCGCGCTGGCGCAGGAGCCCGATCTGCTGCTGCTCGATGAACCTACGGCGAACCTGGACCCCGAAGCGCAGAGCGCGATCTTCGAGACGCTGCGCGAGCTGACGGCTCAGGGCGTTGGCGTGCTCGTCGTCGTGCACGACCTCACGCTGGCGGGCGCATACTGCGACCGCATCGCACTGCTCAACGCCGGGCGCGTCGTGGCCGCGGGGCCGCCGTCGGAGGTGCTGACGGCGGAGACGGTGAATCGCGTCTACGGGCGTCGCGTGACCGTGATGCAGCACCCGACGAGCGGCGCGCCGGTGATCGTGCCAGCGGTGCTGGAGGAAGCGCATGACTGAACAGCGCCCGACCGACAACGCCAGCGAGGAGCAGGAACCGATCGACGAGCAGTTCCGCGAGCCCGTCGAACAGCCGCAGGGTCGCTGGGAGGGGCTGTTCCGCAAGAAGCACCCGCTGGTACTGCTCTACACCGGGGACGGCAAGGGCAAGACCTCGTCCGCGCTCGGCGTCACGATGCGCGCGTGGGGTCGCGGCTGGAAGGTCTGCTGGCTCCAGTTCATCAAGTCGAAGACTTCGCATTACGGGGAGACGCGCGCCGCCGAGCGCATGGGATTCGAGATGATCCCGCTCGGCGATGGCTTCACGTGGCTCTCCGAGGACATCGAGAAGGACAAGACGCTCGCGCGAGAGTGCTGGGCGCTGGCACGCGAGAAGATCGAGTCCGGCGACTACGACCTCGTGGTGCTCGACGAGATCACCTACCCGGTCAGCTACGGCTGGCTCGACGTCGAGGAGGTCGTGGGCACGCTGCGCGACCGCCCGCAGGATGTCGACGTGATCATGACCGGCCGCGACGCCGCGCCGGAACTCGTCGAGTTCGCCGACCTCGTGACGGAGATGACCGAGATCAAGCACCCGTTCCAACAGGGCATCAAGGCACAGCCGGGCATCGACTACTGATGACGCCCACAACCGCCGACGAAACCCCCTCCGACGTCATCGCGCGCACCCTTGCCGCAATCGCGCCGCCCGACGCGGACGCCGCGGCTAGCGCCGAGGCACGGCAGGGATCGCTGACGAAGCCACCGGGCTCGCTGGGGCGGCTGGAGACCCTCGCAACGACGATTGCGGGCATCACCGGGAGCGACCGTCCCCGCCTCGACAACCGCCTGCTGGTCGTCACCGCCGGCGACCACGGCGTGGAGGCGCAGGGCGTCTCGGCGTACCCGCAGTCCGTGACCGCGCAGATGGTGGCGAACTTCGTGAGCGGCGGGGCGGCCGCGAACGTGCTCGCCGATCACGCCGGCGCTCGCGTGCGCGTCGTCGACGCCGCCGTCGTCGATCAGACGCCCGACGTCGACGGGCTGCTGCGGCTGCGGCTCGCGGCGGGCAGCGACGACATCACGCAGGGCCCGGCGATGACGCGCGAACTCGCGGAACGCGCGATCGCCGCCGGGATCGCACTTTTCGAGGCGGAACGGGCCGGCAAAGGCGTCGATATCGTCGGCTGCGGCGAGATGGGGATCGCCAACTCGACCCCGGCCGCCGCGATCGTCGCAGCCGTGACCGGCCGCCCGCCGCGCACCGTCACCGGACGCGGCACCGGTATCGACGACGAGCGCTACGAGACGAAGGTCCGCGCGATCGAGCGGGCGCTGGAGGTGAACCGCCCGGACAGCAGCGACGGCATCGGCCTGCTGGCGTCGATCGGTGGATTCGAGATCGGCGTGCTCGTCGGGGTCTACCTTGCCGCAGCCGCCTCGCGCGCGCCGGCGGTCGTCGACGGGTTGATCTCGGGCGGCGCCGCGCTGGTCGCGACAGCGATCGAACCGGGCGTGGGACCTTACCTGATCGCCTCCCACCTCTCCGTCGAACCCGGCCACGCCGCGACCCTCGAACAGCTCGCGCTGGAGCCGATGTTCGACCTCGGGCTGCGGCTCGGCGAGGGCAGCGGTGCGGCGCTCGGCATCACGCTCTGCGTCGCCGCGTGCCGCCTGCTCGACGAGATGGCGACCTTTGGCGAAGCTGGCGTCGATGACTCCGACGATATCGTCGCACCGGAAGCGTAGCGAGCGACCAACGTGAAGCTCTCGTCCCCACTGATCGCGCTCGAGTTCCTCACGCCGCTGCGCCTGCGCACGGTGCGACAGTGGGACGACCGCACGTTCGCACAGGCGATGGCGTGGTACCCGGCGGTGGGGCTGCTGATGGGCGGGCTGCTCCTGCTCGTCGACCGCGGGCTTGAGCGTCTACTGCCGGTTGGGCCGACTGCGGCGATCGAGGTCGCGCTGCTCGCGCTGATCAGCGGCGGGCTGCATCTCGACGGTGTCGCCGACACCGCCGACGGCATGGCCGTGCAGGGCGACCAGGCTCGGCGGCTCGGCGTGATGAGCGAGGGCCGCACCGGGCCCGCCGGCGTGATGGCGCTCGTGATCGTGCTGTTGATTCTCTGGTCGGCGCTCGCATCGCTTGCTCCGCCCGTGCGCGCGGCGGGGCTGGTACTCGCACCGGCGATCGCGCGCTGGTCGGTGATCCCGGTGGTGGTGCTCTTCGCACCGGCGCGGCCGCGCGGTCTCGGACACGCGCTGCATGAGGCTGCGTTCCCGCTCGCTGCCCCAATCTCGACGCTGATCGCGGCGGCGGCGGCGTTCGCGTTCTTCGGCCCGCCGGGCCTCGTACTGCTCGCCGTCGCACTCGTCGTCGCGGTCGTGATCGCGGGCGCAGCGAGCCGCCTGCTCTACGGCGTCACGGGCGACACGTACGGCGCGGTGATCGAGGCCACGCAGGCCAGCGTGCTGCTTGCCGTCGTCGCTGCCGGCACGCGCGGCTGGCTCGACCCGACGTTCCTGAGCTGAGCGCGACGATGGGCGATATCTGGTTCGTGACCGGCGGAGCGCGCAGCGGCAAGAGCCGCTACGCCGAGCGTCTCGCGCTCGAGACCACCCTCGATGTCGTCTACATCGCAACGATGGAGCCGCACGACGATGAGCTGCGGCAGCGGGTCGAGCGCCACCGCGCCGACCGCCCCGCGACGTGGCAGACGATCGAGGCACCGCTCGACCCGGCAGCGGCATTGCGATCCATCGACGGCGACGCCTGCGCGCTACTCGACTGCCTCTCGCTGTGGGTGGCGAACCGACTGATGGCGCTCGGCGATGAGCCGTCGAGCGAGGTAGTCGGCGAACTCGAATCGGGTCTGCAGCAGGACGTCGACGCGCTGATCGCGGCAGCCGAGGGCCGCAGCGCGCCGACCGTGATCGTCACCAACGAGGTCGGCAGCGGTGTGGTGCCGGAGTACGCGCTCGGACGTATCTATCGTGACCTGCTGGGCCTCACCAACCAGCGGGTCGCGGCACGTGCGACGCGGGCGTGGCTGATGGCCTCGGGCCGTGCGCTGGAGTTGCCACGGTCGCCTGGCTAGGCGCCGAACCACTCAAGCAACATCACGACCAGCTCGATCACCTCACCATTGCGCTCGACCGTGAGCGTGATCTCGTCGCCGACATCGTGCAGATCGATGATGTACGCAAGCTGCTGGATTGAAGTCAGCTCGATGCCATCGATCGCGAGCACCGCGTCACCGCCTGACGGGATCAGGCCGCCGTCGCTCCTCGACGGGCCGCGCAGACCGGCGGTATCGGCCGCGCTACCGGCAACGACACCGGTGATGTAGACGCCCTGCTGGCTGTCGATACCCGCGTCGGCGGCATTGAGTGCGCTCAGCGTGATGCCGGAGACGCCGAGTTGCGGATGGGTGATCGTGCGACCCGCGACCATGTCGTCCATGAAGCGCATCGCCGTGTTGATCGGAATCGAGAGCCCGATGCCGACGAAGACGCGATCCTGCGTCGGATTGTGGATCGCGGTGTTGACGGCAATCACCTCGCCCTGCTGATTGAACAGCGGCCCGCCGGAGTTGCCGGGGTTCACGGCGGCGTCGATCTGGATCACGCCGCGGATCGAGCGGCCGGACGAGTTCTGCGCCGACTCGCGGCCGACGCCACTGACGATGCCGCTGGTAACGGAGAACTGGAACGAGAACGGATTGCCGATGGCAAAGACGGACTCGCCCGTCCTCACGAGATCAGAGTCGCCGATGCGCGCCGGCACGAGCCGCTGAGGCTGGATCGAGGCCTTGATGATCGCCAGGTCGTTCGCGGGATCGGAGCCGAGCACCTGAGCGCGCACGGCGGTGCCATCCCAGAAGGTCACCTGCACCTCGCTGGCGTCTTCGATCACGTGGAAGTTGGTGAGGATGTGCCCATCGACGTCGATCACAGTGCCGGTGCCCTCGGACTCGGAGCGGTACGGCGTGACGCCGCGGAAGGTCTGCGTTGTGCCTTCGATCACGGCCGTGATCGAGACGACCGAGCGGCGAACGTCGTCGACGACGTCGGCGAGCGCGGGTACTCCGGCGCTGGCGTCAATCGCACCGGCGACGACCGTCGCCGCAGCCGCCTCTTCGGGCAACGTGACGTTGGAGACGGGCAGGCTCGTCGGCGGTTCCTGAGTCGCAAGCGTTGCCGCGGGGACGCTCTCACCGCCGGAGAAGTTCACTGCGAGCACGCCACCGACGACCATCGCGGCCACGACAACCACGGCCTGGATGGCGGTTACAACCCAGCTATCTCGGGACATCGGTCACCCCATTCGCGCGTCGTGGATCGCTCCGGGAGGCGCCCCGAGCGCCACGACTACCAGTCGATCGTGACATCAGAACGTCAACCTGCGGCGGAACAAGTGTAAAGAACGTGCTAACTGATGGGCAGCAGGCCACTCCCGCGATCAGCGACCCTGGAAGTTCGGCTTCCGCTTCTCGACAAACGCCAGCGGGCCCTCTTTCGCGTCCTCCGTGGACTGCACCACGGTCATCGCCGCCTGCGCCGACTCCAGGCTCTCGACGAACGACTGCGTTGCGGCGCGGTGTACGAGCCGCTTCGCCAGTTGAACCGCAACCGGCGGGCCGTCGGCGATGCGACGTGCCAGCGCGTAGGTCTCGTCCATCAACTGGTCGTGCGGCACGACGCGCGAGAGGTAGCCCATCTCCAGCGCCTCCTCGGCACCGAAGATCTCCCCGGTCCAGATCAGCTCCAGCGCCTTCGATTGCCCGACGATGCGCTGCAGCGACCACGCGCCACCGTCACCGGGGATCAGCCCGACGCTCACGTACGACATGCCGAAGCGCGCCTGGTCGGACGAGATGCGGATATCCGCCATCGACGCCATGTCCATGCCCGCGCCGACGGCAGCACCGTTGATCGCCGCGATGTACGGCTTGTCGAGGTATTCGAGCGCCTGAGGCACGCGGTGCACGCTGAAGCGCAGCGAGTTGCGGCGCTCGCCCGCGTTCTTGTCCTGCTGGAGGACCGTGTCGTCCTCGCCGCTGGCCTTCAGGTCGGCACCGGCGCAGAACGCGCGCCCGTTGCCCGTCAGGACGACGACGTGCACGTCTTCGTCCTCGGCTGCGCGCCTGATCGCGCTCTCCCAGCCGGAGAGCAGGCCATCACTGAACGAATTCATTCGCTCTGGCCGGTTGAGCGTGATCGTGGCGATCCCGTCCTCGACCGAGTAGAGCACCTCGTTGTTGTCTGTCATCGCAGCCTCCCGCCGGAGCGAGATTGTACGACACGCCCCGCCAACAGCCCCGCCACCACGTCCGTGGTCATCGTGAGGTACGATGCCGCGGCACACTGAGCGTCGACCGCCTGCGGGCGGCGAGTATCGAGGGGGCTGCGATGGACTTCGGCTGGAACAACGATGAAGCGGCATTCCGCGCGCGCGTACGCGACTTCTTCTCCGAAAACTGGAGCAACGTCGATGACGATAGCAGCGAGAGCGCCACGCGCGGCCGCGACTTCGAGAAGGTACTTGCCGACCACGGCTGGCTGACGATGGCCTGGCCGGAGGCATACGGCGGCCTCGGCGCTTCGCACGTCGAGCAGATGATCTACAAGGAAGAGGCCGCACTCCACGCCGCGCCGACCGGCGGCGGTGGCGTTAGCCTCGTCGGCCCGACGCTGCAGATCCACGGCACGGAGGAGCAGAAGAAGGAGCACCTGCCGAAGATCGCTAACGCAGAGGTGCTCTGGTGCCAGGGCTACTCCGAGCCGGGCGCCGGCTCCGACCTTGCCGCCCTGCAGACACGTGCGTTGCGCGACGGCGACGACTTCGTGATCAACGGGCAGAAGATCTGGACGTCCGGCGCCCACCGCGCCGATTGGATCCACATCCTCACCCGCACCGAGCCGGACGCGCCGAAGCACCGCGGTATCTCCTACTTCATGCTGAAGATGGACACGCCGGGAATCACCGTACGACCGATCGAGCAGATGCACGGCGCACGAGGGTTCAACGAGACGTTCTTCGAGGACGTTCGCGTCCCGGCGAAGAACATGATCGGTGAAGAGAATCGCGGCTGGTACGTCGCGACCACGACGCTCGACTTCGAGCGCTCCGGCGTGCAGCGCGCAGCGAACGTGCAGCGCATGTTCAGCAGCCTCGTCGACTACTCCACGGAGGACGGCAGCGCCGGCGAAGGTCAGCGCGTCGCCGATAGCACGATCAGCCGACACTCGCTCGCCGGCACGGCGATCGAAGTGGAGGTCGGGCGCTACCTCGGCTACCGCGTCGCCTGGATGCAGTCACAGAGCCTGGTGCCGAACTACGAATCGTCGATGTCGAAGGCGTTCAACTCCGAACTCACGCAGCGCAACGCCCGACGTGGCATCAACCTGCTGGGACTGCACGGGGCGCTGCGGCCAGAGTCGGATCACGCGGTCCTTGAGGGTCAGTACTGCCGCCTCTACATGTCGAGCGTCTCTGCGACGATCGCGGCGGGTTCGAGCGAGATTCAGCGCAACGTGATCGCGACACGCGGGCTCGGACTGCCTAGGGGCTAGCCCGCCACTGCATCCGCTTCCGGGCCCCCTCCTCGGGTTCGGCCTTCCGGTCGCTGGCCGGTCAGACTCGCGACGCGCTACGTTGTGATCATGCGTTTACTCCCCGCGCTGCCGCGTCTCTTCGTCACGTTCGCCGTCCTCGGC
This sequence comes from Dehalococcoidia bacterium, assembly GCA_036013055.1. Taxonomy (GTDB): domain Bacteria; phylum Chloroflexota; class Dehalococcoidia; order UBA2979; family UBA2979; genus SHYR01. The sequence goes on along the minus strand of DASCQM010000012.1, from coordinate 70,477 downwards.
GCGCTGCTCGCGTCGGCGTGTGGCGGTGCCGCTGACCTGATCCCGGGCGACCCGACGCCGGCGGTCGGTGAAGCCGCCGATGCATCGCCGACGCCGGTCGTTGCGCCGCCGATCCTCGCCCCGGTCGACCTCGGTCTCACGCCGACCGCGCCGCGCGAGGTGGCGACGATCGAGATCATTCCGGACGCCGAACTCGCGAGATCGGTCGTCCAGATTCAGCTGCTCGACACCAACTCGGGCTTCGTGCGCATCGCCCGCGATGGATCGGGCGTTGTGATCGACCGCGAACAGCGGCTGATCCTTACCTCTTACATGCTGGTCACGCCCTATCGCAGCGACGGCGGGGTCGCGTACTCGTCGATCGCGATCGCCGTCACGCGGACGCCCGGCGAGGAGCCCGAACTCACCTTCGAGGCGCAGGTCGTCGCCGCCGATCCGGCGCGCGATCTGGCGGTGCTCCGTGCCACGCGCCTCTACCGCGGCGACCCGCTCGACGCCGGCGGGTTCGCGCTGCCATCGGTCACGGCGGGCGAGCCCGAATCGCTTGAGCGCGGAGACGCGGTGCGCCTGCTCGGCCATCCCGGAACCAGCGGCAGCCAGTTACAGGCGGTGATCTCGACGACCGCGACGATAACCGGCATCCACGGCGATGAGGCGCTCTCCGGACGCGCGCTGCTCAGCACCGACGCCCGCATGCCGTACGGCGTTGGCGGTGGACCCGTCTTTGATGCGGCCGGAGCACTGATCGGCATCGCCACACAGCTTGAGTACAACAGCGATGCGGTCGTCGCGCTGGTGCGCCCGCTCAGCCTCGCTGCCGACGTCGTCGCGAGCGCGCGTCGTGCCGGGCCGCTGGCCGACTACGCTCCGCCGCTGCAGCGCATCGTCGTGCCGCGCGCTGGTGCCGCGACGTTTGCCGATGGCATCGCAATCTCGACACCGGTCTTCGCGGAGAACGCGGTCGAACGTGACGCCCTGTTCGACCTCTTCGACTACACGTCGTACTTCCCGCTCGATCTGCCGGCGCTCTACTACGAGTACACGGCGCAGGGCATCCCCGACGACTCACAGGTCGAGGAGCGGTGGTACCTGGACGGGATCTTGCAAGACGCCCTCTCCTCCTCGTACCGCTGGGCGGCCGGCTCATTCGCCGTTGTCTCCGACCGCCTGCTAGCACCATCGGAGCGTGGCATCCCGGCGGGTCGCTGGACGCTGGAAGTCTGGGCGGGGGGAATCCTGCACGCGTCTGGAACCGCCCTCTTCGACGTCCCCGCGCCGGGCGAGCCCGTGCTCGGCGGCCTGACGTTCGGTGCGCTTGCCGCGCCAAACGGCATCGCGACCGGCCCGACACGCTTCGATCGCCAGCTGCTGACCTTCTTCGACTTCGAGGAGATGCGAGGGGTGAGCCGCATCCGCTGGATCGTCTTCCGCGATGGGCGGGTTGTGTACCAGTCGCCGCTGCTCCCCTGGCAGGGCGGCGAGCAGGGTTCATGGTGGATCGGCTATTCGTCCGATGAGCCGATCGGACCCGGGTACTGGGAGTTCGAGGTCTACATGGACAGCCCGGCCCAGCCGCAGCCAATCAGCCGCGGCGCGAACGGCATCACGCTGCAATAGCGCGCTGGCGAACGGCCGGCGAGACGGCAGCGATCAGCTGCCGGAGCGGCCGTCGAGGATCGCGCGCAACTGGTCGACGGTCACGTTCGCGCCGGAGACGACGAGCACGATGCGCTTCCCGCGCACACGCTCTGCGGCGCTGTGGGCGGCAGCGAGGGGGGCGGCACCGGCCGGTTCCGCGAGGATGTGCTGCGTGCCCAGCAGTTCGACGACGGCGGCCTCGATGTTGCGGTCGTCCACCAGCACGAAGTCATCCAGCGACGCGATCATGACCTCGAGCGGCAACGCGAACGCCTCCGCGGTCGCCAGTCCCTCAGCGGTCGTCGTGTTCGGCCGTTCGAGCACCTGCTGCGCCCGCCACGACTCGTAGACCGCCGGGGCCTGCGCGGACTGCGCGCCCCAGACCGCGGCGTCGTGCGAGAGGCCGCCGCGCACGGTGAGCCACCCGGCCACACCGGAACCACCGCCGACGGGGACGATCACGATCTCCGTGTCCGGCTGCTGTGTCTCCAGCACCTCGAGCGCCGCAGTGCCGACGCCCGCAACGAGATCCGGTTCGTTACCGCTGTGCACCGCGCGCGAACCGACCTCCGCCGCGTACTCCTCGGCGGCCCGCCGCGCGTCGTCGAAACGCTCGCCGTGAACGCGAACCTCGCCGCCGAGGCGCTCGATCGAGGCGATCTTGTCCGGGTTCGCGCCCTCCGGGACAAACAGCGTCGCGGGCACGCCTTGCAGCTTCGCTCCGTAAGCGATCGACTGCGCGTGGTTACCCGTCGACGCGGTGACGAGGCCGGCCTTGCGATGCTCCGGCGAGAGGTTGATCGCGAGATTGATCCCACCGCGCACCTTGAAGACGCCGATCGGTGTCGCGAACTCGAGCTTCAGCGAAACGTGCGCGTCCAGGCGCTCGGAGAGTGCCGGCGAATAGACGAGCGGCGTCGGCAGCGAGAGATACGGCGCGATCGCATCGGCCGCCCGACGCACATCGTCGAGTGTTGGCGGCGGAGGCAGGTCGGAACTCACCTCGGCAGGCTCACGCGGCGAGCGTCATTTCAGGACGCCATCCGCGCCGTACAGAGCGTCGACGAACGAGCCGTCAAAGGCCAGCGCTGTATCGACATCGACCTCGATCACCTCGTAGCGCATCAGCAACTCTTCCAGTGCGTCCCACTGGTCAAGGGTGCCGCGACCGATGCCGTCCGCGCGCTGCGCGTTCTCGAGGTCGGTCTCCAGCAGGAAGCGCTGGTGCGCCGGGTCAGCGCCTTCAGCGTGCTGCAACGTGATCTCGACCGCCGCGTCGATGTTCGCCGCAGCGAAGGCGGCGCCACGCAGCGTCGCGCGCAGGAACCGCTCCACGAGCTGCGGGTCGTCGGCGATCGTGTCCTCGTGCGCGAGGAAGGTGAGGCCGAGCGTCGGAACCCCGAATTCAGTCGGATCGATGATGGTGATCTCGACGCCCTCGTTGCGGATCTGGTCGGGCTCGTTGTTCAGGAACACCGGGAAGACATCGACCTGCCCCTCGATGAAGGGGCGCACGTCGAACGGCACGTTCTGCAGGTTGATGTCGTCCTCGGTCAGATCGACCGCTGCGAGCATCGCCTTCAGCTCGGCGGGGATGACGCTGCCCTTGAACCCGACGCTGCGGCCCGCGAAGTCCGCGGGACCCTCGATGCCGGAGTCCGCCATCACCACGTAGCCTTGGTCGCCACGCTGGCCGAAGAGCGCGACGGAGCGCACGGGCAGTTCATCCGCGCGACGCCGCAGCGCCTGCGATGCCGTGGCCGTCGTGAACTCGATCTCCTTTTCAAGCAGCAACTGCAAGTGCCCGCCGCGCGGCGAGTGCTCCATCTGTACCGTCAGCTGCTCGTCGGCGAAATAGCCCTCGGCCGCTGCCACGTAGACGGCAACGAACGGCAGGTTTGCCTGCGGGCGGAATCCCGCGACGAATGTGATCTCCGCGGCCTCGTACACCGGCCGTGGCGCGGCAGCGGGCGTCGCGTCGGCGGGTCGAACGGCGGCGCTCGTCGTCGTATCGCTGCTCGTCGATGATGTGGAATCGGACGCGTCATCGTCGGTGCACGCGGCGGCGAGCAGGGCGATCGAAGCGAGGAGAGGGATGATAAGCGTGAACAGACGTCGCGGCATGCAACGACCTCCTTATGAGGGTCGGTGCGTGCATCCACGACGTGATCGTGGGCGCTACACGCGGATAAGCGTGATTGCGAGCGAGTATCCGCGACGTGGTCGCGGGCGCTACACGCCCGATGAAGATTCGTGCCAGAAGAGCACGCGACGCTCAATATAGGCGATGATTCCCGTGAAGGTCACGCCGATCAACGCGAGCACGAATACCGCGCCGAAGAGCACCGGCGTATCGAGCTCGCCATTGGCGATCACGATGATCTGCCCAACACCGCTGTCCGCAGCGAACCATTCCGCCACTACCGCACCGATCAGCGAGAGCGGTACGGAGATGCGCAGCGCCGCCAGAACGTACGGCAGCGAGGCCGGCAGGCGCAGCTTCCAGAACACCTGCCAGCGCGACGCATCGAGTGCGCGCAGGAAGTCATGCGATGTCGAATCGATCGAGCGCAGCCCCGTCACAGCGTTCACCAGCACCGGGAAGAACGTGATCATCGCGGCCACCAGCAGCTTCGGCCAGGCGTTGAACCCGAACCAGATCAGGAACAGCGGCGCGACCGCGACGACCGGCGTCACCTTGACCAGGATCGCCAGCGGGTAGAGCGCGCGCTCCAGCGGGCGCGAGTGCGCCATCACGACCGCGAGCAGAAACGCCGACCCCGCCCCGCACGCCAGCCCGCCGAGCGCATGGACGAGCGAGATTGACCCGGCCTCGACGAACCGCGACGGGTCATCAAGCAGCGCACGGCCAATCGCCGTCGGCGCAGGCACCAGGTACTCCTTGATGTCGCGAGCGCGGATCCAGATCTCCCAGAGCGTGAGCGCGACCGTCGCAGCCAGGATCGCTGGTACAACCGCACCCGCGATCTCGCGCGTCGGCGGTAGACCGCGCCGCGCGGAGGAGGTCGCGACCCACTCGGAGCTTTCGGTGAGGTCGGCGAGTTCAGGCACGGCACCCGGTCGCGATTGTGGGGGAGTCGTCTCGCTCACTCGCGGCCCCCCATCGCGCGGCGCACTTCGGCCACCGCCGCAGCAAAGTCCGGTGTCTGCTCCAGCGCCTGGCTGCGAGGCCGGGGCAACTGCACCGGCAGGTCCGCGATGATGCTGCCCGGCGCCTCACTCATCACCACGACACGGTCGGCCAGCAACACCGCCTCGCGGATCGAATGCGTGACGAAGAGCACCGAGACGCGATCGCGCTCCCAGATGCGGAGCAACTCAAGACCGATGTCTTCGCGAGAGAACTCGTCCAGCGACCCGAACGGCTCGTCCATCAGCAGCAGCCGCGGCCCGTGCGCCAGTGCCCGTGCCAGCGCGACGCGCTGCCTCATGCCGCCGGACAACTCGCGAGGGTGATAGTCGGCGAAGGCATCGATGCCGACGCGGCCCAGCAGCTCCGGCACGTCGGCGCGGGCGCCGGTCACCTCGAGCGCGAGCGAGACGTTGCCGGAGACCGTGCGCCACGGCAGCAGCCCCGGATCCTGCGTCACCAGGCCAACCGCGTGGGACGTCAGCGCCACCTGCGGGGCATCCCCGCGAACGAGCGCGCTGCCCTCCGTGGGTGCAAGCAGCCCGGCGAGGACGCGCAGCAACGTCGACTTGCCACACCCGCTCGGCCCGACCAGCGCCACGAACTCGCCGACGCCGACGCTGAGATCGACGCCGTCGAGTGCCTGCACCACGCCGGCATCCGCGACGTACTGATGGCCGAGACCACTCACGTCGACTGCGGCAACCGACGGGGCATGTGTCGCGGTCATGGCACCTTCTCACGGCTGGTTCTGGTTGCTGGCCTTGCGGGCCACGCGTACGCTTCGCAGCCGAATTCCGATTGTAAGGGTCAGCACAGTCTGCCCGGCACCTCGGAGGGGGGCCAGCCCCATGGCGCATACGATCGCACTGGTCGGTGGCACCGGCCCGGAGGGGCGCGGACTCGCAACGCGCTTCGCTCTCGCCGGCCATCGCGTGGTCATCGGCAGCCGCCAGGCCGAGCGCGGAATCGCGGCGGCCGACTCGGTCGCCACGGCGATCCCGGCGCAGCGGGAGTCGCTGAGCGGCATGACGAACGAGGCTGCGGTCGCAACCGCCGACGTAGTCGTGATCACCGTGCCATACGAGGGGCATCGCGCCACGCTGGAGTCACTCGCACCCGCCCTCGCTGGCAAAATCGTCGTCGATGCCGTCGTGCCGCTGCGCTTCGAGCGCGGCCCGCACGCGATCGAGGTCGCGGCTGGTTCCGCGGCGGAAGAAGCGGCGCAACTCCTGCCCGACTCAGCCGTCTTTGGCGCGTTCCACACCGTGCCCGCGGGCGTGCTGCTCGACCCAGCCGCGGCGGTCGATGCCGACGTGCTCGTCACCGGGAGCAACGGCGATTCGAAAGACCTCGTCAGCGCACTGGCGGAAGAAATCGAGGGCGTCACGGCCATCGATGCCGGTCCGCTGCGCTTTTCGCATTTCGTGGAGAACATCACGGTGCTGCTAATCGGCATCAATGGACGCTACAAAGCACACAGCAGCGTCCGCATCTCAGGGCTATCGGAGGCCGCATCATGACCAACGTCAGCTCACCGCCGGAATTCCGCGTGATCGGCATCAGCGGCATCCCGCTGGTGCAGAACGGCGACGATATCGCCGGCCAGATGATCGACGCGGCGGAGGCGCAGGGCACCCCGCTCGAGGACGGCGACGCGCTCGCTGTCACCCAGCGCATCGTCTCGCGGGCAGAGGGGCGGCTCGTGCCGCTGGACTCGTATCAGCCGAGCGAATTCGCGACCCGCTTCGCCGAGCGGACGGAGAAGGACCCCCGGCTCGTCGAAGCCGTGCTGCAGGAGTCGAATCGTGTCGTGCGGCAGGTCGAGGGCGTGTTGATCACGCAGACCAAGCACGGCTTCATCTGCGCGAACGCCGGCGTCGATGGCTCGAACGTAGGCGGGGAGGACATCATCTCGCTGCTGCCGGTCGACCCGGACGCGTCCTGCCGCGGCATCCGCGACGCGGTTCGCGAGCGCCTCGGCATCGAGATCGCCGTCGTCATGACCGACACCTTCGGCCGGCCGTGGCGCGAGGGCCACACGAACATCGCGATCGGCGTCGCGGGCTTTCAACCGATGCGCTCATACGTCGGCCTGCCCGACATGGACGGCAAGGAGATGCGGGTGACGACGATCTGCATCGCCGACCAGCTCGCCGGAGCGTCGGAACTCGTGATGGGCAAGGTGGATGCGATCCCGGCGGCGATCATCCGCGGTTACGACTACGAGCGCGGCGAAGGGTCGTCGAGCGAGCTCGTCCGCGGTCGAGAGTTCGACCTCTTCCTGTAGCCGTCCCCGGTCGTAATCAGTCCGCTGGTCGTGCGTCCCGGCGGGCCGTAGGATCGCAGCCATGGCGGGTGATGCTGACCGAACCGAAGACGACCGCGCCAGCGCCAGCGCGCCCGGACCACGCGATCTCGTGCAGGGTGCGCTGGTCAACGACGACGACCCCAGATTCCCCTGGTGGGTGCCACTGCCCGGCCTCACGCTGGCGCTCACGTGGGCGGCCTACGAGGGCGTAATGGACGGCGACGCGTCGGTCTTCTTCTCGACGTTGCTCTGGCCCGGTGCCGCTCTCGTCGTGCTGATCGGGATCGCAACCTTCCTCGGCTGGCAACTGGACATCGACTGATGGCAGAGGCGACCGACGCGAGGGTTCACGTCTACTACGGCCGGGATGACTTCCGGCTGCGCGACGCCTACCACTCACTTCACGCCGCGCTGGACCACGACGGCATGCTGGCCACGAACACGACGTTGCTCGCCGGGCGCGGCCTCAGCGTGCAGGAACTCGTGCAGCACGTCGCGACGATCCCCTTCCTCGCTGATTCGCGCGTGGTCGTCGTTGAAGGGCTGATCGCCTCCCTCGGCGGTGGTCAGGGTGTCGTCCGCGAGTGGCAGCCACTGCTCGACGCCCTCGAACAGTTGCCGCCGACGAACCACCTCGTGCTGCTGGAGCCGCTCAACCGGGAGCGCGCCGGCACATTTGGCCGCTCCAACCTCTTCAGCGAACTGAAGGAGCTCGCGGACGTCGACGTGCAGGACTTCCCGCTGCTGCGCGCGTGGAGTCGCAGCAGCGACGACAGCGAACTCATGGCGTGGGCGCGCGAACGAGCCGCCGGCGCGGGCGTCGAGTTCGAGCGCGCGGCGATCACTGAGCTGGCGGAACTCGTTGGCGACGACCTGTGGCTCTTCGCTTCCGAGATCGAGAAGCTCGGCCTCTACGCGAACGGCCGCGCCGTCACGATCGATGACGTGCGCGCGCTCACGCCGGAGGCGCGTGAGGCCGGCATCTTCGATGTCGTCGATGCGGTCGTCGAGGGTCGCGCGGCACCGGCGTTGCTGCTGATCCGCCGCATGCTCGAACAGGGCAGCGAGCCCCCGGCGCGCATCCAGGTGATGATCGCGCGTCAGTTGCGCCACCTGATCCGGGCCACCGAACTGCTGGAGCGGGGCGGCACGCCCGAAGAGATCGGCAAGGCGACGAACCTGCGCAGCAGCTTTCCGATCACGAAGCTGATCCGCCAGGCACGCGCGACATCGCGCGAGGCGGCCGAAGCGGCACTGCGTGAGGTAGAGGCGTCCGACCATCGAGTGAAGACGGGGCAGGCGGATGAGACGCTGGCGCTTGAGCTGCTGGTGATGCGACTCGCCACGATCGTGCGCAGACGGCCCGCCGCGGCGCGCTAGCCACGCTCCTCAGCGCACGAGCCTCAGTCGACGAGCGGTACGACCATCGGGTTGTAGCACGCGACGCGGGTACCACCATCGACGGTCTCGAGCGCCGGCGCGTCATCGGTGCGGCACTGCGACACCGCCTTGTTGCAGCGCGGTAGGAACGGGCACCCCGGTGGCAGGTCGATGAGGTCGGGCGGCTGCCCCGGCATCGAGTAGAGGCGCGTGCCGCGCGGAGCGAGCCCGGGCACGCTCGCGAGCATCCCGAACGTGTAGGGGTGCTTCGGCTGCTTGAAGATCGCGTTCACGTCCGCCGTTTCGACGATTCGCCCCGCGTACATCACCGCCACGCGGTCGGCGAAACGGGCGACGACGCCGAGGTCGTGGGTGATCAGCAGCACGGCGACATCGCGGTCATCGCGCATCTGCTCGAGCCACGTGATCATCTCGTGGCGCACCGCCACATCGAGGCTGGACGTCGGCTCGTCGGCAATCACGATCGAGGGGTCGAGCGCCGTGGCCATCGCGATCAGCGCGCGCTGCGCCATGCCGCCTGAGAGCTGAAACGGGTACGACTCGGCGACGCGGGCGGCGTCCGGTAGCACACGGGAGAGCGTCTCCACCGCGGCGGCGTCCGCCTCCAGCTTCGACATCGGGCGGTGGGCCGTGAACAGTTCACTGATCTGATCGCCGACCGTGAGCGTCGGGGTCAGTGCCGACTGAGCGTCCTGGAAGATGATCGCAATCTCATCGCCCCGCACGCGCCGGAGATCCGGCTCGCTCATCGCGCTCAGCGAGGCGCCGTCGTACGTCATCTCACCCGAGAACGTCGCGTTGGTGGGCAGGATGCGAAGCAGCGAGAGGGCGACCGTCGTCTTGCCGGAAGCGGACTCCCCGACGAGCGCCACGGCCTCGCCACGATGCAGCTCGAGATCGAGCCCTCGGACGGCGGCCACGACGTCGTTCCGTGTCTGGTAGGAGACGTTCAGGTCGGAGACGCTGAGCAACGGAGCGGCGCTGATGGCTCACCTCCCCGCAAGCGCGCCGGCACAGCCTATCAGTGGATTCGCAGCAGGGGCGAAGCAGCGTCCGTCACGAGCGACCCGCCGATCGATCGACGAACGGGCGCACGCGGAGCGGCATCAGCCGCCCGGCGTCGATTCAACGTGCGGAGCTACCATTCACGGATCGCGGTCAGCACCCGGCCGTGAACCTCGATGTTCTCGGCGGGCGTATAGAACGGCTCCATCTGCTTGTTCATCGGCTGGAGGCGCACGCGGTCGCCCTCGCGGTAGACCTTCTTCAGCGTGGTCTCGTTCTCGTCCTTCAGCCAGACGGCGACCATGTCGCCGTCGTTGAACGTCCGCACAGGCTCGAAGATCACGACATCGCCGTCATTGATCAGCGCATCGATCATCGACTCGCCTTCGACGCGCAGAGCGAAGATGTTCGCGCCTCCGCCGCCGGTCTGACCCTCAGTCACCTCGATGAAGTCGTCGTACTGGTCGAGTGGCATTGCTTCCGGAGGGGTCGGGATCGGCGAGCCAGCCGCGATCTTGCCGAGTACCGGTACGCGCACCGTGCGGGCGCGGCGGCCGCCGGCTTCCAGCAGCTCGATCGCGCGCGAAACCTCGCGGTCGCGTCGGATGAAGCCCCGCTCCTCAAGCCGCTTCAGGTTGTAGTCAACAACCGACGTCGACGAGATGTCGCACCCCTGCTGGATGTCGCGGATCGATGGCGGATAGTCCTTGTCTTCGATGAAATCGCGCAAGAAATCCAGGATGCCTTGCTGCTTCGCTGAGAGTTGATCACTCATGGTGTTCCCTTTGAGACCCCCGCCTCGTCAGGTGCGCCATCCAGCCAGCCAACCGAGAAGGTCAGTCGACCCGGAATGTCGCTGCTCCACACCAATTCGGCATGTCGCTCCGGCAGACCATCGCGCCGCCCATCAGTCGCCTGACGTCGGCACATATGTTCTGTAGCACTGTAGTGCTGACCATAACGCGCCGTCAACAACCCTCCGTCACCCCTCCCCTTGCCAGGCAGGCCACACGAGTCACACTCCCGAGTCGTGCGCTACGCTGCCTGCCACAGAGACGACCCGACGCACGATCGAATTGAGCGAACCGATCGACGAGAGGACCGGCACGAATGGCGAGTGGACTCGAGGACCTTTTCGGTAACGAGCACCCCGGCGAACCTGACCTCAGCGAGGGCGAGCTGGCCCGCGCGATCGTCTTCGCGGCACACCCGGACGATGCGGACTTCGGCGCCGCCGGCACCGCGGCGCTGCTCGCGCGAGCCGGCTGGGAGGTGCGATACGTCGTCGCGACCGACGGCTCGAAGGGCTCCGACGACCCCGCGCTGACGCCCGCGATGCTGATCGAGATGCGCGAAGACGAGCAGCGGGCCGCCGCCCAGATCCTCGGCGTCGAGAGCGTGCGATTCCTCGGCTTCACCGACGGCGAACTGACTGCCTCCCGCGAGTTCCTCGGGGCGGTCACGCGCGAGATCCGCGAATTCCAGCCGTACGCCGTCTACACGCACGACCCGGAGCCCGTGATCATCAACGAGGGCTTCGTGAACCACAGCGACCACCGCGCCACCGGCCTCACGACCGTCGATGCTGTCTACCCGACCGCGCGCGACCGGCTCAACTTCCCCGAACACCTCAAGGACGGGTTGCCGACGCACAAGGTGCGCGAGCTCTATCTCTGGGGTTCGAACGACCCGACCTTCGACTCCGATATCAGCGCCGCCATCGACGACAAGATCGCGGCGCTAGTCGCCCACACCAGCCAGTTCCCGGGCGACGACGAGTTCATCGAGCGTATGCGCGAGCGCTGGCGGGACGACGAGGGACGCTACCTCGAGCGCTTCCGCCGCATCGTGCTCTTCCGCTAGCGCGAGGGTCGAACAGCCGATGGCCGAGCCGTTTACCTTCGAGTTCTGCCCGCGCTGCGGGGAACGACTGCGGCCAGCGGGCGGAACCGACGGCAACCCGCGATGCGACGCCTGCGGCTTTGTGCAGTGGTTCGACCCCAAGATCGCGGCCGGGGTGGTCGTCGAACTCGACGGTGAGATCGTGCTGATCCGCCGCAACAACGAGCCGATGCTCGGGCGCTGGTCGTTCCCATCGGGCTTCGTCGATGCCGGCGAGGTCGTCGAGGAAGCCGCGATGCGCGAGGTGCGCGAAGAAACCGGGCTCGAGGTCCGCATCGATCGTCTGCTCGGCGTCTACAGCTCGCCGGGCGACCACGTGGTCTTCGTCGCCTTCGCCGGCACGGCCGCCGGTCAGCCCGGCAGCGGGGACCACGAGGTGATGGAGGTCGGGCTCTTCGCACCGGACGACTTGCCGGAGATGGCGTTCGCGCACGACCCGGCGATCCTCGATGCGTGGCGAACGTGGCGCGCGAGCGTCGCGTAGCGCGTGTCTCCCGGCACACCGGCTCTAGGCAGAACCCCGCTGCGGCTGGCATGATGACGCCCGCACAGGATCACTGCCGGAGGCCCACGTGAAGATCACTCTGATGCTGACCGAGAACTGCTCGCACCACGATCAGGCGCGCGCGGTGCTGAACGAGGCGATCGCCGAGACCGGCGTCGATGCCGAGATCGAGGAGACCCAGGTTCGCACCGATGAAGAGGCCCACAACGCCGGCGTGATCGGTTCGCCAACGATTCGTGTCGAAGGCCTTGATGTCGAACACGGCGACCGCGAGCCCCCGGAGACCAGCCCCAACTGCCGCTACTACAACTCGCCGACGGGGTGGCTGCCGGTTCCCGACAAGGGCATGATCGTGCGCTCCATCGAGTCCGCGCAGGGCAAGAGCTAGCCGCCAGTAAGCGGCCCCAGGAGGCGGCCATGCCGCCAGACGAGCCCCCGTCCGACGAGTCCGAGCCAGACCCGGCCGGTGAGCGGCCCGGGAGCGGCGCGCTCGGTAGATTCGCGCGTCGTGCCGCCCGCGCGGCGAAGCGCGTGCGCGATGTCGCCGAGGAGCACCGCCCGCAGGCGGAGCAGGCCGCGCGCGACGCCGGTCAGCAGGTGCGCCGAGCCGCCGACGCCGCGAGACCCGAGGTTGAGCGGCTGGCCCGCGAGGCGAAGGCCGCTGCCGATGCCGCTCTCCCGCACGTCGAGAAGGCCGCCAACGACGGCGCCAACTATGTCCGCGAGCACAGCGACGAGATCCGAGGGGCCGCGGGAAGCGCGGGCAAGGTCGTCGCGCGCGGTATCACGCCGGCCCCGCTGCGACCCGCCGTCGATGCCTTCGAACAGGAACTGACGCGCAAGGACGAGGCCGAGTCGGAGAAGCCAGCGGCGGCCGACAGCGTCGATGACGCGGCAACCGATGACGCAGGCACTGACGACACTTCCGACGGTGACGCAGCAGCGCCCGACGCTCCCTCGCGCTAGCGACCGGCGGCGTCAGCCGTCGCGTCGGTCATCCCGACCGCCCTCGCCGCCTCGCGATGCGCGGCACCGTTGACCCGCAGCGACGCCACCGCGAGCAGCACCATCGTCACCACGAAACCAACGCCGTAGAGCGCAAACGGCACCGTATACGAGCCGGTGGCGTCGTAGAGCGCCGCCCCGCCAAGCGGACCGATCATCTGACCGCCGAATGCGACCATGGCGATCGACCCGCTGACGGCACCAAAGTGCCGCAGCCCGAACGTCCGTGTCACCAGCAGCGGCTCAAGCATCGGCGCGAACGCCCCGCCGATGCCCCACAGCACGAGGTACGCGGCGATGCCCGTGGTCGTGGTCGAGACCAGCAGCACGGTGAGCGCGATCATCTGCGTGCCCGCGACGAGAATCCCGAGCAGGAAGACGCGGTTGATCCTCGACATCGCCAGGCCGAGCGGCAGCCGGGCAATCGTACGGATCATCGCGCCGACGGCGATGATCGATGCTCCGTTCGCGACATCGCGGCTGTCGAAGAAGTCGATCGCCAGCGTCGCGACCGCGCCCTGGCCGGAGAAGAAGAACATCAGCGCCGTCGCGATCAGCCAGAACGGAAGCGTGCGCATCGCATCCGGGCCGCTGAAGCCACCGCCATCGCTCACGGCATCATCCGTCTCGGCGGACCCGCCGACCGGCCGCACGCCCATCTCCACAGGCTCGTTGCGCACGAGCAAGAGTGCCGAGAGCCCGTGCACGATGAAGATCAGAATCGCGCTGACGAACATCGCCGCGCCCCAGCCCGATCGCTCCTCGACGATCGCGAGCACGGGGAGGAGCGCCGCCCCGCCCAGCGCGAAGCCAACGGTGACGACACCCAGTGCCTGCTGCTGCCGCCCGCCGACGAACCAGCGAGTCATCAGCCAGTTGTAGGAGATCGGGAACATCCATGCGCGCGCGACACTGGCGACGCCCCAGCCGAGGAAGAGGTGCCACAGCTCCGTCGAGAACGACGTCGCAATCAACGCGCCCGGGAGCGCGACGCTGCTGACCAACAGCGCGATCCGCGGCCCATGTCGGTCGATCATGCGACCGGCGAACGGCCCGACGACCGCGGAGATGCTCTGCCCGACCATGAACGCCAACACGACGCCAAACCGCGGCAGCTCAAAGTCGTCCGAGATCGCCGGGATGTAGATCGCCATCATCCAGAACGTGCCGCCGGCGGCGACGGCGTTCGTCAGCACGCCAGCAGCGAGCATCACCCACGCGTAGTGGAACGGGAGCCGGTTCGCCAGCAGGTTCACCGGGGATTGGCCTCGCTGCGGAGACGTCGAGGGGGCATCGATTGCATCGACTCACGTTAGGCGAGGACCCACACGGGCGATAGCGCGACCTCACGAGAGTCCGCCAGAGCGCCCGGCTCTGCTATCGTCCGCCTGTCAGCACTGACGATGCCCGCCGAGAATCTGTCGGCCGAGGCAGAGAGCCGAGGGATGCCATGCAAGTTTCGATCGGGTTCCATCGCGATGCGATCACGGACTGGGACGCACTGACCACGTACGCGCTAGAAGCGGAGCGCATGGGCGTCACCACCGCATGGACCGCAGAGGCGTGGGCACACGACGCGGCCACACCGCTCGCCTACCTTGCCGCGAAGACCGACACCATCCGTCTCGGCAGCGGCATCTTCCAGATCGGCACTCGCACCCCGGCACTCGTCGGCATGACCGCACTCACGCTCGACTCGATGTCGAACGGGCGCTTCGTGCTCGGCATCGGCACCAGCGGCCCGCAGGTGATCGAGGGCTGGCACGGCGTCCCCTTCGACCGCCCGATCCGGCGCACCCGCGAGCTGATCGAGATCGTGCGCATGGTGCTGCGCGGGCAGGTCGTCGCCTACGAGGGTGACTTCCACGAACTGCCGCTACCGAACGGCGAGGGCAAGGCGTTGCGCTCCGGCGCACCGTCAGCAGAAGACCTGCCGATCTACGTCGCGGCGCTCGGGCCGAAGAACCTTGAACTGACCGGCGAACTCGCCGACGGCTGGCTCGCCGCCTCGTTCATCCCGGAACAGGCACACGTCTTCTTCGACTCGATCCGCACGGGCGCGGAACGGGTCGGCCGAACCCTCGATGACATCGAGCTACAGGCCGGCGGCGGCGTGCACTTCACCGACGACGTCGACAGCGTGATGGCGGCGCGCAAGCGTGGCCTCGCCTTCAGCCTCGGAGCGATGGGCTCGCGCCAGAACAACTTCTACAACGCCGCCTACCGACGGCAGGGCTTCGCCGATGAGGCCGCCGAGATCCAGAAGCTCTACCTCGATGGCCGGCGCGACGAGGCGCGCGCGCTCGTGCCGGACGAGATGGTGCGGCTGACGAGCATCGTCGGCAGCGATGAGCAGGTGGCGGACCGCATCCGCGCCTACCGCGATGCCGGTGTGAACACGCTGCGCGTGGATCCGTACGGCGCGACGATCGAGGAGCGACTGGAGACGCTCGGCAAGACGATCGACATCGTCAACGCCGTCAGCGCGGAGACCGCAACGGCTTAGCCCTCGACGCCGAGGCGCAGGCCGAGCACGCCCGCGAGTTCGCGCAGCGTCGGGATCGCGGTCGTGCCAGCGAGGCGCTTCGCTTCGATGCCCTCCGCGATCGCGGTCAGTGCCTTGATCGCGCGGACGGTGTCGAGGTCGTCATCCATCGCGGCCATGAACTCGTTGCGCAGCGGCTGAACGCGCAGTTCGTCGGACGGACCGCCCTCGCCCTCGGCCGCCCGCCGCAGCGTGTCGGAGACCTGCTCCCAGCGACTGAGTTCGTCCTCGGTGAAGTTCTGATCTTCGCGGTAGTGCGTGCCCAGCAGGTAGAGGCGCAGCGCGTCGGGGCTGTGCCCGGCAGCGAGCAGCGCGTCGACCTTCACGAGGTTGCCGAGTGATTTCGACATCTTCACGCCGTCCAGCGTCTCCGCCGCCATGTGCATCCAGTAGCCGACGAATGGCGCATCGCCCGAGGCCGCCTCCGACTGCACGATCTCGGAGTCGTGGTGCGGGTAAGCGAGGTCGAGCCCGCCGCCATGGATGTCGATGCGGCTGCCGAGCGCGGTGTTCGCCATCGCGGAGCATTCGATGTGCCAGCCGGGCCGCCCCGGCCCCCACGGCGAGTCGAACGTCGTGCCCTCGTACGTCGATGGCTGCCAGAGCAGGAAGTCCAGCGAATCGCGCTTGAGGTGTTCCGGCTCGGCGGGCATCGAGTCGCTCTCGAAGGTGCGCAGCCCCTCGCGGTCGAGCCCGGCGAGCGCGCCGAAGTCCGGCATCGTCGAGGTGTCGAAGAAGACGTGCCCGTCCATCTCGTACGCATGGCCTCCAGCGACGAGGCTCTCCACGGTCGCGATCATCTCGTCGATGCTCTCGCTCGCCTTCGGGAAGGCGGTCGGACGCAGCACGTTCAGCGCGTCCATCTCCTGCAGATAGATCTCCTGGTTGGCAACGGTGACCTCCGCGATGCTGACGCCGAGCTCCTGCGAGACGCGGATCATGTCGTCGTCGACATCCGTGATGTTCTGGATGTGCTGCACCTCGTACGAGTTGAACTCGAGATAGCGGCGGACGGTGTCGAAGAAGACGAAGACGCGCGCGTGGCCGAGGTGTCCGACGTCGTACGGCGTAATTCCGCAGACGTAGATGCGTGCGACGCGATCCTCGATCGGCTCGAACGGCCGTTTGGCGCGGTGAAGCGAGTCGTACAGCTCGAGCAGTGCGTGGCCCCCGTCGCACGATCCGGCGCGCCAGAGAGGCGGCTACAGATTCAAATTGCGCGATTCGCATCGTAGCACGAGCCGCCGCGTACCCCGTATGCTCACGCCCCGGTCACCAATGGCTCCGATCACGAAGGGAATCCACATGCACATCGCGCGCGTTCGATACGAGGGCAAGTCATCAGCGGCGATCGTCGAAGGCAGCACCGCGCACCTCGTGCGTGGCGGCCCGTTCGGCAGCCTGGAACGCACCGGCGCGGCCGCGGCCGAGGGCGCCGCGAAGCTGCTCGTGCCATCGGAGCCTTCGAAGATCGTGGCTATCGGCATCAACTACCAGAGCCACGCGGGCGAGCGCACCGCCCCCGGACAGCCGGAGGCGTTCCTGAAGGCGCCCTCATCACTGATCGCCGCAGGCGGCACGATCGTGCTCCCGCCCGACGCCGGACGTGTCGACGCGGAAGCCGAGGTCGTCGCGATCATCGGACGCCGCGCGCGCAACATCAGCGAGGCGGACGTCGACGATTGCGTCGCCGGATACACCTGCGGCAACGATGTCTCGGCGCGCGAGTGGCAGCAGGCCGACCTCCAGTGGTGGCGGGCGAAGTCGTCAGACACCTTCACCAGCGTCGGCCCGTGGATGGAGACGGGGATGGACCCGGAGAACATCCACCTGATCGGGCGGTTGAACGGCGAGGTGGTGCAGGAAGCGACGACTGGCGAACTGGTGCACTCGATCCGCAAGTGCATCGCCACGATCTCGCGCTCGATGACGCTGGAGCGCGGCGACATGGTCTTCACCGGCACCCCCGGCCAGACAGCCCAGCTACACGACGGCGACACATTCGAAGTCGAGATCGAGGGTATCGGGAGGCTGCGAAACCGCGTAGCGAACGCCTGAACGCAGGCCCGTCCTCAGTCCCAGATCTTGCTGCGGTCGCGGCAGTGCTCGCACACCATCCCGGGCACGATGCCATCCCGTGAGCTGGCGCCGCGGACGGCTCGAACAGCCGTCACGTGTTCGCTGCAGAACAACAGCCGGCACTTGCTGCAGGTATGGCGCATCCGCTCGCCGCACCCATCGCGGCCACAGACCGAGACCTTGTTGGACTCGTAGACGGCTTGCTTCCACTGGAGGTGCTGGAGCACGTCGCGCCGCTTTCGGCGACAGATCTTGCGCGAGCATACGTGGCTGTGATCGTCGCCCAGTTCGCCGTGCCGATCGCAGAATGGCCGGCCGCAGTAGACGCATGTCGACACTGCATCACGGCCGCAGGTATTCCTGAACAGCCCGACGCCGACGCGACAGCTCTCCTCGATGGCTCTTACCACCGTCGATCCCCTCTACGAACGGGTCGATGTGTACGACCCATTGTCACACACGCCGTCACGCGCGCCGCCGGGATATGAGGCGATCGCGGGGTCGCGCATCGCGTCGGGTGCGCACCCGTACCGATCGCACGAGGTATCGCAAAAGGTGGGGTGCGCCGCCATCGGACGCACCCCACCAGTAGTGAGCACTTGCTCAGTCCCCCGCCCTGACACTCGTCATCGCGGGGGTTCTTCAGACTGCGAGCGCTATCGGATCAGACTGACCAGGTCCTGGAGCATCTCGTCCGAGGACGAGATCACCCGGCTCGATGCCTGGAATCCTCGCTGGGCGAGGATCACGTTCGTGAACTCTCGCGCCAGGTCGGTATTCGACCCTTCCAGCATGCCCGTGCCGATCGTGCCTCGGCCTCCCGTACCCGGGATGCCGATGATTGCGACACCGGAGTTCGACGTCGGCTCGAAGCTGTTGCCGCCGGCACGCGCGAGACCCGCCGCGTTCGTGAACGCCGCCAGCGCCACCTGCCCCAGCGTGCGGTTGGTGCCGTTCGTGAAGATGCCGGTGATGTCACCGGCCGGGCCGACCGAGAACGATGACAGCGAACCAGCCGACGCACCGTTGTTCGATGTCGTCCCGACTGAGCCAGCCGAGGCGAACTGTGTGATGCCACCAACTGTGGTCTTCGTCACCACCGCATCCACGCCCGGCTGCGTGACGCCCGCCGCGAGGTTCACGGTGAACTGCAGTGGGGTGGGTGGTGTCGTCGTCTGGTCGGGGGTCGTGATCGAACCGGCGGCGTCGAACACCAGCTGCGCCGGTAGCGGAACGACACTTGTGACCTTCACGCCATCGCCGGCCGCCGTCACGTCCCACGTGTTCGCGGCGGCGTTCTTCGTGAACGTCACCGTGACCGGGTGCGGGAAGCCCAGCGAGTCGAAGACGTCCAGCGTGGTCGCCGTGTCTTGCCGGTCGCGAGCCGCGAGTCGAGGTTACCGACGACCGTTACTGCGGAACTCTCCTGCGCCGCGATCGACTGGCCGAACGGGATCGTCAGCGAAGTGACGACCGTCGATGTGTCGACCACGCCGTTGATGTCTGCCTGCCAGCCCTGGACCTTGTGGCCCGTGGTTGGGTTGACCAGTTCGCCGCTGACGCCGATGTCGAAGGCACCGTCACGGGTGAAGAGCGATCGGCTGCCATCCTTCACCATGAAGAAGCCGTTGCCCTGCACCGCAAGGTCGGTGATCTTGCCGGTCGCCTGGAGCGCGCCCTGGAAGTGCTGCACATCGATGCTGCGCAGGTTCATGCCGAGGCCGACCTGTGCCGGGTTGGTACCACCGCGTTCCGCTGTCGGTGCGCTGGCACCGGTGATCGTCTGCGAAAGCATGTCCTGGAAGGTCACGCGCGCAGTCTTGTATCCGTTGGTGTTCACGTTCGCGATGTTTGTCGACACCACGTCCATGTACGTCATGTGGTTTCGCAGGCCGCCAATGGCCGCGAAGAGTGCTCTCATCATGGTCTGTATCTGTCCTTTCGCCGGGAGACCCCGGAGATCTATGCCCGCTGGGCTCCCTCGAAAGGACCGGCCCGCGTCGTTGCCTGTTGCTTGCTAGCCCGTGACCAATCCGCGATCACGACGCTGTCGATGTTCGTGAAGACCCCTTCTCCGCTTCCGGGCTGTTCAATCGCGGTCACGACCGTCTTGCTGCGGACGCTGACGACGAGCGCGAGCTCGTCCAGCAGGATCAGCGAGTCGCGTGACCCCTTCTCCGTCGCCCGCTCGACCGCCGCCTCCAACCGCTCGACGCGCCCGCCGTCCATCTGAAGATTTCGCTGCTCGATCCGCTTCTGCGCGTGGCGCGAGAAGTTGAGCGATGAACGCTCCATCTCCGCCAGCACGTCGCGGAACGCAGTACTCCCGGCGGCCGGCGCGGGCGGCCCGTGTGCTCCGGCCGGAGAACCCTGCAGGGATTCCACCGTCGGGGAATACCCGATCGGCGAGGTCTGGTTCGTCGAAGGTGGCGAATGCGCGCTCGATGGTCGAGCGGGCTGGCCGCGCTAGTTGTTGCTGACCGGCCCGACCCGCAACTCAATCAGCACGGAGGTGAAGTCGTCATCGTCGGCGAACGTGTCGGTGGTGATGGTCCCCACCGTCGCACCGTCGTCCGCCTCGAAATCGAGCACGGTCGCGAATCCGACGGCGCGGTCGTTAACCACGTCCCAGCCGAGGATTTCCAGCACACTGACGTACTCTTCCGCGACCTCGAACGAGGATTCACGCGTCAGTAGCACGAGCTGGTACGTCTGGCCACCAGCCGACGCTCCCCAGAGCACAGTGATCGGGATCGTGCCGTCGAGCACCAACTCCGGAGCGGGGAATCCACTGGGAATCGGACGCGCGCCCGGCAGCTCGAAGGGCTGCTCCTGCGGCGGCTGCGTGGCCTGCACCTCCAGGATGTAGACGACGCTGGTCAGCGGTCCGTCCACATGGTCCGCCTCGCGGATCGAGCGGATGATCGCGGTTCCATCGATGTCGCCCGAGACGGTGCTCTGGAAGCGCAGACCGGACTCGGTATCCGTCGACTGGCCCGCGGTGATCTGCCACGGCGTCTCGTTCAGTTCCACGCCCATCGCGGTCTCGACATCGACCTCGTTCTCGGCGTGGTCGTAGATCAGCCAGAAGCTGCGGATGCCTTCCGGCCGCTCGATCATGAACGAGCCAACGATGTCCTCCGGGCGGTGTACGCGCAGGCCGATCAACTCTGAGGCGGGTGTCTCCGCGGTCATCTCTGGATTGAGGGCTGCACTCAGTTCAGCGGGCACCGCGGCCGTGACGACCTCCACGATCGTGCTCTGATCCTCGCCGAGCCGCAGCACGCGATCGACCATCGTGCCACCGTGATCCTCAACCTGTTCGTCGCTGCCTCCACAGGCAACGACCAGGAGCATCACGAGAGCGGCGCCGACGGTGACCATCCGGCGCATGCAGCGTCCTTTCGTTCGATCGGCTGATTGAATCCGCATCCAACGGCGTTGGTGGGTTTTCAGCGTAGCACGCAGCCAGCAGCCTACGGCGTCGACCAAACGAGTTGCAGAACGGCGAGCGTGCGTGCTCCGCCGGTCACCGTAAGCGACATGGAGCCGCGCGCTTCGCTCGCGTCTAACACCCCTTCGCCGACAGCCAGTTGCCATCCCGCGACGAACAGTACATCGCGATAGAAGCCGATCACCTCAACCGCTTGCCGCGACGTCTCGAAGGCGATCACGTAGCGCACCGCGTCGGACGACAGCGCCTCTGCCGACGTCGAAGTGACGACCGCGCCTGGAAAGACCGGCACGACATCGGCGGGGTAGCCATCCGGCAGCGCGACGGGCTCCGAGGGCGCACCCGGCCCCGCGAGCGCGACCGGCGCATCGAGCCGTAGCTCGACGCGCGTCACGCGATCTACGCTCGTGACGAGGTAGTGCCCGGCAATCGTTACCTCTTCTGATACCCCCGTGCTTCCTTCGAAGGCGACGACGCCACCGCCGGCCCCGCGTTCGTCGATCAGCAGCGCGAGCGGAGGGATGATCGCGTCCACGAGCGCCTGCACTACCACCGCCGCATCGGCATCGACGCGCCAGGTCACGGCAATCGAGTGGTCCGCGAACTGCTCGGCGGACTCGACTTCGTCCTCGATGCGCGGCAGTTCCGGGGGTAGCGCGATGTCCGCGATCGGCGGCGGTGCTAGCGTCGCATCGACGATCGGCGGCTCTGCGACGCGCGTGGCCGCCGTTGTGGCGCTGGCCGCAGGTTCACGAGTCGCCACCGATACGGGTGCCGGATCATCAGAGCACGCGATGGAGAAGAAGAGTGCAACGGCGGCGAGCAGTGAGATGCGCGACCACTGCGCCGCCTGCGAGATGGGGCGAGGTGAAATTGGGGTGGGTGAGGGGATTTGAACCCCCGATCTCCAGGGCCACAACCTGGCGCCTTAGACCGCTAGGCGACACCCACCATGGTGCGGTCGCGACGGTGGAGTCTAGCATCACACAGCCGGGGGGTCATTCAAGTGCTCGCGGCAGGCGAAACTAGCTTCGCAGCAGGTACGGCGTCGGGTCGACCGCGCGGTCATCGAGCGTCAGCCCGAAGTCGAGCCGCCCCTGCCCGGCGCCGGCGATCTCAGCGAGCACGCCCAGCGGGTCACCGCGTCGCACGGTCTCGCCCGCCGTGCTCGTGACGCCGGTCAGTCCGCTCAGCGAGCTCTGCCAGCCGTTGCCGTGGTCGAGCGTGAGCGTGGTGCCGAGCGCGCTGGCGAAGACATCGACGATATGCCCGTCCGCCGGTGCGCGCGCCGCGGTGCCTGCGATGCCGAGGAGCTGCAGCAGCTCGCTGGTCGAGCGCTCGTCGAGCACGCGATCGACCGGAGAGATCAGCACGCCACCCGGACCAAGCCCACCAAAGACTGCAGGTTCCGATGCGGCCGGTGCGCCGATCACCACGGTCGGGTTCGTCTCGCCAACGATTGCAGCCAGGTAACCCTTCGTCTCCGCGGGCAGCGCACGCTCCCAGTCGTCCCCGTGCGCGGCGACCAGCGATTGCACGCGGCCGAGTCCGGAGTTGTAGGCGGCCAGCGCCTTGCGTGCGTCGCCCTCGAAGACCGTGAGGTAGTGCTTCATCGTGCGCGCACCGGCGATCAGCGACTGCTCCGGGTCGTTGCGCGCGACGCCGGGGTAGTACTCCGGCATCAGCTGGGCAATGCCCTCCGCACCCGCGCTGGAGTCTCGGAATCCGAACGCGACCTCCGGCGAGAACCCGGATTCCTGCTGGATCTGTCGCTCGAACAGTGCGCCGAAGCCCGGCGTCACCAGCTCGTTGCCGATCTTGCGGGAGAGCGCGCGCCACCCGAAGGGATCGGAGGCGTTCCCACCGGGGCTGTAGGGCAACAGCGCTGACAATTCCAATTCCGCCAGCGAGCGATCCGCCAGCGATCCCGTCGCCAGCGATGCGCCCGACGATGACCCGCTGCTCTGCGGCACGCCGACCGCCGGGCCGCCACTACCGCCATCGAACGGGCGACCGCTGCGGAGCAGATCGATCGTCGCGCGAACGTCGGCGACCGCCGACCGCGGCACCGTGAGATGACGCGCCAGCGTGTCCGCGAAGTTGACTGGTGGGCCCGACGCGGACGCAGGGAGACCCGGCAGCGGGACACGAGAGTCGACGGAGCGCAGGCCATCGATGCGCACAGATCCTCCGGGCTGATCGCCCTCACGATCCTAGGCAGCGGTCGCCGCGCCTCCCTATCGGGGGAATCCTGCGTCGCGGGCGTCGGACGTCCCGATGTGGGCGGGCGGTCAGATCGGTTCGCCGAGCTGGCGGTATCCGCCGGCGAAGAAGAGCAGCGGGTCGGCGTCCGGCTGCGTCAGCGCCAGCGCCCGGACCTCGCCGACGACGATCGTGTGGTCGCCGCCGTCGTATCGCTGCCACGGCCGGCAATCGATCCAGCCGAGCGTCCCATCGAGCAGCGGAGTGCCGCGCGCGCTGAGCTGGTACGGAAATCCGCTCATCGCGTCTCCCTCGTCGCCTCGCCCGGCGCTCGCGAAGAACTTCGACAGTTCACCCTGCCCGTGCGCGAGGATATTCACCGCAAATCCATCCGCGTCGTTCAGGTGCCCGTGCGCAGACGCCGACTTCTCGACGCAGACCAGCACGAGGAACGGGTCGAGCGAGACCGAGCTAACGGCGTTCGCGGTCATGCCAACCGCCGAGTCACCGTCAGTCGTCGTGACCACGGTGACACCGGTTGCGAAGCGCCCGATTACATCGCGAAATGTTCGTATATCGAAACTGGTCGAATCTGACATGGCAGGCATCCTAGCACGCGACTGCTCCCGTCATAGCGGCTCACGCTATACTCGCGCGCCAGATACGTGAGCAGCCCCAGGGAGCGCCAGATGGCAACGGTCGAAGCAAACGGCATCAAGCATCAGTACGAGTTCACAGGCGAGGGCGACCGCACGATCGTCTGGATCCACGGCATCGGCGGGTCCCTGGACTACTGGACAGACGTCCTCCCCAGCTTCCCCGGCTTCCGGCACTTCAGTTACTCGGTACGAGGCATGGGCGATTCCGAAGGTTCCGAGGGACCGGTCTCACTCGAACTCTGGGCGGCCGACCTCTCCGCGATGATGAAGGCGCTCGACATCGATAGCGCGATCGTGGCCGGCACATCGATGGGTGGTGCGATCACCCAGCGATTCGGCATCGACTACCCCGACCAGACAGAGGCGCTGTTGCTGCTTTCGACCTCGAGCCGCGTCGGCCCGCAGGCGGAGGAGCACTGGCTGAAGCAGGCGGATGGAACCGAGGCGGACGGCAAGCCGCGCCTCGCGGCCGCCCAGCGCGCCGTCGCGAAGTACAACATGGACGAGGAACTGAAAGGCATCAAAGTCCCGACGATGATCATCGTCGGCGATGCCGATCAGACCACCCCGGCCGGCGGCTCCGTAATCATCTCGCGCTGCATCGAGGACTCGGAGCTGGAGATCTACCCCGGCATCGGCCACGGTCCGCTCAAGGAAGAGCCGAAGTCGGTCGCGCGCGTCGACGCGTGGCTCGCGCAGTTCAGGTAGGCCAGCGCAGCAGATCGGGCGGTCCGTGGGCCGGGCGGCACCACTCTGCCTGCGGCGCCTCGGGTAGTCGCGCTCACGCCCGCTTGTACGAGCGACGGGTAGACTGAATGCTCTACCCCGTCCGCACACGCCGCCCGGAGGTCCCAATTGCTCTGCCCGCGCGACCAGACTGAACTGATCGAAGAACATCTGCACGGCATCGAGGTCGATCACTGCCCGAGCTGTAACGGCCGCTGGCTCGATCACCACGAACTCGACGAACTCGAGGCGACCAAGGCGGACGAGGAGGAGCGGCGCGGCATGATCCAGTACGCGCAGCGCACCTCCGAGTTGAAGTGCCCGACCTGCAGCAACGAGATGCTGGCCTTCAACTACCGCGCCTACAACCTTGAGCTCGACATGTGCGAGCAGGAGCACGGCTTCTGGCTCGACGCCGGCGAGGAAGGCGAATTGCGCGACGTGATCGACGAGCGCGTGAAGGGGCTCGAACGCTCCGCCTCTGCGGAGGAGTCGTGGGCGAACTTCCTCGACAACCTCGGGAGCAAGGGCGGCGGCGGCATGTTCAGCGGACTACGCGGCTTCTTCGGAGGTCGCCGCTAGCGCGATCGCCGGTAGGGCCGTCCCCGATACTCACGCCGCCCGTGCCGATCTACGGTTGCGATATGTCAGACCCCCGCGCGCCGACGCATGCGACGCTTGGCAGCCCCCCGAAGACACACACCGTCGATCCGGACGCGACAGTCCGCTGGGGCTGCTCGATGAAGGGCTGGAACTGCTGCGTCGATAAGGGCATCACCGTCCGCCCGTACGACATGCTGCGCCTCCGCCATGCGATCGGTCTCCCGTCACGGCAGTTGATCGAAGACGGCACAGTCACCCTCGCCTGGGATCCAGCAGACGGCAGCCTGACCGGATCACTCACGCAGAGGTCGTATCGCGCCAGCCAGGTCGCCTGTGTCTTCCTTGATGTCGTGACAAACGTCAGCGCGCGCGAGATGCGAGCGGCCGAGCAGGTCGGTGTCCTCAGCCGCCGCGGTCGTCGCGAGCGCCTCGACGACGTCGTAGATCGCCGAGCCGAGGTCGAACGGGACTCGCTCCGGTTGCCCGGTGTCGCGGTCGATGTTTGAGAGATTCGCCATCTCGTTCGTGGTCACGTTGGCCTTCACTTGCCGCGGTAGCCACAGCGCGGAATCGCCCCGGCGGGCGCACTGGCTCCCATTGAAAGTACGGCGCGCTGGAGGGCGACAGCATCGGGATTTCCCCGGCTTTGGAACCTGTGAGACCGCGCCAGATGGCCCGATCAGTAGCGACGATTCAGTAGTGGATCGCCCGGCCAACGCCACCACCGGCAGCAATCGCGTCACCGTTGATCGCCACCGATTTCGGAGATGCCAGGAAAGTGACGATACTGGCGATATCTGCGGCATCGATCAGTCGACGCACCGCGTTCCCCTCCGCCATGCGCTGCTCGATCTCCTCGGCGGGCACACCGGCTCTCTGCGCGCGGGTCGCCAGCACCTCGGGAGTGCGCTCGGTGCGCGTCAGCCCGGGGTGAACGACGGTCACGTTGATGCCACTGGGCCCAAGCTCCTCGGCGAGGTTCTTCGTCATCGCCGCCACGGCCACGTTGCGCATGCTGCCGATCGTGGAGCCGGCCTGGCGCGCCGCGAGCCCGCTGATGTTGATGATGCGGCCCCAGCCCTGCGCCTGCATGTGCGGCGCCACCTCGCGAGCACAACGCAGGTACCCCATCACCTTCACATTCATGTCGTCGAAGAAATCGTCGTCGGTGATCTCGGGCAACGACGGCACCGGGCCCTGCCCGCCCGCCTTCGCCGCGCAGTTGACGAGGATGTCGATATGGCCAAGCGCCTCTACCGCCTGCACGACCATCGCGGAGACCGTCCCCGCGTCGCCGGTGTCCGCGGTGATCGGAACGATCTGTTGCCCGCTGGCCTCGGCTAGCTCTTCCGCCGCCGCGTCCAGCGTCTCGCGAGTGCGCGCGACGATTGCGACGTTCACACCCTCTGCCGCAAGCGAGCGCGCGACCGCCTTACCGATTCCCAGGCTGCCGCCGGTGACGATGGCTGTCTTACCGTTCAGTTGGAGGTCGATGATGCAACTCCGTTCATCACCAGCGGCAGCGACGCCAATGTCCGCTTCGCTGCAGCGCGCTCGGCTGGTCTGAAGGGCTCACCGTAACGCCGGCCGCGCTCGAATGGCGACAGCACACTCTGACGCGAGCGAGTCGCCAAGTCTGACTTTCAGCTATCGAGGGCCTGCAAATGAATGAGAGCGAGACCATCGAGGACTGCCGTCGTAGACTTGCGACCAATACAGCAGCGCAGCAGGAGACTGCCGTGGGACTCAGACGGTTACTGTGGCGCCGTCGTGACGAGCAGGGCGAATCGACCGCCGAAGGAGCCGCTGAGCGGTTTGCCGACGGCGCGTCTCCGACCCCGCCAGACTCTGACGGCAGCATGGGCATGGTGATCGTGCTGCACCCGAACGGCACGCAGACGCGCACGCCCGTCGGCCGCAAACCGGTCACGCTGGGCAGCGCCGAACACATCGCCGACATCGCGATTGACGATCCGGCTCTGCGGCCGGTCCACATGCGCATCACCCCGGTTGCCGACGGCGAGTTCCGCGTCCACGGGCTTGAGCGACCACCGGTACGGCCGTTTGCCACGAACCTGGCGCAGCCCGCGGAATTCGTCCTCGCCTCGTCCGGCGACCACGTCAAACTCACCGGGGACCGCGGTGAGTACGTGATCCACTTCTTCTCATCAGAGGCGATGCAGGAGCTGGATTGGGGAACCAGTACGACCCCACCCCGCCCGATCGAATTGACCGAGGCAGCCCAGTTCTGGGCCATGCGCCTGCGCGCGCTGCGCGAAGAGCCCGACGCGTACCGCACGCTCTTCTTCGAGGTCGCGAATCTCGCCGTGGAGGCGTGGGCGGAGCGCTACGAGAAGGCGATGAATGCGGGCAGCGAACAACTATTCGTGGTTGGCCCGCCCGGTGAAATCTTCGGCGCTGCGCTGGTCACCCTCGACGAGCAGATTCCATCGCTGGCGACGATCACGCAGATGTGGGTGAACCCGGAGCAACGACGTAACGGAGCGGGCACCCTGCTGCTCGGAGCCTGCGAACAGTGGGCGCGCGCTCAGGGTCGCAGCACGATCACCCTCTCCGTCACAGAGACGTACCCGAAGGTCCGCCGGCTCTTCCAGCGCAACGGATACGTGATGACCGGGGAGACGGAGCAACTGCGTTCCGCATCACCACTGGTCTCCGAGCGCATGACGAAGGACCTCCCCGCGCCGGATCCGGCGAATCCGACAGCTCCGTAACCACGATGGAGCACCGATTCGAGCCGACGCACTACCACCGCACATTCGGCTCGCACGAGCCGGTACTGCGACTTGGCTCGGGTGACCGCCTGATCACGACAACGGTGGATGCCGCCGGGCACGACTCACACGGGAAGCAGATCACCGAACCGGGGAACCCGCAGACGGGGCCGTTCTTCATCGAGGGTGCCAAGCCCGGCGACACGCTCGCCGTCACATTCGATCGCATTGAGCCGAATCGCGATCACGGCTTCACGCGATCGTCGATCGCCGCGAACGCGGTCGACCCGGACTACGTGCCCGAGCTGCCGGAGCGCTCGCTCGTGACGTGGAACGTCGACGTGGGGAGCCGCACGGCGACGCTCGATCTGCCGGGGGCCACGCCCTCGCGGATCGAACTGCCGCTCGATCCAATGCTCGGCTGTATCGGCGTCGCGCCGGACCGCGGACAGGCGATCTCCACCGCGACCTCCGGCGCGTTCGGCGGCAACATGGACTACCGCGGATTCGTCGCGGGCGTCACCGCCTACCTGCCGGTCTTCACGTCGGGCGCGCTGCTGCACATCGGCGACGGGCACGCGGTGCAGGGCGACGGCGAAATCGTCGGCACCGGCATCGAGATCTCGATGGACGTCGAACTGACCGTCAGTGTGATCTCCGGCAAGCAGATCGGCTGGCCACGCGGCGAAAACGACGACTACATATTCACCGCCGGCAACGCGCGTCCGCTCGACCAGGCACTGCAACACGCGACGACCGAGATGCTGCGCTGGCTGATCGAGGATTACGGCCTCGATGCCGTCGGCGCGAACCACCTGATGGGTCAGGCCGTGCACTACGACATCGGCAACGTCTTCGACCCGGCGTTCACGATGGTCTGCAAGATGCCAAAGGCGCAGCTACCCGCGCCACTGGTCTAAGGGCCGCGCTCAAATACGAAATCAGTGGGGGGAGTGCGTGGGAGTCGAACCCACCCAGGACTACGACGTAGCCCCACAACGGTTTTGAAGTTCGCGTTAGCGGTATCAGGTGATGGCCGATAGTCCCGAGAAGTCCCATCCCGTATTCAACGGCGCCCTCGAGTTTCCGTCCGGGCCCTTCGCGCACCAGCCTGTGCTAGCGCGTTTGGCCCCAGCTTGGCCCCTACGCAGGAGAGGTTGCCGGAGGAGGCGCGAATGCCAAGTCTGACGAAGTCACCCTACCACGGTGTCCTCCCCTCATCGAGATTGATCTCCAGAACATCTCCGTGAGATCGTTTGGGCAAGCAGTTGCCTCGTGCACGCCGCTGAGGGTTAGTCGGTGCTCTGATGATCAGGGTTGGCAGACGAGCGATCACATCGCAGGCGATGGCGCTGCTACTGCTGATCGCGCTGCTCCCCATGCAGACCTACGTTGGGCACTGGGATGCACTCGCCTCGCTGGCGACCGCATCCGTGTCCGCCGCGTCGATCGTTGATCCCGAACACGACCACGATCACTCACAACACTGCCACGAGGGGTCGGCGGGCTGCGCTGAACAGCCGCTGCCTCCAGCTACCGGACTCGTCGCGCTGCTCGGCGGATCTCCGTCCGTGGTTCATCATGCGCCGGCCTATGCCGTGTCGCCGTCCGAGGTCGCCCTGCGACCCTTCGCCGAAAGCCCGCCGACCCCTCCCCCGCGGCTCGCCGCCTGACGATTTGATTCCACTGCACAACTGAATCGCATGAGGAGGTTTCATGCGGCGTTTCCTATTACTTCCCTTCTTGCTCCTGCTCGCGGGCTCGGCCGTCCTGGTCGCCTGCAGCGATGACGACGCTGACACCGAGGCGGCTTCCCACGAGGCGGCGACCGACGTCGGCGCCGTGCTCGCAGCGCTCAACATCCTCAACGGTGCCGGTTTCCATCACATCGATGAGGTACTGGTTCAGGAGGGCGGCGAAATCGAAGCCGGCTGGGTCGGCGCGGTCCGCAACGCGCGAACCGCTACCGCTGTCGTCGAGTGGCCGGAGAGTCTCCACGAGCTCGTTGAGGCGTTTCTGACTGAGTCGAACCATCTGCTCGATGCCCTGATCGAAGACGACCAGGCTGCGGCTGCGGAGGCTTCGACGCCGGCGCACGGCGCATTCCACTCCCTGACCGGAGCGGGATTCTCGTTCCTCGCCGAACAGGTGGGGATGGAGGGCGGCGACGATCACGATGCTGACAGCGATGATCACGACTAGTCAGTGATCGCAAGCATCATCCGGTGGCTGGCAGTGGCGACGCTCGGCGTCGCCACTGCCGCTGTCGTGCCAGCCCTCGCGACTGCACACGCCAATTACGACCGGTCGACTCCGGCCGCGGATTCTACGGTCCGGAGTGCCCCGGCACGCGTTGATGTCTGGTTCACGCAGGAGATGTTCAAACGCGAAGGTGAGAACACGCTGGAGGTCGCCGAATCCGGTGGCCAGCGCGTCGACGGCGGCGACTCGCTGCTCGACCCGGTTGACCGCACTCACCTGTCGATCGGCCTCGCCGATGCACTGCCACCAGGAACATACGCGGTTGCGTGGCGCACGCTCTCCGCGATCGACGGCGACACGGCAGACGGAACATTCACATTCACCGTCGACCCGTCCGCGATCGAGACGACGCCTAGCCCGACACCCGAAGCAGCATCCGCCGCGCCGGCCACGCCTTCCCCGGTCGCGGACGGCGATTCGTTGACGTCAGATGACGCCTCGTTCCCCTGGTGGGCGCTGCTCGCTGCCGGGGCAATCGCACTCACCACCGCCGGAAGCGCGTGGGCGATCTCCCGCCCGGATCAGCCGGAGTAGCACGAGATGCTGATCAAGGGCGGCGCGGCGGCGCTCCTCGTAGCCATCGCACTTGTCACGGCTCTGGCTGTCATGCCCATGCCAGCCCAGGCGCATGCCGTGCTTGTGCGCTCGGTACCACTCGGTCAGTCGGGTGTCCGTGCGGCTCCGGCAGCAATCGACCTCTGGTTCTCAGAGCCGCTTGAGCCGAAGTTCAGCCGCTTCGAGCTGTTCGCCGGGGACGGGAGCGAGATTCCGCTCGTCGGAATGCGCGTCGACCCCGCGGACGATACCCACCTATCGGCCTTCCCCGAGAGTCTCGTACCGGGCGTCTATACGGTCGTGTACCGGACACTTTCAACGCGGGACGGGCACGAATGGACTGGCTCGTTCGCGTTCACCGTCATGAACGCGGATGGCTCTGTCCCCTCTGGCACCGCGTTCTCGCCGGACCTCGGAGGACTCAACTCCCCGACGGAGATCGTCAGCCGATGGTTCACGTTCTTCGCGCTGTCGATCGTGGTCGGCGGGGCGGTGGTCGTCTTCATGGCCTCGCGGGTTGCGCGCGATGAGGAAGACGCGCTCCCGCTGAGTCGCGCCGTGCGCACCCTCTATCTACGGCTCTCGCTGGCCGTCATCCCGCTGCTCGTGGCAGGCACGACGTTGCTCCTGATCAGTCAGCACGAGGCGCTGGGCGGCTCGATCGTCGCGCTGGTGAACGACTCTCGATTCGGAACCTACTGGCTCTGGCGCGCGCTTGCTCTGGCCGCGTTGAGCGCGGCCGTGCTGCTCGCGCTCTTCGCCCGCTCGCGGGGGAAGAAGGAGCAGGAGTCGACCGCCACCGCTGCGCTGCCACTGATCGCGTCCGGCGCACTGCTCACGGTCACGATGCTCAGTCACGCGGCGGCGGCTCCGGGGCGCGGATGGGCGATCTCCTCTGACTTCTTGCACGTCGAACTCGCGGCTGCATGGGCTGGCGGTGTCGCGTTTCTGGCGGCCTTGTTCCTGCATCAGCGCCGTCGACTCTCGGACGACGCCGACCTGCTGATCATCCTGGTCGGACGGTTCTCGATCTTCGCTGCAGTCGCGCTCTTTGCACTGGCGATGACGGGGATCGTTCGGTCGGCCGGAGAGCTCCCGCGGCTGGAGTCGCTGTACGACACCGGTTACGGGCGCTGGTTGCTCGTGAAGCTGGCGCTGTTGCTGCCGGTCCTCGCCGTCGCGCTGGCGAATCGCGCTCAGCTCGCGCGCTGGTCGCGCGGAGATGTGAGCGACTCCCAGGTGGCCGACAGACTGCGACGATTGCTGCCGCTGGAAGCGGCGCTGGCGGCGCTGGTGCTCTTCAGCGTCGCGATCTTCGGCCAGGTGCCGACGGCTCGCGGTGCTGTCGAACCTCCGCAGGGGCCGATCATCCCTTACAACCGCGTGCTGCAGGTGGACGACCTGAGCATGCACCTTCAGGTCACCCCCGCCCGTATGGGCATGAACGAGCTGGTCGTGCACCTCTATCACGCCGATGGCAGCGATCCGGGCGACTTCGAGCAGGTGCGTCTCACGCTCGGTGCTGCCTTCAGCGGTGGTGGCGGCGACCAGCTGGACGCCGAGCCGATCGGCAACGACCTGTTCACCGTCGACGCCACATTTGCGAGCTTCTCGCGAACGTGGGCCGTGACGGTCGACGCCCGCCGGACTGGTCTCGACGACGCACGGGGCGACTTCCGAATCCCAATGGAAAGTGGAGGCGCGCTAGCGGGCGCGGAGTCGCCCTTCGGATCGCCGGCACCTCAGCTCGACATGAACTTGCTGTGGGCCATGCTCCTGCTGCCGTTCGGACTCGTCCTCGTGATCAGCCAGCGCACGACACGGGGTTCCCGAGGGAGCACGGGGCGTGTGGCGGGCGTCGCGGCGATCTTCGTTGCTGCCGCTCTCGCTATCTCGGCCGACCAGCACGGGCATGGTCTCACCACGCTCCAGAGTCCGAACCCAGGTGATCCAACTTCGATCGCTCAGGGAGCGGAGGTCTTCGCGACCAACTGCGCGAGTTGCCACGGTGAAACGGGGAAGGGCGACGGTCCCGCCGCCGCCGGGCTCTCACCGCCGCCAGCCGACCTCAAGCAGCACATCCCGCTGCACTCGGAGGGGCAGACCTTCCTCTTCGTGTCCGACGGCCTCCCAGGCTCCGCCATGCCCGCGTGGAGCGACCAGCTGACCGAGGAACAGATGTGGGACGTGGTGAACTACCTGCGCGCGGAGTTCCTTGAGACCTCGCCGTTGCTCATTCCTTAGGGTATCGAGCACCGCTGTGAGTTCTTCCCAACGGGCCCGAAGTCACAACACCCATCGCGCGCGCTGGCCAGCGTTCCGTGCGGACCAGTCAGGCTGCTGGAAGGTATTCAGGTAGTTCCATCCGGGCTGATGGAGTGTCATCCGTCGGTGGCCCGCAAGCGGCCGAGACTATCAGCGATCCGTCAGTCAACCGTCCGCATTCGGCTGCATTGCGGCTGTAGATTGTGTACTTATCCCTGCAGGTCTCCCAGCTCGTCGATTGCTGAGGAACGAGGACGACCATCCCAATTCCGCTCTTGATAGTCGTTGCTGGAAGCGTCGGTGCGCTTACGGTGCTCGTGCTCGTCGTGCCCTTGCACCTGATCAGGCGACGCTCATGGCGCACGGAGCGGCGGGATCTGGATCTGACACAGGCCCAGTTCAAGCTTGCACTCGACACGGCGTCAGTCGGCATTTCGATCAAGGATGCTCAAGGTAACCGTGTACTTCGCAACCGGGCGTACGCAGCGATGCTCGGTTACACGGAAGACGAGTTCGCCAGCCTCCCTCGGGAGAAGCAGGTTCTGCCCGAACATCGGAACCGGGTCGGGGATCGACTCAAGCAGATGGTGGCAGGGAAGGTGCCGTCAGTCGCCGGACGCAGGCGGCTCCAACATCGAGACGGTCGCACGATCGAGACCGAGTCGCAGATGGCTTCGCTGCAATTCGAAGGCGAACCCGCCGGCATGGCTATCGCGATTCGGGACGTCACCGCAGAGCTGGCTGCAGTACAAGGACAACGCGTGAGTGACGAGCAGTTCCGCGATCGTGCAGGGAGGGGGTGCCGACAACGAGATCGCGTTCAGATGCGCGCGGAACTAGTGGGAGATCTGACTGGCGCAGTTCACGATCGAGGCCGATTGGCTGTCGATTGGCTGTTTCTGCTCAGGCATGTCAGCGCCAACGACCGACATGCGTCTGCGGCGGCAGCCCACGCAGGGGCCCAATCTAGGTTCAGGTTGCCGGTGGCGGGAGTGCGTGGGAGTCGAACCCACCCAGGACTACGACGTAGCCCCACAACGGTTTTGAAGACCGCGGACACCACCGGACATCATCCACTCCCACGACAGCCTCCTAGATTCGAAACGCCCCGTCTAGCCCCGCGAGGATTGGTCCGACCTAGCTGCTTGACGGCAAATTTGACGGCAACGCGCACGTATCGAGTCAGGCTGACCGCATCCGCTTCTCCCAGATCCCACGCAGGACTGACGAGTGGACGGTTCTACGGTAAGAGGCAGTCGGTTGAGCGGTGCTTCTCACGACTCAAGCAGCACCGTGCGCTCGACACCCACTGCAAGCGGGGACCGCGGAAGGTCACTCTTCACGCTTTGATGGGCATCGTGACGATGCAGGCAGCGGCACTGGTCAGGGCTGAGCGCGGCGAGATCGAACGAGTGCGCGAGGTATCGCGAAAAGTGGCATAGCCGTGTGCTACTCTCAGACAACAAAGAACCGCCCATGGGCGGTCTTGTGTCGAGTTGCGGTGCTACCAACACCGTTATCGACTGCATCAGGAGCACACTCACGAAACTACGATGCGAGACCATCGTAGCGTCTCGTGGTGGGCTCGTCCACCTGCCCGAAACGGGAACGGAGCAGGTCTTCATGACTCAGAGATACCGATCCGACAAGTTCCGCGAGCTTGTCCTGCTCGTTGCGAAGCGTTCCGAATCCGATCCCAAATTCGGAGAGGTGGAACTGCATAAGCTGCTATACTTTTCTGACTTTCTGGCCTTCGCCAGATGGGGTGAGGCGATAACGAATGCTCGCTACCAGAAGAATCGCTATGGGCCGACGGCGCGCGTGCTCAATCACGTCGTCGAAGAGCTGGAACGGGAAGAAGCTGTGTCGGTGGGCAGCGTGGACTATCACGGCCACGCCCAGAGCCGAGTCGTGGCGAGGCGTCTGCCGAACGAGCGACGGCCAGTCGACTGATCGCGGTCGCAACGGCCCCGCGCTAGACGAGCCCCGCCGCCAGAGTCGCGATGCGGGCAGTCCGACGACTCGGTCGGGCTATACTTCGCGCGCTGCTGAAAAGGGGCCACGATGCCCGGACTGAAGGACAAGTACGCGATCGTCGGGATCGGCATGACCGAGATCTCGCGCAACTCGGGACGCACAACGCGCACGCTCGGCGTCGAGGCCCTGCGCTCGGCG
Organism: Dehalococcoidia bacterium; assembly: GCA_036013055.1. GTDB lineage: Bacteria > Chloroflexota > Dehalococcoidia > UBA2979 > UBA2979 > SHYR01. The sequence goes on along the minus strand of DASCQM010000012.1, from coordinate 35,299 downwards.
ATGCGAGACGCGGGGCTCGGCCCTGACGACGTCGATGGGATGCTCTCGTACCACGGCAACGACTCCACGGGGTCGCCGACGATCGCCGGTGACCTGGGCATCCGCCTCAACTTCTACATGGACTGCTCCGGCGGCGGGTCGAGCACCGAGGCGCTGATCGGAATCGCGATCGGTGTGATCGAGGCCGGCATGTGCAACACCGTCGCGATCTTCCGCGCGATGAACGGCTACACGGAGGCACGGATCGGTGGCACCGGTCGTCAGGCGCCGGTCTTCCGCGGTGGCTCGGTGACGGCGGGCATCCACGGCATGACGTCGGCCGGGCAGTCCTTCGCACCCTCCTTCATGCGCCACATGTACGAGTACGGCACGACCAGCGAGCAGGTCGCGCACGTGAAGGAGGCGCACAGCAAGCACGCATCGAACAACCCTCGCGCGTTCTACAAGGAGCGCGTGAGCGTGCAGGATGTGCTCGATTCGCGCTGGATCACGAAGCCGCTGCATCTGCTCGATTGCTGCGTTGAGACGGACAACGGTGTCGCGATCATCGTCACCAGCGCCGAGCGGGCGCGCGACCTGCGCCAGAAGCCCGCCTACATCATGGGCGTGGCCGGACGCGTGAATAAGCACCAGCCCGGTGGCTACCACTGGACGCGCGGCCCGATCTCGCGCGTCGCCGGCCACTACGCCGCGCCGATCGTCTTCGGGCAGGCCGGGATCACGCCGGACGACGTCGACATCACCGGCTCCTACGACGCGTTCACCTTCACGACGATGCTCCAGCTCGAGGCCTACGGCTTCTGCGCCGAGGGCGAGGGCGGCGACTACGTCTCCAGCGGCATCATCGAGCTCGGTGGTGCGCGGCCGAACAACACCCACGGCGGGCACCTTTGCGAGGGCTACACCCACGGCATCAGCCACGTCGTCGAGAACGTGCGCCAGCTACGTGGGCTGGCCGATGACTACTGTCCGAACTGGGCGCAGGGCGAGCACACGTATGACTACAGCGAGGGCGGCTGCCGCCAGGTGCGGGACCCTGAGATCACGATGAACCTCGGCTGGGCCAGTCCGCCGACGGGATCCGCCCTGATCATGCACAACTGAGCACCAGAACTGAGCACCATCCGATCAGCGAGGAGCACCCAATGGCTGAATATCTCGGCATAGAAGTCGCGATCGCACCGAACGACCCCGATCACCTCGGCTTCCTGGAGGCCGCAGGCGAGGGTCGCTTCGTAGTGCAGCAGTGCAGCGACTGCGAGAAGCTGCGCTACCCGCCCGGCCCCGCCTGTCCCTTCTGCCAGTCGCTCGATTCGACGTGGCAGGAGGTCTCCGGCAAGGGTGCGATCTATTCCTACGAGGTCGTGCTGCACCCGATCCATCCCGCCTACCGCGAGCGGGTGCCGTACGTGGTCGCACTGGTCGAACTCGATGAGCAGCGCGGCGTGCCAACGGCGGATGACGCGCTACGCGTGATCACCAGCCTCGTCGGCGCGGATGGCGAACCTGAGTCGGAGGAGGCGGTCGCGATCGGACTGCGCGTCGAGGTGGAGTTCGCCGACCTCGGTGATGGCCTCGCACTGCCCCGCTTCCGGCTCTCCGACGAGCAGCCTGAGCACGAGCCGTGGAGCTTCCCCGGGACGTAGCCTGCTGAGCTAGTCCGTCTGCATGTAGTCGCGCGGCGGCACCTTCGGGCGCTCGGGCGGCGGCGGCGGCGCGGCCGCCACCGGTTGTGGTGCAGCAACCGGTTCAGCGATTGGCTCGGCGGGAGGCACGTCCGAGGGCTGCGCGCCGTTCCCTGTAAGCTGCTCGGCGGGCTGTTCAACCGAAGGCGGTACGGACGGTGCCGCAGCCGTCGGAGCGGCAGGCGGCACATCGGGCGCTCCAGCGTTCGGGCCGCCATCGCTCGGACCGCCGTCGCCTGCTTCATCGGTGGCTCCCGGCACCTTGGGCTTGCGCACGAGCATCACGAGCACCGCTGCCAGGACCCACAGCGCGGAAACGCCGTAGAAGGCGCCGTCGTAGTTGCCGATCTTGTCGAAGTAGAACTGCACGACCAGCGGTCCTCCGGCACCGAAGAAGAGCGTGAACGGCATCGCCACGCTGCGCACGGAGCCGAGGTAGCGACGCCCGAAGTAGGAGCCCCAGATCATCTCCTGGATCGGGATCTGCCCGCCGAGCCCGATGCCGACCATCACGAAGCCACCCGCCAGGATCGCCGTCTGGTGCGTCTGTGCCGCACCGACGATCACCCACATTCCGGCTGCGGCGACAAGGAAGCTCAGCGCCGCCATCAGCTTGGGCGCGAAGACATCGGACAGCGAACCCCAGATTGGCTTCACCAGCGCCGCCGGGAGGGCCAGCGCAAAGGCGAGCATGAACGAGGCCGTGGTGCGGCTGAAGCCGGCGTCCGTCGTGAACGGGATCGTGGTGAAGAGCATGGTGCCGAGGCCGATGCCGGAGATGCCGAAGGCGAGCACAATCTGGTAGAGCGTCGCCGTCCTCAGCGCCTGCGAGCGCGTCAGCGAGTTGGCGAAGTCGGTGCGCGCGGCAAGCCCGGCGCTGGTCTTCATCTCCTCGTCTGTGCGACCGTCGGGATTGAGGCCGTGATCCTCGGGCGTGCTGCGCATCAGCATCGCGACCGGGTAGATCGAGACCCATGCGATCACGGCGAGGAGCTGCCACCCCGCTCGCCAGCCGTACTCGTCGACGAAGGGCGTCAGCACGAGCGGCAGCACAACGCCGGCCGTCGAGACGCCCATCGCCGCGATGCCAACGGCCATGCCTCGGCGTTGCACGAACCACTTCGAGAGTGTGACGTTGACCACGAGGTTGCCGAGCATCGCCGCGCCGACGGTGAACATGAAGCCGCGCAGCAGGATCCACTGCCAGAGCTCGTTCACGCCGCTGGTCATGAAGAGGCCCGCGCCGAGCAGGGTGATGCCGACAATCATCAGGCCGCGCGCGAAGCCGCGGTCGATCATCGAGCCGACGAAGATGCCGAAGAACGCCATGATGAAGCGCCCGACGGTCTGCGCGGTGGTGAACTCCGTGCGCGTCCAGTCGAGGTCCTCGGTCATCGGTACGAGGAAGACGCCGGCGACGTATGTCTGCGAGCCGGCGGAGATCAGCTGCGCCATGAAGGCGACGCCGATCAGCCAGTAGCCGTAGTAGATCGGCGATCGTTTCCGGGCTTCGGCTGTGTCGGCCGGGGAGGCTGTCGTGGCTGCCATTGCTTCTCTCGTGAACGTTAGACTATGCGCCGGGCGTCGATAGCGACCAGTCGGAGATGCCCTGAGCAGGTTCCGGGCGACTAGATTCGGGCGGAGCCTTGCTCCTCGGGGAACCGCTGCGTGATGTACTGTTCCGCGCGGATCGCAGCCGTCGCACCGTCCCCGGCCGCGGATACGACCTGCTTCGACGCATCGACGCGAACGTCACCGGCGGCGAACAATCCCGGCAGCTCGGTCTCCATCCAGAGGTTCACGTAGGCGTGCCCGCCAGCATCAAGCGGGACGAGCCCCGCAAGCAGGTTCGAGTTCGGCGTACTGCCGACGAAGACGAAGAGCGCTTCGGTCTCCAGTTCGCTGCGCTCGCCGCTCTTCGTGTTCTTCAGCGCCAGCGAGGTCACGGCGTCGTCGCCATTCACGCGCTCCACGACGCTGTCCCAGACCAGCTCCACCTTCGGGTCGTCGAACGCTCGCTGCTGGAGGATGCGCGAGGCCCTCAGCTCGTCGCGGCGATGGATGATGCTTACCTTCGAGACAAAACGAGTCGTGAACAACGCCTCATCGAGCGCCGCGTTGCCACCGCCAACAACGGCGACCTCGCGGTCCTTGAAGAACGCCGCGTCACAGGTCGCGCAGTAGGAGACGCCCTTACCGGTCAGCTCCTGCTCACCGGGGACACCAAGCAGGTTCGGCGTCGCCCCGGCAGTCACGATCACCGCACGCGCGCGGTAGAGCCCCGAGTCCGCCTCCACGATGTAGTACCGCCCCTCCCGCCGCAGGGCCGCGATGGACTCGTACTTCGTCTCGACGCCGAAGTTCTCCGCCTGCGTGTGCATCGCCGTCGCAAGGTCGAAGCCGTCGATCGGATCGGGGAAGCCGGGGTAGTTCTCGATCGCACCAGCCTGGGCGATCTGCCCGCCGATCATCAGGCTCTCCCAGACGACGGTGCGGCGCAGCGCTCGTGAGGCGTAGATCGCCGCGGAGAGGCCCGTCGGTCCGCCGCCGATGATGGCGACGTCGATCTCCTCGACGGCCGGTGCTGCGTCTGGTGGGGTCATGGGCGTCCTCTGTGGTCAGAACCATTGTCTCGCACCACGCAAACCTCGCTGTATCTCGCGCTACATCAAAGCGCTTGCGGTGCGGTCATGATGTAATCAGACTGCACCGCTAAGCGAAGCCCCCGCCTCCGAGAGCACTCAGAGCGCACGGAGACGCGGGTCACTCGACGGAGGATGCTCAGATGACGCAGTCCAGCGTCGAGCAAGTCAGCGACGACGATCGCTCCCAGGCGTCCGTCAAGTCGATGACGAAGATGTGGAAGTACGTCGAGGCGTTCGCGAACAAGAGCGGCTCCTACCTGCACCCCCAGCGCGAGATCACCGAGTTCCTCGTGATCGGACTCGCCAAGCACGTCGATGACCTCGGCCGGCCGCTCTGCCCGTGCAACTTCTACGAGGACAAGCAGGCTGCGGTCGATGAGAAGACCTGGATCTGCGCCTGCGAGGAAATGCAGCGCTACAAATACTGCCATTGACTGCTCTTCGTAAATTCGGAAGGTCTTCCGATTACCGAGCATTTGCCAGAAGGACACGAAGGCCGAGAGATCTACGGCATCGTGACTGATCCGCACCCTGACAAGGGTCGCATGCTGGCACGCCTGGAAGAGAAGCAGGGCCGCACAATCAACAAGGGCGTGCGCGCCGACCAGACCACCGCTGACGACTGACGCACGCTACACCGCAGGGTGATCAAAGAGGCGGGTCGCTTGAGCGACCCGCCTCTTCTCTATTCTTGAGACGCCTGCCGCGATCGGCAGGCCTTCAACGTCAGTGTCTGTGCATCAAGTGCCTCAGGTGAGGATCCTAGAGAGCATCGTCCAATCGCTTCGCCAGGTCGCTCTTCGGCCGGAAGCCGACGATCTGCGAGACCGGCTCGCCGCCCTTGAAGACCAGCAGCGTCGGGATCGAACGGATGCGGTACTTGCCAGCGATCTGCGGGTTCTCGTCCGTGTTCAACTTCACGAACTTCACCTTGCCGTCGTACTCGTCCGATAGCTCTTCAACGATCGGCGCTACCATGCGGCACGGACCACACCAGGGGGCCCAGAAGTCCACGAGCACCGGGGCGTCGTTCGTGATGACATCGCTCTCAAATGTTGCGTCAGTAGTGTCAGTTGGGGCACTCATGCCGTTTCCTCTTCCGCTGCTGCTGTCTAGACAACTTCTATCGTTGACTATCGTCGCTCCGACGATATCGGGATAGCGGTTGACAGCGTTCTCTTGGATTCGCTAGTATCTTTGCATACCCCCATGGGGTATGTCAACCGACCCCGTAACAGCCTCCAAGTGGCTGTGTTCAGGCTTCGAGGATGCACCATGACACAACAGCCCGGTCCAGAGCAATTGCGTGCGCGTCTGAGCCGCATCGAAGGTCAGATCCGCGGCATCGCGAAGATGCTGGAGGAGGATCGCGCCTGCGAGGACGTGGTGACCCAGTTGATGGCGATCCGCTCAGGCATCGACAACGTCGGCGGGTTGATCCTCGACACCCACCTCCTCAATTGCATCAGCGAAGACTCAGGAAGCCCCGAGGAGCAGGTCACGGCGCTGCGCGAGTCGATGAAGCTCTGGTGGCGATTCGCTCCCGCGTCCGGCGGCTCGGGCGTCGACGAGCACGCGGCCAGCGAGGTCAGCTAGGTCGCCAGTCCCTCGGACGCTGCATCTTCCGGAGCAACGACGGCAGCCATCGCCTCGATCGCGCCGTGCTCAGCACCCTCGGCGGCAGTGCGGATCGCGTTTTCCACGGCGATAGAGTCGCTGCGGCCATGCCCGATCAGCACCAGGCCATTGACCCCGATCAGCGGCACCCCGCCGTACTGCCGGTAATCGAAGCGCTGACGCAGCGCACGCAGCGACGGCATCAGTAACAGCCCACCGGCCCGCGCCCGCAGTGAGTCGCGCGTCGAATCGCGCACGCCGCCGAGGATCGTGGCGACCCCGCCCTCGATCAGCTTCAGTGCCACGTTGCCCGTAAAGCCATCCGTCACGATCACGGTGGTGTCCGTCGCGAGCACGTCGCTGCCCTCGACGTTGCCGACGAAGTCGAGCGATGACTCCGTCAACTTCTCGTGGACCTCGATCTCACGTGGTGACCCTTTAGAGGGCTCTGCGCCAATATTCAGCAGCCCCACCGTCGGATGCTCGATGCCCATGACGACGCGCATGTACTCAGTGCCGAGCGCCGCCCACTGCACGAGGTGCGTCGCCCGTGACTCCGCGTTCGCACCGATGTCGACAACCAGCGTCGGCTCGCCGGTCGGCGAGGGGATCAGCGCGGCAAGCGCCGGTCGCTCAACGCCGGGCAGCTTGCCGAGCACGATCAGCGAGAGCGCCAGCACAGCACCGGTGTTGCCCATCGAGACGAAGGCCGCTGCCTCCCCGCGCTTGAGCAGATCGAGCCCCACGAACATCGACGAGCCGGTGCGACGGCGCATCTCGAGTGATGGCGTCTCGGCCATCCCGATCGCGTCCGGAGCGTGGACGATGCGCAGCGCTGATGGCACGTCCTTGTGGCGCGCCAGTTCAACCGTGAGCCGCGTCTGGTCACCGACCAGTGCAACCTCCAGGCCACCCTCGGCGGCGCGGATCGCGCCATCGATCGTGGCCTGTGGCGCGAAGTCGCCGCCGAAGGCGTCCACCGCGACGACGGTCACGACGCGGGCTCCAGAATCGCAACGATGCGCTCGTCGCCGTCGTCGACAGGGCCAAGGTCGTAGTCGCCGTACCACCCGCTGACGCTGAGACCGGCGAGTCGGGCCGCCAGTTCGAGTTCACCGGCGGAGATCACGCGCAGCACGAACTGCTCGCTAAAACGCTGCATCGGACCCTCGGCTGGCTGCACATCGAAGTGCCACGTGACGTGCTTGAGCTGCATCGACGGCTCGGGCTCGACGGAGACCAGCTTCGTCACCGACTCGCCGTCGGCCTCGCGGGTCCAGTGCTCGATCAACGGTTGCGGGCCGGGCGTGAGGTCATCGGGGTATGGCGCCTCGATGTCGATGACCGCGATGCCGTCGGGCTCGAGTTGCTCCGCAACGGTCGTCAGCGCGGCGACAAGATCGTCGATACTCTCCATGTGCTGTAGTCCGCCGAGCGGGATCAGTACCGTGCCGAAGCGCTGGCCGAGGTCGAGCTGGCGCATGTCGTCGTTGAGCAGCGTCAGCGATGCCACGCCCTCCGCCGCTGCCCGTTCCCGCGCGCGTGTCAGCATCGCTTCGCTAACGTCGACGCCGGTGACGTCGAGGCCCGCCTGCGCCAGCGGCACGGCGACGCGGCCCGTGCCGCAACCGAGTTCGAGCACGGGCGCAGCGCGCTCAACCGCGAGGCTGCGGTACATCGCGATGTCATCGTCGTAGCCCTCCAGATCGAGATCGTAGAAGGCGGCGACGACGGAGAATTGATCAGATGATTGAACATCCATAATTCGATGCTATGGAGGTACCAGCGGTCGGTCAACGCCGCGACCGGGTCCAGCCGTCAGACGTTGCGTCAGACCCACGTTGACATCGTCCGGAGCCCCGCAGAGCATTCGCGCATGCAACCACCGACCGATCACGAAGAGCGCTGGCGCGAGTTGATTCGCGGCATCCCCGACTTCCCCCAACCCGGCATCCTCTTTCGCGATATCACGCCGCTGCTTCACGACTCCGACGCCCTGCGCACCGCCAACGACGCGATGGCCGAGAGCGCCCGCGAGATGGGCGCGACCGTGATCGCAGGCATCGAGGCCCGTGGATTCATCTTCGGCGTACCCGTGGCCGAGCGGCTCGGCCTCCCCTTCGTTCCGGTACGCAAGCCGGGGAAGCTGCCGGGCGACCTCGAATCTGTGACGTACGACCTCGAGTACGGTCAGGACAGCCTCGAATTGCACCGTGATCCCGCAGTCGACGGCCACCGCGTCGTGGTCGTCGATGACCTCCTCGCGACAGGCGGCACGGCCGAAGCTACCGCGAAGCTGGTGCGCGCCGTCGGCGGTGAGCCGGCGGGGTTCGCGTTTCTCGTCGAATTGAGCGACCTCGGCGGGCGTGAGCGACTCGAGGATGTCGCGGTCTCATCGCTCGTTCAGTATTAGCCTGAGCCTGAGTGCCGTCAGGGTGGTCGCGCCCGTCGCGGACGGCCTACCATTGTTGGAAGCACATTCGATCGCGAGTACGTTCGCTCAGAGACGCGAATTGGCGGCAGTTCCGTGACCACCAACGCATTACCGACGGTCACCCCATACGAGCCGGTGAGCTGGGTTGCCGGCGGACTGCGCCTGCTCGACCAGACGCTGCTCCCCCATGCGATCGAATACCGCGAGATCGACTCGCTCGAGTCCGCCGTCGAAGCGATCGTGGCAATGCGCGTGCGCGGCGCGCCGGCGATCGGGATCGCAGCCGCATACGCACTCGCGCAGGCGATCCGCGACGACGGTGCCGAGGCCGCACCGGCCGCCGCCGCCGACCTTGCGAACGCCCGCCCAACAGCCGTCAACCTGCGCTGGGCCATCGACCGCGTGATGCACCGCATCGAGGGTGCCGGCGATGCCGCCGAGGCGGCGCTCGGCGAAGCGCGGGCGATCCACGAGCAGCAGCGAGCAGCAGACGAGTTGATGGCCGGGTACGGCGCATCGTTGCTCGGCGGCGCGTCGACGGTGCTCACGCACTGCAACACCGGCCCGCTGGCGACCGGCGGCGGGGGCACGGCGCTGGGCGTGGCGATCGAGGCACACCGCCGCGGGCTGGTCGAGGACGTGCTGGTGGACGAGACACGACCGCGTCTGCAGGGTGCGCGCCTCACCACCTGGGAGCTTGAGCAGCACAGCGTCCCGCATCGACTGATCACCGACTCATCAGCAGCGATCCACATGGCCGCTGGGCGCGTCAGTGCCGTGCTCACCGGCGCGGATCGCATCGCCGCCAACGGCGACACCGCGAACAAGGTGGGGACGTACGCGCTGGCGATCGTCGCGAAGCATCACGACGTGCCGTTCTACGTAGTCGCACCGATCAGCACGATCGATGCCAACTCACCCGATGGTCGCGCGATCCCGATCGAGGAACGCGACGCATCGGAGGTGACGACGATCGGCGGCGAGACTCTCGTCCCGGACGCTACCCGCGCGGCGAACCCGGCCTTCGACGTCACTCCGGCGTCGCTGATCACGGCGATCGTGACGGAACTGGGGGTGCTGAGCCCCGCGTACAAGCGATCGATCGAGGATGCCCTCGAACTCGCGGGTTCGGGCGTCGGAACCTAGATGTCGCTGCGTCGAGTCTCCAGCGGACGCGTCGAGTCGAGCGGGTTCTGGATCTTCGCGACCCATCGCTTCTTCACCACGAAACGAGAGCACTTCACGCTGAGCAACGGCGAGTTCCGCGGCGCTCGCAAGGAACTCGATGAGCGCGGGGTCACGCACATCGGTCGCGACGGCGACCGCGACCTCTGGTGGACGAACCAGGGGCTGTTCTGGGCGGACGACGATCTGGACGCGGACGATATCGAGTTGCTCGTCTGGGACCGCTCACGACGCCAGGACAGCCGGCTCGAACGGCTGCGCAAGATTCGCGCGCAGGAGCAGGACGCGCAGCACGGGCGGCGCGAGCGCATTCCCGAGGAGGTGCGTGCCTTCGCGTGGGAGCGTGATGACGGTCGCTGCACGAACTGCGGCGCTGAAGCCGACCTGCAGTTCGACCACATCATCCCGGTCGCCCGTGGCGGCGGGAACGCCACCGCCAACATCCAGATCCTCTGCGGCGACTGCAACCGCCTGAAGAGCGACTCCATTGCCTGACGCGGGCGCGGAGATCGGCGTGATCGGTGGCTCCGGCTTCTACGCCATGTCTGAGCTGACCGACAGCGAGGTCGTTGAACTCTCGACGCCGTTCGGCGCGCCCAGCTCGCCGATCACGATCGGAACGCTGCACGGGCGTCGTGTCGCCTTCCTCGCGCGCCACGGCGAGGGGCACACCACGCTGCCGCAGGAACTCCCGGCCCGCGCGAACATCTACGCACTGAAGTCGCTGGGCGTGGAGCGGGTCTTCTCGATCTCCGCCGTCGGCTCGCTGCAGGAGGAGTTGGAGCCGCTGCACGCGGTGATTCCGGATCAGTTGATCGACCGCACGCGGGGTCGTGCGTCAACGTTCTTCGGCGACGGGATGGTCGCTCACATCGGATTTGCCGACCCCTTCTGCCCGCAACTCGCGGCGGGACTGCTGCGCACGGGCGACGCCTCCGAGGTGACGACCCACAGCGGCGGCACTCTGGTCGTGATGGACGGTCCGGCGTTCTCCACGCGCGCCGAGTCGGAGCTGTACCGCTCGTGGGGAGCATCGATCATCGGCATGACCGCGATACCGGAGGCGAAGCTCGCCCGCGAAGCGGAACTCTGCTACGCCGCGATCTGCTTCGTCACCGACTACGACGTCTGGCACGAGCAGGAAGCCGACGTGACGGCCGACCTGGTGATCGCCAACCTGATGCAGAACGTGGAACATGGCCGCGCGATCGTCAGCGCGACGGTGGCCGGCCTGGGTGACGATCGCGACTGCGACTGCGGAGAGGCGCTCGCCAGCGCCCTTGTCACCGCGCCCGACCTCGTACCGGCCGCGACACGTGAGCGGCTCGACCTGCTGCTGCGGCGGCACTGGGGCGGGACGCCGTGACCGACACCGTCTTCGACCCTACGCGGGACCAGCTGCCGCGCTTCGCGATCCGCCGGACGCGCGACAAGCGCGCCCTCGACGCTGCGCTGGGCGAGGACCGGGCGTATGCCGCTTACGCGCTGGGGCACCTGGAGGATGAACTCTTCCACCACTCGACGTTCTGGATCGCGGAGGGTCCCTCCGGAAGCGGCATCGTGCTGCACTCCCGGGCGATGGGGCAGACGCTGTTCGTCGGCGGTGACCCCGCGGCCGTCGACGCGATCCTCTCCCTGCACCCCGGGCCACGGTTCACCTACCTGACGACGTCGTCGCCCGACCACGAGGAGGTGATCCGCCGCAGCCACACGCTGGCCGATGGCCTGCACATGACGCGCATGTCCGTAACCGGCGTGTCGTTCGCGGCCATGCAGGGCTCCGTGCGGCGGCTGAGCGGGCCCGACGTGCGTGAGTTGAACTCGCTGTACGCGTTGGAAGGGGCGGGCTACTACTCGGCGGCGCACATCGAGCGGGGTGTCTACTTCGGAGCCTACCGCGATGGGCGCATGGTCGCGGCCGCTGGGACGCACATCGTCGCTCCTAACGTCGGCGTCGCCGTCGTCGGCAACGTCTTCACAGATCCGGGATACCGCGGGCAGCGGCTGGCGACGCTGGTCACCTCCCACGTCACTGACGATCTGCTGAATCGAGGGTGCTCACTGGTGGCGCTCACCGTCGATCCCACCAACACTCCAGCAGTACGTGCGTACGCCCGTCTCGGCTACGAACGCGGCTCTACCGTGATCGAAGCGCGGGCGCGCAGACGCGATTTCCTCGGTGTGGGGGCGTGGTTCCGTCGCAGGACGGCGCGTCGTGGCACGCACCGGGGCGAAGCACAGGAACGAGCAACCGGCAGGCCCCCGCAGACCGCCCCGGATCACAGCCAGAACGACGAGGAGTCGCACAAATGACATCAGACGACGGCGGCAACGCCAGCGGACACATCGCCGACCCCTCGCTCGCGGAAGCGGGCCAGAAGCGCATCGAGTGGGCGGCGCGGGAGATGCCCGTGATCGCGCAGATCCGCGAACGCTTCGCCGCCGAGCGCCCACTGGAGGGCATCCGCATCGCGGCCTGCATGCACGTGACGAGTGAGACCGCCAACCTCGTAATCGCGCTGCGCGACGGTGGTGCGGACACCCGTCTCGCCGCCTCGAACCCACTCTCGACGCAGGACGATGTCGCCGCGGCGCTCGTGCTCGAACACGGCATCCCGACCTACGCAATCAAGGGTGAGGAGGTCGCGACCTACCAGCAGCACCTGAGGACATCGATCGAGCACGGCCCGCAGATCACGATGGACGACGGCGCCGACCTCGTCGCGCTGCTGCACTCGGAACGCCGCGACCTGCTCGATGGCGTCGTCGCGGGCACCGAGGAGACGACCGCCGGGCTGACCCGCGAGCGTGCGCTGGCGGCGGAGGGTGGCCTCGGCTATCCGATCATCGCGGTGAACGACGCCAACACGAAGCACTTCTTCGACAATCGCTACGGCACCGGCCAGTCCACGCTGGACGGCATCATCCGGGCCACCAACATCCTGATCGCGGGCAAGACCGTCGTCGTCGTCGGCTACGGATGGGTCGGTCGCGGCATCGCGGCCCGCGCGCAGGGCCACGGCGCGAACGTGATCGTGACGGAGGTGAAGCCGCTGCCGGCGCTGGAGGCCGTGATGGACGGCTTCCGCGTGATGCCGATCGTCGATGCAGCGCGCGAGGGCGATATCTTCGTCACCGCGACGGGCAACAAGAACGTGATCGATGCCGAGGCCTTCGCGGTCATGAAGTCCGGCGCGATGATGGCGAACTCCGGCCACTTCGACTCTGAGATCAATCTTCCCGCGCTGGAGTCCGAGACCGAGGCGCGACGCGGCCTGCGTCCCTTCGTCGAGGAGTACACGCAGCACGACGGTCGCAAGCTGATCGTGCTCGCGGAGGGCCGTCTCGTGAACCTGGGAGCTGCTGAGGGCCACCCCGCGTCCGTGATGGACATGTCATTCGCCAACCAGGCGCTCAGCGTCGAGTATCTGGTCAACGAGTACGCTTCGATGGAGAATCAGGTGTACGACGTTCCGCGTGACATTGACGATGAGATCGCCCGCCTCAAGCTGGCAGCGATGAAGGTCGACATCGACACGCTGACCGACGAACAAGAGCAGTACCTCAATTCCTGGGAGATCGGCTAGCACCGGTCCTCGCAGGCGACCGACTCAGCCAACCCAGTCAGCCGACGATGGAGACCGCATGACCACCACGTTCACCAGTTCGCCATCGCTGCTTCTGACCAGCGAGTCGGTCACCGAGGGTCACCCCGACAAGATGTGCGACCAGATCTCGGATGCGGTGCTCGACGCGCTGCTCACCCGCGACCCGGACGCCCACGTCGCATGTGAGGTGGCGACGACGACCGGTACGGTCTGGGTCTTCGGCGAGATCTCAACCAGCTCCGAGTACGTCGACATCGAGGCGATCGTGCGCGAGACGGTGCGCAAGATCGGGTACACCGGCTCGGACATCGGCTTCGACGCCGAGACGTGTGGCGTGATGACCTCGATCACCGAGCAGTCGCCCGACATCGCCCAGGGCGTGAACCAAGCGCTTGAGGCGCGCGAAGCGGTCGGCGAGGTCGATGACTACGACCTGGGCGGTGCCGGAGACCAGGGCATGATGATCGGCTTCGCCTGCGCGGAGACCGACGAGTACATGCCGCTCACGATCTCGCTGGCGCACCGGCTGACACGTCGCCTCACGGAGGTTCGCAAGAGTGGCGAACTCGATTACCTGCGCCCCGACGGCAAGTCGCAGGTCACCGCCGAGTACGCGTACGGCGTCCCGCGCAGACTCGACACGATCGTGATCTCGACGCAGCACTCGCCCGATGTCAGCGAGGAACAGCTCCGCGACGACATCGAACGGCACGTGATCACGCCCATCTGCCCGCCGGAGCTGATGCAGGACACGCGCATCCTCGTGAACCCGACCGGGCGCTTCGTCACCGGCGGCCCGATGGGCGATGCCGGACTGACCGGGCGCAAGATCATCGTCGACACGTATGGCGGGATCGCCCGCCACGGCGGCGGCGCGTTCAGTGGCAAGGACCCGTCGAAGGTGGACCGCTCAGGTGCCTACGCGGCGCGTCACGTAGCCAAGAACATCGTTGCGGCGGGGCTGGCTGAACGCTGCGAGATCCAGGTCTCGTACGCGATCGGCGTCGCTCACCCCACCTCGATCGCCTTCGAGACGTTCGGCACGGCAAGCATCGACGAGGACTCGCTGCGGCAGCTGATCGACGAGCACTTTGACCTGCGGCCGGCCGCGATCATCGACCGCTTCGAGTTGAAGCGGCCGATCTACGAGCAGACCGCCGCCTACGGTCACTTCGGCCGTACCGACATCGACCTCCCGTGGGAGGCGCTTGATGTTGTTGCCGCGTTGCGGCAGGGAGCCGGGCTGCCCGCAGCCTGAACCCGGGGCCACGGCGGCGGGGTATACGCGAGTTCGCCACACCCGTACGATCCCGCCGTGAAAGCAATCATTCTGATCGGGGGCGAAGGCAGGCGGCTACAGCCGCTGAGCGCACGCACGCCCAAGCAACTCGTCCCGATCCTGAATCACCCGCTTCTTGAGTACCTCCTGCTCCACCTGCGCGGTCATGGCGTTGAACACGTCACCCTGGCGACGACACCTGCGCCCGGTGCTGAGGCGATTCGCACGATGTTCGGTAACGGGGCCGCACTCGGCCTCGACATCGAGTACGCGTATGAGGAGAGCCCGCTCGGATCCGGCGGCGCGATCGCCAGCGTCGCCGCTGGCTGGGACGAACCGTTCCTCGTTGCAAACGGTGACATCGTCACCGATGTCGATATCACGGCGATGATCGAGAATCACCACGCCAACCGTGCCGAGCTCTCAGTCTTCGTGAAGGCGGTCGACGACCCCTCACGATTCGGCGTCACGGTGCTCGGAGCGAACGATAAGATCGTCCACTTCGTCGAGAAGCCGCAGGGAGGGGCCCCCTCCAATCTGGTGAACGGTGGCGCCTGGATCTTCCAGCCCTCGCTGCTGGAGGAGATGGATGCGACTCAGCACAACATGGTTGAGCGCGAACTCTTCCCGCATCTCGCCGCCGCCGACCGAGGGATCTTCGGCTTCCAGAACGATTGTTACTGGATAGACGTCGGCACACCCGAGAGCTACCTGAAGACCAACCTCGACCTGCTGTTGGGCGCAGCCCCGACACTGCTCCCTGATGATTGGCCCGTCGACGGCCCCAACGCCGGCGTGAGCGCCGCGGGTGCGGCACTGTCCGCAGACGCATCGATCGATGCCCCCGCGCTGATCGGCGCTGGCAGCAAGGTGCACAACGGAGCCCGCCTCGCCGGCCCCATCTCACTGGGCGTGAACTGCATCGTGCAGACGAACGCAAGCGTCGGTGGCAGCGTGCTCTGGGATGGCGTCACGATCGACGAAGGCGCGACCGTCCGCGATTCTATCCTCGCGTCCGGCGTCACCGTCGGTGCCGGTGCCACCATCGACGGTGCCGTGATCGCGCAGGGCGCGACGGTTGCCGAGGGCGCCACGGTCCCCGCCGGGACAGCAATCGATGTCGACACGCGCTACTCCTTGATCGCCGCGACGCCATGACCGAGATCCGCTTCGGCACGGACGGTTGGCGGGGCGTGATCGCGGACGACTTTACGTTCGACAACCTCCGCGTCGTCGCGCAGGCGACCGCCGAGCATCTGATCACAACGGGAGAGGCTTCGAGCGGCATCGTCGTCGGCTACGACACGCGATTCCTCTCCGTCGCCTTCAGCCGTGCGGTCGCCGAGGTGCTGGCCGCCAACGACATCCCCGTCTATCTGACATCGTCGTTCGTTCCCACACCGGTGCTCTCGCACGCCGTGCTGCAACGCGAGGCGGCGCTGGGCGTGATGATCACCGCCAGCCATAACCCCGCGCGCTGGAACGGCTTCAAGATCAAACTCTCCACCGGCGCCCCCGCCACCGAAGATCTGACCGCCAAGATCGAGCAGCTCGTCCCCTCCGTGATCGCGGAGAGCCGCGTGCGGCAGGTGGACCTCGGCGAGGCCGAGCAGCGAGGCGCGATCGAGCGCTTCGACCCTGCTCCCGACTACCTGAACGCGATCCGCGCCTTCGTCGACATCGACGCGATTCGCAACGCCGGCCACAGCGTGCTCGTCGACTCGATGTATGGCGCGGCGGCGGGTTGGACCGCGAGCGCGCTGGCGGAGGGGTCGACGCGCGTGCGTGAGCTACATGGCGAACGCAACCCATCGTTCCCCGGCCTGCGCGCACCGGAGCCGATCGCGTCGAACCTCGGGGAGTTCCTCGCACTCCTCGCGCAGGACGAATTCGCGATCGGACTGGCGACCGACGGCGACGGCGACCGCTTCGGCCTCGGCGACGAGTACGGGCGCTTCGTGACGCAGCTTCAGACGTTCGCGCTGCTGACCTACCACCTGCTGGAAGTTCGTGGCGAACGAGGCGCGATCGTCCGCTCCAACAATACGACGCGGATGGTCGACCGGCTGGGCGAGATCTATGACTGCCCGGTGATCGAGACCCCGGTCGGCTTCAAGCACTTGAGCGCGAAGATGACGGAGAGCGACGCGCTGATCGCCGGTGAAGAGTCGTCTGGATTCGGATTCCGCGGGCACGTCCCGGAACGGGATGGGGTGCTATCCGGGCTCTACATGCTTGACTGCCTCACCCAGACGAAACAGAGCCCGTCAGAGCTGATGGCCGCAGTGCAGGAGCTCGTCGGAACTCACGAATACGCCCGCGTGGACATCACGATGCGTCCCGAGGAACGGGACGAGGTTCGACAGCGTGTCGCCGATGCGGATCCGACCGAGGTCGCGGGCCTGAAGGTACTCTCGCGCGATGAGTTCGACGGCTTCCGCTTCAACCTCGAAGACGGCTGGTGGCTGCTGCTGCGATTCAGCGGCACCGAGCCGCTGCTGCGTATCTACGCCGAGATGCCGTCAGTCGAACAGGTGCGCGAGGCGATGGAGGCGGGCCAGACGCTCGCCGGCGTCTCGCTCTAGGGCGTCAAGCGCTTCGTGTACTGCCCGGCGCCTAGCGCTTCGTGTACTGCGGAGCCTTGCGGGCGCGCTTGAGGCCCGGCTTCTTGCGTTCCTTCACCCGCGCGTCGCGCGTGAGCAGACCCTCACCACGCAGGGGGCGACGATAGGCCTCGTCAGCGACGACCAGCGCACGAGCGATGCCGAACCTGATCGCGCCGGCCCAACCCTCGACGCCACCGCCCTTGACGACGACCTGTGCGTTGAAGCGGCTCGCAGTATCGGTGACGACGAACGGGCGCATCATGTCCTGTCGCGATGAGGCGCGAACGATCACGTCTTCCACCGGCTTGCCGTTGATCACGACGGTGCCGTTACCGGGGTAGAGCCGCACGCGGGCGACGGATGACTTCCTGCGGCCAAGGCCGTAGTAGTAGTGCTCCTGTGTCATCGGCTACTCATCCCCCGTACCGGTCGCGGCGCGATGCTCTTCGATCGCGGCAACGACGTCGCCTTTGTTCCATCCGGACTGTATCTCAATACCGACGCGCGTCGCTTCTTCATCGAGCTCCGAGCGCAGCCATCGCGAAAGGGCACCGGTACGCACCGGTGTGTCTGAAGCTGCGGCGGCGGCTGGTGCCTCGGCGGCAGCGCTCTCGGTGGCAGGCGCCTCGACTGCGGGGGCCTCAGCCACCGCTGTCTCGGCCGCCTCCGCCTTCGCGGTGGCGGCCACTGCGACCGCTTCCCGCTCGTCCTGCGCCGCACGCTTGCGCGCGCGCTCGCCGGTTCCGGCGAGCAACTGCGCCTCGTGCGGGTGCTCTGCGCCCGCGTAGACCTTGAGGTGACGGAAGAGCTCACGGC
The DNA here is from genome assembly GCA_036013055.1 of Dehalococcoidia bacterium. GTDB lineage: Bacteria > Chloroflexota > Dehalococcoidia > UBA2979 > UBA2979 > SHYR01. The sequence continues at coordinate 17,424 of DASCQM010000012.1, read as the reverse complement.
CGCGCGAGTTGTGCGGGAGCATGCCCTTGATCGCCGTTTCGATCACACGTCGGGAGTCGCGATCCATCTGTTCCTGGTACGACCGCTCGCGCAGGCCGCCGGGGTAGCCGGAGTGGCGGTAGTAGACCTTCTGCTCGGCCTTCTTGCCGGTCAACCGGATCTCGTCCGCGTTGACGATCACCACATAATCGCCCATCGCGAGGTGCGGCTCGTAGTCGGGCTTGTGCTTGCCGAGCAGCAGGTGCGCGGCCTCCGACGCGAGCCGGCCGAGTGGTCGCTCGCGGGCATCGAGCACGTGCCACTTCGGGTTGATCTGCGCCTGCTTCAGGCGGTAGGTCTTCGTGCTCATTCGGTCTCGCTCCGCGACTCGTTCGCGCAATCCCACGCGACAGCTTCTGATTCGTATCGCACTGCGGCCAACGTCAGCCCCTGAGGCGGGGCGGTCGGCCCGGCGGTGCCGGGTGGTCCATCAATCAATTCGGCGAAATCGTCAACGCTGATCTTGCCGGCGCCAACGCGCTCCAGCGCCCCCACGGTGCGTCGCACCTGGTGGGGCAGGAAACCGCTCGCTTCCATTGTCACCGCCATGCGGCGAGGCGTACAGCGCCGCACCTCGACACGGTGCATCGTGCGGATCGTCGGGTAGTCATCGGGGACGGGCCCCGCGAATGCAGTCCAGTCGCGGTCGTCGGTCGGCAGCGTCGCGACGGCGTCTGCCATCGCGCGCGCGTCGAGCTGCTCGCGAACCTGCCACGCACGATGCCGTCGCAGCGGGGAGCGGTCTGCAGCGTCGTCGATCTCATAGCGGTACGCCCGCGAACAGGCGTCGCGCCGAGGATTGAAGTCCGGTGCGACCTCTGCTGCCGCACGTACGGCGACGTCGGCCGGTAGGAAGTGGTTGAGCGCATCGCGGAACGTCGAGGGCGGATGCGCCGTCGATGTATTCAATGCGACCACCTGCCCGCGCGCGTGGACGCCGGCATCGGTACGCCCCGCGAAGGTGACGCGTTGCCGCTCAGCGGTGAACTCCACGAGCGCGGCCTCCAGCACGTCCTGCACGGTGCGCTGATCCGCCTGCGCCTGTGAGCCAGCGAACTCCGTACCGTCGTATTCGACGAGGAGCGCGATCCGGCGGAAGGCACTGTCATGGCGGGGAGTGTCGGCAGGCGAGGTCATGATGGCGCTCAGACGAGCTCGAGCCGGGCCATTCGTGACGCGTCACCCTTGCGCTGTACCAGCTTCACAACGCGGGTGTAGCCACCCGGTCGGTCGCTGTAGCGAGGGGCGAGTTCGTCAAAGAGCTTCTCCACGACATCTGGGTCGTAGACGAACGCCAGCGCCTGCCGGCGCGCGTGCAGCGTGCCCCGCTTGCCCAGCGTGATCATCCGCTCCACGAACTTGCGCGATTCCTTGGCGCGTGCCTCGGTGGTCATCACACCGCCGTGATCCAGCACCGCAGTCGTGATGTTGCGGAACATCGACCGCCGCTGGGCCGTCGACATGTGGAACTTGCGACCTGACTTTCGATGACGCATTAGCTCTCGTCCTGCACTAGCTCCGACGGGTCTTCGCCGGCTTCCTTCAGGGCCTCGATCAGCGCCTGGCCGAGGGCACTGACGCTTTCGCCATTGCCACCATCGTCGGCTTCAGTTGCGGCCTCGGGGGCAGCATCTGCCGTCGCCGTCGCGGCGGGCTCGCCGGCAGCGACGCCAGCAGGGACCCCGCTCCGACGTGAGTCGATGCGCGGCGCCGTGAAGCCTTCTTCCACCAGCCGGTCGCGGAGTTCCTCGTAGGACTTCTCACCGAAGTTACGAAGTGCCAGCAGCTCTTCCTCGGACTTCTCAAGTACCAGCCCGACCGTGGTCAGGCCCGAGCGCTTGAGGCAGTTGTAAGCACGAACGGAGAGGTTCAGCGTCTCGATCGGCATGTCGTGACCGTCGGCCGGCTGCTGGACGAGAGAGGCCGGAGCCTCCTCGACGACCGGCACGTCCGGACGGCCAAGGCGGAAGAACGGCGTCAACTGCTCGCGAAGCACTTCGGCGGCCATCGACGTCGCCGCCTCGCCATCGATCGTGCCATCCGTCCAGATCTCAAGCTCGAGACGGTCGAAGTCGGTGTCCTGGCCAACACGGGTCTTGGAAACCTTGTAGTTGACGCGGCGCACGGGCGTGAAGACCGCATCAACCGGGATCACACCGATCGGCAGACCCTCGCTGACCGTCGCCGGCAGATAGCCACGACCCGACTCGACGTTGATGTCGACGACGAGCGAGCCGTCCTTGTGGTCGAGCAGTGCGAGCGGCTGGTCGCCGTTCACGATCTCGTAGTCCGCCGTCGCCTGAATCTGTCCCGCGGTCACCTCACCGGCGCCGGAGGCCTCCAGGTAGAGTCGCGCGGGGCGGTCGGAGAAGGCGCGCAGGCGCACCTCCTTCAGGTTCAGCAGGAACTCAGTGACGTCCTGTTGCATGTGCTCGAGAGTCGAAAACTCGTGGTCGACGCCTTCGATGCGCACCGAGGTGATCGCGGCGCCCGGCAGCGACGAGAGCAGGACGCGCCGCAGCGCGTTCCCGACGGTCGTGCCGAAGCCGGACTCCAGCGGCTCCGCGATGACGCGTGCGTAGTCGTCCTCCTGAGCCTCAATCGTCAATTCTGGGATAAGCAGGTCGGCAGCCAAGGAATCTTCTTTCCGCGTGGGTGCTTGATTCGATACGTGTGGTTGTGATGGCCGCCGGGGCGGCCGGAGATTGTCTACGGGTTGTCTATCGCGAGTAGTGCTCCACGACGGCGTTCGGGTTGAAGTGTGCTTCGTAATCACCGGGGCCCGGCTCAGCGAGCATCTTGCCCGTCAGGTCGTCGCTGTTGAGCTGCAACCATCCGGGGATGTCTCGCGAACCGATCTCCTCGGCGAGGATCTTCACGTACTCAGACCGCTTCCCCTTGTCGGAGAATCCGATCTCTGAGTCCACCTTGACGTGCGCGCTGGGGATGCTCAGCTTCTTGCCGTTCACGGCGATGTGCCCGTGCGTGACGAGCTGACGAGCCTGCGCCCGCGTGCTGCCGAATCCGAGCCGGTAGACGACGTTGTCGAGCCGCTCTTCGAGCAGCCGCATCATCTCCTCGCCGGTGACGCCGGAGCGTCGGGAGGCGCGTTCGTAGTACTTGCGGAACTGCTTCTCCATCAGGCCGTAGGCGAAGCGTACCTTCTGCTTCTCGATCAGCTGCTGGCCGCGGTCGGAGACCTTGCGACGTCGCAGCGGGCGCGGGCCGGGCGGGTTCTGACGCTTAAGGATCGCGCACTTCGCCTTCCCGCAGAGGGAGACGCCGTAGCGACGGCACTTGCGACATTTCGGGCCGGTGTAGCGAGCCATGAAGTCTCCCCTAGTTTCGTGGGCGGCGCCGCGCGCGGCAGCCGTTATGCGGTACGGGGGTGACATCTCGGAGCGAGAGGATGCGCAGGCCGCTGGACTGGAGGGCGCGGATCGCCGCCTCGCGGCCGGAGCCGGGGCCCTTGACCAGCACTTCAACTGATCGCATGCCGTTCTCCATCGCCTGAGCCGCGGCAGTCTCGGCGGCCAGCTGTGCGGCATACGGCGTGCTCTTGCGCGAGCCGGTGAAGCCGGCCGTGCCGCCGCTGCCCCACGCGACCACGTTCCCGTTGGGGTCCGTGAGCGTGATGATCGTGTTGTTGAACGTGGACTTCACGTACGCGCGCCCACGCGGAATCGACTTCCGCTCGCGCCGTCGTGCTCGTGTTCGACCCATAAGTACTCCGCAGCCCTTCTCAGTGCTTCCGCACCGCGGTCTTGCGGTTACCGGAGACGATGCGCTTGGCACCACGACGGGTGCGCGCGTTCGTCTTGGTACGCTGGCCGCGCACTGGGAGCCCACGTCGATGACGCGCGCCCCGATAGCAGTTGATCTCGATCAGTCGCTGGATGTTCTGGCGCACTTCACGGCGCAGGTCACCTTCGACCATGTGTTCAGATTGGACGACGGCGCGCAGCCGCGCGACCTCGTCGTCGGTCAGGTCGCGCACCTTGCGGTCCGCTTCGATGTTGGTCTGTGCCAGGATCGCCTTCGCGGTGTTCCGGCCGATGCCGTAGATGTAGGGCAGCGAGAACTGGACCTGCTTTTCGGTCGGGATATCAACGCCTGCAATTCGAGCCATCGGAGCCCCCTATCCCTGTCGCTGCTTGTGACGCGGAACGACGCAGACCACACGCACACGCCCATGGCGCCGGATGATCTGGCACTTATCGCAACGCTTCTTGACTGATGCCGACACTTTCATGGTGCCTGACTCCTTGGTACGCGCACCCGTTCCTAGCGGAACCGGTACGTAATCCTGCCTCGACTGAGGTCGTATGGGCTCAATTCCACCAGAACTCGGTCGCCGAGCAGGATGCGGATGTAGTGCTTCTGCATCTTCCCGGAGACGTGGGCGAGAACCTTGTGCTCGTTCGCCAGTTCAACCTCGAACTGGCGGCTCGGCATCGCGGTCTTCACGACGCCCTCAACCTCGATCACTTCCTTCTGTTTCTTCGGCTGTTGCTGCTTCTTCGCCACCGCGCCCCCCTCAGCGAGCCGTGCTGACGACGGGAGCTTCGATCTGGGTCAGTACCAGCGGCTCACCATCCGTGATTGCGATCGTCTCTTCAAAGTGCGCGGAGAGGCTGCCGTCGCGCATGCTCACCGTCCAGCGATCGTCACCCTCCGACGTGCGCGAGTGGCCGAGCGCGAACATTGGCTCGAGCGCCAGCACCATGCCCGGCTTGAGCAGCAGTCCCGTACCGCGCTTGCCCATGTTCAGGATGTGCGGCTCCTCGTGCATCTCGCGTCCGACGCCGTGGCCGCCGTACTCATCGATGATCCCGAACGCGCCAGCAGCGTTGCCGATCGCGAACGAGACATCGCCCAGCCGGGCGCCTGCCTTCGCGGCCTCGATGCCACGCTGGAGCGAGTCTTCAGTCGCACGCAATAGTTCTTCCGCCTCCGCAGAAATCGTCCCGACGCCTGCGGTAAACGCAGCATCGGATACCCAGCCCTGGTACGTCACGCCGAGGTCGACGCTCACGATGTCGCCATCTTCCAGTGCGCGGTTGCCGGGAATGCCGTGCACCAGTTCTTCGTTCACGGAAAAGCAGATCGCCCCCGGATACGGAGGCTTGCCCGCCGGTGCGTAGTCGACAAATGTCGGCTCCGCGCCTCGGTCGGCGATTTCCCGCTTCGCCAGTTCGTCCAGCTCGCGCCCGGTGATGCCGGGTCGCACCGCTTCGCGCAGGATCTGGCGGACCTCGGCATTGAGCCGGCCCGCCTCCTGCAGCGCAGCAACTTCAGTGCCGGATTTAATGACGATCGACATATATATTACGCCTTCTGCGAGCCGGAAGGCACTTCAGCGAGGGCCTCGAGCAGGCGGTCTGTCACCTGCGAGGGCTCCCCGGTGCCATCGATGCGCGCCAGCTTCGCGGCAGCCTCATAATACGTCGCCAACGCGTCAGTCGACTCGCGGTTCACGTCGAGCCGCTGTTTCACCGTCGCTGGCTGATCGTCCTCGCGCTGCGTCAGTGCGGAGCCACAGTCATCGCAACTGCCCGACTGCTTGGGCGGGGAGTAGAGCTCATGGAAGATCGAGCCGCAGTTCGGGCACGTCCAGCGCCCGGTGAGGCGCGCCATCAGGTCCGCCTCCGGCACCTCGATGTACATCACACGGTCGATCGCCTCGTCGCGACCGGCGAGGGCGGCGTCGAGTGCCTCGGCCTGCGCGATCGTGCGCGGGAAGCCATCGAGCATGAAACCTGCGGTGGCGTCCGGCTTCTCGATGCGTTCGAGCAGCATGCCGATCGTGACCGCGTCCGGCACCAATTCGCCGCGTGACATGAAACCATCGGCCTGCTTGCCGAGATCGGTGCCGTCGGCGGCGGCTTCGCGGAACATGTCGCCCGTTGAGATGTGCAGCAGTCCGTTACGCTCGGCGATCACCAGCGCCTGTGTGCCCTTACCGGCACCGGGGAGCCCCAACAGAATCAATTTCATCAGGAGATAAATCCTTCGTAGTTGCGCATCATCATCTGCGCCTCAAGTTGTCGCATCGTGTCGATCACCACGCCGACGACGATCAGCAGACCGGTGGCGCTGATCTGCAGCGCCTGCACACCCGTCAGACCGGTCGCGAGGAACGGCAGCACAGCGACGAAGCCGAGGAAGAATGCGCCACCCCAGGTAATCCGGATCAGCACACGCATGATGTATTCCTGCGTCGGTCGACCGGGCCGGATACCGGGGATGAAGCCTCCCTGCCGCTGCAGGTTTTCGGCGAGGTTCTGCTGCTGGAAGACGACCATCGTGTAAAAGAAGGCGAACGCCACGACCATCACGAAGACGAGCGCCCAGTAGAGCACGCCAGTCGGCGAGAGCGCCGTCTGGAAGAACTCCGCAATGCTGACGACCCAGCCGACATCTGCCGTGGTTGCGACGAACTGTGCCGCGACCGGCGGGAAGATCATGATCGAGAAGGCGAAGATCAGCGGAATCATGCCGGCGCTGTTGACGCGCAGCGGGACGTGCGACTGCCCCTGCTGACGATACATGCGCCCACCCCGGATGCTCGAACGTGCGTACTGCACCGGAATCCGTCGCTGCGCCTCCTGGAAGTAGACGATCAGCGCGACGACCGCGAGCGCGATCGCAGTTAGCAGCAGCATGCTACCGAGCGCCGTACCACCACTGGTGAGCAGTCCGCGTCCGATCAGAGCGGGCATCCCGGCGACGATGCCACCGAAGATGATCAGCGAGACGCCGTTTCCGACGCCGCTCTCCGTAATCAGCTCACCGAGCCAAACGAGGAACATCGTCCCGGCGACCATCGTGAAGAGCGTCGCGATCGTCGGCAGCGCGGCATCGCCGCTGAAGCCGATGCCGGAGATACCGCCGAAGGACTGGATCAGCAGCAGCTGTGCGTAGCCCTGGACTGCAGCCAGCGGCACCGTCATCCAGTGCTGATAGAGCTGGATGCGCTGGCGGCCGGACTCGCCCTCCTGAGACAGCGCCTGCAGGCGCGGGATCAGCGGCGTGGCGAGCTGCATCACGATCGTGGCGGTGATGTACGGGTAGACGCCGAGCGCCGCCACCGACATGTTCTGCAACGCACCGCCCGAGAAGATGTTCAGAAAGCCGAGGATCGCGTTGTCGTCGAAGGTACTCTGGAGCGCCTCGCGCTCGACGCCCGGAACCGGGACGTGTGCGACAAAGCGGAAGACGAGCAGCATCGCGATCGTGAAGAGGATCTTGCGGCGCACGTCCGGCTGAGAGAACGCGTCGATCCCCGCCTGAAGCAGGCGAGGGCGCGTAGACTGCGGCGCGGACTGTGCCATCAGCTATTCGTCTCCGTCGTCACTGTCAGCGGAATCGTCGTCTTCGGCGGCGGCAGCAGCGGCAGCGGCAGCCTCGGCGTCGATGGCAGGCGCGGCAGCAGCAGTGGCGGCACGACGACGGTGGATGCGGTTGCGAATCTTCTTCACGGCGGGCGAGAGCTCCTCGAAGCTACCGCCGGCAGCGGTGATCGCTGCCTTCGCGGTCGCTGAGAGGCGCGGCGCCGTCACGGTCAGCGCGTGGCTCAGTTCGCCGGTTCCGAGCACCTTGAACGGCGTCTCGGCGTCGTCGATCAGTCGCTGCGCGGCAAGCACGGCACCATCGACGGTTGCGCCGGCGGGGAAACGCTCCGCGAGTTGGCTGAGGTTCACGGCCTGGTACTCGACACGGAAGGGGTTGCGGAAGCCGTTCTTGTGCCGGATGCGACGGACGAGCGGCATCTGACCACCCTCGAAGCCGGGGCGGATCTTGCTGCGCTTCTTCTGGCCCTTCACGCCGCGACCGGCGTTGCGACCCTGCCCGGAGCCGACGCCGCGACCGAGGCGCTTACGCGCGTGGGTCGCACCCTTCGACTGCTTGAGCGTGTGCTGGTCCATCAGTCCTGTTCCTCAATCGTCACCAGGTGGCGAACCTTGTCGGCCATGCCCCTGATGCTCGGTGTGTCGTCGTGTTCGACGGTGTGGTGGAGCCGCTTCAGGCCGAGCGCCCGGATCGTCAGCTTCTGATCCTTCGCGTATCCGATCGCGGACTTCTTCCAGGTGATCAGTAGCTTCGCCATGCTCGCCCTCTGCCTACGACGTGGACGCGGCAGCAGATTGCTGCGCGGCCTGATCGCGCAGCGCCAGGCGCTTCGCAACTACTTCAGCGGGGGGTCGCAGCGCCTCAAGCGCATTGACGGTCGCCCGCACGACGTTGATCGGCGTGTTCGAGCCGAGCGACTTGGTGAGCACATCGCGTACCCCGGCCGCTTCCATCACCGCGCGCACGGCGCCACCGGCGATGATGCCCGTCCCGGGCGAGGCCGGGCGCATCACGATCTTGGAAGACTTGAACTGCGCCAGCGTTTCGTGCACCAGCGTGCCTTCACGCATCGGCACGGTGATCATCGCGCGTCGGGCGATCACGCCGCCCTTGCGAATGGCCTCCGGCACCTCGTTCGCCCGGCCCATGCCGTAGCCAACCTTGCCCGCGCCATCGCCAACGACGACGACGGCAGTGAAGGAGAACCGCCGTCCACCCTTCACGACCTTCGCCACGCGGTTGATGAAAACAACCTTCTCAATGAACTCCGGACCGTCATCCTCTTCGCCACGACGTCGGTCGCGGCGACGCGGGCGGTCGCGGCTTCCCTGATTCGTCATTAGAACTCCAGCCCTTCTTCACGGGCGGCTTCTGCGAGCGCCTTCACGCGTCCGGCGAACATGAACCCGCCGCGGTCGAAGACCACGGCCTTGTGCCCACCATCGGCTGCGCGCTTCGCGACGAGCGTGCCGACGCGCGCCGCGATCGCTGTCTTTGAATCCGCGCCTGAGTCGCGGAGATCGGTTTCCATGTCGGAGGCCGCGACCAGGGTCTGGCCGGCTGCGTCGTCGATCAGCTGTGCGTAGATGTGACGCGCGGAGCGGAAGATCGCGAGCCGGGGGCGCGTAGCAGTGCCCTGCACCTTCTTGCGAAGGCGCTTGTGACGTCGCAGTCGTGCGGCACGTCGTGTGTGTGTCCCGGCCATGATTCGGTCCGCCCCTATCCGGTCGCGCCGATGCGCGCCTTGCCGGCCTTCCGCCGGACGACTTCATCCTGGTAACGAATGCCCTTGCCCTTGTAGGGCTCCGGCGGCCGCACGCGACGGATCAGTGCCGCCTGCTGCCCAACAACCTGCTTGTCGATGCCGGTGACATGCACCAGCGTGGGCGACTCCACCTCGAAGGTGGCGCCATCGAGCGGTGGGAGCTCGACCGCGTGCGAAAAGCCGACGTTCAGGAGCAGCGACTGGCCCTGCATCTGCGCGCGGTAGCCGGTGCCGACGATCTCAAGCGTCTTCTTGAAGCCGTCCGTCACGCCAACAACCATGTTGTTCACCAGCGCGCGCGTCAGCCCGTGCAGCGCGCGGTGCTTCGGCGCGTCGGACTTGCGGGTGACGACCACGCTGTCGCCATCGACCGTGACGCTGACGTCCGGGTGGATGTCCTGAATCAGTTGCCCGCCCGGGCCCTTCACGGTGCAGACGGCGCCGCCCTCATCGGACGCGCCGATCGTGACATTTACGCCACCCGGAATCGGGATCGGGAGCTTGCCTACACGCGACATCAGTTCGTCCTCGCTACCACACGTACCCGAGAACCTCGCCGCCAACCTTCTGGCGCCAGGCATCTCGTCCAGACATCACGCCTTTCGACGTGCTCATGATCGCTACCCCGAGTCCGCCGTAGACGCGCGGGATCTCTCCCTTGCCGACGTAGACGCGCAGCCCCGGGCGCGAGACCCGTCGGATGCCGCCGAGCACGGCACGCTGGTCGCCGTCGTACATGATGTCGAGGTTGATGTAGTCACGGGCGCCATCGGCCTCTTCCGAGAAGCTACGGATGAAGCCCTCCGACTGGAGGACCTCCGCGACGGCGCGCTTGAGGTTGGAAGCAGGCACCCGCACGCTGTCGTGCCGCGACGACGCCGCGTTCCGCAGTCGAGTGAACATGTCTGCCATGGGGTCGGTCATCGTCATCGCAGCCGCCTCGTGCTTTCGGTGTGGGGTGTGGGGTCGATTACCATGACGACTTCTTCACTCCCGGGAGCTGTCCCTCGCTGGCGAGCCGGCGGAAGCAGATGCGGCACATGCCGAAGTGGCGCATGAATGCGCGCGCCCGCCCGCAAGGGCGGTCGGCCCACACCACCGGGCAACGGTTCACCTTGCGTGAGGAGAACTTCGCGTCCCGGTTTGCCTTCGCAATGAGCGATTTTCGCGCCATGCCGTTTCCCTCTACTGCCTGCGGACAAACGGCATGCCGAGTAGCTCAAGCAGCCGCTTCCCCTCTTCGTCGTTGCGGGCGGTGGTGACGATGTTCACCTGCATCCCGCGCACGCGGTCGATGTTGTCGTAGCTGACTTCCGGGAAGATCAGTTGCTCTGTGAGGCCCAGCGAGTAGTTGCCGCGGCCATCGAATGAGCTGTCCGAGACGCCTCGGAAGTCGCGAACGCGCGGCAACGAGGCGTTGACCAGCCGGTCGTAGAACTCCCACATGCGGTCGCCACGCAGGGTGAGCGCCACGCCGATCGGGTTGCCCTCGCGCAGCTTGAAGTTGGAGATGGCGCGCTTGGCACGGGTCACGACGGGACGCTGCCCCGTGATCGCCGAGAGGTCGGAGACCGCGGACTCGATCGCGCGACCCTCCGTCAGCGCCTCGCCGAGACCGATGTTGATACCGATCTTGTCGAGCGTCGGGACTTCCATCGGGTTGGCGTAGCCGAACTCGGTCTTCAGCGTCGCTGAGACTTCGTCGAAGAACTGCTTCTTCATCCGTGGCATCGCGGAGGTGTCAGTAGTCATCAGTCGACCGCCTCATCACAGCTCTTGCAGAACCGCACCTTGCGGCCATCCTCAAGCAGCCTGAATCCCACGCGCACTGCAGCGTCGCAGGAGCGGCAAACGAGCCGCACGTTCGAGACGTGCAGCGGGGCTTCGATCTCGAGGATCTCGGACGCCTCGGTCGCACTGCGCTGCCGCTGGTGCTTCTTCACGATGTTCACGCCGGTGACGATCACGCGCTCTTTGTCCGTGATCATGCGCCGCACTTCACCGCGCGCACCGCGGTCCTTACCGCTCATCACTTCCACCGTGTCGGCGCGCCGAATCTTCGCTGCCATCACAGCACCTCCGGGGCGAGCGAGATGATGCGCATGAAGCGGCGGTCGCGCAGTTCGCGCGCGACGGGCCCAAAGATGCGTGTCCCTCGCGGGTTGCCATCGTCGTCCTCGAGCAGCACGGCCGCGTTCTCGTCGAAGCGGATCGAGGAGCCATCGGGGCGCTGGAACGGCTGCGCCGTGCGCACGATCACGCAGCGCACAACCTCGCCCTTGCGGACGGCGCTATTCGGCTGCGCGTCCTTGACGGTGGCGACGATGGTGTCGCCCACGCGCGCGTAACGGCGGCGCGTGCCACCGAGGACGCGGATGCAGAGCACCTCGCGCGCGCCGGAGTTATCGGCGACCTTGAGCCGGGATTCTTGCTGGATCATGTGCTAACCGGCCTGCTCATCATCGTCGTCGCTTGTCTCTGTCTTAGCTTCAGTCTCAGATTCGATCGCAGCATCGTCGGTCGCAGCATCATCGACGGCTTCCGGCGCGGCCTCGTCGGTCGCAGCACTATCGGCTGCATCACCGTCATTCGTGCTCTCTGCAGTGTCGCTCTCGGCGGCCTCCTCGGCGGCGGCGCGAGCGGCGCTGCGCTGCACGTCGGAGACGAGATCGACGTCGATCGATTCGGGCGCGACATCGGCGACTTCGCGCTCGGTCATCACCTCGACGAGACGCCACCGCTTGGTGCGGCTCATCGGGCGGCTCTCTTCGATGCGCACGAGGTCGCCATTGGTCGCGACGTTCTCTTCATCGTGCACGTGGTACCGCTTCGTGCGTCGAATCACCTTGCGGTAGATGCGATGCCGCGAGGCGCGCTCAACCCGCACGATGATCGTCTTTTCACCGTGGTCTGAGACCACCATGCCGACGCGTTGCTTGCGATTGACCGCTACCGGTTCGGTCGTCATTCGCTATCTCCGTCTGCTTCGTCTTCTTCGTTGCCGTCATCGGCTGCTGCTTCATCGGCTGCCGCGGACTCGTCGGCTGCCGCAGGCTCGTCGGTCTGATCTGCCGATACCAGCGCGTCGGCTTCGGCGAGAATGTCGCGCTCCGTCAGCAGCGTGCGAATGCGCGCGATGCGCCTGCGCGTCTTGGCGATCTGGGAGTTGTCGGCGAGTTGCTGCGTCGCTGCCTGGAAACGCAGGTTGAAGAGCGATTGGTGCGCGTCGTGCATCTCAGTCGCCAGGGCGTCGTCATCCATCGCGCGCAGTTCGACGGTCTCAGCGGCAGAAGCCATTAGAATCGCTCCTCTCGCGTCACGATCTTCGTCTTCACCGAGAGCTTGTGGCTGGCACGTCGCAGCGCCTCGCGCGCGGCATCTTCCGGCACGCCGGCGATCTCGAACATCATGCGGCCACGTCGGACGACGGCGACCCAGCGGTCAACCGCGCCCTTGCCTTTGCCCATGCGGGTCTCGACGGGCTTGGATGAGACAGGCTTGTCCGGAAAGACCCGGATCCAGACCTTCCCACCACGCTTCAGCGAACCGGTGATCGCGCGTCGCGCGGACTCGATCTGCTTCGATTCGACCCAGCCGTTGGTCTGCGACTGTAGGCCGTACTCGCCGAACGCGACGGTATTGCCGCGATGCGCGGCACCACGGCGCTTGCCGCGGAACTGCTTCCGGTACTTGGTTCGTCGCGGTAGCAGCATGGCGCTAAGACTCCGTGATCTCGGCGGCCGCGAGGGCGAATGGCGTCTCGTCAGCGGCGATGTCGCCGCGGTAGATCCAGCACTTCACGCCGATCACGCCGAAGGTCGTCTTCGCCTCGGCCAGCCCGTAGTCGATGTCCGCGCGGATCGTGTGTAGCGGCACGCGGCCCTGCATCTCGTGCTCCGCTCGCGACATCTCGGTGCCGCCAAGGCGACCGCCGACGCGTACGCGGCAGCCGAGGGCACCGCGCTGCATCGTGCGCTGCACGCCCTGCTTCATCGCACGTCGGAAGGCGACGCGGCGCTCAAGCTGGTCGGCGACGGAGCGCGCAACCAAGTAGGCGTCCAGCTCGGGGACGGCGATCTCTTCAATGTTCAGTCGCACGCGCTTGTCCGGCGCGGCGGCCTGCAGAATCGCGCGCAGCCGGTCGGCGTTCGCGCCGCCTCGGCCGATCACGATGCCGGGCTTGGCCGTCTTCACGGTCAGCGTGAGCTGGTTCGCGTTGCGGTCGATCAAGACTTGCGAGATGCCGGCGTCCGCCAGCTCGTCCATCACAAGGTGCCGCATGCGCAGGTCCTCGTGCAGCAACTCGGTGTAGTCGCGCTCGCTGAACCACTTGGACTGCCAGTCGCGCGTGATGCCGACGCGGAATCCGTAGGGATGTACTTTTCTGCCCATTAGAACCCCTCGTCACCTTCGACAATGATCTCGATGTGGCTGTATCGCTTCAGCAGCGGGCTGACCCGGCCACGCGAACGCGCGCGAAACCGCTTCAGCATGCGGGCATCGCCGGCCGTGGCCGACTTGATGACCAGCCGGTCCGGGTTCAGCTCGTAGTTGTTCTCAGCGTTCGCAACGGCCGATTTCACGGTACCGGCGACGATGCGTGCCGCGCGCTGCGGCATGAACTCAAGCCGCGCCAGGGCCTCCCCTACGGGCAGGCCACGAACCATGGCCAGCACCAACCTCACCTTGCGCGGTGAGATCGGCTGATTGGCGGCGCGTGCTCGTACTTCCATCTAGACGGTCCTTGAGGTGCTCTCACTGCGCCCGCGGTGACCGCGGAACGTGCGGGTGAATGCAAATTCGCCGAGCTTGTGGCCGACCATGTTCTCGGTGCAGAAGACTGGAATATGTCGTCGACCGTCGTGAACGCCGATCGTGAGACCGACCATCTCCGGCATGATCGTGGACGAGCGTGACCACGTGCGGATCACTTCCTTGCGGCCAGACGCCTGCACGGCCTCGACCTGGCGCATGAGCTTCTCGCTGACATGCGGCCCCTTCTTCGTTGAACGAGACATGGGCTACCTCCGCCCGCGTCCGCGACGGCGGACGATGAACTTCGAAGTGCGCTTGTTGCGACGCGTTCGGTAGCCGAGCGCGGGCTTCCCCCACGGGGTCTTTGGTCCGGGCATACCGATCGGGGCCTTGCCCTCGCCACCGCCGTGCGGGTGGTCGTTCGGGTTCATCGCTGAACCGCGCACCTGCGGGCGGCGGCGGCGATGACGCTTGCGCCCCGCCTTTCCGAGCTTTACCTGCTGGTGCTCCGGGTTGCCAACGGTGCCGATCGTCGCCTTGCAGCGCTCCAGCACCTGCCGCATCTCGCCGGACGGCATGCGCAGCAGCACGTAGCCGCTGTCCTTCGCCATCACCTGGATGCCTGAGCCGGCGGAGCGGCCGAGCTGGCCGCCACGTCCCGGCTGCAATTCGACGTTGTGGACGAGCGTACCGGTGGGAATCTCCGAGAGCGGGAGCGTGTTGCCCAGCTCGATCGGTGCATCCGACGCGGCGACGATGCGGTCGTCGACGGCGAGGCCGTCGGGCGCAACGATGTACCGCTTTTCACCGTCGGCGTAGAAGATCAGCGCGATGCGGGCGCTACGACCGGGGTCGTACTCGATCGCTGCAACGCGACCCGGCACGCCCTCCTTGTCGCGCTTGAAGTCGATCAGGCGGACACGTCGCTTATTGCCACCGCCACGATGGCGGATGGAGATGCGTCCGGAGTTGCCGCGGCCGGCACGCTTCTTCTTGGTGACGGTGAGCCGCTTCTCGGGCTTCTTCTTGGTGATCTCCTCGAAGGTGAACCCGCTGGCGTTGCGACGCCCCGGCGATGTTGGCTTGAAGTTGCGGATTGGCATTGTTAGACCGCCCCGAAGAATTCGATGGTTTCGCCAGCAGCGAGCGTGACGATGGCCTTCTTCCAGTCGTGTGGGTTCGAGGCCTTCTGCCGTCCGAAGCTGCGCACCTTGCCGCGCACGACCGCGGTGTTCACGGACTTCACCTCGACGTCGAAGGCAAGCTGAACCGCTTCCTTGATCTGCGGCTTGTTGGCGTGCATCGCGACCTCAAAGACGTATTTGCCCTGCGCGGCGAGCATGGTGCTCTTCTCCGTGACGATCGGACGTCGCAGAACCTCGTAGGCGTGGAGTGCCTTCGGCATGTGCGCCTACCCCTCTACCGCTGCTGGCTGCTGTCGCGGGCGGCCGCTCACGCGGTCGCCACCCCAGAGCTCTTCGATGCGCCGCACTGCGTCGATGGTCAGCACCAACGAGTGGTGCGCGAGCATGTCGGCGACGTTCAGCGTGTCCGCGGGCGTCACCTTGGCGCCGGGCACATTGCGAGCGGAGAGCAGCACGTTGCGGTCGGAAGTCGCAGTGATGATCAGCGCGGAACGCTCGATGCCAATGCCAGCGAGCAGTGCGGAGGCGGCCTTCGTCGATGGCTCATCGAGCCCGAGGTCGTCAACGACCTTGAGGCGATCTCCAGCAGCGCGCGAGGCGAGCACGGAACGGATGGCAAGCCGTCGCATGCGCTTCGGCAGCTTCTTCACGTAGGAGCGCGGCGAGGGACCGAAGGCGACGCCACCACCACGGCGGATCGGCGAGCGGTTGGTGCCCATGCGCGCCATGCCGAGGCCCTTCTGGCGTCGGATCTTGCGGGTTGAGCCGCGCACCTGAGAGCGCGTCTTGGTCCCGGCCGTACCGGCACGGCGTGCCGCGAGCTGGGCGACCAGCGTCTGGTGCACGACGGCGTCGTTCGGCTCGATGCCGAACACTGCGTCATCGACGTCGATGGCGGTCTGGGCTTTGCCCGCTGCGTCGGTTACGTCGAGCTTCATTCGGACTTCTCTTCTTCGTCGGCGGCGTCATCGTCGGCTTCGTCGGAATCCGCGTCAGTGTCATCGTCAGCAGGCGCGTCGGTCGCTTCCGCGGCTTCCGCGGTCGAGTCATCGGTTGGAGCCGCGTCGTCTGTGGCGTCGTCAGTGGCTTCCTCGGCAGGTGCGTCGTCGACTGTGTCTTCGGCGGTCGCTTCGCCATCGACTGCGGCGTCAGTCGCCTCGTCGTCGATGGCCTCTGCCTCGTCGGCGGCGATCAGTTCGTCGTAGCCCTCGGGCGGCGCGAACGCGGCTGGCGGCTCGAAGTCGGCGAGCGCTGGACGCGACGCCATGTTCACCTGGACGAGGCCACCGTTCGGACCGGGCACGGAGCCCTGGATCATCAGCAAGTTGCGGGTGGGGTCGATCAGCACGACAAGCAGGTTGCGGACGGTCTTGCGCCGGGCACCCATGTGCCCCGCCATCTTCTGGCCTTTCCACGTCTTGCCGGGGTACGTACCTGCGCCGACCGAGCCGGGGCTGCGAGGCTTCTTCCCGCCGTGAGTGGCCGGGGCACCGCGGAAGTTCCAGCGACGCATGCCGCCGGCGAATCCTCGCCCCTTCGACGTGGCAGTAACATCGACGAACTCTCCGGGCGTGAACGCGTCGACGCGGATCTCCTGCCCGAGCGTGAACTCGGTGCCATCCGTCTCGACTTCGCGCAGCATCGTCAGCGTCTGATCGATGCCCGCCTGCTGCAGGTGGCCGCGCTCCGGGCGGGTCATCCGCTTACGGTCGCCGCTGAAGCCCACCTGAATCGCGGAATAGCCGTCGCGATCGGTGGAGCGAATCTGGGTCACGAGGTTCGGACCAAGCTCAACGGCCGTCACGGGGCGCACGCGGCCGTTGCCGTCGTAGAGGCGCATCATGCCTACCTTGCGTCCGAGCATGCCGACGGTCATGGTCGTCTCCGCCTTACAGCTTGATTTCGATGTCGACGCCGGACGGCAGTTGTAGCCGCATCAGCGTGTCCACAGTTCGGGATGTCGGCTCCAGGATGTCGATCAGTCGCTTGTGCGTACGCGACTCAAAGTGCTCCTGGGAGTCCTTGTGCTTGAACGGCGACCGGATCACGGTGTACTTCCGAATCCGTGTCGGCAGCGGCACGGGGCCTGCGACGACCGCGCCGGTACGCTCCGCGGCCTCGACGATCTGCTGCGCAGAGCGATCGAGCACGCGGTGGTCGTATGCCTTGAGGCGGATGCGTATGTTCTGTTGTGGCATCTGTCCCGGTTCCGCCTGTTCCTGTCTGCCCTGGTCTCAGCTAGTCGGTGTGGTTGTTGTTACTCAGTGATAGAGGTGACGACGCCAGCGCCGACGGTGCGGCCACCCTCGCGGATTGCGAAGCGCAGCCCCTCTTCCACCGCAACCGGTGTGATCAGCTCGATGTCGA